>NZ_AP018437.1:2400000-3519887 GCF_003966975.1 Pelolinea submarina
CCGATATACACTTCGTGGATTTCCAGACCTTCCACCTCTTCGATTGGCTTGACGTTTTCCACGCGCGGATGGCAGGCCACTGCCGGCCCCAACTGCGATACGTCCACCTCGATAACGCGTTCATATTGCGCGTCCAGCGGCTTTAGGCACGCGAACGGGCCCTGTAAACCGGCTTCGTTTTCCAGATAAGCCGTGGTCACTTCGTCCGCTTCGATCAGTCCGCACTTGGCGCCAACCTCCGTGGACATGTTCGGGAAGATGATGCGCTCGTCCACCGACAGACCACGGATGTACTCCCCGGCGAACTCCACCGACTTGTAAGTGGCACCGTCCATGCCCAGCAGCCCCGCGATGTGAAGCATGACGTCTTTGGCGCTCACGCCCGGCTGGGTCTCGCCTCTTAATTCAACCCGGATGCTTTCCGGAATGCGGAACCAGCACTTACCCGTCACCCAGGCCACCCCGATCTCGGTTGAGCCCAAACCCGCGCCGAAGGCGCCCAGCGCCCCGTAGGTGTTGCTATGCGAATCACCGCCGATAATGATCGCGCCCGGCCGTACGTAGCCTTCCTCGATCATGACCTGGTGGCACACGCCCTCGCGGTGGAAGTGCGGCAGCCCCTGCTCCCGCACAAAGTCCAATATCATACGATGGTTCTCCGCCGCCGCGATATTGGGCGCCGGATAGGCATGGTCGAAAAACAGCACAATGCGTTCTTTGTCATGGATCGGTTTACCGATCTGTCTGAAAGCTTTAATGGCTAACGGCGTGGTGTTGTCATGGCTCATGATATAGTCAACATCAACCATCACGATCTCGCCGGCACGCACCGGCCTTCCCAACTTACGTGAAAAAATCTCCTCAACTAACGTACCCATAATTTCTCCTCTAAATGCCTGCGTTCAGCGCGGCCGCTGCTCTGATCGCGTTGCCGTTATTGCTGCCGTTATAGCGCTTCAACACGATGCGCGTGTCGCTGCGCTTTACACCCCGCATAGTGCGGATCTCTTCAATCAGGTTATTCAGCGCCATCACATCTTCTACATGCACAATAGCGCTGATATCGTAATCACCCGAAATCTCATACACGCTGCTGACGCTCTCAAAGCTGCGCAGCCGCCGCACCACCAGCGAGGTGTATACGTGCGATTCCACTTCCAGCATGATTAACGCGCTGATATCGTGCGGGATCACGTCCAGCATACGCCCGGTCACTTTTTCGGCAATATCAATGATGTCTGTGTCGAATAACTGCCGGTTCTGATCGCCGGCCTCTTTGATACCCACCACAATCGCTTCCAATTCCGCTTCGCTCACCTCGATGCCGAATTCCTCCAGGCGTGCCTGCACGGCACTCTTGCCGGTGTATTTGTCGATCACAATCTTGCGTTCCCGTCCCAGCATGGCCGGGTCAAAAGGCTCATACGTGCGCGGATTCTTCAACACGCCATTGGTATGGATGCCGCTTTTATGCGTAAAAGCGTTCTCGCCGGTTACCGGCTTGTTGGGCGCCAGAAACACGCCCGAAATCTTTTCCACGTAAGCCGACAATTCCATCAACGGTTCCAGGTTATATTTCTGCACGTCCTCCAGGTTATTAAAAGCGACAATGGTTTCCACCAGATCCGGAATACCGGTGCGCTCGCCTAAACAGTTGACCGTGGTATGAATACAGTCCGCGCCTCCGCGAATGCCTTCCATGGCGTTTGCCAACGCCAGCCCGTAGTCATTGTGGCAGTGCAGGTCGATCTTGCAGGGCAATAAGCGTTCGCGCAGTGTGCGCACCCGTTCGTAGAAGGTATGCGGCTGCATGATCCCTAGGGTATCCGCGAAGCTGATGCGGTCGGCCCCGGCTTCGATGGCCGCGTTGCACACCCGCACCAGGAATTCCATACCCGTGCGCGAGGCGTCTTCCGGTGTGAAACGCACCTTTAATCCCAGGCTGCGCGCATAGGCCACGCTCTCGGTAATGATGTCGAAGGCTTCGTTCTCGGTTTTATGCAGCTTATCTTCCAGATGAATCTTTGAGGTCGCGAAAAAGATTGCGGCCCGGTCCGCGCCGCTGGCTTTGACGCGGTCAATAGCTGCCCGCGACGCGATCGAGTGCGCCACGATTTCAGCTCGCAAGCCCTCCCCCGCGATACGCTCGATCGCCGCGGCCACGTTGGGTGAAACGCTCGGGTCGCCCGCCTCGATCATCTCCACACCCACACTGTCCAGCAGCTGCGCGATGTGAACCTTCTCGTCAATCATAAAATTGACGTATGGCGTTTGTTCCCCTTCTCTCAATGTTGAATCCAGTATTTCGACCATGTCGTGCCTTTCCTGATTTCCAATTCTTCAGTCTCCTGACAATAAAAAAGCCCCCCGTTACCGGGAGGCTCTATTTTCGGATTGAAGAAAGATATGAAAATCTATTCCTTATTTATCTATCTCTATTCTGTTTAACCGAAATACGCCCAATCCCGACAACCCAGGTCGCGGTGATGGGCTCGTGTTTAGATTTTGCCAATTCAGAATTCAAATTTCGGTTCGTAAACATTAAAGATAATAATTTACTATAACTATGACATTTGTCAAGGGCAAACGCGCAATTTGTTATACCGGCGCCTGTTTCTACCAGTATTGGTGCACCAGCGGGCGGATATATTTCTCGTAGATCGCCCGAGTCTGCTGCATGGTTTCCTTGCTCAAAGCCGGCATATTCGCCGCGGCAATGTTCTCCTCCGCCTGGCTGGGCCGTTTGGCGCCCGGGATGGCGCAGCTGACCGCGTCGAACATCAGGATCCAGCGCAGCGCGAATTGCGCCATGCTCATATCCTTCGGGCAGATTTGTTTCAATTCCTCCACCGCCTGCAAGCCGGTTTCGTAATCGACGCCGGAGAAAGTTTCTCCGCGGTCAAAGGCCGCTCCCTCGCGATTGAAAGCGCGGTGGTCGTCCTTAGAGAACGCGGAATCCTTCTTGAATTTTCCGGTCAGCATACCAGAAGATAATGGTACGCGCGCCAGGATGCCCACCTGATGCTTTTTAGCCTGCTCGAACAACAGGTCCGCCGGTCGCTGCCGGAAAATATTGAAGATCACCTGAATGGTTTGAACGTTGGGATATTCCAGCGCCTTTAGCCCTTCCTCGACCTTCTCCACGCTCACGCCGTAATAGCGCAACTTGCCCTGTTGGACCATGTCGTCCAGAATGCCGAACACTTCCGGCATGTAGAACACTTCAGTCGGCGGGCAGTGCAGTTGTAGCAGGTCGATGCAGTCCGTCTCCAGGTTCTTCAGACTGCGTCCCACGAATTCTTCCAGGTTGGCGCGGTTGTAGCCTTCCGCGTATTGGTGATCCAGGCGCCGGCCGGCCTTGGTGGCAATGTGGATCTCCTCGCCGCATTCGCGTTTCAACCTCGCCAGTAGCCGTTCGCTGCGCCCATCGCCGTAAACGTCGGCAGTGTCGAAGAAGTTCACGCCAAGCTCCACCGCGCGCCGCAGCGCCGCCAGTGATTCGCTGTCGTCCACCTCCCCCCAGGTACCGCCGATCGCCCACGATCCAAAACTGATTTCCGAGACCTTCCATCCGGTCCGTCCCAAGGTGCAATATTCCATGATTCACCCCAATCTTATAATTATTAATTTAATCAAATTATGCCATAAGACGGTTAATAACTGTCTTTTTTTGTCAGCACGTTTTTAAATTCCTTTTGTATCTTATAATTCTGACCTGGCAAGATATAAATTCTTTAATTCAGGTGAATAACATGGCAGAACTTATCATCAAGGACAAAGACTTTTCCGGCGAGCTGCTGGCTTTCGCGCAGGACCTGGTACGCATTCAAAGTTATTCCGGGCAAGAAGAACCCGCAGCGCGCGCCATCGCCGCCAAAATGGAAGCGCTTGGTTATGACGAAGTCCGCGTCGATTCCTGCGGCAGCGTGCTCGGCCGCATCGGCAGCGGCCCCGTCTCCCTGATGTTTGAGTCCCACACCGACACGGTCGTGGTCAACGACCCGCATGAATGGGCTTACCCGCCTTTCAGCGGCGAGATCGCGGACGGCTTTTTATGGGGCCGCGGTTCGGTGGATATGAAAGGCGCCCTGGCCGCCTCCGTTTACGCGCCCATCATCGCCCAAAGCCGCGGCGCGCTGGACGGCAAGACCATCTACGTTTCCTGCTCCGTTTTTGAAGAGGACTGCGACGGAGTAGCCACCAGCAATTTACTGGACGAATTCAACCTACGCCCGGATTTTGCCGTCATCTGCGAGCCCTCCGGCAACACCGTTGCCATCGGCCATAAGGGCAAAGCCCAGGTGGTCATCCAAACCCACGGCGTTTCCGCCCACGGCTCCGCGCCAGAAAAAGGCGTCAATGCCGTGTACGAAATGGCCGAGATTATCCAGCGCGTGGAGCAAACCAACTTAAACCTGCCCGTCCTGGACGGCAGGAAAGGCACGTTGGTGCTGTCCCGCATTTCCTCCAAGGCTGTTTCCCTCAATGCGGTGCCGGATGAATGCGAGATCTACCTTGACCGCCGTTTGGTGATCGGTGAGAATGAGACCACCCTGCAGGCCGAAGTTGAAAAGATCATCGGCAATAAAAACGCAACCTGGGAGATCGACACCATCCACCGTACCGCCTGGACCGGCAAGCCCATCACCTACCACCCGCTGCACGCCGCCTGGAAGATCCCCGCTGATCATCACCTGACCCAAAGCTGCGTGCATGCCTTCGAACAGGTCTTTGGCCGCGCGCCGCAGGTCTTCACCTTCTGGGATTTCGGCACCAACGCTGTCGCGCTGGTCGGCCGCGATATCCCCTGCATCGGTTTTGGCCCAGGCGATTCCAAGCTGGCTCACATGCGTGACGAAAAATGCCCCGTGGATCAGATCGTGGATGCCTGTGCGTTTTATGCTCGGGTGATCGAGCAAATATAAGCTTTCTATCTCACCTCAATTTATTTGTAACCATACAAAAACCGTTGAGTCGTAATCGTTGACACAACGGAACATTTTTCATTTTGTCGCGTATATCAATTAACAGGTTTTGATAAACGGAAGTTCTTACGAATCTCAATTCGTGATTTCAAGATTTTTCGCTAAGAGGTGATTTATGAGTCAGAAACTCCAGGGTCTTTCTCACGATGAACGATACCAGCTTATATTATTCACGCTTTTCCTGGTCTTTTTGATCGGGCTCTTCCTCACAACCGGATTATTGTTAATAAAATATTTCCCCAACTTAGTAAACACCATGACTCTCGGAAATATCAGCTTATCGCCTGATCTGGGGATATTTCTGTCTCTGATCCTGTTCAGTGCCGGCTTGGCTTTTACATTGTTGGTTGCGGTCATTCAGGATACTCTGGAGTTTTCGTACTCTCCGGTATTGGTCTATGATGCGATTGGATTGGTCGGCTTTCTGCTTTCCCTTTTCAACGCCTTCCGTCATGGTGGATTTTTCCATGGCACGCTTTTGATAGGGATATTTGTTTTCGAAGGGCTATTGATTACCTGGCTGGGGGTTAAATTAATCGATTGGTGTGATACGCTCTACGGGTATTCCCCTTTTTCGTTACGCAAAGGGTTCACCTCCAGACAGGTTTCACGGGAAATGAAAGAGGATTCTTTCATCGAGGGCTTTTTGCCAAAACGGAAATAAGACGGTTTTACCGGTTATTGAGATTAGTTTGATCGGAGGGGATTTTCTTTGCGCTCCTCCTTCAGCCTTTTCTTTTCTTCGTACATTGCCATATCCGCTCGTTTCATCACAACGTTTAAGTCTTCTTTGTCTTGCGTCGTCGTAAAGCCAATCGCAATGTCTACCGGGTGTGACTCGCTCGTCGCATTAAATTTCTCAATATTCACACGGAAACGATTGATGATCTCCTGGCAGTCATTGGAATCAGTCGCTAATAACACCAATGCGAATTCATCACCGCCCAACCTCGCCAGTATGTCGTCTTTGCGGAAAGTTTGGTTGATCAAGTCGCTGATATTGCAGATTATTTTGTCGCCTTCCTGGTGGCCATAGGTATCATTTATCTTCTTAAGATTATTTGCGTCAATGATGACAATACTGACAGGGTATGCGCGGCCGAAATTGATCCGTTTTAACTCTGCTTCAAGAAAGGCTTTATTGAATAAACCTGTCATGCCGTCGTGCGTCGCCAGGTAGCGGATTCGTTCGGTCTCCTGATTCTTGATTTTCCGCCGCTGATTGATTCCCCAAATACCGACCAGAGCGATGGGATAAAAGAAGATGGAAACGATAATGACAGGTAATGCATTTTTCTTCTGTGCTTCTTTTAATTCCTTCTCTGGAATAAATGAGATGATCTTCCAAGCATATTGCGGGATTTCATTAACGTCGATTTCTTTGAAGTAGGATTCATGCCAAATTTGTGTATTTCGCAGCAATATATCCTCTAATGGGTAAATGGTTGAAAAGGTCCACAATCCCATTTGATCGATGATTTGACCATCTTCACCTGAATTAATGGAACTCCATTCCTGAGGATATCGGTTTTTAAAACTGACATCGCTTCCAAACACAAATGCCCACTCGTCCTGGGGCTCGGGGCTGACCAGCCAATATCCATCGACATTAACCAACATCAGGTGATTACTTGAAGCAGAGAATTGTTCCAGCATCTGAGTAGCATTGAAATTCACGATTAAAAACCCTTGCTTTTCTCCTTTGGAATCAGTAAGCGGTGTACAGATGCGCACCACTGGTTTATAAGGTACTTCAACCTGATCTTTTTCGACGTTCAAATCCAACCGGGAAATATAAATCCCCCCTTCGGGTAAATCTCTACAGATCGGGAAATAACTGCGGTTGCTCTTATCCTGTAAATCCTGGTCGGGAACCACGAGTGGAGATGCGTATTCATCTTCATAATCTACCCGGATAAGTTCCATTCCGGTCATGTCCAAAATGCGGATCTGATCATATAGTGCTGTCACATTGGATAAGTTGCCGAATAATTGTTTTACCGCCAGCCTGTTGATATTAGATGGATCATCAATATAAGAAATCACACGAGCATCGTTGCTGAGAAATTCAATTACAAGCAATCCCTGCGTCACCCCCTCCGATAAACCGGTGCCGGCTCTCACGATTGTGTTTGTTTCACTATATTTCAATGCTTCAAGGTTCTGTTTTTCTTGATAACGAATAAGAAGTAATTCTCCACCCAACATCAGGATAATCACGATGATATAAGAAAGAATATTTATTAAACCGTTCACAAGGGAGGTTTTTACTTTCATTATTCTAAGTAGAATTCACCTTTCCCTATTAATTATATATACATAATTTTTCAGGTTGGTTACTGATAAATCAGGTCAGATGAAATATTCTTACCGATGAATACACAGAAAGATTAGCTGATCATTGACTCTATAGACCAATTCAGCCTGGTCGACTTGATATTCCTCCGGCGATAACTGGTGTGCTAACAGAGCTTCAGTCGCAGTGGCCGCGCCATCATTGCTAACTACTGCAAACACCCGCGGGTGGCTCTCCTGCTCGATGCGGTGCATATATTCATCCCCCACCCCCATCCGTTCAAGGTAATACCAATACTGCGCGTCGGATGGAAACACCACTGCCACTGCGTCGCCTGGTTCCAGGTTCTGGCTGAGGAATTCGGCTGCCTGCTCGATCTTTCCGGGATCCGCTTGCCAGCCAGGGAAATATACATGCACGCGTTGGTAGGACCATACCGCGCCGATTACGAGAATTCCGATGGTTGCCGCGTTCTGCCAGAGGAACCGCGGCTTTTCTTTCAATCCGTTTAGCAGTGCCAACAACCCGGCACTAGCCCAAATCAACCACAACGGCAGCATAAATACCCACAAACGATCATAAGGGTTGCGCCGCATCGGGATCACAACAGCCGCCAGCCAAATGGCACTGGTGACCTGTAGAGGGACTTTCACCTTGCTGATTACCTTGTGAAAAACCAGTGAAAGCACAAACCCACCCGCCAGCACGAGGCGCACTACCAGCGGCAGGTCGAAATGCCACTTCATCCAGGTGCTTTCCATTTCATCTATTAAAATTGGCCAGAAATCAGTCCAGCTCATTTTTCCAACGAAGGGATTCCCAATCAACGATTGCAGCCCTGTACCGATTAATATCACCGGGGAATATAAAATAAGGGTTCCGATGATCACCAGCACGCCGGAGGCGATCAGATACTTCAATAATCTGCCAAACGAACCATATACAGTATCCTTGCGCGCCAACCACCCGCTGACCAGGATCCAAAAGCAGGCTGCGCCAAAGGGATATAGCATGAACGGCGCAGTGTAAAAACCCAGGATGCCGATCAGAGTGAACAGCAGCCACCCGGCCAGGTTGGCATGCTTAACCAAATAAACCGCCAGGCTGAATAAGAGCAGGCTTAGAAAGGTGTATTGACTGTACCCGCGTGCGTTGGTACTGGTTTCTATCAGCATCGGCAGCATGGCAATCAAGCCGGCGCTCAACACGGCCGGTTGACGTCCATACAACTGCCGCGCCAGCATATACCCTGCCGGCACACAGAGAATACCGCTAATGAAAGCCGGCAGTCTTACCGCCCAGGGTGCGCTGCCAAACAAGTCCATGGATAGCTTGACCAGAACGGTATGGAAAATATGGTTATTGGGCAGGCTGTAATCGGAGATCAGGTTGCGCCAGGGCCGCGAAGCAAAGGTCGTTACGGTATAAGCTTCATCGTAGCGCATTGGGTAGCTGAGGAATAGCCAACGCACCAGCACCGCCGCGCCCATCAACACCAGCACTGCTGCCGTGTACGGCCAATATTCCCTCTTGGGGCGCGCGTCATCCCAAAGTTGCGCGAACTCCCCCGGTAGCTGCCTGAAATGCTTCTTTACCCACGCGGAAAAACTTGCCGCCCACTGTTTTGTTTGCCGCGAACGCACTAATTGATACAAGCCCAACGCCAACAGAACACCGCCCATTGCCCAAGCCCAGGGCTGCAAATTATGAAAGGCCGTTTCAGTAAGGCTGGCCATGCGGTGTTTGGGGCTCAGCCAACGCATAACCGCGTGCGCCTGTCCATAAGGCAGGCTGAATACTCCGGCTAAACCTCCCCCAACCAGGAAATCAAAACAAAGGATTAACCACCACAGCCAATTCGATGTTTCGGCTTTGGTACTAATAGCGAAATTGGTATTTACTGTACGATTTCCCACAAATTTATGACCCGACTATGATTTTTCTTATCCTAACACTCCATTTTTTTTATGACTATATACAAATTGTTAAATTTATGTAAAAAGTTTGGGGATGGTGAAATTTGGATGTTTTTCCCTCTATTTCGTACGTAAAGTATAATTTATTCTCATGACAAACAATAAGATCCTCGCCAAGATGAGAAACAACCAGCCCGCGCGCGGCGTGTGGCTCGGCATCCCCAGCGTCCATAGTGTGCGTTTACTGGCACGCCTGCCCCTCGATTTCATGATTATCGATATGGAACATTCGCCCACATCGTTGGAAAACATGGTCAACATGGTCGCCGCGGTCACCAGTTCCGGCGGCCCACAGGCTGTCGTACGCCTGTCGCAAGCCAGCTCTGAAAATATCAAATCCGCCCTGGATGCCGGCGCGGCCGGTATCATCGCCCCCATGATCAATACCCGTGAGGAAGCTGCCCGCGTGGTTTCCTGGGCTAAACTACCGCCTATCGGCTCGCGCTCTTTTGGTTCATCCTATGCCGGCCTCACCTGGGGCCAGACGCCCGCCGAGAATGCCCGCATTTCTAATGATCAGGTCATGGCCGCCATTCAGGTCGAAAATAAAGCAGCTTTAGACAACCTGGACGACATCTTCAGCACACCGGGTTTGGATATGGTGCTGGTCGGCCCCCTGGACCTGTCGCTCTCACTCGGTATTGATTTTTTTGCAGGCCAGCCTTCAGCCATTTTAGACGAAGCAATGGAAGCCATCCTGGCCGCCGGCCGCAAGCACAACGTGCCGGTTGGTATCTACTGCCCCTCCGCCGAAATCGCCCGCCAGCGCATCCAGCAGGGTTTCCTTTTCGTCAACGTCGCTATGGATACCACTACTTTAATAGAAGGTGTCAAGCAGGCACTTCAGGTCAGTGAGACATCAATTCGGGAAGAATAATCAATATAATTTTGGCCATTCTATCGGCGGTGTAATTACTTTTCATTTTGCATTACAGCCCGATACATTTGATGCCGGTTATTTTGCTTGGGACTGGCGTTGATTGGCCTATGATATTCAGAAACCGGAAATTTATATAATATTCCAATACCGATATTCGCATTTATTATGCGTATAATGAAAATTGTATATAGTTAGCGAATACAACACCATACGCATCGCCACTATAACCTAAATAGAATTGAGAGACTGGATGATAAAGAATCTGTTCGCACATATCCATACGGCTTATACCCATATCAGTCGTGTATTGTCCGAATTTTGGTTGAAACCGGTCACACCAGCGGCCGGTATAACCGTACCCAGCGAACGCCGTCAGGTCAAACTGATCTCCACCATGTTGTTGGTCATCGCGATCGCGATGACCAGCGGTGTGGTATTCATGGGTTTCTTTAGTTCAAATAAGGTGGTTGGGTACGTTCTTGCCGGTGCGCAGGTCGGCATGGTTGCCGCGTATTTTGTGAGCCGAACGCGGCATTATAACCTGGCTGCCTTATTGGCTTTGCTGATCCTTTCCATCATCCCTATCCTGAACATTACTTTGAGCCGCGATCACAGTGCGCATGCGCTGCTCATCCTGCTGATATGGAATACGCTCACCATCCTGCTCAGCAGCACCATCACCACCTTGCGTTACACATTGATCTTCATCATCATCAACATCCTGACCCTGCTCCTCATTCCTCTGTTTGTAACAAGTGTTACATACGCCAATATGACATTACCGCTTATATTCAACACCGTTATTTCCTTGACAATCCTAATCTTTACCCGGCATCGTAACCTGATGGAAAAAGATCGCACGTTGGAACTTTCCCGAATAAATGAACAATTAAAAGTAGAGCTTTCCGAACGCAAAAAAGCGGAAAAACAGTTAACCCATACGGCATTGCATGATTCACTGACCAATTTACCCAATCGTATTCTATTCATGGACCGCCTTTCACAAACCTTGGAACGTGCTAAGAGACATGAAGATTTCAAATACGCAGTGCTCTTCCTTGATTTGGACCGTTTCAAGGTCGTAAATGACAGCTTGGGACACAAAATTGGTGACCGCTTGTTAATTGAAAGCGCCCGTCGCCTGAGCACCTGTTTACGCGGGGAAGATACGGTTGCCCGTTTTGGTGGTGACGAATTTGTTATTCTGCTTGAAGATATACTGGATACCAGCGATGCCATCCGCATCGCCGAACGTATCCAGAATGAAATGTCTATCCCTTTTGATCTGGATGGATATAAAGCCATCATTTTCGTCAGCACGGGTATTGTGATCGGAAATCCTTCATACCACCAGCCGGATGATATCGTACGCGATGCCGATATCGCCATGTACCGGTCAAAAGGGAAAGGCTTGGGCCGCTATGAAATCTTTGACTCATCCATGTTGGACCATGTGATGACCCGCTTGGAACTGGAAACGGATCTGCGAAAAGCGTTGAATTTTCAAGAATTCATCGTTCATTACCAGCCAATCCTCGAAATGAAAACACAGCGTATTATCGGTTTTGAAGCTTTGGTTCGTTGGCAGCACCCCACAAAAGGACTTATCATGCCTGCCGAATTCATTTCAGTTGCTGAAGAAACCGGTTTGATTGTTCCGATCGGTTACTGGGTCCTGGACGAGGCATGCCGCCAGATTCACACTTGGCAGGCGCAATTCCCTGCCAGTCCGCCTTTATCGATTAATGTAAACCTGTCGCCCAGGCAATGTGCCCAACCTGATCTGGTTTGGAATATTTCCAAAATCCTCAAGAAAAATGAATTGGACGGTCGTCACCTAAAATTGGAATTGACTGAATCACTGATTATCGATGAATCCGGATCGGCAAAAACCATGCTCGCGGGTTTACGCGATTTGGGTATTCAGGTTCAAATCGATGATTTTGGTACAGGTTATTCCTCGCTCAGTTATCTGCACACCCTGCCGATCGATACCCTCAAGATAGATCGCAGTTTCATCAGCCGCCTGGGAACCAGCGCGAACAATACGGAAATTGTTCAAACCATGTTCTCGCTGGCTCATAACCTCGGCATGAAAGTCATTGCCGAAGGTGTTGAAACCAACGAGCAGCTATCCTCGCTGCAAACGATGCAATGTGATTTTGTACAGGGTTTTCTTTTCGCGAAACCGGTTAACAGCCTGGAAGCTGGTGCTTTACTGAATAAACCACACGCACAACCCGGGTCTGAGTAAAGAAGTGATAAGTATTTGATGTTTATTAGAACAGCTTTCAAATGGGGCTGAGTGAGAACGCAAACGCAAAAAATGGGTATAATGATATCTACTTGGTCGGTTAAGTATCGGCCGAGAAATTAACCGCGAAACATTTCGCAACAATCTATCGGGTCAAGTGTCTGCCTTGGCTCTACAGAGTCAAGGAGTATTTTTTTAAATGCAATTCGAACAATTTTCTTTTGATCCGCGCATCCTCTCGGGGATTAATTCCGCGGGTTATACAACCCCCACCCCCATCCAGCAGCAGGCCATTCCGGTTGTGCTTAAACAGCACGACATTCTTGGTTTGGCTCAAACTGGAACGGGAAAAACCGCTGCTTTCATGCTGCCAATTTTGCAGCTGCTTAGTGCCGAACCCTCGCGTTATATTCGTGCGCTCATCATTGTCCCTACCCGGGAACTGGCTGAGCAAATTCACCAGACAGCCAAGGATTTGGGAAAAAACACCCGTTTGCGCAGCACGACCATCTATGGTGGTGTTGGCAAAGGTGCCCAGTTAAATGCCTTACGGCGCGGTACGGATATTGTCGTAGCCTGCCCCGGCCGGTTATTGGATCTGCTGAATGACAAACTGATCGACCTGTCCCACGTTGAAATATTGGTGCTGGATGAAGCCGATCACATGTGCGACATGGGCTTTCTCCCGGATATCCGCCGCATTCTAAAGCGCGTACCGGAAAGACGACAGACACTTTTCTTCGCCGCTACCATGCAGGATGAAATTCGATCGTTGGCTAATAATATTCTCCACGATCCGGTCACCGTCCAAATCGGCATCATTGCCCCAACCAAAACAGTGTCCCATGCGCTTTATCCCATCCCACAGACGTTAAAGACAACCCTGGTTACAACCCTGCTGCATGAGCTGAAAACGGATCGCGTTTTGATCTTCACCCGCACCAAGCACCGTGCCCGCACATTGGCCGGTAAATTGGATAAACAGGGCTTCCGCACCACAGCTTTGCAGGGCAATATGTCCCAAAACCAACGCCAGGCTTCTTTGGATGGCTTCCGTAATGGTAAATTTGATATTCTCGTGGCTACCGATATCGCTGCGCGCGGTATTGATGTGTCCGAGATCTCGCATGTCATCAACTTTGATATGCCGGATACCGTGGATGCCTACATTCACCGCATCGGCCGCACCGGGCGTGCTGAAGCCACCGGCAAAGCTTTCACCTTCTGCACATCAGAGGATGAGAGCATGATCCGCGACATTGAGAAGGTGCTGGGCCACAAAATCGAGCGTGAGCGCCTGGAAGGTTTTGATTACGCCAGCCGCCCCCGGGAAAATTCGGAGCGGCAGGATCGTCCTGCTCAATCGCAGAACCGTTCCGCTCAACCGCGCCGGCGCAATTCCAGCACCGGTTTCCAGCGTTCATCGAATCAGCGCAGCCGCGCTGCTGAGAGATAGACCGGCGATAGCCCCAATCGGCTTTCAAAATTAAATATGTTGCGCCAGGTTGCATACAAACCTGGCGCTTATTTTTTGAGCAAGAACACCTTGCTTTGATAATCCATTTTCACGATAAAATACAACCCTGATCCATGGAAAAAACAACCCTTCGTATCCTTCAGAATGGCCGCATTATCTTTCAGAGCGAAAAGCGCTGGCTCATGCCCCTTTTTGATTTTGAGGAGTACTTGCACGACCATCCTCAGGATACCGCCGCGCTTGAATTCCACGATAAAGTCATCGGCAAAGCCGCGGCCCTGCTGATGATCCGCCTGGGTGCTGCCGGTGTGCATGGTGATGTAATGAGCCGCCTGGCCTGCGGCATTCTGGACCACCATGCCATCCCTTATACCTACAAAACCCTCGTGGACCGCATCGACTGCCAGACCGAGCAAATCTTGCTGGAAATTGATGACCCCGAAAGCGCCTACGCCATCCTGGCTGAACGCGCTCACCGCTCTGCGTCCTAAAAAAACCTGGTTCTCGTGACATCCGTGGTCAAGAAAAAAGCCGGAAAAAAAGGCAACCGAATGTCCAAGAAGCGCCATCTGTGTGCATTAACTATTAAAAAGTTTCTCTGTGTTTATCTGTGTCCATCTGTGGTTAATAAATAGAATTGACCCTTTGGCAAGCTCAGAAGTCAATCAGCATTAAAGCAAGACGGCTCTTTTTCAGGAGCCGTCATTTCTTTTTAATTTGATTTTATATACTAGATAGTCTTTTGGTAAGGTTTCCCATTCATTAATACATCATCGATCACCGGCATCCAATCACTGATCGGGAGTTGTTGCGGGCACTTGCTCAAGCATTCTCCGCATTGGATGCAGTTTTCCGCGCGTTCATCTTCATTCACAAAAGTTTTATAAGTGATGATTGTTCCTTCCAGATCGTCAAAAACAGCAATACGATTATATAGGTGGAATAAGTATGGGATATTTACGCCATTCGGGCAAGGCAGGCAGTATTCGCAAGCGGTGCAGCCGATCGGGCTGAGGCTGGATAAAGTTTCACGCACCTTACCGATCAGATCTAACTCCTCTTGATCGAGCAACCCTACGCGCGATGCATTGGCCGATTCAAGATTCTGCTCGACCTGCTCCAGCGTACTCATCCCGCTCAACACCAGGGAGACTTCGGGTTGGCTCCACAGCCATTGCAGCGCCCAATCGGCCGGTGTACGTTGGTTTTTCGCTTGCGCCCAGATCGGTTTGGCTGCTGGCAGGTCGGCTGCCAGTCTGCCGCCGCGTAGCGGCTCCATGATCACCACGGCCAGACCTTTTTCCGCCGCATAACGCAGCCCGGCGGTACCAGCCTGATGGTTGATATCCATATAGTTGTACTGAATCTGGCAGAAGGTCCATTTATCGTAGCCATCCACGATCTGCTTGAAAACCTCATATTTATCGTGGAATGAGAAGCCGATATGACGGATGCGCCCATCTTTGACCGCCGCTTCAGCTTTTTCCAGCAGGCCCAGCTTCTTGACCTTTTCCCAGGTACTCGCATTGAGTGAGTGCATCAGGTAAAAATCAACGTGGTCTGTCTGCAGCCGTTCCAGTTCCTCGTTCAGCATGCGGTCGAAGTCGCTACTGTCTTTCACCAGCCAAATCGGCAGCTTGGTCGCAATGCGAACCTTATCGCGGTACCCATCCTGCAGGGCGATGCCCAGTGCGGTCTCGCTGGTTTGGTTGTGATATACATAAGCCGTATCGACATAATTCAAGCCGGCGTCAATCGCAGTTCGCAGCATTTCCGTGGCTTTTTCCTGATCGATATGGCCTGCATCGCCATCAATCGTGGGCAAACGCATAAAGCCAAAACCCAGCGCAGAAGGTTTCCAATCTAATTTTCCAAATTTACGATATTGCATTGAACTCATCCTTTATCAAAAATCGTTTTATATCACAGCAATTAATTGTAACCGACCTTAAATCCGCATTCCAAGAAATTATTGAATGGATTTAACAGGTAATTGAAGTGTTTATGAAAGGGTCCGGTGGAAAATAAATCGTCCAGAATTTTTTTTGAATATTCACCATGACACCAAATTTACGTCTCTATTTTAATAAGCAGACGATCAGTTCACCTTTTGATATTTTCACTTTGTAAATTCCATCTAAATATATGATAAAATGCCTCTACTAGTGTATGAGCGCTTGTTCATTATGCTTCAATCCGGAGGTGATTTTTATACGAAAATATTCCATACAACATAGAAATTTTTTGTTATTGGAGGTGGTTTTTTGAAGATATTAGTAGCTTCTCACGGTACTTTTGCCAGTGGGATAAAAAGTTCGCTCAACATTCTGCTTGGCAAATCGGACAATGTAACAGTAATTGATGCGTACCTCGATCAGGATAACCTCGAAGAAAAACTGGAAACATATTTCCAATCGATTCCTGAAATAGAACAAGTCATTATGTTGTCGGATCTTTATGGTGGCAGCGTTAACCAAAATATGTGTATGCATCTATCCAGGCTAAATACCTTCCTGATCGCTGGCGTCAACCTGGCTTTAGTGCTGGAAATCGCATTGAAAACAGAGCCGCTTGGCCGGGAGCAGTTGGAAGCCATCGTAAAAGACAGTCGAGAAGCATTACGAATTGTTGAAATATCAACAAAAAGCGTGGAAGAAGACGATTTTTTTGGAGGTAGTTAAGAATGGTAAAGTTATTACGACTCGATGAACGGTTGATCCATGGACAAATCGCGATTAAATGGTCCAGGAATTTAGGCGTGAATCGAATTTTGGTTTTAAATGATGAGGCAGCAAAAAACGACCTGATAAAAAAATCGCTATTAATGGCCGCGCCCCAAACCCTAAAAGTAGCTATCACAAGTATGGATGAAGGCATCGATATGCTGAATGACCCCCGAGGAGAAAGCCTGAGCATTTTAGTGCTGGTCAAGACACCTAAGGATGTTCTGGAAATACTGCAGCGCGTTGAAGGTATTAAGAAAGTCAATATCGGCAATTACGGCCGTGTTGCATCCAGAATTGGCATGGACCCTCGCAAAACATACCGCAATAATTTGTATTTGTACGATAGTGAAGCTTCCGTATTAAAACAAATTCTGGAAACCGGCGTCGAATGTGTTTATCAAACAACGCCGGAAGATAATCCGGAATCAATCAATAAAATCATTTAATCTTTTTAGGAGGTTTTTTATGGCTAGCGAAGCATTAAGAATTTGTATTGCCTACCTAATCGTCGTAATACTTGATACGTTTGTCCTTAGTTGGCAATGCATCTCTCGCCCAATCGTTGTCGGCCCCATTGCCGGCTTGATATTGGGTGATTTTAAAACCGGCATCATCTTGGGTGCCTCACTGGAATCCATCTTCATGGGTATTTCCGCTATCGGTGGTTCCATCCCCTCCGACTGGACTTCAGCGACGTTTATTACAGTCGCTTTCACCATTCTTTCCGGTCAGAACACCGAAGCCGGTTTGGCCCTCGCCATTCCCATCGGAACGGTCATGCAATCCATTAGTGGTCTCATGATGACCTTCTGGTCTTCATTGGCTCCTTATTGGGAGAAACTGGCTGTCAGCGGCAAAATGAAGCAATTTATCGGCCAATCCTTCTTTGTGTCATTTTTGATGCAGTCGGTGAGCGCGGTCGTGATGTTCTTCGCTGTTGCCTACGGTACCGGCGGATTGGACGCGCTCTTGGGTGCCCTGCCCGCTTGGGTGATGACTGGTCTGGGTGCGGCATCTGGCATGATGATTGGCATCGGTGTTGCCATCCTGACTTCCATGATCTGGTCCGGTTCAGTTGGCGTCTTCTTCTTCCTGGGTTACGTCATGGTTAAATTCTTGAACCTTTCCACGCTCCCGATCGCCATCATCGGTATTGTCATCGCTGTTACCATCTTCCTGCAGGATAAGGACGTGATTGAAGTGAAAAATTCAATCCAGGAAAAATTAGGAGCAGGTTCCAAGTCATCTGATGAGAAAGGATTTTTCGCATGAGCGCAAATATGGTTGATATTAAAGAGAAGAAGATTCTCAAATCCATGTTTTTACGTTCCCATCTGACCTTCCTGGCTTTCAACATGGTCAAGATGGAAGCCAATGGCTTCACAGCCACAATGGCTCCCGCTATTGAAGAGATCTATAAAGATGATCCCGAAGGCAAAAAGGAAGCTTACCTGCGCCATCAGAACTTTTTCAACACTCATGCAGTTCCTTTCGCTTTCATCGCTGGCCTCGCTTACGCGCTGGAGAAACAGAATAAAGAAAACCCCGGTTTCGACTCTGAGATCATCAACAGCCTCAAGGTCAGCCTCATGGGCCCGACCGCTGGCATGTTCGACTCACTGTTCTTCAACGGTTTGCGCATCATCGCTGCCGGTATCGGCATCGGCTTTGCCTCTCAGGGCAGTATCCTGGGCGCGCTTCTATTCATTCTGCTGTACGGCATCCCCCAGTCCATTGCCAAATATTATTTCCTGAATTGGGGTTTCACCTACGGCACCTCCTTCATCGACCAGATCTTCAGTTCCGGGTTGATGAAAGCGCTGACGAAAGCCACCGCCATTCTGGGCTTAACCATGACCGGCGCGTTGACTGCTACAATGGTCAACGTTCCCTTGAATTGGACAGTCGATATCAACGGCGCTCAGTTGGTTGTTCAGGATGTATTGAATTCCATTTTCCCCGGACTCCTGGGCATCGTGCTGGTATTCGTGCTTGTTAGATTGATTAAAAAAGGCGTCCGGCCTACTGCTTTGATCGTCGGCATCCTGGCCTTAGGGTTGTTGGGTGCGCTGATCGGCATCTTCTAGAATCGGATAATATAAAAGAAAAGGTTATGGATGAAATCATCCATAACCTTTTTACCTAAAACCATGAAAGAACTAATGATGCTATTCGGTGTAACGTTGGCTAAACGCTACACCAGAACGCAAAAAAGAATTTTCTATTCACAAGCCGAGCCTCTTTTTAAAGAGCTGGGCTTTTTGTTCGAATTTCAAAAATCCCGAAACAGATTATCACAAATCACGAACATAATTATTGGCAACCTGGCAAAGGCGCAATACGTTGTTCTATGTCCCTACGACACACCCGCCAAATCCCTGCTGCCTTATCGATATTATCCATTTAACTGGTCGGAAAACGCGCGCCAGGAAAATCGGGAGATTTTCTTACAAACCATTTTTTATATCGGTGTGTGCGCCCTGATTTATTTCGTCGCCGCTCAATTTTCCGTTCTGGCTATGTGGCAAAAAATTATCAGTATCGCTGTATTGAGTGCCCTGCTTATTTTTTCCTACAAGCTCATCATCGGTATAGCCAATCCGATCAATTTCAACCGCAATTCCGCCAGCCTGGCGTTATTATTCTCCCTGGCTCAGCACACGCGGCAGTCGAAGAAAGTAGCTTACGTTCTATTGGATAAAAATACCGGCAACAACGCCGGTTTAAAATTGTTAGCGGAAAGTCAACGGGTCAAGGATCAAAAATTGATTTTTCTGGATTGTCTCGCAAACGGCAAAGAAACCGTCTGCGCACATGAACCCGCCTCAAGTACGGAAGCTCAAAAATTGATCGCCGCACTCCCTCAAATCAAGTTCATCGACCATCAATTTGAAGATAAAGACAGGATGAAAGATACAAATCTACAGATCTTTCCCAATATGCTCCATCTGTGTGTTGGTGAAGTCGAGAATCGTAAATTCCTGGTCCGTAATACAAGATCAAAAAATGATTTCAAAGTCGATATACCAAGGTTAGAGATACTCCGTGAGGGGTTAATAAAATACCTGGAAGGATAAACCAATGAAACTACTATTTCAATCAGACGATTATGGCATCACCGAAGCGGTGACTTGTGGAATACTCAAAGGTATTCGAGAGGGGTTGATCCGCAACACGGGTTTGTTTGTCAATATGCCCAGTTCAAAGTTTGCCGCCGAACAGATCAAGCATTATCCCCAATGTAGTTTCGGCATTGATATTAACCTGGTGGCCGGTAAACCTGTTTCCCCCATCGACCAGATTCCCAACCTGGTAAAGCCCTCCGGTGAATTCTATACTTCCGGGGAAATTCGCGCTAAGACAAACTCAAAACCCCATACCGATCTATCCGGTTCCCTGATTGAGGATATGGGAGAAGATCCTTATCCTCTGGATGAGACTTTGATCGAAGTGGAAAACCAGGTTCTCCGGTATATCGAGCTGGTTGGGGAAAAACCCAAATATATCCATCCCCATTCCTTAATGACGGCCAACACCGCCAAAGCTTTGGAAATGATGGCAGAGAAATACGAGCTGCCCTACTCCATTAACTTTTTCAAGCAACATGCTTTTCATTTCATCACCAACAATTGGAATCCGAAACCCTTCCCCGTGGAGCAGCAGATCCAAACCGATGTCGAAGGCAATGTCATGAACGTCATTTCTGAAGTATTCGATCACGAATACTCGTTATTGGGCTGCCATGCCGGTTTTGTGGATGAAGACCTTTTCCAGTGCTCAACCTATACCTTGATCCGGGTCAAGGACCTGCAAATGGCCTGCTCACCCAGACTCAAGGACTTCATTGAAAGCAACCACGTTGAACTGGTCAATTACGATAGTTTTAATTAGTAGGGTAAGGTGACCGGGAAATAAGCAGCCAACCGGTATCACCGGTAAATAGGCTTGCGCTTTCTACCAGGGTTAGCGTAGGAAACAATGGTGGAATCAGAACATCCTGCTTCCGCCATTGTTTTTACCGAAATTTGACCCTTACACCCATATTTTTCACGACCCTATTTATAGAATTGAGAATTCAAGGATGCAATTTGAACAACCATTAGAGGTACAAGCCAGCGCAAATAAGGACAAGATCTTTACAGCTGAATTTACCAATATTGTCGTCGCCGATTTAATGATCCGCATTTGTTCTTACATGCAGGCGGCGCTCCTGCCGCTTTACATTCTGGAACAGGGTTATTCGCCCGCTCTCGCCGGTCTGACGACCTCGGTATTTATGCTGATGGCCATCCTTTCCCGCCCAGCTTCCGGCAACATGGTGGATACGCGCGGAAGATACCTGGTCATGATGATCGGGTCGTTAGCCTACTGTCTGGCAACCGGATTTTATCTATTCGCCATACCCATCAGCCTGCTGCTCGCAATCCGCGCTGTGCAGGGTTTTGGATTCGCCTTTAACGGCACGGCCCTCATGACGATGGCTACTGACATCATTCCCGAGCAAAAACTGTCGGAAGGCATCGGTTACCTGGGCTTGACCCAAACCATTGCGCAGGCATTCGCGCTCGCTTTTGCGCTGATGCTCAGCAGCGCGTACGGTTACGCCTTCTCATTAAAACTGGTATTCGCGGTGACTGTTTTTAACCTGTTGACCTGTTTTCCATTGAAAGCCATCGACAAACGCTTGTTGGGTGCTGCCGCTAAAAACGATGATAAGGCAGCCAACCATAATGAACCGATCCAAAAACAATCTGGTCCAAAACTTCGGATTATCGACAAGGACGCCTGGAAACCTTCACTGATCATGGTATTCGTTGTTTTTGCCGCCAGCGGTGTCGGCACCTTCCTGCTGGCGTTTGCCGTCCAGCGCGGCATTAATAGACCGGGTATGTTTTTCACCGCCTCGGCTCTATCCGTCGCGGCCGCTCGGCTCACTGTCGGAAAAATCCACAATCGTTTCGGTTCAGCCGTGGTGCTGGTTCCAGGATTCATTCTGGTCATTGTCAGTCTCTTGCTGATCTTTTCAGTGGCGAATTTAATGATGTTGATAATAGCGGGAATATGCTACGGATTGGGCATCGGTGTTATGGTGCCAGAGGTTAATACCCTGGCCATTCTGGCTGCGGAAAAAGAGAACCGCGGTCTGGCCAATTCAACCGTGTTCATGGCCATGGACCTGGGTATGGCGCTCGGGGCTATCTCGCTGGGCATATTTGCGGATTATAACGGTTTTGCCAGCATATTCTTGATATGCGCAGGCGTTGTATTCGCTACCCTGATCGCGTACCTGTTTTTGCTAAAGATCGGTTTTTACGGTGAAGGCGCCATTTAGCATACAACTTTTTCATTTGACCACCATATCTGCAAGATAAAATACTTACAAAGAAAGAAGTGAACCCATGATAATTCGATCAGACAAAATTTATTTTGAAGATGGCATCCGGGACGGCTACCTGGTAATAGAGAACGGGCGTATTAGTGAATTCCGTGAATCTCCTGAATCCATTGCGGATTCCATAGACTATAGCGGCTATCGTGTGATCCCCGGCCTCATCGACACTCACATTCATGGCACGCACGGTTATGGTTTGATGGCCGCTGCGGAATCCGACCCCAAAGCCGCCGTGCGCGGTTTCCTGAAAGGCTGCGCGGCCACCGGGCTGACCGGTGTCTTTCCCACCCCTATGCCGGCAATGTGCGCGCACATTGCCAAAGTTGCTGCGGAACAGCCCAACGGCGCCCGTATTCTGGGCATCCATTCAGAAGGACCTTACCTGAACCGTGTCGGCGAGAACGGCGTAAAAACCGAAACACCCGTTGTCGACATGGACCTGATCAAGCAGATCTGCCGGGACTGCGCCGGATATCTCAAACTGATGGCCATTGCCCCCGAAGTTGAAGGCAGCCAGCAGGCCATCGATTATCTACGCGAACGCGGTGTGGTCATGTCCTTCGCGCACAGCAACTGCAATTATGAAGAGGCCATGCTGGCTTTCGAAAATGGCCTGAGCGTTTCAACGCATACAGCCAACGTGATGAGCGGCATTCACCACCGCAATATGGGCGGTTTGGGCGCCTGCCTGCTGAATCCGAATGTGTATAACGAGGTGATCTGCGACGGGATGCATATAGCGCCGGTCATGCTTGAATTGATGTTCCGCCTCAAACCTGCCGACCACTGGTTCATGATCTCTGATGCTTCCGAAGCGGCCGGCGCGCCGCAAGGCCAATACCGTTTTATGGATTTCAAGGTCATTGTGGACGATCAGGGTTTCTGCAAGACCGATACCGGCCGGCTGATGGGCTCCACCAAATCGGTGCTCCACGGTATCTCCGTCCTGGCCAACCAACTGCGCATGCCCCTTGAACAGATCCTCCCCATGGCCTCCCTGAACGCCGCCAAATTCTATGGCTTCGGCGACCGTAAAGGTTCCATCGCTTTGGGTAAGGACGCGGACCTGGTTGTCATTGATGAGGCATACCAGGCCGTGGCCACTTACATGGAGGGCCGCAAAGTCTTCGATGTTCACAAGGATAAAGACTTCTTTAATCAGGATTTTGTCGAAAAATACAGAGTGGCCTGATACTCTCCTTTTAAAGACCCACCTCCTTGTTAGAAGACCACCAATCCTTTCTGGATTGGTGGTCATTTTTAATGGGGGGTGTTCACCTGATCTACTCTGTGAAGAGCATAATCACAGCACGTATTTATTTTACGCCTCCTCCAATGTTTCTCTAATATATTTACCGAATAGAAAAGAAGATAATTAAGTTACCACGATAATGAAAAGAGGATAAATGAAAATGACCAATAGCAATGAACCAAAACCGGTACCTTTCCACACCACCATCCTGCAAACCGGCAAGAATACCACTGGCATCCAGGTGCCTGAGGAAGTTCTGCAGCAGTTGGGCGGCGGAAAACGCCCGTTGGTGCGCGTGACGCTCAAAGACTACTCCTACCGCAGTGCCGTAGCCGTCATGGATGGAAAATACATGGTCTCCCTGAGCGCGGAGAAACGCCAGAACGCCGGTGTGCAGGGCGGCGAATCACTGGATGTGACCTTGGCGCTCGACATCGAACCGCGCACGGTGGAACTGCCCGCTGACCTCGAAACCGCCCTTAAGCAAGCAAACGTAATAGCAGCTTTCGAAAAATCCGCCCCTTCCATGCAGAAGGAATACGTGCGCCAGGTGACGGAGGCCAAAGCTCGGGAGACACGCGAGCGTCGAATAAAGAAAATTGTCGAGAAATTACTCGAAAGGTGACCTGTTTTTAAACAAAAAACTCACAGAAAAAGATCTGTGAGTTTTCGTATGGATAAATGATTTCCGGATCAGTTTTCTTGTTTTCCCGATTCTCTTTCACAAATTAGCTCCGGCCGGAACTCTTTGACCGGTCCCTGGTATGCCGGTTTCTTTTCCAAACGCTCGTTACTCGCGCCCCAATAATGGATGGCATGCGTCGGGCAGAAATTGAAACAGCGCATGCAGTACACGCAAGCCTCGCCGTGCTGTGCCCCGCCTTCCACCATGCTGATATTCTCAACCGGGCAAATGCGCGTGCAGCGCCCGCACTTTTCGCCCAGGCAGCTCTCATCCACCGACCAAAGGGTGCGTCCCGGGTCGTGCATCAGGCGGAAAGGCCCGCGCTGGATCCAGGCGGAAGCCCGGCTGATCAGGTCGTTATGCTGGCGGTAACGGATTTCTCCGGCAATCCTGGCGGCTAATTCCAGGACATCCTTTTTGCGCTTTTCCAGTGTTCCCGCCCATTTCTCCGGTTCCGAAACGTACGGAAACATTAAAGCGAATTTCGGCAAACAAATATTGTTGGGCATGTTGAACTCCTGCGACCATTTCAGATCCAGGCCTTTTTCTCTGTAAACCTCTTCGAGGAAATTACAGCCTGTTCCGGACCACAGCCCTTGTGTAACGTAGCCCAAGGTGGGCTTCTTTTCCTTCAGGATAGGCAGCTCTTTCAGCCAATCTGTGAAAATCCGCGGGGCGTCCGAACCATAGATGGGAAAACCCAAACCCACGCCCGCCGCCTGCTCTATCAACGCGGCTGCTTGCTGCGGAGTAGTTTGCTCAATGGAATAGGCCTTTACGTCTAAACCCTGTTCTTGCAGTGCTTCTGTAATTTGCTGGCTGATCCACCACGTGTTGCCTGTGCCGGAGAAAAAGAAAATCGGGAATGAACCGTTCACGTTGTTGTTACCTTCCTTGTTCAAGATTTATTCTTTGGTTTCCGCATATAGAAGATCGATTTTTTATTTTACACCTAATCCAAAGAAGAATAATTATTCAAAACCTGCCTGGCTTTTATGTAATGTTTTAGGGGCATTTTAAAATCGATTCTCGTTATTCAACCAAAGTAAAAAGTATATTAATACGGTAGAAAAAAGATGTGGCAAATATGGAATAAGCTTATAATGAACCGGGGCTAAGCTGTAATCAATATTAAATATTTTCCAGGAGAACTCATGGCTTATAAATCCGACAAGAACGCGCCCGGCACAACTCTCAGCCAGATTTTGGCGAACAGCATCACCCATGGCATCGGTGTAGCGTTGAGCATCGCAGGGCTGGTCGTCCTCATTGTCCGCGCAGTGGACGAGGGCAGCGGCTGGCGTCTGGCCAGTTACCTGGTCTTCGGCATTTCGCTGATCGTTCTCTACCTGGCTTCTACCATTTACCACTCATTCGCCAACCACCCCATCAAAGTTATCCTGCAGCGCATCGATCACTCCGCCATCCTGGTCTTGATCGCCGGCACTTACACCCCCTTTCTACTCACTCAAATGCGTAACGGGTTGGGCTGGACGGTTTTCGGTATCGTATGGGGAGCGGCGCTGCTGGTTTTCATCCTTAAGCTGGCGCTTAAATTCAAATTTGAGAAACCACCGGTTTGGCTTTATTTGCTGCTCGGTTGGATGGGTGCTTTCGTTTTCCTGAACACCTTTCGCAAAATGGGATCGCTGTCCATCTGGTTCCTGCTGCTTGGCGGCGTCATGTACAGCGTTGGAGTAATCTTCTACCGCTGGAAGAGCATGCCCTTTGCCCATGCCATCTGGCACGTCTTCGTCATTCTGGGCAGCACCTTCCACTACTTCTCGGTCCTTTATCTGACTTAAACAAAAAAGCGCCTGATGATCAGGCGCTTTTTCTTTCACTATTCTGGCAATTGGATGGTGGTTGACCAATTTCCTCTTTGTACGATGTAAGCGTCCGAGACGAAGATCGTCCGCTGGCCGGTAGGAATGCGATTATACGAAATGCTTTCCAGGCGCAGATTGGGATTATTTCCCTCCCCGCCTCCTCCACCGCCGCCGCTCCCGGCATTCATATCCTCCGCCGGGTGGTCCGCATCTTCCAGGTCCACTGCATAGATTTCTTCCTGGGGGTATTCAACCGCGAATATCAATAGATAAACGTCATCTGTGACCTGCTCCAGCCTGACATCATGGAATTTCACCTCGCTGCCTGCGACGAAGACACTTTGTTCAATGTTCCACGACTGCCCTGGTTGCGGGTCAGAACCCAGGTCTACTGACACACTTTGCTCTCGTACCGATTCATCGCTGCGCTTGAAAGCCAATGCCTTCAAAGTAAAGACAAGCTGTGCGGGCAAGTCCTTCGTTGTTGTTCGCACCACCCAGGGTTGATCAACAATCGGGACACCTGAACCGAAGGGGATATCGACGGGTTGTAATTCTATGGCATTTCCATCCTGCGTTTGCAGGGTTATGGAATCGCTTTCAAAACTGACCTCTGCGTTGTTCGGGACTGAAACGTAGCCCATAAATTGATATCCATCCTCGAGTTCCACCACGTTTTCTACAACCAGCTGCACACCCGCTTCCTTATTAATTTCAGGTGAGGGTAAAGTCTCCGCGGTTTCAGTTGAATTCGACAAGTTCTCGGCCACGTATGGTTCTTCATCTTTGGTTGGCTGGCGTAGTAAGAACGGGAACTGCCAATCTTCCCCATTTATCTCTGTGGGAACTCCCGGCAAACAGGGCATATTCAATACACCATCCGCCAACTCAGCCGGCAGGATCGGCAAACCAATTTCCAGGACCACCTCGTCTGCCCTGACCGTGGTTGACGACCAGATCACTGAAACGTCTTCCGCTCCATCGAATTGCAGTGAGGGATTCAAAAAACATTGGTCCTCCATTGGAAGGTCAGGTTCAAGCTTGCCTGTAATGACTACGCGCAGCCAGGTTTTCTCACTGTCGCTAATCAGATCAGTCATTTCAGCCACTGTACCCTCGCGTTGAACTTGAACGGGTTCATCCAACACACGTACGTCATCCTGAACATAACCAATGCCCGGCAGGAAACCCAGGCTGCGTACCGCCGCCCAAACACGCTGCGGACCAATCGCTAAAACTGCGGCGAACATAAGTACAATGATTGAGGCTGCTGCAGTTGCGAACGAAATACGCGGTTTCTTTTCCGCAATCCGTTCTTTCTGGCCCCGCACCATACGCATTTTTTTCACCAGATTTTCTTCCAAACGCGCGTCGAAATCGGGGTCCATGTCCGGAACCGCCATTATGGCGCGGACTTCTTCATCGAACTTTGAATTATTCTTCTGATTCATGATCTTTCTCCAAAGATTGCCTTAGCTCCTCCAGCAATCGATAAACTGATTTTTTAATCGCGCCTGCCCCTCGCCCTGAAAGCGCTCCAATCTCTTTATAGGTCAACCCCGCAACAAATCGCAGTCTCAGCAGTTCCTGGCGTTCCGGCGCCAGTTGACAGATCAGACCGGCTAGAGCTTCCGCCCGTTCCTTTGCTTCGATTTGATTGGGCAGTTGCGGGTCGACCATGACAACCATCGATTGCTCGTCCATGGATTGATTCACCCACTTTGTCGATCGGAAGTGATCCATGATCTTATTGCGTGCGATGGAAAAGACCCAGGCGGCAAATTTTCCATTGTGGCGGTAATTGGGCAGCCCTTCCAGTACTGCTAAAAAGGTCTGGCTGGTCAGTTCTTCCGCATTCGCTCGATCAGTTACCCGGCTGAGGATGTATCGGTAAATCCGCTGATGGTAGCTCTGGTATAGACTGGCAAAGGCAAATTCGTCGCCTTTGCGTGCATTTCGGATCAACAATGCTTCATTTTGCATATACATGTCCTGTGTTTTTATTTGTTGTTAACAACTATATACATATCGGAGAAAATTACAAAAAGGGACGCAGCGATTGATTATCAAATTGCTATGTAGATAAGTCCAATTCCAGCGATGCGCGCTGCGCGGTCGCGTGCGCCAATGTGCGCACCGCTTCGATCAGCCCCAGGTCTTCCGGCGGGCTGGCGCGCAATTCTTTCAGCGCGCGCCGGGTTTCCGATAATCCGCTGTGGGTGGATTTCAGGGCCTGGTCAACCAATTTGTTGGCTAAGTCCCTATCCCACCCCAGGTAACCCAGCAGGATATAGTGGGTATTTCTAAAATTTTTCCGGGGGGCTTTAGGAAAGCATTCCTTTATTCCGGATCACATATTTAATTAAAACAAGAAAAATCCCCCCGTTTTTTCTTAATTCTGCCTTCTTTATTTTTTCGACTGGTAAATAGAAGATAAATCGAAAGTTTTTTCGTTAGGTATATCTCAAAGGTCCGAGGGCTCGTTTTTCTTTTTATATTTCACGAAGTCTTTTTGCGGCCTGTTCTGCTGTCAAATCGCGTTGAACTTCAGCCAGAAGTTCGTAGCCGACAATGAATTTCCTCACGGTTGCCGAACGCAGAAGCGGCGGATAATAATGGGCATGCAGCTGCCAATGAGCGTAATCCGCTTCATCATTGGGAGCGCCATGCCAGCCCATAGAATAGGAAAAAGGATTATCAAAGAGCCGATCATATTTTGTCAACAGTTCTTTCATCAGCGACGCAAGGTCATCCCGCTCCTCATCAGAAAGGTCGGGTAACCGCAGGACATGCCGCTTGGGCAGCAAAAGGATCTCAAACGGCCAGACAGCCCAAAAAGGTACCAGCGCGATCCAGTTGTTATTTTCCACGACAACGCGTTCTTCCTGCTGCTGCTCCAATTTCACATAGTCGATTAATAGAAGCGAGCCATTTTCCTCAAAATACCGTTTCTGTTGTTGCTCTTCTTTCCACGGTTCATTGGGCAGTTGGTCGCTGGCCCAAATTTGTCCGTGCGGGTGAGGGTTCGAGCTTCCCATCAAAGCCCCTTTATTTTCAAAGATCTGCACCCAGCGGTATTTCTCGCCCAACTCGCCAATCTGTTCAGCCCACACATTCACCAACCTGCGAATGTCCTCTTTCGGCATTTCGCGCATCGTCAGGTCATGCCGTGGCGAAAAGCAGATTACCCGGCAGGTTCCTCGAACCGGACTCGTTTTCAATAATTGAGGGGGAATCTCTCCTCCCTCCGGTGGGTTTGGAACCAATGCGGAAAAATCATTTGTGAACACGAATGTGGATTCGTAGTTCGGGTTGCTTGCCCCTCCGGCCCGTTGATTTCCGGGGCAAAGGTAACAATGAGGATCATATATGGGTCGCTGGTCGGAAGGGATTTTTTCTACCTGGCCCTGCCAGGGTCGATCCGTACGCTGGGGAGACACCAACACCCATTCATCCGTAAGCTGGTTATAGCGCCGATGGGGATATTCAAACATTAGCCATGCCTATTCAATTGCCAGAACACTCGCGCCGCTGGCTGATTGCACCGGATACACTTCGGCTTGAATGCCTGCGTTGCGGGTGTATTGCTGCTTTACATATTCTGTAAATGAATCAATGCAATCACTCCGGACAAACGCCACCAGACAGCCGCCAAATCCCCCACCAGCGCCACGCGTCCCAAAGGCTCCGGGCGCACCCATGATGGCATCGAACATCATGATCATTTCTTTTGTGACTATCTCAAAGAGGTCCCGTGCTCCCTGGAATGACTCTACCGCAAGACGCCCCGCTTTCTGATGGTCGCCGGAGGCTAATGCGGCCGCCAAATCCAATACCCGCTGGTTTTCCTCTATGACGAAATAACAACGTTTAAATACGACAGGGTCAATATCTGCTTGCTGGGCAGTAAGCATCTCCAATGTCGCGTCGCGCAGTGAATGGACTTCGGGGTAAAAACCGGAGAGGATGCGGACGCCCTCTTCGCATTGTGCGCGGCGCTCGGGATACTCCGATCCTGTGAGGTTGCGCTCAGCCCGTGTGTCGCAAATCATGACCTGCAGGCCGGGGGCAACGGGAATAATTTCGCTGGTGTTCGTGCGGCAGTCAAGCAATAGTACGCATCCTGCTTTTCCCATTGCCGACGAATATTGGTCCATGACCCCGCAGGTCATACCCACAAATTCGTTCTCTGCTCTTTGCGAGAGAAGTGCTTTTTGGAGAGGATCAATTTGCCAATCCGCGAGCGACTCAAACACCTCGGTTGTGGCCACTTCTAATGCGGCGGATGAGCTCAACCCGCTGCCAAAGGGAATTGTGCTGTGAACCAGGCCATCGAATCCTTTGAGAACATAATTTTCTTTTTGCAGAACATCCGCCACACCGCGCACGTAATCACTCCAGGTGACGTCTTTTGCATGCTCAATATGGCTTAAATCAAATTCCGCTATCCCATCCCGATTAAGCGACGCAATTCTTACTATGCTGTCCCCTCGAGGTCGAGCTGCAATCCATGTGTTGTGATTAATAGCCTGGATAAGCACAAAACCGAGGTTGTAATCGGTATGGCTGCCCATTAAATCTACACGGCCAGGAGCTTGTACCCATACACTGGGCTTGGAACCATAAAGAAAAAGGAATTTTTCCTCAATAAGAGCTTTTCGCTGGTCATCACTAATCAAAGTCCATCTCCTGGGATCAAGTGCTGGGCAATTTAAGGCTCATGCATGTTTAACTGCCTGGTTATTTCAACCTAAATCCATCCTGATCCACGAGTATTTTATTTTTATTCAAAGTCATCTACTATAGCTTTCATTTGTAGTCCAAGGCATACAGGGAATATCGATCATCGTTGCTTAGCACCTCATCCATTTGCCGTTGGTTTTGCTTGATTCGATAACGCTATGGATAAACTTCAAACCCAGTAGTCCATCTTTGGAATTTGGAAAATACATACAGAGTGGATTTGCCTGTTTGCCAGATCTTCTGGCAGCAATTGCTTCAGCCGCATCTGAGTAAACATTCGCGAAACCTTCGTGAAAGCCCTCGGGATGACCGGCGACGATGCGTGAGGAATGTTTTGCCAGCGGAAGAACACCCGGTCCGTTTGGCGTTCGGATTTGAGATGGTGCGTTTAGGGGTTTGAAAGTAAGTGTTTGAGGAATTTCCTGCATCCACTCCAAGCTACCCTGTGTGCCGCTCACACGGATGCGCAGGCAATTTTCCACACCCGCGGCCGCTTGCGTAACCCAAAAGCTCCCGCGCGCGCCGTTGTTGAAACGCAGTAATGCGCCGGCAAAGTCGTCGATCACTCTTCCGGGTACGACAGCGCCAATATCCGCAGCAACTTCCATGACTTCAAGCCCGCTGACAAAACGAATGAGATGGTGCGCGTGAGAACCGATATCACCCATGACCGCGGAAGGACCCCCGCGGGCGGGATCAAAATGCCAGGACTCCTGTGGATCGGGCTTGCTTTCATCTGCTTTACCGCCCTGCACGTACTCCACCTGAACCAGTCGTATCGTCCCTAACTGCCCATCAGCGATCATTGCCTTTGCCTGGCGTACCATTGGGTAGCCTGAATAATTATGTGTAAGGCAGAAGATTAAACCCGATTTCATCACCTTATCATGCAGCACTTCTGCTTCCTGCAGGGTATTTGTCATCGGCTTATCGCAAATCACATCAAACCCTTTATCAAGGGCTGCCATCGCGTACGTATAGTGGCTGTCATTGGGTGTCATAATGGCAATCACATCAGCGCCATCTTCACGCGCCGATTCCGATTCCAGCAGATCTTCAACCTGCCCGTAACAGCGGTCTGCGGCCAGTCCAATTTCAAGGCCTGCTTGGGCTGATTTTTCCGGGCTGGAAGAAAGAACGCCGGCATTGATTTCATAACGATCATCAATTCTGGCCGCCCGCCGATGCGTCGCGCCAATAAATGATCCCGGCCCTCCGCCAATCACTGCCAGACGGAGTCTGCGTCCCAACATTGCGATAACAGGATTTTGTTCCATCTCAGTTCTCTATTACATTTCTTTCCAAATTTTGATTCGTCGATTCCGAGCCAAGTCAATATTAATACCACAGCAGTCTATGCAAATCCACACAAAATCCCTTGCGGATATTCCCCGCCGTATTTAGTAATTCTAGCGTTGATTGTTCTGTGTTCTTTTAGGTGTATATTTTTCTATTCTTGAACTACGGCATTTACCAAATATTTTCCGATCAGCTTTATTCGCTAAATGCTTTTGTTTTTGTTATAGACATCAAAGTAAACCGCCAGCAGCAATACTAGGCCTTTGATTGCCTGCTGCCAATCGATCCCGATTCCAAGAATGGACATACCATTGTTCATCACACCGATAAGGAATGCGCCAACGACGGCTCCGATAATTTTTCCGATACCGCCGGAAGCTGACGCGCCACCGATATAGCATGCCGCGATTACGTCCAGTTCAAAACCATCTCCCGCTTTAGGTGTGGCGACATTCAACCGTGCCGCAACAATCATGCCGGCAAGCGCTGAAAGAACGCCCATGTTTACAAAGGTATAGAACAGCAAACGCGGTGAATTTACACCGGAAAGTCGGGCTGCTTTTTCATTGCCTCCCATTGCGTAAATACGCCGGCCAAGAGTTGTTTTGCTGGTGATGAAGCCGTAAAAAGCAATCAGGATGACCAGGATAACCAGTACATTTGGAAGACCCTTGTAGGATGCCATTAAAAAGCACAAGCCCATAATCGCGCCGGTAATCACAATGTTCTTGATAATGAAAAAGTAAAACGGGGTTACATCAAAACCATACTTTTGCTGGTTTTTTCTGTTTTTTATATCCATAAAGATTAATATTATGGAGAGCAAGCCGCCAATCACGATCGTGGTAAGGTGCAGGCCATCATAATTAAAGAAATCGGGGATGAATCCGGAACTTAATTTCTGAAATCCAACTGGAAATGGGCCCACCGCTTCGCCATTAAGGATAACCAGCGTCAATCCGCGGAAGACCAACATTCCCGCCAGTGTGACAATAAATGCTGGTATTTTTGCGTATGCGATCCAATAGCCCTGGAATGCGCCGATCAATGCGCCGGCCAGAAGTGAAATCATAAAGGTCACAACCCAATTTACATCCAATCTCACCATCAATACGGCTGCAACGGCTCCGATAACGGCGGCTACCGATCCCACAGACAGGTCGATCCAACCTGCAACGATCACGATTAACATGCCCAATGCCATGATGATGATGTAGCTGTTCTGTAAAACCAGATTTGTAATATTGATGGGTTTCATCAATATACCGCCTGTTTTCCATTGAAAAAAGACCATGATCATAACAAGTGCGATCAACATGCCATATTCGCGGATATTCTTTTTGAAAAGAGATGCCAGTGTTTTCATTGTCTAATTACCTCTTGTTGGTCAAAATATATTTCATTACTTTTTCTTGAGTCGCTTCACTTGATTGCATTTCTGCAACAATTTTCCCCTCGCGCATCACGTATATCCGATCACAAATCCCCAATATCTCCGGCAGCTCAGATGAGATCAGGAAGATCCCTTTACCTTCACTAGCTAGTTGGTTAATAATTGTGTAAATTTCGTATTTCGCTCCAACATCAATACCGCGTGTGGGCTCATCCAGGAACAGGATTTCCGGATTAGCAAACAACCATTTACTCAATACTACTTTTTGTTGATTGCCGCCGGAAAGATTACGCGCCAATTGCAGAATACTGGAACACTTAATCCCCAATTTGTCGCGGTATTCGCCGGTTACGGTCATTTCTTGCGGCTCGTTGATAACCCCGTGGCCCGCAACAGCATCCAAATTTGCCAACGTGATGTTGTCTTTTATTTGATCAATGAGGATCAACCCATAAGCTTTACGGTCTTCAGTTGCGTAAGCTATCCCATTGGAAATCGCTTTTTCGATGGTGCTGATGTCAATTTCTTCACCATTCTTATATGCCGTGCCGCTGATATTCGTACCGTAGGCCTCACCGAAAATACTCATCGCTAATTCGGTTCTGCCCGATCCCATCAGCCCGGATATACCGACGACCTCCCCTCTCCGGACAGAAATATTGATATTATCGCTGACCTTACGATCGGTATGCAGGGGGTGATAGACATTCCAATCCCGAATTTCAAAAATCGTCTCCCCAATATTGGATTTGCGTTCGGGGAAACGATGGGTCAGATCACGGCCAACCATACCGCGGATAATTCGATCTTCTGTAATGGTCTCTTTCGCACAATCCAAAGTCTCAATGGTTGCGCCGTCCCGCAGGATCGTAATAGAGTCGGCAACTTTGGATACTTCACCAATTTTGTGTGAAATTAAAATGGAAGATATTCCATTCTCTTTTAATTGAAGGAGTAACTCAAGTAGTTTTTCACTATCGCTCTCATTTAATGACGCGGTTGGTTCATCCAAGATCAAAAGCCGGACTTCTTTAGCCAGCGCTTTGGCGATTTCTACCTGCTGTTGTTTGCCCACACCCATGTTCGTGATCAGGGTGCTGTGTGACTCTTTCAATCCAACTTTCTTCAGTAATGCTTCCGCGTCTGAGATGGTCTTGTTCCAATCAATAATGCCGTTTTTTGCGCGCTCATTACCGAGAAACAGGTTTTCTGCTATAGAAAGAAATGGTATAAGTGCAAGTTCTTGATGAATAATAACAAGGCCAACTGCTTCAGACTGGGTGATATCTCGAAATTGGCATTCCTTCCCCTCAAAATAAATATCCCCGCTATAGGATCCATAAGGATGAACGCCGCTTAATACTTCCATCAATGTGGATTTTCCTGCCCCGTTTTCCCCCACCAGAGCATGGATCTCTCCCCGCCGAACGCTGAAACTCACATTCTTAAGCGCCGTTACACCGGGAAATTCCTTTGTGATATTGCGCATTTCCAAAATTACGTCAGACATATTCTTCTCGTCCTTGTTTTTTTGTTGAGTATTGAAAAACAACTCATTTTGGTAGATCTGAAATAATTTCTTGTAGCCTCAAAATAGATAAGGTTATGGTGTGTGAGGGCAGATCTCCCTCACACACCTGTTTTTAATTATAGACTATTGGAGCTGGTCGGCAGTGTAATAGCCAGTGTCTACCAGGTACTCTTTGTAGTTGGTGATATCCACACTGAACGGGATCAGCAGGTATGAAGGCACAATCTTGACACCATTGTCGTAGGTTTCGGTGTCATTAATCGGCACTTCCTCGCCCTTCAATGCTGCATCAACCATCGCGGCAGCTTGCTTGGCGAGTTCACGCGTGTCTTTGAACACAGTATAGGTCTGTTCGCCGGCAATCATGGACTTGATAGAAGCGACTTCTGCGTCCTGACCGGTTACAACGGGCATCGGCTGGCCTTCAGTTCCATAACCAACACCTTTCAGTGAGGACAGAATGCCAATGCTGAGGCCATCATAGGGGGACAAAACGGCATCTACACGCTTGTCGGTGTAGAACGCGCTCAACAGGTTGTCCATACGAGCTTGGGCAACGATTCCATCCCAACGCAGCGTGGAGACTTTATCCATACCCATCTGTCCGCTCTGAACAACCAATTTGCCGCTGTCGATGTACGGTTGCAGGATGGACATGGCGCCATCATAGAAATAATACGCATTGGTGTCGTCGGGGGAACCGCCAAACAGTTCGATATTGAAAGGACCTTCCGCATTCTTCAGGTCGAGGCCGGTCTCAATTTGGGTGCCCATAATGACACCGACGCCGAAGTTATCGAAGGTAGCGTAGTAATCAACATTCTCTGAGTTGACGAGCAGGCGGTCGTATGCGATCACCAACACACCGGCGTCATGAGCCTGTTGAAGAACATCGGTCAGTGTCGAGCCATCAATAGCAGCGATAACCAGAACATCTGCGCCTTTGGTAACCATGTTTTCGATCTGATTCAGCTGATTAGGAATATCATCGTCAGCAAATTGCAGGTCGGTGTCATAGCCCATATCTTCGAATACTTTGACCATGCTCTCACCGTCCGAAATCCAACGGGTTGAGGTCTTGGTGGGCATGGAGATGCCAACCAATTTGGTCTCTTCAGCGGGTGCTTCCGCTACTACAGCTTCTTCAGCAGGTGCTTCTTCTGCTGCTGCAGGGGCTGCGCTGCCACCGCAGGCGCTGAGCGCCAGGGAAGCGATCACTAATAGGCCGAACAGAACATACAAATTCTTTTTCATTCTTCCTCCTAGATAGGAAATTGATTGATCTCCTTACGGAGATTTTGATACATCCTTAACTAATCTTAGTTTCTAGATGCGCAGTTGAGAAAAGTCCCAAACCGCATCACCTACAGTGTTGTTTATATCCCTCTACTTATTATCACCTCCTCAATGTTTAGTCTTGAAATCGCGATGAACTGCGTCGTACGACCAGGGTTGGTTCTAGCAAAATCGAATGCGGATCAACAGGATCCAGCCCTTTCCACCCTGATTCGATAATTTTTATTAATTCCTCAACTGCTACTCTGGCAACGCGGCCTTGATCCTGTTGAATAGTCGTCAATGCCGGCCAAAAATACGCGGATTCCGGGATATTGTCGAAACCGACCACACCGATATCTTCCGGAATTCTCTTTCCTTTTTCGTGGATCACTTGCATGGCGCCCAGGGCCATTTGATCATTGGCGACAAATATGGAATCCATTTCAGGGTACTGTTCGAGAAGCTTTTTCATGCTGACAGCACCACTCGCGGATGACCAATTGCCGGTCACCCATTGGGTATCTTGAATTTCCATCCCTGCTTCGCTCATTACATCCTTCCATGCTTTGAACCGTTGGCGCGCTTCCCACCATTCCAGCGGACCGGAAAGAAACCCAACGCGTTGATATCCTTGCTCCAGTAAATGCGTTACCGCCAAACGGGCACCGGAATAGTTGTTTTCGGTGATAACCGTTATGTGCTTTTTCGGTTCCATGGTGAGATAGACCAAAGGTATTTTTTGATCGAAAAGTAATTTTTTGAGTCTTTTACGATTTTCACCCACCTCAGACACACCCCAAATAATCCCATCCACTTGCCGCGAAATAAGTTCCTCGAAAATGGGCTCGATATCATCATAGACAAAACTGGGCAGCTCCTTCAAAATTAAACAATACCCGGCCTCTTCAGCTGTAGATGTAATACCATTCAATAAAGTGGAAGGTCCAATATATTTAAGTCCCGCGATAACTACCCCTAATGTGTAACTGCGTTTACTGGTCAAGCTGCGTGCTAATGCACTCGGTCGATATCCCACCTGCTCAATGACCTCTTTTACTCGTTTGCGCGTTTCAGGAGAAACATCTGGTCTGTCGTTTATTACGCGCGACACAGTTTGCTTGGATACGCCTGCCACTGCTGCAACATCATTAATGTTTACTCTGACGGCTTTCTGACGCACTAAAGTTTTCCTTTGGAAGCCAGTTTAGCGTTACCGTTCCCGTTATCGGTAACAGGAACGATAACATTTTATCAGGATTTAAAGGCAGAGTCAAGCACAGGTTTGCATAAAAAATACAGGAGTTTTATCTTTCGCTTATTAATAAAACTATGGCTTTTATGAAGGAAAGCAATTTGCGATGCTGACCTTACGAATGATTAATGATTCATATATGGATGAAAATATGAGAATTTTCGGCGAACCTATGGTCGATTTATTATTAACCTCTTCACTTTTTACACCCATTTAAATAGAAGAGAATGTTTCGCGCTTATCCTGATGCTTTTTCACCGGAGACTCCCCTGCCACTGTAATAACCGACTTTTTAATTTCCATCTGGTTACTATCCGGATAAAATGAAAAGACGCATTGCCCCTTTGTTTGTTCTGCTTTATCATTATGTTGATATTATTAATATAGGATTTGATCAAAAGGAGTTCGCTTTAATTAATTTATCCACAAACTCAAAGTAAACGAAAAAGTAGACCTACCTTTAAATAGATGTTTTCAGGAGAAGATACTATGGGTGAACAAGGAAAAAAAGATAAAGGAAATAAAGAACAAAAGAAGAAGGCTAAGCTGACCATCAAGGAAAAGCGAAAATTAAAGAAGGAAAAAAGCAGTAATAGTACCGGGACAATTTAATAAACTTGCTTAAATACCTGAATCAGCCGGCCTGTTGTCTATAAAGCAAGTTTAGGAATATTAATCTTCGGAATACCCCATTGAGGTATTCCGAAGATTGATTAAACGGAATTACCCCTTGACAACTAAATCAGTGAACTCACGACAAAGAGACTCTTGAAATTTAGTCAGCTTTTTGGGTGTCAAAAAGTCTCTTCACTAAATTATTATTTTCTATATAAACCAAAACACAAATATAAAATAATTCATTTATACATCCCCAACTTCAGTCACTTGATAACTTATTAATATCCATTTTTCTTGCGAATTTTGTTAAAATCCCGTGATAGAGCTTTGATATTCTTGACGACATATTTCCTGCCGTTCGTATCTACGGCCAAATATACTCCGTCAGAAATTACCTTGATTAATTTGTATCCGGTATTTTCGATAAATGTCTTTAGCAAATTTCTTTCACTTATCTTTTTTTGATCAAAAAACTCATTATCAAACAATTTTTTCACTTCTTTCTTCACACATTTCTTTTATCTTCTATGCATTCAATAAAATAGTGAGTGGTAATTCTTGTTTTCAAATTATATTAGTTAACATCTTTTTCATTTTCTTCCTCATCAGTCAGGTCATAAAAAAACCGAACAAGTTATAAGATTTTCCCGGTTAGTGAAGAAATTCAAAAAGTGTTCGGTTAATTAACACTTAATTTCAAAATTCAATCTGAAACTCTGGGGTAAACCTCCAAAAGCTTATGGTGCACAGGTGCGGGAGCAGCAGCTACCGGACTGTATTAGATTACAACCATGATTAATTGCAAAATAATTTGATGCGAGAACTCATTAATTTCTCCCTTGATGAAAATGATTTCTCCTACAAGTATATACAATAAATGCGAGTGGATTTTTCCAGGTATTGTTTTTCAATGTTTTTCATGACGGTCCAATTTAGCAAGAATGTCTGAAGTGTTTGGGGAACTTTTTGGGCAGATATTCCGTTTTATTTACATCAAATCAGTGTTAGGCCTAAAAATACGATTTTTTATGTATACTATTCTAGTGAGCAACCTAAAGACCAAGTTTTATCTAAAATAATTTTAGCTTCAACTCAGCGAGGAACAAACAATGAATAAAGAGCAGCCCTACCAATGCCCGTCATGCGGAGAACTACTACAAGAGGATTTCAATGTCTGTCCTTACTGTGGAGAACCTGTAAAAATCACCTGCGTGAAATGCGGCAGAATATTGGCGGAAGAATACAACAATTGCCCTTACTGCGGTGCCAAAGTAAAGAAGAAATTCAACCTACCGGGGGATAAAAACAGCCAAACAGATTTCCACAAATCCGTTGCCTCAATTTTGACAGGTGCTGGTGCATTCCTACTTAATGCTGGACAGATAATACAAGCAATCGCGCTAAAATCCTTTGATTTCCTGAAAAAAGGTTTTCGTAAAGCATTGGAATGGTGGGAATCCATTGACTGGGGAAAGTCCAAGGAATTTTTCCAGGCTGCCGGCAACAATTTGGCTGCGTTTGCAAACAAAGTAATTCCGCCCGGAAAATTAAAGGAAATTTTCAAAACGATTGGCGGAAAACTGGCTGTATTTTCGGAGAAAGCTGTTCCATGGTTAAAACTGATTTTTGAAAAAAGTATCACATTCATCAAGAACCTCTTTTTGCGTTTGCGCGACTCTCTCGCTAATATCCTTGAAAAGAAATTATCTCCCGAGACAGCCCAAAAAACCGCGCTGGGAATTATCGCCTCCGTCTGCGTATTATGCCTTCTTACATTTATCAGCCTTGTTTTCAGCAAATCCGGTCCAACCCAAAGCAACCCTTTGATCGAAATATCGCCAACTGCCGTCTCGCTGCCGGTGGTAGACCCGGCCGAACAGAAATGGCTGGTGATGATCTATTCGGATGCGGATGACGATGTTCTTGAACATGACCTGTATTTCGACTTGAATGAAGCCGAATCAGCTGGTTCTACCGACCGGGTGCAGATTGTGGCGCAGCTTGATCGGTTTGCAGGAGGTTTTTCGGAAGATGGTGACTGGACAGGCACGCGGCGTTATTTTGTTTCACAGGATGATGATCTTAAGGTTATTCATTCCGACATGGTCGCTGACCTGGGAGAAGTGGATATGGGTTCCACGGATACATTGATTGATTTCGCCACATGGGCCATCCAGACGTATCCCGCCGACCGCTATGTTTTGATCATGTCGGACCATGGTTCGGGGTGGACGGGTGGTTGGTATGACGACACACCCGAAAATCCTTCCGGCAACTTTATTTCCTTGAATAGGCTGGATATGGCTTTGGGCGAGATCATCGCTCAGGCCGGTATTGGTAAATTTGAGGTGATTGGCCTGGACGCGTGTTTGATGGGGATGCTGGAGGTCTACAACAGCCTCGAACCTTATGCGCGCTATGCGGTAGCTTCAGAAGAAGTCGAGCCTGCGATGGGTTGGGCATATGACTATTTCCTCACCCAATTGACCGAACATCCGGAAATGGAGTCGGCTCAATTCGCCCAGGCAATCATCGACGGGTATATTCAAAAGGATCTGCGTATTCAGGATAGTGCCGCTTATCAACAATTATTGACCGTTTACAACCTTCCCGAGAATGTCGAAAAAGAGTTGTTCTCGCAAAAAATGAGCGATCGGGTTACGCTTTCTGCGGTTGACCTTGCGCTGCTGCCTGCATTCAACGAAAAATTCAACCAGGTTCTCCTGGCTTTAAAGGAAAGCGATCAGAGCATGGTAGCCGAAGCCAGATCGTATTCACAGGCATTCTTCAATATTTTCGACGATGGCCTGCCCTCACCCTACATTGACCTGAAGAGCTTTTTGAATATGATCGCTGAAAACAATGTTTCGGATGCGCTGATGAATGCCATTACCGAAACTGAAACTGCCTTGGATGAAATGGTCGTTTCCGAAGTACACGGCTCCAATTTCCCCGGCGCGTCCGGTATTTCCATCTACTTCCCAGTTTCTCAACACTATTGGGAAGGTGGTTTATATTCACAGGAATGGTATCCCGTTATCACCGAACGGTTCTCGCAAAGCAGCTTATGGGATGACTATTTGGCATACCATTATTCAGGCCAGGATTTCGGACAGGGCATCCCGCCCATTGAATCCAGAACGGTAGCTCCGGGTTATTCAGAAATCACGATCAGCAAACCCGTTATCACCCCCGGTAGCGTAACCGCGAACAACCCCAAGATCAATATCCAGGCAGATATCAACGGTGACCGGATCGCCTATATTTATCTTATCAGCTTGTACCGGGTTGAAAATCGGTTCCTCTTCTATCAATTTGACTATATTCTGGGAGACGACAACTTGGATGTCAATGGTGTCGTCTATCCATTCTATAGGCGCGATGATGGAGTGAAGCATGTTGACCTCGACTTTGAACTCAGCGCGACCGGCGTACAGAGCGGGGAAACGGTCGCTTTTGCGGTGATCGAGCCTGAAGCATATGGCATAACCCCGGATGAAACCATCTATTCCGCGAAAGGTTTCTATATATCTGCCGAGACCGGCCAAAAGATTTCCGCGCGAATGTATTTCTATAATTACGGTGACAACGAAATGAGAAATATCGTTGGGTATTTCGGAAGCAAAGAACATGGTATCGCGCCGTCAGAGATCACACCTAAAAAAGGAGACCAATTCCAATTCCTGGATACCTGGTGGGTAAGGGATGAGAATGGCAATTTGACGGATTCACTTTACGAGGGAAATTCTCTGACATTCGGCGACAAACCCTTCAAGCAAGGTATTGTATCGCGGTTTATTTACCCCGGAGAATTTTATATTGGTATTGGCGTGGAAGATATGGATGGGAATACAACCTTCTCCTTCAGCCCTCTCGTTGTTGAATAAATAACCCTGGTAAAAACAGAAAAAGGCGGCTATATAAGCCGCCTTTTTCTGTTTTAGGATTTCGGTTAACTGCATTTCTTCCGGATGCATACTTTCATGGATGTCGATCCAAAATTAAATGTATACCACTGCAAGCACTTGCATTCTTCCTTTTGTACACCAATCTTGCACATACCCGCTACCAGGCCTGTCTGCTCCAAGCCAAAGGGCAGCCGGCAGGTGTTATCCAGGTTATAAAGCCCCTTGACCGGATAATATTTGCCAAGGATGGGCGACCCGGCTTCTGTCGGCCCCATACTGTCGTTATAATCAAACCTTGTTGGGTCCATCCATCCGTTATCTGCCCAAGCCCCCCATAAGAATTGGTCAACTCCGCCTACCAGCGGGAAGCTGATCGCGAACTGCACGGCATTACCGTCTTTCGGGTCGATCCGGGCATATGCATTTTTATCCGCATCCATTTCAAGCGTCGTGTCATAACCGCTGCCGTTGAACCCGGCTTCCGCTTCAATGGGTTTCAACCCGCCTACGTCCCGGTTGTCGTCCAGGTAAATGGTCACCCCATCCATAGTCCACTCCTTTTGCGGATCCAGGACAGTCACCAGCAAATCGCCGCGGCCGGTTAGGGTGCGGTCAAATTCAATACCGTATAAACCTTTCAACCCGCCCCCTTCGGTGTTCATGCCATATAACCGGACGGTGAAATAATAAAAACCGTCGTCACTCGGGCCAAAATCCACCGTTGTAATATCAAGGTCCGGCTGGTAGATCATTTCTCTTGAAGTAAAAGGACGCTCATAAAGGTTGTTCAGAATGTTATCGCCTTGGGTTGCCTTCTTGTCCTCGCCTGTGTAACCTGCCACAGAATCCTCCAGAGTGCGATCCAATTCCTCAGGCGGTTCGCCCGGCATTGGAAAATCGCTTTGTGTCGGCTCCTGCACGATAGGTTCTTCAGTGGGTGGTTCTGCCGTGGGCGGTTCTTCTGTGGGCTGTTGAACTGCTTGACCGGTTTGTTGCGCTTCAATCGCCTGAAGGGTATCCATGGCATAAATCGCCTGCAGCGTTTCCTGTAAATTTGCCTCTGATGTTGTGTCTGCCGAATTACCGCAGGAAGACAGTATAAAAGAAAACGCCAGGAAAAAACCTATCAAGATTCGGAGTTGTTTTTGACTAACCATTATTCCTCCTTTATTTGGTTGAAACAATTTAGTTTCATTATAGATATTTCTTATTATGTTTTCAATTATGGAAAATATATCGCAGAGATGGATAAAGGAATAAAGTTTGAAATCTGAGGGAATTTTCAGATCTGGTAAGATTATTGATAGTGTTCTTATTCACGTGATATTGTATTTGATAAATTACTTGAGAGGCAGCAATGCAGTCTAAAAATAAAACCCTGACTACCGGATTATTTTTGTTCGTCATCGGCGGCATCACGTTGCTGGTTGAACGCCTGACCAATTGGGGTGTTTCCAGATTGATCGGCAAGCTGTATTGCGGCGAGCGTTACCTGCAAGCAGCCGGCCAGGTCGGTGACGGCACCTGCGGTTTCAATATGGATATGGTCGTTGGCCTGGTCTGTTTCTTATTATGCGTTACGGGTTTATTGCTTCTCGTCATTGGATTAGTTCAAAAGAGCTTATGGAAAAAAAAGATATAAATTCTCCATCTGAAAACCGCTGAAATTCGACAATCTCATTTAATAATCAAATTGTTTTTATTACTGCATGATAGTCTCAGGATCTGATCGGCTATTCCCCTGATGGTTTTATTCGTGTTTTTTTACTTTTCCTTATCAGTCCTGGACTTCCTTATAGCGAAAACAGGATACTTCATGATCGTTAACCATGCCGACCGCCTGCATGTGCGCGTAAACAATCGTTGGGCCGACAAAATTAAAGCCTCTATTCTTCAGGTCCTTGCTGAGCAGCTCTGATTCTTGCGATACCGCCGGGATCTGGGACATTTGCTCCCAGGTATTCACAATAGGTTTGTTACCGACAAATTGCCAGATGTACGCGTCAAAACTTCCAAACTCTTTCCGCACATCCAGGAATCTTTGGGCGTTATTAATAGCTGAGCGGATCTTGAGTTTGTTGCGGATGATGTCCGTGTTGAGCAGCAGCCGGTTGAAATCCGCGGCGGTAAATTGAGCGACTTTTTCAGGGTCGAAATCCGCAAAAGCTTTCCGGTACCCCTCGCGTTTTTTTAGGATCGTTGCCCAACTCAGGCCGGCCTGCGCGCCTTCCAGCAGCAGGAACTCATAATGCTTACGGTCGTCATGCACCGGCACGCCCCACTCCGCGTCGTGATATTCATGAAATTGCGGGTCTTGCGCCCACTGGCATCTGTTTTTCATATCGTTATTATAACGAATTGGAAATTCCAAATTTTAGCAAAAAAAAAAACCACGATCAGTATTTTGTATACTAATCGATGATTTCGATGCGGTTCTTCCCCTTTTCCTTTGTCAGGTGGAATAAACAGATAGATTACTTACTTCTGTTGGTTCGTTGGAAGTTGAAAATAAGGAGTATTTGTTTTTTTTACTATGAGATTACTGACATGGTAGACGATTTCAGTCAATTTTATTAAAAATCACCCTGCAACCGGGTGATTTCATGATGGCTGATAATTTGCTCTTCCGTGATTAAAGAAACATCCAGGTATTGGATAAATAATAGATCAGAGATATTTCCTATCCTGAGAATCGCTGTTCTGATTAATAAGCTCCATCTTTTGACAAAACCACGCCCACCGTTCGCAGCAGAATATAAAAATCCAGCCAGACGGACCAATTGCTGACATAATACTCATCCAGTTTATCTCTTTCCTCGCCAATAAAACTAATTTTGCCGCGCCCTTGCACCTGCCACATGCCGGTCATTCCCGGACGCACCCGTTGGTAATTCTTTATCGCCGTGCCAACAATTTTCTGCTGATCTCGTAAATAAGGCCGAGGGCCAACCAGGCTCATCTCTCCTTTTAATACATTGATCAACTGCGGAATTTCATCCAGGCTAAATTCACGCAGGAATTTGCCCATTTTGGTAATACGCGGATCATTCGCTAACTTTTGGGTGCTGTCAAACTCATTCTTTAATTGTGGGTCGGCGGCCAGGTAATTGGCCAATATTTGGTCTGCGCCAACACACATCGTTCTAAATTTCCACATCTTGAAGATTTTGCCATTAAGCCCTACCCGGTCCTGTGTATAAAAGATCCCGCCCGGTGAATCCAGGTAAATCAGCGCCATGATCACCAGCAAGAAGGGCATCGAGATAGTCACAAATATAACCGTAAGCATTAGGTCAGTCAGGCGTTTAACAAAATTTGACCATTTATTTAACAGATTCTGGCTTACCTGCAAACCCAGCACGCCCTCCATGTCTACCGGTTTAACATCGAGGCTGCCCCACCACCCCAGAGAGGAGAGCAGGATGAGGCGCAAGATGCCATTTTCTCCCCGCCGGTTGTGGTAGCCAAAACGATGGTCTTTAATTTGTTCCATCAGCTCGGCTGATATTTCAGGAATCACCAGGATGACTGTGCGAATATACGAGCGGCTGATGGAAACCAGCGCCGATTCTTCATACGGAGTATCGCCATCTATAATGAGCACCGGGCGCATACCCAATCGTATATGATCCTTTAGGAATTTCACAATATGCTGTCCCTCCGGACCGGTGCCCACTACTGCCACCGGTTCCCCCCAAATACCTAGCTTCCTGCCGATAATGCGCGTCAGCCAGCGGTTCACCTGCACCAGCACCAGCGCCATCAGCCATGCAGCTGCAAGTGTCAGGCGCGAATAATTCGTGGAGGTTTTCTCCCAAAATGTAAGTGCAATCAGCAGGAGAAAAACAATACTGGTAGTGCTCAACAACCGCTTCATTTCATAAACCGGGCTCAGCCCAACTCCCGGATACAACCCATTTACAACATACGCCAGCAGAAAAAAGGCCAGGATCGGGAAAATATCCCAAGTCTGCAAAATCGTGATTTTCCCCAGCAGATGGATGCGCAACCGGACTGCGATACCATATGCCAGCCATAGGCTGAATACATCGCTTACTAATAGTGAAAACGCCATAAACTCGCGCGCATGGCGGATTTTAAAAGGTAATGGCGGGATAAGTGAAGCTTGTGAAGAGGATTTGCTCTTTCTGCGCTCAACAAATTCTTCATTCTGATAGTTTTTTTTCATTTACCTCTCCTTCCTTTCCGCTAATAATCACCTGATTGTGCCGAACCGACTAATCATCAAGGGGTATCAAGGAATATTGTTGAGATAGATCCAAAGCCCTATCTTCTTGGTTCTTCCTTCGGAAAATGAATTAAGCCAAGGTGCTGTAATAAAACAAGGATGACAAATTTTGGATATTGGCGATATCGCGGCCATAAACGCTTCGGTTCATTTAATAAACGAAACAACCACTCCATACCGATGCGTTGAACCCAGCGTGGCGCCTGTGGTTTATTGCCCGAAAGAAAATCAAATGCCGCGCCTACACCAATCATGACCGGGGCATTTATTTTCCTCAACTTCTTCTTCATCCACACTTCTTGACGCGGAGAACCCAAACCTACCCATAGGATATCAGCCTGGCTGGCGTTTACCTCTGCAATGATGTCCCTATCTTCCTGCGCCGAGAGCGGGCGGAAGGGCGGGCAAGTTTGCCCGGCAATTTGCAGGCCGGGGAACCGGGCACGCAGGTTTTTGGTCATAAGTGCCAGCAATTCAGGCGAACTGCCTAAAAAGTGGTGACGCCAGCCTTGTTCCAGCCCACGGGCGCAAGCCGCCAGAAGCAGATCCGGGCCGTATACGCGCCGAACTTCTTTATGCCCCTGCAACCGTAAGAGCCAAACAACCGCCATGCCATCAGGCGTTACCATGCCTGCTTCGTTGAATACCGGCAGCAAGCTTGGATCGTTAACGCATTCCATAATGGAGTGCGCCGGGGCAACACAGACGTAGCTGGGGCGGCGCTCTGCCACCCAGGTTTCTATTTGCGACAGGGCAAGATCCATGTTAATGGCGCTGACCTGCACACCGAGGATAGGAACTTGTAGAATATCCATTTCAACAAATATTCATAATCGCAAATATCAGATCAAGGACTCAATACAACTGTTATTCCTGGCGTTTAACAACAAATTCAAGTTCATAATATCCTGGAATTGGTAGTTTCGGCATAAGTAGAAGCCTTAGTCCTAAATTAATTGATCGCTTTCTTCTTTTCCAGATTCGAAAGATCGGTTTAAAAATTTGAATTTTTAGTTGAACCAGCTTAATATCCAAAATCTTCAAACCGCAATCGTTGATGAGTTTTTGAAAACCTTCCATATCTGTGTATTCACGTATATGGGATGTATCAAGTACAAACTCGCCCTTATGTCTGCGATAAAAAACAGCCCATTTTCTCTTAAAAACGGTTGTAATATATGCTTTTGCAGATGGCTTGAGAATACGGCGTACCTCAAACAGGTATTTTTTTTCGTTGAAAACATGTTCCATGACCATCGTTGATATTACAAAGTCCACACTCTGATCGGGTATGTTTGGGATGGATTCCACTGATCCAACAATTGTAGTAATCCATGGGAAGCGAGTTGTTATTCGTTCAAGTCGCGTATTATCCAAGTCCACGGCATAAACAGGGCGAGCTTCAGATATGAATCCTTGTTGATGAAGTAGGTTAAACCATGGTCCGTCTCCACAACCCAAATCAGCGAAACTTACGGGGCCGGGTATTAAATGGGTTCTAAGTATTCCAGGCAACTTAACAAAATCGAAATGAATATACCTCTCTTTATATTTTTTAATATCATTAGTATTCATAGGTTTACAGCACACCACCAAATATTCATTGGGTTTCCAAAGCTTTTATAATGCCTTGTGCAAATCGGCTAACCATGAGTTCAACTGTATAAACATTCCTGACAGATACACAGCCATCTACCAATTTTTGACGCTCATCCTCGTTCAGAAGAAGGCGGATTACACCATCAGCGTAAACTTGTGGGTTGCTGGCAGTATCGACCATTAAACCATTCACACCACTTTCTAAATAACTAATTTCCGGGCTGTGAAGGGGAATTTGGGTAGTTACCAATGGGGTTTCCAATGCAAAGGTATCCAAAATTCCGAGTCCAACCAGGCCAGGCATAAGAAAGAGTTTGGATATGGCAAAATAGGGTACTTTTTCACGATCGAATTTAGGTCCAACGTAATGGATCCAAGGGTATTGAGCATCTGCTTGCTCAACCATCGGCGCATCCACCCCACCGCCAATAAAAATCATCTCAAAATCCGGAATTTGCCGACGTATCAGATGCAGGGATTCGAGCAAAAAGGACAGGCGTTTTTCAGGATATAGCCCGCCGGCGTAGATACCGACATTTAAGCTGAAAAGGCTTAAATCGGTTCGTGTTTTTTTTATTTCCTTCGGCGTAAGGTTTTGAAGGGTATGCGTAAGAGCACGTGTATCAATCGCGTTTTGCACCGATGTGATACGCTCGGGCGGAAATCCCATTTCGCGTACCACAAGCGCGCTCATGTCATTATAAGCAAACCACCAATGAACGCGAGTGGAAACCCTGCGCTTGATCCACTCCCCCAAACGGTTGGCGGAGTTTTTCTGAAAATTTTTGCCGTGTCCCCAAAAAACCAATTTGCGGATTTTCAACCAATACTGCAGCAGCAGGACATAATTGATCAGTAATTTGCTGGCTTGTTCCACGATAACCAAATCCACATCCTTCAGGTAGGAAAGTACTGGCTGCCAATACAGCTCGGTATGCCCGAACTCCCAGATTTTGCTTGGTACTTTGACTGCCCATTCGAGCTCGATGGTGTCGTTTTTCAGCGCGTCGCGGCGGCTGGGCTGACCATAGAGCAGGAGTAACTCGATATTGTTTTCGGACAGAACTCTCCGCAATCCGTTATAAAAATCACGTCTATAGAGGGGTACGGTTTTACTGATGATGGCGATTTTTGGCATGAGTTTGTTTTTAGGTTAGTTATTTTTCCCGAAATGCAATAAATTATTTTGTTATTCCCAAAAACATTACTTTCTGAATGAAACAATCGGGATATGAATAATGAAAAATTCCTTCATAGATGCAACTATTTTGTATAGAAACCCTTAATCAATCTTTTGAAATAAGGTGAAATCCAAAAAACGGGCCAAAAAGTACCGGCGTATCGTTGAGCGAAAACAGCCCATTCCTTGGGCGGCAGTCCAAGGGGAGATAACAATTCCTTCCAGCGGGTTTGAAATGAGATATCTTTATTATCCATTGGGTTGCGCTGGCAGAAACCGCAATAACCTGGGCCAAGATAAATTTCAAAACCGAGCTTACGCGCACGCAGGCCGTAATCGAAATCTCCCAATCCGTGAGTAAAAGCCGGGTCGAGGTTGCCAACCTCTTTGGCAACAGCCCGCGGGATGAGAACGCAATTACCATTCATGGTTTCCACCGGGACAGGCTGCCCTCCAGGCTCGATCAGCGTGAATTTGAGCGGCCGCTTGTGATGCAGCCGTTTGACACCGCCATAAGTCAATTGAAGGGTTTCCGGGTCTTGAAGAGAGGCTGCCACAATAACCTGATTACCCAATTGCGCGGATGTTTCTAAAAGTTTAGACAGCGTTTGTGGAAAAAGGATGGTATCGTTATTAATCCAAAGGTAGTGATCATAATTATTTTTCATTGCCTTGGCAAACGCCAGACGCATTCCGCCATTCCAGTATAAATCCCCGGTTCCCTGCAAGACCTCCACCTCAGGATAATATCTTGCTAGTGCAGCTGAAGTACCATCTGTACTGCCATCATCAACCAGAACCACGGATAGATGCACTTTATCAGGTAAGTCCCTCTGCCTAAATAATACTTCCAGGCAAGAAAGCGTTTCTTTCTTGCGGTTGTGAACAGTAAGCAAGGCTGCGACTTTGATCACGGCGCTGCCTTTGGCTGATTTTTTAGCCCTGAAAGAAGGATGGCAAAACCGAGCATTATTCCCTGCTCATAACTGGGCCCATATGTCATAAAAAACAGCATTTGCGAAACCAAAATCAGTACAAATGCGAGCTTAAGTCTGTCCTGTCGATCTATAAGTAAAGACTTAAGTGCCCTAAAATAAATCAGCAGCAGGATGAATAATCCAAATCCGCCAATATTCAAGAAAGTCTGCACATAAAAATTGTGAGGCGTATAAAAGATGGCATACTTGGAACCAAAAAGGTAACGTTTATAACCGGTTCCGAAGGGTTGCCCAATTGCATAATCAAGACCATTTTGAAAACGATCAGGGGAAAGCAATTCGATCCAGCCGGCTACCCGCCATTTAAAATTTTCCAAATTCATGGCGGAGCCAGCCAGCGAATCAAGCAGAGGATTCTCCCATAAAACCAGGGTGAAAATAGTTCCTAATAAACCTACCGCAAGGAGTGTAAAAAGGAAAACCGGCCTCATTTTCCGCACAAGTAAGAAAATACAAAGCAAAAGGAAAAGAAATATTACCCAAACCGTACGTTGTTGAAGCAGAATAATGGCTGGGATTATGGAATATGGCATAAGTCGTTGTAAAGGCAATACGCCTTTTTGTTGACGAAACACCCATGAAAGCACTAAAGTTTGTAGCAAATAAAATGTTTGGGTTGCGGTGAGGACTCGCGTCATCATGCCACCTGGGGCGATCCAATCAGGATTTTGAGCTAAGCCGAGCGCGACCATGCTCCAACGCCACAAAGCTAGACAGAATAATGCCCAGGTAATAATTCCCCACCAATAGATAAATTGGAGCAATGACTTCTCTTTATATCGAAGAGTAATCGTAATAAAAATTGATGAAAAGAAAAACAGATAATCACGGAAATTATTTATCGCGCTTTCCAGTCCGAATAGATAAATGCCTCGTACCAGAGAAACCCCTAACAAACCACCTAACATCAAAATCGGAAATATAAAATTGCGTCCGGGTTTCGACTTCGATAGGAGTAATCTAATAACGGCCGTTTCAACCATCAATACAGAGAAAATATCAAGCGGGTTGATGCTAAATCTACCTAATTGGGCGATTGGTAATCCGCTTGGCAGTAAATTATCAATGCCAAAAAGCACCAAAATTACCATAATAGCTATTTGGGGGGAACGTAGAAAGAGCGCCAAGGCAAAAGCCATTAGCAAAACTGTAATGACAAGAATACTGGCAGCACTGATTATGTCAATCACTTCATTACCTCTGATTTAGGTTTTATGGCGGAAAAACATGCAAGGGCATACCAGGGTTCACGATCCCAGTCATTTTGACCAGCCACTGATTCGGGTACTTCAAACCACATTTTATAGGTTTGTTTGAAACAAAAAAAAGTGCTTTTGATAATTTTAAAATTTTTAAAGATCCCATTGATTCGCCCAGCGTTATAGAGACGGTTTAACGGCAAGGATTTCCCTATTCCATAAGGTACTGTGACCAGGACTTTTCCACCAGGTTTTAATATGCGGAAAATCTCCCGCATAGCATTGAAATCACCCAATTCATCTTCGTCTGAAATTCCATACCGTCCCGCAACGCCAATATGTTCCAGGGTTGAAACAACAATGACAGCGTCAAAATAATTTTCCTCAAAGGATGTTGAACGGATATCACCTTTTTCTATAATTAAGTTGCCTCTTCGAATCGAGCCGGAAGCATTAATATCAAGGGCATATACAACGTTATCGTTTTCCAGGAGCATGTCCGTGACAGGTAAACCCTCTTTTGCGCCGACATCAAGTACCCGGCCATTTTCAAGACCCTGAATATTCTTATATACCCAGGAATATTCAATCACGCGTTCGTTGATCCAGGGGTGCTGGGCTTGCTTGCTGTTATGAAAAAAGCAATCAGAAAAGGATTGAAACTCCTTTTTACCAGCCCACATGATCACACTTTGGATAAATATAAAAAATTGGATAAGCCAGCCAAACAACTTTTGGGTTTTATCGAACCGGTTCAGGCATACGATGACCGCATGTAGAAATTTCATATACAGACCTATCTAAGATCCTTGCGAAGTTTTTCTTTGGAATTGGACAAAATCTGCTGATACAGAATTTCATACATTGAAGTAGTTTTATTTAAAGAATAGTGCTGTTTTGCCCTTTCACGACCTAAGCGGCCTAATGTGAAACGAAGATCTGGATCTTTTGCGAGGATAAGCATTGCATCCGCGATTTCCTGTGAACTGCGCACATCCACGAGTAAACCGCCTTCACCTAGAGTATTTAAAACCGCCCCACTAAATTTTCCACCAACGACGGGAATGTGAAGAGCCATAGCTTCTGCAATAGCTATTCCAAAGGATTCTTCAAGTGCCGGATGTACCAAAATATCTACTTTTTCTGATAACTCACGCAATAACTCCGGATGAGGAGTTTGCCCCCTGAATTGAACACCTTGCGTAAATCCGTGAGCCTCCGCCCAGCGCTGAGCGGCTTGACCAGGGCCATGCCCATCACCGAACATCCATAACTCGGAATCGGGATATTGTTGATGTACTTTTGCAAAAGCCTCCATAAGGACTTGCCCATTTTTTCTTCCAGCCCATCCTACTAATACCGATGCGAATATAACCTTCCGGGTACGGTTGACTCGCGCGGGTTTGTCAAACAAGGCGTCTGAAACAGGATTCGGGATTACTTCCAATTGGCCGCGATATAGCATTCGTTTGCGATAATTCAGCTCCAGATAAGGAGAGACAACGGACATTACAGATGCTTTTCTGCAAACCTGATAGGCCATTAAAAGACGCATAATAAGGTATGGATGCGGGTGTAAGCGTAGAATTTCCCAGGGCGCATCATGGGCCGTCACCAACACAGGGTATCCACTCGATAGCGCAGCCAGGGCAAATTCATACGTCCAGTGTGCGTGCAATACATCCACCGGGTCATCTTGCATGTCATCCAGCAAATCTTGCCGTTCTTGTTTGAAGAAGTCACGCGCGCGCCTATGGGTTCGGTATCGTCCTATATGGATAGTAAGCTGTTTGCCTGTAAAGGTCTGTGGTTTTGATATTTCAGGCGCCAAAGTAAACAGCGAAATTTGATGGCCTCGATGGAGCAATTCCTCAACCCATGTGGCCATCGGGGAAAAGAGATAGCCTGCTGGCAGATCTTTTCCACGATGAACATATGAGGCCAGCATGCTTAATGAGACAGGTCCAGCAACACCTATTTTCAAAATCAAGACTCCTTCTTATCTCTTTTTATTAAATTGACCAAAGTCGAAAATTCCGGAAAGAGCCAGGCACGCCCGATCCAAAATACCAACATCCACGTAAATATGACAACCGTGCTTCGTGCAAATGAAAGGAGAATATCGGTTATTTTGGCGGTAAAGAAATAATTGGACAAGTTCCATACGGCGACTGTAAGTATTCCCATGAATAAACCGGAAAGAATGGGGCGCAATAACTGCATCCAGGAAATTTTCAGAACCTTAATAGTCATTACACTCAAAATAAACAGTCGAAAAATGTAAATAATAACGATACTCCAGGCCGTTGCCTGGATTGAAAATTGTGCCGCAATTGTCAGAACCAGTATTGCAAAAAAAGCGGTTACCCATTGTGCCTGCATTTCGTATTGCGGTTTTCCCAAACCGTTCAACACCGGTCCTTCCAATCCTACCAGCGCGAGGAACGGCATGGCAACAGCCAATGGTTTCAGCAATGCGGCGGCAGGCATCCACTCGTTGCCATAAATAATCTGGATAATGCTTGTAGATTCCATCGCAATCAACCAATAAATTGGGAAAAAGAAAATCGCGAAGGCGCTCATAAAACCGCGAAAAATTCGGATGGTATCTGTACCTTTTCCCATGCGTGAAACTGCGGAAAATATTGACGTCTGGGCGCTCGTTAAGATGATCCCTGTAGGTGTCCAATTCAAAAAATAAGCCCTGCTGTAGAATCCCAGGTTCTTTACTCCAAAACGCTGCCCAACGACTGCCTGATCGATATTTTGAATTATCCAGTTAGCAATATTTGCCGCAAGGATTTGCAGGCCAAACCGGGTAAGATGGCGAGCGCGTTTAAGCGTAAACGCCGGAGAAAAGCGGGAAAATATAAAAACCATAAGTGCATTCAGCCCACTTTGTATGATTTGGGCAGCCACCAAACTCCATACGCCAAACCCGGCAAAGGCTAATGGAAGACCAAAGCCAAGATACCCAATGAAAAAAGATGTAATCTGAGCTATTTGAAGGTGTTTAAAATCTAATTTCCTGCGCAGCAATGCAGATGGCACCTGGGCAAAGGCCTGAAGCACCAAAATGATTGCCATAACCTGCAGCACCGGTGCTGCCGTTGGAGCCACGAATTGTTCTGCGAGCCAAGGAGAAAGTATCGCGAAAATAACCGCCAAACCGATACCAAAAGCCATCTGCAGTGTAAAGACAAAGGCAATATCCTGGCGATCAATTTCTTTTTGCTGAACAAGCGCCGAACCCAAGCCTGATTCAATGACAAGATTTCCAACACCAATTACCAGCAAAGCGAGCGCCACCACACCAAATGGTTCCGGGCCTAATAGGCGCGCTAGAACAATATTGATAACAAATCCGGCAAAGGAGCGCGCAAAATTCCCTGCCGTATTCCAGGAAAAACCTTCTAAAGCAAAACTGATTGTTTTTTCGTTTTCTGAAAGCGACATTACAAATTGGTTTTCTTTAATATTGCAAAATGGCCAAAATCGTTATGGGGAATTTGAATTTGAAATTGCGGGTTCGCTAAGACAAATTCATCAACAGCTTTTTTTACTCCGGTGGAAAAGAAATCATAATCATCAACAATGATGATCGCTCCCTGATCTGTTCTGGTAATGAGAAACTCGAGCGTGGATTTTATAGGCGCGAACAGGTCAAAATCAATATAAGCAAAAGAAACTTTTTGCGGCAAATCAATATTGGCTTTAAATACATCTTCTATAAAACCTTCGTGCAGTATATATCGATTTAAAGGAAAGTTGACAGCACGCAGGCGCGAAACCACCCAGCTTTTTTGAAAAGACATTGTACCTTTATAGGCATTCATTTGGCCGAGAGAAAAAATATCATCCTTGAGTGTATCTTCGAGCGTTGGATTTGAAAGCCCTTGAAATGAATCAAAGAGATGCAACTTTTTACCGCCTGCTATAATTTCATTGGCGATCAAGGCGGATGTCTCCCCCTGGGCAACTCCAAATTCACAGACATCTCCGTTCACAGTTTGTGTTTGAAAAAGTGCGTTAATAATAAAATAGGCTTCTGCTGGAGGAGTGCCGCGTAATCTGGCCAGTAAAACCGATCTTGAAGCCATTTTATTTAAATTTACTCCCTCGGTCTGCTGAAATAATCTTTCAAACGCTGAAGCCAAACTGGAGAAATTTGAAAACAATACCTGGCGGGATGGTAATCCTTCCGCGCTTTTTATAATCTCATAACCCAATCGATTAAAAAGAGAACGAATGATTTTTTTCATTGTTTATTTACAGTCTCGGATCCTGAACAGGGGAAATTGATAATCGCCTTTTGATGATGTCAGACCTTTACCTGTATCTAAGTATCAAAATAAACGCTTGAAAAACTATCCTGATGCTCAATCCAAGCGTTATGAATTAATTTTTTTTTACAAAAAGACAGAATTATTTTACGGCTTCGATGAATAGAGATTCCGGTCGGTTATCTAACAATTCGATATCGGGACAATTTCCTTGTTGAAAGTCACAGCGATAAGCTTTGGTAAAACCAGCTTTGTCGAGAAGTAATTGAGTAAGCGAGGCTTCGTTATAATGCCAGTGATGCTGGTTTTTTGGTTTTTTCTGCTCGCTCTCGAAAAAATCGCGTAAAAAACTTTCTGCTGATTTGGGACTATAACTTGCTATAACCTTGTCCAGGTCAGGTACTGAGACTCGAACAATTCCCGCAGCTTTCAGAACACGTTGAACTTCGCGCATGCAGAATTCTGCCTGCCATGGGTATAAATGCTCCAGCATGTGGGATAAGAAAACATAATCAAACGTATTTTGAGCAAATGGAAACTTCTTAGTTACATCCAGATAATGAACGTTTTTAAATATGCCTTCCTGGTGTTGTTTTAACCTTTCTTCTGAAGTCAAACCTGATTTATACAAAAGAGAGGCAAGGCCCGGGATCCTGGACACAAAAATATGCGGCGTTATATCTGTGTTGTACCAGCCAGCCAGTGGTTTGTCAAAACATCCTAATTGAAGTTTACTAAATGTCATATATCATTATTTGGAGCTGGCTGTTTTTATCATTGCAAACATATTTAGCATCAGGAGATAGATAATCCGGAACGATGCCACCCTCCAATCACCCCTCGCGATCTGCAGACACCATCCATCAGTCTGATATTGTTTTATTTTTTTTCAATTTCCTTCTTTCCGTGGCTGTTAACTTCCTTTTTTTCTGCTTTTCCTCCTCGCAGCCAATATCCAATCACAATTGCAACCAGTCCCACCTCTACTCCGATGAATTGCTTCCAGCCAAACATGTTGCCTTCACCAATGCCGATCACATCAGCAGCCAGCGATAAGATCTGAAGCACTATACCGAATATAAAAAACACCTTACTGATGGTTCTCTTAGACATGATATTCTCCTTTACTCTTTGTCTTCAATATTCTATTTCTTTCCTGTTGGCTTTGTTCCATGATAGTTCTGATACGCGGAAAAGTTTTGATAGTACTTGTATTGGTAGCCATAAGCCCGGCCGCGGATAATCACGTCGTTTAATACAACGCCCAGCACATGTGCGTTCACCTGGCGCATCTGTTCCAGCGTCTGCCGCAGGGCGCTCGTGCGTGTCTTGCCTGGACACACCACCAGAATCACGCCGTCCATCGAAGGCGCAAGCGCGGCAGCATCGGTCACAGCCAGGGTCGGAGGCGTATCAATCAGCACCACATCTGCCGCCTGGCTCATCAAAGTCAGTATGGCCCGCATACGCTGTGAGCCCATCAGTTCAGCGGGGTTGGGCGGCAGTGAGCCGGTTGTCACTACCGTAAGGCGCTCCACTTTAGTGGGCTGGCGGATTCCGCTCAGTTCCAGGTCGGCATGGGAGAAGAGTGTGCTCATCCCCAGTTGATTGGCCAGCCCAAAATAAGTATGCACGCGCGGGTGGCGCAGATCGCAGTCGGCGATGATCACCTGTTTACCGTTCTGCGCCATCACCACACCCAGGTTGGCGATGGTCATGGTCTTGCCTTCGCCTGCTTCGGCACTGGTTACCATTAGGGTACGCAGGGGGCGGTCTACACTGGTATAGTTTACGTTGGTGCGCAGCGTACGGTAAGCCTCGGCTGTGGGTGAGCGTGAATCTGTTAGCGTGATAGGGGATTTCTTTTCGTGTTCGTGGTGGTTAATCACACCCAAAACGGGTAGATTGAATTTGCGGTTGATTTCTTCAGGTGTCTTGATGGTGTCGTCCAGGGCTTCACGGACGGCAATGATTCCGACAGTCAGTAAAATAGCGGCCACAGCCGCAAGCACTGTGTTCTGCATCACCTTTGGCCTGACAGGTATTAGGTTTAAAGTGGCAGGTTCCACTTGTACGACAGATGAAACGGATTGGGCTTCGGCCAGACGCACCTGCTCATAAGAGAGCAACAGGTTAGAGTACATCTCGCGATACTGGGCAATCTTCGTTTCAAGTTCGGCTTTGTCCTCGGTGATGTATGTGCGTTCCGCCTGGGCTGAATATATAGAGATTTGATTTTCAATATCTGCCATTTGGGTTTCGAGAGTGGCTTTAGACTGGGAGAAACGCTGGGCCTGGATATCCTGGATTTGCGCTGCGAAGACCGTCACAATAGCGTTGGCGATATTGGCAGAAAGAATAGGATGGGAAGTTTCTACGGTTACTTCAATTAGCTGTGTATCGCTGATCGGGGTGACCGTGATCCACTTTTTAATATCTTCCACCGGGTAATCCAGGTCCAATTGCTCAGCCACCTGGTTGAGGACAGGGTCCTTTGTCATCATAAGGGAATAGGTGCTGGTAAGCTGCTCCGACATCATGACCGAGGAGTAATCCGTTGATTCGGTTGCCGATGCTGTATTCAGCAGTACAGTAGTCGTAGATTGGTAGAAAGGTGTCATGCTAATGCTGATGGTAAAGGCGGCCACACCCACCAGCAGCCCAACCAAAATTATCAGCCATGCCCAATGCCAGAATACAGAAAAATACCGGCGCAAGTCTAGACCTTCATCTGTTTGCTCAATTTGGGAATTATCCATTTCCATAATACAGTCCTTTATAATAATTTTCTGTTTTGACTATTAGGATCAGCGTTGGTTTCCATGTACGGTACCACTGACCAGCGCTTTAAGGCCTCAATGCCCGTTGGTTCTTGCTGCGGCGCTCACTTAAATTTACCAACTCAGCAAAGCCTTTATCGATACTTGCGCACACCATACGAGCCGTCACATCTGGTTGGTTAAAATTATCCCGCGCGAGGTCAGGAATTTCATCGCCAGGGACGTTTGCCAACCGGCCAAGTAACACCACCCGACCTCGCACTGCGGGAAATTCCGCTTCGAGAGCCTCTTTATGGCCAAGCTCCATCACCACGATCAGGTCAGCGGCAGAAAGCAAGGCTGCGTCCACCTCCCGAGTGCGGAAAAGCTTCAGGTCAAGTCCCAGTTTTGCAGCTGATGCAACCGCCTTTGTGTGGGCTTTAAGGCCGGGGGATGTCCAGGTGCCGGCGCTTTCCACAAGCCATGTCCCGGGTATGCCTTCTTCGCTCAGCTTATGCATAAAATAAGCTGCTGCGATAGGCGACCGGAACTGATTGGCAGTGCAGACGAAAAGGATGGAAGGCATGCTGTTTCCTTTTTACGGCGTTTCGGGACCGGCAGGGACATTCATTCACCTGCCAAGTTTTACGATGGTTTCGTCGGGCAAACCGTTGATGTTACATAAAGCATCCTGGTCCAGACGCGTCTCCAGTACGAAAATTTTAAGGGTTTGCCTAAGGTAAGGTTCTGTGTTCGGAGAGAGCGTAAAGGAAGGAGCCAGGCAAAATTAGCGGTAGTGTGCCGTGCCGGGTGTGGCAGTAGGCGTTACATGGTGGCGGTAGTTCTGTGATGAAGAATAGCTCATAAAGGTCAGTGGATCGGAGGGCAGGGCCAGGTTCGGGTAAATTACTTCAGCGTTCTTTTCGTTCTGCGGATTTTTCATGGGAGCACTACTTGCTCTAAAACCACAGGGTGTGATATTGAAAGCCGATTCTAGGAACGCATCCGCCCTTGCGACATCAGCCTACGATATCACACTCACGTTTATTTGAAAATAACGCAAAGCCTCCATCTGCCTTACCGGGCTCTCAGTCAGCTTTGTTTTTTAATTCTCAGCAGCCTTGCCGACATTTCCACCGGCATCTGCTGCGACTTCAATAATTTCAACAACACCCTCACTCGCGCATCGCCCGAAAGGTGAGCATCAAACACCGCTTCATACCCTGCAAAGGGTCCTTCTATGATCTCAACTTCCTGGCCGGGTGCCATCCGCTTTACGGTTGACACTCCCTCGCCATTATTTAGCGCGTCCACATGCCTGCGGATGCCCTCAATCATGCTATCAGGTACCGATGCAGGCGCTTCACCAAAACGTACCCATCCACTTACGCCAGGCAGCCATCGCAGCTCTGCCGCATTAACACTTTCGGGATCGATATTCACAAAAAGGTACCCAGGGAAATATGGGCGGATTTTACGCGCACGCGGGTTGATGGGTATTACCTTGATTTTCGGGTAAAAACATTCGATTTCTCTGGCCCGAATCTGATAATAAAGAAAATCTTCCTTGCGAAGTTTTGTCTGCAGCAATATCCAATTATTCATAAATTCTTTAAGCTTTTAACGGGCTTGCTGATCACCTTGTTAAAAGCATTATCTTAATTCAATTTATCATATTTTTGTTCTATTGTAAATATAATTATTTTTTCTTACGTATTTTTAATACTTTTTTACTGGAAATAATTACTCTGATGCTATTGTTTTTTCTCGCATAATCGAATTATTGTTATCTTAGTCCGTTTTTCTTTCCGTTATACCATTATGGTAAAATGATTCATGCGCAAAGGATTTCGAATCAAACGAGGAGTTGGGGTATGTTATTTGATTTACGATCTTTTTTTTTATCTACGACTATGCCTTTTCCTGCTGCTCGCAAGGATTGAATTGAAGATGCGCGTATATTGCCTGGCTGATTCATCCATTTCCTTTTATAAAAACTCACCCTGATCACCTCGGAAAAACACGCCCGGCGGAGGCAATTTGACCAATGAAATCTCGACTGAGCTCGCTTCTAGACGCTTTCTTACCCGTGTTAGCCACACTGGCTGCTCTCCTTGTCGGCGCGATTATGCTGCTCTTATTAAAAGCAAATCCGTTGGTTGCCTATAAAGCCCTCTGGGATGGTGCGTTTGGCAGCACCAATGCGGTTGCCGAAACACTGGTTAAAGCGACCCCCTTCCTGTTGGTTGGATTGGGAATTTGCATCTCCTTCCGCGCGAATGTCATGAATGTTGGCGGCGAAGGCCAGATGATTATCGGCGCGATTTTTGCGACCTGGGTAGGCCTGAATGTAAAAGGGATGCCCGGTTGGGTTCTGATAACCCTGGCAATGCTGGCGGGTGTACTTGGCGGGGGCATTTGGGGAGGCATCCCCGGCATATTGAAAGCTTATTTCAACGTAAATGAAATCCTGAGCACGATCATGATGAATGCCATTGCGGTACAGCTGATGAATTATCTGCTGCGCGGCCCCATGATCGATCCGGCTCAAGCCAAAGCCGCCTCGCAAATCCCTCAGACCGCTCGTCTGGAGGAAATCTATCGCTTGCCGCGCCTGGTTCCTACCCGTCTCCATTTCGGCGCATTGATAGCGGTGATACTGGCCATTCTGGTTTATGTGCTTCTCTGGCGTACAACGCTCGGCTTCCGAATCCGGGCGGTAGGGGAAAACCCGGATGCGGCAAAGTACGGCGGTATCAAGGTCCAGCGGTACGTAGTCATTGCTTTATTATTGGGCGGTGCCTTTGCGGGCTTGGCCGGCGCAACCCAGGTATTTGGTGTGAACTATCGCATTATCACGGACGGTTCATCCACCGGGTTTACGGGCAACGCGGGATTCAATGGCATTGTCGCAGCCTTATTCGGGCAGCTCCACCCGCTTCTGACCATTCCGGCGTCAATATTCTTTGGGGGACTTCTTGTGGGAGCGAATACCATGCAAAGGATGGTCCAGGTTCCCTCAGCGCTGATCACCGCGTTAAATGGCCTGGTTGTTATTTTTGTTGTGAGCAGTGAAATTTGGCGTAAAAAGCGGCAGAGAAGGAGAGAGGTTGTCGCCCTGCAAATTAATGAACCGCCAGAGACGCAAGCCAAATCAAAGGAGACAGGCGCATGATTTCCGACCTCTTCTCAACCACAGTCATCATTGGAATAATTTCATCCGGTATCCGTTTGGCAACCCCCTATTTATATGCCTCCCTGGGCGAAACTTTCAGCCAGCGCAGCGGTGTACTGAACCTCGGCGTGGAGGGCCAGATGCTGATGGGCGCTTTTGCCGCTTTCTATGTGGCTTTGAAATTTGGCAGCCTATGGGGCGGTGTCCTGGCGGCTATTCTGGTGGGTGCTGTTTTCGGATTGGCAATGGCCTTCGTGAGCAACAACCTGCATGCCGCCCAAGGCATCAGCGGCATCGGCTTTTATTTATTCGGGCTTGGAATGAGCAACCTGCTCTTCCAGAAAATGATTGGTACTGTTGAAACAGTTCAGGGTTTTCCAAAGATTTACATTCCTTTCCTAAGCGACATCCCGGGTATCGGTGAAATCTTCTTCAGCCACAATATCCTGGTTTACATCGCCTTCTTCCTTGTGCCGGTTGCCTGGTTCGTTCTAAACAAAACTACTCTTGGCTTGAAAATCCGCGCGGTTGGAGAAAATCCGGACGCTGCCGATTCATTGGGTGTGAGCGTGATTCGGGTCAGATATTTCACTGTAATTTTCGGTGGAGTCATGTCTGCCCTGGGCGGCGCATCGCTGTCCATTGCCTTGTTGAATGTTTTTCAGCAAAACATGACCAGTGGCCTTGGCTTTATCGCCGTCGCGTTGGTTTACTTTGGGGGCTGGCGTCCCTGGGGCATTTTAGGCGGCGCCTTACTATTCAGCATGGTCAACTCCTTACAGCTTTGGATCCAGGTCTTGGGCATCCCCATCCCTTCCGAAATTGCCTTGATGATGCCCTATATTCTGACGATTTTGGTACTGGTCGTTTCTACTTCAAAGGTCCGTGGGCCTTCTGCTTTATCGAAGCCCTTTGAGCGGGGAGATTAATATACAGACCGAAGCGAGTTTCCGGATTGTCCACGGATGTTTATAAGGACAGAGGAGGTGTATATAAAAAAGAAATTTGAGTGTTCAGCAATTTGATAAAAGAATAGAAGATGCTTTTCAAAAAGGAGAATAGTATGAAAAAGCCCTATGTTGTCCTGATCGGTTTACTCGTATTGTCCTTAATGTTTTCGTCTTGCGCCACTGCGGCAACTGAAGAACCCGCTGCAGCCGCTGAAGCGGCACAGGTAGAAGAAGCCGCCGAAGAAGCTGAAGTAGCTCCCATGGAAGAAGCTGCCGAACCATTCCGTGTGGCAGTGGTAATGCCCAGTGCCATTAACGACGTGGCTTTCAGCCAGAGCATGTATGAAGCGCTGCTTTTCGTCCAGGAAAAAATGGGCGGAGCGGATGCCTTCGATTTCGTCTACTCTGAGAATATGTTTGTTGTGGACGATGCTGCCGCAGCCATCCGCGATTATGCCACCCAGGGATACGACCTGGTTATCGCGCACGGCTCACAGTATGGTTCCTCCCTGCAGGAAATCGCCCCCGATTTCCCGGATACCAGTTTTGCCTGGGGTACCACGGTAGACACCTTTGGCATTCCGAACATCTTCGCTTATGAAGCGGCTTCACAGGAAGGCGGCTACGTTAATGGCGTAATCGCTGCCTCCCTCTCCACCAGCAAGAAGATCGGCGTGATCGGACCCATCGAGACCGGCGATGCCAAGCTGTATGTGGATGGCTTCAAAGTCGGAGCCGAGGCAACTGACCCGGCTATCGAAGTGTCCGTAAACTGGACAGGTTCATTCTCGGACGTCGCGCTGGCTTCCGAAGCCGCGACCACCCATATTGCCAACGGTGCGGATGTTCTGACCGGTTCGGCGCAAATGGTCGTCGGTGCCATCGGTAAAGCCCAGGAATCGGATGTCCTCTGGTTCGGGACGCAAGCCAACCAGACCTCCCTGGCACCCTCCATCGTGGTAGCCAGCCAGGTTTACCATTGGGAAGGTGTTCTCCAGGAAATGATCGGCCTGATCAACGCTGGAACGCTTGGCGGGCAGTCCTTCACGCTCACCCTCGCGAATGGCGGTGAGGTAATCGAATTCAATCCCGATTATGCCCTGCCTGATGATGTAAAAGCATTGGCTGACAGTACCGTTCAAGGCATTATCGACGGAACCATCACCATCACCCTGCCGGCTGCTGAATAGTCAACTTGACAATTAAATAATGATATCGGAAGTCCTTCCGGACTTCCGATATCTCGATTCGAATAAAGAATATGTTATGGTGAAATCAAACACACTCCCTTCCGGCCAAACCCGCATTGACAATATGGAAATTTGCGGCATTACCAAGCGCTTCCCCGGCGTGCTGGCCAATGACCACATTGACTTTGACGTGAAGTCCGGCGAAGTCCATGCCCTGCTGGGTGAAAATGGAGCCGGTAAAAGCACGTTAATGAAAATCCTTTATGGCATTTACCATCCGGACGAAGGGGAGATATTCATCAATCAAAAGCCGGTCACCATCAACTCTCCGATGGATGCCATCAAGTCCGGCATCGGCATGATCCACCAGCATTTCATGCTCGTCCAGACCTTGACCGTGGCGGAAAATGTAGCTCTGGGATTACTCTCCTCTCGCGGGCTTTTGACCGACCTTGATCGTGTGTCCAAGCGCATTATTGAGTTAGCTGATATCTACAATTTGAAAATTGATCCGGATGCCTACATCTGGCAGCTTTCGGTCGGCCAGCAGCAGCGCGTAGAGATCATCAAAGCGCTCTATCGCGGTGCGGCGCTCCTGATCCTGGACGAACCCACCGCGGTCCTCACCCCGCAGGAAGTGGAAGAATTATTTGCCATCATGCGTCAAATGGTTAAGGACGGCTACGCCCTGATCTTTATCTCCCATAAACTGCATGAGGTCATCGAAATCAGCAATCGCGTGACCGTCTTACGCAACGGTAAAAGGATCAGCACGCATCTTACCTCCGAGACAACCAAGGAAGACCTGGCCAGATGGATGGTTGGGCACGATATTGAATTCATCACCAGCCACGAGAAGTCCAATGTTGGTGAGGTTCTCCTGAAATTGGAGAATGTTTCCTGCAACAGCGATAACGGCCGGCATGGTCTGTCGGATGTCAGCCTGGAAATCCACTCCGGTGAGATCCTGGGGATCGCGGGCGTTTCCGGCAACTGCCAGCTTGAATTGGCGGAAACCATCACCGGCATGCGCAAAACAACCGGCGGCCATATCTATCTGGGGCCTGATGAAATCACCGGCTTGGCGCCCGGTGAATTGACAGAACGCATGTTGTCCTATATTCCCGAGGAAAGAATGCGCGACGGCGTTATCAGGAATTTCTCTGTCGCTGAAAACATGATCCTGCGGGAACATCACAAAAGCCCTTACTCTCGTTCAGGCTTTTTGAGATTAAAAGATATCTCTGCTCACACGGATGAGTTGATTGAACAATTCCAGGTAAAGACCCCCTCACAGGCAACCCTGGCCAAGAACCTTTCCGGCGGTAATATTCAAAAATTAGTTTTGGCCCGTGAAATCTCCCGGAATCCGCGCGCCATCATCGCCGCCCAACCGACCCGCGGCCTTGACATCGGCGCTTCCGAATACGTGCGCGCCCAGCTGCTGGAGCAGCGCAAGGCAGGCGCCGCAATCATGCTTATTTCTGAAGACCTGGATGAAATCTTTGCGCTTTCCGATCGCATCGCCGTTATTTATGAGGGCAAGATCATGGACGTCCTTACCTGTGAGGAAGCTACCCGCGAAAGGGTTGGTTTGTTAATGGCCGGTGTCCACCCGAAAAAGAAAGCCTCTGCTTGATGCCCCCTGTCGACGAGGAAGTGGTGATTAATTATTTGGAATTATTACTTTATCCTATACGCATTGTTTATATATATGAACATTATCTGACACATAGATGACAAACCAAATCACACTGACAGTAAATGACGTAGAATACTCCCTTCCGGCTGTTCCAGGCGAAACCCTTTCTTCCCTCCTGCGTCAGAGGCTGCATCTGACCGGTACCAAGGTTGCCTGCGGTGAGGGTATCTGCGGCGCATGCACGGTCCTGTTGGATGGAAAGCCGGTTGTGTCCTGCGTTTTTCCGGCCGAGCGGGCTGCCGGCAAGTCGATTCTGACCATTGAAGGTCTGGCACAGCGCGTCAACCAGGAGTTAAAGCTCCACCCGCTCCAGGAAGCTTTTATCCAATACGGCGCGGTACAGTGCGGATTCTGCACCCCCGGCCAAATTATGAGTGCTTACGCGCTGCTCAAGCGGGTTCCGAATCCTTCCAGTGATGAGATCCACACTGCGCTCAAGAACAAGCTTTGCCGCTGCGGGGGTTACCTCGCGATTGAGAGGGCTATCCTGGCCGCCGCGCGCACCCTGTTGACCGGCGAACCGCTGCCCTCGCCCCTCATTCCCGATTCCATCCACCCGCATAGCGTCATCGGCCATTCGCACTTCCGTCCGGACGCAGTCCCCAAAGTCACCGGGGAAGCAAAGTTCACCGATGATCTGATGTTCGAGGATATGCTCTACACCAGGGTCCGCCGGGCGCGTATTCCGCACGCCTTCCTTACAAAGCTGGATATCTCCAAAGCTAAAGAACTGAAAGGTGTCCTGGCGGTCCTGACCGCCGCGGACATCCCCGGCGATCACCTGCACGGTTTGATTTATTCCGACTGGCCGGTTCTGGTCGGAATCGGGGAGCGCATCCGCTATGAAGGTGATGCGCTCGCCATCGTGGCCGCCGAAACCCAACAGATCGCCGACACGGCTGTGGAGCTGATCGAGGCGGAATTCGACCCGCAGCCCATTATCTCCGACCCCATTCAGGCACGCCAGCCCGGCCAGCCCCAATTGCACCCCAATGGCAATTTACTCAAACACATCAAGGTGCGTAAAGGCGATATCGAAGCGGGTTTTGCCGCGGCCGAGGTCATCATCGAGAAGACTTTTCACACTCAGACCACCGACCACGCCTTCATGGAGCCCGAATGCAGCTTGGCCGTGCCCACGCCGGACGGCCGCATGCAGATCTACGTCGGTTCGCAGATCCCCTATTCCGACCGCGCCCAGGTAGCCCGCGTGTTGGGCTGGCCCGAGGAGCGCGTCCACATCGCCGGACAATTGATGGGCGGCGGTTTTGGCGGTAAGGAGGATATTGCCGGGCAGATCCATGCCGCGTTGCTGGCCAACGCCACCGGGCGCCCGGTCAAATTATTGTTCGACCGCCGCGAGAGCTTCCTCGTTCACCCCAAACGGCACGCCACGCACATCCGCGTCAAGATCGGTGCGAATAAAGATGGCCATATCCTGGCGGTGGAGACGGAACTCTACGGCGACACCGGCGCTTATGCCTCGCTCGGCGAACAGGTCATGACCCGCGCCACCACCCACTCCAGCGGGCCTTACGATGTGCCGCACGTGCGCGCCGATTGTTACGCTATGTACACCAACAACCCGCCCGCCGGTGCCTTTCGCGGTTTTGGCGTGACGCAGTCCTCTTTCGCCGTGGAGTCCATGATGGACATGCTGGCTGAAAAGCTAAACATGGACCCGATTGAGCTGCGCCGCCTGAACGCGCTGCGCCTGGGCAGCGTCACCAATACCAGCCAGGAGTTGAAGGAATCGGTCGGCCTGGTCGAATGCATCGATAAAGTCTTGGATGAAATCCATAAATCCAACCCCGACCCGTTCAAACGCCGAGTCTTAGACCCCACCCAGCCCAACCGGGTGCGTGCCTGGGGTTTTGCCGCGGCCTATAAGAACACCGGTCTGGGCGGCGGCGCCGAGGATTGCTCCGGCGCAGACGTTGAGCTGTACGAGGACGGCACTTTCGAAGTGCGCAGCTCGGCTGCTGAACTCGGCCAGGGCCTGGTCACCGTCATGCGCATGATCGTCGCGGAAGAGCTGGCCGTCCCCCCCGAGCTGGTGCGCGTGCTGGTCATGGACACCGACCTTACCCCTGACGGCGGCCCCACCACCGCTTCGCGTCAGACCTACATGACCGGCAACGCTTCCCGTTTCGCTGCCGTCGCTCTGAGAAACAACATCACCGCCCTGGCAGCCGAAAAGTTCAACCTGCCGCCCGATCAGATCCATTTTAATAATGGCGCCGTTCATGCGGGACAGCAGTCCATGACTTTTGCGGAAGTCGCTCGCGAGCTGAAAGCTGCAGGGCAGCAGCTCAGCGTGCGCTATACCTATTCAGCCCCGCCAACACGGCCGCTCGGTGAAGGCGGCGATATGCACTTTGCTTTCACCTTTGGTGTTCAGGCAGCCGAGGTTGAGGTCGATACTCAAAGCGGTCAGGTGCGCGTCCTGAAGGTCATCGCCGCCAACGACGTCGGCATTGCCATTAATCCGCTCGGCCTGCAGGGTCAGGTTGAGGGCGGTATCATGATGGGCATCGGCAACTGCCTGACCGAGCAACTGCTGGTCGAGAACGGCCACGTGCTCACCGAGCGCCTCTCGCAATACCGCATCCCCGGCTTCCAACTCACCCCTGAGATCACTTCCATTATCGTTGAGCACCCCACCGCCGAGGGGCCTTACGGCGCCAAGGGTGTCGGTGAGATCTGCAGCATCCCCACCACCCCCGCCATCACCAACGCCATCTACAACGCCATCGGCCTGCGCGTCGACCGCACACCGGTCGACCCGGAGCTGTTAAAAGTGATTAAATTACATTTATGTCCACCAAACTAGGATAAGGAATTTCTTATGACAAATTACTTACATAAAAATATTTTAGATAAAGTTAATAAACTAGATGAAATCCCTGAAAATAAAGAAGATTTTGATGAATGGGTAAACTCAACCGAAAATATTAGGTTCCTTATACAAAATGCATTGACTGATGAAATTGCATTATATATCTCTAGTGAATTTTTATACATTGATTCATTGGTTGTAACTAACAATGATTTATTTCCTTTAGATAAAGATGATCTATTACATTGGGGTCTATCCTCTATTCATTCAATTGCATCATATGTAATAGGTGGAGGAAGAGATGATATATGGATTGAGAGAGGATTTACTAACGCACAATCGAAAAGTCTTGAAGGTGCAAAAAGGTTAATCTTTAGACGAACTTTCGAGGGATTTTCTGGAGACAGTAGGAATTATTTTGAAATACTCCAAGAATATACTCATCTTTGCGAGATCCATTGGAGACCCGAAAGGCATGCATATTGTGATTTCGACGAAAATGGTGATTTTAATCCTGTTGTTACTATTTCAAAACGTGATAATAATGGAATTGATTTAGATATTGTGACTTTCCAATGGGAATCTTTAGAAGAATATTTAGTTGTCTCTGATTCCTCTTTGATCAGATTCTTCGACTTCACTTTGTATAAACCCAGAGAGTTTAGTGATTGGCCGCATAAACCCGAAAAAGTAATAAATAGACCTAAGAATCTATTTTATCGGCAATTAATAAATCCTGGTAATTCTTCTTATACACGAGGATTTCAGGTAATTCAGCCAAGACGATCAAAAAAGGAAGTATTTTTAAATATCAAAAATAAATGGTTTGGGGGAGGAGCTAGAGAATACGCTGAATTTATTGCGTATGATTGGCGAAATGGAGTAATTACAAAAATTTCAACTGATCCAGAAAAGACCTCCAATTACTTTAATTCAGAGGGAAATTCAAAACCATTTGAGGTTTCTCCAGCTTTCTTTAATCCCGAAGTTTTATCAAAATATAAAGCTGACAAAGAGAAATATACAATTGATGAGCGACAAATAACTTGTAGAGGATCTTGGTATCTAAAAGGCATTGATGTGAACGATGCTGGACAAATTCATACATACATCTGTTATCTAAGAGATTTACCTTACAAAGAACAATTACATTGGTTATCTCATAATGAAGAACCTAAAGCAAACATTTCAGAAAGAGCTTATTTATCTGATTTCAAAGCAGAATGGGTACAAGTAAGTAGCTCGTTTCAGAAAATTCTCCAAATCATTGAACGCTGGCAAAGCGAAGGTTGCGTATGGTGGAAAATACGTAATTTAAATCTACTTAAGGATCTTTCACAACCATTAACTGACAGCCGTGATGAATGGGCAGAATCATTTATGGATTTGTCGAAATTGATAATTGAAGGTTTTCAAGTAAAGATAATTAGAGAAAAGCTTGATAAATTATTAATCAATTACGAAGAAAACGAAAAGTCTATTGTCTTACTAGAAAAGATTATAAATTCTAATAATACGCAATCAGAAGAAAGGAAACTTGAAGGATTAAGAACAGTTCAACTAATACGATCAAAGGTAAAAGGACACTCGAGTGGAAGTGAAGCGGAACAACTAGCAGATAATGCTTTAAAGGATCACGGATCATTTCGGGAACATTTTCAATTTGTATGTTCTCTTCTTGTAGATGAACTTCAACTTATTGAAAAAATTTTTTCAAATGAGGTAGTTTCAAATTAATCAAATTCGATCTTTTTCTTTAAGAATTACCTTTTATTCGTAAATAGCGTTATAAATATAAATAAAAAGAGCCCCGAAGTTTCGAGGCTCTTTTTATTTTTAATAATCTTTCTCTTATTTCATCAACAGGCTCATGACAGCCTTTTGAACATGCAAGCGGTTCTCAGCTTCATCGAAGATCGCCGAGCGCCAGCCGAGTCCTCCAGTCTTGTCCATAACATCGTTATTGACTTCGTAACCGCGGTCGGCCGGGAGACAGTGCAGGTAGATGGCTTTCTTATCGGCCGTATCCATCAATTCGCTGGTGGTCTTCCATGATTTGAAGGAATCCATGATTTCCTGGGATTTCTTGGGGTCATTAATGCCAACCGGCGGTTGGAACAGCGTGACGGGCGCCCAGGCTTTCGGGTAGACCACATGCGCGCCCTTGAAGCCCTCTTCAAAGTCATTGGTGATCCTGAAGGAGCCGCCGCCGTCTTCAGCGTAGGTTTCGCATTGCTTGATGATATCGGGAGCCAGGTCGAATCCCTTCGGGTGCGCCAGGGTCACGTTCATGCCCAGCATGGTCGCGAACAGAATGGCAGATTGAGGTACCGCGCGCGGTTTATGGACACTCGGGGAATACGCCCACGACATGGTGAAATTGACGCCTTTGAATCCGCCAAATTCTTCTTTGACCGTCAGCATGTCAGCCAAACCCTGGAATGGATGGTAGATATCATCTTCCATATTCAACACCGGGATATCGGACCATTTCGCGAATTCCTTGATGAGGTTGTGTGCCCCGCCATATTCCCAATCTACCGGATCGCCGTAGCAGCGAATGGCAATGGCCTGGCCCATGCGGCTCAGTACGCGTGCCACATCCGAAACGCGTTCCGTACTGTAGGCAACTTCCTTGCCCTCCAGCGCAGGCGTATAGATCTTATCCGGATCCAGGTAATGCGCGTGGCCGCCCAATTGGGTCATGCCTGCCTCGAATGAGTTGCGGGTGCGCAGAGATTGATTATAGAACAGCATAAAAAGCGTCTTGGCCCTGAGTAAACCATCATGATAAATACCCATGGCCTGCTGGCGCTTCAATTCCTCAGCCACTTCCAGGATCGTCCTGATTTCCTGAACTGTGAAATCAGTTTCTGCTAGAAAATCTCGTCCTTTAAAACCTGTTGTTAGCATATCTCTACCTCGTTTCCAATTAGTATTTTGACTTGCAGTTTTTCAATATGTTTATTATCACTCAAAAATGTTATTTTGAGATAATTCACCTGTGCTTTTTAATTTAATGAAGTGCTTTTACGCTCACCTCCTTTGAAGACTCCCGGTCCCGGATATGATTGAACCTGTTTTATATAACCGGTTTATCTTGGTCATCCACTTTCCTAAAGTCTTAGAATATAAAAGATATCTTTCAAAGTCAACCATTTCAAGGAGTTTTAACCTTGTTTCTCTATGATTAAGATAAATTTTCATGCCGGCCGTTTGAATACCGGGCCCAAACCCTTCAGCCGCACACCATCCCGCAGTTTGGTATACGCGATCTTGCTGGGATCTTCGATAATCGCGCTGGGCGCATCCACGTTGATGATCCCGCTTGCGATCGGTTCGAAATCGGCGCGGTAATGATTGGCGCTTTTCAGCACCAGAATATCCATTTCTTCCGGTTGGACACCGACCACCCGAAAGAAGGAACGGTCCTGCGCTTGCATGCGGTCTGAGGACACCACAATGCGGATATCATCCAGCTTTAATTGAGCCATCTTGCCGAAATTGAAGGTTTGACCAGCCACCATCGGGCCTGTCCCCATAAAGTCGCCATCATGTAACTTCACGACAGTATATTCCGCTTCATAAGGCGTTTGCCCGACTATGGTATGGCCTCCCAAGGCAATACGCACGCGCGCGCCCTCCCCGGCTACGTGTGCGATGGCCGCCGCCTGCGGGTCCCACATCAGCCCCAGCGCCGCGTTCTTAACTTTCTTATCCACCAGAGCCTTCAACAGCCAGGTGGTATCCGACGGGCTGCCGCCTCCGGCGTTATCCTGCACATCCACCAGGATGATCGGCTTATCGCTTTTGGCCGCCAGCTGCAGGGCTTTATCCACCGCCTCATCCGGCGGGAGCATATCCACGGTGAACTGGGCTTCCCGGTCGAGCATTTCCTGCAGCAATCGATCAGCACAGGCATCTGCCTTTTTCTGGGTGGTAGCGTACGCGAAAATGCTTGGCCCCGTATCCGGCATGTCCACCGCGTTGAAACCTTCCATGATGGTCAGCGAAACCACACCCGGCTCTTTCTCCATTTTGTCCAGCGCGGCATACAGCGATTTGGCTGGTTCGCGGGTGGTGGGCTGGGTCGTGGCAGGCATCAGGAAGGGCGCCTGCCGAAAAGCGCGGTAGAGCGGTTTGCCCGCCAATATATAATCCATCGCGGCCGCGCTGCGTTCGCCGGTTTCGAATCCATCCACGTGCGGATAAGTGCGGTACCCTACCATCAGGCTGGCCAGTTCGAAGCTGCGCGGGCTGATATTGCCGTGCAAGTCCAGGGAGACTACGATCGGAATGTCGCCGACGATGGCCCGCATGCGTGCCAGGATCTCTTCCTCGCCGTCCTGCAGGTCGCCGAACACCATCGCGCCGTGCAATTCCAGGTAGATGCCGTCCAGGCCGGACTGCTTGCGGGTTTCTTCCTCCAGCAAGCTCATCAGATAATCGAAATCCGCGGTTTTCAGCGGCTGGGATGGTTCGGCGCCGCACCAGGTCAAAGGGGCGATCTGAAATCCGTAATGCTGTGCCTCGGCCATGAACCCGGAAACGGAAATATTGAACCGCCCGGCGGCCAATTCGAACATATCGCTTCCTTTTAATAACCTGGGGTAACCCCCGCTCTGGTTCAGGAACAAATCCACAGGCGTGGGCGTATTGGAAAAAGTGTTTGTTTCATGGATGAACCCGCCGACGCCGATTTTTTTCATTATTTTCCCTTTCAGCCAATACCCATAATAAGTTTCATATTGATAAAAATGTTGGTTCGTTGGACTCCGTTCAACATGGAACCTGAAACCAACCTGTTTATTTTATACCCGAAGACTGGAGAGGAAGTGAGAATTTTTTGAATGAACGATGAATAGCTTAAACAGACAGTAAAAAAGACCGTTCCTTTTGACAAGCCCAAGGAACAGTCTCTTCGTTTAATGTAAACCCTCTCAGGAATTTATGAATAAGTGAGCTCCTATTTAGCGTAATCGTATGCTTCTCACTTACAAATTTATGTCTACATCTTTTTCTTTCTTAGTGCCGACAACAGCAAAATGAATACCCCTGCCGCGATCAGGAGCAGCGGGCCCATGAACTGGTTGCTGTCACCGAACATCAGTGTCAAAGCAGCCAGAGCCAGCAGGCCGATTGCCGGGTATTTCGCCCACTCGGTGGGATGCTGCGCCCGCAGCAGCCACAGCACGCCGAAGGTGGCCGCGAAACCAGTCAACAGGAAGGCTGAACCCGCGTTATTGAACCCGGACGCAGCCATGCTGAACAACGGAAAACGCAAGGTATCCAACAGGACGGTCAAGCCGATGGAAGTAAAAACACCGGCCGGCATGAGCGCCCACCAATTGGTTTTCGACCAGAAATACACCACAAAGAAAGCCGCAGCGAACAAGAACATGATCACAAAGCCGAGCACGTCATCATTGAAGATGCCTACCATTAGCGGGATTAAACCGATCACGCTCATCGCTGCGAAGGGAATCAGCGCCCAGCGCCGCGTACGGTCCAATAAATAGATACACAGGAATGGCACAGCTATGCCGAACAGAATCACCGCGCCCATCAAGTTGTCGCCCAGGTACCTTTCCAGCAGCACCGCCAGCGCGGTGGCGCCCATCACGCAGGCCGGAATAACCGCCCACCAGTTTTTCTGTGTGTTCATGAAGAAAACCACAAAGAAGGGCAGCGCGATACTGAGCAGCACGAACGCGCCAATTAGGGTATCACCCATCTGCCGTTCAAACAGAACCACGAATGTAATGGCCATCATCACCCAGGCCGGGATTAGCGCCCACCAGTGCTTTTTCGCGTCCAACAGGAACACAACGATGAACGGCAGAGCAATGCCGGCCAATACCGGCGTGCCGTTCAGCACGCTGCCCAACACCGTGTTATCCAGCCCGATCGTTACCGCAATGCCCGCCAGGATACAGGCTGGGAAAAGCCAGCCCCAATTATGAATTCCTTGTACAAAATAGGTCATAAAGAAAAACGCGCTAAGCGCGGCAAAGACCAACACCATGATCGGCAAGGAAATCAGGTTTAAATCAATAATGCCTTGCTCATTCAGGATGAACGCCACCCCTATTGCAATCATCACCAAACCCCAAAATACACTAATCCAACGAGATTTCACTCGAGCCTCCTAATGCTTTCTGTATCTGTATACGGGAAATCGCGATAAAAGTTACGGAGATTACAGAATGCACAGTAAAATGAAGCTATAAGGAGCTGCTCTATGGGAACAATAATGGAATATTTGGACTGGCGGGGTGACTTAAGTTTTAATAATGACCCGTTCAATGATATCGATGCGTTAATCTTTTCATTGTTAAGTTATTTATCCTTCAAGGAGATTGTGCCGGGAATTGAATCAAATAAAGGCGTTTCACTTAGGGATACTGCTGTTCAATTTTCATCAAACACCCAAACGGAGAAGACGAAGTCCTCAAATATCAATCCCACAGCCAGCCCTGCCCTTGATTCCGAATTATTGGAATTGTTGAGAAAGGCAGCCGCCTGTTCAAGATTTGAAGATATCCAACTATCCCGATATGAGGAAAATACCGATTTTGTTGTTGGCCAGCAATTTGGCGCTGTGACATTCACCCTGCCTACTGCAAAACGTGAAAAAGTCGTCGCTTTTCGTGGAACGGATAACTCCCTGATCGGTTGGAAAGAAGATTTTGAAATGGCCTACATGGAGCAAATACCGGCGCAGGAATCTGCCTGTAAATATCTGGGCCGTGTCATTGGGCTTTTTTCCAGCAAAGTCACGGTTTGCGGTCATTCAAAAGGCGGTAATCTGGCAGTCTATGCCAGTTCGCACTTGGATGCTGCCCGCCGCGTGAAATTATCCCGGGTGATCAACTTTGACGGGCCGGGCTTTGACTTTTCGATTGTGCCGCAAGCGGATTTTTCACATTGTCGGGACAAAGTCACCAATTATGTGCCTGAAGAATCCATCGTTGGAATGCTGCTGGAACCGATCGGAAAGAGGACTGTTATATCCAGTTCTTCGCGCGGCATTAACCAGCATAATGCCCTGAATTGGCGGGTCAAACAATCGCAATTCATTGGCGGAACCCTATCCAAGACCACCAAATTACTGGAGGACATGCTAAAAACCTGGCTTGCCGATCTGCCGGTCTCCAAGCGGGAGATGCTCACCCAAGCGTTATTCGATATCCTGGGGACTTCGGAAGGCAGGACCATTGATCCCAAAGAAAATATCAAAGAGCTTAAAAATATCCTGACGAACTATTCAAAACTGGATAATGAAAGCAAGGATTTATTAACGGAAGTATTTTCCTCATTAAACGCAATGACAATGGATACAATTTCGAAAACGATAAAAGAAAACCTCCCTAAAAAGAAGTAACCCAATCTGCACGCTTGTAAAGTCAAGGTGTCTGCTCTTTGATAAGAAAGCTGTGATATAAGTTCACACCAAAGAGGATTAGACCAGCCAGCAGAATGAGCCCACCAACGCCCATGAAGATGATGCGAAATACGCCCCCTTCACCGGCGATGATGGCTTTTTCATGGTTTTCGGATTTGTAAAATATGGTGACAACCTCACCCACTTTATATTCAGGTGGATTTGAGCCGTAGGTTGAATGGTAGAACACCGTTTCGCCGCCTATCGTGGTAAACCGCACCGACGGATTGTAGAAACAGCCGTCGTCATCGCATCTCTCAGATAATCCAACCACCTCGCCCGGTGCTTGCAAAGCATTCATCTTGAAAATGAACTGGTGGTATGTCAAACCACCGCCCACGCCAAAGAAAATCAGGCCGACCAGAAACAGGATGATCGGGGCACCGGAAAGGGATTGTTTTACGTGTCGAATCAGGTTCATGGATTAATTATAGTCAGGATTTTTCTTTCCGTAAGCTATAGACGGGTTGGAAGACAAGTTACTATTTTCTACGATATACTAACGCCATAAAATTTTTCGATGTAATTATTGAATATAACAAAGCAAAGTAAGAACATTAATTTTGCAGGAGACATTGAATATTTGATTTCTTTCCGGAACCTGCGAATAAGGATCCTGGAATTCAGGTAAGCAAAATATTACACAAAAACAACACTATTTGGATCATTACAGCTAACATTAACGTATGCGACCCTTCTCAATTTCCCCAGAAAAATATACCCGCCCTAGAAAGGCGGAATTAAATCATTTCCCGGTATTAATTTTCAATTTCTTGTGAGGTAAATAGATGAAAAAGATGACCCGCCCATTATTAATTTGCTTGGTTCTTTTCACGTTGTTTTCATTATCCGGTTGTGTAAAAACAGAAATGAAACAAGAAGCTTTTTCGTTTATACCTCAGGAAATTCAGCCCATAGAAGAAAATCCCTTTTTACTGCTGGCAGATATCTCACCAGAGCTTGGATTGCACATTCTGGACGTTCAAAAACCCAAAATGGATGAAATAAACAATAGCACTGATGTAGTAAATACAATTTTGGATTCCGCACAACAGGTTGCTGATTTGCAAAGCAGCGATCTCGTAAACAGTGTTTATCTGGAAACCGGTAATAATCCAGTGAATAAATCAGTAACTGATGAGAATGGGTATTTACGAGCGCTTATCCAACGTGATGCAGCCAAGGAAAACAATCCTGATCAAGAAAATGGTGGAAATCTTTGGGGAGATCTTTACCTGAGCGCAGTTCAAGAGCTAACTCTCGAAGCAGGCACCCTGGAAGATAGCTCCAATTGTGCGCTATTGATCAAATATCGGATCAGCGGGGTTGACGACGGACATAGCTTCGGATTTTCAAACAGCAATATATTTGTAAACATCTTCGAAGACAATAATGGCGGATTACATTTTGGATCAAATGACGAAGAAAACCAATATGGTTTTTCAGTCAATAACACCAATGATGAATACATGAATGTAATGAAACCGTCGGATAATGAATGGTTTTATGCCTTGATGGCCATGGACGAGCGTTTGGGTTATCGCTTTATTACCTGGCAGGAAACGAACCCGGCCAATCATGCTTTTTACGCCATTGATCTGAGCGACATTTTTGAGCCGGATAGTGAAATGCAAGGTCAGAATATTTGGGCGGATATCGCGTTCAATTCGCATGGCAATGAAGCCAGTCTGGATATTGAATCCATCGCTGTCTACGATTTCGATCATTTTATTGACATCCAAAACAGTGATCCCAGCGATAATCCGGAAATCTTCACATACTCGGACGATCAGGAAAAATACGAGCTGGCTGTCCAGCTTTTTGAAGCCAAAGACTATTACAACGCCTATACGCTATTTAACGAACTAGAGGGATATGATACCGGTAATTATTTAGCAGAATGCGAAAGATTGCTGAAGACCGTTCAGATAGAAAATCCCCACATTGCCGGGAAAGTCAAAAAAGCATTGAAAGAACTTGGGATGCCGGTTGGCAGATATCTCTACGTCTTTCAAGCCGAAGAACTGGAAAGCCTGGATTTTTCCGCGTGCCGCATCGATGATCTGGACTTTATCCGCAATTTCCCCAACCTGAAAGAACTCAACCTCGCTGAAAACGGTATTTGGGATCTGACTCCGCTGCGGGATCTATCGTCCCTCACAAGCTTGTCGTTAGCCAAGAACAACGTTAGCGATGTTACCCCGTTAAAAGATCTGCCTGATTTGCAGGTTCTGGACCTCAGTGACAACTTGCTTGAAGATGTATCTGCGCTCAATTCCTTGACGTCATTAAAAGGATTGGACCTATCTACAAACGATCTTTACTCCATCGACGGGTTGAATAATTTAGTAAACCTGGAAACGGCAGACTTGAGCTACAACCTCATCAGCTCTATCAGCGCTTTGGAGAATTCCCCCCTCAAAGAGCTGAATATCCTGAACACGGATATCAATGATCTGAACGCGATTGCTAATTTCTCGGAGTTGGAAACGCTATATGCCGGTTTCCGTTATATTTGGAAAGGAAACGAGAGCTACTTGCTGACCAAAAAATATGAGATGGATAATCATTTTTTCGATGGTTTGTACGGTTTAGAAGCTTTGGTCGGGCATGATAAATTAAAGAAACTATATTTGGCAAGGGTGGTAAATGAAGAGCCTCTCGAATTCGTGGCTATGCTGACAAACCTGGAAAGCTTAAGCTTCCATCAATATTCAGGGGCAAATGATCCCAATGTTCTGGGCAGCCTGGTCAACCTGAAAGAACTGGCTTTGGATTCAGCCGGAATCGGTTTTTACGATGTTTCTTTCCTTTCAAACCTTACCAAACTTGAGAGACTATCCATTGGAACCTTCTGCCACGTTGAAGACCTTTCCGTTATCTCAGGACTGACCAATTTACAAGAGTTGAGGATGTATAAATACGGTGAGGATCTTTCTTTCCTGAAAGGACTCAATAACTTAAGGTTATTACAATTGATCCACTGGGAAGGTATAGATGATTATTCTCCCCTGCTTGGACTTGAGAATTTAGAGTATTTAGACCTGCAGGAAATGACGATCAACGATCTTTCTGTACTTTCTCAACTGGAGAATTTGAAATTCCTGAAGATGGATAGCGCGGAAATAAATAATATTAAAGATGTCAGCCAACTCAAAAACCTGGAATATTTCCTGCTGCGAAATCCGCAGATCACCGGAGACTATCTGCCCGAGAATTTTAACGTTCATTTGTTTGCCGGATTAAGTCACTTAAAATTCGCAGCGATGCACGCCGGAGCACAGGAAGGTAATGCATATGACCTGGGAGATCCTAATTTCTTGGACATAATTGAAGAACTGCCGGATAGAGGGATTAAAGAACCGGAATATGATTATTACTGGATCAGTAACCAGGAGGATGCGCAGCGTTTTAAGGATTATGCGGGAAGCCACAATCTGGTTTTGGATGGACAGTTCAACAGCAATGGCGAAAGCATAAAATTGACAATTCCTAAAAACGTACGGAACCTCTATATCTTCTCCGAATCTGATCAGCCGGTCAGGCTTGAATTAGATGCGGTCAATAACAAAGGCCTGCAAAGGCTGGTGATCGGATTCATTGATGTCAGCCGTGACGACCCGGATGGATTCGGCCATGGGAACTTCATCATCGAGAACCTGGACGGGCTTTCCGGCTGCACGAACTTGAAGGAGGTCTATATCAATTCAACTGAAATTGGCGACACCAGCGCTCTGGCTGGCAGCGAAAAACTTGAGATTGTTGAGATGAATGGGAAAGATAGGACCGCGAGTTTTAAATAGGATGCCCGACTGATAGCTGGAATGGATTTTGTAAGTGTGCTCGTTTCGAGATGGGCGGCTTTAGTGATTCCGCTTTGATTTCATTCCCATGAAGCGCTCTCTTCCACCTCCTCGTTAAGTGTTTTAAGGCACTTAACGAGGAGGGAACTTGATACCATAATCCTAAAGTATCTATCCAGTATAGAGATACATATTAATCATCATTGCCGGTTCTTTTCTGAAGTTTTCAGCTAGTATCCGGATATTTTTTCTTGAATTTCGTGATGGATCGGGCGATTCATTTCATTTACATAATAGAAATATAATTTCTGAGCAGTCTCGATCAAAAATGTTCGCTGGTCATAAACTGCTGGAACAACTATAGAAATGGACTCACCTCTGACCAATGCGACCATCAAGGCTTCCGTTTGTTCCATCAAGTCATCAGAATACAAGATATACGAGCGTTGTGAAATCAAATCATTGCATCGTTCTGCAACTTGCCGATATAGTTGGCTGTCTTTTAGAAAAGTGTAAGTACTATCTCCTTTCTCTATTTCCTGATAGAGATTGAATGCCCAAAGGGAGAGAACGTCCGGGTTGTCTTGGTAATACGGGACCAAAGAATCTTCTCTGACTCTTTGTTCTTTCTTGTTTGTTAGTATATTTTTAAGCAGCCAGGCCAGCGGGGCGATCATCATTGGGATCCATAAGTAATTCAAAGAAAAGAGCAATTCCTTTTTGATCAGGTATGAGATGAGAAGAATCAACCCCATCCCAAGCATTGCGATGATTGAAATTGCACTGGCAAAAAAGGGAATTGGGCTTTCGTCAACTTTGTCAAAATCATTTGTTTCTAAATCATAGCCAACAGCTTTTGATAGTGAAAATAGATACCCGGCTGAAAAACCGCCTGCCAATACCAAAGCGATAAACCGGAATATATGTGTTGAGGCAGGCGAATCTTCAAGAAATGTCAGGGCATAGAAACCAAGGACAAGAACTGCAAATATGATGTTCGTTTTTAATGTTTGGTTTTCATCCCAGGATCTCGAACTCCGATTATTGTGATTCCAGACTTCCTTCTGTGTCGCTGAACGATAGCCTCTGTTTGAGTTTCCCAATGCCCATTGATAACCAGATTCGATTTTGTCGCCTGAGTTATTAAAGAATCGTGAGATTAAGAAGAAAATGGGGATTGCGTAAAAGGATTTCCAAAAAGAGAGCCAAAAACCTTCCAGTTGGACTTTACTAATTAAATCCAATTTCGGATCTATCCCTGAGAAATCAACACCTTTGAAGAATAGGAAATAAATCAAAAGAGGAATACTTAAAGCGAATGTGAAAATTAATGGAAGTTTGAGATCATGATCGTTGGTTGGATCAATAATAAAAATCTCAACAATGCCAGGCCCAAAAAGGTAAGATGCTATTAAAAAGGCGAGTGCAAGTATTCCAATAACCACTTGAAGTATAGTTGTCTGAAGTTTTTCGGCAAAACTGTAGACTGTTTGTATATAAAATACAACCATTAAAAAGGTCAAAATAATCAATACCACTTGAATGATTTTAAAGAGTATGTTTTTCATTATCAGTAGAATTCCTTCCTGTTCTTTGATCTGAATTATTGGGTAATAAACGTAAAACAATATTGCCTTGTTCTAATAAATGATCTGACACAATATTTTTATTGCCGAGTCTGATATTGAGCAATTCCTGGTATCGATCCCAATTATTTATGCGGGTCATGACCATATCCTGGTCGTTGTAGATTTGCATATAGTCTTTAAAGCGTTGGTCATCCTTATAGATAAAGGTCGGATTACCTTGATCTTCTTTATTCATCTCGATCAAGGAAATAAGATCAGGGCGATCGGTATGGAGCCAGCCATTGGGGGCGAATTCATCCGGTGGGGTCACCCACAGGTAGCCCTGATCCAGGGCGTATGAAGTTGCTAGAAATCTACCTGTTTCATAATCCCAATAGTGGAGCTTTCCATCGAAACTTGAAGCGATCAGCAATTTTTCATTTTCAGTAATGGCCAGACTTCGGATGTGTCTCCAACTCCAAGCGCATGGTGCCAAGCCTTGAAAAACTTGAAGACGCTCTCCTGTTTTTACATTCCATTTAATAATTTGATTGCGCTCATCAGCTGAGATCAAAATGGGTTTATTGGGATGCAATTCCATTGCTGATATCACATCTTTATGCTCTTCGAAACAGATATCATCTTCTCCTGATTCAATGTCAAAAACATGGATATTATTTTTAATTTCGCCTATCATATAAGTTTTTTGACCTTGATAATAGTGGATATTACTGAAAATAAAAGAATAGCCATATCGTTTATTTAGGGATTTGTTATCCATATTGAAACTATGGATTTTTCCAGTTTCATAATCCCAAAAAGAAACCGGTGATAATTTATAGGAGTTCGTGCGGTCAGAGATAATAAGAGTCTGCCCTGTTTTTGTAAACTCAATGTAAGTCCCCCAATATTCTTTTTGTTCCATTTTATATTTTGTATTGCCTGTTCGAATATCGATGATCTCGATTTTATATTTCTGCTGATAATGATTCTCCGTGACAGCTAAATATCTTCCATTCGGACTGAATGCAAGCGTATTGGGTTTATGATCAAAATAGATTTTGTTTACGCAATAGCCAGTGCTTACGTCCCAGATGCGCACAGTTTTGTCCCAACCGGTTGAGGCTAGATATTTACCATCGGGACTGAATTTCGTATCTGTTATAAATTGTGTATGTCCCGATAATGTATGTTGAGGATAACCGGTATCAATTCTCCAAATGATTAGGTCATTATTACTTGCGCCTGTTACAAAACAATCACCCCTTGGTGAAAGCGCAAAATTAGTTTGGGAGTCCATCGATCGATCCAGAATCCTGGTTTTCTCATATGTTGCGAGATTCCATATTTCAATACCTCGGTCCGGATATGGTTCTTTTTTTGATCTTCTATCTATTGCAAGCTCAGTTCCATCAGGGCTGAACTCATAGCCATTGAAGTCTCCGTCGATCATTTTTAATATTCTTCCAGTAGCGGTTTCGATCAAATACAGTGTTTCTCGATGAATGCTGCCGCTGGCTAAGAGATATTTCCCGTCGGGACTAATAACCGGCCGATACATATGGATTTTGGTTTGGTAACTAAAATCGTATTTGCGGATTTTCCTACTCTTTTGATCAATGATCAACAAAACAGGTTCTTTTTTTAAGAAAATATAAATTTCGCTTTCATCTGACGAGGTGACAATTCCGGTTAATTCATCTTTGCCCAAATCAATACGACGATTCTGGATCTCTTTTCCTGTTTCTATATCCCAAAATTGAATTGCATACCAATGTTTAGTAATTTTCCCACCTTCATCTTGCTCATACATGAAGCTTGTTGTAACAATTTCATTACATTTGGATGAGATTGCATAACTGCCAAAGCGAAATTCATAATTCAGGATCTCTCCTGTCCTTAAATTCAATCGCAGTAATTTTTCGTAAACCGACTGTTTAACAATCACGATCTCTTCAGAAATTACATTGATCCTTTCAGTTCCCCAATCTACAGGGAATGAATTTTTAATTTCCCCTGATTCGATATTTTGTATATGAAAAGCCCCATCAACGATCGCGTATATCTCTTTCCCATCTTTACTAAATGCGATACAGTCAACAGATCCTTCATGTTTTAGCACCTGAATGCTGCGGTCTTGTTCTCGATCCCAAATATAAATAAGGTCTGCAATCTTAAAGGCGATCCTTTTTCCATCCGGACTAAAAGCAAATTGATCAAACACTTCTTTTCTTACTCTGGCAGTAATCACCTGCCGCATTGCTTTCTCAGGAACACAAGATTCCCGTAAACTTTTTTCAAAAGAGACCACTTTCTGCAACGCTTGTTGTTCTTCATTTTGTATCTTTAGCGATTTTTCATTTGACATTGCGCTCTCCGAGATGAAGGCTATATGCTTTTCTGCATTTTTCCGGCGCTCAATAACAAATTTTGAGCATCATTTCTGCTTTTTTCCAACAATTTGTGTTCTGTCTGGTCTTTCATTTGAATCCTGTTTTTCAGGAGTTCCTGGTATCGCTCATAATCATTCAGGCGGGTCATGACCATCTCCTGATCGTTGTAGATCTGTAAATAGTCTTTGCAACGCGGGTCTTCTTCGGAGATGTATTCGATCACTTTTCCATCTTCCGCTGCGGAGGTTAATGAGATTAAGTCTGTCCGGTTCGTGTGCAGCCAGCCATTGGGTGCGAATTCATCCGGAGGTGTTGTCCACAGGTAACCCTCTTTCACACAATATAGTTTTGCCAGGAGGCTCTTTCGTGCGATATCCCAAAAATTAATTACACCGTCCACACTACAGATCATCAATACTTCTTCTTTCATGAAGCATAGATTTTGAATCCCATTCGGATTCATGGTGGTGGTATCCACGATCAATTGTGGTTTTCCATCACCAGCCATCTCCCAAAAGGCAACGTGTGATTTTTGATAAGCCCCCGCAAGCCATTTTCCGTTGGGGTCAAACGCCATGGATGTGATCAGAAAACGATCAAAGTCTTCGACCGGTCCCCGAAAAGTTTGAATGATCTTGCCCGTTATCAGGTCGGTTTGAATAATTCGTCCGCCATCGATCGTATAAAGGTGCGCCCTGGCAAAATCGATATCATATTTCGTATCATTATTAATATCGCTTTCATGACGATATTTTTCGATCAATTCGCCTGTTCTTGCCTGGTAGATGGTATATGTAAAACAATTCTCTGGGGGATTTATTGAAAAATGATAAAGGAAATGATTATCATCGCTGAACTTTATCATTTTCTCCTGATCGTTACCGACCGGCAATCTTAACTCTTCGTCTTCATAAAAAACATTTTCAATAATAATTTTTCCGCCAACAATATACGCTAACAGATGATTATCCGGCGCGAAGGCTAATCTCAATTGATAGGGAAACTTTTTCCATCTCCGTAAACATTCTCCTGTTTCCGTTTCCCACAAATTGATCCTGTCGGGCAAATTATCTGTCAGAAGGAATTTACCATTTTGTGAAAAATATGCATTAAAGACTTGTCTTGAGTATTCTGTAAAATGGTGTTTATCGTGGCCGGTTTTCAGGTTCCAAAGTGTTGCGCCTTCCTTGTAACCGGAAGTGATCAATAACCCATGCCCATTTGATATTTCTGGTTCAACGACATTAAGGTTGCCGTCCGGATTGATTTCAAATAATTTTTCGCCATTCTTGATATTCCAAAAAGAAAATTTTCCCATATTCGCTTCTTTCGCGAAAAAAGTTCTCTCATTTTGGCAGATTTGAACATTTTCCCATTTCCCGGGAATATCTATCTTGCTATCGTTTTCAAGGTCCCAAAGTTCGAGGTAGTTCTCATGTTGTTGACTACAAAGGATGATGTACCTCCCTGACGAATGAATGGCCATCGATCCGCTTGAAAATCGCGAAATTATTTGGATCTCCCAACTATGACCGGTTTTCAAATCAAGAATTTTCTTTTTCCCGATTGCATCCACTACCAGTATTTGATTATTTCCCGGACTCAATACAGCTTCTGCGATATAGGAAAAATCATATGTTCTTAATAATTTCCCATCATGAATATCGATGACTTCTATTGAGTGACTATCTGTTCGGACAAAAGTTTGATCGTCCGGACCGAACCCTAATAAATCCGCTTTTGATTCATACGATCCGATACATTCTCCGGTATTGATTTTATAAAGTTCGACCAGAGTTCTGGCATCCAATAACAATGTTCTCCCATCCTTACTGATATGGATCTTTTTAACGGATTCTCTCTTTGTATCGATCACATTTTGGCAAACACCGCTTTCAATTTCCCAAATCGAAACTTTACCCTTTGAATCTGCAACAATCAATTTTTTACTATCCGGTGTAAAGACAAATGACGTTCTAATTCCCTCTAACGAAATCACCTGAAAGACTTTGAGTGTATTTCGCCGCATAAGATAGATCGCTTTCCCACACTGTTCGGCGATAATTTCATCATTGGGGCTGACGATCAGTTTATAGTTTTCATCGATGGGGTGATATGAATCTGTACGATATCCGATGATGGGTTTGAGTTTGTGTTCAGGCAGGCAGGCGAGTCTTGTTTCTGCTTCAAATGAGTGAAGGGATACTAAGGCGTTATTTGATGTTGGATTTTCTATCAGTTGATTGTTCTTTTCATTCATTTGTTTCACCTTTTTCCATATTTAAGTCGATGCTTGCCAATGCAGCTTCTTGCCCGAAAGCATTTGGACTGCAAGTGGTTGAAGGAAATATTGTTCTATGGTTCTTTTTACGCTTCTGGCTCCATGGTCTTCAAGATGAGTTAGTACCAATGCCACTATCTCGTCCCGATCAAAATCGACTTCGTAACCCTGGGTAGTGAATTGTACGAGGATCTCGTCCAGACGAAGTTCTATGATCATTTTGATGTCGTTCTGAGAAAGGTGATTGAAAAGAATGAGTTCATCAAAACGTCCCAAAAATTCTGGTGGGAAATAATTTTTCAACAAAGCTGTCACGGACTTTTTTTCTTTCATGCCAACAAATCCCATGCCGGTTGAGACAAGATCATCTTGTGTAAGTACATTAGTGGTGACAACAATGATGCATCCTCTCGTCGACATCAATTCGCCATTACCCGCACGAACGCGTCCATTATCCAAAATACCCAATAAGAAATCGCGAATGTCCGAATGACTTTTTTCGATCTCATCAAAAATGATCACGCCGCTGCCATGTTCATGTAAGAAATCCGCGATCAAGCCAGGGCGCTCGTGCCCCACCAAGCCAGGGGCTGCCCCGATCAAACGCGATAGGGTTGCAGAATGGGTATATTCAGCCAGATCAATGAGCAGCAGGCGATCTGTGTTCCCATAAAATTCACGGGCCAGAATACGTCCCAGTTCTGTTTTGCCTACGCCGGTTGGGCCGGCAAAGAGAAAAGTACCAATATTTCTTTCATTGCCAGAAAAAGTAAATTGCCTTCTGTAAATGATGGATTGCATCACTTTTTCTATGGCGTAATCTTGTCCAATGATCTGTTTTTTTATTCGCTCTTCCATACCGAGCAAAGCGCTTTGTTTTTGGTCATCCAATTCAGCAATGGGCTGACCGGTTTGGTCGGCTAGCAGGTTCATGAGCAGCATCTCTGTGACCTGTGTTTCTGCAATCATTTGTGTTTTCGCTACGGCCAGGTCCAGCAAGTTTATAGCCTTATCCGGTTGGCTGCGGTGAGGAAGATATTGATCGGTTAATCGGATAGCTGCTTCAACCGTTTTATCCGGGATGATGATGGCTGTTCGTTCTTGAAATGCATTTGCCATGCTTTTGACCATATTCAACAATAGCGCGCCGGATGGAGCTTCCAGCGGCAGCATTTCGAATCGGCGATCGAGGGCTTTATCTTGAGCAATGTAGCGGTGATATTCTTCGGTGGTTGTTGCCCCGATCATGGTGATCTCGCCCCGGGCCAGGAAAGGTTTGAGGATGTTGGAAGCGTCCATAGCTGATTCGCTGGTTCGCCCTGCTCCCCAAAGCAGATGCATCTCGTCTACAAATAGGATCGCCGATGGATTCGACTTTAGTTCTGCGAGTAATTTATCAATTCTCTCTTCGAATTGTCCTCGATAAATTGTTCCGGACAAAAGTTTTGATATGGAAACCTCAAAGACGCTGGAATCCGCCAGCTGGCTGGGTACGGATCCTTTTACAATTGCCCGCGCGAAAAGTTCTACGAGGGCTGTTTTGCCGGCACCTGCCGGACCTGTAATGACGGCGTTTCCCTTTTGCGTTTTCATTAGGATCAGGATCAATTGTTCAAGTTCTTTTTCACGGGGGTAGAGATCATCAAAATCGCCTTGCTTTGCCAATTCTGTCAAATTTCTACCATATTGATGAAGCGTTGGCATTTTGCTTTCTACTTCACTGACCACCATCATTAATACGGATTGGCTTATTTCGATGTTTTCGAGAGATGTTTTCAAGCATTGAAGATCCAGGCCATTCCGGACGAATGATTGGGTCAAGGGATGTTGGGGCATCTCTGCCAGCGCCAGCAGCAATGCTGCGGCTAAAGGTTCTCCTTTAATTCCTTTACCGATCGCCTGTGAAAAAATCTTATTATCTTTTTGTGAATGATTACTTTTTTGTGCTTCCAGAATGTGGATCAAAGAACCGAAATCAAGGCCGCATGGCTCCAATAGGTCTTTCAGGTCTTGCGACCATTCGGGATCTTTTGCCCAAGTCAGCAACGAAATACACACGCTGATATTTTCATCAGGAAAATATGTATTTACCTTTTGAAAAAGATCATTGATCTTCAACATTTTCATCTATTTCTTCTTGTTATTCTCAACTTCAATTTTTATCTTTAGCGCGACATTTTCTTCTTTTAAACACGCTATCTTTTTTTCCATTTTCTCAGTGAACATTTCCTGCTTGTCCTGGTTATTCAGTAAAGCAAGTTTGGATTGAATTCCTACATCAGTCAGCATTGCTGTTAGTTGACCTTTGGCTGCGTTCAAACGGTTTTTCAAAATGACGATCTCATTTTCCAACCAGGCGATCTTTTCATAGATCGTTTCTCCTTGAATTTCATACCGGAGATCGATTTGGATGTTTTTCATATTAAGAATTTCTTCAATTCTTCGACGCACATTGCGCAGCCCTTCCAGGGAACGCATGTCATGATTTACAAAATTGGGTGGATATCCCAATTCCGAGTTATCGATTTTCAAGGCCTCGATCAAAATATCTTTTAATTCTTCTTGCTGTTCTTTGCTCAATTTTGCGTAAACCGGGTCGTGTATTAAAACGTCCGGATAGATCATTTTTCTAATATCGCGAATTTCTTTCTTACATTGCTCTTTTTCTTTCGCTAATTGTTCCGGACTGACGGGAATTCCCTGACTCTTCCATTCATCCATGAGTGAATTCCGTTTGGCAGAAGCTTCTTTTAATTTGAGGTCCGCAAGATCTTGCTTAAGCTTTTCCCGCGTTTCAAAAACCTGCTTTTCGATTTCTTCATCTGATAGATATCTCGGTGATCGAAGCACCACTGATAAACGTTCATTATTCAGCTTGGCATCATTCTCCTGCTCTGTCAGTTCAATGATCAGCGCCCCAAATTTCTTGAGGTAATTCTGCTCAACATCGGCGTTTTTTAATCTTGTGTTTTCAATGTCGATGTAAATGGTGTCCAAATCTTCGGTGAGTGTTTGCCAAATGCCCCGGTAGCGCCAGAGGGTTTCCTGGTCATCATTTGAACCGAACTGAGATTCTCTGATGATCTCTTTTTGATAATTCGCAAAGTTGGTGATCTTCTCGCTGTAGTTTTCATAGTAGATCAAATCCTCTTTGAAAAAATCGTCGATCACAGCCGAAAAGTTCTTGAAATTTAATACTTCAGTTGAGGCCAAATGCCAGTGATCTTCAAATAATAGATATAAAGTTCTTTTATCTAAACTTTTCTGGAATTCTTTCAACTTTGATTGAAATATTAATTTTTCATTCAGATTATATTTTTCGATGATCGCTAGTATGGATTCTCCAACATTGACTTTGAATTCTTCATCCCCTTTGATCAGGAATTCTTCAAAATCAGCCTTCAAGACCCAGTGCAATAATGTGTAGAAATCCAGGCAGAAGAAGATTCCCATACGCAAGACATCTTCTTGTGGAGGGAAATTATGATCCTTGCTATCTTCAAACCATCTGCGGGCTGTATTCATTTTTCTTGATGAAACAGGTTCGCCATCATAACCGTTTTCCGCTAATAAGCGTAAACAATTTTCATGGTCATAGCCAAACGAAGATTGGGTAATGGCTTTATTGCGGTTTATTGGCGCCCAAAGCTCTTTTTGTTTTTTGGGGTATCGATTTTCTTCCTCGGTATTGAAGCTGTCGTTATACTCATCTGTGCGATATCTCAGATCTTCGATAAAACCCATATACTTCATTGTTAATTCCTCCTCATTCCGCTTTGGTTTGATGAGGTAATGATACAGTGCTTTTTTTGAAAAATACATGGAAAAAACCTGTCTTTTCATGTAGTTTCATGTGAAATTAAAAATGGAAAATGGAAAATGTCATTTTTTCTTTTATGGTTATCAAAAATGGGACATCATTCCCCCATTGTTATTCAGAACAATAACACTTCTCGATAGGCGTGGAATTCTTTTCCGTGCAGAACTCTATATCATTTATTAATAACTGGATATTCTTATCCAGTCTGATTACCTGTTAAATAGAAATTTCGTGGCAAAGGTGGGATTTGTATGCACTGAAAAAAGGTTATACACGCGAAGTGATACGGAGATAATAGCCGCTCGGGTCCACCACACGAAAATCGGTTAATCCCCAGGGCCTTTGCTGCAACTCAGCGGCCAAAGGCCAATTCTCGGAAAGCACGTGCTCGTACATGGCAGCAACATCATCGACTTCCAGGACCATCTCTATACCGCGGCCGAGTCGTTCACCCTCAACGGCCTGGATGGGGTGATCGACCCGTAAGGCCGAACGCAGGTTCAATCCGATGCGGACATTCCCATTGGTGATCGGTGTAAATTTATCTGAATGCTGCTCACCAACTGTAAATTGAAGTACCCGATGGTAAAAGTCGATCGATGCGGGCAAGTCGTCTACAAAGAGCTCAAATCTGAATGTCATGTTTTGTTCCACAGGTTTTTCCATCGTACTTCCCTTCATTCGAAGAATTAATCTTACGTTTTAGTATTGCTTATTTATAACAGGAGATTAACCAAAAAAATGGCGGGGGTGAGATTTGCCTGCATCGGTATTAATGAAACTTTTCAGAAATACAAGTTTTTATCGCTCTTCAGCCTAAAAAAAAGGGCTAATCGCTCTCCAATACTGCTCGAAGCAACGCCTTATTATATAAGTTGGTTTTTACCGCCTCATCGATATCTGAATTATCCATAAGTTTTTTAATAATTTCCAAATCATAATTTTCATTGACTTCATCAATAAGGCGAATAGCGGAATAAATATCTTCTGTGGATGCTGATTCGGAACTTAATTCTTTGTATGCCTTCCCTAAGGCTATTTCGCTATCCCCAAATTTTCTGAACTGCGACTTTCCCTCTGTACAGGTTAACGATTCAGTTTCCCATTCATAGTAATAAGTAACACAATCTACTTCAGATGATAAACTTAAAATATCCTGTCCATCTTCAATAAGATCCGAGCCTAATTCGTCAAATGAAACCAACTCATCATCAGGGATATTTTCAACATATTGTTCAGCTTCTTTTTGTGACATACCGGTTTCTTCGGAAAACTTATTGGCAACGTCTTCCTGGCTTATGTTGTAGACAGTTCCTCCGATAATTAATGAGATTATTCCCCCGATAATTCCTAATGCTCTTTTATTCATTTTCCCTCCGTCAAGAAGCAGATTTATACATGAGATTTTTATTCGAATGATTGCTTAAATTATAAAATAAAAACAATATTTGACGAAGGGCGCCCTTCATAATAGCGGCGTTCCTTGAAGTGAAAACGGCCTGAAGCCGTTTTACTTCGAGGATCTTCGTCCTTTCCAAGAGGAAAGGACTACGAGGTCCCACCTCACGGTGGCATCTCCTCGCTTTGCACCAACAATGCACCCAAGAAGGCAATTCTCGAGAATTAATCTTGAGAATATTCCTGCCATTCTCTTGCCAACTCCACTGGATTCTCATTCCCGAAGAAATAACCTTCTGCCAGCCAGTTCTCAATTTCTTTGACCTTGGTTTTCTTAAATTCCTTATCGCTTCCAGGATAAACAAGGTTAAATATTTCTTCTGCCGTATTTTTCTTGATTGTGTGCGTTTTTGGGATGTGGTTTAGCGATCTATTCTTTGTCATTAATCTCTCCGTAGAATTCATTATATATATGAATTGGGAGATTGATTAAAACAAGATATGGCGGGGGTGACTCTGGCATCAGGCCAGGGAACTCACGACCCAGGGCTTACGAGTCCTACGACTTAATTTAGACACATAACACATAAGGTCGGTGTTATTTTCATCATTGGGTCTATTGTATCCATAGGGATTACACCCGCAATTGCACCTAAGCCCAATAAAGCTAGCTCAAAATACCAACTTCACGCATCTACTCGATCGTTTTCTAATTAAATTAAAGAAAAAACCGAGAGGAGATTCCTCTCGGTTTAGTTTATACAACTATGATCAATTCATCCTATTGTTCAATATCAATCAGTACCGCCTGCACCACAACGCGATTCAAGTAGCTGCCGGAGTTTTCGTCATAATTCTTGCAGGTGATCAGTGTGACCATGTCGTATTCTGATGTGTTGAGCAAACTGGTGTCCTTAGGATTGACAATAACCCGAGTGCGTACTTCGTAAACATAGTCCTGATCCCACGCATGGATTGTGATCAAATCCCCGTAATTCAACGTTTCCAGTTTGTTGAAAGGCCCCGGCAACCCATCCGACTTGTAATTGTGCGCTGTCAGCACTGTGTTGCCTTTCCAAGTTGGGAACGCCGTTCCTTCCAGATATCCGGCGTTTTCTCCAAGCCAGGTTACATCCCATCCCGATTCTGTACCCGGTACACCTACGATCGGTATCAAGACGTCTAGAACAGGGATTTCAAGCTGCATCTCCGTCTCAAGATAACTTGCATCAGCAGGTTGTACAGCCAATTCTGTGACAGAACCAACAGGGAATCCCGTGTAGGGCAGAGCATCACCAGCAGAACTGCTGCTTGATCCGCTGCCGCCGCCGCTCCCAGATCCTGATCCCACTGTATAGCTGACACTGCCGCGCATGCAATAATTAGCGTTATCACATGCCATATAGGTCAAAGAGTCCGAACCGGTATAGTCCTTATCGGGAGTATAGATGATCGATCCGATCTCGGCGCTGCCATGCGATGGCTGTCTGATGATCCAATGGCCGCTCCAGGTACTGCCGGATGTGGAAACTTCATCATTTTCCATAGGATTCGACTCAATACTGGAGTTCTTAGTAAGGGAATAGCTATCTGGATTGGTAGATCCACCGTTGGTATTACCATCCCTTTTTACAGTGATGGTATATACTGCGCTTCTCGTTACACCACCTGCTGTGGTTATTTTAATTTTGATCGTATAGGTTGACTTGTTGTTTATATCCGCATTACCAGAGAAAACCAACCGGTTGCCATTGGTTGTGAAAAACTGGTTGTCTAAATAAGTACCGCTATCACTCAAAGCTAGCGTTAAACCGCCGGATGAAGTGCCAATGGTTCCAACCACCTCACCGCTCGAATCATTGTCGATCAATAAATTGGATGAAAGATCAGCTGTAAGCCACTTGGCATAGAGCGTGATATCACTATCAACCGTATCCGTGTCGAAATTCCATAGCGTGTTGAAACCCGAATCGAGATACCAATCCGCTAGATCATACCCTGCTTTGGTGGAATCAGGTGGAGTGAGCTGGCTGCCATCAACCACACCCAGGTCATCCACCGCCGTGCCGCCGTTTTCTTCAAAGGCAACCTGGCGGGGACCGCCGGTGGCCGTGAAATAACCTGAATTTGTTTTTCCTGTCCAGGAAGAAGGCACTGAATAGCCATTGATTGTACTTGCTCCAGCATCGATATCCAGGCTGTTATCTTGTGCATGCGAACTCGTATTCACGCTGCCGGTCATCATGGATGATCTCATACAGATAAAACCGGAACCGCTGATATTCGTGCGCGTTGCAGACAAATTAGTAGTGCCTGCCGCGTAGATGCGGGGCATTCCGGAAACAGTAATGACACCTGATGATACCGCCACCCCGCCTCCACAGCCAATCCCCGCACCAGTTCCCACGCCCGTGGCTTCAATTGTGCCGCCCGAAATGTTAATATTTCCGCAATTCCCGTTCATCATACCGCCGCCGATCCCGGAACCGTTATTCACGGTCGTTGCAGTGATGTTTCCACCAGAAATGGATATTGAACCGCCTGCCCCATTAAAGCCGGCGCCAATTCCCGCAGCGCCCTCTGCTGCTGTGGCAACAATTGTGCCGCCGTGGATCTCGATCGTTCCCACGGCACCTCTATTACCACCGCCAATACCTGCGCCGTAGGCTGTTGTCCCTTCAGAAGTGATCGTTCCCCCGTAGATTTTGATAGTACCGCTTGAGCCAATATTTCCCCCGCCGATACCGGCACCATAAGTTCCGGCCTTCACTGTAACGTCACCACCATTGATCGTAATAGTGCCCCCATTACTGCCGCCGGTCGATTCATCGGTCCCATTACCACCGCCTATCCCTGCAGCCCGGTTGCCGCCGGTGGCATGGACAGTCCCCCCATTAATAGTGATTTTCACGCTGTCCCCTGTTGCATTTTCACCAGCGCCAATTCCCGCAGAATGATAACCGCCTACCGCAGTGATATCTCCGCCATTGATGATGATTGTTCCTGCATTCTGGTTCTTGCCGCCGCCAATTCCTGCGCCGCCGTAGTTAACCCCTCCCCCCCCCACGGCTATAAGTTCACCCGTCCCTTCTATGGTCAGCGCAGCTGAACCTGTTACATCTACGGCTGGTATTACATATGTACCTGCGTAGGGCAACGCATAACTCTTTAAAGTTGATTCGCCTTCAAGGATAAGTTTATTACCGCTTCCATTGAACTTAAGCGGTGCCGCACCAGACGCCAGTGAGGTATTGATGATCACAACAGAATCCAGGGTCAATGTTGTGCCTGCACCGCAGTTTATATAAAGGTCCGCTTTTGTACCGGTAATGACAACCTCTGCTCCGCTTGTCACACTGATCGTATCTCCGGCGCTAAGTGTAAGCGTTTCTGTCGAGTCATCAGCTTTGGTAACCACACCGGTCGCGAGGTTCAAATGATCCCCATCATTGAGCGTGTGGGATTCCGCGTACACACTCGACGGTGTTGTCATCCAGCTTAATAAAACGATACCAATAGAAAGTAAAATAGATAATCCACGCTTCATATCAGCCCTTCTCTTTGCAATAATTTTTCACCAAAATTATTGACCTTAATAATTATTAATATATTTCAGGAAAAAGTATAGCAAGAACAGGTTTTGCTGACATCACCGTAGCGTTTATTCTTCTAAAAAAACCGGATAAATTTAGGTCATGGATTTTCGCGTTGAGACATTTCCAGGCTCTTTATAGCCTACATAACCAATAGAACGGATCACTCGATATGGGGGTACTTACAGGTTTTTTTCTTCTTCGCTCAACCGCTTCTTGATCGAGTATTGCATGGCCTGCCATCGATTCTGAAGATGTAGTTTTTTGAGGATGTTATAGATATGGACACGGATGGTTGAACGGCTCAAGTTTAGCTTATCAGCAATTTCCTGGTTTGCCAAACCTTCCCCGATCAAGTTCAATACCTGCTCTTCCCGCCTGGTCAGGCAGGCAGTCCTTTCTGATTGCATACGGCTGCCATTGGCCATCATTTCAACCACACATGCAGGAAAATACTTCTCTCCACTCGCAACCGTACGGATGCATTCCAGGATTGTCTCACGCGGAAAATCTTTTAAAAGGTAGCCATACGCCCCTTTACGTACAGCTTTTTGGATGTTTTCATCATCATGCGAACTTGTTAGAATGATAACCTTGCAGTCCTGTTTCAGCCTGTTGATCTCATCCAGAACCTTCATCCCATCCATAGCAGGCATGTAAAGGTCGAGCAGGATAATATCCGGCTGCCCGAGGGTGGCTAATCTAACCGCTTCCCGGCCATCCGCAGCCTCACCGATCACCCTCATACCGGGTACGCTTTTAATACCGATACGGAGTGCTTCCCGCATTAGTGGATGGTCATCCGCGATCAAAATACAAATTTCCTTCATTTCTGCCTTTCTTCGACTGCTATCCGTCCGCATCTATATTGGACAGAATAATCCGGATCACCGTCCCCTGCCCGCTTTTGGATTCGATTTCCAGATCAGCATTGATCTTCCTGCAGCGTTCATACATATTTCGCAGTCCCATCCCATTAGTCGCGGCGGTTGGATCGAAACCAACACCGTTATCCCGAATAACGATCATAGCTTTTCCATCTTCTTCCTGAAAATGAACGTCTATCTTTTCTGCTCGCGCGTGTTTAAGGGAATTATTTAAAGCCTCAATCACGATCGGGTAAAGTTCTGTACTACATATCTGGGGAATTCTAAAATCATCAGAAACCCGGATTTCATACTGGATGCCGGCTCTTTTTTCCACCGCATCCAGGCGGACCCGGATCGCTTCCTCAAGATTAACATTTTCCAAATCCATCAATCTCATCTCGTAGAGTAAAAGTCGCATTTCTTTGAGAGCCTGCCAGGCGCTGGTCTTGATCAAATCCAGCACTTCGCCCAACTCGTTGGATCCCGTCCTTGCTTGTTCAGAGGCAGTCTCGGCGGAAAAAGCCAGACTGTGCAGCGATTGGGTAACCGAATCATGCAGATCTCGTGCGATCCTCCGCCGTTCTTCAAGCTTCGCTTTATTCATGATCGCCTGATTAAGATGAGCGTTTTCGAGGATCAGCGCGAAGCTTTCACAGATACCATTGAAGAAATTGGTCTCTTCCGCCGAAAATGAGCTTTTCTGCTCCCATAATGTGAAAAGGAATCCTCCTACATAATTTTCCGTGGATATGTATTTATACATAACAGAGAGATAACCCAGATCGGTCAATCCGCCAGGCATCCGGTCATCCGAATTGGGATATACAATGGGACCAATCTTGGACATATCCAACTTGTCAAGACGACCATTCCCGATGATATTTTCAATTACCGGATGGCGCAATCCAATCTGAGATTCGAGCACAAGCTGCCCTTCATTCATTGTGCAATAGCATATAGCAGAACAAGAAAGGACTTTCTTGATTTTTTGAATTGCCTGTTCAAGCAGATCCTTCTGCGATAATCCCTCGGCGCTGAGCAGGATCAAATCGTATATGCCCGCGATCTCATTGGTCTGCCTGGCAAGTTTAGCGGCCTGTTCAGCCTGGATTTTGCGAAGCTTGCCTTCAAGTTCTTTGCGGTGCTCAATCTCACGCTGCAGGGTAACAATATGATCTTTCAATCCCTCTGCCTGATAGGCAATGTGGGATTGCATGCGGTTGAATACGATCCAGGTTATGAATACCGCGGATAGTATATAGCCGAATGGCAATGCTGAAACTCCTGGGAGAGGTAAAACATTCAGGGAAAAGAGCAGGTACGCGATAAAAGGCAAAGCTAAAGCAGCTGTCAATAGAATTACATAGCGCCGTTCAGTGCCCTTCCTTTTAAAAACCTCAATCAGCAGCAATATGAAACTGACAATGCAGAGTCCAACATATAGGAAATTGCTGAAATGAAACAGAGGCCCAGTCGTATATCGGGAAAGATTATCTCCCTGGCTGCCATAAGGGATTATCCCAATCCAAATTAAATTGTGAAACCTATTGGTCAGTGTAAAAGCGAAATTCACGGTCATCAAACCCAACAGAGCGTAGCGCCATTTTCTATTGAACCACGGCCAGGGTTTGTAGTAATCCATTACAAAAAGGAACAGGGATAGATCCGTAAGTCCATTGAACACATCTCCAAATTCAAGCATCCGCATACGAAAATCATCCTGTTTGGCGGATAGTTCAAGGGCAGAGAAAAACATATAAAGACTAATAAAAAATAAAATCTTGGCAAGTTTGTAAATTCCGAGTTCTTTATTTTTATAGAACCAGATCAATAAAGCAGCGGTCAGGCTGATGATAGCTGCCATCAGGTACATCAGTGCATAGGGTGTGATATTTAGGACCGCTGCCAAGTTCATTGATTATCTTTTGCTCATTGGCTATCAAGTTAAGTGATCTTCCTGAAGGATCAATCGATAGTAATAATTATCCTCATCTTTTCAAGAAAAATTAATTATACACGAACATATTTACGCCTTCTATTTCACTGATTAAATTGATGGCGTAATAAGATATGATGAATTTTGCCAGCCTTTTTATGGAATTCGGCGATGGAAAGTCAATTTACGAACTGCTTAATCATGGACGAAGCTCGCTGGTAAAAACTCAAAGTCTTTCCCAGATCATTCTCCCCGGGAGGAGAAAAGGTAAAAAACATCGCCTCACATGATTGCGATGGAATCCCTGTTTGGATTTTTGAATCACTTTAGGAGTTTAAGTAAATATATGACGAGGGTGCGCCCTTCCTGATGGTAAGGGTGAGATTTGCCTGCCCTGGCAGCAGGCCAGGGAACTCACGACCAAGGGCTTATGAAACAAATAACTTAATTTGAACTCCTGATACCCCCAAATACGACAATTTTCGTGGCTTTTATGCCTGTTTTCCCAGATATGGCGGTGTGTTAAATTTCAATAATCTTATGCTTTAATCTTACCATCCTTGTTATATCTATTAAAATAATTACGCTTTCAGAGAATTAATTATTTTTATTTGGTTGTATAACATTTACAATTTCAAATGTAGATAAAGCCCTTTTTCAATTAATTCTGATTATTTTTCTGGAATCGCAGAGGTATAAGACTATTTAAATTTGTGAATTCAAGAGCTTCATCCCACATTCTATTAAACTCTATCGCTCTTCCCTCTTTATTATCAACTCTAAAATCATTCACAGCATAATCCAATTTTTCGAGGGTAATTGCCTTTGCATTTGGTTCCATTACCTCCATTGCTCTTCTCAGGATAATTCCAATTTCGCGGCCTGTAAATCCGGATAGTCTATCTTTGAATTGAGAAAAATCAACCTCTTTACTAAATTTCACTCCAAGAGTATTTGCCTGGGCTTTTAATATCTCAATGCATTCATCACCAATTGGAACCGGAAATGGTATGACTTTATCGAATCTAGTTCTCATTGCTGAATCGAGACCTTTTGCATTATTGGAAGCACATATCCAAATAATTTTTCCCCTATTTTCATCATTACCCATCTCTTCCAACAATCTTCCGAAGATTCTTTGATTAACACCGCTATCCCCTGAATAACCTTCTCGATTGCCAAATGCCTGGTCAATTTCGTCCACAAAGATGCAAATTGGCGCAATAGATTTAATAAAATTCAGTAAACGATCAAGGTTTCTTTCAGATTCACCGACCCATTGACTTCTGATATTTCTCATGACTACAAAATTCATGGAAGATTCTTCGGCAAATGCTTTGGAAATATAAGTTTTCCCAACTCCCGGAGGGCCAAGGAGTAAAATAGCTTTGGGAATTACATTGATCTTTCCATCCTTGATGTTATTTGAAATCTCACGCAAACAATTTTTCGCTTCTTTCAATCCGCCAATATCATTGAATCCATGTTCAGGCTGAACAAACTCTAAAACGCCACTACTTTCAGAGAAAATAATCTCCCGCTTAGCATCTTTGATCAACTTCCATGAGATTTTCTCCTTACGGGAGTTAGTCAACCCAATTAACTTTATAAATGTTCGATTTCCAAAACCGGTAGAATTCTGTGCCAAACCCTCCAAAGTCACGTCTTCTTCCAGAGGGATACTTTTTGTTTTTTCGTAATGATTTAAAATCTCCAGCCGTTCCCGCTCATCCGGAAGTGGAATATCAACGAGACACGTTTGACTGCTTGTGTTATAAAGGATTGGTGGTATCTTTCCCAGGTTATCTGCTAACAAGATAATGAGATGGCCTTCATTCCCGATTTTTTGTGTTTTCCCCCATCGATGGATAGTTTCAATTAATGCAGATTTCTGGTAATCATTTACCTCAGAGTTTATTGATGAGAGTGGAATGATATGGTCGAAATACTCAATAAGTATGGCAACCTTTGAATCCTTCTGAAAGAGTAGAGAGTTAAAGAATTCAAATACCGGAATAGTTGACTGCCCCCCTTTATGTTGAGGTGGCATTTTCGCAAGGACTTTACTGCCTTTTTCTGTGGAAACCAAAGTGGTAATACCACTTGATATAGAGTATTTCAAAATTAAATCGAAGTTGGTTAATTTTTTTATTTGTTCGAAAAGGTATTCCCCGAGTTCAAATAGCCGACCTTTGTCTGTACTTTCTGCGGGCTGGAAAACATAATCGTAAATATTGTTGTATATGATAAATTGATGCGCAATCTCAGCCTGATAAATTTCCCGAATCTCTGAAAACCATTTCTTTTCTTCTTCCATTTTCTTCACTCCCCCTAACCACAAAGAAAGTCTATTTTTTCCAGTGGGTAACCTTTTTCAACCCACTTCATCTTTATTTCGTTGATTAGATTTTCATCCCCAAAGAATTGAAGTATGCAATCCGAAGAAATTATAATAGTAACAGCGTTTTGATCCGGATTGACCTGTTGTCCTTTCGGTTCACTTTTTTTCATATAGATTCTCTGTTCTTCTCTGCTTTCACAATTGTTCCAGGGATACCATCGCTCATGGTAAAGTCAAGTCCTAAGGATTCAATAACGGATAGAGTCATCTTTTGTGTTTGTTCAAAATCCCAGGTACCTTTGCTATTTGAGTATGCTTTAAAATCCGCAATTTCCACTCCACATTCTTTCAAAAAGCCGCAAAACTTTTCAGTTTCCCTATAGCAATCTTCTCCTTTAAAACCCTGAAAGCTAAATTTCATTCCTTCATCTGTAATAGCAACACGAAACTCTTGGGTACCTTTCTTACCGGCAGCCTCATATTCTCCCAGACAGAATGTATAAAGATCATATCCCAACTTATCCTTGATGATTTCCTCGGCAGTATTTACTAACTGTTTGGTTAGTTCTTTCTTTACTTCTGTTGTAACTTCTTTCAATAATCTATTACTTTCCCCACTCAGTTTAATAACTTGCTTCCTCGTATTTATAAAATCGCTCCAATCGCAAGTCGAATTTATTTCATCCAATTCCATTAGGCTTTTTTTCAGCGCATTCGTCTCGAATGAATGTTTATCTTTTATTAGTGGTTCATTTTCAATCAACTTTATTGTGTTTTTTATATCCTGCTTTGTTATTAATATCGATAAGAGTTCATCCTGCTTCTCTATCGCTTCTAAACGCATCCTCGCAATCATTGCCTGACGTTCCGCTTCTATCTTTTTCGCCTCTATTTTCTGCAGCTTTTCCCGGTGCCTTTGGATTGCCACATCAATTTGCTTTCCAAAATATACGCGTGCTTTATCAGCAGCTTTGATGCTTTCCCCGATAACAAAAATACTTCCAGCTACACTTGCACCAACCAATACAAAAGGTAAAGAAATTAGACCCACTCCAATCACACCATGATTTGACATTTTTTCTCCTTACAGCCAATGATCATTTTATAAATCACAGTCCTTTTTTTAGTAATTAATATTCTATTTCTATCATTTTGAATCTTTCATACTTTTCGGCAACAAATCTGCTTCAGGATTCTCCTCTGGATCCTTTCCAGTAAGTTCTACTGATTCTTGTTCAGGAAAAGCCCGGTTATCCTCTATCTTTTTCGCCTCTCTGCTGTTTTCCTCAAGCTCAATCAAAGGCTTTGGCATTTCTAGCAAAACACGTGGAAAATAGGCTCTTTCCCCTACTTTTGCCAAACCAGTTAAGTTCTCTAAGATTCGTTTTTCTTCATCATCCCAAACAGCAAGACATTTCAGGCACAAATTGGCTGTTTTCCCATACAGGTCGAATATTCTTTTAATGATCGAATAAAGATCTAATTTGGAATCCTCAGGGTTATAAATGGAACAAGGTTTTTGAGTCAGCCCATTATTTTTACACAATTTCACTATCCTAACATAATAACTATAAAGGTCATGACGATTGGATAGTAAACCAGAGACATCTGTTTCCAAACGCCTCCCGGCAAGAATAATATCCTCGCCCAACTTTTTTTGATCATTTTCATGGTCAATATGATTGTTGCGGTATTCCCTTAAAAAGGCTGTATATTTTTCCCTTTGTTCTTTTAAATATTTGCTATCAGAAACTTTGAACAAAACTAAATACCTGGAGATTTCATCAAGATTTCTTTGGATTTCTTCGTTCATTTTCTTTCTTTCCGTTTTCTCTATTCTCATTTTTGTAAGCAACGGTTTATATGTTTGCCGAAAATTCCTTTTCGCCACAAACGAATGCTTTGGCTTTTCATTAAATAATTCATATGGAAAATCCAACAAATATGTGGAGACGGCCTTCTGAAAAGGAATGAGTTTGTTTTTACCGATGAGAGCCTGGATATCGTATAAAGATCCAAATTTTGCCGGAGTGTAACATTCAGCAGCCTGATAATCCCGTATAAATTCTTTCCAGCTTTCCCAAGGGATATCGGGGTTAATATTAATTACACCGCCGGAATTGATTATCGGATCGTTGCTATAGTTTTCCTCTTTCCAGTATTTCTCCTGAATATCACTGAATATTGCCATCAGATAGTACTGAATAAACACTGTTGGGTTTAGTAAAACCCAATCCACTTTTCTAAACAGAAGAAGCACAGAATGATTAATATCACCTTCGTGAGCATCCAATCCATAGTGCCATCTTTTGCCCACTCCCACGTAATCAAGACCGTTTTTCAGGCTGAGTGGAAAAAAACAGTATTGTTCGTTTCTATCAAAACTATCGAAAATATGTCTCTTGAGTGAATCTCGTAATTCATCGGAAAGATGATTGGAATGTGTAATCCAGTGATAGTCTTCAGGTTTGGGATGATAACGGCTGTAATAACAAAAAAAGTAAGATATTCTCATATGCGCCTGACTTTTTTACGATATTTCATCTATACATTTCTGCAATTGTTGTGTTCCCGTAAGTGTATTAAATACTCCCATCTCAACGTTATAATCACCATGGATAATCCCTTGCATCTCTATGTTAAATTGTATCTTCGTCTTGATTTCTGTTCCTTTCTTTTCTTTTTCTTCCTGCAATTTTTCAGTAAAGTAGGCGGGTATTATCCCATGCAAGGGACTCTTTTTTCTGTTATTCAAATTCTCTAAGGCCTTCTGCAGTTTTAATGATTCTCTATCCATCCACTTATCTGCGCAAAACAGGATGGGATTTTCAACCCATAGCGGGTTAATATTCTCATAAGGACCTTCGGGTACCGGTTTATGTGCATCCAGCCCTATCGCAGATACCGGAAAATAACCCGTTGGTATCCCCGCATCTATAAAAGGGCTTGCGAGCGGGTCAACTAGATCCGTGCATTTTTGGATAAAATGTACTTTATCCTCTTCAGTTTTTATTAATCTTCGCAATTCATCCACTTTAGTCAGTACAAAGGGAGCTGCGGTAAATTCATCCATTTTGTGATTTATAAACAGACTTTCAAATATTTGTCTTATGATATCGAGGCCCAAATTCGCCTTTATAGTATCCAAATCTTCATTGAAAATTTCCACTGAATCCAGTATAACTAATAAAGCATCACTTTCCCAAATTGTTTGTTGGATTTCAATGGCCTGCGGCTCATTTTCTTTTTTGTCAAAAACAAGCGCTCCCCCTGCGTAATCAATAAATCCGATATCAAAAATTGGATTATGCTTATAGAGCACATGGAGTCGTAAATCAGTCAAATTCTCTGTGCCTACTCTTTTTCCAGCCCTAACCACATTCCAACTCGTTTCCAGTTCTCTTGTAAGCCTTATTGCTGTTTTAATTTTTTCATCAATTATGGGATTTTCGGTAGGATTATTTAATTGATCTAAACTCATTAATGAAATTACTACATTGTATACAAATTTATGGAACATCGAAGCCATATACCAGGTTTTCCCCGCTCCTGAAGCCCCAATCATGGTGATTTTCAGTGTATCAGTTTCCGACATCTTTTCCATTGCCCACTCCCTTTATAATCTTTTCTATGTTTTGTCTTCCTTCTACTGCCATTTTCAATCCTCTTCAGAATCACATTTTTCGCGCTTATAAGTGTTCAACTTCGCTTATTTAATCGTAAGTAATTAATAATTAATCCCCCCATCTCGGTTGGTAATCACAATAATCATTATCGGTAACCCTTTTTACATATCCATCACTAAGACGCATAAGATATATCTCGCATCCATCCGGGTCCCCAAAATTATCCCGATAAGAAGTAAAAGCAATCCAGCTACCATCCGGTGAAAAAGAAGGCGCTAAATTATCCCCGCCGTTTGTCAAATAATCAACTGCCCCTTTTTCATCAAAAAGGAACAATTCCCGATTTTGCTTCTTATATTCACCACTGAAGGATGCCATTTGTCCATTAGGCCCCCAATCCGATCGGCCAGTTAGATAAGATAGATTGGATATTTTCCTGACATTATTCCCATCTTTATCCATGGTATAAAATTGGATACCTTTACTTTCGGTATTGGCAGCGAAAAGGATTTCACTTCCATCCGGCGACCAAACAGGTTCTTTGCAATCATAATAAGAATTGAGATCTCCAATAAAGCTTCCATCAATTCGTAATAAGGATATATAATTTTTTCCATTCTGATGACGAGTTGCCAGGATATATTTCCCATCAGGTGAAACATCTGAAGAATAAAATTCGCCATGATTGGATGTCAGTTGTTTGAGATTTTTCCCATCTGTGTCCACACTAAAAAGTTCATACCCGCCATTCATGGAGGAAGAAAATATAACCTTTGAACCCTTTCCATAAAGGGAAGGATAATAATTCTCAGAGTTCAAGTTATTAGTAAGCTGTTTTTTACCACTGCCATCCGCATTGATTATGCATATTTGATCATGACCAATTGTTTTGTCAACCTGACAAGTAAACACGATCTTTCCATTGAGAGCCTTCTCTTCCTTTGAGCTAGAGGTCGGAGTAATAATAATTTTTGGTGTTGGTGTGTTTACAATCTCAATCGTTTCATCGATGATAGTGGTTTTTGTCACAACAGTTATGCTTGTTGTAGGTGTAGAAGTGGCTATGGGTCCTGGAATGCAACCTTGTGGAAATTTGAAAACTAGAATTATTATAGATAATAAGGGTACCAGCACTCCTAAAATAACGATAGGCAACCTTTGCCAGGCCCTACAATAGACGCAGTACTCTGCATCTTCTTTAATTGGTTTTCTACAGAATGGATTCCAACATTTTTTCATTTTAATTATGTCAGCTAATCAATTTATTTCCACATTGAGAACAGTATTTTCCTATCGGGACAATCTGTTTACATTGGTTACAACGCAGATAACCATAAATTGGGTCTCCACAATTCGGACAAATCGCATCGTTTTTAAAGTTAATTGGATGTTTACAACTTTTACACACTTTTTTTACTTCATAGCCTGGTATATGTAATGGCAGTATTGTTTTTATCTCTTCAATATTCTTTTGATTGAAAGCAATCTCCTTTTGAATTGCTTTACTCTCAGAAGATTTTCCTGTAAAAAACCGGAAATTCAAGATCGGTAAAAGCGATCGGTTTATCCAGTTAGCATAATAAAATAAAAACGGATATTCTAATGGTAATAATGGTAGCTCAGCTTTCTGTGAGTCCTTTTCTTGAATGGGAAAAATACTTATTGGAGTTCCCATAAAATTAAAAACATTTATAAGTGGGTCCATCAGTTCCCTTATTTTGGATTCAAAGAAATCTACCTTTGCATTTATTTCCTCATTTATTAAGCCATTTGAAGGCCCCACAAGAATTCTTTCGATTCCAGAAATGACTATAGACGTGGATGAATATAGTAAATACTGTTTATTCTGATTACTATTCTCAAAATACTGCTTTAGCCATGTTAATCGAAATGTTCTTCTTAAACCCTCGATATCATTATTTAAAACAAATTCTGCATCAATTAAGAAGATAAAGGCATCCCCATAACAGGTATCTTTTTGAAGGTAGTCTTCCAATAGTATTTGGTTGTTCAATGGAACTTTAATAAAATCTAGATTGAAATACTTAAAAGGAGATGATTTATCGCGAACCAGCTTGATCAATTTCTCAAACCTGGAGATAGTGGATTCATTAATTCCAAATAATGTGATTCTCTGATAGTTGAAAACTCCTCGGTGTGAATAATCGATCTTCATTTTTATGTTTAACAATTACGTGAATTAAAAACAATCTCCACTATTTTTTTTAATAATTAATCAATAAAAACAGAACGGTTAGCAGTAATAATTGGTGATTTCTTTCTTTACCGTAAATAATTTCATTGAATCCTCAAATAAGTCATTTTTTTATTTATAAGTAATAGGGACTCAAAGATTCCCATTAAGTTTTCTTTACAAAGTGCTCGTTTTTTAGCTTTCAGTATTAGTTGGTTTTGTTCTATCAGAATATTTTATTAGTTGAACCCCTTCTTTATATTGTTTTGATCTTCTTCCCCATTATTTTCCGATCTAGAATTTTTCAATTTTCTACTTAATACATCTTGGGAAAAGGTAAATAGCCGTTATAGAAGGAAATTTTTTTATAAATAAAGACCCCATCTTCCCATTACCTAAAGAAATTATATAGCAAATAACTAATTTCCTTACGGTTTTTATACACACATATCTTAATATTTCTGATTTTTTAATATAAAAAAATGATTGGGTTATATGTCAGTTTTTCCCTAACATACATCACAGAATCTTTCAGAATATTAAAATACTCTAATAACCTTTTTAGCAAATAAATTTTACTAACTCCCAATCTTCATTAGATTCCAATAGGATCGGTGAAACAAACCTCGGATAGGAGTCTTCCTCCACAAATGATAAAACAACTTTGGTTCAGTACTTGATCTCCTGTTTAATCGGTCAAGAATGTCATATTTTTCATACATCACTTGTGGTCTTAAGGAAAAAAATTTTTAAAGCTTTCTGTGTATAAACGGTTCTTAACATTTTTTGACCCGTGATTAATTGTATATGTCAGTATTTTAGAATCATCCCTTTTTTGAACGATATATAAATAATCAAATCATCTTATAAATTTAGTTTCAAATCTTTTCTTTGCATAAAAAAAAAGAATTTAATAAATTCTCAAGAAACTTCCGTTTACTTCAACGGAAAACGAGTAAAATAAAGCTATTCAGCATTCACAAATAAATGGCTCCGAGGCTTGTTCTATTAATCTCCAATCCGCAGGATAAACACACTTCTCGAGTATTCGAGAATATACAGAAATTTAATGCTCATCCTATCTTGTTCTTTCCGGAAAAATTCGGATCAGACTATACTCTTTCAATTAACCAAACTCACAATAATGAGATACCTGAAATTATTGTAAACACCGGATCTGAAAATATAAACCTGAACGAAGTTTTTTCTATATGGTATCGTAGGCCCCATCCAATTCATTTTCAAAAGTATTCTTTGACCGATGAAGGAGAAGACTTTGCTCTTGATGAATGGAAAGCGGCAATTGAGGCAATGTATGCATTACTTAAAGACCCATTATGGGTATCTCACCCTGACAAACTACGGAAAGCGTCTCGAAAACCACTTCAATTAAAATTAGCCCAAGAGATAGGGTTCAGAGTCCCACGAACTCTCATTACGAATAACCCAATTCAAGCAAAAAGATTTTACGAACTCTGTGATGGAAAAATTATTCTAAAAGCTACTGGAGCCGGGTGGATCTATTCGAGAAACAATAGTGATATTAAATTTGTGCTAACAAATCGAGTAATTTTTTCAGATATTATCGCAGAAGATGAAATCTCAATTTCTCCAGTTACATTCCAAGAGGAAATTCCAAAAAAATACGAAATTCGGGTCAATGTTATAGGTTCACAGGTAATTTCGGTAAAAATTGATAGCCAACAAAGTAAAACATCAGAACTGGATTGGCGGAGATACGATTTACAGAATACTCCATATGCTCCATACAAATTACCTGATGAAATTGAGAAAAAGTGTCTTGAGTTAACACGTCAACTCGGCCTCGAATTCGGAGCAATTGATTTAATAAGAAAACCTGATGGGGAATACGTATTTTTAGAGATCAATGAAAACGGACAATTCTTGTGGATTGAGGAACTATCAGGAGCACAAATCAGTGTAGCTATAGCTAGTTTGTTAGCGGGAGTAAGTCCATCGCTTAATAATTCTTGAATCAAATAGAAGGGAGAAAATAAAAATGTTTGAAGATAAGACAGAATTAATAAGTCCTTTATTATTTCGCTATCTGGAAATTGAAAAAGTAAACGAAGTTTCTGGAAATCCCAATATTCACACCACAAATTCCACAAATAAATTTGAAGATGAGCCAAGTCCTGAACCTACAAAAAAAACGCCATATGGTGATTAATTCTATTAAGTAACTAGTAAACCCGCTAACATAAAGGGGTGGGCTTTCCCACCCCTAAAACACTATATTATTCAGGTTTTTGACAAAGCATTATTCAAATTTTTTTGTAAAAATATTTTGAGAGTTGAAATCCTCTGCACTACTGCGAAGTTCTTAAATAAATATATGGCGAGAGTGAGATTTGAACTCACGACCAAGGGCTTATGAGTCCCCTGCTCTACCACTGAGCTACCTCGCCATATCAGCTGGACAATCTTACTATACCCAAAAATATCTGTCAATAATGTTTAAGAAATCCTGCTTTCAAATCATGACAGGTATTCCCGATTATGATTAACATTCTCATATTGAACAATTGTCTGGACTGATAAAATTACCTTGGGTTTTTACCAAATATCTGCTTTAATAATTCAATACTCGTTTCAACTTTGGAGGGAAGCGTCAATTGGAGAGGGTGCGCAAAGCAGTCACGCCGGCATTTATTATTCGTGCGGCCGCGTATTGCGGTTTACTGGTTGTGCTTGCCCTCCGCATTGGCTCGTTCACGGATAAACGCCTGGTTGCCTTGGCCGTTTTCCTGCTCGGAATTCTCCTGCTCCCCGCCCTCTCTTTTCGTTGGCCGCGCCTCTCGCCTTTCATCCCTGCCCTAACAGCCCTGATGGACTTTGCCCTGGTTGCCGTCCTGGTGCTGCAAGGATATCCATCTTTTGAATTATTCTTTATTTGTGTTCTGGTCGCGGACGGCATTCTGGCCGGTTGGAAAGTGACCCTGGCGCTTGGTTTGGGTTCAGCGGCATTTTTCATATTTACTGCCTATGCGCAGTTTTCCGAATTCGATAGGCTTACGGAATTAATTCCCAGCCTCATTTTCTGGCTCATCTTAACTGCCATAACCACGGCTTGGGCCCGGCAGCACGAAAAGGAAAATCGGGCGCGCGCCAACCTGGAAGACAATCTCCAAGTCCGCTCGGACCGTTTGTCCATGCTCTCCCACGAGGTCCGTACTCCTCTCACCCTCATGCGCACTTCGTTGGAATTGCTTTTCGATGAAAGCGCCGGTCCCTTGACCAAACAGCAGCGCACTTTCCTTGAGACTATTTACCAAAACGAGGAGCGGGTGGCCTCCCTCGCCCAAAACCTGCTCACCCAGGCCAAACTGGAAGCCGGCGTCTTCTCGCCGAAATTCCAGCCGGTGGACCTTCGTCACGTGGTTCGCGACGCGGTGGAGGACCTGCGCGCTATTACAGACCAGCGCAGCCAGCACATCAGCACCTACTATCCCCAGGTTTTGCCTCCCATTCCGGTCGACCCGGATCTTTTCCGACAGGTCTTGATCAATCTGATCCAAAATGCCAGCCGCTACAGCTCGGAAGGCGGCCGTATCATTGTCACCATCTCCCAAAACGACCGCAACATGCTGATTGCGGTCACGGACGACGGCGCCGGCATGGGTTATGAGAACCGCCGCCAGCTATTCCGGCATTTTTCCACTCCCGGCAACCGGCTCAACGACGGTACCGGCCTGGGTTTGGTCATCGTTAAGAACATCGTCGAACGCCACGGCGGGCAGGTTTACGTCGATACTTTATTAGGCCGGGGTACCAGTTTTTACGTGACCCTGCCATTCAATCAAACGGAGAGCAGCTATGAAAGAGCACCCATTAATCTTGGTCGCGGATGATGAACCGCAGATGGTAGGGGTCATCAGTTATGGTCTGCAAAATGCCGGCTTCGAGGTGGTCATGGCTTACGACGGCCGCGAGGCGCTGCAGCAGGTTGAGAAATGCCGCCCCGACCTGGTCATCCTGGATGTAGAAATGCCCGCGCTGGACGGTTTTGCAGTCTGCCAGAAAGTACGCACAGCCACAACCATCCCGGTGCTCTTGCTGACCGTCAGGGACGAGCAGGAAGAAATCATCAAAGGCCTGGAATTGGGCGCCGATGATTATATGACCAAGCCTTTCAGCATTCGCGAATTAACCCTGCGCGTCCAGGCCATTCTGCGCCGCACCCACAATTCCGATCAGCACAGCGTTGATATACAACCGCTCCATATCGATTTTGACCGCCGCCGGGTAACCCTGCACGATCTGCCCGTTGAACTCTCTCCCCTGGAATATCGCCTGCTGGTTTGTTTGGTGTCCAATGCGGGCCGCGTGCTGACCTGGCAGGCTTTATTAAAGGAAGTATGGGAACTTGAGATATGGCAGGGTGATAAAGAGATGGTCAAAATTGAAATCTACCGCCTGCGCCAAAAGCTGGAACCCAACCCCAGCGATCCCATATTCATTCATACGGAGCGCGGAGTCGGGTATTACTTTGAAAAGATCAATAAGTAAAGAAAATAATCGCTGTAATGGAAGTGTAACCATCTGTAACCATCCGGAAACCATAGACGCAATCTGAAATGCTATAGTGGTGGCATCGAACAACCCTATGGCTTTCTGATGAAAGCCCACCCATAACTAAGGAGGATTTGAAAGATGCGTCACTCAGTAATAACTATTGTAGGGATTCTGGTACTGTCGCTCGTGCTCGGTGCATGTGCGTCCCAAACAGCCTCAGAACCCGCCCAGCCCGCCGATGCTGCCGCGGAAGCGCAGGAGCCGGCCGCTGCCGTTGAAGAACCCGCTGTGGTCGAAGAACAGGTGTCCGGCCCGTTAACCGTCTTGTGCGGCCCGCAGGAAGACTGGTGCCAGGCGATGACAGCTGCCTTCCAGGATCAGACCGGCATTGAGACTTCATACGTGCGCCTGTCTTCCGGTGAAGCGGTCGCCCGCATGGAAGCCGAAGCGGATGCGCCTACCTTTGATGTCTGGTGGGGCGGCCCCAGCGACGGACAGGTGGAAGCCTTCACTAAGGGGCTGATCGAACCCTACATCCCCGCAAATGCGGCCCTGATTCCCGAAAACCTGAAAGATGAAGCCAGCGGCTGGACAGGCATTTATGTTGGCGCTTTAGGCTTCTGCTCCAATCAGGACGTTTTGGACGAATTAGGCGTCGAAGCCCCCACTTCCTGGGATGACCTGCTGAATCCCAAGCTGCAGGGGAACATTGCCATCGCTGATTCCCGCACCTCGGGCACGGCTTACACATCCCTGTATACGCTGGTGCTGCTGCGCGGCGAAGACGGCGCTTTTGATTACCTGAAGCAGTTGGATAGCAACATCTTCCAATACACCAAGAGCGGTTCGGCTCCCGGCACCATGGCTGCCTCCGGTGAAGTTGCCGTTGCCATTATCTTCTCGCACGACTGCGTCAAGTTCCGTGAAGAAACCGGCGCGAACCTGGTAGTGTCCTTCCCGGCGGAAGGTACCGGCTACGAAATCGGTGCTGAGGCGCTCATTAAGAACGCGCCCAACCCGGCGGCCGCAAAAGTCTGGATGGACTGGGCGTTGACCCCTGAAGCGCAGGCCGTCGCTGCCACAGTGAAATCCTATCAAGTGCCCACAAATCCCGAAACGATTGTGCCCGCTGAAGCGATTTCCCTCAGCCAGGTAAATCTGGTGGACTACGACAGCATCGCTGCCGGCGAGGCTAAAAGCGCGCTGATTGAACGTTACGCGGAAGAGGTGCGTGAAGGCGCTGCCGCTCCTGAAAGTTAATCGACTGATAGACAATCAATAAAACCATTAGAGGTGGCGCTTGGCTGCCGTAAAACTGCAAAGCGCTGCCTCTTTTGATAGGAGTACATAAATGTCCGAATTCATCGCTCTCCGCTTGCGTGAGTTTCGCCGGTTGACTCAGGATGGCTGGCTATCGCTTGGCTTTTTAGTCTCCATTCTTTTCCTGGCATTCTTCATTATTTTCCCGTTGGGCAAAATCCTGTCCGTCAGTCTGAGCTCGGAAGCCGTTCCCGTCTACCAGCGTCTCATCGCCGGACGGGCAACCTGGCAGGTTATCCTGAACACCCTGAAAATGGGCTTGGGCACTGCCTTTGCCGGTACCTTGGTCGGGTTCTTGTTTGCTTTTGTACAGGTCAAGCTGGATGTTCCCCTAAAGAAGTTTTTTCATCTAATCAGCCTGCTTCCCATCATCTCGCCGCCTTTCGCGGTATCCATGTCAGTCATCGTGCTTTTCGGCCGCAGCGGATTGATCACCAAAGACCTGCTCGGCTTGCGCTACGATATCTACGGCTTGGATGGCTTGATTCTGGTTCTCACCATTTCGTTCTTCCCGGTGGCTTACCTGACCCTCTTGGGAATGATGCGCGCGCTGGATCCTTCACTCGAAGAAGCCGCCACCAGCCTGGGAGCGGGAAAATGGCGGGTTTTCCGCACGGTGATCCTGCCCATGCTGGTGCCCGGCATAGCCAGTTCTTTCCTGCTGCTCTTTGTTGAAGCCCTGGCCGACCTGGCCAACCCGCTGTTGATTGGCGGTAACTACACTGTTTTAGCTTCCCGTATATATATGTCCATCATTGGCGAATATGACCTGAACGCAGGCGCGGTGCTCTCGCTAATTCTTCTGGTGCCTACGTTGTTAATTTACTTCATTCAGCACTATTGGGTCAGCCGCCATTCTTACGTCTCGATTACCGGCAAGCCCGCCGGATATTCGCGCCCGCTTCAATCCAAATGGGTCAAGTGGACGCTCTTCACCGTTTGCCTGCTGATTGCAGCGCTAATCGTATTGATCTACGGTTTCATCTTTGTCGGCGCGATCGTCAAAGTGTGGGGCATCAACTATGAATTAACCCTCGAGCATTTCCGTTTCGTCCTGCTGGGCTATGGTTCAAAAGCCATGACCGACACCACCCTGCTTTCAGCCATCGCCACGCCTATTGCCAGCTTGATGGGTATTCTAATCGCTTATCTGGTGGTGCGCCGGAAATTTATTGGCCGCAACCTGGTCGATTTCACATCGGTCTTGGGCCTGGCCGTTCCCGGCACAGTGGTCGGCATCGGTTTTATCCTGGCCTTCAACAAGCCCATCCTCGGCGGCTTGGTACCCAAACTCACCGGCACAGCACTCATCATCATCCTGGCCTACGTGGTCCGCAGCATTCCCGCCAGCGTCCGTTCCGGCGTGGCCGCCATCTATCAGTTTGACCCGGCCATGGAGGAAGCCTCCTCCAGCCTGGGCGCCAGTTCAGCAACCACCTTCCAGCGCATCACCATGCCCCTGGTCCGCCCGGCTTTTCTGACAGGCCTGATCTATAGTTTCACGCGCTCGATCACGTCGCTGTCTGCCATTATTTTCCTGGTAACACCCCAATGGCGCATTATGACCACCCAGATCTTGAACGAGGCTGAAACCGGTCGCTTTGGTAATGCCGCCGCTTATTGCGTGGTCCTAATTGCCATTGTTCTAACCTCGATTGGGCTAATGTACGCTGTCGTCGGTTCCACCACCGGAGCTGAACGAATGATTGATATATAAGGAATAGACATGGAAACAGCAACGCTTATGTTAGAAAATTTGGTAAAAACCTTCGGCCGTAAAAAGGATGTCCAGGCGGTCAATGGTCTCAACCTTGAAATCCACCAGGGAGAATTCGTCACCCTGCTCGGCCCATCCGGATGCGGAAAAACTACCACGCTGCGGATGATCGCCGGTTTTGAATCCCCCACTTCCGGCCGGATCCTCCTGGAAGGGAAAGAGATTAACGAGATACCGCCCAACAAAAGGCCCATGGCCATGGTCTTTCAAAATTACGCGCTCTTTCCACATATGTCGGTCTTTGAAAACATCGCCTATGGCCTGAAGGTCAAAAAGCAGCCCCAGGATCAAATCCACGAAAAGGTTGAGATTGTCCTGCAATTGATGAACCTGGTCGGTTTGGGAGATCGCATGCCCCACCAGCTTTCCGGCGGCCAACAGCAGCGCGTGGCATTAGCGCGCGCCCTGGTCATGCAGCCCAAAGTCCTGCTTTTTGACGAACCGCTTTCCAACCTGGATGCCAAGCTGCGCGTGCAGATGCGCGCTGAAATCCGCCGCTTGCAGCAGCGCCTGGGCATCACCACCGTTTATGTCACCCACGACCAGGCTGAAGCCATGAGCCTCGCGGACCGCATCGCAGTCATGCACGACGGTCAAATTGAACAAATCGGCTCCCCGGTTGAGATCTACGAGCAGCCGGCTTCGCTCTTTGTGGCCGACTTCATTGGCAAAGCCAATTTCATTGAGAGTATGGTTGAGGACAGTTCCGATGATCACATCTCGCTGGAATTATTCGGCAATTCTCTCACCATTCCCACGGGAAATCATACTTATGCCGTGAATGACCGCGTCTACCTGATCATCCGGCCCGAATCCGTCCACCTCAGCCATAAGGAAGGAGCCTTCTCCGGAGAAATAAAACAGGCAGTCTATTTAGGCTCAACGGTGGAGTATGAAGTTGAAATTTGCGGTCAGGTGATCTCTGTGATCATCTATGACCCGCAGGAAGGCGATAAATTCGAAGAAGGCAGCCGTGTATCCGTTGAATTTTCCGCCAACTCATTCCATACCTTACCCAGAAAATAGGGGGGAAGCATTTTCCCGGCAGGAGAAGTTCATTTTCTCCTGCCTTTTTTATTACAAAAAACACAGCATTTAGCCTGTTATAGATAATCCGGTATAAATCCCGGCCTACTTGTTTTATAATCATATCTGACCTAACCCAACACTATTATTGAAGGAGAATAACGTTATGCGTGATATGACCAAAGCCAACCTGGAAGCCGCATTCGCCGGCGAAAGCCAGGCTCATATGAAATACCTGATCTTCGCAGATCAGGCCGAAAAAGACGGTTTTCCCAATGTTGCGCGCCTCTTCCGCGCCACCGCCTATGCCGAACAGGTACATGCCACCAGCCATTTCAAGGTGATGCAAAAGCTGGGCGATACATCCGCAAATCTGCAAACCGGCATCGAGGGCGAAACCTTCGAAGTTGAAGAAATGTATCCGGCTTACCAGGCCGTAGCCGAGCTGCAGGAAGAACGCGGTGCGGTACGCTCCACCACCTGGGCACGTGAAGCCGAAAAGATCCACGCCGTCCTGTACGCGGACGCCAAACAGGCAGTTAAATCCGAGAAAGATAGTTCCGGCGAAGCGGTCTATGTCTGCCCCGTTTGCGGTCACACCGGTTACGGCGAAGCGCCCGATAATTGCCCCATCTGCAACGCCAAGAAAGAACTCTTCAAGATTTTCTAAGCAATACAAAGCCAAACAGGCAGCCAAAATCGGCTGCCTGTTTTTTTATCTACCTTCTAAAAACGCTTATTCTAATAAATAAATTAATCCTGCTTCAGTACCTCAAGGATCTTTCCTATTGTTGCCTCTTCATTTACCCCAGTCAGAAAGGACATGCAATTAATCACCGGGATATTTTCATCCGGCGATTTGACCCTCGAAGAGGAAACAATAAGATCATATTTTTCGGAATCCAGGTGAGATTTAATACTAAATGCGTTGCTGTTCGTAATTTCCACGTCGATTGCATTTTCTTCCGCAATCTCTTTAACTCTGCGAGTAATTACGCTGGATGTGACTCCGCCTGTTCCGCAAACGGATAAAACCCTTTTCTTAGCCATACAACACCTCGTTAAATAGATGTGGGTGAAAAATATTCACCCACATCCATAACCTGTACTTTAGATAGTATAACCGAATAACCCAACAATTTTAACCAGTATCCACGTGATCCAGTTCGAACCCGCAGCCATGCTTGTCCAGGTTACACCATCCTGAACCTGCATACCAATCATTTCTCCGGCCTTGGTGTACAGCGGTGCAAGGTCGCCGGATATATACAGCGCAGCGGCGAAGATAAATACACCTACAATCAAACCGCGCACAAAATTACCGCGTTTCAAGAAGGGCATGCACATACTGATGAGGAAGGGTGTCCCAATTGCGAGGTCAGCAAGCGGCAGTACGTGATTGCCGGGCAGGATCAAGGCCAGTCCCAAAACAATCGGAATCAGGATCATACCAACCGCCAAAACATCCGGCTGCCCAATCAAAACGGCAGCATCCACACCGATATAAACGTCGCGGTTGAATTTTTCCTTCATGAAATTGCGCAAATGTTCCGAGATCGGGCCTAACCCTTCCATCATCAATTGCAGCATTCTGGGGTAAAGCAGCATGACCGCCGCCAGAGAAACAGCCAGATTCAAGACTGTGCCCCAGGGTTGGCGCCCAATAATGCCAATCAAGGCACCCAGAATCGTGCCAAGCATTACCGGTTCGCCAAACACACCGAATTTCTTGGCGATGGTATCCGGATCAGCTTCCAAATCCCGCAGGCCGGGAATCTTTTCAATGACCCAATTGACTGCAATTCCAAGCGGAGGCCATAAGGCGGCGTTCCCATGAGGAATGGAAATACCTTCCATGTCAAAATGCTCATCGATCTTCGGTGCGGTCCAGTCAGCAATCAACAGGATAATGACCTCGTTGATCACAAAGCCGGCTAATGCAATGACCAGGTTACCGGTGAGCGCGTACAGTGCAATCGCGGAAATACCCCAAGGCCAGTAATTCAAGATATCCGCATCCAGGGTTTTGGTAAGGTTTAGAATCAGCATCAGAATGTTTACACCCAAGCCGATCGGAATGAACCAGATTGCGATGGGTGAACCCCAGGTTGCCGTCAGCAGAGAGAACACGCCGGCATCCGCAATATCCAATTGAAGGCCCAACCCTTGGACGAAAGCCGCTACCGCCGGGCCAATGTTCGACGCGAACACTGTAAACATTGCTGAAAAACCGACAAAGCCCGCTCCAATCAATATGGCACTTCTGAAAGCTTTAGTAAATTTCATCCCGGCAATCAAAGAGAATATCAGGATCGCGAGGGGCACCATTACCGCTGAGGGTAAAGCAGTGATTGACGCCATAATATTTGTAAAATTCATCTCAAATCTCCATATATATCAATATTATTTTTATAGAACACAAACCAGGAAATTTTTTCTTTACGATCACCTCTTTCTTTTCGTATTTTTATTTCACAGTTGCTGACTTCAATGATTTAATAAAATCGCAAATTTTTTCTATTGGTGTATTGGATTGAATCAACCTTGTCACCGCGGACCCAACCACAACCGCATCCGCCTTGACCTCATTTACAACCAGTTCAATATCTTCCGGTGTGTTGATGCCAAAGCCAACCATGATCGGCATCACTTTCCCATATTTCTCCTGGACAGCACGTATACGGGCAACTGCTTCCTTTAAATAAGGGACATTGACGCCGCCAGTTGAACCGGTCACGCCCGGCGTTGCCGTGAGGAAAATAAATCCATCCACGTCGGTGGCTATACGCCGCAGCAATTCATAGTTCCGGCTGCCTTCTTCGGCCAGACTGATACCGTCGCAGAAATTGATGTTGTAAATCCCCTTCTTCCTCAGTTTGGCGTGAATACCCAGCGGATCATTTGTACGATAGGATGCGTAATCCGGAATTTCTACGCCATCCAGATCCGATTCAAGGAGTAAATCCACAAAATTATCCACACCCATCCGCACAATAACCGACGTATACAACATTGGCAGAATTGGGAAATCCGCATGCCGGTCTCTGATTTGCTTTCCGAGGAAGATCGCCTTTTCTCCATCAATGCCGGTCTCCAGAGATTGTTTATGATTCTTTTGCATGGGAGTTCCATCCAGCCATGGTACGCCGCCAGGTGTTCCCAATTCAACGTAGTCCAAACCGCTTTCAATAAACCCGTCGATTAATTCATTAGATCTACTTAAATCAGGTCCGATGCTGGGTAAATAAGTCATCAAACAGGCTTCATTTTTCTTTTTGGCATCGTCAAACATCTTGTCGATACGATTCATCAATACACCTACCCTTTGGTCGCTTCTTTTAATTCCCGAGTAAACGGTTCGATTTTTTCAATGGTCTCGCCTGCCTGAAGCCGTTTGGAAATCGCGCTTCCTAACATGACGCCGTCGGCCCCCACTTCACGGATACTTTGGCGGACCTGTTCCGGTGATGAAATTCCGCAAACAACCACGATCGGGGTATTTACTTTAAATTTTTCTTCCAGTTCTTTCACGCGATCCACGGCCGGTTTTAATTCGTCCACGGGCAGCGTGGACTTGGTACCCGATACGCCGCCGGGTTGGGCAATCATGAACAGGAAACCTTTTGATTTCTTGATCAACTCACATAACAAGGCATATTCCCGTGTTCCTTCTTCAGCCATGGCAAGTTTTGTCGCGATATCCACAATGAAATACACATTCTTGGATAACAAACTGGACACAAAGCCCAATGAATCATTTTGACTGACATAGGCGTAATCAGGAATATCCACCGCATCCATTGAAGCGTCGGCACAACCTTGAACATAATTCGCTTGCCCATATCTGAAAACCGGCCCCATAAAGTTAATGGTCAGCAACGGCCAATCAGGGTACTTGTTACGGGTAAATTTCATCAAGTCAAATGAATCGGAGCCCTTAACGGATTGCTCAATCGCTTCCAATTGATGGATCTGCATATTATTGCCTTCCATCCAGGGATATCTTGTCGGGACTGCAATCTCAATAGTGTCTGCACCGGCTTCATAGAACATATCAATGATTTCGTTTGAAATGCTGAATGGTGCTTTATCACCCGGCGCTAGAGGGATCAATACACCCTCATTATTCTTATGAAGTTTGTCAAACATCCTGTCGAGACGGTTTTCCATCAATCCTCCTCAACGATCAAGGCAATACCGCTCTGGTCAACCGCCACGATTGCGGAATCGAAATCTTCAGCGAAAACCCGATCCACATCGCCGTTTTCCCAACATTGGATTAATTCGGGAGAGAGAATTTCTTCCTTCTCACCTCGCAGGACAATTTTTGAATACATGCCGCAATAACATTCTTCCTGTTCCCCATCGATCGGTTTTTCAACCGAGATTATGCGAACATCGGTATTTTCGAATGCTTTAAAAACGGCGATTGCTGACGTTCCCGGGTATCCGCCGGCCAGGATCGCGTCGGGAAGGCTGGGTAATTCACTATCGACTGCTTCACGCAGGATTTTTGAATATCCTTCCACAAAACCCGAAGTGATTGAAAGGAATGGATAAGGGCCGACATTGGAATGTACCGGAATAAATAAAGCAGTACTGATATTGGAGATACAGTATTGAAATGCGTAAAGTCCAGGATCATCGAACAGCGTTTCGCATTTCTCCACTTCAACCATTGCACCGGTCTTATTTAATGTTTCAACCAGCATCCGGTCTTTTCCAATTTCCTTATTTAGTGCAATGTACGGTTTCAAATCAAGCGCACGTGTTCCTTGCAGGAATAAATCCAGATCGCTCCTGCTGTCCACCGCAAAGGCTGGTGTCAGTTTCAGATACTTCGCCAGGGCAAGGTAACCGGAAATCACAAATTGCCTGGTCAATGAAGCTGTCCTGTAAACATCCGTATTCAATATTTTGCCGATAAATTTGATTTCAATATCTTTCGGTTTCATTGCAATTAAGGCTGTTTCCCAGAGTGAAAGGAAATCGGCATTCGACTTGATCCCGGAAATAACGTCGGCAAACCCATCTAATGCAGGCGAAAATGGATCCGGCACATACATTCCTCCGAATTTTCCATATTCAACTTTTAAATCGGGGGAAAAATTAGTGTTTAGTGATTCTTTTTTTAATGTCATTTGGTTCTCCTAAGTGTTTTGTTTCGTTTTATATTGACTGTTTATTCATTACTTATGTCAGAAAAATATGACGTCAGTATTTTTCTCAATTCAGAGGGATCTTTTTCTCCAGTTCTTTGGAGCATTTCCATAGTTGGTTCTTCTCGGAAGATTTCGAGAATTTTTTGAATGATCACGATTTGCGATTTGGGATTGGGCAGAGACAGCATGAAAACCATTTTTGTATCGATCGTCTCGCCATCCTCTCCCCCCATCAATCCAAAGGTTACCGGCTTTTCCAAAACGCCAACCGCGAGTGCTTTTCTTAGGCAATATTCCGAATCCGTATGCGGCAGCGCGGCCGGAATTTTTGTCGGCATTCCTGTTGGGAAATTGTGCTCCCTTTCAATAACCGCGGCCTGAAAATGCTCATTGACGGCTTTTTGGGCATATAAACTGCCGGACAATTTCTCCAGGACTTCGGTTGATGTCCCAACATTCATCTTGTCTACAACAATAAGATCAAAAAACGATTTTTCCATTTGCTTAACAACTTCCATTTCCAAAATTTATTTCTGTTGTTCGATCAATCATTTATTTCGTCCTTGATCAAACAGAACTTCCTTAATCAAATCAATATCGTCATTCGTTAACAACGGACTGACCTTTATGACCGGCAGATCGCGATCGATAATATTGATTGTCGTGATAATTGCGTCCAATTTTGTTTTCTCAACCTGGCTGAGCCGTTTAATTGGGACAACATCGACAATCGTAATTTCCGGGAATTCACTTTTTAGTCTCGATACGACCATCCATACCGTAATTCCGCCGCTTGGGCAAACGACAATGACTCTTTTTCCTTTGTTGGATTCATCTTTCATTTCTTTGGCCAACACCATATACATGGTCAGGTAATTGGCTTCTTCAATGGGAATTCGAATTCCATGCTCATTTCCGATCCCGTCATTAATTTCCTGAATAGATTCGGCAGTTGCCTGCCATATACGCGGATACATGTACTGAATCTGCTCGCTCAACTTATTTCGGATGGGAAGGTTCAATTTAATTCTTAAAACCTGCCTGGAGATGTGATCCTGTAATTTCTGTCTGACTTGGGGATGATTCAAGTCCTCATCAATTTTCGCGCCAACACGCTCTAATAACTGGTCGGTGATTTCTTGGGCAATTTGGTCTTGCATGAATAATCCCGCTTGATCCGAATTGACCTTTCCTCCGCGAATTGAACCCAACAATTCCATGGTAAATTGAACAATTTCTTGTTCAGGCAGGCTTAACCCCGTCATCTTGTTTAATTTCTCGGCGGAAGCAGCAACTGCTTCAAATTCAGGAGTTCCCTTAACCAGATCCAGCTTTTCCTGATCAGGTTCAATACAAAATCCCGACTGGATGTGGATTTTCATGATGGCCCAATACAAAGCCAGATAAAGAATGATCGATTCAGATAAAGTGGCGTGGATTTCCTGCAAAATCCGGTTGACCTCGCGCCACGCGTCCTGGATTTTCCACGGGAAAATTTGCATGATTATCTGCAAACTACCCTCCGGTAATTTGTTCAAATTACTACCGCTGGTGGCTTTCCCCCAAATACAAAAATTAAGCAGCTCGGATTCCAGATCCAATTCGAATAGCAAGGAGATTAAAGCATGCCGAATATCCTCTAACCGTCCATTGGCTTTAATTCCTCTATGAGGTTCTCTTAAGAGAGGAATATTCTTTTCGGCCAGCGCCGCTTCGACATTTTTCAAATCCCGGGTAATCGTTGAGCGGGCAACAGATAATCTCGATTGCAGCTCCACGCCTGAACAATAATCCGGATTTCGCAGCAAATCGAATATGATAAGCGAGATGCGATCCTCAGGAGAAAAAATATCGACAATGGGAATTTCCTGGTTGACCTTTTGCACAAGGTCTTTACGGTCTTTGTCTGAAATTCGCAGCAGCAAACCATTGTGATGGACCAGCGAAAAATCGACGGCCTCTTCGTTCAACCATTCTTCAATGTAAGGCAGGTTGTAGCGAATTACGCGCGCGGGCAAATCCAGTTGCAAGCTAATCTTTCTGATCGATAATGGATCAGTTGTATTCAAAAGAAATTTAAGTATGCGTGCTTGCCTTGAATTTAAATAGGTCATATTTGCATCCTTTTTCATTATAGGAATTCGGCCGGCTTATTTTCGTCAAAATGTGCCGATATCTTTTCATTCTTGATTGACAATTTGAGTACATATACATACTATAAGATGTTTATTTCCATATTTACAATAATGTATATTTTTATATTTTATGGATTCAGAACGATTATTCCAAATGTCAAACGGGTTTATGCCAGTACACTTTGCGGTCACACTGATTACGGCAAAACCCCAATAATTGCCCCATCTATATTGCTAAGAATTAACTCATCCAGATTTTCCATGCAATTCAATGCCAAACAGGCAGCTTAAATTGGCTGCTCGTTTTTATTCTGAATAATCAGTCTGTGTTTATCTGTTGTTCTAAAGAGAAAGCTGGAACCGGATTCATCCCATAATTTATATTGTTTTGAATTTAATAAATTGATTTCTTTATTAGAACATTTATGCTATAATATGAGTTGTATAATTTTGCTTAATTAATGAATTAAATCGGAGATAAGCTATGCCCGCTAAATCAACCAATTCCACCCAACCCGAAATTCCTAACCAACCCGCCGGCAAAGGCGACGAGGCCAAGCAGGCCGTCCTCAATAAAGCCCTGGATGACATCACCAAACGCTACGGCGAGGGTTCCATTGTGCGTCTGGGCGATGCGCATCATCTGGAAGTGGCCGCCATCCCCACCGGCTCCATCTCGCTGGATATCGCGCTGGGCGTGGGCGGCGTGCCGCGCGCGCGCGTCACTGAAATCTACGGCCCTGAATCCTCCGGCAAGACCACCATCTGTCTGCACCTGGCCGCTGAAGCCCAAAAGATGGGCGGTACGGTTGCCTTTGTAGATATGGAACATGCTCTCGATCCGGCTTACGCCTCCAAAGTAGGCGTGGATATTGAAAACTTGCTGATCTCCCAACCCGACACCGGCGAACAGGCTCTTGAAATTGTGCAAACCCTGGTGCGTTCCGGTGCGCTGGACCTGGTTGTGGTTGATTCGGTCGCAGCATTGGTGCCCCAATCAGAAATCGATGGGGATATGGGCGACGCCACCATGGGCATGCAGGCCCGCCTTATGTCCCAGGCGCTGCGCAAACTCTCCGGCGCTATCAACCAAACCCGCACCGCGGTAGTCTTCACCAACCAACTGCGCCAGAAGATCGGCGTTTACTTCGGCAATCCGGAAACCACCCCGGGCGGTATGGCGCTCAAATTCTACGCTTCTGTGCGCATGGACGTGCGCCGCATCCAATCCATCAAATCCGGCGCCGAAATCACCGGCAACCGCACGCGCGTGCGCGTGGTCAAGAACAAGGTTGCCCCGCCCTTCCGCACCGCTGAGTTTGATATCATGTACAACGAAGGCATCTCACGGGCCGGCGATATCATCGACCTGGGTTCCACCCTCGATGTCATCACCAAACGCGGCGCCTTTTACTCATTCGGCGATACCCGCATCGGCCAGGGCCGTGAAAACGCGAAAGAATTTCTGCGCCAAAATCCCGAGCTGTTTGCGGACATTGAAAAAGCCGTGCGCGAGCAAGCCATGGGCGGCGGGTTGAACATGTTCGGCATGGACGACGGAGATTCGCCGGTCGAAGAACCTGAAGAATAATAAACCGGAACAGGGAGTGTGATTCACCTCCCTGTTCTTTTTTTATCTTAAGTAATGCTCTCCTATTAACTTTCCACCTCTTTATCTCGTTCGCACCCCCTCCTGGCAAGAATATTGCACCTCTTATGGGTGATGAAAGCAACATACTCTTCTCACACCAAGTCATCGCTCTGGATTACCCTGACCGGTATCATACTGGCCCTGCTTTTGTGTTTGGTAGGCACCGGTATGGTTATGGTTGTCTATCCGCAGTCGAGTTCATTTTTCGGATCGATTCTTTCAACCGGTGAAAAATTGGCCTCGCTGGACCAGGGCGGATTGTTCCAGGCCGCGCAGCCGACACCCTTCCAGCCCGGCCCGGTTTATACACCCATGCCCGCACCGCAGCCGGACGCCGAATCGCAGAATCAAACCGATGGATCTCAGGTTGCTTATGCGCCTGATGCCAATCAGTCCAATCAACCGCAGGCGGATGGAATTGCCAACACTGGGGATGAAGCGGAAAGCAATGTAGAAATCCCCATGTCCTCCTATGTCAACGGATTGAAAGGGACGCCGCAGCTCTACACCCTGGATTGTGAAGCCCAGGCCTCGGTGGATTGGGCCAAGTATTTTGGAGTGGATATCAATGAATTGGAATTCATTGACCGCATGCCCAAATCTGACGATCCCGAAAGCGGTTTTGTCGGCAGTATTAATGGCGCCATGGGCCAGCTGCCGCCAAACGATTACGGCATCCATGCCTCGCCTATCGCGGCCTTATTGAAAGAATACGGGCTGCCGGCCAAAGCCAAACATGATTGGGATTTCGCCGGTATCAAACGAGAAATAGCCGCGGGGCAGCCGGTCATCGTTTGGATTGTCAACATGCCCTTTGATATCGACGCACGGGAATATACTGCCACCAACGGCAACACCACCACCGTGGCACGCTTTGAACATACCTGGATCATCACCGGTTACAATGCCTCCACCGTTACCGTGGTGGACAGTGAATGGACTTACAATGTAAACATCGATACTTTCCTGCAACGCTGGGAAGCCCTGGGAAAACAGGCGGTCATCTACACCGGCGACTAAGCCTCTCGCGCTACTGCAACCAACCGGCCATTTTTCCGTATATCGTATTGAAATTCACGATTTGCTTAACCAAGCAGAAGGAGAGATGATGTCAACTAACGATATGCCGACCGGAGGAAAACGCTTCGGTTATTTCTTGTCCATCCTGATTAACTTTGCCATGATTTATATTGCCAATAACTTGCTGGTCTGGAATGTACCCTTCCTCACCAACGATTTCATGCGCTGCTTGTGGGCCATCAACCTGTCTTTTGCGGTTTCCATATTTACAAACTTTATTTTCATCTTCTTTGACCGCAAGTGGTTTCATAGCCTGATGGAAGCTTTCGGTACGGTTTTCTCATTTCTCTCGACCTATGTATTTTGGCAGGTCTTCCCTTTGGACATTAACGAAACCTGGGTCTACTGGGTCAATATCGGTTTGGTCGTTCTGCTGGTTTTGACCGCGCTGTCCTTTATTTCGCAGATCATGCGCGCCATTCGGCAGTACCGCCACAGCGAATCCGCCTAAATACTAATTATGCAATGATCAAACCTTGCCGTAGCGGTACGCGGTGATCTCAGCCAGCATCGCCAGGGCAATTTCTTCGGGAGTCCGCGCGCCGATATCCAATCCCACCGGCGCGTGGATTTTTTCTATCTGCTCCATTGGAAATCCTTCTTCCGCCAGCAATTTAAAACGGCGCGCTTTTGTCGTGCGCGAGGCCAACATACCGATATAGGTCGCGTCCGCCTTCAAAGCCGCGCTCGCCGCCGGTAAATCCAGCTTGTCATCGTGGCTGGCCAGCAGCACGTAATCCGCGTTGTTCAGCTTGATTTTCTCCATTCCCTCAACCGGCCATTCTCCAAGCATTTCATCGATTTCAGGAAAACGCTCATCGGTCGCGAAAGTTTTTCGTGGGTCAATCAGGATGGTGTAATAACCCAGCAATTTAGCCATTTTCACAAACGCGATGGATACGTGCGCCCCGCCAATCACAACCAGGCGCGGTGCGGGCTTGCCCACATCCACGTAAACCTGTCCTGCGGTGGTCTCGATAATCTGCGATGCTTCCGTGCGCATCATTTCCTCTAAGCGGGAGAATTGGCTGCGCTCCACCCAGGCGGCGGCATTGCCGTCGATTTTTCCATCACGGTTCTCTAAAATGCAGGAATGCCCGAATCTTTTTCCGGAAAGCAGTACCAGCATCATGAAAGGCATGCGCTGAGACTGCAAATGGGCAATCTTATCCACTACAATACGATCAAAGCTGCCTTCTCCATTGGAGTTAATTGGCAGCAGCATGACGTCAATTTCTCCGCCGCACATCAGCCCAACCGACCAGGCGGTGTCATCGCTGACGCCGTAATGCAGCAGCTTGGGCTGCCCGCTGCGCATACAAGCCAGGGCTTCCACAATGACCGCGTTTTCCACACATCCCCCGCTGATCGAGCCGACAATACTGCTGTCCTGGCTGATGGCCATCTTGGCGCCCACCGGCCGCATGGCAGAGCCCTTCTTGTTCACAACTATCGCGATGGCAGTTTGCTTGCCTTCATCTAACCATTCTTTCAATGCTGCGATTACTTCGTCCATGCGTGATCCTTTTATCTAATATTATTTTTATATTCTATATACGTAGAATAGACACTGCCTGCGTATCTTTATTATAAATAAGTATGGAGGTTATGATGAAACAAAATATGAGTTCAACCGATCGCATCATCCGCGCGATTGTGGCTGTTGTTCTTGCGGCACTGATCTACTTCAATGTACTCACCGGAACAGCCGCCGTTGTTCTAGGCATTATTGCCGGCATTTTTTTGGTAACTGCATTGATTGGCTTCTGCCCGCTCTATGCCCTTTTTAAATTATCTACCAATAAATAAGAATTATCGAGCAATCCGGGAAAAAAGAAAAGAGACCGCGGGAACGGTCTCTTTTCATATTTAATAACCTTGTTGAAATGGGTTTAGGTACCCTGCTCCCATGAGTGCAGGTACTTCTCCTGTTCGGGGGTCAGCGTATCGATCTCCACGCCCATGGCTTCCAACTTCAGGCGCGCGATTTCCAGGTCGATGTCCTGCGGAACACCGTAAACGGTATTTTCAAGTTTGTCGGCATTTTTAACCATATATTCCAGGCTGAGCGCCTGGTTGGCGAAGGACATATCCATTACGGAAGCCGGATGGCCTTCGGCAGCGGCCAGGTTGATCAAACGGCCTTCGCCCAGAACATGAATGCGCCGTCCGTCTTTCATGGTGTATTCATCCACGAAGGGGCGTACCAAACGCTTGGTAGCAGCCATCTCTTCCAATGCCGGAATGTTGATTTCCGCGTTGAAGTGGCCGGAATTAGCCAGGATAGCGCCGTCTTTCATCACTTCGAAATGGTGCTTGTCAATCACGTTCAAGTCGCCGGTCAGCGTGCAGAAGATATCGCCTTCCTTGGCTGCTTTCATCATCGGCATTACGCGGAAACCGTCCATAACTGCTTCCAGTGCCTTCAGTGAATCGACTTCGGTCACAATAACGTTGGAACCCATACCGCGGGCGCGCATGGCTAAACCGCGTGCGCACCAGCCATAGCCGACAACCACGAAGGTTTTGCCCGCCAACAAGATGTTGGTCGCGCGGATGATGCCATCCAAAGTGGATTGGCCGGTGCCATAGCGGTTATCGAAGAAATGTTTGGTCATGGCATCGTTGACCGCGATGATCGGGTAGGTCAACGCGCCGTCGTGTGCCATCGCGCGCAAGCGAATCACACCCGTGGTGGTCTCTTCCGTGCCGCCCATGACGTTATCCAGCAGCTCACGGCGGTCTTTATGCAGAATGCTCACCAGGTCCGCGCCGTCGTCCATGGTCAGATGCGGTTTGTGATCCAAAGCAGCATTGATGTGCTTGTAATACACTGTGTTGGTCTCGCCTTTGATGGCGAAGGTGGGGATTTCGAAATTGGAGACCAGCGCCGCGGCCACGTCGTCCTGCGTGGAAAGCGGGTTGGAAGCGGTCAGCACAACATCCGCGCCGCCGGCTTGCAAAGTGGTCATCAGGTTGGCAGTTTCAGTGGTCACGTGCAGGCACCCGGAAATGCGCAATCCCTTCAAAGGTTGTTCCTTCTTGAAGCGTTCGCTGATGCTCGCCAATACGGGCATTTCACGCGCCGCCCATTCCATGCGCAGTCGGCCGCCTTCTGCCAAACTCATGTCTTTTACATCATAATTATCCATTGATTTCTTCCTCTTTTTTGTGATTAGATCAGAATATCCAGAGCGCCCTGGTCGTCAAAATTCTCCCGGTAGCGCTGGACAAATTCCAAATGAGTATAGGTATGGTTCTGGGTACCTCGGTTCTCCAGGCAGTACGTGGCTGCCAACGCGCCCATTTGCCCACAAGTTTGCCAGTCCAAACCCAAACGCTGGCCACGCAGGAAACCGCCGCGGAAAGCATCACCCACACCGGTTGGGTCGGCAACTTTCTTGGGAGCCACTGCGGGAATCTTGAAATGATTATCTTTTACCCAAATATCCGATCCGCATTCGCCGCAGGTGATTACCACGAATTCTACCTCATTTCGAATAGCTTCCGCGCTCATGCCGGTGTGTTTCTGGATCAATTCGAATTCATATTCGTTGATAAATAAGCTCTGCGCGCCGATGATACCATCCCGAATATCGTCCGGTGCGTTGCGGACAACCTGTTGTCCGGGGTCGTACAGGTATGGGAAGTTCAGCTCTTCACATTCCTGTGCGTATTTTGCCATGGCGGTCGGGTCGTTCGGTGAAATCACGACCAAATCGACATCGGACTTAACCAAATTCTTAATCGACAAGTCTTTGGCATATGCCATTGCACCGGTATAGAAACTGGCGATCTGGTTATTTGACAAATCTGTGTTGGCGAAGAAAGATGCGGTATAAACGCCATCGATCACTTCCACCAGGGATGTGTCCACTCCATTGTTGCGCAGCCATGCGCCATAATCATCGAAATCCTCGCCGACTGTGCCCATCAATTTGGGCTTCTCGCCCAACAGCGCCAGGTTATAAGCAATATTGGGAGCGGTACCGCCACGTTGGCGCACCATGGAATCGACCAAAAAGGACAGGCTGATCGAATCCAGCTTATCGGGGATGATGTGATCTTTGAAATAACCGGGGAAGGACATTAAGTAATCATAGGCAATTGAGCCTGTGCAGATGATGGACATTTGCAGCTCCTTAAGATTCCTGCATAATTTTTGCAAGATGAATTTCAAAAGGCGGATAAATTACGCCTTTTTCAGTTACTATACCGGAAATGAGTTCATGCGGGGTTACATCAAAAGCCGGATTGCGTGCGCTGGCGCCTTTCGGTGTAGCGGGTTGGTTCTGAAATTGAATATTCAGCACTTCATCCTGGTCTCGCTCTTCGATCGGGATCTCGTCCCCGCTGGCTAATTCCATATCGATGGTCGAAGTGGGTACTACGCTGTAAACCGGTACGTTATTGGCGTTGGCGGCCAATGCCAGCATGTAGCTGCCGATCTTGTTGGCCACGTCCCCATTGCGCGCCACACGGTCGCCGCCGTAAAAGACCTTGTTGACCTGCCCGGTATGCAGGAAGTAACCCGCGGCGTTATCGCTGATGATGTCGTAAGGGATGCCATACTGTGAAAGCTCCCAGGCGGTTAAACGGGCGCCCTGCAGGCGCGGGCGGGTTTCGTCCACCAGCACGTGGATGTGCTTGCCCTGTTCGTGCGCCATGCGGATCACGCCCAAGGCCGTGCCCCAATCTACTGTCGCCAGTGCGCCGGTATTGCAGTGATGAATGATGGTATCGCCATCGTTGATTAACTCGGCGCCGTAAGCCGCCATGCTGCGGTTCAAAGCCACGTCTTCATCCGCCATGCGTTGGGCTTCGTCCAGCAAAGCCGCGCGCAGATCCGCGGTGGAGGAATAAGTATGTCCGGCCACGCCCAGCATGCGTTTCAGCGCCCAGGGCAGGTTTACAGCCGTCGGCCGTGAAGCGCCCAGCACTTCGGCTGCCTGATTGAGGTCTGCACGCAACATATCAACGTCCCCGGCTTGCGATTGCTGCGCAGCCAGCACGATGCCAAAAGCAGCAGCTACACCGATAGCCGGTGCGCCGCGGACTGCCATGTCTTTAATTGATTGGTAAACGGATTGGTAGGTATCGAGGGAGATGAGTTCCAATTTTGAGGGTAACACCCTCTGGTCGATCATCTTAAGCCGCTTTGCGGTAGAATCCCATTCCAATGTCCGCATGTACACCTCACCAAAAAAAAGGCGCTCAATCTGAGCGCTCTCCAGCATTAACCGATTCAGTTTAACATGGGTTGGGTCGTTTGTCAAAGCCAGATGCCTTTTCGTTTTACAGTATACAAATAATTGTGATGGTAAGCGGTATACATTCCAACTTGAATGCCAACTCCCTCCCCCTGAAAGCTTGCCAATCCTCAAACAGAAATTCATAACTCTGGGGGAGGGCCGGGGGTGAGGGCAACCTCTAACGACAAGGTTTAAAAAGAGAAGTAGGTCAGTCATTCGCCTATACCCTACGGTGCATGACTGACTTCATGCAGAATTGTGTTCATCTGTGGTTAATAATTCCAGAAAGAAAATCGAAATATACGTTACAAACCTTGCGGACACTTTTGCTCTCTCTATTTTGACGCAGTCAAAATGAGGAGGATTAGGGGGGAGCTTGGGAAAATTGGAAAGGGATTGTATACGGAATAGTTAAATCATGGATTTCTCCCTTGACAAATCCAGTTGTATTAGTGTATTATGCCTCTAATACACTAATACGGAAGGAATTATGAATTTCAATCCAACGATTCCGATTTACCTGCAAATCATGGATAGTATAAAAAAAGATGTCCTATCCGGTGCTTTGACTGCAGGAGAACGCCTCGATTCCGTCAGGGGGCTGGCTGTGAAATTCGGTGTCAATCTCAACACGATGCAGCGCGCCTGTTCGGAATTGGAACGTGAAGGTGTGATTCAAACCCAGAGAGGTATCGGAAGCTTCGTCACCCAGGACAAATCCATCCTGAAAGCCCTGGAAAGGGAAATGGTGGACCAGAAAGTAAAAGAATTTCTGGAAGAAATGCGCAGCGCCGGGCTAACGGATAAAGAAATACTAACTGCAATTGAAAAGGGATTCAAGAAATGAACACGAATTTAAATATCTTCGGTCTTACCAAGAGCTTCGGCAGCCAGCTTGCCCTGGATGATGTCCATATGGAAATCCAACCGGGGCGGATTGCCGGGTTAATGGGCCCCAATGGCGCCGGGAAGACCACCATTCTCAAGACTATTATGCAAATAGTCAAACCCGATGCCGGCAATATTATCCTCAACGGTATTCCGCTGAATCATAACTCCCGGCAGGAAATTGCCTATTTACCGGATCATAACCACCTATTCAAATGGATGCGTGTTCGCGATGCTATTGCTTACTACAGGGACATGTTCGTGGATTTCGACAGTGAAAAATCCAAAGAACTATGTGACTTTCTGAAAATCGACCCGCAAGCACATGTCCGTACGCTGCCCTCCGGCATGCTCGAACGGACCCTGATCATGCTCACCTTTTCGCGCAAGGCAAAACTCTATCTATTGGATGAACCCATCGGCGGCATTGATCCACTGGCCCGGCAGAAAATTCTGCAAACCATCCTGTCCGGCATGAATGAAGACAACTCAGTGCTATTAGCCACCCACCTGGTTAATGAAGTCGAGACCATCCTCGATGATGTTTTCTTCCTGGATAAGGGTTGCTTATTGGCGTCGGATTCGGCCGAAAATATTCGCGAACAACGCGGCAAATCAATAATGGAATATTACCTGGAGGTTTTTGAAAATGTTTAGTCTTCTGAAATGGAATATCACGGACTATATTAAAAGGAACACCTGGATCCTGCTCGGCATTGCCGCCAGCTTATTGTGTGCCGCCCTGCCGCGCAACAGCGTTGGGTTGCTTAACAATCTTCTGATCGGGCTCGCTTCCATTTCCGGTTTTATCTTTTTCCAGGCCGGTATCCTCACCGCCTTCCTGTTTGTTTTCCGCTGGGCTGAAAACGACAGTGTGGAGCTGGAACTATCACTGCCGGTTTCTTCTCGTAAACAAGTCGCGGTCAAATTACTGACGGGAGCCCTGGTCAATTTCCTTTCATTGGTCTTCCTGCTTCAGCTTTTTCTACTGATCGGCAGGTTTTCCAGCGGTTCTTACCAGTGGATTTCCGGGGAACATCTGAAAGGGATTTTAGGTTGGGTCGTGTTTCTGACTTTTTTGGAAAGCAGTGTCCTGTTTGCCTACATTTTTTCTCACAGTTACCGTATGACGCGCCGCGCTCCTGACCTTTTCACCGCCCTGGTCAGTTTGGTACTGATTGGCACGGTCGTGGTCTGCACAGTTGTAATCATGGCAGTAACCAATCAGCTCATCGCGCCCACTTTCAGCACGGATTCCATTCTGACAGTGGAGGGCAACCTGCAAGTCTTTTCGTTCACCCTGCCAAATTGGGTATTCTTGAGCTTTATTCTCCTCGAGTGGTTGGTAGGCAGCCGTTTGCTTCAAAACCGTTTCCAGACCAGTTGAGGTTTGCAGCCAAGGCGAAATATATGGACTCCATAAAAACTTTGGACTAAATAACTCTCTAAAGCTCCTATAAAACTAAACAATGGATAGCTTCGTCCGTCTTCCTGCCGGCGGGCGAAGCGTTGCCAAAAATAAATTACAAGGAAATAAGAATGAATAAACTAAAGAATTTCGTAAATGAACATCCAGTGATCACTGTGATCGCCTTGATCCTGCTGTCAACCGTCCTGACAGAGATCCGTTTTGAAGATAAATTGACCGACCTCATGGACTTCCAAAGTGCATCTTATCTGGTGGGCATCATCGAGCAAGGAGGAGTAAGTATATTGGTGGTAATCCTGCTTGGAAAGCTCGGTTTATTGGAAGCAGCCGGATTCACCAATCCTTCCCGATGGAAACAGGTCTGGTTGATCTGGCCCATCCTGCTCTATTCCGTTCTGAATGGTGGAACTTCCCCATTCGATGGAACGCTGACCTTAGACACCGGCAAGCCGTTATTAATCGCTCTGTTTATCCTGCTTTACCTTTCTGTAGGCTTTATAGAAGAGATCGTCTTTCGTGGAGCGGCACTTTCCATATTATTGAAAAAATGGGGCGGATCGCGCAAGCAAATCTATTGGGTGGTCGTGCTTTCCAATGTAGCCTTTGGCGGCCTGCACCTCATCAACCTGATCATGGGAAGAAGAACGCTGCTGTCAACCGGTGCACAGGTCCTGTATGGTACCTTCTTTGGTGTGTTTTTTGCCGCCTGCTTACTACGCAACAAATCCATCTGGCCGGTCATCTTTGGTCACGCCTTATTCGACCTGTGCGGTAACTTCTCCGATATCACCGTCGGCAGCCAAACCTTCGACCAGGTCATGGACCTCACCTGGCAAAATGCTTTGGTCACCACCCTGATTACGCTGCCATTGCTGGTCTATGGGTTGGTGCTCCTGCGCAAGGTGGAACCAATCACTCCAACGCTGAGCTTGGAAGAATAACACAACCCGACTCTTCTTTGCTACCCCCCGGTTGCGTCGAATCCGTGATCGGGGGCTTTTGTATTATCAAGCAGGGTTATTAAGCGGATTTCCACTTGTACTCAAACCTCTCCAACCTAAAAACAACTGGTGTGCGTTAATTAGGACCTATCTACTCACTTCATCTGTGTTTATCTGTGTTCATCTGTGGTTAATCAATTCAGGACAAAAAGCGGAGTAAAGGAAGAATAGACAATCACCCCCCTCCGACTACGCGCTATAATTACCCCATTATTGATACTTCCCGGAGGCTCACCCATGACTCAATTTGACCTGCTCATCCAAAACTGCCACGTCCTGCTCCCCGATTTCACCGTCCTGCCCAACGCCGCTATTGGCATCAAAGACAGCCGCATTGCCCTGATCGAGGCCGAGCCTTCCGACACCGGCACTTATGAAGCCAGGGAGATCCTTGATGGCGACGGCAAGCTGGCCATGCCGGGCTTTGTGGATTGCCATACCCACGCCGCCCAGCAGCTCCTGCGCGGCAGTGTCGTGGACGAACTCCCCATGGTGTGGACCCGCATCCTGGTGCCCTTCGAAAGCAACCTCACTCCCGAAGATGTTTACAAAGGCGCCCTGCTCTTCTGTTTGGAGAACCTCAAAGCCGGTACCACCACCTTCGCCGATGCCGGCGGCCCCTTCATGGATATGGTCGCGCGCGCTACCGTCGAAACCGGCATCCGCGGGGTTATCACCCGTTCCACCATGGACACCGGCAGCGACATCCCGGACGGCATGAAGGAATCCACTGCCGATGCCATCCGCGGCACCGAGCAGCTTTACAAAGATTGGGATAACAGCGGCGAGGGCCGTGTGCGCATCTGGTTCAGCCTGCGCCAGGCCATGACTTCCACGCCCGCCTTGATGGAAGCGGTTGCCGGTCGTTCCAAAGAACTGGGCACCGGCGTGCACATCCATTTGGCCGAACATCTGGCTGAAGTCGCTCACTGCCTGACCAACTACAAAATGCGCCCCACCCAATGGTTTGACCATTTCGGTTTGCTCGGCCCCAACCTGATCGCCGCCCACTCCGTACGCCTCTCTGACCAGGAAGTGCTGCTCATGGCCGAGCGCGGCGCCAATCCCGTACACTGCCCGCAATCCAACTTGGGTAATCACGGCTTCAGCAAAACCCCGCTCTTTATGGCCCTGGGCGTCAACGTTGCCCTCGGTACAGATGGCGCCGCCACCACGCGCCTCAACCTGTTTGAGCCGATGCGCGTGCTGAAGTACGCCATGCAGGCCCGCCACGGCGTAGAGATCAACGATCCACTTACGCTGCCCGCGCTGGATGTGCTCAAAATGGCCACCCAGGGCGGCGCCAAAGCGGTCATGATGGAAAAAGAAATTGGCAGGCTGGAAGTGGGCTATAAAGCCGATATTATTCTGTTGGATATCAATAAACCTCACCTCTCCCCCACCGCCCACCTGCCCAAAACCATCGTTACCGCGGCCGGTCCGGATGACGTTGTGGATGTCATCGTGAATGGCCGCCTGCTGGTGCACGACGGCGAATTCCTGCTGATGGACGAAGACCAGATCCGCCGCGACGCCGGCCAGGCCATGCTCAGCGTCGGCCGGCGTGCCAACCTCAGTCTGGAGTCGCCTTACCTGGACTAAGTCATTCTATGTAATTCGCTGGCGGAAAAGATGGTTTCTTTCCGCCTTTTTTACAGTGAAACCCGGAAATCAGTCCACCGGTTCAAATACAGTCTCAACGTATCGGGCTGTGTCGTCCGGAAGATCCGGTTCTTGATCGGTGCGTTGAGGTTGATATTCATTCTGTAATTGATCATCCGGATCGTGCGGGTACTTGCGTTTGTTCTTGGCTAGACTGCCCAAATCTTTCATAATATTCACACTGGGAATAGGATTCTTTTTATTATGGGTTCCCCATTTTGTGGATACCACCACTTCGGTTCGCCCAGGAATAACCATTTTTTCTACGATCTTCTGGAATCCTTGTTTCTCAAATGGCGTTCCATTAATACTGCCATGATGGCTGACTTTAAAATAATCCAGGGGGTTAAGCAATACCTTTTTTACTTCCGGAATTCCGTACATGACATCCCAACAACAATTCTTCCTTCCTTCTTCCATCCCCTTGCCATCCCATTCCGCATCCCCGGTGAATAATAACCTTCGTCCCCTCCATTCCAAAAGCAGCACAACGCTGGTGTTGTTTTTTAGATGTCCTTCTTCCTCGGTAAATTCCAATACGGAATAGAGCATTCGATTTTGGAGCGCCCGGAATTCTTTCTCGCTGATATTTTGCGGAAGCCTATCGAGGACTTCACCCGTTTTCGTTGAAGCGGAGCCTATTTCCGAATCCCCTTCAGCGACTCCTTCGTGATAAGCCGATAACCGCAATGCATTCATATGAACCAGAGATTTATAATCCTCTGTTATCCGCCCAAGGTAGTATTTGTCGATATTCCACTCCGGGGCTAACACGCGCAAATGTGTATTTGAATCGTTGAATCCGCAAAAGGTTGCCACGCCCTCAACAATTTGAAAATCATACCCTTCCAGATCTATTGATTCTTTTCCCATGTCCCGGGAAATGTATAATGGATAAAGTTCATTGATCCCGTTAGATTCAACAAAATTCTCACGCAGGTTTTCAAGCGCAGTAGCGTTGCTCACGCTTCTCAGCAATAACTCTTGAGCTTCCTGAGAGAGTTTTAATCCGGGACGTTTCAACAACAGTCTCGCTTCTTGGTCGGCAGCGTTCTGAAACGCCTGCGCTTTCTCAGCCTGCTCATGATCGGGATTCATAAAAACCGGCAGCCAGATACGATGGATCGCGGCCTTTTCAAACCTTTTTTTTCTCGAACCCGTTGATGTGATCAAAATGCGGGTGGGTTACGACCAATAAATGGATGTGCTTTTTTCCATCCGCTTCCTTCGGCAGCTTTGAGATAATATGGTCAATGGCATCCGTAGGCTTTTGTCCTCCCTGAATCGTATCCTTGCTTCCGCAATCAATCACAACGTTAAAAATATTTTCCCCGTCCGGAATGCGCACGTAGATACAGTCCCCAAAGCCAACATCATAAACTCGCACTACCAATTTCTCTTCCATTTCTACCTCCCTATGCATCATCCCAGTGGCGCAAATTTGGCCTGACTTCCATCCGAATCGTTCCGTCACTTCTGGTTGAAGTGCAAACCGGCTTAATGGTTTTCCCGATTTCGAAACGGTCATCATCAATGAACCCGAAATAGCCTCTATCCAAACGGTTTTTGATGTAATTCAACAGGTCATCTTTGCGCTTTTGCCCGGCCTCAACTTCTTGTTTACAATGAGACCTTAATCGTTTACGGGATGTCTCCTGTTTCCCGCAGCCGGGTTTCCTCATCCAGGATAGTACATTACCGCGATCGTCAAAGACGATTGTTCCGCCGCATAAAAGCGAAGCGCTCTCCCCGTTTAAATGGCCGAACTGTTTTCCTTTTAGAAGAACATCCTCACGCCAGGTATATTGCAGGATGATTTCGCGCGGATGTTTGCTGCCGTTCGGCAGGGTTTTATCCGTTTGGTATAGTTCGCTAACGGAGATATCCTGATTAGCCGGAATACATAACTGCCGTCTGTTTTGGTTGATGAAATGATAGGCGTCGGTTCGGGAGAGCATAATCCGCCGGATATCGTATGGGTAAAAATTCAGGCTTTCCACATCCTCGCAGCATTCCTCGCAATACACACCTCTTTGCTTGAATACATCCCGCATAATCTCTCGAAATTGGTATTTATCATCCGGATAGATAACCTGATCGGCTTGCAGCACCGCATTGGCATAGTCGCTGAATTGCACATCCGCTGGGGGGAGAAAATCAAGAGGTTGGAAAATAATCCGCTGGAAGCGCATCACTGCCCACCAAAGCAATTGATATACCGAATCACCCCGGCCTTCTTTGATTAATATTTGTTTACGTTTTGCCACAATCCTGCTCAGGATCTCCCACATGGCCCCGGTAAGTACTTTCGACCACTCGTATGGACAGAATTTATCTTTTACGGAGTCAACCGTATCTTTTGCCAAAGCACTGCGGATGTATTCCTTCCCGGTTGAATATCGGCTGAATCCTTCAGCCAGGTTGGCTACCACAGATTCTTTTGCAATGTTCCCCTGAGTTTGTTCTGCCATAATCTGGCGCAAGTTGTTATTGCGCAGCGCGCTAAATACGGCCGTTATATCGGCAATGAATTCATGGAAAGCAGTGGTCTGCAAGGAACTGTCCTCAAGATAATAAGGGCGCAAACCATCCAGAATGGCATGGCCGGTTTCATGCGCGATAATATCGTGATCGAGGCAGGTATAAATCCGCTCATTTTCCGGACCGAAGTAATAGAGTTGTATGGATTTGCTGTGGCGATCGTAGAAAGCATTATCCATATAACCTGCATGCGGCACGATAATCAGTCGGTTTCCTTCAAAGCCCCAGGGAGCGGAACGGCCCAACACAAATGAAGTTTCGAACATACTGAGGATACTCTGAACAATAGCCCAGACATTCACCTGGTGGAATTGCCATAAATCTTTATGCTTTTCTGCCAAACGGACATTCCCCGATTGTTTACTAATTTCAAAACAACCTTCTTTCCCATTCCAAATAACGGCAGGTGCCAGCACGTTCAGATCAGCATCGTAATCCACCACAGCAATTCTTGAACTGGTTGGCCCATTCATTAATTCCGGTTCGCGCGCAACCTGGATTTCACTGAGAACCTGTTTTTCCAGTGTCCCTGAAGCGTATGGGTCTTGAATATATACTTTCACAGGAATGACCATACCCAGGGCTGCTTTATTATCTTTTGATAATAAGTGATTGGCCTGATACAGGTTAATATAATCCGTCACATTCCATTTACTCTTCATCATTCTCTCCTCCTTTATTCCTGAGAAAACAATTCTGCTATGAGTGTGGTTGGTAAATATTTAAATGGAAATATTCAATGGAATCTTTGTTAGTCCACCCCGGCGAGACATGCAAGCGCTTCGCTTTCTACTTTACATTAATTACCGGGCAATTTCAAGCGCCGTGAAAAACACCGGATTCTTCAATACCAACCGTATTTTCTAAAAAGAAGAGGTTATTAACTTACCGTTATAAAGACGATTGCTGGATATCTATTTGACACAGTGTTAATGTTTATTGAGTAGGACAATACATACAATAAACATGGTTGTTTTACATTGAGGAGATTTAAAATGAAAATCTTTATGATCGGCGGCACAGGCCTTTTGGGAAGCGAAGCCGCCAGAGAGTTAATTGACCGGGGCCATTCCGTGACCTCGATTGCCCTACCGCCTTTACCCGCAGGGGCCGAATTGCCGCCCAAAATGAAAATCGAATACGGTAATTACCTGGACATGACCGATGCCGAAATCAAAGCACATTTCAAAGGATGTCAGGGATTTATCTTTGCCGCGGGTGTTGACGAAAGGGTTGAAGGCGCGCCTCCTATTTACGACACGTATAAAAAGTACAACATTGACCCAATCAAACGCTTGCTGCGCCTGGCAAAAGAATCGGGTGTTAAACACGCGGTTATTCTCGGATCTTATTTTGCGTATTTCAATAAGATATGGCCGGAAATGGAACTCGCGAAATGGCATCCATATATCCGGGCCCGCAAGGACCAGGAAGAAGCCGCGCTCTCATTTGCCGACAGCAAATTCGATGTGGCTGTCCTCGAGCTGCCTTACATCTTCGGCACCCAACCCGGGCGCAAACCGGTGTGGGTCTTTCTGGTGGAAAGCCTCCGGAAGATGAAGGGTGTGACGTTGTACCCCAAGGGCGGCACGACCATGGTAACCGTCCGCCAGGTGGGTGAAGCTGTAGCCGGAGCGATGGAGCTGAATAAAGGCGGGAACGCTTATCCCATCGGTTACTATAATATGACCTGGAAAGAAATGATTAAGATCTTCCATAAATACATGGGAGTACCGAACAAACCCATCATCACTATTCCCAATTGGCTGTTTACGTTGAACAGCAAGAATATTCTTAAGGAACAGCAGGCCCATAATATCGAAGGCGGCCTCAACCTCCTCAAATTTACCGATCTGCAGACATCCAACGAATTCATCGACAAGTCCCTGGGCTGCGAACCGTTGGGCGTTCAACCGGATATCATTGACAAAGCCATCGGTGATTCGGTTAAGTTGAGTCTGGAGATTTTGGAAAATAAAGTTGAAACTGTAGGCATGAAAGCTGAATAAGGTTTAAAAAAGAAAAACCTGTAAACCGGCGGAACCCATCACGGGGCGATACCGGTTTACAGGAGTTGTTCCGCTTATATCCCTTCCAACTGTTTCCGAATATCTGGTTTTACTTCCCCTTTCACGAACGAGGCAACCATAGCCAGCAAGGCAAACACGCCGGCCACCAAAAAGGTTATGTGCAGCGCGTAAATGAACGAAGCTTGTTTTACCTGCAAACCGGTCAAGCCTTTGGCCGCATTGAACACTTCCGCCCTCTTGGATAAAAGCGAAAAAAGCGACCCGGAAATAGCCACGCCAAAAGCCATGCCGATATTCCGCATGGTCGCAAGCATGCCCGAGGCCGTGCCACGGTTTTGTGGAGGCACGTTGCCCAGGACAGCGCTGTTATTGGGGGTTTGGAACAGGCCCGACCCCATGCCGGTGATCGCCATCGACACGATGATGTAAGCTGTAGCTGTATGCTCATTTAGAAAGCTCAGCATAAACAATCCGCATGCCATGACCGCCATGCCGGCCGTGCTCAGGTAACGGCTGTCATATCGGTCGGACAGCATTCCGCTGATGGGCGCCACCACCAATGAAGCCAGCGGCAGGGGAATATAAAGCAGGCCGGCTGTTGCCGGCGTGAACAGCCTCAATTTCTGCAGGTAAAAAGGAACCAGGAAGGTCATGATGAATTGCGCCAAAAAGCTAAACGCCGCTGCCACATTGCTAGCCGCGAACACCCGGTTTTTGAATAAAGCAATATCCAAAATTGGGTGCTCGGATTTTAATTCCACCAACACAAAAATTACCGCGGTAATCAACCCCACGCCAAGCATGGCAAACAGAAATACGGGTTTCAAACTTGAATCGCCCGACGTTTCCAGAGGAAAAATAATCAGGATTAACGCGGCAGAAATCAACAAGCTGCCGATTTTGTCAAAGGGGATCGAACGGCTCTTTTGATCATTCGGGATATTTCGGATAACAAAATAAATTGCCGCAAGCCCGATGGGGATATTGATAAAGAAGATGCTGCTCCAATGGAAGACGGTCACTAAAAAACCACCCAGCACTGGCCCGGTAACCAGCGCGATGGACACAGCGACAGCGGTAAAGCTAAGTGCCTGGCCGCGCTTTTCGGGGGGAACCGAATTGGTGATAATCGCCGGTCCCGCGGAAAACATCATGCCGGCGCCCAATGCCTGCAAAATCCGGAAAGAAATTAATTGTGTAATGCTGGCGGCCAGACCGCACAACATTGAACTGATAGTAAAGATCACCATACCAACCAGGTAGAGTTTCTTTTGGCCGTAAAGATCGGATAACCGGCCAAATGTGAGCAGCAAACTGCTGACCACCAGCAAATATGCCGTGATAACCCACTCCACCATGGTTAAAGAAACCTGAAAGAAATCTTGAATAACCGGTATGGCCACATTGACAATACTGGAATCCAAAGCCGCCATAAAGGTCCCTACTGCTACCGTTAACACGATGATCCAATAATTTCTGTTTTGTTCTTGCTGCATGGACTTCCTCATAATTCAAGTATTGATAAATATTGGTTTTGCTTCCCAAATAAATAATGCCTCAATCGAGGCAAAATGCGGATTAATTCAAGCTATTATAGTATTACATCAGGATGTTGCGATAGTTTTAGAAAAAAGATAGGAAATAAAATAATCCTCGGATAAGCAAGTCCTTACTTAAATTTCATCCAATTCCCGATATAATGTATAAATATCATAATTTAATATACAGCTGCTGGAATAAAAGAGATAATTGCAGATCCTGTTAATCTATAGTTTACTGTTTTTATTAAAGAAGAATAATGAATAAAACCAACCGCCTAAAAACAATCACAAAATATGTTCTTTATTTATTGGTTCTTCTGACTATTCTCAATCTCGGGATAATTTATTGTTTTCAGGAAAATGATTTCTCGACTGCCCTAACCGATACGGTAAATTTCTTACTCAATCTAACAACCACGTTGTTGTTATGGTTGGCCTATAAACATACCAAATCCATAAATACCAAACGAGCTAACGGGTGGGCTGTTCTTTGTTTGGCGCAATTGCTTTTTGCCATTGGAGATACCGTTTGGGCGATCTATGAAACAATCTTGGATATTAACCCTTATCCCTCGATCGCGGATTTGTTTTATCTTGCTTACTACCCGCTATTTCTGATCGGGCTACTATATTTAAGTCAAAATAATGAATCGATCATCAGGCGGATTAATAACGGGCTTGACGCGAGTATCGTTTTTATCGTAATTGGATTATTTTTAGGGGTGAATACATTTCCTCAAATTTTTGCAGCTGCCAGAAACGAGACCGGGCTTTTGCTGTTCCTAACCCTGGCGTATCCTTTAGGCGATCTGATTTTACTTTCCGGCTTGGTAATATTGATTTACAACCGGGAAGAGGAAAAATTCGACTATCCTTTCATTTTTATAGCGATCAGCGTTGCCATCCAGATTGTTGCCGATATTATTTTCAGCAGCCAATCGCTACAGGGGACTTATTTCAGTGGAAGCTGGTTGGATAGCGGTTGGATTCTGGGATATTTCTTTCTCGGAATAGCTGCATACTTACAATCCCAATCAAAAACATCAACAGATTTAGCCAATTCCGGTAATGAATCCTTAATTCATAACGGGAGTTACGTCAGAAGTACGGTCAGGGGAAATTTACCTTATCTTTCAATCATCCTGGCTTTTGGGCTGCTATTTTATCGGGTACTCAATAACGAACTGCTTTACCTCCGTTACCTAGTCGGCTGCCTTGGGATTCTCATTCTTTTAGTCCTCGTTCGTCAATTCCTGGTTTTTTGGGAAAATGACAAGCTCAACGAAAATTTAAGTCGAACCTTGAATGTGGTAAAAAGCCAAGCTGTGTATCTGCAGAAAACGAACATGGATCTTGAAAATCAGATTCGGGAACGGAAAAAAGCTGAAGATCAATTGGCATTTGATGCCTTGCACGATTCCCTGACAAAATTACCGAACCGCGTTTTGCTGGCGGACCGGATACAGCACGTGATTGATTATTCAAAGCGTCATAAAGACCATCATTTCTCAGTTTTCTTTATTGACATCGATCATTTCAAAAATGTGAATGACAGCATGGGGCATGCGGTAGGTGATGAACTGCTCGTACATTTTGCCAGGCGGGTGCAAAAGTGCCTGCGAAAAAGTGATACTTTAGCCCGCTTGGGAGGCGATGAGTTCGCAATTCTTTTGGAAAATAACTCAGATTCCTCTCAAACAGAGATAATCGCGGAGCGAATCAAAGATGTCCTTCTCCCGCCTTATTCGCTTTCCGGAAAAGATTTTTATGTTTCAGCCAGCATGGGAATAGTTGCCGATACCAAGGACTATACAGATTCGGACAGTATCCTGCAGGATGCGGATATCGCCATGTATCGGGCAAAAATGTTGGGAAAAGCACGTTTTGTAGTTTTCACTCCCAACCTGCGAACTGAAGCAATTTCCCGCCTGGATCTGGAAGCGCAATTGCAGCACGCTATCGAAAGAGATGAACTATTCCTCAATTACCAGCCAATTTACTCTTTGAGTTCAAATGATCTGGTAGGCTTTGAAGCCTTGCTGCGCTGGAACAATCCAGGTCGCGGCGTTTTACTCCCGGCGGATTTTATTTCAATTGCCGAGGAATCAGATTTGATTGTGAAAATCGGAGAATGGGTTTTGCTGGAAGCCTGCCGGCAGTTGAAGCAGTGGCAGAAAAATTACCCTGACAGAGAAGAATTGTGTATCAATATTAATATTTCGGGACGGCACTTTATTCACCCCGACTTCATTCATTGTCTTGAGACAACAACCACGGTAACGGGCTTGAAACCAAAATACATACACCTGGAAATCACGGAAACTGTCCTTGTTGAGAATAGAGAAAAAGCAAGAATTGTTTTTACTACACTCAATAATATGGGCTATGAAATCCAAATCGATGATTTTGGGACCGGGTATTCATCATTGGGATATTTACTGAATTTCCATGTCGACATGATCAAAATCGATAAATCCTTTATTCAGTCGATTGGCAAAGGCGAGAATGGGGATCATCTGGTAAAAACCATTGTCAATATGGCACAAGAACTGGGAATCGACATCATTGCCGAAGGCATAGAAACAGAACGGCAATTGAAAGATTTAAAATCTATGGCCTGCAAATATGGACAAGGTTATTTATTATCCTATCCTTTGGCATCCTCTGGAATTGACGACCTTCTTCAATCCGGGAAAAAGAGATAAAGCTCGATAAACCTATCAATTTATTATCGATCCTCACTCTTGAGATTTTTTCGATGATCGGGAATCCAAATTACTCTATTTCTATTGCTTACCCACATCCCGACCAATTTCCCTACAGGTTGACACAAAGCGCAACCTAATATATAAAGCGGATATGAGAAAAAATCTGCTTGCCTTCCTGTGCGCGTGCTTGCTGATTAGCTCTGCATGCAGCCTGCCCTTTATCCAACTTACCCAAGATGATAATGGTGACCAGAGTATCGAGTTCTTCTCCGGCATTCAAACCGCTTTTGAACCCAAGCCCACGGCTACGCCAACACCTTCTCCTTCCGGCCGCATTGATGCCGCCGATACTGCCCTGCTGGCCGGTCAAATGGACAAGGCTAAAGAGCTTTATCAGGAAGCCTTTCAGCAATCCGATGACGAAAAAATCCGCTCTCAGGCGCTCTATGGTTTGGGGCGCTGCTATTACAGTGAGCGCCAGTACACCGCCGCCATCGATGCTTTCAACCGCATCCTGGGCCAATACCCCAGTGCTGAGGTTGTGGCCGACACATATTTCATGCTCGGCCAGGCTTACCAGCAGATTGAGGAATACGCCCAGGCTGCTGACGCATATTCAAAATACGTCCAATTAGCCCCCGGTGTGTTGGATGCTTATGCACTCACCCTGCAGGGCGATTCTGCCATGAGCGCGGGAGATTTCACTCAAGCCATCTATGCCTATCAAGCTGCGCTGCAGGCCGATCCGCCCGGCGACTCCTCCAGCCTGAACCTCAAGATTGGACAGGCTTATGACGGCCTGTTGGATTTAACTACGGCTATCCAATATTACATGAACGTCTATAACACCAGCCAGGACGACTATGCGCGCGCCACGGCCAACCTGCTCACCGGCCAGGCATACCTCAAGCTGGATATGCCCAACGAGGCTTACGCGCGCTTTCTGGATTCGGCTTATCAGTTCCCCAAAGCCTACGATTCCTTCACCGCCCTCTCAATTCTGGTGGCTAACGGCGTGCCGGTCAATGATTACGTGCGCGGACTGGTGGATTATTACGCCGGCTCTTACGACTACGCTATTGAAGCTTTCGAACGCTATCTGGCAACCGACCCTGAAGATAACGATGGTTCCGTTTATTATTTTAAGGGCCTCTCCCATTATTTCAACGATGAGCCCCGCCAAGCCATTATTGAATACCAGACGCTCATTGATAATTACCCCGGCAATGCTTATTGGACGCCTGCCTGGGATGAAATTGGATACATACAGTGGGTGGTTTTGGACGAATACACCAATGCCGCTCAAACCTACCTGTCTTACGTGAATAATGCCGCCTCCTCGCCGGATGCGCCCACCTTCCTCTATGAAGCCGGGCGTATTTACGAACGCAACGGCGACCTGGAAAACGCAGCCGAGACCTGGCTGCGCATGATGAATGAGTACCCGTCCTCCGATTTAAGCTATCGCGGTCTGTTTATGGCCGGCATAACCTATTACCGGCTTTCCCGCTTTGAAGAGGCGCTACAAGTCTTCCAACGCATGTTGGTGCTGTCCACCACGCAGGCCGACAAGGCTAAAGCCTATATGTGGATGGGAAAATCCTACCTGGCTCAGGGTGATGAGGAAAACGCGCGCGCGGCTTTCACCTCAGGCCAAAACGCCGACCCGACCGATTACTATGCCATTCGCAGCAGCGAACTGCTCGACGGGCGTGATATGTTCGATATTAAAGACGGTTTCGACCTGGGTTATGACCTGAATTATGAACGCCCCGAAGGTGAAGCCTGGCTGCGGACCACTTTTAATATCCCCGCGGAAACCGATTTGAGCGGTTTGGGAGACCTCCAAAACAATCCCCGTATCAAGCGTATTCAAGCTTACTGGCAAATCAGCCAGTACAGCCAGGCAATCAACGAGGCCGAATTGCTGCGTGCCGAGCTGCAGGGCGACCCGCTTAATCTCTATCGTCTGATGAATTACCTGCTCGATCTGGACCTCTACCAACCGGCCATCTATGCCTGCCGGAATATCCTCAGTCTGGCTGCGCTGGACGACCTCACTTCATTGACAGCGCCTATTTATTTCACTCACATCCGCTTTGGCGCATACTTCCGTGAAATGATCGTCACCGCCGCGAACGACTATAACATCCATCCTCTGCTGCTTTACGCGTTGGTCAGACAGGAAAGCATGTTCAATCCCTTCATTACCTCTGCAGTTGGCGCCAGCGGGTTGGCCCAGATCATGCCGGCTACCGGTAAAGAGAATGTAGACCTGCTCAATTGGCCCAGCAATTACGAATCCGCTGATCTGCTCAAAGGCGAGGTCAGCATCGAACTGGGCGCCTTCTATCTCAGCCGCATGCAGAAATACCTGTCCGGGAACATGCAGGCAGCCTTGGCTGCCTATAATGCCGGCGCAGGAAACGCCGAGCAGTGGTTGGCGCTTTCCAATAATGACCCCGACTTATTCCTGGAGGTCATCCGTGCTTCCGAAACCCAGGATTACCTGGTGCAGATTATGGAGTTTCTGAATATCTACCAGCTGGTCTACGCCCGGCCGCAATAAGAATGAGGAACCGCCATTCTTGATACAAAGAATGGCGGTTTCATTTTTCATAAGGCTCTTGTCCTTAGTGATAAGGATTAATTCGTTATTCGCAATCCTCAAAAGCCGGTTCGATATATTTTTTTATTAGTTCAATCCTATCTTTAGCATCCGGTACGAAAAGCGAAGCGATGGAAATCACCATTTTTTTCTTTGTATTGATGTAGATGGCATTGCCGCCATCACCCATTGCTGCATAACTTTCTCCATCAATGATCCACCAAAGATAGCCATAGGCGATATTTCCCCATTGGACACATCGGCTTTGTTCTCTTGTACTCTCAGCTATCCACTCCGACGATACAATTTGTTTGCCATCCCACATTCCATTATTCAGGTACAATTGGCCAATTTTCGTCATATCCGCAGGCGTCAAGGTAAGCCCCCAACCTGCTGTGTTTATTCCTTGTGGATCAACTACCCAGCCGCAAGTGTTTTCAACTTTTGAATACCACGCCATCTGCTCTTCTTTATTTCGCAGCACTACATTGTGAACATGGATTCCCAACGGGGAGAATAAATTCTCCGCGGCGAAATCAAGAACGGATTGCCCTGTCGCTTTCGCTAGAATTCCCTCCAAGATATGTGTTCCGATAATAGGAGCATATCTAAATTCCCCCGAATTTTCCTTGCCTCCCAATAAATCAAGGGCGGCTTTCACCCAGTTATCGCTCGCAAAAAACTCCTCGTATGGTTCAGACTGACATTTATAAGGGGCCGTCATGTTAAGCAAATTTCGAATCATCACGCCCTGTATTATTTTTTCATCTGCTTGAACAGCATAATCCGGGAAAAATTCCAATACCTTCTGGTCCACGCTCTTGATATAGCCTTTTTCAATGGCTATACCCATCAATGCAGAGAAAACACTCTTCGTCACCGAAGATACATGAATGGCATTTTCGGCGGTGTATCCATTGAAATATTTTTCATATACATTTTTTCCTCCTTTTTGTACGATTATGCCCTCGATATTGCCATAATCATCGTGTATTACTTTCTCAAGCTTAGTATTTTTTTCCTGATCCATGTAATTTCCTCCATTAATTTATGTGAAATACTCAACCAATGAAGGTTACTTTGATTAAAAATGTTTTGCAAGATCAATCTTGATAACCAGAGGCTTCTCTTTTTAAATCAAAAACACCCGTCAAACAGGTGTTCCTTTGAAGCTTACACATAATAATTTCCTGATTTTTATTTTCCGTACATTTATTTCTTTCCACAGTTGAGAATGCTCCGATTTACCTTCACATTTCTCGCAATAACATTGATTGAATATTATTTCTGAATGCCAATATAACAAAAAAGCCCGCGGAAAATTTCCGCGGGCTTTTTATTTTCTATAGACGTTATTTACTTTTTAGGAGCATATTTCAGCGCAGCTTGCGCGGCAGCCAAACGGGCAACAGGCACGCGGAACGGTGAGCAGCTCACGTAGTTATTTCCGATGGTGTGGCAGAACTCGATGGAAGCCGGGTCGCCGCCATGTTCGCCGCAGATACCTACTTCCAGGCTGGGGCGGGTCTCGCGGCCATCTTTCACGGCCACCTTCATCAAACGACCTACACCGTCAACATCGATAGTCTGGAACGGATTCTTGGGCAGAATACCTTTTTCTACATAGGTGACCAGGAAGTTGCGTTCCGCATCGTCACGGCTGTAGCCGAAGGTCATCTGAGTCAGGTCGTTCGTGCCGAAGGAGAAGAATTCCGCAACGCTGGCAATTTCACCGGCGGTGACAGCCGCACGCGGGATCTCAATCATGGTGCCGAACTTATAAGTAAATTCGACTTTCTTTTCGGCCATGACGGTCTTGGCAATTTCAATCAAGCGCGGTTGGATGTGCAGCAGCTCGTTGATGTGTCCGGTCAGCGGGATCATGACTTCCGGTTTGACCACAATGCCCTTCTTGGTCATGTTGGCGGCAGCTTCAAAGATCGCGCGCACCTGCATTTCCACGATTTCGGGCATGACAATGCTCAAGCGCACACCGCGCAAGCCCATCATCGGGTTGGATTCATGCATGGTCTTGACGCTTTCCAGCATGTCTTCTTTTTCTTTCAGGCCTTTGGTTTCGCCCTTAACCCGCATGGTGATTACTTCTTCCAACAATACTTCTTCGGAAGGCAGGAACTCATGCAAAGGCGGGTCGATCAGACGGATGATAACAGGATAGCCGTCCATAGCCTCAAACAAACCTTCGAAGTCCGAGCGCTGGAAGGGCAGCAGTTCATCCAAAGCTTTTACGCGTTCTTCCGAAGTCTCCGCCAGGATCATGCGCTGTACGGTGGGCAGGCGGGTTTGTTCAAAGAACATGTGCTCGGTGCGGCACAGGCCGATACCCTTGGCGCCATAAGCGCGGGCGCGCTGGGCATCTTTCGGGTAATCCGCGTTGGCCCAAACCTGCAAGCCGGTGGTTGGCCAGCCTTCGGGAGCGGTGCGGGTGCCGGGTTTTGCGCAAATTTCATCTGCCCAATTAAGCAGGGTCATCAAATCGGTTTGCTCTTCCAATGAAGGCGCGCCTAAATCCAGTTTTCCCAGGAAAGCCTCTCCGGTACCGCCATCCAGTGAAATCCAGTCGCCTTCTTTGACAATCACGCCTTCTGATTCCAGTTCGCGTTTGTCCAGATCGATGTGCATCATGGATGCGCCAACGATGCAGGGCACGCCGAATTGACGGGCAACCACTGCCGCGTGGGATGTGGCGCCGCCTTCACTGGTCAGAATACCTTCAGCAGCCAGCATACCGTGTACATCATCCGGTTTTGTAAAGGGGCGTACCATGATGACTTTTTGTTTTTCTTCTTTGGCCATTCTTTCGGCTGTGTCGGCGTCAAAGTAAATCTGGCCGACGGCTGCGCCAGGTGATGCGTTCACACCGGTTGCAAACATCTTTCCGGATTTCTTGGCTTCGTCTTTGGTGTTGCCCATGAATTGGGGATGCAGCAATGTATCCACATTCGCGGGAGAAACACGCTTTATGGCTTCTTCCTTGGAAATCAAGCCTTCATTGACCATGTCGACAGCAATCTTGACAGCCGCTTTTGCGGTGCGTTTGCCATCGCGGGTTTGCAGCATCCACAAACGCCGGTTCTCAATGGTGAATTCCATATCCTGCATATTTTTGTAGTGCAATTCCAGTTTCTTGGTGATATCCAGGAATTGTTCGTATGCTTCGGGAAGCGTCTCACCCATTTTAACGATTTTTTCGGTATTACGGATACCGGCCACAACGTCTTCGCCTTGCGCGTTCAGCAGGTATTCACCATACAGCATTTTTTCGCCGGTGGATGGGTCGCGGGTAAAGGCTACACCAGTGCCGGATTCCCAGCCGGTGTTGCCGAATACCATGGTTACAATGTTGACAGCCGTACCCAGGTCATCGGGAATGTCAGCCGCGCGACGGTAGTCAACGGCACGTTTGCCATTCCAGGAAGAGAAAACAGCTTCTGTTGCCAGGCGCATCTGGTCGATGGGATCCTGGGGAAAATCGAAACCTTTCTCAGCTTTGACAACTACTTTGAATTTTTCCACAAGGTCTTTCAGATCTTCAGTGGTCAAATCGGTATCGGCTTTGGTACCGCGTTCTTTTTTCTTGGCATCCAGGACTTTTTCAAATGCTTCGTCTTTAATTCCTAATACAACTGAGCCGAACATGGAGATCAAGCGGCGATAGGAGTCATAAACAAAGCGTTCATTTTCAGTCAGTTTGACCATGCCTTTGGCGGTTTCATCGTTCAAACCGATGTTCAGCACCGTGTCCATCATACCAGGCATGGACATCTTGGCGCCGGAGCGGCAGGAAACCAGCAGCGGATTGGTGGGATCGCCGAATTTCTTTTCGGCAGCTGTCTCAACCGCTTTCAAACCATCCAGCATTTGTTCCCACATACCCGCCGGGAATTTGCTGCCGGCCGCCAGGAAAGCGTTACAAGCTTCCGTGGTGACGGTAAAGAACGGTGGCACAGGCACGCCGATGCGGGTCATTTCGGCCAGGTTCGCGCCCTTGCCGCCCAACAGACCTCGTACGCCGTCCCAAGAGCCGGTGTATTTTTCAGCCTCTTCAACTTCGTTGAAAAGGTAAACCCATTTCTTTTCTGACATAATTAATCCTCCAAATTAGAGTTAATCACAATTAATTTATAAAAATTGCGCTAGTTTACGATTTTACCATAGGTAGCATTTTTGATAAATTCTGCGGGCTTAATTAAGCGATTTTTCCGATTAACATCTCTTTCTTTACCGGGGCTGCCATACCAATCACCTCCCTTGCCTGGTCAACTTTATCCCACACATTCCATAATAAGACCCCTCTCACCCGGTTGTCCTCCAGGTAATAGAGAACGCCTTTCTCGAATTTCTGCTGCCAATCCTCAACCAGTTCGCAGCGTGCGTCCAGCAGGCCAACGGCTTCGTAACCCAGGTCAAACAAATCCGAATAGAAGAAGGGTAAGTAATCATATTTCTCGTCCGCGCCCGCCATGTTGCGGCCGGCAGCTTTGCCCATTTGGGTGGCATTGTCCGCATGCTCCACCCGGATGCGCCGCCCAAGCAGCGAGTTGTAGAAATTCGCCACATCCCCGGCCGCATAGATATCCGGGTCGCTGGTTTGCAGGAATTCATTCACGTGAACGCCGTTATCCACCTTAAGCTGCAGCGCCTCCGCCAGCTCCGTATCCGGCATAATACCCACACCGGCTACGATCCCATCAAATTCATAAGATTGGCCTGAATTGAGACTGAGCTTGTAATGGCCGCCGGTTCTCTCAACATTGGTCACTTTTACATTCGTGACAATCTCAACGCCTTTTTGTTGGTAGTACTCATTGAGATATTCAGTCATCTCATCCGGGAAAACATTCCAGCCGATGCCGGGGCCGATATCGAATAATACGACCTCTTTACCATTCATCGCTAGTGCCGCGGCAATTTCTGAGCCGATAAAACCGCTGCCGATCACTCCGAAACGCTTTTTACTGTCGGACATTTCATGCAGCTTCTTGAAATCCTCAAGAGTCCGGTAATACAGGATGGCGTCTTCGCCAAATGGCAGCTTTCTGCGTTTTCCTCCGGTTGCCAGCAGCAATTTGTCATAATGAAATTCATTACCCGCATCGGTAGTGACAGATTTTTCATCCTTATCAATTTTGGTAACGCGCTGATCGAGCAGCACATCCGCCTTCTTCCCGGCAGTATCCAGCCAAATTTTATCCAACGGCGTTTTCTTCCATAAAGACTTGGAAAGCGGTGGACGTTTATAAGGTGGGTCGGGTTCGGATGAAATAACCAGGATGGTGCCTTCGGAGTCAAGTTCTCGGATGCCCTCAACCGCTGCATCCGCGCTCATTCCCCCGCCAATTATCAGATAGCGATAGTTTTTCATGATTCTTCCTTTTTATTAACTATACTAAGCTGAAATTATCGTTAAGATTATTAGCAATATGTAAATCAAGCGAAAGCAGTACCAATTAATGGTTAAGGAATCGTCCGATGATATTTAAAACCAACGTTAATATGATACTCAATAAGACGGAAAGGAAAATTGGAAAGAAGATTGTAGCATTCCCCATCTGAATTTTAAGCGTTCCGGGAATATTGCGGGGTAGTATCTTCCCAAGCAGCCAGAAAATTCCCCCGACTGCCAGAAGACAGACGCCTGCAAGAATGAACCAGCGGCTGAGCGACTTAAAATCCATTGTGCTTATCCATGTTGATGTTTAACAGGTATAAGTTTAATCCAAAATTGCAGATGTCTTTAAATTAAACAGGAGAAGATTATTAATCTTCTCCTGTCGTTTCTGCAAAGAGGATTTAATTCACCTGAATCAATTTGTAATCCAATGTACCCAGATGGATTTCTTCCGCGTGGCCTAAACAATCACGCCAATGCACGTCGGGGTGAACGTGTACAAATTTATCCTCCCCCTCCTTGTAATCGCCCTTCTCATAAAGACGACTGCTTTTCACGCCCGGAACCGCATTGACCAGGTCGACGCATGCATGGTCAAGAGCAACCGGGTCAAAAGATGCAGCAATACCCAAATCCGGCGCAATCGCTTGGTCATTCGAATCCCAGCAGTCGCAATCCGGTGAGATATTCATCATAAAATTGATATGGAAATGCGGTTTGTCTTTTAATACCGCAAACGCGTATTCGGCGATTTTTTTATTGAGCAGCTCGGCAGCCTGGTCGTAGATGGCCGTGGCCGCGCCGTAATGGCAGCTGGCAACACATTGGCCGCAGCCAATACATTTGTTGTAATCGATCTGTGCATTCAGGTTTTCATTGTAAGCGATGGCCTTTTGCGGGCATTTCCGGATACACATGCCGCAGGAAACACAATTTTCTTCTTTTATCTTCGGCTTGGAAGAGGAATGCATCTCCATCTTTCCCTTGCGTGACCCGCAGCCCATACCGATGTTTTTCAACGCGCCGCCGAAACCGGTTTGCTCATGGCCTTTGAAATGGTTCAAGCTGATAACAATGTCACTGTCGGCAATAGCAGAACCGATCTTGGCGCTTTTTACCAAATCAAAATCCAGCGGGATTTCCGTTGCGTCCCCGCCGGTCAAACCATCAGCGATCACAACATCACATCCCACTGCAATCCGGTTGAAACCATTTTCCATGGCGGCTTCCAAATGGTCTACCGCGTTTGCCCGTCTTCCATAATACAAGGTATTGCAATCCGTAAGGAATGGTTTGCCGCCCATTTTTTTGATTTTTTTCACAACAGCCGCCGCGTAGTTGGGGCGCAGATAAGCCAGGTTTCCGGGTTCGCCGAAGTGGATCTTTAATGCGACCAACTTATCCTGCATTTCGATCTCTTCAATTCCAGCTTTTTTGATTAGACGGTTTAACTTGTCATACATATTAATTCCGGGTTTGGTACGCATATCAGTAAAAAATACTTTTGAGGCCATTAATTATTCTCCTTAATAAATTGGATAAATGCTAATAAAGCAGAAGCAACTTCTTTCGGTTCTTCCAACATGGGCATATGCCCGGCATTGGAGATTTCCACTAACCATGGTCTTTTCATTTTCTGGGCAACAGACCGCAAAGATTCAATTGGTACAATTTGATCATTCTGCCCGGCGATTATCATGGAGGGAATTTCTAAACCGAGAAAGAGATCAAGTGAATCCGGGCGATCAGCCATTGCCGCCAGAACTCCCATCACACCCACTTGCGAAGCATCCAGGATGATCTCCCTGCAAAATTTTTGAACACTATTATTATACGAAAGTTTTTCGGGCATCGACAAAATGGCATCGCCAATACCATTCTTCCTCACATCCTCAATGGATTCCAAACGGGCTTTGCGTTTTTCGGGAGCATCCGCGTTAGTTCTTGACGCCACCAAAGTCAGGCCGGCCAATCTCTCAGGAAAATAACGCGCCAGTGCCAATGCCACGTATCCACCCATCGAATGCCCGCCGATCACGCTCTTCTCCACGCCTAAAGAATCCCACATGCCAACCACATCTTCTGCCATCTCCAACATGCTGTATGGCCCTTGGAGCGCGGGCGACTTGCCGTGTCCGCGCAGATCAGGCAATATTAATCGGGCTTCTTTTTCAATTTGTGGAACGAGTTCCATCCAAATAGAATGATCTAATGGGTATCCATGAAGCAAAGTAATAGGGAGTCCATTCCCAAATTCTTCCACATAAAGTTTGGTTGTCATGTATTAATCTTCTTTCCTGTCCAACAGACATAGAATATGCTTGTAGGCCATTTCCTTACTGTTGATTATTCCGGCTGCCTGACCTTCCTGAACATCTTCCAGGAGCTTCCCAATCTGAGGTCCGGGGGCCAGGCTGAAATCACGCATGACCTCGTCTCCCGATAGCAATGCGGGAGGCGCAATAATTTGATTATATTTTCGAAACCAGCATTCGAGCAATGTCCGGCAGGTATTGAGTGCTTTCTTCCATCGCTCCGGGGTGATTGTATCCTCATACGTAGCCAGAATATCGGCCAGATGGAAAATACCGATTAACACACCGGCGGATCCGCTGCGCTGAAAGAAGCGGTACAACACTCTTCTTGAATTTGCCTCGTCCGTTCCGTTAATCCCCTCGGGTAACATGTGGTTACGGATGATGTGATCGACAAACTGAAATTCTTCTTTTGAAAGCGCCCAATTGGATCTGGTTTTGTCGAACAAATCCGCGCTTTTTTCGGCATGGCCGGGAAATCCAATTTTTCCGGAGACTTCTACCGGGTTTATCTCCACCTTGCTAAGGTCATGGTAAAGAATCGCCAGGTAAAGCAGACCATCATACTGGCGTTGAGGGTGCAGGGGGCGCGAGAAATAATCAACGAGGTCGGATTGAAATTCATCCAAACTCTCCCAGGCTGATTTTATAAATACATTCTCTGGAACAATATCGCTGCCATAAATGTGCTCCAATAGCTGCTGGCAGTAATCCAATACGTACAATGTATGCTCTTTTAATGAATGGAAATGCCGCGGTATGTCCTGCAGCCGGTCAAGCTCTGCCAAATATGGAAAAACCAGATCCCAAATTTTATAGGATTGCATCAGCTCGCAGGATTGCTTGATGTTGTCGCTTTCAAATACCGCAAAAAGTTCGTCCCTTTTTCTCTCCGCGGATATACCGCTCAAACCGGGGGCTGCTGCTTGAATGAGAACTTCAGCCGATTGATCCAAGGTTAAATTCAAGCGCTGTTGAAAACGCACTGCCCGGATAGTCCGGATGGGATCGTTTGCAAAACTCGCGGGGCTGCAGGGCCGCAATAGACCGGCACGCAAATCCTGTGCGCCGTGCAAAGGGTCAAACAAATCCTTGGGAGCGGCAATATTTACAGCCATTGCGTTGATGGTAAAATCCCGCAATTCCAAGTCGGTTTGAATTCCCTCTGATGCCAACGTGGCAAAATCCAGGATAATAGACTCGCCTTTTATTTCCACCAGCGCCCTGCCGGTTCCGCGTTCCGCATCCAGGGCATAATAATGTCCCCCCAATTTATCGGCGCAAATTTTTGCGGCTTTTAATGCGTTTCTTTTAACCACAAAATCGAGATCGTGGCTGGGAATATCAAGCAGATGGTCACGAATGGATCCTCCGACCAGATAGATTTCTTCACAAGTCTCGATTAATGTCGTGACAACATCACTTATCTCGGGTCCTAAAATTTTGCGGATCATTCTGTGGATTCTAACTCATCCCTCGTATCTTTCCAGATCCACCACGCCAATGAAAGGTAAATTGCGGTAATACTCATCCAGGTCCAGACCGTAGCCAAAGACGAATTTATTAGGGATGGTAAAACCGGTATATCGAATTGGCACTTCCACCTCGCGGCGCTCCGCTTTATCCAGCAAAGTACAAATATTCAAGCTCTTGGGTTTGCGTGTGGACAGCAATCTAAGCACGTACGCCAGCGTATTGCCGCTGTCAATAATATCCTCAACAATCAACACATCCCGCCCGCAAATATTCGTATTCAAGTCCATGGTAATACGCACCATGCCTGAAGTATTTCGGTTTCCCGCTCCATAGGAGGAGATCGCCATAAAGTCCATGGAGTGCGGAACGTCAATGTGACGGGAAAGGTCGGTCATGAACATAACCGCACCACGCAGGATGCAGATCAACAGCAACTGTTGTGCGTCCTTGTAATCATGGCTGATCTGCTTGCCCAGCTCGGCGATGCGCGCCTGCAATTTATCTTCAGGAACGAGAATCTCTTTTAAAAAGCTGTGATAGTCTTCCATATTATCAATCCCGTGGAACTTCATGGTGCGCCCGGCAGCGGGCTTCATACATTTCAGAAGCACCGACGATCACGATCGGGTCCTCATAGTGTGCCGGTTTACCGTCAACCAAACGCTGTGTGCGGTTGGCTGGTTCTCCGCATGTCATGCAGATCGCCTGCAGCTTATCGATCTTGTCTGCCCGTGCCAGTAATTCCGGAATGCAGCCAAAAGGTTCACCCCGAAAGTCCATATCCAACCCGGTAACAATCACCCGAATGTTATGGTTAGCCAACCGTTCGATGATATCAACAATACCGTCATCAAAAAATTGGGCTTCATCAATACCGACTACGGTGGTATCGTCCTTCATGTTTTTCATGATCTCGGAGGAATCGGAAATTGGTATAGCTTCAAAGTCCAAACCGGCATGCGAAGTTACCTTACTGGCATTATAACGGTTATCGATAACCGGCTTGAATACCTGTACTTTTTGTCTGGCAATTACTGCCCTTCTTAAGCGGCGGATCATCTCTTCGGTTTTACCGCTAAACATAGATCCGCAAATAACTTCTACCGAACCGGTTTTATATTCCATTCAGACTCCTTATCGCATTATTTAGATTTTACACTAACTCATATCCGGCTTAAATAAAAAGAAGGCAGAAACTGCCTTCTTAATTAACAAATTAGTAATTGTTAAACCGTGATCTCTTCCGCCGCTGGGGGTAACTCATAACCCATTGAGCGCAGTTTCTTTTTGACATCGATCAAAGTCTTCCGGCCAATGCCCGGCAATTCCAGCATAGCTGCTTCGCCTGCTTCGAGACGTTCAAGGATCTGGCCGACTGTTGTCATGCCGGCTTCAGCCAAAGATTCGGTAGCACGCTTGCCCAACTCCAACTCCTCAACCGGACGATCGGGAGAAGTCTTTTCGTCCTGTTTGCGTTGTTCGTCGGCGATGAATTCCTGGCGAGCTTGTAGTTTCTTATAGAAGCGATCGACCTGACCTTCAATATCGATCAAACGCGCCTGTTCACCCGTGAAGAAAGGATGGCATTTTGAGCACACTTCCGTGTGGATTTCTTTTTGGGTTGAACCGGTCTTCCAAGTGTTTCCGCACGAGCAGATCACTGTGGCATCCGAATAAAACACGGGATGAATATCTTTTTTCATATTATTTAACCTCTCAAGTCTTTAGGCTTCGTCCATGGGAAGAACACTGACTTTTTTCTGGCCATTGGGTAAACGGGTAAATTCAACCACACCGTTCGCCATAGCAAAGAGAGTGTAATCTTTTCCAACTCCAACGTTATTACCGGGTTTAATTTTTGTTCCGCGCTGGCGGACTAAAATATTCCCGCAAATTACGGTTTCGCCACCGTATTTTTTCACGCCCAGGCGTTTTGATTTACTATCACGGCCGTTCCTGGTTGAACCGCCACCTTTTTTATGTGCCATATTTCACTTCCTTTTTTGAACGATTATTCAATCAACAGAATAATATTTTTCTCAGTAATAATCTCAATACAGTTTATTAAACCCTATTTCTTTTCTGAAGGCTTTTTGGCTGCACTGGGTTTAGTAGTTGTCTTCTTGGCTGCCGGTTTTGCTGCGGTTGAAGCTTTTGCCGCTGGCTTCTTCGCTGTGCTGCTTGACGCCTTTTTGGCTGCGGCGGCGGGAGCTTTTTTAGCTGCGGGTTTCTCGGCTTTTTCTACTTTAGCTACCGGTTCTTCCACTTTAGCAGGTTTCACTGTCTTACCTGCGAAAGCAATGGATTCAACCATAACGCGGGTATATTTCTGGCGGTGGCCGGTCTTAACGCGGTAACGCTCTTTTGCGCGATACTTGAATACAATGATCTTGGGGCCTTTGAAGTGTTCCAAAATGGTTGTGTCAACGGATACATTGGAAAGATACGGCGTACCTACTTCCACTTTTTCGTCATCAACCAGAAGTAAAACTTTGTCGAAGGTTTTCTTTTTACCGACTTCATCTGGCAGCAGATCTACTTCAATATAGCTGCCTTCGACAGCTTTGTACTGTTTGCCGCCACTTTCCACAATTGCATATAACATATAGTTTCTCCAATCTTCACTTCACCGCGATCCACGCGAATCAACGCCCGGTAACGGGGAAGTTGGAATACATAATTTTACCCCAGCAACCTACCGCTGGGGCAAGCGAAAGCAATTATATATTACGTTATTCCCAATGTCAACCGGCGGATAATTTTCTAACGTCCCCATCCCGCACGGTAACTTCTTGTTTATCCAAATATTCAAGAAATGCCAGCGCATATTTCCGGCTGGTCTGGAAAAGATCTCGAAACTGGCCCAGGGTAATCTCTTTCTCAGTTTCGAAATACGCGATTGTCTTCGCTTGCAGCTGCTGGTACGTCTGCGGCAAAATGGCAATATCTTCCTCTAAGGATATCAAATATCCCTTATCTATCATGGCAGAAATCAGATCGTCTCCATATTTTTCTCGTTCCGCGCGTACAGAAGGCGGTTGGAATTCATTTGAGGAAAATTCCGCCAGGATAGTTTGAATGGATGCCTCTTGTTCCTCGGAAAAATGGACTTGGTAATTCGCCAGGCCTACTTCTCCATTCTTTTCAGCCAGCAATCCCTCTTGAATCAATTTTTCAAGGATCAGGTTGAATGACCGCTGCGGAATTTTCAGCAATTCCCACAGGGATTTGCGCGGCATACCTTCTCGCAGAGGGCGCTTTTGGTAAAAATCGGTAAAAATACCGGTTATCTTCTCTTTCAATATCGCCCAATTCGTTCTGCTGACTAAAAGTGTATCCCGGATACCCGCCGCTTCGATGATGACAATTTCGTCAGGGACTAAAACATCAATCAATTCATTGGCTTTACCCGGCTCAAAGCCGCTGGCCTTTAGAAATTCCTGGCGGGATACAACTCCGCACTTGTCCAAATTGGATAAGAGAATATCTTCATCGGATCCGGAATCCATAAGCGCCATTTTTTTCAATGAATCATCGGAAAATCGTTTATAGCGTTTTACGGAATGTGTATTCAGCACAATCCCGCCGGCAATGGTCTCGGCCGGAGAAGGCCTGCGCAAAATGAAGGAATCCCCTTTTTCAACCACAATTTCGTCTTCGAACTCCAGCTGCACCCAACCGTCTTCACCGGGGCGGATCTCTTTCTTCCCGATAACCCGCACACGCGCGATGGATTGGGCCGTATTTATAAAACACTTGAGAAAGTCGTTGTGGTTGATGCTGCTGTTCGCCTCTGCCAGCATTTCAACCTTCGCATCAATTCTGCGGCTGGTGGAATAATTACCCGGTAGAACCACCACCTGTCCCCGTTTGATATCTTCTTTCTCCACACCGATCAGGTTGATGGCAGTGCGGTTGCCCGGAAGCGCGGTATCCACCTTCCTCTTATGGCTCTGAATGCTTCGAATGCGGGAGGTTCTTTTGCCGGGAAGAATCTCAACGGATTCCCCGCTATGAAATTCACCATTCAACAGCGTTCCGGTTACAACAGTTCCAAATCCTTTCAAAGAAAAGACCCGATCAATCGGCAAGCGTGGTTTTCCGGAATTGCGTTTGGGAGGGCATTGAAGCAGGATGCTTTCGATTTCACACGAGAGTTCGTCCAGGCCTTCCTTTGTATACGCGGATACGCGCATTATTTTTGCTTGTTCCAGGAAACTGCCTTTTATGAGACCACGGATATCTGCTTCCACCAGCTCCAACCATTCGGGATCATCCACGAGGTCGATTTTTGTCAGCACGATAATCCCATACTGAATTTTCAACAGCTTCAATATGGCTAAATGTTCTCGCGTTTGCGGCATTACGCCTTCATCCGCTGCAATAATCAGCAAAACTGCGTCAATCCCCCCTACGCCTGCAAGCATATTATCGATGAAATCGCGGTGCCCGGGCACATCCACAATCCCCACTTCGTTTCCTGAAGGCAGCCCGTACCAGGCAAAACCCAAATCAATCGTCATTTGACGATCTTTTTCCTCTTTAAGCCGGTCAGGATCGATGCCTGTCAGTGCTTTTACTAAAGTGGATTTCCCATGGTCTACGTGACCTGCAGTACCTAGTACATACATATCAGCTTTTTATCTATTGGATTTAATCTCTCCGAACGCATCCATCCAACCATTCACCATATTGGTCAGACCTTGCATACCTTTCTGAATTTCGCGGCTCATTAAGATGAGTACTTCCTGCATCTCATGCGTACTGTCCTCCACCGCTAAGATTCTTTCTTTGATTTTATCCACCTGGTCTCCCAAAGTAACTTGTTTTTCATCAAAGACAACGGAGATATTGGACCATTTCTTTTCCGAATCAGCTTTATAGGTGGACCATTCCTGCCTGAATTTCTCATCCAACAGCCGGTAAAGTTCGGTTACTTCATTCATCCGTCGATCGAAGCGCTGGGTAATCTCCTCGAAGGTGGCTTTGGTTTTATTCAGATCGAGCTGTTGGTTTTGTAATTCCGGCAGCAAACGATAAACTTGTTTTATGGCCTCGTCGAACTGCTGCTGCCATTCTTTCCATATGCGCTCATATTCACGTTGGCTGATGGTTTGCTGTTCAATGAAGTTTAGATAAGACTGATTTCGATCCGATTCGGCATTCACAACTTCGGTTAAACGGCTGTCATTGGTGTGCACATCATTCAATAAGATATCCTGTTTCAATCGGACATCATCCTGCCGTTTCTTGAATGTTTCAATCTCCTCAGAAAAACTATCCAATTTCTTCTTATATTGACTGAATTCATTCATCAGCAATGATAAATTGCCTTTGACTTCATCATCCCGCTGTGTTTTGCTGTTTATTGAATATTCAAGCTCCTTAAATCGCTGCAACAATCGCGCTGTATCTTCATCATGAAGCTGGAGCTTTTTCTCAAAATCGCTGGTGATATCTTTGCGTACTTTTTCTACTGCGATATTCAGTGCTTTAATTTCATCTCGCTGCAAATTTTCGCGCATTTTCTGATCGGCGACAATTTGCTTTTGGGTTTCATCAATCTTACGGTTTAAATCTGTCCTCGTTTTATTAATTGCCGAATCAAAATTACCCAAACCTGAAACAGTGGTCCCTAAACGATCAACTTCTTTTTTCTGTTCACGGACAGTTGTTAAAAAGTTGGTAATTTTCTCTTCCAGGTTATTCGTCTTTGCGGTTTGTATAGTTAACGCTTTTTTCAGCGTGGTTATTTCATTTTCTAATTCGTTTATTTTTTGAGCTGTTTTTTCAGATTCCATCATTACCTTTTAATGCTGAACTTTTTCAGTTAATTCTTTTTATCGAGCCAGAAACTCAAAGCTGCTTAATATCTGATTGAAGCTGGGGAAGAATAGATTTGGTATTATTCCAGCCAGGATCACAATGACAATGATTGCAGCCAGAAATTTGTTTTCCTTTAAATCATCAAGAATTGAGACGGCATCAAACTCGTCGGCTAATGGTTGCATTATAACCACAAAAATACGCAAAAATGAAATAGATAATAAGGCGTTGCTTCCGATAACCAATCCGGCGATTAATGTCGAATTTCTGGCAGATTCCTGATACAGCGATTGAACAGGCAGGAATCCAACTGTCAGCGGCATACCGGTGACAGAGAATAATGCCATCAATATACTTATAGAAGCAATTGGAAACCGATAAAATAGAGAATCAAGATCGCTAATCTGTTCAATCACACCCTTTTTTTCGATGGCTAAAAAGGAAATCATTAATAAATACAAACTAAGAAACCGGGGGAGGAGTAATTCAGAAAAAATCTGGAATCCCTGATTTGAATTTAACCCCAGGGCAATTAATAAGAAACCGCTATAAATAATTGTAAGGTACCCAACCAGTTTCTTAATTCGGGTTTGGAAGGTCGCCCAAATTGCGCCGGAAAAGGTTAGGACCAAACCAAATAATAGAAGCGCCTGGTAAACCAAATCATAATCACGCAGCCAGACAAATCCATTCAGGTATTTCAACAGGATGATGAAAATTGCAAAAGGAAGGATAGCCAAAATATACAATCCATCCGGGACCTCGGATTCTTCCGCGATCAAAGGAATCCAGGAATGAAACGGGAAAATACCCAGCCAGAAGACAAACCCAAATCCTAACAATACCGTAGCTTGAACGAGCTGAGTGTCATTAACCGGGCTGGTTTCGCCGCCCGCTAAATACCAGCCTGCCAATAAAATGAAAGGCATTCCTAAAGTAAAAAATACCAAAGCACGGATGATGCCTTTGGACTTTCCGGTGGTTAAATCAACCGCTATCATGCTGCCGATTATGACCGCAACCTCAATCAACAGCGCTGAATACAAGAATGGTTCAACTGCGATTGCCGCCAGGAGCAAGCTGGAAAGGGCCAAACCCAAAGGAATGATTTTCGAATGTTTATTATAGATAAACAAGGCAGCGGACCAGATTGCCAAAATCGAATAGAAAATGCCGATAACAAATTTATCTGAGTTTTTAAATTCCAGGGTGCGGCCCAGTAAGTTAAAGGTTGTTGTAAGCTTAATCGTTAATCCTTGCGTTGAATCAACGTCGCCGAAACGGACCACCAGGAGCAGTAAAACCAGAAAGAAGCAGAAGGCTGTCTGAATTAATGCAACCAGCTGGTAATTTTTCCTAAAAAAGATCAATACGATCGATGCAAAAAAAGGAAGAATAATCCAAACCAGAGGAGCGCTCATTCTTCACCCTCCCCGCTGAAAATTCCCTCCAAATAACTTCCCAAAATACATATTGAAATGACAATCAAGGCATAAAGAGCCGTTACCAGCGCAGAACCCTCCAAAGAAGAGTAAATAATATCAAAACCGCTCAGGAGCGTCAGTAAACCAACTATGACATTGAAAATCCTCTGATCGGTACTGAATTTAATGATTCCGCAAATCAAGAAAACCATGCCGATAAACAGGTTGGTATATTCGATCGGCAGCCAGGCATTTAAGCGACTAATCGTCGCCAACACGATGATCCACGATAAAATCGCGAGCAGTAAAATGAAAATCCGCGATGAAATACTGCCAATGGGTTCCTCTTGAACTTCTGTGTTCATCTTCGTTGTGCTTAACAAAATCACACCAATTAAGCCGGTAAGTAATTTAACCGCGGCTAAAGGCAGCGGCCAGATTTGGACAATCAGGATGAAACCAAATAAATAGGTCATCGCTAATCCAAACAAGGTCCAGCGCCAATCGCGTGGAACCAGAATCGCGGCAGTGACAACCAACGAGAAGAATATAAGCAGGGAATTGATAATCATTAGCTTAGCCGGTCCTCAGCAATGTCACCAATAAAGCCATAAACACGATTGACCACAGGATACCGCCTTCGCCTTCCATCAGGTTGGAAAAACCATTCGCTATCGGTCGTAATCTCTCGGCCATGAAAGTGGCTGCTGTAATCAACCAGTCAAAGGATAGAATTTTTGCAATTCGTCCATCAATCTTTGGTTGATCAGCTTTATTTTTCTCCGCAGGGCTCGTATCAGTTTTTCTGCGCTTCCAAAAATAGTACCCAGCCAGCGCCAGAATAGCCGGTAGGCAAGCCCACCAATTCGATATCTCATTCAATAATGATCCGCTTGAGCGATAACTGATCAAAAGGATTGCCAGGACAGAAAATAGAATCGCTATCAGGTAATTTAATTGTGAGGAAGAATCCAATTCATCAAATTGTTCTTTTTTTGAAGCGAGATAAGAATAAAAACCGAGCAAATACAAAATTTGGAAAATTAAAACAAATATAATGGAAAATTTAAACCCATCGGCAAAGAACAGGCTGCTGCCATAGCTGGTTAGTGTGAATGGAATTCCCATCATTGAAATAAGCAGGAAAACCGGTAGAAAACGCGTTGAGCTGCCGCGGTGGCTGAAAAGCATCATCCAGCACCCGCCTAGAAGCGTCAAGACCAACCAGGGAACCAAATCTTGATGGGTACCTGTGATAAAGCGGAAAATGGTAAATGCGGTAAACGCGAGGGTTAGATAATAAATCCCGTTCCCCTCATCTCTGGATTGCGTCCACAGCAATCCAAAATAATACATGCCGGCGATTGAAAACAGGCTGAGGAGTATATAGGAAAGAAATGGGATCTCTTTATAGGGAATATAAACTACAAGGAACAGACTGCTGATAAAAGGGATGAGATAGAAAAACAGACCCGTAACAGTTCCTATTTCCGTTTTCTCTTTGCGCGGGAACCGGAATGGCAGCACCCCACAGTGCAGTATCGCTGCGGCGAAGAACAATCCGCTTGAGGCTGCTGGAATGTTATTTAACAATAGAATCTGGTTATTGCCTCCGCTGGAAATGGCCGTGGCATAAATCAATAACAGGCTTCCCAATAGCTTAAAAAACAAGGGAGTTATCACCTGAGAATTGGTGGGTTCTTTGTGCATGAAAAGCAAGAAAACCAGGCTGCCGAAATCCATGGCTGTCCAAGCGATAATTACCGTCCATAAATCCGCAGCCGTAACCGCAATATAAGCCAGGATTATCTGTCCGGCTTCCAAAACCCAGAAAATGAAGTCGTGATTCAATTCCTGTTTAGAGCCCGATATAAAAAGGAAAGCAATATGCACGCTTAGTAAAGTAAAGACGATTACCCAATTCGTTGGATTAATCGCGAAGGTCAGACTAATCCGAGAAACATCCGACGAAAACCAGTCTTTTATCGTGAAAGCAACCGTGCCATCATGCGGGATAATTACGACAATTAGCCATAACAAAATACTTACCGCAGCCATGAGTATCCATACCCGCGGTAAGTTCATATGCCGCTTGCGCATAATGTAGGCGGCAACCGTGCTTAATAAGAGGATTAAGAAAATCGCTGCAACCAGCATTTAGTCCTAAAGTACCTGAGTCTCACTGCGCTTGATGAATCTCCCTTCCCCTTTTTCACCCAACCATTTTGAACCATCCACGATCATCTTTCCGCGCAGCAAAACTTTTTCCACAACACCTTTCATCGGCCAACCTTCATAAATATTGTAATCCGTGCGGTGTTGGGCATATTTATAGCCGTACTGAATTTCTTTATCGGGATCCCAAATGGCAATATCCGCGTCCGAACCCGGCAGCAGTGTGCCTTTCTGGGGATACATACCGAATATTTTCGCCGGGTTGGTGCTGGTAATTTCCACAAAGCGGTTGGGAGTGATACGGTTTGTTCCCACGCCGCATGACCATAACACCATCAAACGGTCTCCCACTCCGGGCAGGCCATTGGGGATTTTGGTGAAATCATCCTTGCCTAATTCCTTTCCGGGAATGGCAATAGCCTGACCTTCATACATGATGGGGGTCGTGCCATCATAGAAGAATGGGCAATGGTCGGTTGCCATGACTTGCATGGTGCCGTCTTCGACCGCCTTCCAGATACCGGCATTATCTTCCTCGCTTCGCAGAGGCGGCGAGCATATCCACTTAGCGCCATCCGGCTGTCGTAATTGTTTAATAGTAAAGAACATATACTGCGGGCAGGTTTCCCCCATCACCGGCAGACCTTTTTGTCTGGCCCAGCGCACGTGTTCCACACCGCCTTTGGTATTCATGTGCACAATATAGACCGGAGCTTCTGCCTGCGCTGCCAGAGAAATTGTTCGGAAGACTGCCTCGACTGCGCCCAAAGCCGGGCGTGTCAGCGCGTGCCATTCAGGCGCGGTGTGTCTGGCCGCCAGGGCTTCTTCGGTCAAAACGTCGATTACATCCCCATTCTCTGCGTGCACCATCACCAGCATGCCGTTATCTCTGGCTATGCGCAGTACCTTGAAAATCTCACCATCATTCAGGCGTAAGCGGTTGTTGTATGCCGTGAAAACCTTCAATGTGGTAATTCCATCATTTTTCAACAACGGTATTTCCCTGGCGATCGCATCATCGAAGTGTGAAATATTCATATGGAAGCTGTAATCAATGGCTGCTTTGCTGTCAGCCTTCTGATGCGAGGCGTTTACACAATCCTGCAAATGGGGAAAATCCTGTGAAACAAAATCGATCACGGTAGTGGTTCCGCCAAACGCGGCGGCTTTGTGACCGGTATAGTGGTCATCCGAAGAGACTGTGCCGGCCATCGGCAGGTCGAAATGCGTATGCACATCCACCCCTCCGGGCATGATCAGCTTTCCCTTGGCATCGATGACTTGCATTCCTTCTTGTTCCGGGATATTTTCGGCAACTGTGGAGATTTTTTCACCTTCAATTAAAATATCCGCATAAAAAGACTCAGACGCAGTGATGATTTTCCCTGATTTGATCAGGATAGCCATACCAACCTCCTGTGATCTTGTTTATTATTGTGTAATTATATTGCACCCTGTTATACCTGAGTGCTTTCGCCCAAATGCAAATCACCCAACATCATTAATACTTCCGGGGTTAATTCCAGTTCAGGAAGATTTCCGCTGGAATACAATTCAGATTCGCATGCTTTCTCGCACAAGGAATGCCATAAAATCTTTCTCTCTTCCGATTTAACTACCAGGTCGTTGATGATCCTTGCTCTGGCGAATAGTTCACCGGTTGTATAGAGAAAAGCAATCCGCTTCCACTTATCCGCTGGAATTGGTTTTTGCAGCCGTTCCAATTTGCCCAACTGCAGTTTGTAATACTCCTCATTCGCGCGCGGATGATCCGGTTCATCACGGATGATTTCTTTGCGCAGGGCCAATTCCACTCCCCGCACCTCGCTGAAATACTCAATACAATTGGCATGCGCCTTGCCAAAGCTGGCAGGTTGATAGAACGCCAGATAGTCAACTTGTACAATTTTGGGGGCAAAACGAAATGGGATGCGATACCAGCCAAGCACGCGGGCGATCTCTAAATCGCGCGGTGAGGGCATGACCGCCACCAGCAGCAATGCTGTGGATGGCGGCAGGTTGTCTCCCTCATGCGCCTGGCCGGTATCGATCATAGGTTCAGCTTATTGCAGACCAACCTTTTTGTTGAATTCCACAATCAAATCGTCGATTTCTTCGACCTGGGACTGATAACCGGTCCAATAATCGGGATCGTACCACTGGTCCTGGATTTCCTCGTAGGATTTGCCCTGCTGTTCCACCCAGGTATAGTATTTCAAATTATGCACACGGCGCTTGTCCTGATAGGTCATATCAAGCAAGTTATCGGTGCTCTGCCCTTCCAGATAATGAGCGAAGTGCGCAGCGGCATCAACTTCGGAATACTCGCCGGATTCCTCGTGCATTTCCTTCAGGCGGCTCTGGTAGAGTTCCATTGAATCGGTCAGCACGGTCAGCACCACGTCGTTTTCGCCCATCTCGAAGTATTTAGCCATCTTGATAGCGGAAAGCATGTTGGCAATGCCGGAGAAGCCTAACAAATCCAGATTCTCGACCGTCTCGGCGGGAACGCCCTTCTTGGCCAGGTATTCGCGGCCGGCTTTCTCATTGAATAAGCGCGAAATATTCACCACGGCATTGTCATCAATGGCCGTAATCAAATCGGTGTTCTTGACGTTGTGGATCCACGGTACGTGCTTGTCGCCGATGCCTTCGATGCGGTGCGCGCCGAAGCCGTTTTCCAACAGGGTCGGGCACTGCAGCGCCTCGGAACCGCCCACCAGGCTGCTCGGGAATTTCTGTTTCATGTAATCGCCGCAGGCAATGGTGCCGGCTGAACCGGTGGTCAGGATCACGCCGCGGTAATTATCGCGTGGGCCTAATTCTTTCTTCAATACTTCTTCCATGGCATGGCCGGTGACTTCGTAATGCCACAGGTAATTGCCAAACTCTTCGAACTGGTTGAAGATCATCAGGTCTTCACCGCTCGCGCGCAGCTCCCAGCATTTGTCGAAGATCTCTTTCACGTTGGATTCGCTGCCGGGGGTAGCGATGATTTCGCCAGCCACGGTCTTGAGCCATTCGAAACGTTCCTTGCTCATGCCTTCCGGCAGGATGGCGACGGATTCGCAGGCCAGCAGGTTGGAATCATAAGCGCCGCCGCGGCAATAATTGCCGGTGGAAGGCCAGACTGCTTTTTGGGTTACCGGATCGAATTGTCCGGTCACTAAACGGGGCACCAGGCAGCCGAAGGACGCGCCGACTTTATGCGCGCCGGTGGGAAACCACTTGCCAATCAAGACGATGATGCGCGCGTCCACGCCCGTCAAACTCTTGGGAAGCTCCATATAGTTCACGCCGTTGAACTGCCCGCCTTTTTCCTTGGGTTCGTTCTTCCAGGTGATGCGGAAAAGGTTGCGGGGGTTCAATTCCCACAAACCGATCGACTTCAGCTCTTCTTTATATTTCGCCGGGATCAGCGTGGGGTCTTTCATTTGTGCGAAGGTCGGGATGATGATATTGCGCTCACGCGCCCGCTTGATTGAGTTCTCCAACCGATCGGGGTAAACGGTTAAATCAATTTTGGCCATTAATTCTTTCTCCTGATAGATGTATTTGGAATATCCGGAGCCCGACTGACAATATACAGCGGACGTCCCTTTACTTCGTCATAAATCCTGCCGATATATTCGCCCAAAATACCTAAAGTGATCAACTGCACGCCGCCCAGGAACAATACCATGATAAGTGTTGTAGCCTGGCCCAGCAATGCGGCCTGGTGGGATAAGCGTAGAACGATCACCACCGGGATAGCCACGATGCTGATGCAGGCACAGATGAATCCTAAATAGGTTGCCATTTGCAGAGGGAAATACGAAAAGCCGGTGATGGCGTTCAACGCCAGTTTTAACATTTTGCTGAAAGGATATTTCGTCTTTCCGGCAAAGCGTTCTTTGCGATCATACTCCACACCAATTTGGCGGTAGCCCACCCAGGAAGCCATCCCGCGCAGGAAGCGGTGCCGTTCGCGCATATCGCACAGCACATTCACGACCTTGCGGTCCAGCAGGCGGAAATCGCCGGTGTCCAGCGGGATTTTCACGTCCGTGATACGGTAGATCAACCGGTAAAAAGCGGAGGCTGTGAACAGCTTGAACCACGACTCCCCTTCCCGTTTGCGCCGCACGGCGTAAACCACTTCGTAACCCTCTTTCCATTTCGCGATCAGGTCCAGCATCACTTCCGGAGGGTCTTGCAGGTCTGCGTCGATGATCAACACCGCGTCTCCGCGGGCATAGTCCAGTCCCGCGGTAACCGCGATCTGGTGGCCGAAGTTGCGTGCAAAGATGACCGGTTTTACGTGGTCGTCTTTCTCGGCCAATTTGAGGATGATATCGGTGGAGCCGTCCGTCGAGCCGTCGTCCACCAGGATCAATTCCCAGGTGGATTTGAGCGAACTCATCACATGGCTGACCTGATTGTAGAACTCCTCGACACAACCAATCTCGTTGAAAACTGGCGCGACAACACTGTAGACTGGATTCTTCTTGTTGGCAAGATTGTCTGACATATTTATATTGTATCTGATACTAGCAAACTATCAAAGGACTTTTTTAAAAGCTTCCAAAGTTGGTTTAACGATCGGGGCCGCTTTCACGGCGGAGATGGCCGCTTTGACGTCTTTCAGACCGCTGCCGGTCAGCATGACCAGCACCGGGTCGCCGGGTTCGATGAAACCCTGCTCGACCGCGTTTTCCAATCCGGTATAAGCCGAGGCCGCCGCGGGTTCAGCGAAGATACCTTCAAGTCCCAGGCGGGCAATGGCTTTGAGGATGTGGTCATCCGCAACAGTGATGTAACGGCCGCCGGTCTGGGTAGCCGCGCGCAGCGCGCGCAAGCCGTCATTCGGCATATCGACCGAAACACTATCGGCGATGGTTTTGGCTGCCACCGGCTTGATCTCTTCGGTGCCGGCGAAGAAGGCATTGGCCACCGAGGCAGAACCTTCCGGCTGCACGCCAAAAATGCGCGGCATCTGGTCCAGCCAACCCAATTCTTTCAGGTCTTTAAACCCTTTATGGATACCGGAGACGATGTTGCCGTCGCCCACCGGCACGAAAACCGTCAGGGGTTTCTTCAAATTGCCGCGGTAGATCACCTGTTCCCAGATCTCAAAACCGGCGGTTTTCTTACCTTCAACCGTGAAGGGATTGTAGCCGGTGTTGCGCGAATACCAGCCGAATTCCTCGGCAGCTAACATCGATAATTTAACCGCATCGTCGTAAACGCCGTCCACCAGGAAGACACGCGCGCCAAACACCAACAGCTGCGCCACCTTGGCCTGCGGAGCGGCTTTGGGCACGAAAATAACCGTGTCCTGTTTGGCCGCCGCGGCCATACCGGCCAGCGCCGCCCCGGCATTGCCGGAAGAGGCTGTCACCACAACTTCAGCGCCGATTTCTCTGGCGCGCGCGATGACCACCGAGCTGGCCCGGTCTTTGAAAGAAGCTGTTGGGTTGCGGCCGTCATCTTTCACCCATAACTGTTCGAGTTTCAACTCGTCTGCCAGCGCTTTTGGCTGGTATGCAGGCGTCCAGCCCACCGATCGCAGTGGCGTGCCCTGCAAACCGGGGTCGTCCACCGGCAGCAGTGGCAAATAACGCCAATGAGATTGGTCGCCGGATGCCGTAATCTTTTCAGGTGAATATTCCTTATTAATCCCCTGGTAATCCAAAATGATATCCAGGTTCCCGCCGTCGGCGGGGCATGTATAGGTTACTTCATGCGGTTCGTAAGTCTTCCCGCACACAGAACAGCGATAAGATTTGAATTTTTCCATGGAGGTATTTTACTCTCTTTCAAATGGGACGCCCAACGAGGCGGGCGGCGGTTTGCGCAGGAAGCGGAATAGCTTGTAGAATGCTCCGCGTACGCCGCGCGGCAGCGTGGCCAGCATGCGCGTCACCCATTCCGTGTCGCCGATGTTGACGAACAAGAGCGTCAAAATCATCAATGGGAATGGCGCGACTTGCAGAACCTGCGAAGGTACGTTGGTCCAGTAGGATTGCAGGGCTAATCCCAGCCACTGTAAAAACACAAATAAGTAGCCGCCAAATGAACCCCGCAGCGGGTTCCAGCCGCCAAAGATGGTGATGGAAAGCACGATCCAGCCGATGCCATCCAAGCCCGTCATGGTGCCGTTCCAACCGGCCTTAATGCTTAGCGAATACATCGGGCCGGCCAGGCCGATCAACCCGGAACCCAGCGCTGTGTAAATATAGCGCTGGCGGTTGACGTCAATACCGCGTGAATACGCTGAAATGGGCTGCTCGCCCACACCGCGCAGGACCAGCCCCTGGCGCGTATGGAAGATCCAGTAATAGCTCGCTATGATCAGGATATAGCTGAAATACACCAGCACATTCTGGTCAAACAGCAAGGGCCCTAAAATGGGGATATCCTTCAGCAGCGGAATTGCCCAACCGGATACAGTGGGGCCGGGAATAACCATGAAAGGCGTTCCCAGAAAATAAGCTAGATCGCGGAATAACAACGACAGGATAAAACCAACGGCCACTTGTGACTGTTTGAGGGATATGCTGCTAAAGGAGATCAGCAGCCCCGCAATTGCTCCGGTCAAAAAACCCGCCAGCAAACCGACCCACACAATTCCGGTCAGGTAAGCGGCCGCAAATCCGGTCATGGCTGCCAGCACGATTAAACCATTGGCAGACAAATTAATTACGCCAGACCGTTCGGAAAAAGTCTCGCCGATGACCGCCACCACCACTGGAGTGGCAGCAGCGATGACGCCCGCCATATTGGTGAGGAATTCATTCATTGCTCTGTTCCTCCTCTTTCTTCAGAATTTTTTTCCTGACGCCATCCATCAACATGAAAAATAGCACCAGGGAGGACTGCATGACACCCGACAAGGTGGAATCGATCTTCATCATGATGGGCAGTTGAATGCCGCCGATGTTGAGCGCCGCGAAAAGCAGCGCCATCGGTACGGCCCAAACAATCTGATAATCGACCAGCATGGCCACCAGCAGCCCCAGGAACCCATATCCGGAAGAAATGGAAGGGATCAGGCGGTGATACACACCCAGCACCTGTACGGCCCCGGTTAATCCGGCAAACACGCCGCACAATACAAACGAGAGCAGCATATATTTTGATGGGGATATGCCCATCTGAATGGCTGCTTTGTAATTCTTCCCCACAGCTTTTAAGCGCAGCCCCACCACTGTATGTTTCAGGATGAAATAAACAATAAGAACGGATACGACCGCCAAAATCAACGACCAAATACTTAACCGGTATCCGGTTAATGTCGGCAGCCAGATAGACATGTCAAAAGGTTCAGTGCCGCTCATGGAAGCCACACCGGCCCGTTTCCATGGGCCGAAAATCAGCCACAAGGTCAGGGCGGTTGCGATGAAATTCAAGCCTAAACCGGCAAAAATTTCACTGACGCCGCCGTAGAATTTCAGCATGCCTGCCAGCAGCGCCCATACAATCCCGCCGGCGATACCGGCCAGGAAACCCGCCAGGATGATCACCACCGGAGGGAGCCCCGAATCCTGCAGTAAGCGCAGTGCCCAGGTAGTCATAATGGCGCCTAAGCTGATTTGACCTTCAATACCGATGTTCCATAGACCGGTAGTAAAGGTGATCACCAGCCCGCACGTGGCTAAAATCAAAGGTACCCAGGCGACGAACGAGTCGGCAATTTTGATCGGTGTGGAAACCGCACCCAGGAAAATGTTGCTGAAAGCTTCCCAGGGGTTGGCTTTGGCGATTAGCAGCACCAGCGCGGTGAAAAGCAGCGCCGCTATCACACCGGAGATACGAAATAGAAAGTTAATGAATGCGCGATTTTTGCTCATTTGGGCTAATCCTTTCCGCCAATCATCCTGCCCAAACGTTCTTCATCCAGTCCGGCAGAGTCCAGTGGTTCCGATATTCTGCCGCTGAAAAAGACCAGAATACGGTCTGCGTAAAAAGTCAATTCATCCAGGTCCGCCGATGAGAAAATGATGGATGTGGCTGCCTGGCAGCGTTCACGTAAAATGGACCAAATCCAGTTGGTTGATTCAATGTCCAAACCGCGCGTGGGATTTTCCAACAACAGGACTTTTGCCGGATCCTGCAGCAGCGATAAAAGCAAACGCTGTTGGTTGCCGCCGGATAGTTCCTCAGAAAAGGTAACGGCACGTCCCTTGATATTAAAGCGTTGGATACGATCCTCTGTGACCTTATGGCTCTTCTTTGAATCAATAAACACCCTCTTCTCGCAATCCGAGAGGATGTAATGCTCTTCCAATGTCATGCCCGGTACCAGACCCTCTTCCATTCTGGCAGAGGGCACGTAGAATATTCCCCGCTTCTGATAGTCGTAGCAATTTTTACCAAATAAATCCTCATCACCGAAGAGAATATGCCCGCTGCTGGGTTGCTTCATGCCTGCCAGGGCTTGCAGGAATTGGCGCTGCCCGGAGCCTTCCATTCCAGCCAGGCCGATTACTTCGCCTGCATACAGGTCAAAGTTGACATTCTCAATAGCGATGCGGAAATCTTCAATATTTAATTTTTGAACAGATAGACAGACATCGCGCGTACCGGCATGTGCGGTGCGTGTGCGTGTAATCTGGCGCCCAAACATCAGTTTGACCAGATCGTTTTCATCAAAAGGCGCTTCCCTCTCACCAATCAAGCAGCCTTTGCGCAGTACCACAGCCCGGCTGCATAGTTCTTTTACTTCTTCCAGCTTATGCGATACAAAAATAATGGTTTTTCCCTGACCGGCCAATTTCTTCAAAGCGGAGAACAGAATTTCCTGCTGAGAAGCGCTGATACCGGTGGTGGGTTCATCCAGGATCAGGAGCTCCACGCCCAACCACAACAGGCGCGCCAATTCAAGCTGCTGGCGTTCTCCCACGGTCAATTCCCCAACCGATCCATCCAGATCCAAATTGAAACCCAGATCTTCCTGGATCTTCATGAGAGCCTGCCAATCCACAGCACTGTGGTTCGCGCGCCCCGAGCGTTGATCCCAAATTTGCAGATCTTCCCGAATAGTCATGGATGGGAAATCATGCGGGTCCTGATGCAGCATACCGATACCCAGCCGCAGCGCGTCAGCAGGACTTTTCAGGTCTTGTTCTTCCCCATTAATCAAAATTTCTCCGCTGTCTTTACAGATCAGTCCGGAGAGAATTTTCATAAGGGTACTTTTTCCCGCGCCATTTTCGCCTAGCAATCCCAGAATTTGGCCGGGTTCAATGGTCAGCGATACATCATTGTTTGCGTGTACGCTTCCAAAATATTTGTGAATGTTTTTTAGTTGTATGTGCATGGATATATAAGATGAGGGGAGGGACCGCCCAGGTATCCCTCCCCTGTAATTACTAAGGTTTATTCAGCCGCTGAGCTTAGGCCAATCATGCCTTCCAGCAATTGCGGCAGGTACCAAATCTGGTAATCGGTGGCAACTTCGCCATCGGCCAGATATTCCGTACCGTCCTGCAAATTCAGCGGGCCGGTCCACAGGTTCAAACCGCCAGCCAATTCGGCAATGAATGCATCTATCGTGGCTGAGTTCTCTGCACTGAGGGCATCGCCCTTCTTGAAACCGATCATGGAGGTATCTTTGTTGTTGATGTCGGTCCAATCCGGATCTAACCACTCCCACGAGTTGGTCCAGGTGCCGTCAATGGCTTCCTGGATGGCTTGTTTGTAGCTGGGGCCCCAGTTGAAATAGGGAACGCCCAGGCAGACTTCAGGAGCCTGTTCGCAAGCGCCTTCGTAGTCGTAAGGAATGGCATAAGCCGTCTGGCCGCCGTCGGCGAATTTCTTGGCTTCCACCAAAGCTTCGGTGGTGTCGATTCCGGAAATGACTACGTCATAACCACTGTTGAAGAAATCGTCGGTGACCTGTGAAGGATCAGAGGTCACACCGGGGATATTGAACCAGAAACCGATCCAGTTGACTTCGAAGGTCAGGTCGGCCGGGTCTTTGCCTGCGTAATTCTGCCAGCAGTATTCTGCGCCTAAATAGGCGGATGCTGCCAGGCGGCGGGTTTCTTCGTTGATCAGCGGGCCAAGGAAACCGATTTTACCGGTTTCGGATGTCAGGGCGGCTGCACAACCGGCAATCATCTTGCCATATTCCATGCGACCCATGATGTTCTTCATATTGGCCAGTTCCTGATAGTTCGCGCCTTCTGCCCATTGGGTATCGCCCGTGGAGTAGATCACGTATACATCAGGATGATTGACTGCGAATTCAGTAGCGCTGTCTTTCATATCGTCCGAGTTGAAGATGATGAGATTCGCGCCCTTGGAAACCAGTTCTTCAGCTAACTGCGCTGCAGTTGTACCGGGCCGGTCAGCCGTGTTGACTTTGTCGATATAGATCATGGATGTACCGGGGATCTGGTCTTCAATATACAAACCGGCGTCATAGTGCGCCTGATCCCAACCTTTGTTGTTATACACACCCACCATCAGAATACCGAAAACAAAATCTGTGCTTGCGGCTTCTTCTGCGGCCGGTTCGGCAACTTCCTCTGCCGGAGCTGCTTCTTCCATCGCCGGTTCAGCTGCGGCAGCTTCCTCCGTTGCTGCCGGACCACAGGCAGCCAACAAGAGTGACGCTACCAATAGGGAAACAAAAACTTTGAAAAACTTTTTCGTGCTCATATTTTTCTCCTCCATTTAGTTTAATCAAAATAGAGCCGTTTTTCCTGGCGTTTGATAAAAAAACGCTCCACTTAATTGTAGAGCAATTGCTTGCTCTGTCAACCAGCGGAGCATTCTAATCTAAACTTTTTGATTAATCAATTGTTTAGACAAATTTTAAGCTTTATGTCCTACAAATCGATTTAATCTTGTACGATCCAGGTTCCGGTTTCGCCTTTCAGCGCCCGTCCGATATTCTCCGGGTTGGTAATGAGAGCTTGTTTGCCGCCCGCTTCCAGGAACCAAATGATGGCCTGCATCTTGGGAGCCATGGAGCCTTTAGCAAAATGGGTTCCCTCCGCCAGGTAAGCCTTGGCTTCGGAAAGCGTCATGCGGTCAATCTGCTTCTCATTGGGTTTACCAAAGTTAAGCGCCACCTTCTCCACTGCCGTAGAGATCAGGAATAAGTCCGCTTTGATTTCCCGCGCCAACAGCGAGGAAGCGTAGTCTTTATCAATCACCGCTGCCACACCTTTGATTTCGTTGTTTTCCATCACAACCGGGATACCGCCGCCGCCCACAGTGACTACGATATGGCCCGCCGCAATCAGCTCTTTAATAGAAGGCAGCTCGAGGACTTCCTGCGGAATGGGAGAAGCCACTACCCGCCGCCATCCGCGGCCGGCGTCTTCAACTACCTGCCAGCCTAAATTCGCCGCGCGTTTCTTTGCTTCCTCCTCCTCCATAAAACCGCCAATCGGTTTGCTGGGGTTCTGGAAAGCCGAATCGTTCGCGTCCACGCGCATCTGGCTGATGACAGTGGCTACCGGCTTATTGATACCGCGCTTGCGCAGCTCATTTTGCAGCGTTTGGGTCAGTGAGTATCCAATTGCGCCCTGGCTGTCGGCTCCGCACACATCCAGCGGAATCTCATGCATACCTTCAACTTTGTGCGCAATTTCGGAACGGCGCAGGATGAATCCCACCTGCGGGCCGTTGCCGTGCCCGATGGCTACGTTCCAACCGGCTTCAATCATGTCGGCAATATGGAAGGTAGTTTCCTTGGCAGCTAAATATTGGTCTTCCACAGAAACTTTGGTTTTGTCCTTGATCAGTGAATTACCGCCGATGGCAACAACCGCAACTTGGTCTTTCATATATCTCCTTTTTTTAGCTCATGGTCAGCGCCATGACCGCTTTCTGCGCGTGAAGTCGGTTTTCCGCTTCGTCATACACAACAGAATTCAAGCCGTCAATAACGCCATCCGTAACTTCGATATTTCGATCTGCAGGCAGGGGATGCATATAGATCGCATCATCTTTGGCCAGTTTCATACGTTTTTCGTTGGTGATCCAGTCTGAATATTTATCGGTGATAGCTTTGCCTTCATCGAGATCCGTGGTGGTTACCAGCGGACCCCAGGATTTGGCATACACAATGTCGGCATCTTTAAAGGCTTCGTCCATATCGGTAACCACGTCAAAGGCCACACCCGCCTTTTTGGCTTCGGCCCGGGCCTGGTCCATGATTTCAGGCATCAGCTTGAACTCTGGCGGATGCGCCAATACCACGTCGCAGCCAAAGCGCGGCATTTGCAGAACGAGCGACTGCGGTACGGAGATGGGTTTGGAATAGGAGGACGCGTACGCCCAGGAAACCACAATCTTCTTCTTGCGCAAATCGCGGCCCTTCTTTTCCCAGATGGTCATCAAATCGGCCAGGCATTGGAAAGGATGGTAGATTTCGCACTGCATGTTCAAAACCGGAACGCGCGAATACTTGGCCACGTCGTTCAAGTACTTGTTGCCAACGCCCCAGTCACAGTGGCGGATGGCAATGCCGTCGAAATAGCGCCCGAAAATCTCGCCGATTTCTTTGGGCGTATCGCCGTGGGCAATCTGGGTGGTTTTGCTTTCGATGAAAGCGCCGTGCCCGCCCAATTGGGCAATGCCGGCTTCGAAAGAGCCGCGTGTGCGGGTGGAGCTGAAGAAGAACAACATCGCCAGCACCTTGTCGCGCAAGTATGCGTGCGGCTCATTCAGCGAGCGCTTGCGCTTGAGATCGAAGGCTACGTCCAGAACGGTTTCGACTTCTTCCTTGCTGAAGTCGAGGTCGCCGATCAGATCGCGCCCGTGTAAAAATGTTTGCATATTTATCTCCTTTTTCAGTATTACAAGACCGTCAAAGCCGGTCCTTTTGCATTGTCATTCTGAGCCTTCTTTTGGCGAAGAATCCAGGCTTTTGTTCTGAGGTCCTTTCCCAAAAAGAATACGCAATGATTGTTTCCGCTTAGTCTGTAAGTCAGGTATTCACCTGCACCCTTTGGGGTGTACCTGACAATGACTTATCAAAGGTTAGGCATACTGTGAATGGGTGAAAAAACGCCCATCGAATGGACCTTTGGACAAAAATGGGCGCGTTTCGCACGCGCCCCAATTTCACAACTTTGCTCTTATTCCATCGCGCCTAAGGTTAGCGCCAGCAGAGCCATGCGCATGACCACGCCGTTGAAGGCCTCTTCCCAGTAACGGGCATGGCGGGTGCTGTCCACATCGGGAGGAAGCTCGTCCATGCGCGGCAGGGAGTGCAGGATGATGGAATCGGGTTTCGCCTTATCGGCCAGCAGTTTGCGGGTGACCTGGTAATTGGCCGGGGTCATACCCTTGTTCTCGCTGGCTTCCTGGCGGGCTTTGGTGTAATCGGGCTGCACAACCGGTTCCATGTAGATCACGTCGGCCTGGTCAATCACGTCGGCCACGTGCTCGGCTTCTGTGTAGCGCAGGTTGTACTTGTCCAATTCCTTCTTGAAGTCATCGGTCAGGGACATTTCCGGCGGGGCCACGTAAATCACCTGGGCGTCGAACTGGGTCAACGCATAGGACAGGGAGTGCATGGTGCGCATGCGCATATCGCCGATGCACAGGAAAGTCAGGCCATCGATGGTGCCCATTTCATTTAGTACGGTGTACAGGTCGGTCAACACCTGGGTGGGATGCTCGCCCCAGCCGTCGCCGGCGTTGATAATCGGCACACTGGCCCATTTGGCCGCTTCGGCCGGTGCGCCCTGCTGGAAGTGGCGCATGACAATCACGTCGCCGTAATACTCCAACATTTTTACGGTATCCTTGATGGATTCCTGGTACCAGTCGCCCGCGCGGGTCATCTTGGCATCCGAGAAACCGGTCACGTGCCCGCCCAGGCGGTGCATGGCGGCTTCGTGAGCCAAACGGGTGCGGGTGGAAGGCTGGTAGAAAGCCGTCACCATGGTCTTTTCGGCCAGAATATCGGTGTTGCGGCGCTCGCGCGCGATCGGCTCCAGCTCACTGGCGACTTCGAAAACGCGGAAAAATTCCGAGCGCTCAAAGTCCTTCAACGAAAGAATGTCACGTCCTAAAAAACTACGCATACTAAATACCTCCAAATTGGTTTGTTTTTTTATGGAACTCCGATTTTTCTTAATACGTGGAAGCGGAAATAGCCGGGCAGAAAATAGGAGCGTGAATGATCCACGGCCGACCCGTCCAGAGCGAACAGGTCCGCTTCAAACATCAACAACACGTCTCCGCGCTGGATTTCCAGCGCGCGCGCCACGCGTGAGGGCGCCGAAACCGCATTGATTTCGGTAAACGATTTTTCCAACGGGGGTTTCCCCCGCCGGATGAGCATATCCAGGACAGAACCGGTAAAGGTTTCCTGAAGATCCTTCAGCGGCAAAATGTCGCGCGGCAGGATGTCCTGCAGAAAGGCAATCGAGCGCCCTTCCGCGTGCATCACGCGGGTCACGCACAATAGTGACGTTCCTTTGCGCACCTCGAAACATTTTGCCATGTCTTCATCCGCCTGGATGGTTTCAATCTGGCTCTCCCCCATCGATATCTTCAACTTCAGCCGGGAAGCGATGGTCTCCAACGATTCCAGCACTTCGATGCCGGTCTCGAACACGCCGCTCTTGCCGACCACAAAGGTACCCGCGCCTTGACGGCGGATTAGCAGGCCCTGTGCTTCAAACGAGCGCATGGCTTCGCGTAAAGTGGAACGCGAAACGCCCATCTGGGCAGCCAAATCCGGTTCTGTGGGTAGCTTCGTGCCGGGTTCAGACGCGGCAATCAAATCGCCCAACTGACGCTGCAAGCGTTGGTAGGGGCTTTCGTGCGGATTTTTATCCAAATGACCCGCCATTATGCCTGCCCTTCCATCAACCGCGCCGCGGCCTGATTATGTTTTTGTACGTGTGTGGGTAAATCGAGGGTCTGCAATTGTCCTTCCTTTACAATGAATTTTCCGCCGACCACGTTATAGTCCACCCCAACCGGGTTGCAGAATAAAATGGCTGCCAACGGGTCGTGCAGCGCGCCGGCGTAATCCAGCCGGTTAAGGTTGATGGCAATGAAATCGGCGCATTTGCCGGGTTCCAGCGAACCGATGTCCGTGCGGCCCAGCACCGCCGCGCCGCCGATGGTGGCAATTTCCAGTGCCTGGCGGGCAGTCAGGATGGGAGCTGCCGAACCGGAGAGCGAAGCGCCTTCCACGCCCGCGCGCACGCGCGCCAGCAGCATGGCCTGGCGGGCTTCAGCCAGCAAGTGGGATGAGTCATTGGAGGCCGAGCCGTCCACGCCCAAACCAATGTTGACGCCGGCCGCCATATATTCCCAGATGGGCGCGATGCCGGAGGCCAGGCGCATATTGGAGCTGGGGCAGTGCGCCACACCGCAGCCGGTGTGCGCGAACATTTCAATTTCATCCTGGTTGGCCCACACCGAATGGGCGAACCATACGTCATGGCCGACCCAGTCCAGCGATTCCATATAGCCGGCCGGCCGGTAGCCGAACTGCTCCCGGCAGAAGGCTTCTTCGTCCTGGGTTTCGGCCAGGTGCGTATGCAGATGCACGCCGTATTGGCGCGCCAGCACAGCCGACTGTTTCATCAATTCGCCGGTCACAGAGAAAGGCGAACAGGGCGCCAGAACGATTTGTACCATCGCGCCGGGCTTGGCGTCGTGGTAGCGTTCGATCAGGCGCTGGGAATCCTTAAGGATGCTCTCCTCGCTGTCCACCACCGAATCCGGCGGCAGGCCGCCTTTGGATTCGCCCAGCGACATGGAGCCGCGCGAGGCCTGGATGCGCACACCCATTTCCTGGGCCGCGGCAATCTCGTCGTCCAGCTTGGAGCCGTTGGGGAAAAGGTACAGGTGGTCGGAAGCCGTGGTGCAGCCCGATAAGGCCAGTTCAGCCAGGGCGGTCTTGGTGGAGATATAAATATCTTCGGGGGTCATGCGCGCCCAAATCGGATAAAGCGTCTTGAGCCAGTTGAACAGGTTGGCATCCTGTGCGGCCGGAACGGCGCGCGTCAGTGTTTGGTAAAAATGGTGGTGGGTGTTGACCAGCCCGGGCAGCAGCACGTAATCGGATAAATCCAATACCTCGTCTGCGCTTTGGGGAAGTTCCGAGCTGGGACCGACTTGTTGGATGAAGCCATCCTCGATGAACAATCCGCCCCCCGCAATCTCGCGGCGGCCGCTGTCCATGGTCGCCATCAGGCGGGCGTTCTTGACCAGAAGTGTTGTCATAAGCCGCTCCTTGTAATCACAAATCCATTATAACTTAATTGTCGGACAAAGTATACAAATTTGTACAGTTCATTAAGATATGTTTAGACAATCCTCATGGTCGGAGAATGACAAATATCAGGAAATTGGTATGGAAATCGGCTGGTTATGCTTCGGGTTGTTCGTCACTTGCCGAGCGGCTGCTAAGCAGCACACCGCCCAGTGCCATGGCCCCGCCGACGATCTGGATCAGCGGCGGCTTTTCACCCAGCAGGAAAGCGCCAGCCAGCCCAATCACCGAGGACAGGTTGACAATCGGTGAAGCCACGCTGGCAGGCAGATAATGCAGCGCTTCGTTCCACAGAATGGTGGTTAGGCCGGAGGATACGATCGCCAGGTAGAAGATGCCCAATACGGCCATCAGGTTCATTTGGGGCAATCCCTGGTTGGCCGTCTCCCACAGGGAAAACGGCAGCAGCTGCAGGATGGCGGCGCCAATGCTGGCCGCGGCCATCACCAGGGCGCTGCGCTTTCTGGCCATGATGCGCCCCTGGATGGTGTAGACCGCCCAGGATAACGCACTCAGGAAAACCAGCAAGTTGCCCAATAACGGATGCGGCGAACGTACGTCCGGGTTCTGCTGCAAGCCCACCAGCATGACCCCCACCGTCACCAGCACCAGGCCCACCAATTGGGTGCGGTTGATGCGTTCCTTTAACACGACCACTGCCAGAACAGTGGTAAGCGCCGGGATGATGGCCAGGATCAGGGCTGTGCTGCTGACTGAGGTATACACCATGCCGGTATTCTCCAAGCCGTAATACAGAGTCGTACCGGTCAAAGCGAACAGCATGATATCGCGGTTGAAAATATCTTTCAGGCGAAAGCCCTGTCTGGCGGCGAACGGCGCCATGGTCAGGAAGGCGATCACCAGCCTGATCTCGGTCAACAGCAGCGGGCCGATCACACCCAGCACAAGCTTGGTGATCATAAATGCAGTCCCCCAGATCGTTATGGCGATGAAGAGTGCGATATATCCACGTGTGTTTTTCATGGCAAAATTGTTGTATTGGCAGCCAACTGCCAATACCTCTTTCTATAATTTATTTATTCAAAATTTGGACTTGATTAAGTCGAACGGCTGCTCAACAGCACGCCGGAGATGGCCAGTACCCCGCCGATGATCTGGATCAGGGGCGGCTGCTCTCCCAGCAGGTACGCGCTGGCGATACCGATAACCGGCACTAGGTTGATATAGGATGAAGCCACGCTGGCGGATAAATGGTGCAGCGCGTCATTCCACAGGTAGGTGGTCAGACCGGAGGACACCAGGCTGAGATACAGCACGCACAGCCAGCCCGCTCCGCTCAGGTACGGCAGGCCCTGCTCAGCAATCTCCCAGGCCGCGAAAGGGATCATCTGCAGCATGCCCGCGCCGATGCTGGCAGCGGCCATTACCAATGCCGGTTGTCCCTCGGACATCTTGCGTCCCTGGATGGTGTAAATCGCCCACGATAGCCCACTGATGAAGATCAACAGGTTGCCGATCAGCGGATGATCGTACGTTTCACCCTGCCCGTTTTCAATACTCACCAGCACCACGCCCACCGTCACCAGGATAATGCCCAAGATTTGGCTCCTGCCAATACGTTCCTTTAGGAAAATCACTGCCAGAATGGTGGTCAACGCCGGTACAATCGACAGGATCAGCACCGTGCTGCTCACCGACGTGTAGGTCATGCCCACGTTCTGTAGCGCGTAATACAGCGTCGTCCCGGTCAGGCCGAATAGCATGTATTCCTTCGTAAAGATTTGCTTGAGTCGAAAACCCTGCCGGGCCGCCAGCGGCGCCAGCAGCAGGAAAGCCAGCACAAAGCGCAGCTCGGTCAGCTGCAGCGGCCCCATCTCGCGCAATATAATCTTGGTCACCAGGAAAGTGGTGCCCCAGATCAGGATGGTGATGAACAGAGAAAGATATCCACGTGTATTGCGCATGACGATGGATTCTATCACTAAGGCCCATTTTTTATCTATGGAAATTGTCAATTTGGTGGTCAATTTTTAAGGAAAACACGAGTCTCACAGTTCGATCCATCATCGTCGTCACCGTGATCGTAATGAGATTTTCCTCGAAATTTCAATGAGATATTTCGCTGAATAATTTATAGAGTCCACCTAACAAGGTGATTAAGCACGTCGATATATTCCTTTATCACAAATTAAATCAATATCATTAAAAGAAATTTTTATTTTCATTTTCTTACATTTATAATCATATTCCATAGGAAATCGTAAAGATAAATATAGATCCCCTTCTTCCTCATGAAAAACCCCATTATATTCATTTCCATATCTTGGACGGTAAATAAACCTTCGGTCGCTATGAAAAATTAATTGATCTCTCTTAATTTTTTTATTTTGATTAAATGGATTAATAAAAACTGGTTCATTGGTGCTATACCATTCTCCAACCAAATATTGTTCTTTTTCGGAAAGGGAATTTTTTTGCACGCGACGAAAATCAACCACAAAAGCCCTAACCTCATACCAAGTACCCAAACTGTCAAAATCCTTGCCCATATAATAGCTACCGGGACCTGGTTGAGTCACAAGTTCCCAACCTTTATCAATACGTTCTTGGATAATGGGTAGAAATTCGTTTTGATCATTTGCCCAATTTATTTGTCGAATGTCATACTCATTTTGATTATCGCTAATATACCAACGTCCTCCTTTTTTATGTTCCCAACAACGACGAAAAAAACCATATTCCCATAGTATTGGTTCTGTTTTTTCTAAATCTTGGTTTTGTGGATCAACTTCTTGTCCGCAAAATGCACAATACCTTGCATTCTTAAATAACTCCCTCCCACAATACAGACAATACATTATTTCCCTTTCGAATATAAATTTGATTTAATTGTTTTTTCAAAGCGCCGATTAAACTACCCAATCGGAATTATTAATCAGTTGTTCGCTTTAAGGGAATATTACTAGTTTTAAAAATAGAACAACTTTGCATCACTATTATCTTTCACATAATTTAGTCCCTCTTAAGAATGTCCTGTTAAGTAATTAAGGATGGATATTTATCCTGATTTCTGTAAACAAAATGATGATTTCTATGATCAAATTATGATAGTTCAAAAATCTTGATTAATTGACCATTTTTAGTTCCTACCGCTAATAAATTATATTTAGGGTGAAAAGCAAGACATTCAGAAAGAGGTCCATCCAAGTCAGGTAATTGAATTCTGGTACTCCAATCTTCTGTTCTCCACACACGAATGATTTGGTCAGCTCCTATTACAGCCATTAACGATCCGTCATGTGAAAAAGATATTGCTCTTAACCGGTCTCGACTCGCATTTATTGTTTTAATACATGATCTTCTTTCGATATCAAAAATGAATATCTTGCCATTCCAAGTGGCTACGGCAATGAACTTGCCATCTTTTGACCATTCGAGGCAAGAAGGCCAATGCGGAAAGTCCTGCATTATTTCGACTTCTTTCCTCCATGGCTGAATATTCCAAATTTGAAGAGATCGACTAATGGCAAAAGCTAATAAATTTCCTCTCGGATCTACCGAATTGGTATTATCTGTATCATCAATCCCTGTGTAGCTTTGCCTAAATATCATTTCTCCATTCCGTAAATCCCACAAGACCGTCTCTCCACTTTGATGGGAAGACAATAATGTATCTGGGAAATTGGTCCACTGAATGTATGCAACCGTGCCGGGTATTACTTGATTGTCCCCCCATCTATTTAATTGGATTAAATGTTCCCATTCACAATTGCCATTCGCTTCGTCTTGACGGATAATTATTCCTTGATCCTTCCAATAATGGATGGGGTTATCGCGATAATGAATCTGTATAGAACCATCGACACAACCAATAGCAATGCGTTGTCCCTTCGCATCCCAGGCTACAGACTTGACACCTGCGGACGCGCCGGTATCACTCCATTCACTTTTACCTGTTGATAAAGACCAGAGAACACAATTACTGTTATCATCCCCCAAGGCCAAACAATCTCCATCAGGTGACCAACATATTTGTGTAAACTTGCTATCCGTTGGAATACTATATTTTTGTTTTATTCCGTTAGCAAATATTTCTTGATTATCCACTTAATAAACTCCATATATTTTTTCCCGCTAGAGGAAATTATAACAGTTAGTCATAAATGATATTGAGAAATGCAAAGAGGAGATTTATAAACTAACGAAATTTTTACTTTTAAAAATTCTGAATTGACAAAATTTCTTATCTAAATTTTTCACATTTGTCGGGAAAATAAAAATAAATTTTAATAAAATTCTTTTAATAGTATTAGGAAATATTCGCATATTGTTGTATTGATTCTTTGAAGAAATTCAATTCATCTAAGCAAATTACCAACTTACATCTATTCTTCTCCCCGCATCGACAACATCACCACCGTTAGCACGATAATGATCACCATCAGCGCCAGCTCGGTGATCACCACCGGGAAGTTCAGATTGGCCATCAGGAAGCTGATGAAAGCCACAAAGGCGTGCAGTGCTGCCACCAACAGGAAGAAGCGCAGGCCCTTGCCTTTGGCCAGGCCCCAGCCCACCAGCGCGCTCAGCCCCATGTTCAGCCCCAGCATGCAGACGCGCTCCAGGCTGGTCAACACCAGCGCCGGGTACTCGTTGGCCAGCACGTCCCAGTTCCATCCACTGATGAACAGATAATTCATCACGTAGAACGTTTCCAGAAAGCCATACCCAAAGCCGGATACCGCGCCTGCCGACAAGCCTTGCTGCTCATCCAACTGCCCGCCCTGCCGCTTGCGCAGCACCAGCAGCGGCACCAGTTTGGCGCCTTCCTGCACCAGGCCTAACGTCACTACCGACAGCAGCCCAACCAGCAGCAGCCGTCCCAGCCCGGCACCCTCATGCCACAGCTTATTGAGCAGGATACTCAAAGGCGTTTGGATAATTGAGACGGCCAGCACGCCTGCCAGCGCCCCGCCCAACATCACCAGCCACAAACGGGGCTGCTTGAACAATGGCGGCCGGTAAAGCAGCAGCCAAAGCAAGCCGAACAGCAGCGACAAGCCGCTGCCGGATATTGTCCAATAGCGAAAATAAACGATCAACTGTGTGAATATCTGTGAAAACACGCTTCCCTCCGTGTCTTTGTGATTTCAAAGTCTTTATAATTGTATAGCAATTTAAATCAGGTACAAGTCAGCTGCCGAGTTGTTTTTTTCTTGGGAAATCAGTTGTTCTTTTTGAAATGGCCTGATAAAAAAAGTTCAAAATACCCGAAGTATTTTGAACTTTTATTACGTCTCATATAAGGCTTCGTAATTTATGTGTGGTGAATGTCAACCTGGTAACCCAAATCCCGAACGGCGTTGAGAACTTGCTCAATGGGAATCACCGCTTCGTCAAAGTCCACCTCGAGTGTCTGTCTCCGCAGACTGGCGCGGGCACAGGTGATCCCCGGTACATCATCTTCAAGGGACTCCAGGCGTATCACGCAGGCCGGGCAGTGCATATCTTTAATATGAATAAGCTGTTTGGTCATCTTGCCATATTCCTATTGGTCAAAGACAATCTGACCTGTATACATGCCCATGGAACAGGAAAAAGCCAGGACTTTACCTGCGGCTTGAGGCGGAATCTCCAGAGAGAAAGTACCCGTCTCATCCAATATCTGTTCAACGCGCAACTCCGGTATGGTAAACGCGCGTGAACAAGATTTCGTATTGTCGGTCAACAAATTGAGAATAACCATCCTGCCCGCGGGCGCGTGTAGCGTCTGCGGTTCATAGCCATTATTCTTGACATACAAGGTCAGTTCCTGCGGTTGTTGGTTCTCCGCGGCCTGTGTCAACACAGTGTAATCGATCTCCGGTGCCATCTCGCTCTGGGTGATTGCAGTCTGACGATTGGCCGATTCGGTGATTCGATTGAAAGTCAAAGGGAAACCCAGTAAATTCAAGCCGGTATTAACCGCTAAAAGTCCCAGCAACAGGATCACAATCGCCGCGACCCGCGTGAAATGCTTTTCCAGGCGCGTACCGAGTTTTGCCGTCAGGTAAACCAGGCTGAAAAATACCGGGCTGGTGCCCAGCACAAACGCGAACATGATGGCGGCTCCAAACAAAGGATTCATGCTGCCCATTGCCAGAGCCATCATTGATTGAGTAACGCCGCAGGGAATGAAAACCGTCATGGCACCCAGGATGATCGGTGTGATCCAGGTAGCCTCTTTTTTTGAATATTTTCGGATAAATCGCGAAATTGACGCGGGGGGTTCGAAAGAAAAGAATCGGAAGAAAGGATGCACATTGAGCATACGTAACGCATTGCCGATCATGAAAACGCCGATCGCGAACTGCAATAGCGCGCGTGTACTGAGGGATAATTGCAGCATGGAACCCAGAGCTCCTAACAGCATCCCTAATAAGGTATATGCAACCAGTTTGGCGATTAAGAAGAGCAAAATAGGAGGGGCAATATGCAAGTTTTTGACGCGGGTATGCTTCATCTCCGTTTCAAGTTGGTCGGCCAGCGAACTCGCCAGCAGTCCTCCTTGCACCGCCATACAACTCAATCCACCGGTGGTTAAACCGGTAATAAACGCGATCCAGATTTCCATTTGATGGTCTCCAAACTTCGGATTAATTGGAAAATCATCTCTTCCAGCCGATTAGGATAATATTTTATTATACTATGAAGACCTTATTTGTATAATTTACGCTTGCCTGAATATCTGTCCAAATTGCTTGTTATCGTACAATGAAAAATAGCCCCGAATTCCAAAAGACAGTTGATAAGATATCCATTATCCTGATGATGAATATCTTATCAACAAGCTGAAACGAAAATTAATCCGCGTGCGGCTCCGGCGCCTTGTTAATGTTGCGGCGATAAAAATCCAGCGCAGCGTCGCTGTCAAAGCTTTCCATCGGCAGGATGCGTCCCCAGGATGTCAGCACCAAAGGCACGTCTGTTTTCTGCCACGGATAAGCAATCAATTTGAAATTATTCTTCTCGTCCATCACCGCTTTAATCTGGCTCTTTAGCGTGTTGCATTCCGTGTCCGAAAGCAGGCTGCAGTTGTACCAGAAGATGATATATCCGTGCTCCAGGTTATGCACCAGGTAGCCTTCCGGATACTCGTAAGTATTTTCCGTGTAAAAACCGGGCTTTAGATCCTCAGGATAATGGATGCCTGAAGTTGGCGGATTGGAGTTGTAGGGGTTTGGGTCTGTTCCTTCCGGGATGTGCGAGGTGTCGCTCATGATCGGCACTTTCTCGCCCGTCTGTGCGTTATCAAATGCCAAAAAAGCAGTCAAGCCGATCCCGGCCAGGACCAGCAAAATGATTATGTTTCGTCCGGATGAAAACAGCGACCCCCGTTTGCTTTTCGCGTATGAGTTCTTTTTTGTGCTCATATTATTATTCGGATAATTCTTCTCCGTTTACTCCTATACTATTTATTGTATTGTCGCAATAAATAACGAATTCGGGTATTAGAGAAATGCAAGAACTGCGCCCTCCCCCACGCTTGTCCGGGAAACCATTTGGTCTGTCGCAGTGCCTGTCAATCAACCAGGATGGATTTGCATATTTTAATTATAAAAATCTGTTGATTAGGAGAAAAAGGGGATTCGTTCTAGTCTGTGTGATCCATCAATAATAGAAGTGTTTATTCTTTTGTCCGTGTTTATCCATGGATTATGTTTTCTATCCATATCTGTGTGCATCAATAGTAAAAACGCCTTTTCTTTTTATCTGTGTTTATCTGTGGATTATGTTTTCTATCCATATCTGTGTGTATCAATAGTAAAAACGCTTTCCTTTTATCTGTGTTTATCTGTGGTTAAAGCTTAGGTTTTATTTCGAAGTTACCAAATTATGCACAGCCGCGACCGGGATCATCAACGGCAGGCCGAAAACCGCCAGCAATTCTCCGCCCAGGCTGGTTTGGCCGCTGGGCTGCCCTTTCAGGCGGAAACGCAGCGCGTCAAAGGTGTTGCCCCACACGTTCCCCAGCATGATGGCGCGGATATTGGCGATAATGGCGCGCCCGCGCGCCTCCCCGTACGTATCCATCAGGGAGTCGACCAAATCAGGATCCGCCCAGCCGGCCCGGTCGGCATAATGCTGCGCGAACAACAGCGCCGGCAGTTCTTCCGCCGGGGCGCTGCGGAAATCACCCGATAGAGTATCGCTGATCTCATCCGTGTCCAACCCGGCTTTGAGCGCCACCTGCGCGTGGAAATAGGAGCAATAACGGCATCCGTTGACTTCCGTGACTGCCAGCATGATGCGTTCGCTGAATTCCACACTAACCAGACCTGCTTTTCTGCCTGTGCGCATATCGCCCACGCTGGACAACATATCCCGCAGAAAGCGGTAAACGTCCTTGGTTGAATATAACCGCTTCATGAATTTACGCGGCGTTCTATTACCAACACGCTCAGGGTTGAGACTGGTTTCCATTAATATCCTTGATTTATTTATTGAATTTGATCGGCAGCCACATGGGTACGTGCTGCTGGTAAGCGCGGTAGCGTTCTCCAAAGATTCCCAGCATGCGGCCTTCTTCATATTTTGCCAACCAGTGGTACAGCCCCAAAATACCCAACCAGACTAATCCGGCTAAGGGCGAGAGCACCAGCAGTAACACGGCGAGGTAAAGGAGAATGGAGCCCAGGTAAACCGGATGGCGCATGTATGCGAACAAATCCTCGGTGATCATTACCGGTTCTTCGCGGTATTCTCCGAAGACAACCTGAATGCCGCGCAGTGCCAGCCAAACCCCCAACCCGAACAATGCCAGGCTGAAAGGCAGCCGTGCCCAAAAAGAAATTTGCTGGTTGAAACGCTGCGGATTGCCCAACAGGAAATAATCCAGGACAGCTGCGGCAATAAATACCAGCATGCCGATTCCCTGCCAGGTATCCCCTACCGGATGTTCGCCGGCCAGGTCGGGGCGGCTTTCGTGGTTTTGGTAACGCGGGTCGTTCTTTAAGTCTTTCTGCATATTATCCTCAATCTACTCATTTCTCACCTGAAGTATCCAAATTAATATACTCTGACTTCTTTAAATACAGGGTTGTTGAGGAATTTCTTATACAGTGTAGGTTTACAGATATCCCAATGGTTCCACGTGCACATATGCCCGGTCTACTTCCGGCAGGGCTTCCAAACGTTCGGTAGCCTGGTCGCAAATGGCATGTGCTTCGTTGAGGGTTTTGTTGCCGTCCACATTGATATGCATTTCCACCACCAGTTTCGGGCCGGCGTATTCGGTAACGATGTGATGAACGTCTTCCAATCCGGGAACATCCTTGACCGAATCCAAAATGCGGTTGCGGACATCTTCGTCGGCGCCCGCGCCGGTCAGGTAGCCCAGGTTTTCTTTGGCTGTTCCGTAAACCGCCTTAAATATCCACAAAGCCACCGCCACACCCGCCAACGGATCCAGCAGCGGGCTGATAAAGTTGGAACCAACGATGCCCAACAGCGCGGCCAGGGAAGTGACCACATCACTCAGGTTATCCTTGGCAACCGCATCCAATCCGGGGCTGGCCGTCTGCCGGCTGATACGGTGCACTATCGCATACATTACCGCTTTGATCAGCATACTGACTACCAATGCCAACAGCGATATCCCCAACGGAATGGCAGCGCCGCCTTCCATGGCGCGCTGAATGGAAGCGCGTAAAGCTTCCACACCGGCAATTGTCATGGAGATGGTCACAATTAGCGCGGTGAAAGGCTCAAAACGGCTGTGTCCCTGGGGATGGCTCATATCGGGCGGCTGCTGGGAAATCCATAAGCCGACAATCAGCAGAATGGAATACAGCACATCCGAAATTGAGTTGACTGCGTCCGAATAAATAGCAGATGAACCGCTGAGCCTGGCAGCGGCTATTTTAATCCCGGCTAACAGTAAGTTGCCAATTAATGTAACCACCATCGCCCGCCGAAACATACGGCCGACTTGATGGTTCGGTTGATAATAACGAACCCATTTCATAATTTATCCAATATCCTACAAAGACAGGAATTATAGACGAAAATCCGTTAAATAATTTGTCCTTTAAATTGGCTTGTGTACAGATTAAAGTAAAAGCCTTTTTGATTGACCAATTCCTGGTGGCTGCCCTGCTCGATGATTTCTCCCTGCCGGATGACCAGCACGTTATCCGCATCGCGGATAGTGCTCAAACGGTGCGCGATTACAAAACTGGTGCGCCCTTCCATTAACAGCAGCAGTGCCTTCTGAATGTGCGCTTCGGTGCGGGTGTCCACGCTGCTGGTTGCCTCATCCAGAATCAGGATGCCCGGGTCGGCCAGAACCGCACGGCTGATGGCCAGCAGTTGGCGCTGCCCCTGGCTCAGGTTGCTGCCCCGTTCCGAAAGCAGGGTATGATAACCCTGCGGTAATTGGCGGATGAAGTAGTCCGCATCCGCCACTTTGGCTGCCTGCACGCATTCTTCATCGCTGGCAGCTAGCCGTCCATAGCGGATATTTTCGAGCACGGTATCGGAAAACAAGAAAGTGTCCTGCAATACAATGCCCAAACTGCGGCGCAAGTTTTCTTTTTTAATATCGCGAATGTCCGTTCCGTCGATGCGGATAGACCCGGATTCGACGTCGTAAAAGCGGCTCAACAGGTTGATGATGGTCGTCTTTCCGGCTCCGGTCGGACCCACCAGCGCAATGGTCTGGCCGGCCCTGGCATGCAGGGACATATTTTTAATCACCGGCACACCCTCTACGTAGCTGAAATTAACCTCTTCAAAACGCACATCCCCTTTCACATCCTTCAAGGGAACCGCGTTGGGCGCATCCTCAACTTCCGGCTGCGTGTCCAGAATTTCAAAGACGCGTTCCGCACCCGCCAGCGCGGATTGAATCGAGTTATAAAGTTCCGACAACTGCCGTACGGGTTGGATGAATTGGCGGCCATAGCTGATGAATGTAGCAATCAAGCCCACGGTTACCAATCCTTTGATAGCCAACCAGCCTCCCAGACCGGCCAGGGTGATGACGAACAAATTACCGATTTGGGTAGTCAGCGGCATTAGTAAAAACGCGTAAGTATGCGCGGTCTTTCCTGTTTTGTATACGGCATCGTTCGCTTCCCGGAAAGTGTCCAAAGCAGACTCATTGCGCCGGAATGCCTTAATCACACGCTGTCCGCTGATGGTCTCTTCAATATTCCCATTCAGGTCGCCCAATTCTGCTTGCAGCTCGCGGAATCCGCGCCGGGAATACTTGGCTATGAATGTCGTGAACCACAAAGTCAGCGGGACAACCAGGAGAGATGCCAGCGCCAGCCAGAAATCCAGCGCGAACATGGCCACCAGGATTCCCACCAGGCTGAGAACGCTGGCCATGAGCGAGGTGATGTTCATAGAAACCGCCTGATTAATCACATCGATGTCGTTGGTCAGACGGCTCATCAACTCACCAGGTGGATTGTGGTCATAATAGCTGAGCGATAGTTTCTGCAAATGCGAGAACAAATCGGTGCGCAATCTTTTCAACGCTTTCTGTGTGGTGGTGGACATAATCCAGTTGGAAGCCAGCTGCAGCAGGTTGGTCGTAAGGTATGCCGCTGCCATGAGTATCACGGTACGCAGCAATCCCTGCACGTCCTTATTCGCGATGTAATTATCGATTGCCCGGCCCATTAAATATGGGGCTGCCAATCCGGATAAGGTGTAGCCCAAAACCAGCAGAAATACGACCAGCAAAGTTTTGGCAAAAGGTTTCAGATAAGCCGCCAGGCGCGCGGAAGCGCTACGGATGTCCTTGGGTTTCTCAATTCGGCCGGGGTTGCCCGCGCCGCCGCGCCGCATGGTATGGGTAAGATTCGCGGGTGCATTGGAAATATTTTCAGCCATTGGCAGCCGCTCCCATCATTTTCTTGCCGCTCAATAAATCATGCAGCGCGTGGTTTCCATCCCCAAGTTGAGAATCGAAGATTTCTTTATAAACCGGACTGCTTTTTATCAACTGTGTATGCGTGCCCTGAGCCACAACCCTGCCCCGGTCGAGCACCACTATTTTATCGGCATTCAGGACCGTGCTGATGCGCTGCGCGACGACAAAGTTGGTACAGCCTTTCATCAGTTCGTCCAGTACGGCCTGGATCTTGGATTCCGTCTCCACATCCACCGCGCTGGTGCTGTCATCCAGAATCAATATCCTGGGATGGCAGAGAATTGCCCGCGCGATGGCTATACGCTGCTTTTGGCCGCCGGACAGGTTCACGCCTCTTTGGGCAATGGGCGTATCGTACCCTTCCGGCAGCTCACGGATGAAATCGTGCACCTGCGCAGCCTTGGCTGCCTGGATAATCTCCGCCTGGCTGGCAGTGGGATTGCCGTAGCTGATATTTTGGCTGATCGTTCCGGAGAACAGGATCGTATCCTGAGGTGTTATGGCAACCGAAGCGAAGAGAGATTCCTGTTTGATGTCGCGCACATCGATGCCGTCTATCAGGATCTTTCCGCCGGTAACATCGTAGAAACGGGGAATCAGATTCACCAGGGTTGATTTTCCGGAACCCGTAGCTCCCAGGATTGCAACCGTCTGCCCCGCTTCCGCCACCAGGTTGATATCATCCAAAACGCGCTCATCCACCGCTCCGTCATAATAAAAACTGACGTGTTGGAATTCGACCCGGCCCTTGATGGAATGGTCCAGTACGACGGCTTCCGGTTTATCGACCACATCCGGCTGAGTTTCAAAAATCTCTTCCACGCGCTCGGCAGATGCCACACCGGAAGCAACCGCGTTTGCCAGCATCACCATAATCAACAACGGCGCCATCGCCGTCATCAGGTAATCCGTGAAAGCCACAATTTGACCGACAGTCAACGTCCCCTGGATGACCTGCAATCCGCCCGACCAAACGATAGCGACCATCGCAAAATTAATGACTAAGGTAAGCAAGGGTGAAAAAGCTGAATAGAAACGCTGAATGATAATATTCATCTGGGAATATTTATCGTTCACAACTTCAAAGCGTTCCTCTTCGTGGGTACGCCGCACAAAAGCTTTTACCACCCGCACCCCGGCGATGTTTTCCTGTAGCACGGTATTCAGGGAGTCCAACTTTTTCTGAACATTCAGGAATAATGGGCCCAATTTATAGATAAAAAACGCCACCACTACCGCCGTCATCAGCATCATCGGTATGATTTTTAATGTCAGTGCGGCGTTGGTGGAATACATCAGAAAGAAACTGCCAAGGATGATCAAAGGAGCGCGCACACCAATACGCATGTTCATGCGAAAGGTCTGCTGCAAGATCGTGATGTCGCTCGTCAACCGCACGATCAAATTGCCGGTCTTTAATTGATCCAGGTTGCTGTAGGAAAACTCCTGGATTTTTTGGAAAACCGCCTCACGCAAATCTCTGGAAAAGGCTTCGGAAGCGCTTACGGAAAAAATATTATTCCCTATCGCAAAAAGTGTATTCACAAAGGAAATTCCCAGCATAATCAATGCGGTTCTTTTTACAACATCCATATTCCCCGGTGTGATACCTTTATCAATGATTTGCTGTACCAATCGTGGAATTGCCAGGTCCATTATGACTATAAATACCAATAAAATAACAGAAGCAATTGCTTCCTTCCAATAAGGTTTCAAGAATTTCGATAATTTAATTAGATTTTTCATGGTTCGGTAGAAGTGTTGCGGTTCAGTACTTTCTGCAATAATTCGAAGGCATCATTGATCGTCTTCAGTTCCTGATCGTCTAATGAAGAAAACATTTTCCGCATGAACAAATTATTCTTGGCGTAAATCTGCTCCATCAAATCCTGCCCGGCCTGCGTTGGTGTCAGGTAAACAATGCGGCGGTCCTGCCGGTCGCGCTCTCGTTCGATCAAGCCCGCGTTAGCCAATTCCTCAACAGCCCGGCTGATGCTCGGACGGCTGATAAACATACACTCCGATAATTCGCTGACGGTCTTTCGCTTCCCCTCTTTGATACGCCGCAGCACGTGATATTGGGTTGAGGTAATCCCAAATTCTTCCCGGGCGGTTCGGTGGATGGCCGACCGCGTGTAATGCCAGAGGGGAGGAATGGTCTTCCAAAATGTGGCAATTGCCTCTTCTGTTTCCGGAGAATGTGTCTCTTCAGGATTCATCTTGCTCCTATCCTATTAGTTAACTTAATCAACTATTATATTTGTCAACTATTATTTGTCAATAATAACCAGAGATAAGCGGTGAAAGTTGTTATGATTACGGGACTCTTCAGGTGGAATTATTAACCAATAATTTACAATTCGATAACACTTTTCATGGAAATTGGTGTTAATATACTTAATATGTAAACCCAATTGTGATGTGGAAAACTGCCACACCACAGTTGGTACCCAATGAATTGAGTGAGAATGAATGTCCTCTTGATTTACCCCAAGTTTCCCGACACCTTCTGGAGTTTTAAACACGCCCTGAAATTTATTCACAAGAAATCCTCTGCCCCACCGCTGGGATTGTTAACCATTGCAGCCATGCTGCCGAAGGATTGGCACCTGAAATTGGTTGACGAGAATATCCGAGATCTGAGAGAAAAAGATCTGGCATGGGCAGATATGGCTTTTATCAGCGCCATGACCATCCAACAAGAAGGAGCGCGCGAGGTCATCACACGCTGCCAATCAGCCGGTATCAAAGTTGTGGTGGGCGGGCCGCTCTTCACCACCGAGCCGGACGAATTCAACGGCGTGGATCATTTTGTGCTTAACGAAGGTGAAATCACCCTGCCGGAATTTTTACGGGATCTTGAAGCTTCGCAGGCCAAACAAATCTATAGCACGGAAGAATATGCGGATATGCACCAAACCCCAACCCCTCGTTGGGAATTGATGAACCTGAACGATTACGCCAGCATGAGCATTCAATACTCCCGCGGCTGCCCCTTCAATTGCGATTTCTGCAACGTCACCGCTCTATTGGGTCACCGCATGCGCCTAAAGACCGCACAGCAGATCATTGCCGAGCTGGATGGTTTGTACCAGGCCGGTTGGCGCGGCGGTGTATTCTTTGTGGATGACAACTTAATCGGCAATAAAAAAGCCCTGAAAGAAGAACTCCTGCCGGCATTAATTGAATGGCGTAAAGACAAAGAGGGCATGACTTTCAACACTGAAGCTTCCATCAATCTGGCGGACGACCCGGAATTAATGAGCCTGATGACCGCAGCCGGATTCAATAAAGTCTTCATCGGTATTGAAACCCCGGATGAGGATAACCTGGCCGAATGCAATAAAAAACAAAACCTTAACCGCGATCTGGTCGCGGACATCCACCGCATTCAACATGCGGGTATGCAGGTCCAAGGTGGGTTCATTGTGGGTTTCGACAACGACAACCCGCGTACTTTCCAACAGTTGATCGACCTGATCCAGCACAGCGGCATCGTCACCGCCATGGTCGGCATTCTGCAAGCGCCTATTGGCACGCAGCTTTACGCGCGCATGGAAAAAGCCGGCCGCATTTTGAAAAATATGTCCGGTGATAACGTGGACGGTTCCACCAATATTATTCCGGTAATGAACATTGAAGTCTTGAAGCAGCAGTACAAAAAACTGCTCAACCATCTATACTCGCCCACCGTCTATTACCAGCGGGTCACCACCTTTTTAAAAGAATATAACCTGCCTAAAGTAAAGGTTCATATTGATCCGGGCGTCATCTGGCAGAATACGAACGCTTTCCTGCGCTCGGTCTTCCAGTTGGGAGTCTTTGGGAAGGAACGCCGCCAATATTGGCAGCTTTTCTTTTGGACGTTGTTCCACAAACCGCGCCTGTTCCCGTTAGCGATTGAGTTTTCAATTTACGGATATCATTTCCGAAAAATCAACGAACAGCATGTGATGTAACATTCCGATTTCACGCCCCCGGCTAACCGCCGGGGGTTTTTGTTTTAATAGGAACAGCATTCCGGAATTATCCAGTTATCAATTGGAGTAAACTTAATTTAAAGATCCCATGAACTCACAGATAAATAATCATTCCGCACCGAAAGATGCATTCTGGAGTAAACCGGCCAGTCAACTTTTCGAGGACCTTGCCAGTTCCGCCGCAGGCCTCAGCGCTTCCGCCGCGTCTGAACGCCTGGATGAATTTGGCCCAAATGCTTTGTCGGCAGGATCGCATTTATCCGGTTTGGCGATACTGGCAAACCAATTCAAAAGTCCCATTATCCTCATTCTCATTTTCGCAACATTGATTTCAGCCATCGTTAAAGACTGGATAGACGCCGCGATTATTCTTGCCATCGTCGCTGCCAGTTCTCTGCTTAGCTTTTTTCAGGAATACAACGCGCATAACGCTGCGGAAAAACTAAAGAACCAGATAGCCTTGAAAGCCTCGGTTTTACGGGATGGCAAAGTCACGCAGGTTTTGTCGCGGGAAGTTGTCCCCGGCGATATTGTCCTTTTATCAGCCGGCAGCATGGTCCCGGCGGATGGATTGATCCTGGAGGCCAAGGATTTATTTATCAATCAATCCGTTCTGACCGGTGAAACCTTCCCGGTGGAAAAGGCGCCGGGTGTTCTGCCGTCCTCTGCCAGCCTGGCTGAGCAAACCAATTGTGTCTTTATGGGTACCAATGTACGTAGCGGCAGCGCAAAAATATTGGTGGTTCATACCGGCAAAAACACTTCCTTTGGAGCCATTGCGAAAACGCTCACCCTGCGTGCTCCCGAAACGGAGTTTGAGCGCGGTGTCCGCCGTTTTGGCTCGATGCTCTCCGAAATCATGCTTATTATGGTTCTGCTGGTGCTGGTATTCAACGTTCTGTTGAATAAGCCCTTCATGGATTCCCTGTTATTTTCCATTGCCCTGGCAGTTGGTCTAACACCGCAGCTCCTGCCGGCGATTATCAGCATCAACCTATCCAAAGGGGCGCAAATCATGGCCCGTTCCGGCGTGATTGTGCGCAGGTTAAACGCAATAGAAAATTTTGGCAGCATGGATGTGCTGTGCACGGATAAAACCGGTACCTTGACACAGGGTGTGGTCAAGCTGGACGGTGCCCTGGATCTGCAAGGGAATCCATCCGATGAAGTATTTCGCCTGGCTTATCTCAATGCCAGCCTCCAATCCGGCCTGGAAAATTCTCTGGATGAGGCTATCAAAGCCGCTAAAAGTAAACAGATGGATTCTCCTTTAAAGTTGGATGAAATCCCCTATGATTTCATGCGGAAACGTTTATCCATCGTGGTTGCCGAACCCGAAGGAAGCCTGATGATTACCAAGGGAGCTCTTGACCATATCATCGAAATTTGCACCAGTTATGATGCCGGGGGAAAAGTGGCTTCATTCGCCGGAGATGCGCCGGAAGATATTGAAAAGAAAGCCCTGGCCTGGGAAGAACAAGGCTTTCGCGTTTTAGGAATAGCGACCAAAACAGCAGGCGCGCAAAAACAATTTTCACGGCTTGACGAAACTGAGATGACCTTCAGGGGATTCCTGCTGTTCTATGATCCGCCTAAAATAGACGCAGCCGATACCATCAACGATTTAAAATCGCTGGGTGTCAGCCTGAAAATCATCACCGGCGACAGCCGCAACGTTACCCTTCACATCGCCGAAAAAATTGGCCTGACAGTAAGCGGAGTACTGACCGGCCGGGAACTGAACGACATCAACGATGAAGCGCTCTGGCATGTGGTTGAATCAACCAATCTATTCGTTGAAGTTGACCCGAATCAGAAAGAACGCATCATCAACTCCCTGCAAAAACGCAATCATGTAGTCGGGTATATGGGTGACGGTATCAACGATGCCCCTTCACTGCACAATGCGGATGTCGGCATTTCGGTCGATTCGGCAGTCGATGTAGCCAAAGAAGCGGCTGATTTTGTCCTGCTGCGTCACGATTTGGACGTTCTCAAAAGAGGGATTCTTCTTGGCCGCACCACTTTCGCAAATACCCTGAAATATATCAACGTCACAACCAGTGCCAACTTCGGCAATATGGTCAGCATGGCGGGCGTGTCCCTCCTGCTCCCATTCCTGCCTCTGCTCCCATTTCAGGTATTGCTGACCAATTTCCTGACCGATTTTCCCGCTATGATGATCGCCGGAGATAGCGTGGATGATGTTATGGTCCAATGCCCGCATCGGTGGAATATCCGCTCGCTGCGGCGGTTCATGGTTGTCTTTGGCGTTATTAGCTCCGTATTTGACTATGTTACTTTTTTCTATCTCTTAAAAATTCTAAAATCAAGCCAGGATGTATTCAGAACCGGTTGGTTCATTCAATCCGTCCTGACCGAATTATTGGCCTTGTTAATTTTGCGTTCGCGCCAATCGGTCCTAAAGAGCCGCATCGGAAAGGGATTGTGGATAACATCCCTGTTGATTGCCATCCTGACGATCTCTCTGCCGTATATTCACGGCGTCAGCAGTTTATTAAGCATTACCCCGCTGCCGCTTCCATTGATGGTATCTCTCATCGGAATTACACTTTTATATTCGCTTGCCAATGAAATAGGGAAAAGGTATTTCTATCGAAAACAAAATGACTGAACCACAACCCAAGCATAACAATTTGGAACCCGGAATCCATATCGGGAAGATTGTCATATCCAAATTTGTACTATCCATTATTGAAAAAATCGTGCTGCTGGGCATCCTGGCTCTGGCAGTTTTTTTCCTGCTCCCGCAGTTGTCTTCCATAGAGAACTCGCTTAAAGTATTGGCAACACTAAAACCGTGGGCGATTTCACTCGCGCTGGCCGCGCAATTCATCAGCTACTGGGGTAACGGCCTAACTACCAGTGAATGCGTGAAATTGTCCGGAAACAGGATTACCGCGCTGCGAGGTTTGTTGATTGCGCTGGCAAGCGCGTCCATCGGATTGGTAGCCGGGGGAATGTTCGGCAGCACTGCCAGCACTTTCCGCTGGGTTAAAGCCAGCGGCGGGGGAAATGACGGTTCCTCCCTGGCCGCATCCCTGCCGCCCATTTTCGTGGATATCGCCCTGCTGGCAGTGGCGGTAATTGGAATGTTATTCCTGCTGTTCGTTCACGACCTCACCCGCACCCAGGTAATTTCCTTCAGCCTGATTACTTTGTTGTTAATTGCGTTGGCTGTCTTGTGCATTCTGGCGGTAAAACATCAGAAAGCCGCCATCGAAAAAATCTTGGTAATCCTGGCAAAGATCTATGCTCTCATTAGAAAAGATTTCTCGGAGCAGCAGACTCGAAACAACCTGGAGAAACTTTTTGCCACAGGCGCATATCTAATTCGGGATGGATGGAAGGGGCCGCTAAAAGGAGCCTCAATAAATATCCTTTTCGATATGCTGACGCTCTACTTTGTGTTTCTGGCCAGCGGGAATAATATCTCGGTTTTTGTATTGATTGCCGGATACGGCCTGCCCTGGTTGATTGGACGCATGGCATTCATATTCCCCGGAGGCGTGGGGGTGATTGAAAGCACCATGGTAGCTATGTATGCTACTTTGGGAGTCGATAACTCTATAGCCACTGTGGTTGTCCTGGTCTACCGTGTGATTTCATTCTGGATTCCTTCCATTTTGGGATTTGTTATCTTGCCCATTTTGAATGCCATTACGAACGACACCAACCTTAAATAAATAGACTACTCTAAAAATAGAGAATTATTTACCTTTTCCTTTAAAAAAGAAGCGGGGATGATTATGAGCAATCCGCAGCGAGTCATTCTCCCCAATCATTAATTTCTTATGTATAATCTACCCTTGCACATCATTGAGGTCTGCAACTGATTCCATCCGACAACATAATGAATACCTCTTTACAACCTCTACCTGAAAAGGATGAAAAGAAAGAGAATCTGGATCTTGGTTTCCTGAAAATTCCTAAATCCTCACTTCCCGTTATTGAAAAAATCATCCTGATAGTTACTCTCGCACTTGCCGTCTATTTTTTCTTGCCGAAATTATCTTCGCTTGAAGAAACCGCCAATATTTTTATGTCGTTAAAAATTTGGGCTGTTATTCTGGCTATTGGGGCGCAGGTATTGCGGGCTTATGGGAACGGGCTCACTATCCAGGAATGTGTCAAAATAACCAAACAGGATTTTTCAATCATAAGGTCCTCGCTTATCTTCATGGCCAGTTATTCATTTGGACTGGTAGGCGGCGGAATGTTTGGCAGTGCGGCAATTACCTACCGCTGGATTAGGGTCAGCGGCGGAAATGCGGAAGGGGCTTCTTTGGCGGCCTCCATTCCGGCATTCTTCATCAGCTTTGTACTTTCAGCCGTCTCGATCTTCGGGTTGGTTTTCTTGTTCTTGAGTAATAACCTTTCAACCCTGCAGATCATTTCCTATATTTTGATATCGTTCTTTCTGGGGGCGGTGGGTATTTTATTGGTTATAGCTATGCGCCACCAACAAAAATCCATTGAAATCTCAATTATTATCGTAAGAGCAATCTATAAATTCCTGAAGAAAAGCTTTAACGAAGATAAGGTTTCCAAAGAACTGAGCAGCTTGTTTTCAGCCTGGAATTTTTTGGTTCAGGAAGGTTGGAAAGGGCCGATGATGGGTTCGCTGATCAGCACACTGGGAGATATATTAACTATCTTCTTCCTCTTTTTAGCTTGCGGCAGTCATCAATCACTGCTTATTGTTACAACCGGGTACGGCCTGCCCAACTTGTTTGGACGCATGGCTTTCATGATCCCCGGCGGTGTCGGTATCATCGAAAGCACCATGGTGGCTTTATATACCTCGCTGGGAGTGGAAAATTCCATAGCCACGGTAATCACGTTGACTTACCGTTTGCTGTCCTTTTGGATTCCTTCCCTGGCCGGTTTTTTTCTGCTGCCCTATTTCAACCGCCTGACCAGCAAAAGCTATCAGGAACTCTCCTAATCGGTTAATCCGATTCTTTTAGCACATCCATATGGTCGCGCAGGAAATGCTGCACCTTGGGTGATATAACCGCCCGGCAATAAGGTTGGTCGGGATTGTTGGCAAAATAATCCATGTGGTAATCTTCAGCCGGGAAGAAAGCTTCCAGTTTTTCAACGCGGGTAACAATTGGCTTCTGGAACATCCCGCTTTGATCCGCATTTTTCAATGAAGCTTCCGCCTGTTTTTTCTGTTCTTCGCTGGCGTACAGGATGATCGAGCGGTACTGCTTTCCGATGTCATTGCCCTGGCGGTCCAGCGTGGTCGGGTCGTGCGCGTACCAGAACACTTGCAGCAGGTCCGCGTAGCTGACCACCTGCGGGTCATATTCCACCTCGATCACCTCGGCATGGCCGGTCGTGCCCCGGCAGACCTGTTCGTAAGTTGGGTGAGGGACCTCACCACCGGCGTATCCCGGCGTGACGGACACGACACCCTTGACACGTTTGAAGATAGCTTCGGTGCACCAAAAGCACCCGCCGCCGAACACTGCTTTTTCTGTCTTATTCATTCGACCTCGCTACAAATTTCATGGATAAAGAATTGACGCAATGGCGCGTGTCTTTGGCGGTGAGATGCTCGCCTTCAAAAACATGCCCCAAATGCGCGCCGCAGGCCGCGCAGGTAATTTCCGTACGCCGCCCGTCGCTATCCAGGCTGCGTTTCACCGCGCCGGGAATCTCGTCATCAAAACTCGGCCAACCACAGCCGGAGTTGAATTTATCTTCGGAACGGTACAGCGGCGCATTGCAGCGCCGGCAGTAATACGTGCCGGCCTCGAAAAACTCGTCGTATTCCCCGCTGAAAGGGGCTTCCGTCCCTTTATCTTCAATCACATGCGCTTCTTGTGGGGTAAGTTTATTCCAGGACATTTAATCTCCTTATCTTTATATGATCAGTATAAAGATAAGGGTCGGATAACCACATTAATGATATGTAAGATTGTGGATTTTGAAACGTGAAAACACTCGAAATAGTGATAATCTCCTTTAAACCTACATTTTGAATAAGAAGTAAGAAAAGGAACGGTTTTATCCAAGCTTACCGTTCCTTTTTATATTTACTCCCACATAATCAATAGATTAGTGTTATTTTAAACTTTCAGCAATTTCAAGCCAGATTTCATCCGAATAGGCATTGAATCCTCCGACAATATACTCAATCCCATCTTCAAACCAGATCACACTGGCAGATCCGTCACCTCCATTTGGAAAATCCCTCCAACCATCTTGATCCCAATAGCCTTGCGAGAGAATGGCTGGTTGGCCGTGAACAGTAACCGAATGATAGATTTCGGGATTTTGCCGGATCAGTTCTTGAAGGGTGTCCCGACTATCTTTGATCTGCCTGATAATGGTTTCGTGATTGCCATTATTGTAATGGATTTGCGCCTCTTGTTGCTCGCCATTCTGTTCAAACTGAGCATAGTAAAAATTCATTCCTTCAGGTAATTTAGTCGCCGACTTGAGAGGAAATTGGGCAACTTGCTGTAATACGGTTAGGGATGTTAGAAATTCAGGATCAATCTGGTTTTCTTTAATTGTCTGGATTCCGGTAATTCCTTCCGCCAAACGGACCATTTCTTGTTTAGTCAGCCAATCTCGTGAGGTGCTGCCAAAAGGATTATTTTCTTTCGCCAGAATGGTTATATTCAATCCCTCCATTTGAACCTCCAGAACCTGATTCTGCATGCGGCTTCCGCAAACTCGGCTCCCATCGATGCTGCCAAAAGCATGCAAACCTGTACCTTCGATCGCGCCACCTACTTTCAGAGTAGATTGCTTCAGTAATACCTGTTCCGGTTGAAGATTCGTAAACACCAGATCCTTCAAGTCAGGTGGAGACATTTCCGCACTCTCAAGGATACTCACTGAAGTATCCGGCATGGCATCGGTTAGTTGGTCAACCGGAAAGGTATATTCCAAACATATCGCTTTTTGATCCGCCAAATAAGTAACCTTCTTAAATTGCAGACCTTGCGGCAGCCACTCCGGTTCTTTAATCTGGAAACCGGCCTTTTTTTCAACTTCAGCAACGCTTTCAGTCTCTTCATTGATAGTTTTTTTTGGCGATAATTTCACTTCTTCGGTAAGCGAGGCGGCCAGATCAATCAAGCCAGTTTTATCCAATTTTACGGATTGTAAGTCCGCCTGTCCCATCATGGTAAGTGTACAAAGCATGCCATCCTCCTCCCACCGCAGCGATTGCAAATCAAAATCTTCGGTCCAGGAGGCAGTGGCGTCGCCGCCATAACTAAAGTAGGTCCCTTTTACATATTCACCTAATGCATTATTAATCTGTACCTGTTCTACAACAGCACTGCTACCAACCTGTACAGCCTGTCTGGCAGCATCCGTCGCCGGACCCTCCTGCAGCAATAAAGTAACGCTATTTGGTTCACCATATTGGTAAACCAGCGTCACCGCTTCAGGTCCTCCGGTTGCGCCAATGAATTGCATATCTGCCGATAAATCAGCAATACCCTTGATTGGGAAATCCACCATATCGCGAATTTCTTCACCGGAACAGGAGGGTTCAGGGAGGCCGCCGCAGAAATCATAGAAGGCAAAACCCTGCTCCTGAGAGGTTATAGGTGTCAAGGTTGGTTGTACAGTACCCGGTGTTATATTCACCAGATTAACCGGCAAAGGGGTTGGTAAAAGAATTTGGTCTGGGCCACGGACAAAAAATTGTAGAAGCTCCTGCGCCCAGGCTCGACCTTGCGGAAAGCTGACCATCATAACGAAAACCAAAAAAAGAATCAGGATCCCGGTTTCTGCCGCCCAATGAGGTTTCTTAGTAAAGCGTACTTTATGCTCACCACCCTTCCTGAAAACCAACAATTTATTGTTCGTATTTAACCTTTTTCGAATGGTTTCCCAAGGATTTCCTGCTACCGGAATAGCTTCTGTAGCCAAATCATCCAAAATTTGATATAGCATTTGTTTATTCACGATTAACTCCTTTATCTGGTTCATCGTGGTTAGTCTGAGTTATTCCACTTTCTGGTTTCAGCTCATTCAGTTTTACCTTCAGGCTCTCCTTAGCAGTATGCAGCCACCATTTGATAGAACTTTTAGGGCGATCCAATTCACCCACCATCTCATTCTCATTCATTTGTAAATAGTAGCGCATCACTATCACAGCCCTTTGTTGCGGATTCAATTGTTCCAAAGCTTTCAAAACGGTTTGCCGCATTTCTCTGGTCTCGATTTGGTCTTCAGGAAGCATTTCCGATTTTTGAAACAAAGCTTCCGGAAAATCATCACCATTCTCAAAATCTACGGGTAAGGAGACCATGCGCGCGTGTTTCACAGCATTATTTTTTGCCGCATTCACAACTACTCTCAAGAACCAGGGCTTGAAAGCTGAATCTGATTTAAACAGTTTTATCTTCTTTGGAAGTTCAAGGAAAACGGTCTGTACAACATCTTCCGCCTGGAATTTATCCAGCACGATCAAATATGCTGTATGGACAGCCTTAAAATAGTAGCGATTTACCAGAAATTCCAGGCCATTTATATAACCCTGCTTTAGTAGATTAATTGCCTGTTCTTCATCCATGCCATCTCCAAGTTTAATAGATTGAGAGCTCTCTGTATCATATACAAATCCCACCTAAAAAAAGATAGGCAATTTTAATCATTATCGAGAAAAGCTTACGAATTTAATAATAATTTCTTACGGAAAAAAATCTTTATAAAACAATTATCCGATGATTTTAAATAAAAGTTAGCCAGTGATGGGTTCCATTTGATGCAGGTTTAAAAACCCGCTATATAGAACCCATCTTGGCCAACTTATTCTAATTTTTTGGCAGTAAAAGATAGACTTTGTTTAATTTTATTTATCCAAATACTCCGGCTGAATTGTATAAGCCGGCGGCATGGCAGGCGTCCAGTGCATATTCGGCGGGACCGGGAAGACCGAGAAACCGCCCTTGGCAGTGGCTTCGAGGTTTTCGACCAGCTTCCCGGTTACCAGGCTGTAGGGCGCGGTATAAACCAATTCATGGTTCTGCGTACCGCCAAAGATGCGGTCACCGGCGCAGGGGAACCCAACAGTAGGTTTCTGGTTGGCAATGGCAAATGCGGTGCAAGAGCACATGGCCCCTTCCGCGACCGTATCGGCCGTGATCTTCTCGCCGGTGTCATAGGTGCTGGCATGGATCAGGCGCATGGCTTGCGCGGGATTGACGTAAATAATCACCGCGTCGGGCTGCTCATCGGGAGCGACTTCGGCCAATGGTTTGACCATGACGGCCTCGTACTGCTTGCCGCTGTCGCCAATCTTAAAGACATTCGACATGAAATTCTTGGCTGCCTGCGGATTGCCGGTGTAAATTCCCAACCCGGCTTTTCCGGAAGAGATAACTTCAGGGGTTTCAATCAAACCCAGGCATGCGGCGCCAAAAGCGCAGATCATGCTCTCGGCCGTACCGCTGTTGCCCCGGCCCTGATAACGAGCGATCGATACCAATTGGCAGAAGTTTTGTTGGATGTTCTGCGTATGCCTGGGAAGGTCTGCTTTATCCTTGTACATTTTCACTGCTACAGGTTGGGTTTCCAGATGCAGGATGCTGATAATACTTTGGGAAATTTCACTTGGGTTCATGTTTGCCTCCACTTTGAATAATGACCCGTTTATTTGGTTTTATACGCATATTTTCTATACGCACATTAATTTTTACTATATGCCCCTAACCAGCTTAACGGTAGGGACAGCCATCATACATCTCCATGATGGCTGTCATGTTTGGACAATTAATTAGATAGAAAAAATGAAAAAAGAAAAAATATAGGGATTTTAAATTTATGAGCCTATGAATCGCTCATTTCCGCCGCCTTGAGTGTGTTGCGTAGCAGCATAGCGATGGTCATCGGCCCCACCCCGCCCGGTACAGGTGTGATGGCGCCCGCCACCTCGCTGGCTTCTTCGAAGGCCACATCCCCCACCAGGCGGTAGCCTTTCTTCCTGCTACTGTCCTCCACGTGGTTAATACCCACATCGATCACAGTCGCGCCCGGCTTGATCCAGTCGCCGCGCACCATTTCCGCCCGGCCGATGGCCGCTACCAGGATATCCGCCTGACGCGCCATGGCCGGCAGGTCCTGCGTGCGGGAATGGCAGATGGTCACGGTGGCATTGGCACGCACCAACAGCAGCGCCACCGGCATACCCACGATGTTGGAGCGCCCCAAAACCACCGCGTGTTTACCTTCAATGGAGGACAGTGTTTCGTTGAGCAGAACCATAACGCCGGCCGGTGTGCAGGAGACAAATAACGGCTCCGGCCCTTTTTGCGCCAGCCTGCCGATGTTGACCGGATGGAATCCGTCCACGTCCTTCTCAATGGAGAGCATACTGAGCGCGTGCTGTTCATCCAGTCCTTTGGGCAAAGGCGACTGAACCAGTATGCCGTGCACGCGTTCATCCTGGTTAAGTTCGCGGATTAACCCTTCCAGCCGCTCCTGGGACGTGTCCGCCCCCAGGGTAAAGCCGAAGGAATTGATGCCGGCTTCTTCACAGGCGCGGTGTTTTGAATTGACGTAAGTATGCGAAGCCGGGTCGTCCCCTACCAGGATTGTAGCCAAACCCGGAGTTGATTTCCCCGCCGCTTTACGCGCGGCCACCTGCTGGGTAACCTCTGTGTGAATTCGCGTAGAAATAGCCTTGCCGTCAATTATTTGTGCGCTCATCTTCAGTCATCCTTAAATTTGTCTTTGAATCCATACTATAACCCATTTATACGGAATAATCCTCTAAAATATGTAGTATGAAAATAACTTTTGAACCCATCGGCATTGTCCACAGTCCTTTTACGGATCTGGCGGACATGCCCATCCAACCCACCGGTGAGAATGCGGCGCAAGGCGCCCTGGAGATTTTCCCCGCTTTTTGCGGCGCTTTAACTGATTTGGAAGGATTCTCGCATATCTATGCGATATATTTCTTTCATAAAGTCAGCGGCTGGCAGTCTCAAGTGCTGCCATTTCTTGATGACCAACCGCACGGCTTGTTTGCCACGCGTGCACCCCGCAGGCCCAACCCCATCGGACTTTCGCTCCTGGAAATCCTCGCGGTGGATGGCTGTCAAATCAAAGTCGCCGGATTGGACATCCTGGACGGCACCCCCTTGCTGGATATCAAGCCTTACATCCCCAGCTTTGAAAATCCGGAAAATGTGCGCATTGGCTGGCTAAGCGGCCGCGGGAACCAGGTAAAAACCAAGAAATCCGACCAGCGCTTTAAAGATTAGGTTAGCCACGATCCGTATAGGCTTGTATAATTCATTTAGGCGATAAGTTGAAACATCTTAGTGTACAATCCTTTATACTGGTAAAAGAATAGGAAACCATGCTTCTCACCATTGATTTAGGCAATACCAACCTGACTATCGGGCTGTATCAGGAAAAAACGCTGCTTGCTCATTGGCGTTTGGCCACCGATCACCAGCGTATGCCGGATGAATATGGCTTGCAGTTGCACAGTCTGCTGCATACTTGTGAATGCAACGAGGAAGAACTGGACGGAATTGTACTCTCTTCCGTTGTTCCGCAATTGACTGAGCGCGTGGAGCAGGCCTGTGAAGATCATCTGCACCTGGAGCCCCTCACCGTCACATCCGACCTCAAGTTAAATATCAAAATCCTGTATGACAATCCGCAAGCAGTCGGCGCCGACCGTATTGCTGACGCAGTTGCGGTCACCGAAAGATTCGGCGGCCCGGCCTGCATCATCGATTTCGGCACTGCTACGACCTTCAATGCGCTTACGGCTGATGCGGAATATCTGGGCGGAGCTATCATGCCCGGTATTGGCACCGCTGCCGAAGCGCTCATTTCCCATGCCGCCAAACTACCGGCAGTGGAATTGAAGGCGCCTCCTTCCGTAATCGGCTCCAACACCCAGCACGCGTTGCAGGCAGGGCTGATCTATGGTTATGTAGCCATGGTGGAAGGATTGGTCAGCCGCTTCCGCGAAAAATTAGGTCAAGAAATGAAAGTCATTGCAACCGGCGGCCATGTCAGCAAAATTGCCGACAATACGACCGCTATAGACATCGTCGATCCCTGGCTCACCCTTGACGGGCTGCGCCTCATTTGGAACATGAACAGGTGAACTTATGACAAACCCAATTGAAGGTAAACACATTATTCTGGGAGTAAGTGGGTCAATTGCCGTATACAAAGCGGCCGACCTGGCCTCCAAACTTTCACAGCAAGGCGCAATCGTTAATGCTGTCCTGACGGAATCGGCCTGTAAATTCGTCAGCCCGCTCACTTTCCAATCCGTCACCGGACAAAAAGCCTACAATGAATCCGACCTTTGGGGCAGAGAAGGACACGTAGTACATATTCACCTCGGCCACATCGCCGAAGCGCTGCTGATTGCTCCGGCCTCCGCCAACACGATCGCCAAGCTGGCTAACGGCATTGCCGATAACCTGCTGAGCGTCACTTCCCTGGCCGCCACCTGCCCGGTTGTTATTGCGCCGGCCATGGACGGCGGTATGTACGCGCATGTAGCCACCCAAACCAACATCCAGATTCTGAAGGATCGCGGTGTGCATTTCCTCGGCCCGGCGGAAGGCCATTTGGCTTCCGGTCTGATTGGCCCCGGACGTTTTGAATCCGGCGAACTCATCACAGGATATATGCGCTGGTTGTTCTCCCGCGGCGGTTCGCTGGCCGGCAAGAAAATTGTGGTCACTGCCGGCGGTACACAGGAACCCATCGATCCGGTGCGCATGATCACCAATCGCTCTTCCGGCAAACAAGGCTATGCCCTGGCACAGTCCGCGCTGGACACCGGCGCCGACGTTACCCTGATCACCGCGCCCACCAACCTGGAGCCGCCCTACGGCTGCAAAGTGGTCGCGGTTCAGCAAGCCGAACAAATGCACCAGGCGGTCATGGCTGAGATTAAGGACGCGCACGCGCTGATTATGTCGGCCGCTGTCGCAGATTTCACGCCGCATACCACGGAAAAAGAAAAAATCAAGAAAGACAGCGCTTTAAACGCTATTGAACTGGATCCAACCGTGGATATCCTCAAGCAAGTGAAAGCTTATAAAGACCAAAACAAGCTGGAAATCAAAGTCATCGGATTCGCGGCAGAAAGCCAAAGCCTGAAAGAGAATGCCGTAAAGAAGCTGACTGAGAAGGGCCTGGATATGATTGCCGCCAATGACATCACGCAATCCGAAGCCGGTTTTGCGGTGGACACCAATCAAGTCTTACTCATTTTCGGGAACGGTTCGATGGAATCTCTGCCGTTGATGAGCAAGGCCGAAGTTGCAGATAAAATTATCCAACATGTGGATGCCTGGTTAATGGGAGGAGCGGAATAGATTATGCGCGTATTGGTATTTTCAGATATTCATTCCAATTTAACAGCGCTGGAAGCAGTGTTGGCCGCGGCTGGAAACGTGGATGCGTATTGGTGCCTGGGTGATTTGGTTGGGTACGGTCCGGATCCGAATGAATGCATCGCGGTAGTGCGCGATCTGCCGAATCTGGTATGTGTGCGCGGTAATCACGATGCCGCCACTTTAGGAGAAGTCGATCAAAACACCTTCAATCACGAAGCCAGTCTGGCGATTACCTGGACCAAACGTATTCTCAATGCGGAAAGTCAGGAATTCCTGCTCAGTTTGCCGGAGCGCCAGAAAATCGATGATATTACACTGGTTCACGGCAGCCCGCGCAACCCGGTTTGGGACTACATCATGGATTACATGACTGCCGAGCGCATGTTCCAATTCTTCGACACACGCATCTGTCTGGTCGGGCATACACACGTGCCTGCCATTTGGAAAGAAAACGATGTGGACGCTCCGCGTGGCATGGTGCAGGATTATCAGAAAACCAAAATTCTTACCAAAACCATCCTGAATCCCGGTTCTGTCGGGCAGCCGCGGGATCACGATCCGCGGGCTTCATTTGCAATTTTCGATCCGCAGGAAAGCCAATGGGAACTGCGCCGAGTTTCTTACAATATCAATGAGGTTCAGAGTCGTATCAAAAAATCCGGCCTGCCCTGGCGTCATGCCCTGCGGTTGGCTGAAGGTTGGTAAGGAACTTAACGCCCTCTTCGCTCGTCCTATAGGTGATTGAAAAAAAACTGATCACAATGTAAGGAGAAGAACATGAAAAAGAATAAAATCTGGATGATCCTGCTGGCCATGACTTTGCTGTTAGCTTCCTGTGCGATGGCCCGTAACCAATCCTCCGATTCGGATAGCGCCATAATGGAGGCTATGCCTATGGCAGCTGCCGAAGCACCCCGCGAGGAAGCCGCCAAGGCATTTGCCGATGAGGCTGGCAGCGATGCCTACACAACCTCCGGCGGCGGTATGGACGCAGTTGAACGAATTGTTATTAAAAACGCCGATCTTTCCATTGTTGTCGAAGATCCTGTCGCCTCCATGGATACTATCAGCCAAATGGCTGAGGAAATGGGCGGCTTCATGGTCAGCTCCAACACTTACAAGACCACCACCCGCAGCGGGTTGGAAGTCCCCAATGCCTCAATCACCGTGCGCGTTCCGGCCGAAAAGTTGGATGAAGCCCTGACTCGCATCAAAGCTTTGGTAGAGGATCAGGAATTGGATATCCTCAACGAGAGTGTGTCCGGCCAGGATGTGACCAGCGAAGTAACCGATCTGGAATCGCGCTTGCGCAACCTGCAGGCCGCCGAAACCCAATTGCTGGATATCATGGAAAACGCCGATACCACCGAAGATGTGATCAATATCTTCCGTGAGCTGACCAGCATCCGTGAGGAAATCGAAGTGCTGCAGGGGCAGATAAAGTACTATCGCGAATCCGCCAGCCTCTCTGCAATTAGCGTATACATTCAGGCTAAAGAAGCCCTGGAACCCATCACCATTGCCGGATGGCAGCCGGGGTTGGAAGCGCAGAAAGCGCTGCAGGCTCTGGTGGAAGGCGGCCAGGCACTGGTAAACCTCGTGATTTGGCTGGCCATCTTCGTCCTGCCGCTGGCCGCGGTGATTGGATTGCCGATTTATTTCATCGTGAAAGCCGCGCGCAAACGCAAACATAACGCGGGTGAAAAAGCTGAAAAAGAAGCGGATTCTACGAAGAAAGCCAAGTAACCAAATGCATAAAAAGCCCCGCCAAATGGCGGGGCTTTCTCTTTAATATTGAATGGTGATCTCTGCTGTTTGGTCGATATTCACCCTGAAGCGATAAACCGCACCGGGCAAACATACCCAATTCAACGCTGTATCATTGAATTCCGCTTTTTGAGGCCGCCCGGGCAAGGCTAAATCCAACAGCGCTCCCTGAACGCGGCGGTTTGCTTTTATCTTGCAAACCAGCTTCCCATCTTCTGCAGACCACTGATTGACTTCCAATCCCTGTGAGATATGCAGCGAGCTGCCCAGGTACTGCGCCTGGCCGGTTTGGCAGGGCCGCAGCGCCAGCAGCAACGGGGCATGCGCGGGCAGTGTCCCGCTGAACAGAGGCGAGCCTGCCTCCACCCGCCGCACCGTATTATCCCAAAACGAGCGCACCCAATACGTTTCTTCCGCCAGGCGGAAATCGCGCGCTTCCAGAGTAACAAGCCTGGCTTTATCTTCCCAGTTGAAAGCTGCCAGCACAAACCATTCACCGGCCGCGCCCTGCAAATTCAGACGCAGTTTGTTGGGCGTCTCCGCGTCCATCCAATCCAAAACCTGCACCGGCAGTTGGATGGGCGGCAGTAACGCGGCTGCAAGCTCCATGCGTTCCGGCGGCAATTCAGCCATGTCGTCCGAGAGCAGCACCGAACCGCCTGTCATGCCGATGGCAGTTGCCAGCGCCTGCACCTCTTCCAGGCTGAGGTGAGAATCCGGCCGTACCAGCAGGCAGTCCGGGTCATTCACCCACCAGCGCCGATTCAGTGCCGCGCGTGTAAGGATGTTTTGAATGGAATTGCGCGCCGAAGGCATGTGCGGTTCATTCCGGATCGGCAAACTGATGCCGAAATAGGTTGGCTTCCAATAACCGCTCACGTCCGCGCCAATGCGCATGGCCTGCACCAACCCCAGCATGGATCCCAACGGCGCGCCGCAGCCCAACAACACGGTTTCCTCGCCAACCGTGCGGCGCAGCGCTTCCATCCCGCCGCGCAGCACCTGCGCGCGAGTGCGCGTACGGTCGTGATAAACTCCCCGCAGGGCGGCCGCGTACAGGAAATCCAGCTTCAGATAGGGGAAGCCCCAATCATGCACAACCTCATCCACTACTCTACAGGTATATTCCATTGCCTCTGGCACAGTCAAATCCAGTGCCGCGCCTAATGAATTCCACACGAACCCGGGGCGCGCCAGTTTACCTCCGCTCTTGCGCAGCAGCCAATCCGGATGTTCGTATGCCAGACGTGAATTGGGATGCACGATGAAAGGAGCCAACCACAGGCCGGGTGTGAACCCGGCTGCGCTAATCTCTTCGGAAATTCCGCTCACGCCATTTGGAAAGCGGTTGTTGAACTCCAGCCAATCCCCTACCTGAGCTTCAAATCCATCATCGATCTGCACCAGGTTGAGCGGCAGTGCATCTTTTTTTGCGCGAATTTGCGTAAAGTTATCCCGAATAACCTTTTCGGAGATAGCTTCATAATAGTAGTACCACGAACACCAGCCGGCCGGCGCGGGCGGGAATTCGCCCAATCCATGCTCTCTGGCAACCGCTTCCAGGTAAGGTTCCAGTGGTTGTTCCGCATCCACATCGATAGGGACGAGAACCGCCCAATCGGTTACGATTTGAGCTCCCGCGTCCAGGTAAACGTTGTCCCCGTCCGCCCACAAGCACAATTGTGCGCCCCCGCGCAGGTCAGCCGTCAAGGTACCGAACTGCTCGCGTTGAGATAGAAAGCCCAGCAGCAGCCCGCTGCGTGTCTTTCGATTCGCCAGCACGCCGAAGAAATCGCTTGCGAATTTACCCCTGGTATGAAAGCGCGGTGTACCCGGGTTGAGCACCATCGGCTCCTGCAAAATACCCAGCCGCGACTGGCGCATCCGGCTGTTAGCCGCGTAAGCCCCGCTGCTCGACCATGATTGCCAGCCGTTGGAAAAAAACGAGAGGTCTTTGCCTGAAACAGCGTCCAAATCGACATTGTCCTGCCCAGCCCTGGCGGGTTCCAGCAAGATGATCCTGTCAATCGTCACGGGCCGGTTGGAGTGGTTGGTAATTTCACAGCGCCACATCAGAATGCGGCGATCGGATCCAATTTGAAATGACAATCGCCAGCCAATCCCACAGCTTTCATCCGTACCGCTGTAGCTGAACGCGTTTTCGCCCGGCAAATCCAGAAAATCATCGGCAGTAAGGCGAGGTTGCAGCGTGAACGGCTTTCCGTCCACCAGCCGGCCCAGAATGCGCACTGCGCAATCGCGCAGCTGCGTGCCTCCGGCCTGTGACGGGACAATGGAAAAACTGCCCCGTCCTTCCTCGACGAGTATTTGCACAGATGGGTATTCAAATATACGCATGGCTCCCCTTTCAGGTAACTATGGACATACCTCACTGCAATACCGGTAAAGGTTAAACATGGAACTGCTGCCTATATATTGAAGGTGATCGGTGAAAAACCATCGGTAAGGATCGCTGTCCAGCAGTACCTGCTTTTCACCATATATGTATTTCATCCCGATGCTGTTCAGATAATCGTTGGCTTTGTCGTTCTTTATGCTTTCAAAATATGCCGGACTGTTGATCAATCCGTCCAGGTTAACAAAAATCCGGTCGGTCATAAAGTAAGCTGTAGCGCCCCCACCCGTCATGCCAATCACGTCTCCGGGTTGGGTGTTCTGTTCAAGGAAACTAAAATCAGCTTCGTAGTCATACAACACCGGTGCCTCTCTTCCCAAAGGGAATTCGCGCAGGATAACGCTGCCGAAGTTGATCAACAAGGCACAGATCGGTACAACTGCCAAAGCGGTTGGGATCCAGTGTAACTTCCTTTGTTCCACCAATTCATCCAGGAAAAATTCCACCACTATAGCCATAAATAACACGATCAGGAGCATCTCATCCAGCCAATACCAGTATTTGGCATGCATATAGCCCGTGGCTTTATAAGTAATCACATGGAAAAGGCAGCCGACCAGTAAAGGCAGTAAAGCATACCTTTCTGTTAATCGGCGAAATACGCGTTTGCGCCGGGAAAAGACTGCCAGCACAACTCCCAACAGAATCAACCAGACCATTACCACCAGAAATGTACTGCCAGTGGAATTGGAAGAAACTCCCATAATCTTCTTCAGCCATCTGGCTAATTCGTTCATCGGCCGGATAAGCATCCAAAAAGGACCGCTGTCTGTGCTGGGACTGAAAATACTGGGGATCATGGCGGAAAGGGTTTTGATTGGGCGGCCGTAAACCGTGTTAGGCAGCTGACCCCACCAACGTTTTATTTGTCCGCTGACCGGCATGGCACTACCTGCATATGATAAATTCGCCAGCATGTAGCCTGCCAGGGTGATCAACAGCGGCAGGAAATATGCGGCTGCGTTTTCCAGCCATTTCCTCCAATTGTCTTTAAAATTGTTTTCCGCCGCCCCATATTCCTCGTGCTTATTGCGGTAGAGCCACACGCGGTAAATACCGATCAATACCACGCTGATAGCCCAATCCATGATGATCACTGCCCGTGAAAAACCCCGGAATAGCTTCAACACGTCGTATAACATAAAGAAAATTGCGCCCATCAGGAGGCTGGCGAGTGTCAGCGCGGCGATGGTTTTTAGAATATAACGTTTCAGGGAAATTTTCCCGTGCAATTCGTACATCCCAAAGAAATACAGGCTCAACGGTTTGAGCACCAATGAGAAAGCCATCAGCATGTAGAAAAATGGCAGGAAGTTGAAAATATTATCCGTGCCCTGGATACGCGCGTAGTAGCTGCCCACGACGGAGAAAAGGATTAGGGCAAAATCCCACTGCGAAATCCAGCGAATGCTGTTCTTGCCGAACACCAGCCATAATCCAACCATGATAATAACGAAGATATTGTCGAGGCGGGTGAATAAAACCAACATAGCCGCCAGGCTGATCCCCAGCAGGTCTTTTGGGCGGGTTTTTTCTGTCTGATTTTTGCTGACCAGAAGTGAAATTCGGTAAATAAAAAATATCAGCACGAACGCGTTCAAACCTGATTCCACGCCCAGTTTGGTAGTAATGCTGTGGATAGAAGGCAGGAACATCCAGAAAATCGCGGCAATCCAACCGGCCCATTTTGCCGACTGGTCGGCGAACAAACGATACAGGAAATAACCGCTGCCCGCGTTGAGTACAGCTAAAACGATGATCAGCACTCGCAGCGGCAGGTAGAGGTCAAAGCGCGCCAGCGCAAAGACTGGAATGCAAACCAACATCCATAATGGGTGAAAACCATTGGTGGGTGCCAATGTATCGAAAGTGATTCCGTATCCTTCGGTGATATTTTGGGCTACCTTGAAATAGTAAAAAGCGTCATCGGTTAAATACCAGTTCAGCAAACTCTGCGGCGGGTTGAGTGCCACGTACAGATGCGGAATAATATTTAATACCAGAAAAAGTAAAAAGATAAGCAAATGTTTCTTTTTCATGAACGCAATGACCTGTTCCTTTTAAAGATAAGTAAATCCGCAGACCAAAGCCTGCGGACCTAATTTTACGATAACCCTAAAATCTGACCCGTAACCGGATCGATGTCGATATCCATAAAAGCCGGACGGGTCGGCAGCCCCGGCATGGTGCTGATGGTTCCCAATAACGGATAAAGGAAGCCTGCTCCGGCTGAAGCGCGCACGTCTCGAATCGGAATGCGGAATCCCTTGGGCACACCCTTCAGGTTGGGGTCGTGGCTCAGACTCAAGTGCGTCTTGGCCATGCAAATCGGCAGGTTATCCAATCCCAGGCGGGTATATTTTTCGATATTTTTTTCCGCATCGGGGCTGTAATCCACCCCATCCGCGCCGTAAATTTCCACTGCGATGGTCTCGATCTTTTTCTTGATGCTCCAATCCAGCGGATAGAGGAAATCAAATTTTGCGGGTTGTTCGGCTGCTTTGACCACAGCCTTGGCCAGGTCTAAAGCGCCCGCGCCGCCCTCTTCCCAATGGTTGCTGACGACCGCGTCGTATGCCCCGCCCTCTTCGATTGCTATTTTACGCACCAGTTCCAATTCGGCGTCCGTGTCGGTGAAGAAGCGGTTGACCGCCACGACCACTGGAACACCGTACTTTTTCGCGATGGCGATGTGGTGCAGCATATTCTTGGTACCCTCGCGCAGCAGTTCCAGATTCTCTTCACTGTACACCGGATCCAACGGCGTACCCGCGGTTACTGTGGGGCCGCCGCCGTGCATCTTGAGTGCGCGTACAGTCGCAACCAGTACGACTACGGAGGGAACCAGGTCGGAATAGCGGCACTTGATGTCGAAGAATTTTTCCATACCCATATCCGCGCCGAAACCGGACTCGGTCACCACGTAATCGGCCAGTTTCAAGCCGATCTTGTCTGCCAGGATGGAGCTATTGCCGTGCGCAATATTTGCGAACGGGCCGGCATGCACAAACACCGGCGTGCCTTCCAACGTTTGCATCAGGGTCGGTTTGATAGCGTCCTTCATCAGCACCGTCAACGCGCCCGCCACGCCCAGGTCATCGGCCGTGACCGCGTCGCCCTTTTTATCCAGCGCGACGACCATATTGCCCAGCCGCCGGCGCATGTCCTGCAAGTCGGTGGTCAGTGCCAGCACAGCCATGATCTCGCTGGCAACGGTGATGTAAAAACCGGTCTTGCGCGACATGCCCTTCTCTGAGGGGCTTTCCCCAACCGTGATCTCACGCAGATAGCGGTCGTTGGTGTCCAGCCCGCGCATCCATGTGATGGTATCCGGGTCGATATCCAGGCGCACAAAACGGCTGCGTTCTTCTTCTGTAAGTTCGTCGGGGTCGGTCTTGTCAATACCCAGCTTCATCAGCCGGTTGAGCATGGCGCGCCCGAAGGAGCGTTTGCCGTGCTTGTCTTCCGGAAAGAGGCGCTTGAACAAAGCCTCATCGGACTGCGAGGCTTCATGGAACATGCGAATATCGATAGCGGCTGCCATCAGGTTATTGGCCGCCGTAATGGCATGAATGTCGCCGGTCAGGTGCAAATTGAGGTCTTCCATCGGGATGACTTGTGAATACCCGCCGCCTGCCGCGCCGCCTTTGATGCCAAAGGTCGGCCCCTGGCTGGGCTGGCGGATGCAGGTCATCACGCTCTTTCCCAGATGAGCACCCAACGCCTGGCTCAGTCCCACCGTAGTGGTGGTCTTGCCCTCACCCAACGGCGTGGGCGTAATGGCGGTTACATCGACATACTTTCCATTGGGGCGGTTCTTCAAACGCTCCAGCACTTCCAACTTAATTTTGGCCTTATACGGGCCATATAATTCCACTTCCTCAGGTAAAAGCCCCAATTCCTCTGTGATCTGGGTGATTGGTTTTAAGCGGGATGCTTGGGCGATATCGATATCGGACGGCACCGGTTTTTTAAGATCTAATGGAATTGGAGTAAATTCTTTTTTTTCCGGATTATTGCTCATAGGTATATCAATCCTTTCATAAACCCTTAGAAGTAATTATGCCATAAGCTATTTCTAAAATCCGCGAGATTAACCGGCAACTTGCTCAGAGATTTTGCGATCGCGGTTGGTAATGGCATTAAATTGTTCCCCTGCCCGCTTCCATAGAACCAGGTAACCTGCTGCAACCATAACGCAGATAATACCGCCCCCGTACCACAGCCAGCGCGGATTGCAGTTATCCAGGATAAAGCCGGCGATTAGCGGGCCGATGGCCGCGGCGGATTGCCGTCCGATCTGAAAAGCAGCCATGTAACGCCCGCGCATATCGTGAGGCGCGATGAAAGCAATCACGGTCTGGATGACCGGCGCAATGACCATTTCGCCCAGGGTAACAATGACCATAGCCAGCAGGAAGAGCGGATAACCAGACACGAAACCATACATGGCAAAACCGCCTGCATACAATACGTTTCCCAGCGCCATCATCCATAACGGTTGGAATTTCTTGACTTGTTTTGTGATTGAAAATTGCATCACAACTACAATGAGCGCATTGGTACTGAAAATATAACCAAATTGCTTTGGTGTGATGCCATGCAAATCCCTCAGATAAACCGACAGCGAGGAATTGATTTGCAAATAAACAATTGCGGTGAACATCGTCAGAGTAATAATGCCCATCAATAATTGGTCTTTAAAAACAATACCGTACCCTTTGAGTGTTTGCAAAGTATTGAGCTCGGTTTCCCCTGCGGAGATTTCCGGTTTGGTTTCCGGCAAGTAAATGAGCACAACAATGGCTGCAATAGAGCTGATCACACAATCCAGTATGAAAAGCAACAGGTAGGATACGCCGGCCATCAATCCACCAATCGCCGGTCCGATGGTCACGGCCAGATTGACGGCTACGCGCAAAATCCCATAGCCGTCTGTCCGTTTTTCTATCGGAAGAATATCCGCCATCATGGCGGAAGCAGCCGGATCGCCGATATGGGACATAAATCCGGTTAAAGATACCAAAAAATAAAAAACCGTCCAATCCTGTACTACACCCATTAAAAGAGAGACACCTGCGCTGCTGATCAAACCCAGGATTAGTATGGATTTTCGCCCAAACCTGTCGGCCAATGCCCCACCCAGCAGATTACCGATGAAAGCGAAAACAGAGTGAATGGCCAGCATCACGCCTACTTCCGTCATGCCCACCCCGAATTTTCCGGTGATGTAAAGGGACAGGAAGGGATAGATCAGCGCGCCGCCAACACGGTCGATAAAATAAACGCTGATTAACACCCAAAACTTGGGCGGATAGTCCTTATAAATGCTCTGTATTGATGACAACATGGTTTTTATTATTCAGGTTTGATAGCTGTCTCGCTTATTGGGACTGATTCAAAACGGTCACGCGTGCGCATGTAAAGCAACCAGAAAGAAGCAATCGCTACCAGTGAAAGCGCTCCCGCAATATACCAAAGCAGGTTCGGATCATAATTATCCATCACCAAGCCGGCCAGCAGCGCTGCCACGCTGTTGGGGATAGCCCACCCCAAGCCGTACGTAGCCATATAGCGCCCGCGCATTTCTTCCGGGGCAAAGTTTGCCACCAGAGCCTGCGCCACCGGAATGTGGATCATTTCGCCCAATGTGATAATCGCCATCGCCGCCATGAAGAAGATATATTGGTCAACAAAGCCAAACATGGTATAGCCAATGCCATACAGAAGACTGGCTGCCATCATCATCACCATTGGCTGAAAATTCCGAATGCGGCGGGTAATGCCAAACTGCATGACAACGACCATAGCCGCGTTCATACTCATCAGGTAGCCGAATCCCTGGGTGGAAACGCCATGCATGCGATTGAGGAAAACAGGCAGGGTGCTGTACATTTGGGTATAAACCAAAACCATGATGACCGTAGCCCCAATATAGGCCATGAACTTTCCATCTTTAGCCACCGTCCCATAGCCCTTTAGAGTCTGCAGCACACTCTCGGCTGGTTGATCATCGCTTCTCTCCGGTTTAGTTTCCGGGATTGTTTTATAAACGATAAAAGCCGTGATGGTACTTGCGCAGGCATCGATAATGAACAGCAGGAGATATGAAATACCTGCAAGCAAACCACCAATTGCCGGGCCGATGGTCATCGCCAGATTTCCCACTACGCGCACCAAACCAAAACCCTCAGCGCGTTGGTCGCCTTCCAATAAATCAGCAACCATGGCCTGTTGGGCGGGACCGCCAATATCCGAAAAGACACCTGCAAAAAGAGCCAGCAGATAGAATGCATGGATATCGTTTACAAAACCCATCAACAGCGCCGAACAGGCACTGAAAATCAAGCCGCAGATCATGATCACTTTTCGGCCGAATTTATCGGCCAGCGCCCCGCCAACCATGCTGCCTACCAGACTGCTGACGGACCAGATGCCAAACAACAATCCCACCTCGGTCATACCGACGTTGAAGCGCTGGGCAACATACAGCGACAGGAATGGGAAAATAAGCGCCCCGCCAACCCGGTCTATAAAAGTTCCGGCGATTAAAACACGGAATGTTACCGGGAAAGCTTCGTACTGCTGTTTGATGTTTTTTAGCATGGCATACTCCAATTTAGGGCAGACCAGATATTATATCGCGTACTGATGTAATCCTATCTTTTTACCACCCCCGTAATCCATTTTTCACACCCCAACGGACTGCTTGCGATATAATCATTTCAAAATGAAATATCGATCATTTGTACCCTCTTTTGGAAAAATTTTCCTGACCAGTCTGATACTGGTCTTATCCGGTACAGCTGGATTGGTTTTTGTTATTTTTTTCTCTGAACCAACTCTGGGCCCGCGCTGGCTGTTTTTCTTCTTCCTGACCATCTGCACCACAGGCATTGCCATGCCTTTTGCGTATGTGATTCAGAGGCGCGTCGCCAGACAATACGTTCCTGTCAATGTGCTGCTGCGCGAAGCGCTGTTATTCAGTATCTTCATTGATTTACTCACCTGGCTGCAGCTTGGCCGCATTCTGACCAATCTCATGATATTAATCCTGGCAGGCGGTTTTTTTCTACTGGAATTCTTCCTGCGCATGGCGGAAAAAGCTACTTTCCAACCCGAGAGTCAGGATAATGAATGATCTCCAAAATATCCCGGCAGTAGACAGCCTGCTTAAAACCGGCACTGCGCAAAACCTCAGCGCGCTTTACGGCCGCGAATTACTGCTCCAGGCGCTGCGGGGAACCTTGGAAAACCTGCGAGCCGCAGTCCAGTCCGGCAAGGACATCTCCATCCCCAATACCGAGAAGATTCTCGCAGATACGGAAAGGACGCTTCAGCACTGGCTGGAACCCACCCTGAAACCGGTCATCAATGCCACCGGTATTATTCTGCACACCAACCTGGGCCGCGCGCCGCTCAGCGCCGAAACGCTGCAAGCCATGCAAGCGGCAGCCGCAGCTTATTCCAACCTGGAATTCGACCTGGCTGCCGGAAAACGGGGCAAACGATCAGTGCACGCGGAAGAACTGCTGCAGCGGCTAACCGGTGCAGAAAGCGCACTGGTGGTCAATAACAATGCTGCCGCGGTCATGCTGGTACTGAGTGCATTGGCACGAGGTAAGCGTGTGATCATTGCTCATTCACAGTTGGTTGAGATTGGCGGCGGTTTCCGTGTGCCGGATGTGATGCGCCAATCCGGCGCAAAATTGGTTGCCGTCGGCACCACCAACCGTGTGCACACTGCCGATTACGAACGCGCTTTGCAGGAAGAATCCGCTGCGCTGGTTTTGACCGCGCACCATTCCAACTTCAAGATCATCGGTTTCACCACCGAACCGGAGCTAAGCGAAATTGCCGCGGTAACACACTCGGCGGGGCTCCCGTTGGTGAACGATTTGGGTTCCGGCGCTTTGCTGGACACCGCCGTATTTGGGCTGAAGCATGAACCGACCGTACAGGAAGCCCTGGCTGCCGGTGCGGATGTCATTTGTTTTTCCGGCGACAAACTGCTGGGCGGCCCGCAAGCCGGCATCATTATCGGCCGCGCGGACCTGCTGGACAAAATCAAACGCCATCCGTTAGCGCGCGCTGTGCGCGCGGATAAGCTCTGCCTCGCGGGGATATCGGCGACATTGATTCACTATTTAAAAGGAGAAGCGACCGCAAAGGTGCCTGTCTGGAAGATGATTTCCATAGATAGCGCTGCAATTCGCCAGCGCGCCGAGTCATGGCGGCAAAACCTGAATTACGGCGAGGTCATTGCGGGAAAGTCCATGGTCGGCGGCGGCAGCCTGCCGGAGGAGAGCCTGCCCACCTGGCTGTTGGCCCTGCCGGTCAAAAAGGCCAACCAATTTCTCAGCAAATTGCGCAGCCTGCCGCAGCCCATCATCGCCAGAATCGAGGATGAGCAAGTGGTGTTTGATCCGCGTACCGTTTTCCCGGCACAGGATCCGCTGGTAATTCAAAGTTTGCGGAAGCTGCTTCCGTAATTTTTATTGAAAAGAGAAATAAATATGAAAAAAGACCTGGATCGATATATGCAGGAAAAAAATGTGGATGCCTTGTGGGTAATGGGCGCCATGTACAACAATCCTGATATGGTTTACTTTACCGGCATTCACCATGCCAACCAGGTGGATCTATTCAAGATACGTGGAAAAGAACCCATCGTTTTTCATTTCGTCGATATGGAACGGGAAGAAGCCCAACGCTCCGGCCTGGAAACACATGCTTATGACGAGAAGTATCCCCTCATGGATTATTTGAAGAAAAATGGCAACAACCTGTTGGATGCGGTCGTGCTGCGTTTGCGCGACGTCCTCACCGATATTGGCCTGACCCGGGGACGCGTGGCCATCTCCGGTTGGGATAACCTGGCGTCCTCCTGGACGCTGCTGAATCAATTGCGCGAACTGCTTCCTGAACTTGAGTTGGTCAGTTTCCTGCAGGACAGCCCCATTCAGATGGCCCGCTTAACCAAGACTTCTGAAGAAGTGGAGCACATCCGCGCCATGGGAAAACTGACCACCACTGTGGTCGGCAGGGTCGCAGATTTTCTATCTTCCTGTCCGGTCAGCGGCGAAATTCTGCTGAATAAAGATGGGGATCCATTGACTATCGGACAGGTCAAGCAGCTCGTAAATTTGTGGCTAGCCGAATTGGGCGCGGAAAATCCGGAAGAGACTGTCTTTTCTATCGGCCGCGATGGCGGGGTGCCCCACTCTACCGGCAACCCTGCGGATGTACTGCGCTTGGGTCTGCCGATTGTGTTCGACATTTTCCCGCGTGAAAAAGGCGGCGGGTTTTTCTACGACTTTACCCGTACCTGGTGCCTGGGTTACGCGCCAGATGATGTACAACAGCTTTACGATCAAGTATTGCAGGTGCACCACCGGATCATCGACGAACTGGAACCGCTGAAGCCCTTCAAGCATTATCAAATGCGTACCTGCCAGCTTTTTGAAGAAATGGGCCATGAAACTGTCCAACATAACTCGCAATTATCTGAGGGGTATGTTCACAGCATCGGGCATGGATTGGGTTTGGATGTTCACGAAAATCCCTTCAGCGGCTATTCAGCTTCAGAAGGAGATATCCTGGCGCCCGGATCGGTTTTCAGCATCGAACCCGGCTTGTATTACCCCTCAAAAAACGTTGGTGTACGCATCGAAGATACGGTATATTTAAACCCACAAGGACAATTTGAAATCCTGGCAGAATATCCCTACAACTTAGTTCTGCCGGTTAAGAAATGATATGAACTCGAAAAAACCATCCAATCAAAACATTCGCATCTTAGCGGTTGAAACCTCCTGCGACGAGACCGCCGCGGCCGTTCTGGTGGACGGCACCCAGATCCTTTCCAATGTGGTTGCCACCCAGATTGACCTGCATATCCAATTTGGCGGAGTTTTCCCGGAAATGGCCTCCCGCCAACATATCCTGACAATTTACCCGGTAGTGGAAAGTGCCCTCAACCAGGCGCATTTAAGCCTGGATGAGTTGGATGCGCTGGCTGTTACGCGCGGCCCGGGCCTGGCCGGTTCGCTGGTCGTGGGCATGAATATGGCAAAAGCCCTGGCACTCGGCAGCGGCCTGCCCCTGATTGGCGTCAACCACCTGGAAGGGCACCTCTATTCAGCCTGGATTCAGGTTGATAAAGATACCCCTGCTAATCCCCCGGATTTTCCGCTGATCGCGCTGATCGTCTCCGGCGGCCATTCCAACCTGATGTTGATGAAAGACCATCTGCAATACGAACTGTTGGGAAGCACGCTGGACGATGCGGCCGGTGAAGCCTTTGACAAAGTTGCCCGGCTGTTGAGTCTGCCCTACCCCGGCGGCCCTTCCATCCAAAAGGCAGCCGAAAAAGGCAACCCCACCGCTTTCAATTTCCCGCGCGCTCGTTTGGAGGGCACCTGGAATTTCTCATTCAGCGGCTTGAAAACCGCCGTTTTGCGCGAGGTGCGCGCTTTCCAGGAGATGGGAAAAACCGTTCCAGTGGAGGACATGGCCGCCAGCTTCCAGGCTGCGGTTGTGGATGTATTGGTTGAAAAAGCCTTCATGGCCGCCGAACAGTATGGCGCGCACCATATTGTTGTGGCCGGCGGTGTTTCCGCCAATAGCGGGCTGCGCAAGGCTCTCACGGAACAAAACCGTTTTGAAGTGCACATCCCACCCTTGAAGTTCTGTACGGATAACGCCGCCATGATCGCTGCGGCCGGCTACCAGCGATATGCGCATGGATTCAGCGATAAGCTCGATATGGATGTGCTGCCCAGTTGGGCGCTTTCATAGGGATTTCACGCCGTTAGCATGTGGAATTTTCTCGATCAGGAGCAACGGAAGGATTCATATAAGGAAGGGAACCGGGCTGAAAAACCCTGTCGTGTAGGTGTCGGGCAGCCATGCCCGCGCTGCGGACAAGCGAAACTGGACTACAACAGCCTGCTCAACCTGAACTGCCCGCACTGCGGGTATGAGGTCAACGCCAGTTTCACTTGATAATCAAATAACCCATAACCTCGGAGAGGTTAGACAAGGAGCAAGATGGACGCAAAAGTAATTTGGAAGAATCGCATGAGCTTTGACGGAACCTCCGATTCCGGTTTCACGGTTCCTCTGGGGACCACGCCTGAAGTCGGAGGTGATGATGATGGTTTTCGCCCCCTGGAATTATTGGCAGTCGGTCTGGCCGGCTGCACTGCCATGGACGTGGTTTCCATTCTGACCAAGAAGCGCCAGGAACTCACCAGCTTCGAGGTGCGCGTGCATGCCGACCGGCAGGATGAACATCCCAAGGTCTTCACCCATCTCACCATCGAATACGTGTTAAGTGGCAACGACCTCTCGCATGAAGCGGTAGAGCGTGCAGTGCAGCTCTCCGCGGAGAAATACTGCCCGGCGCAAGCCATGTTCGCCAAGATCGTACCCATCGACCTGAAGATTACCATTCAATAAATCGAATTAGTCCCCCAAAAAAATAGGGCGCTCCCTTTAATCAGTTCAGGGAGCGCTCTTCTTTTTTAATCAAAAGGCGATGCAGATCTCCAATAATTGCGTCCCCTAAAATGTCAGATGAACTGTATCACAAAGGATCAATAAATTTATTTATTAATTCAAGGGAGCTGTTATTTTTTTTGGCCTACGCGCTTCTTAACGAATATTATTATCCTTTACAAAGGTTATCTTGGAATATAAAACCGTCTAGTGGCTTCTATGCAAATATCAAAAGTTGGACTCATGAACAACCGAATCTTAACCCATAAACAATCAGACATTTCGTAAACAATATACCCACGTAATCCCAAGATTCTATTTTCATTCTGTTTTATTAAACCCATCACCCAAGTAAATATTATTTTTGTCCAATAATTTCGTAATTATCATTACGATTTATAAATCCTTATTGACAAACTCTCGAATTTTTTGTAGTATATATCATATAGACGTCTATACGACTGCAATTATTAATATCCTATTCAATTACCAAGGAGGTGTCCTAACAAGATAGCGAAGATTCCCATCTATCCCATTTGATCAAAATTTTTAGAGGAGAAAACATAATGGTAAGAAAATTTTCAAAATTAATGGTATTGGCACTGTTGATTTCTGTTGTATTTACCGCTTGTCAATCCACCGCAGCGGAAGCCCCTGCTGCCGAAGAAGCTGCAGCCGACCAGGCCGCAGCACCAGCTGAAGCAGAAGCTGTTCCCGCGGACGATTCGGGCGCTAAAGTCATCGGTCTGGCCAGTTATCAACTGGGTAATGACTGGAACATCCAGGTCGCCGAAGGCGTGAAAGCCAAGGCAGCCGAGATGGGCTGGGAAGTCATCCAAACCAATGCTGAAACAGACAGCGAAGCACAGTTAACCGCCCTTGAGGGTTTCCTGAGCCAGGGTGTGGACGGCGTGGTCGTCCCCGGCGGAGCCGGCCCGACACTTGAACCTGTCATCGCGGAACTGAAAGCCGCCGGAATCCCCGTGGTAACGGTTGACCTCACCACCCAAAATTCCGTGACTGATATCTTCCCGGACAACTACATGACCACCGAATTGCTGGGTGTCTTCTCTGTCAACAAAATGAACGGTGTTGCCGGTAAATATGCCCACCTGACCATCCCCGATTTCGGCTGGAAGACCGTCGATATTCGCGACAAAGTTGCTGACCTCGTATTCGAAATTGAAGGCTGGGACTTCGTAGGTATTCTGGATTCCGGTCTGGCTGACGCCGTCAATCAATCCATGACTGCCGTACGTTCCACCCTGCTCGCCAACCCCGATCTGAACCTGGTCTATTCTTCCTGGGGTATGCCCGCTGTGGGCGCTGCCAAGGCCATTCGTGAAGCCGGGTTGCAGGACCAGGTCTTCGTGGTCTGCACCGATGCCGACCGCATCGTCCTGGCCGAGATGGCCGAAGCCGACTCCCCTATCAAGGGTGTCATCGGCCAACGCCCCTTCGATATGGGCACCATGGCTGTGGACTATCTGCAGAAAGCTTTCAACGGCGATACCGACATCCCCAAGACGGCTTTCGCTCCCTTCTACTTTGTCACCAACAATCCCGAATTGCTGCCCCCAGGTGTTGAATCCCTGACACCCGAAGAGGCTTGGACAATACTCTATCCCGACGTTGAATTCGGCGAAGTGAACTAGTTTATTCAAAATTACCCCGGAGAATACAGGAGAAATCTTGTGGCTGATACTGTCGTCTTAGAAATGCACAATATTGATAAACAATTTCCAGGTGTTCATGCGTTGAAGAACGTCCATTTTGATGTCCGCAAAGGTGAGATCCACGCGCTGGTCGGCCAAAATGGCGCCGGGAAATCCACGTTGCTGAAGATCCTCGCGGGAATCTATCATCCGGACGAAGGCGCCATCAGCATCAACGGAAATAACTACGATCGGTGGACGCCGCATCAGATCATGGGCATGGGTGTAAGTTTCATCTACCAGGAATTGAACCTGTTTCAGGACCTGTCCGTTGCCCAGAATCTTTTTATCGGTAGGGAACCAACCCGTGTTCCCGGGGTAATCTATCGTAACGAAATGCGAGCCAGAGCTGAAAAAGCTCTGGCCCGTTTGGACGCCACCGACATTCCGGTGGACACGTTGGTGAAAGACCTTTCCGCCGCGAAGCAGCAAATTGTGGCCATCGCAAAGGCCTTTGACCAAAACCCATCCCTGATCGTGCTGGACGAACCGACCAGCCGCCTGGGGTTGGAAGATTCCGAAAAACTTTTCGCCATCCTGAACAAGATGCGCGACCAGGGGTTGAGCATCATCTACGTCTCACACCGCCTGGGCGAGATCTACCGCATCTCCGACCGCATCACCGTGCTTCGGGATGGCTGTCTGATCAAAACGGACGACGCAAAATCCATCACACCCCGCCAGTTGGTCCAATACATGGTAGGGGAGGATGTTCTGACCAAAAAATATAAACAAAAGGATAAGTGCGGTGATGTGCTGCTGAAAACCGAATCCCTGGTAGGAGACGGCTTCCAGAATGTCAACTTCGATCTTCACGCGGGCGAAGTGCTCGGTTTGGTGGGCGCCGTGGGCGCCGGCAAGACTGAAATGGTGCGCGTGCTGTTCGGCATCGACTTATTCGAAAGCGGCATGATCTCTGTCCAGGGGAACAAGATCACCCGCAATAAACCGCAAAAAGCTATTGCGAACGGCATGGCCCTCTGCCCGGAGGACCGCAAGTATCAGGGACTGGTGTTGGAGAACTCCATTCGCGAGAATATCACCATCTCCAGCCTCAACAAGGTAAAGACCTCGTTTTGGCTGGTGGACCGGAAATCGGAAAAGGAAACAGTCAACGCCATGGTCTCCCGTCTGCGTATTGCCACCCCATCCATCGATAAGAAAGCCCGCGAATTGAGCGGCGGTAACCAGCAGAAGGTGGTGTTGGCCAAATGGCTGTGCACCGACAGCTGCATTTTCATCTTTGATGAGCCAACGGTTGGCGTGGATATTCAGGGCAAATCCGAGATCTACGATCTGATGCACGAGCTGGCCAACAACGGCGCCGGTGTGCTCTTCGTTACCAGCGACATCGAAGAAGGGCTGCAAGTCAGCGACCGTTTACTGGTCATGTATAAGGGCTCGATTATCAAGGAACTTGACCCGCACTGCTCCTCCTTAGAGGAAGCTTCACTGTTCGCCATGGGAGGGAACCTGAATGAAAAAGAATAATGGTCTGCTGCAAAAATATGCTGTTTTTGCCATCCTGATCTTGTTGTTTGTGATCTTTTCGATTTGCGCCAAATCTTTCCTGATGCTGGATAACCTTATGAACCTGCTGGTGCAGTCCACCATCCTGGGAATTGTCGGGTTCGGCCTGGTATTCATCATGATCGCGGGAGAGATCGACCTCTCTTATGCCGGCTCGATCCCGCTTGAAGGCGCTGTTTTTGCTTCACTGCTGGCGAACGGCAAGCCCTATTTTGTGGCGCTGCTGGCAGCCGTGGGTATTGGGCTGACGATCTCGTTCATCGTTTCCCAGCTAGTCACACGCTTCAAACTGGTTTCCTATATCACCACCATTGCCATGATGTTCCTGCTGCAGGGCATCTGGTACGTATTGACCGGCGGGAAGAACGTGTTCCTCAGCGAAGAGATGTTGAACCGAGAATTCATCTTCGGCAACATCGGCCCCTTCCCGCGCATCGTACTCCTTTACGTGCTGCTGTTCGTGCTGCTCTACCTCCTCAGCGAACACACGCCCTTTGGGCTGCGGCTGCGGGCGGTCGGGTCCGACCCAGAATCCACGCGAGCGGCCGGTTTGAACCCGATTCTCTATAAGACACTGGCCTTTCTGTTTGGCGGCGTGATCTTCACCATCGGCGCCATCCTGACCACCGCGCGCATGTCCGGCGCACTGGCAACTTCCGGTTCCAGCCTGCTGATGCCGGTCATGACAGTGGCTTTCGTCGGCCAGACCTTCCTGGGGATGGGACGTCCCAATATCCCTGGTGTTTTCCTGGCCTCCCTGCTGTTGGCGATGATCGATAACGCCTTTGTCCTGATGCAGCTGCCCATCTGGTCGGTACCCATGGCCAATGGCGTCATTCTGATCTCGGCGATTTTCCTGGCGAATATTGGCAAAAACGAAATTATCCAGATCAAATTCTAGCGTGAGCGAAACAATGAAAAACTATATCTCATTTCTAAGTCGATCAAAAACCGGTGAAACGAAAATCGGAAAATCGAGCACGAATTATGGATTGATAGCCGGAATTGCCGTATTTGCCCTGGTTTTTATATTCTTCAGCATCAAGGCAACTGGATTCCTCTCAAAAATCAACCTTGTGCATAACCTGGTCATGCCGGCCGCGATCTCAGCCGTCATCGCCATGGGCATGACCGTAGTGATGGCCGGCGGCGGCATTGACCTGTCCGTCGCTAACATCGCCGGCCTGGCCGGGCTGGCTTCCGCAGCTGTTTCCGCCCAATTCGACCTGCCCGTGCCGCTCATGTTCCTGACCGCCCTGATCGTGGGCGGCCTGATCGGCGCCATCAACGGCGTCCTGGTCGCTTACGCGGGCATCAGTCCCTTCGTGGTGACCCTATCCGTGGTGTATCTGGCCCACGGTCTACAGTACCTGATCTCGCTCATGGCCGTCTCGGGCACCTACCTGATGCTGCCGCGCGTGGTCACCAAGCTGGGCACCAACGCGTTCTTCCAGATCGGATTCTGTACTTTTACATTCATCCTCCTTTTTATTTACCTGGACCGCTCGATCTTCGGCCGTTACATCAAAGCTGTCGGCATGAACATCAACGCGGCCAACTTCTCCGGCATCCCGACTCGCTTCTATACCTGGCTGACCTATGTTATTTGCGGCGTGTGCTGCGCCATCATGGGCATTATGCTGACCGCCAATGAAGGTTTGGCGCGGGTCGGTAGCGGAGAAAGCTATCAGATCGACGCTTTCCTGCTGCCGATTCTGGGCAACACCATCTTCGGGCGCTTCTCCGTGCAGGGTACGCTGTTCAGCGCGCTGTTCATCTACATGGTCATCAATGGTATGTTCATCATGGGCGTCTCGCCTGAAAAAGTAAAGATCATCAAAGGCGGTCTGCTGCTGGGCATCATCCTGGTCAGCGGAATCCAGAAAGTCGCCCGCAGGGAGAACTAAAAGGAGCTTCGATGGCTGATAAAAAATATCTCCTTTCACTCGATTTTGGCACCGGCGCCGGGCGTTGTTATCTCATCTCCACCGATGGCCAGACCCATTTCGAGGAGTATCAGGAATGGACCTACGAATATCCCGCCGAAGCGCAACCGGGCGGCTCCGAATTTGACGCGCCGGCCTTTTGGAAAATCCTGGCCGGTCTGATCCGCAAAGCGCTCCACAAAGCCGGCATCAGCGGTACGGACGTGCTGGGCATCAGCTCCACCAGCCAGCGTGAAGGGGTAGTCTTTCTGGATAAGGACGGGCGTGAATTATATGCCGGGCCCAACCTGGATATGCGCGCGCCTGACGACATCAGCGCTTTCCAGGCCAATTTCGCGAAAAAGATCCACGCCAGCAGCGGCCATTGGCCCTTCCCCATGTTCCTGCCTTACCGCCTGTTGTGGTTCCAACAACACAAACCGGAGATTTACGAAAAGATCCATTCGGTCGTTCTATTGAACAACTGGATGCTCTACCGTCTGTGCGGCGTGGCCGCTACCGAGCCCTCCAACGGTGTTGAGACCTTGTTGGTCAATTTTGAAAGCCGCCAGTGGAACCGCCAGTTGATCGCGGACATGGGTTTCAATTTGGACATCTTCCCACCTGTGTATGAATCCGGGACGCAGATCGGCGTGGTCACCCCGCAGGCAGCCGCTGAAACCGGCCTGGCCGCCGGTACGCCGGTCGTGCTGGGCGGCAGCGACAGTCAGTGCGGTCTGACCGGCTCCGGCTTGATCGAGGACGGCGGCATCGGCGTCGTTTTGGGCACTTACGGCCCATTACAGATGATCGTGCCAAATCCCGTCCTGGCCGAACCGGAACTGTTGTGGAGCGGCTGCCACATCGTGCCCGGCAAATGGGTGATCGAATCTACCAGCATGGAAGCCGGGCAGACCTTCCGCTGGGTGCGGGACGTCTTCTATTCCGGCGAACAGGGCGACGTTTACGTACGCATGTCGCAGGAAGCCGCCCAGTCGCCCATCGGCGCCAACCAGGTATTGGCTTACCTGGGCCCGCGCCTGCCCAATTACCGCAACCTGGAATTCGTCTGCCCCGGCGGGTTCTCGCTGCGCCTGCCTACCACCCCCGGCCGCAACACGCGCGCCAATTTCAGCCGGGCAGCCCTGGAAGCGGTCAGCTTTGGGGTCAAGCTCAATGCCGACCGCCTGCAAAGAGCCGCCCAGCGCCGTATGACCAGCCTGAACGCCAGCGGCGGATTATCCAAGAGCGAGGTCCTGCTTGAATCGCTCGCCAATCTACTGCAGGTGACCGTCAACGTGCCCAAGCAAAAGGAAGGCAGCGCGGTCGGCGCGGCCATCTGCGCCGGTGTCGGTGCGGGCATTTTCGCGGATATGCAGGCAGGCGTGCAAGCTCTGGTGCAAACTGAAAAGGTAATCCAGCCGGACGCGGTCAAATCCGCCCAATACCAATCGTTATTTGAGAGCTGGATGGAGCATTACGTGGAAATGTACGGCGAAAACACACTAACGGAGTAAAGATGATCATCGACTCACACATTCATATAGGAAAAGAAGAATTGCTCTCGCCGGATATTGTGGCGTTTTTCAAGCAGAAAAACGCCTGGGAAGATATTCGTGAAAAGATCTCGCCGGAAGGTGTCATCAGCGCCCTGGACCGCAGCGGCGTCGACAAGGGTGTTATCTTCCCACTGACTTTTATGCCGACCAACGGCAACTGGCAGGCCATGAACGACATGACAGCCGATTACGTGGCGCTTTACCCGCAGCGGTTCATCGGGTTTGCCATCGTCAACCCCAAACAGGTGGCGGAATCGGTCAAGGAATTGGAAAGATGCCGCACGCAATTGGGATTCAAAGGTGTCAAGCTGCACCCCAGCATGCAGGAATTCTTCAGCAATTCCGAAAGTATGTTCCCGGTCTATCAATACTGCCAGGACCATCATATGCCCATTCTATTCCACACCGGCGCCAGCCTGCCCAGCCATTCGGACAAGTTCAGCCATCCCATCCTGCTGGACGACGTAGCGGCTAAATTCCCCGACTTGAAGATGGTCATTGCACACATGGGCAGGCCGTATTATCAGGATGCCGCCCTGATAATGCGCAAACACGTCAACATCTACGCGGACGTCTGTGCCAATCAGGGCCGCGTGGGCGGCACCACTCTGCTGGAAATGGCACTGACCTGGCTGAAGATCTACGCGGACGGCGTCAAGCGTTTGCTGTTCGCCAGCGATTATCCGGTTTTCGATCCCAAACGCGGGCTGGACGACCTGGATTTCATCCGCAAGAACCGTTGTCTGCCCAATTCAAACGACCCCATTATCAGTGATGAGGAATATCTAGCGATCACAGAAAAGAACTGCACCAAAATCCTGCTCGACATTTAGAGGTTCTATGAAGACATTTATTTCATCACGCATCAGCGATTATTGGTTGGAAGAATTAAAGAAGCACCTGGACGTGGATTTCTACGACTGGTCGCAGGAAGGCTTGCTCGAACCGAAGGATTTCCTGGAACGGGCCAAGGACAGCCAGGTCATCATCACCGAATCGGATATGATCAGCGACGATACTTTGCGCGCCGCCAAAGACCTATTCGTGATCGCCGACTTCCGCGGCACGGTCATCAACATTAATATCGACCTGGCCACCGAATTGGGCATCGTCATCATGAACACGCCCGGCCGCAACGCCGACGCGGTGGCCGACCTGACCATCGCTTTCATGATCATGGCCGCCCGCAAGGTGATCCCCGCCATGGACGCCCTGCACGAAGGCTTGTGGGCCAAGAACGGCCGCTACTGGATGTACACCAACCATCAGGGTTACGACCTACCCGGTAAAGTGGTCGGCCTGATCGGCCTGGGCGCCATCGGCAGGCTGGTCGCCAACCGCCTGCAGGGCTTCAAAGCCAGGGTCATCGGCTACGATCCCTTCGTCAGCAAAGAAGAAGCCGCTCAATTCGGCGTCGAGTTGGTCAGCCAGGAAGAAGTCTTCAGCCAATCCGATTTTGTCTCGCTGCACGTACCCCTGAACGAGAATACCCGCGACATGTACGGTAAAAATGAATTGGAGTTGATGAAACCGGAAGCTTATTTGATCAACACTTCCCGCGCAGCGGTCTTCGTTGAGAACGAACTGATCGAGTTCCTCCAACAAGGCAAGATCGCCGGCGCGGCGCTGGACGTTTATCATAGCGAACCGCTGGATACGGATTATCCCCTGTTCAACATTCCCAACGTGATCTGCACGCCGCACATCGGCGGCGCCACGCTGGATGTCGTCGCACACCAATGTGAGATTGGTGTAACTTCCCTGCTGCGCTTCCTGAATGGTGAAAATCCGAGTAATATAATCAATCCATTGGCGATTGAGAAATCCAGACAAAAAATGAGCCAATCCAAAGCTTAAAGGCTCAAGATGGGAGGAGTAAGTGTTCGATGAACTAAACAAAAGCGATCTGAAAGGTGTGCCGCTGTACGTGCAGATCCGCGAAAAGATCCGGGAAAAGATCAAGAAAAATGAGTTGGAGGTGGGCGCTTTCCTGCCGGCCGAAACCGAGCTGGCAGAAATGTTCAGCGTTAGCCGCATGACGGTGCGCAGCGCCATCGACGATCTGGTCTCGGATGGATTGCTGATCCGCAAGCAGGGCACCGGCACCATTGTGGCATCCAAGCGTTTGGAGCGCGACTATTCCCGTCTGACCGGTTTTTACGAGGACATGAAGGCACGCGGCTGGAACCCCTCTTCCAAATTGCTCAAGATCGAAGAGGTAACCGCCTCCGAGTATTACGCGGAAAAGTTGATGGTCCCGGTGGGTAGCCCGCTCTTTCACGTCCTGCGCATGCGCTACGTCGAGAACAACGACATCGTCGCGCTGCACAGCTTGCATATTTCGCAGCACCTGTGCCCGTGGATCGCAAACGCCAACCTGAGCCGCGACTCGCTTTACGAGTTGTACAACAAGAACGACGTGCCCGTGGAATGGGGCAAACAACTGGTGGAAGCCCGCAGTGCCTCTTCAGAGATCGCAGAATATCTGGATATCGAAGTCGGAACAGCGATCCTGTATACCGAAAGAATTTCGTTCACCAAGAATAATGTTCCACTGGAACACGCGGTAGCCTGGTGCCGTGCCGACCGCTATACCATCAATCTCAGTCTTAGAAGGTAAGAAAAATAACGTTATCGAAAAGGATGTAATAATGGAAATCTCAGAATATCGCCAACAAGTTTTTGATACTACCCTTGCATTAGTGGATATCCAACTGATCCGCCTTTCCGCGGGCAACGTCAGCCAGCGCCTGCCGGACGGCAATTTCGTCATCACTCCTTCCGCCATCCTGTACAAGAACATGGACCCACGGGATATCGTCATTATCGACAGCGACGGGAACATCGTGGAGGGCGACAAAAAACCTTCTTCCGAAAAAGCGCTCCATTTGGACATTTATAAGAGCCGCGACGACATCAACGCCGTGGTGCACACCCACTCGGTGTACAGCATCGCCTTTTCAACGGTGGATATGGAACTGCCGCTGGTGTGCGTTGAATTGATCTCCGTGGGCGGCCCCGTGCCGGTCATGAAATACGTCTGCCCCGGCCTGCCGGAAGTCGGCCAGGAAGCCGCAAAATTCTTCGCGGACCGCCCGCGTTTGAAATCCCTGCTGATGAAGAACCACGGCATGGTGGCAGTCGGCAAGAATTTAGACGACGCCTATCAGAATGCCTACAAAACGGAAATCGGCGCCGAGGTTTACCACCTGGCACTGCAGACCGGCCGCACACCGCAAGCCTTGACGGACGAACAGGTGCAGGAGATTCTGAGCCGTTACCAGAAGCCGAAGGAAAGCAAGTAGACTTTCTTTTCATTCTGGATCACCATGACATCTCAAATTATCATTTTTCTTATTGTTGGGTTATACCTGTTTTTAACGACTTTATTGGGTTTCATTCAAACGAGGAAAGTTAACACAGCCAAGGATTTCGTCGTTTCAAAGATCTCGCCGTTCCTTGCCGCCACGTACCTGGCCGGGTTTACTCTGGGCGGTGTGTCCACCTACGGCGTTGCCGGGGACACAATCAAATTTGGATTTACCTACCTGATTTGGTTCCCGATCTCCATGGGCTTGGGTTGGTGGATCACTGGCATCCTGTTTGCGGGTCCTTATTACCGTATGAAAGGGATCACCCTGCCCAGCCTGATTGGCAAGCGCTTCAGCGAAAGGACCCGGCTCGCCAGCCTGGCGAGCCTGCTGGTCTACTCCGTCTTCGTGATCGTCGTCGAGCTTTATACCCTGGCAACCATCCTCAAGTCCATCGCGCCGGCCATGCCCATGTATATAGCCGTTTGGATCAGTTTGATCACCTGCGTTGGAACGGTGGCGTTTTCAGGCATCCTGGGCGCATCCGTCACCAACATGATCCACAGCGTCACCATGGTGATCGCTTTCGGGTTGGTCTATATCGCAATGAGTAAAGTGGTGGGCGGCTGGGACACAGCCATTCAGATCATGCCGACTGTCCTGCCCAAGATCGCAAGCGATAATACTGATTTCCGCATGTGGCTGTCGCCGATCGGCATGGGCTGGGGTGTGGTCGGGCAGATCTTCCTGGCCAAGACGACCCGCTTGGGCGGCATCTCCACAGTATCCAACCTGGCGGCTTCCTGCCGCAGCGAGAAGGACGCCAGGAAAGCCTTCTGGCTGGGGGGCATCCTTTCGGCCATCCCACCGTTCATCGCCTGTTCTGTTAGCATCCTCACAGCAGCCTACCTGGGTCCACGCATTACTGAAATGCCGATCTACTCCGCCATCGGGTACGCCGTCAGCGAAGTCAATCCGGTCATTGCAGGCATATTCCTCTCCGCAATCCTGGCCGCGGTTATCTCCACATTTTCGCCACTGGCAATCTCATTTGCGCATATTTTCGTTGAGGATATGCTGGGTAAAATATTCAGTCTTTCTGAAAGGCAGCAAAAATCGATCTATCCACTTTCGATAATCAGCATCAGCGCGATCTGCGCCTGGTACGTATCCACCTTCGGAATTGAAAATATTATGCCTTTCGTCTTTTCCACAGCGTTCCCCTGCACCATTCCCAACACAATCGTACTGATCTTCGGTTTGCACTCGAAGCGGTCGTCCGACCTGGCCGCGTTCTTCAGCATTGCCATGGGGGTGCCTGTTTCACTGGCCTGGGCGCTGATTTTTAATAATCCTTTCGGCATCCCGAACATCTACGTAGCCTTTCTGATCCCTGTGCTGGTCATGGGCGCCGACCAGTTGCTGCAAAGATTCGTGCCCGGTAAAAACGCGCGCTTGGTCGCGGTGGAAAATCAGGCGCAAGAGACTGAGATCTTCCAGGAGTAAGCGGATGGAGAACCTTCGTACAATCGTGGTTGACTTAAATAAACGTGCCTATCAGACGCGGGATCTGGACCCGGATTGGGTCAGGTGGGGTGGAAGAGCCTTTACCTCACGCAGCCTGTACGAACAGAAGGTCTTTGATTGCGACCCTTTCAGCGGCGAGAATATCCTGGTGATTGCGACCGGCCTAATGGCCGGCAGCGGTGCATCCTCTTCCTACCGGATCTCCATCGGCGCCAAAAGCCCGTTAACCGGCGGCATCAAAGAAGCCAATTCCGGTGGTCTGGCAAGTTACGCCATGAGTACCCTGGGTATTCGTGCCATGACGGTGCGTGGAATTTCTCCTGAATGGGTGTACGTTCTGGTTTCCGAGGATGGCCTTCAAATCCTATCCGCAGGCACTTTGGTCGGAAAAGACATTTTCGAAACGACCGCCATTTTGCAGTCTCTTTATAGCGAAAAAGCGGCCATCCTTTCCATTGGACCGGCCGGCGAGCGGCTATACAAATCCGCCTGCATCGGCATCACGGATATAGACGGCGTGCCCGCCCGGCACGCGGCTCGCGGCGGATTGGGCAGCGTTATGGGGGCCAAACAGCTGAAAGCCATCGTCTTTTGCCCCGCACGCGCAAAAAATAATATTGCGAAAAATCCGCAGGAACTCAAAGAAGCCAACAAACGCTTTGCCGCAGCCTTGATCAACCATCCGACCACTAGCAAATACCTGCCCCAATTTGGAACCGCTATCATCGTCGATTCTATGCAAGCGTTGGGCGGACTGCCTACGCACAATTACAGCCTTGGCAGCTTTGAGCAAGCCGACCGCATGAACGCGGAAGCGCTCTACAACCTGATCGTGGAAAGGGGCGGCAAACCGACACATGCCTGCATGCCTGGCTGTGTGGTGCGCTGCTCCAACGTTATTCCGGCCGCAAACGGGGAAGAGCTCAACCGGGCGTTGGAATACGAGACTATGGTGCTGCTCGGCTCGAACTGCGGCATCAGTGACCTGGACACCATCTGCAAGTTGAACCGGCTGTGCGATTCGCTGGGGATAGACACCATCGAAACCGGCGCAGCCATCGGCGTGGCCATGGAAGCCGGCTTGCTTCCTTTCGGTGATGCCGAAGGCGCCCTAGAATTGATGAATGAGATCGCCCGGGGCACAGAAACAGGTAAAATGATCGCGGAAGGCGCGGACGAGACCGGGAGAACGCTGGGGATCACGCGCGTACCCACCGTGCGAGGCCAGGCTATGGCCGCCTACGACCCGCGCACCATCAAAGGCACCGGCGTGACCTATGCCAGCTCCCCCATGGGAGCCGACCACACGGCCGGCAATGTGCTGCCGGGTACCAAACTGCCCAATGGCCTGGCGCTCGAATGCAATTTACCTAACCACCAGGTCGAGCTGTCCCGATACGTTCAATTATTCGCGACCATGTTCGATTACCTGGGATTGTGCTGGTTTACCAAGCCGCCCATCTTCGATGATTTCTCGCTCGTCCTGGATGTGCTGAACGCCATGTACGCGGAACCATGGGATCAGGAAGATCTCTTCCGGATATCCCGGAAAGTGCTGGATATGGAGTTGGAATTCAACCGCTTGGCTGGATTGGATGCCCGCAACGACGTGCCGGCCTTCTTCCGCAGTGAACCGCTGCTGCCTAACAACAACGTATTCGATGTGGATGAAGAAGAATTACAGAAAATTCACCAGATTAATGATTTTTAGCTGTTCGCTCTAGACCTCAAGCACCAAACCTGACCCAACCTCTTGCAGGTCAACAACCTGCGCGATCTGGAACTTGGAGCGCAGGTCGGTGCAGTGGCAGGCATGCACTTGCGCCGGTTTTAATTGCGCCAGATAGTCAACCGTGCCATTTAGCTGTAATGCTGAAGGGTTCAACAAATGGAATCCCCCGATGATGTCCAATACTTTTTCCTGCCCGCTGACGCGCCGCGCCTGTTCAACGATGTTGCAGATGCCGGCATGTGAGCAGCCTGTGATAATCACCAGCCCATCATCTGCTCGATATGCCAAAGCGGAATCGTCCAGCACCCAATCGGGTGATTCTCGCCCATCAACCTGCAATTCGCCCAGGCTTTCCTGCGCTTCGAAATCATTCCCGCGTTCGATCTCACCCAAAAAGGTCAGATTGTCAGTCAGCTTTACCGGATCTTTGCTCAGTTGGATGTCGAAGAAAGGCGCCAGATCCAGCGGCTGCAGCAGCGAACCGATTTGCGGATCACCTCGATAGGAACGCTGCGCGAAGACCTGCGGGTGGGCAATCAGCCACGGTTTATGCTCCATGCGCCCGCTAGAGCGCGCTTCGGAATACAGGCGCAACAGGTGCGCCAGCCCCCAACTGTGGTCCGGGTGGCCGTGCGAGAGCACCAGCATGTCCAGGCGGGTCAAATCGATGCCCAGCTTGGCAGCGTTCAACAGGAACACGTCCGAGTAACCGGCATCAAACAGAATCATTTTGCCCTCCGCCTCGATGTAATAAGAGACGGCCGGTTCTCCAATCAGGTATTGATCGATGAAAGTGTTATTGTCTACCAGTACAGTCAGGCGCATTTTCCCTCCTGTTTTTTCAGCCTCAAGTTAAATATTCAGCCAGCGGGTAGCTTCGTCTGGCAGATTCTCAATCGAACCGTCGACCATATAGCAATTGGGCAGCGATTTGATAAATAACGCGCCGTATTGTTTGGTGCGCACGCGTCTATCCAATATCCCCACTACCCCACGGTCAGACTGTGTGCGAATCAACCGGCCAAATCCCTGGCGGAAACGCAGAATGGCTTCCGGCAAGGTATATTCGCTGAACGCGTTTTCAAATGTTTCCGCGCGTGCGGCAATCACCGGGTCGCTGGGTACGTCAAAGGGCAATTTGATGATCAATAAAATGGAAAGCGCATCCCCGGGAACGTCCACACCCTCCCAAAAAGAGCGCGTCCCCAATAAGACAGCGTGATCGCTGGTGCGGAAAGAATCCAGCAGCGCACTGGTTGAAGCTCCCTCTCCCTGCTCGTAAACCTGGATGCCATCTTTAGCCAGAAGCGGCGAAACCACATGCGACGTTGCCTTCAATTGCCTATACGAAGTAAATAATACCAGCATGCGCCCGCCGGTCGCGCGCGCTGTGCGTAAAATGGCGCGCTCGATGGAGCGTTGGTAATTTGTATAATCCATCGGTTCGGGCATGTCCGTCGGGATAAACAGCAGCGCCGAGTTCTCATAATCAAAAGGCGAACCCAGAATAAGTTCATCCGCTTCGTCCGCATTCAGCCGCGCCCGAATATAGTCAAAATTATTGTTGGCTGTTAATGTGGCCGATGTGATCACCACACACTCTTTGGTATGCCACAGGTATTCTTCCATCAATGGCCCAATTTCGAGAGGTGCAAAGTTCAATGACAGCCGGTTATATTTAGCATCCAGATTGATCCAATAGATGGTATTGCTATCCAGTTCGGAAACCATGGCGGAAATTTTCTCGTGCATTTCCTGAAGCGTGTGTGCAATGGAAAGCAGTTCGCTCATCAGGTTTTCCACCTGCTCGCTGTTGGTGCCTTCCTCATCCGACAAACTGCTTACCAGAGAGTTCAGCATCCTTTGCAGCGTATCCATGGGTTGGGCCACTTCATCCCAACTGATCATCACATCGTCCCAGACGGGTTGATGCTGGGTGGAATCGATAATCCGCACCTGCTGGCCGTAATCACCCACTTCCCCGCCATCCCGTTCCTGTTCCAGGAAAGTCTCAATCGCCGCAAAGAAATCTTTGAAACGGGATTGCGACCGGTAAATCAGGTCGGTGGCTTTTTCGACCACGCGTTGAACCGCTGAATATTCCGAGGGTTTGAGCAGGTTGGATAAAGCGGTTAACAATTGACCCAAAGTGCCGTTATTGGTACCGCCCAATTCTTCAAACAACCGCTCGATATCGCCCTGGGTCACGCGGTAACTTAGCGCGCCGGTGGAGGCGTCTTCCAGATGGTGCGCCTCATCGACGATCAGATATTTATATTCAGGTAAAACCCGATTGTTGGCAACCACATCGGAAAGGAGCAGGGCGTGGTTGACAATAATGATATGGGCGCTGAGGGCCGCCTGGCGCGCGCGGAAATAGGGGCAGATTCCCCCCATGCGGTTCATGCACACTTCCGCCGTACAGGCTTCATCCTGCGCCGAAAGCCGCCGCCAGGCTTCATTTTCCACCGGCCCGGTCAGGTTAATTTCGTTGAGCTGCCCGCTGCCGCCTTGTTCCAGCCAGACCAAAATCTTGGCTAACAGGCGCAGCTCACTGGCGTCGCGCGGTCTTCGGTGGCGCAGCGCTTCCAAGCGGCGTGGGCACAGGTAATTCACCCGGCCTTTTAAAACCCCTACGCGCAAATCAATATCGAGGGCTTTTTTCAGGTCGGGGATATCTTTATTAATTAATTGGTCCTGCAAATTAAGCGTGTTGGTGGAAATGACCACCCGCGCATTGTTGCGTGTCGACCATAAAGCCGCCGGAACCAGATAAGCGAAGGATTTGCCGATGCCCGTGCCTGCCTCTACCATTAGGTGCTGGCTGTTGGAGAGCGCGTTGGTAATGGCTTGCAGCATTTCCAATTGTTCGTTGCGGCTTTCGAAATTCTCCATGATTTTGGAAAACGGTCCGCCCGGGCTGAGAATGGCAGTCGTTTCATCCGCGTCCAACGGTTCAAATACCGGGTTGGGTTTCAAAGCCGGAGTGAGCAGTTCGGAAGGTTCCGTGAACAGTACGCCGTAATCGCGTTGCTTCGCCTCGCGTGCCTGCACACCGTCTTGAGAGCGCATCCTCAATATTTGGGTGAAAAACCAGCGTGCATCCCAGTCGATGCTCTGCGAATCCTGTACAATCTCTGCCAGAAGATGCGTCGGCAGCGCGCGAGCCTTCTCAATCAAGCGCAAGAAAACCGCCATGGTCGCTTCGGCGTCTTCCTGGGCGCGGTGCGGCTGCAGGTTGGATACTTCCAGCGTATCCACCAATGCGCTCAAGCTGTATCGCGGCGCGCTGGGCAGCAGCACTGCGGCAATTTCAAAAGTATCGTTGACCGGATTACGGTCAAACGCATGTTGTATTTTCAGGAACGCCAGATCGAATTGGACATTATGCCCGATAACCGGCAGGTCGCCTACAAAATCGGCGAAGTCCTGGATGACCGCCTTAATGGGCGGTGCGTCGCGCACCATCTCATTCGAAATGCCGGTCAGTTGAGTAATGGGAGGGGGAACCAACCGCTGTGGGTTGATCAGGGATTGCCAGCGATCAATAATTCCATTTTCATCGAACTTGACAGCCCCAATCTCAAGAATGGCATCTCGAAAAGGGTCAAGACCGGTGGTTTCTAAATCAAGCGCGACGATGGGAAACATTGCAGGGATTATACCAGACAGGATTTTCTCCAGTCTTTTTTAGCAAAATTTTTCACTATTAAATAGTCATTTTTCATTCAAAGCGTCTTTTTGCGCATCATCAGCCGGCAGAAACAGGATTCCCAGAAGATAAAGCCCAACCAAATAATTACTGTACTGATAGCGGATGGCCGGAGCATAACTGACCAGGAACAAAATGGCGGATTGAATAATAAGCGGCAGGACGACCAGGGCCACCCGAAAATCCTTCCTGCGGATAATTTCCACCATGATAAAGAACATTGCCAGATAAAGGTACAAAGCCGGCCGCAGATAGACTACCAGAAAATCATCCCGAAAGCCAAAGATACGCAGCGCGTCCACATAAGGCGTCACCAACGTGGGGAACCTGGAGTCTTCCTTCAAGCCCGCGTCGTTGGGCACGATCCAGCTGACCTCTCCCGGAACCCAGGAATTGAAACCATGTGTGGATTTCATGTAACATTGGTTATCGTTGAAACGCCAGGTCAGCTCACCCGAACAGACGGTGTGCTGTACATCCACCAGTGGGTCGCGCAAGAATAAATCCAGCGCCAGCTTGCGGTTTTCCGAACTGCTGGCCAAAAAGCGATCGCGTTCAAAATCATTATCGTAGGAAATTGTACCAACGTAGCAGCAATAATATTTCCAATCCGGGATGGACAGGAAGCTATTCAGATATTCTTCCTCATCTGCCTTGAGCGCTGTATCTGCGTCCAGGTGCGCGGCGATGTGATGCAGCAGAATCAGGTTGGATTGGCCGCTCTTGCTGCGATCTACATTCAACCAGGAATATACCGGCCCTTTCATTAATAAGAAAAACGCCAAACACAGTAGCAAGCTTCTCGATAACTGTTTGCGATATTTACTATAGAAAATCGGCAGCAAAACCAGGAGAGAGAAAGCCACCGGGATGCCATTTTGGCGCAGGATGGCAATGAAAAAACCCGAAACGCCCAGCCACACCCAGCCCCAGCCTTCAACCCATTTGCCCTGGCTGAGATAGACCTTCACCGCGATGACCGTCAACCACATGACAGCCAAAGCGTAAGGGATATCCCGCCAAAGGGTGGTGGCATACAGGTTATTGATGGGAGAAAGTGCGAACAGGAGACTGATGCCCCACAGGATAATCCTTGAAACGCCTTCCTCCTGCAAAGCTTTTAATCCCCAGGCCACCAGGAATGAGAATGACAAAATTTGCAGAATCGTAATGAGAGCCGGGGAATACCAGATTTTCATCAGCCCGGCCAATACCAGCGCGTAAAAAGCCGACTGCCAATCGGAATACTCACCTACCAGGTTCTGGTTCCAAAGCGTGATGGAATCGCCGCTCATGATGCCGGGCCAGAATACCAGCAGCGTGAAACCCCACAACAGCACCATCGGCAGCATATACCACAACCATGCGCCCCGTGCGTACGCCTTGCCCTGACGCTTTGCCGGCTGCCAGGTGCCCAGCAGGATAAGCAGGGCAAATAACACAAATCCGGCGCTGATGCTGAAAGCCAGGATAAATGGCATCTTGTAGATCAGGGGAATGTCCAGGTGGCTGTCAATCAGAATATTCGGTTCCTTGGGCTGGTTGAGGTTATATTCTTTTCCCTCCCCATTCCAGGATATGAAAACCGGCTGGTCGTAATGCGTCATGCGGAAGGCAATCTGCGGTGTCGAACCAACTTTTCCGGTCCAGGTGAATCGCACTTCCTGGTTGGGCGGAAAAACGATATTCTTTTCGACCCGCTCCCATTGGCCTTCAAAGTGCATATTTTGGTAGTAAACGTAACCCTGCCCGGTCTCCACCCACAACAAACGCACGCTCTCTTCCCCATCCGGAATGGTTCCAATGGGAATGCGGACTTCCATAGTTGTATCCGGCAGCAGGTAATATACCGGTTGGATTTGAATGTTTGCCAACAATACCAAGCTGAGAATAACCGAGAAAACCACCACCGTGATCCGTATTGCGCGCGGAAGGTTATGGTATCTGTGGGACAGCCAACGCTGTCGCAGCCAGGCTGCCAGGATAGTGGCCGCAAGCGCGATTAGTAATGCGTAAATCGCATAACGTTTGCTGAAAAAATGACGCTGCAAACTGCCCAGGTAAATGGCAGCTGAAATACTAAGGCCAATTACGGCGCTGCCCAAAGTGGATTTAATATCAGGGAATATCCGCCTGAGGAATTTAACAATAGGATTCATGAGCTTTATTTTAACGCAAGGCGGAATTCAGTGGTTCTACTCAGTCTCTTCTTCGGGTGCGATCATGGGTATGCCAAATAATAGAGTACTGCCGGCTCCCAGGATAATCTCCCCTATCACCCAAATCAAACGGTGAATTGTGGCGTAAGTAGCTACTTCGCTGCTGGAGAAGTAAGCAGTCAGGATTACCGTTAGCAAATATTCCCGAATGCCAATTCCACCCGGTGCAAAAAAGGCTACATAGCCCGCTACCCAACTGATACTGAATGCCCCCGTAATTGCCATTTCAAATCCGGAATGCAGCGGGAAGACCAGCCAAAAACTGATTCCAAAAGACACCCAAATCACCAGCATTTCTACAACCAAGAATAGAAAATCTTTGATTGTGTATCTTTTTGTTTTGAAAATGAAATAATCAACCAGTATTAATGCAATTACCCACAAAATTGGCAGTCCAATCATAATCACCCGGTTGGTCATGCTGTTGCAAAAAACGTTGTTGAAATCGCATAGTACATCCTGGCTGGAAATCAGCAGGCAGGTAGCGCCGATTACCAGCGCAGAAGAAAGCAGCCACATGTTTTCAAAGATGATCGCACCGGTGGATTTTTTTGTGGTTATTTTGCGTGCTTTATAAATACCGAATTTTCCCGCAACATGCCAGATGCCGCCGGGCAGATACTTGCCCAGTTGGGTAACTGAAGTAATGGTCAAAGCATCTTTATAATCCAGATCGACATCAATCTTTTTTAACGATAATCGTGTTAAATCCGACAGAGCAAATTTTCCCAGGAAAAGGAATACAAAGCTCAATGCGATCCGCCAGGCTGAAATGGTCTCAAGGTAAACCGAAATCTTTTGATAGTTTTTATAAAAATAATAACCCGCCCCTAAAATGACCGCAACGAACCAAACCCACTTGAGAACATTCAGTATTTTATTTCGCATTAAGACAGCTCTTCTTTAAGAAAGGAAAATTGGATTGCCGATTTTTGTTTAACTTTATCCAGGTTCTTTTCAATCTTTTGGTGAATTTCGTTCTTATTATCCAGCGCAGCTTGGACAACAGCCGGTAAATCCGCGGTTGCGTCTCCGAAATCCAGGGAGTAGCGCTCCAGATCAAAATAAGCCATGGTTTCTTTATACTTATGGCCCCAACCGATCACGACCGTAGGTACAGCCAGACATAATCCAGAAATCATGGCATGATAGCGTGAAGTGACCAATACGTCGGCGTTTGAGATGATCGCCCGGATGGAAGCTGTATTGATGTCATAATCCACCCAGTCAATCGAAGAATTCGCCTGCGCGTCCAGTGCGCCATTTTCAGCGCGGGTGCGCATCTCCACCAGAGTCAGCAAATCATTGTTATGTTTCTTATCCGATCCTTCCCGTGAAGCGTTGGGGATGAACACAAACTGATATCGATCAGCGCCCAATCGATTGATAAGCTCATAAAATTTCGCGGCGTAATCCAAGCCTTTCTTCACCGACTGTGTATTTACCAAAATGCTGGGGGAAAACACCACTACCGGTTTGCGGGTCTCTTTGATCTTTTTCAACAATGCGGCAACCCGCTCTTCATTTTCTTCGGAGAGGCTAAATTCCGGCTGATAAAGGAAAGCGACATCCGCAACCAGATCGGTTTTTTTTGCCGGATAATCCAGGTCTTTCAAAAATTCGGCGGTTTTTTCTCCCCGCGCGAAAATATGTCGGCACTTCTTCATAAACAGTTTGGCGCTCAGGCGATTGAAAAACTGGTGGAAAGGCCCAACAGCCTGCGCCAGTTTAACCACCGGAACACCCAGAATCATGGCCGGCCAGATGGTCAGGATATTAAAGGGCAGATACTTGCCTCGCCCATCCGAGAAAGTGATACCGCCGATATCTAACAGCATGTCCGATTCATCTAAAGCCTTGGCGATCTTAAAGAAATCAGTGCCGGGCACCTTGCCGCCAAACACCTTAATCAGGGCAGCCAATAGCGCGCCCAGGAAATGGCGTGTGGCCAACGCAATGGGTTTTCCGCTAAGGATGACGATACCTTTATCCCGGCAGAGTGCCCGATCTTTTTTCGGATAATAGCTGAATACATAGAACTTCGCTTCCGGAAAATCCCTGCGGATGACTCCAATGGTGGTAGTCAGCATGGATTCGGCGCCGCGGTTCCCGCAAATGGTACCGCCCGTAATCGAAATGACCGGGTTCTTTGCCATATTAGATACTCTCCAATCCTTTCATTACATACAACTTCAATTTTAAGATAAATCGAGGAATATGTGCTACTTCTTTCATGCCTTCTGGTCCGCGTGAACGCTTCTCATTTTTTAATGCCATATAAGCAGTCAAAAATTCGAACCAGCGGACGCGGGTCTGCATCGGATCTTTGACTGCAATACCCAACTTTTTCCCGGCTCTCGCCCGCGCACTAACATTATAATGGAATGGCAGGCTGCGGGCCTGGCCTTCGCAAATCTCCTCTATCGGTTCAGGCTGCCCCTTTATGGCTCCTGCTTGTAAGGCTGCCTCAAAGATGGCTGCGCCCGATTCGCTTCGTACAATAATCGCGTTATGTTTGATCGGGTTTTCTTTCATGCGCAGCGACCAGATATCCCCAATGGAAATATCCGCCTGGTATGCCGTGTGATCGTGGCAGTGATGGCATTTCTGCTGGCAGAAATAAAACAGGTTTTGGTAATCGGAAAAATAAGAAAACGGTTTGTGAATCACATCTCCATTATCGAAGCACGCTTCCAGTTCGCCGCGCCAATGGCCCTGCCGGTAGCGATAATCCGTTAGGACTGCACCCGCCGGTTTGATCTTGTCCACCACCATCTCGGTCAATTCAGGGCGTGAATTATGCCCGCAAAACAACCCAATGGTCAGGATTAACTTCTCGCGGATGCTCTCATCATGTTCCGCCAGGCGCCGCAGGTTGGTCAAATCGCAGGGTAATGCAACGACAGCCAGGCGGCCTTTGAAAGCGCGAATAAGCGGAAGCGCATCGCGGTTGAAATCCACCGCAATATACTTGCTGCCCTGTGCCGTCAGTAATGTCTGACGATCGGCTGCGATGGTAAATTGGGGAACAACATGCCCGTCAATGACTGCCGTACTGCATACCAGGGCTCCATCGATGCGTTTACTGCGCAGGGCAAAGTCCAGCAGTGCCGTGATTACCCCGCCGGAAGCCGCGTGTTCACGAATCAATTCATCCCCGGCATAAGCGAAATAGGATTGTCGGAATGTGCCGATATATTGCTGCACTACTTCAGGCCTCCATTGTTTATGGAGGATATTTGTTGCCGCACTGGATGTTTTCATAAACAGAAATCTTTACTTCTGGTTCAGCTTTTCGATTTTTTCATCCAACCGTTGGACTTTATACTCAACGTTTTCAAGCAGTTTGCGATTTACGGAAATCAAATCGGCCAGTAAGCCGAAAACGAACAAGAGGACCCCCAGGATCATTAAAATAGCAACCAGAATTAACGATTGGACATGTCCGGAGCCTGTCCCCGTAAAAATAGCAAAGTAGAGATAGCGCAACCCCAGGATAACGCCCAAACCGATGGAAATCATCCCCGGAAGGCGGAAAAAGGACAGCGGCTGGTAGGTCATAAAAATGCGCATGATGGTGTTGGTGGAACGCGCCAGATAGGCCGGAATGCTGTGCACCAGGCGCGATTTGCGCAGAAAATCATTAGTGCGGATGGGTACCGACACAATCGCCATGCCGCGCTGGCCGGCCTGGATAATAGTCTCCAGGGTATAGGTGTAATCGGAAAAAACGTGCATGCGCATGGCCGCTTCACGGCTGATAGCGCGAAAACCGCTGGGGGCGTCCTCAATTTCGGTTTGGCTGACTTTTCGCACCAGCCAGGAACCCCAGCGTTGGAATATCTTTTTTAACGGTGAGAAATGTTTAATTTCGGCGATGGGGCGCGCGCCCACCACAATCTCCGCTTTGCCGTCCAAAATCGGTTGGATTAGCTTCTGAATATCACCGGCATAATATTGGTTATCCGCGTCCGTATTGACGATGATATCCGCTCCCAGTTCCACACAGGCTTGAATGCCGGCCATAAAGCCTTTGGCCAGGCCCTGATGGCGGATCAGGCGCACCACGTGGTCAACTCCCAATTCTTTGGCAACTTCCACGGTGCGGTCGCTGCTGCCGTCGTCGATAATCAGCCACTCTACTTTGGAAATACCGGGAATTTCACGCGGAAGTTCCTTGAGTGAAACCGGCAATGCATTTTCTTCATTAAAACAGGGAATTTGAATAATTAATTTGGTCATGGGTTCTTTTCTGATTGAAGATATCCTTCCTCGCAGGATAATATCTGTCTGTATGTTAAATCAGCTAAGATTTTATCACAAAGAGCCCTTTCATTTTTTTCCGCCCCGCAACATACCCGCAATTTCGATTATAGTTAATCCACTTATGGCAGAAAAACAATTCGCTCAACTAATAGTCGTCGGAGGCGGGCCCGCCGGGTTAATGGCCGCCGGTCAGGCAGCCGGCCTCGGAGTCGATACGGTTTTATTGGAGAAAATGGAACAGCCCGGCCAGAAATTGCGCATTACCGGAAAAGGCCGCTGCAACCTGACCAACGTTTGTTCGCAGGAGGAGTTCATCCAGCACTTCGACCGGCAAGGCCTTTTCCTGCGCCAGGCTTTTGCGCGCTATTTCAGCCAGGATTTGCTGGATTTTATGGATTCTCTGCAGGTCAAAACCCAAACTGAACGCGGCGGGCGTGTTTTTCCGGTCGGCGAAGACGCCAGCGACATCACCCAAAAACTTACACATTGGGCTGCTTCTCAGGGCGTTCGCATCCAATGCCGCACGGCTGTACAGAACTTATTGGTGAAAGACCGGGTATTTCAAGGTGTTACTGCCTCTGATGGAACCGTAATCTCCGCGCAGGCAGTCATCCTGGCTGCCGGCGGCGCTTCCTTCAGCCACACCGGTTCCAGCGGTGACGGTTTCCGTATGGCCGCCGAAATCGGCCATACCGTCGTGCCCATTCGCCCTGCCCTTGTGCCGCTGAAATCATCCGGTGACGTTTGCCAGCGTCTGCAGGGGTTGACCTTGCACAACGTAGAGGTTCGCGTACTGCTGGACGGTAAAGTCAAGTTCAAAGACTTCGGTGAAATGCTCTTCACCCACTTCGGTGTTTCCGGCCCGGTCATCCTCAGTATGAGCGGCAAGATCGTGGATGCGCTGCGTGAGAAAAAGAAAGTGGAAATATCGATTGACCTGAAACCCGCCTTGGATGAAGCCAAACTGGACGCGCGCCTGCTGCGCGATATGGATACGCACGGTAAACAGTACTTCCGCACCTTATTGGATGGATTATTACCCCAAAAGATGGTGCCGGTCATGGCCGATTATTGCGGCATCGCGCCGGATAAACCTTGCCACCAAATTAACGCGCAAGAGCGGGCGCTTTTGCTGCATCAGCTCAAAGACTTTCGCATTGAGATCAAAGGTCATCTGCCGCTGGATGCCGCCATGGTCACTGCCGGTGGTGTTTCGCTCAAAGAAGTGGATCCACGTACAATGCAATCGCGCCTGGTTGAGGGCGTCTATTTTGCCGGCGAAGTTTTAGATCTGGCCGCCGATACCGGCGGGTATAACCTGCAGGCGGCTTTTTCCACCGGCTGGCTGGCGGGTAACGCCGCGGCTCAATGGCTGATGGCTTTATCGACTCCTTGATGGAGCGTTAATTCCAGCATAGCCGCCATCTCCTCCGGCGTATATTCATTTGGAGTCTCCAACCACCAGACCAGGAGCCGGAATAACGCGCCGGTCAGGATTTGGGCAAACACCTCCGGCGGCAGTTTGCCGCAATCATAGATTCCATAGCGTTGATTATCCTGAATGAAATCAGCGGCCAGATAGTCCTGAACTCGCTTGGTGAGTAAAGAAGACCCCTGCCCTCCCAACATAATCAGGTATAAATCCCGATTCTCTTGAGCGTGACGGAAGATGTTGATATAACTAAAATACTCCGGGCGTTCAGGCATTTTCCCGGCCGCGTCATTAATAGCGTTCTCAGTGGCCCGGCTGAATCCCTCCTCGATAATATTCCATACAATATCTTCTTTGCTGCGAAAATAGATATAGAACGTTCCGCGGCCGAGGTCTGCCCGATCTGTTATCTCCTGGATAGAGATCGCATCGTACCCTTTTTCCAACAGCAAAGCTAAAGCGGCCTGTTTCAATTGCGCGATGGTCCGCATCCGCCGCCGTTGATGCCTGTTTTTTTCATTTTCATCCATAATTGTTCACCTGTTCAAAAATGACGCTGTCTGGAAATTCGCATTGAAATTCTCTTGACTGGCGCTCCTTCTTATTTTACCCTATTTATGACAGTGTGTTCAATTATTACATCATGTGCTGTAAAAGGAGAAAATATGAGCAAAAAATATTTAGGCGCTGCCCGCTCTCCCGATGGGTTGGGCATTTTTAAAGATCACGAGACGGACTGGGTTTTGAAAAGAACCTGGGAACAAATGAGTGAAAAAGCAGCTGAAACCGGAGAACTGCTCTTCGCTGCCCATCAGATTGAAGAGACGGATGGAGAAAGCTGGATTAGCGTTTGGGCGAACCTGGGTGACCGTATTCTTTCCCATGCGCAGGAAGCGCTGGACGCCGGGCATTCTGTCAGCGCACGTGAGGCTTTTCTGCGCGCCAGCAACTATTACCGCACCGCGGAATACGGCTGCCCGCCTCAGCATCCCCGCTTCCATGAATTATGGTCAAAGAGCGTCGCGGCTTTCCAGGCAGCCTGTCCGCTCTTTGACCCGCCTATCCAAATTCTGAACATTCCCTTCGATAAATGGAATCTGCCGGGCTATTTCTGGCAGCCGAAAAACGATGGCCGCAAGCGGCCAACCTTCATCAGCCTGGGTGGAAATGATTCATCGGGGGAGGAGATTTTCATCACCACCGGGTTCGGGGCAGTCCGGCGAGGGTATAACTATTTCACTTTTGAATACCCCGGCCATAGAGGCGCCGTACATTTGGATAATAACTGCGTCAAACGCTACGACTACGAAGTGCCGGTAAAAGCTTCTCTGGATTTCCTGGAAACCCTGCCGGGGGTGGATGATCGAATCGCGTTGGGCGGCTTCAGTTACGGCGGCTATGTCGCTTCGCGAGTGGCCTGCTTCGAGAAGCGCATCAAAGCCGTTCTGCCGGACACGCCCATCGTAGATATGCCCACCCTGGTACTGAGTGGATTCCTGGGGCCTTTGATTAAAGGGTTGAGTCCGGACATTCTTGATCGGGTAGTTGCCCGCCGGCTGCGCAAATCACCGCTCACCAAAGCCCTGTTGGATTATTCCGCCTGGACGTGGGGAGCCAAGAGCCTGTCGGAAGAATTTGCACTGGATTCATTCCGTAATCATGTAATCCGGGATGAAATAAAAGCCATTGACTGCCCTGCGCTTGCGTTGGTTGGCAAAGATGAAGGAGAAGAGATGGTTAAACAGGCGCATTTCTTCTACGATAATATTTCATCAACAAATAAACATATACACACATTTACCCGGGAGCGGGATGGTTCAAATGACCACTGTCAGATGGACAATTTCTCCCGCGCCCACCAAGTTGCTTTTGATTGGTTGGATGATATCTTTCCCCGATAAATCGGTTTAACCACAACACCTCTCATTCAATCAATGAGAGGTGTTATGTTTCTATAGGAAAATAAGGTTAAAAAATCTGCTCGCCGCAATGGGGGCAAACAATATGGAGGTTTACGTTGCCGGTGGTCGTCAGGGTCGTAGACATATTTAATGTAACTGTGGTTGAGCCGCCAGAGGGGGTATCACCGCCGGAACTGTCATCGTCATCATCCTGAGTTGTCTCCGGGTCAATTTTGAAAGTGGAAACAAATTGACTGTGGGTTCCATTGAAACGGACGCTGCTGCTTTTATATTCCCACAACAACCAGGTATTGGTCCACCACATGGAGGGTAATTCAGGTTCATTCAAATTGTAAAAATCGACGATAAACATATCGATATGTGAAGGAACGTTATCCAGTAAACCAGACGGATCCGCGTGTTGATCCCACATTTTCCCGTCGTCCATTGCCGGACTGATTACATGCACCAAAGGGGTGTGCCCGCGATCACGCCAGGTATCACCGAATTCCATAACTTCTTCCAAAGGCTTATTGCCAATGATGATGTGTAGATTATTTTTAACCCATGTTAATCCGCCAGGGACATCGTAATAACTTGACATGTCTCAACTCCTTTTGCTGTGATTTGACCTCAGCAGCGCTAAATGATTTCTTCTGTTATTAATGCAATAATCATGCCAGAGGCATGATTATTAACGTAAAGAAATTACATTAAAGCTCTTGAGTTAATTTACCAAGTCGAAATATTGCAGGTCGGTTTGAAAATCGGAATAAGATTCGGGGTTATAGCTGCCCTCCTGCCAGATTAGCTTGTCTCCATGCAATTCGACAATCGGGCGGATTGCTACCAGGCCAAGTTCGCTGCGGAAGATGGACTTTGTTCGCCTAAACACCTCCTGACCCTCACCGCGATAGGCTTCAATCAACCATCGGCCTGCTTCTTCGCGCGAAAGGTAAACATCATCCGCATCCTCCCCAAAGGCCATACCGCCAACATAGACCGACTTGGTATAAAAGGCATCGCCGGCAAGTGCCACCGGTACGCTGACCAGCTTGTCAGTGTAATACCCCACCCGATATTCGGCATCGGACGCATCGCTGAAAAAAGCATAAGCTACCACTGTGCGCGCGCTTTCCGTTAAAGCTACGTCTAACAGGCGGCAGCTCTTCCCATTTTCATTGGCAATAATGACAGGGAACAAATCCTTGTTAATTTCGGTGGTACCCAGAACCGTACCATCGCTTCTCTTCAACTCACCGGTTTCAGTGTCAAAAAATCCCAGCCGAATATTGGTGTCTCCTGCATTGGGATTGGAATACATCACCAACCGGAATAAATTGCTGTCCGTTGTATCCATCACTTTCAGGTAATACTGCATTCCCCCTGAAACGATTTCCACAGGCTCGCTCCAGTCCTGCCCATCCGTACTCACGGAATAAGACCAGGATGATTCCTCCTGGCGGCCGGTGCGAAAGAAAAGCCACAATTTTCCGGATTTTTGCAGCAGTTGGGCATAAGTTGTGGTCTTGCCTGCTTCAATTACGATAGGCTCTTCAAACTCTTCGATGTTCTCCGGTTTGGTAGAGATGCGCACGTACATTTTGGAAGTTTTGATATGCCCGCCTGAATACGCGGCGATGATGCGGCCGTCCGGCAGTACATCCACCGCGACCCCATTGTGATCGTCGGCAGAACTATTCTTATATAAACGCGTTTTTACAATTTGGCCGCTTTCGTTGTCAATGCTGGCCACCCCCGAAAAACCTTCACTATCGGTATAGCCGATATAGGTTTTGTTCCTCAAATGATCATAGTGGCTGGCGATTGGATAGGTCCACCAGGAATAGATACAGTCTTCCAGGTTGTAAGCATGCTGCTCCAACACCAGCTTATCCGCAGCATAACTGTAGGCTGCGTATTCGCTATAGGCTTGCCATTCTTCTTTCATATAGGCCCGCACCCGCCACCGGTGTGCGGACAGGTTCATCGTGGCAGTCGGAGAAAACCGGCACACACCCGCCTCACAGGCTTTATCGGAATCCAGGGCTTTATTGAAGATGCGCGTCTCTTCATCCCAAACTTCAATTTGATATTGAGTCGCACCCGGCAGCTCTTCCCATCGATAAACAGGGGTGCTGTCATAAATTTCTCCGGATGGAGAGAGCAAAACGGGAATAGAACCGGTATCCGGGCTGTTCGTTTCACATGCGGTAAAAAAAAGAATTCCAACTAGACAAAGAATTGCTAAGTAGTGTTTCAATTTAATTTTCTCCGATCAACAAACCAGCTTTTCTTCCGGACAAGATTAACAATAATAAAAAATTATAGCATTTCCCAAGGTTGTGCCTCTCCCTGATCGCTGATTTCCATTAAAACCTTGCCTTTTTTTATGAAGTGCGTAAAAATAAAGAGTGATTGATTTTAATAATTTAACCCAATTGATTGGCTGCGAAGAACAGACAATTTAGATTCTCAATAAAAAATTACATAAAAATTACAAGTCAGCGCCAAAGGACAATTTAGAATTGTAGCCGTTTGTTTACTGGTTATAATTATTAGTAACTAGAGGGAGTGTTTATTTTGAAGTGGTGGAGGATTTTTCTGGGTCTCTTTTCTTTGGAGACCTTATCGTTATTAGTTAATCTTATTGTTACTGGCTCAGCACCCAGTGAACAAGTCCTGTTTAACCTTTCCCTGAATCGGCTGATTCTCGCTACGATATTAATTATCCTTATCGCATTCTCCATCTATGCAATTTGGCGATCTCTCAATAATCCTGCGTTTGTTAACCTGATTTATTCAAAACCACGCTTTATTTTAATTTTTGTCTTCCTCAGTTTTCTGGCGACTGGGGTGGTCCTCTTCCTGATAAGTCTCAATCCAAAAATACTGGGAGATTTTTATCAGGCTTACTTGAACTTAAAACCTTTCCTGATTTGGGGATTTGTTGTTACGCTGCAATCCTGGCTCTTCTCGATGGTTTGGTTCTGTCATCACTTCCTGGGACATTCGGTTTATGAAGATCAGGAAAAATTCAGTGATGAGTTGGTGCTTTGTCTGGGATTGTTCTTCTTATTGGTGTTGGTCAAGCAGCTTCTTGTTATTCCCACAGCTTATGGCCCGGTAATTCGCGGCGATGAAATGCGCTATTTTGAAATGGCAAATTACCTTTTCCATGGAAATTTTTTCATCGAAAACATCAATCATTCGCCATTTCTATATCCGTTAATGCTCTCGCCGGCTTTTGCCTTCGGTGAGCATGCCTACGATGTTATCAAGCTCCTGAATGTATTGTATTCTTCCAGTATCGTCTTTCCGCTATTCCTGATAGCAAGAAAATATTTTTCAAAGAAGGAATCGCTGCTGATTACTGGGGTGGCTTGTTTCCTGCCATATCATTTGTTATTTCCGCGCATCCTTATGAGCGAGAACCTGTATTTCCCAATCCTGCTTTGGATCATCCTCTCTCTGGTCCATCAGCCGCGTTTAAAAGGGCTGGCATGGATTTGGAACTTCCTGACCGGCATCGGTATAGGGCTGCTTTACATGACCCGCTATATCACTCTGGCCATCATTCCGCTGATATTCATTGCCTGGTGGTTAATCTATCCGGATAACGATCGGGGTATATTCCACCCCAGTGTGAGGAAATTAGGAATGGCGTTATTGGTGGGCGCCGGCACTCTATGCGGGTATAGCCCCTGGCTATTCTCAGGATTGGCCGCGAACGTTCCGATAAAACTTCTGTTGGGCTTTGGTATCACTTCCAACACAACGGCCAACCAATTAACCCTGGCGAATTTCCTGATTTGGCTCGTGATTTATTTATGCTATTTCATTTTGATGGCCGCTCCGGTCATGCCGTTCTTTTTCGCATTTCCAATCTCGCAATTTAAAAAATGGAAAAAAGAAACCCGGGACTGGTATATCCTGTTAGCAGCTCTAATGGTGGGATTCCTGGCAGCTTGCGTCAGGCATTCCTGGCGCGCGATTTACAACGGCGATATTCCCACGCGCATCATGGGCCGATACATCCTGTATTTCACCCCGCTTTTTATCATTGCCGTTATTTTGGCATTCAAGGAAGGGAAACCCTACCACAGGACTACGGTCAACAAACATTTGCTGGTTACGATTATTCTTCCCCTCCTGATCGAGATCTTTGCGCATTATTTACTCTTGGGGAACCTTTTTCATTTGCACGACGGCGACTTGATAAACATTCTGGGTTCGGTAGATGCGGCTTACATTCAATATCTGGGCAGCTTCTTCTTTATTCTGCTTCTCTTTATATATGGAATTTTCTGTTATTTGACCTGGGAGGAAAAATTAGACAATCTGGTTGTCATTAATCTCGTGGCGATAATGCTATTTTTCGTGGCCGGTTTACCGGCGTACTACCGGGACCTGCTTTCTTACCAGGAGTACCAATATATCGGTGCCAAGATCATCGAATTACACCAATCCCCCGAAGGTGGTATTGGTGACCGGGTTAAAATCACAACCCCGCCGGATGCCGAGGAACGAGATCGCGCCCTATTGTCAAATACTTTCCATTTCAGTAATCAGGAAAATTTCTACGTGGATAGTATCAAGAACTTCAATTTAGATAAAATGCCGCAGGAAGACTCAGACTTCCAGGATATCTACATCGTTAAGGTTGCCAAAGAGGATTTGTCAAAATTCAGCACTGGCTATTCATTTAACTTCGGAGATTCCTATTATGTTCTTCTTTATTAATCAGTGAATCTGGCCTAGATGATCCGGAAACACAGCTTGCCATAGATGGTTTCCACATAATCCAGGAAAGTGTACAGGATAAAGACCAGGCCGGTCATCTCCATGTACTCTTCAATTGTGACGAAAATGTTGTAGGTAAGGTTTTTGGTACCGTAGAGGCCCGCGTATATTGCGCCAACCATCTCCATACCCATCAAACCGCTGAAATAGATAGTAAAGGCGATAACCAGCAACTTCTTCGTTCTACTGGGCAGGGAAAGATAAAATTTCCAATAAATACCTCCAGCGGCTGCCACCAGGATTAGTCCCGGTATGACCCAGGCATACTGCGTGAACCCGGGCAGGCCTGTATTACCGAAAAGCATTTTCATGGGAACAACTACCAATTCGTGAATCGATGCGCCTTCATCCATACATAAAAACATAAAGATGAAGCACAGAAATACCCAGTGCCATTTATATTGATCTTGGTTTATATATTTCATTCGAAAGATCAGAAGCAGCATCATACTGATGGCGCAAAATAGCAGTGTTGAGTAGATGGTTGGCAGCGATAGTTCGTGGTCAACATCCAGCAGTGGAATGAACCATTTTGCTTTTGCCGAGTTTGCCAGATATACCAAACTCTGTATCAAAAGGCTTATCAACGATAAGACAAAAGCGGTAATCTCCAAAACCAAACAAATCTTGCGGGGTTGAAGATGGATTTCAAAAGATGTAAAAGAAGTTAACTTTTTAGATGATGTAGATTCGGAAAGATGCATTATTCGATGAGTACGGAATCTTGGAAGACAGGCCGATACTTAACAGCCTTACCTTCCTTTTTTCTTATTTTCCTTTTGGTATTGATTTAGTTAGTTGTATTCGTGGTATCTATAGATCGAGCGAGATATCCGGAATATCCAGCGCGAGGTATTTCAACGCCGTCAAGATGGCAGCCGCCAGCCCCGACATTTCCAGGGTCTTTCCAAGCGTCAGCAGAATACTATAAGTGAGAGAATCGGCTCCATAGATTCCGGAAAAATCCTTTGCGAAACGTTCCAGCACCAGGAAACCCAGGTAATAGACAGCCATGGAAATTAACGCGAGTTTGCGCGTCTCTTTAGGCAAAGTTTTTATAAAGCGAATATAAAAAAGCACCAGAATGATCGCAATCAGCACCAGGCTGAAAATCCAGCGATTGGAGGGGAAGAAGGGCATAAAGCCGCGCGCCCATCCGCGGATTTCTTTGAAAACGTAGGTATGCACAGCCGTGCCTTTATCGAAGGCTAGATAGAGAAACAGACCGGCCAGCCCGCTCCACTGCCAGCGAAATTGATCTTTTGATTTCTGTTTTGCTATCGCAATTACCGCCAACAACAGAAAAACAATGAAATATTCCAGTACGGTGAAAATAGTAGGAATCGACAGAGTCTTGCCCATATTCACCAGCGGGATCAGGCCGAAAGCCTCATCATAGACTGTCAGGTATTTTGTCGATTGCCCCACCAGACTGAGTATTGCCAGGCCCAGTATTGATAATTCGAAATCCGTCCAAATCTTTTTGGAAGAAAAAGTAAGGGTAGCCTGCGCAGATGCTCTGGTATTTTGTTGAAGTTTGTTAGCCGTCATGAATTCTTTGTCCTCTCTCTTCGCCGAGCCATTATAAATTCATGGTCGTAATCCAGTTGTAAAATCTTTGTATCAATTCCGCAACAACATTCTTTTGGTTCAGCTAATTCCCGCCAGCCGATAATATTTTTTACAACGATATCTTCTAATGCTATTTTAGCGCTAATCATGTTTTCCACCAATATATATTTAATATACGGTTTACCTGGATAAAGGTTTTTCCATGAATCCTTTTTATAGATATTTCTGAAATATCCATCCGGTCGTTTTACACGGTTATGCAATATGTTATACAATATTGTAAATATTATGTGATTAACTTGAAAAATATAAAGATTTCGCAATTTGATCGCCCCCTGCCTATAATAATTAACGCGGGTTGGATCAACGCGCTTGGACTGATACGCAGCCTGGCAATTGAACACATCCCCAGTATTTCCATTTCAAGAGAAAAATTCGGATTAGGACTGTATTCCAATCAAACCATTGGCCTGCATTGTCCGGATTACCGCAAGTCGCCTGAGGATCTCGCAGCCGCCCTGCTCGAATTGAGCTGCCGGCTCAAACAGCCGGGCATCCTGATGCCCACCGACGATCTCACCCTGGAAGCGCTTATCCAAATCGACGAGCAAATCAGCCCCTATTTTATTAAGAGCTATCCTTCCGCCAACCTGCTGGATTTCATTCTGGATAAATATAACCAGTATCTGAGCGCCAAATCGGCCGGTGTGCCTGTACCTTTTACAATAGCGCCCGAAAAGATCAGTGACCTGGATAATTGGCCGGAGCAGTTTTTCCCATGCGTGGTCAAAGGGCGCCGAGGCAAGCAATTCAACATGACTACGGGTTTTCAGGCCTTCCTGATAAAAAGCCGCCGGGAATTGGAGGATTTTTACACCGCCACGGCTCAGGCGGGCGTGATTATCCAGGAATATATCCCCAATGGCGACGACCATTTGTTTGGCTATTCCTCTTACATATCCTCAAGCGGAGAGTTATTGGGAGAATTCATCTCTCAGAAAACGCAGCAGATTCCGCGGGGGTTGGGTGTTATGTGCAGGGGTGTGGGGAACTCCGGTGCAGCGGTTGGCGCGCAAAGCCTCGCCTGGCTGCAAAGCCTCGGTTACACCGGCTTCAGCTACATCGAATATAAACTGGACCCGCGTGACGGGCAGTATAAATTGATCGAGTTGAACGCACGCTCCTGGCTGAACCAGTTCATGGCCACCCTGAGCAGTGTCAATTTTCCCGCCATCATTTACCATTCCTGCGCCGGGGAAAAGCTGCCCCCCATGAAAAAGCAGGTCGATGGCGTGGAGTGGGTCTCCTGGATGGAGGATGTTTTGTATGTCCTGGGAGATATCATCCGCGGCAGGTTCAACTTTAGGGAATGGAAAGCCTCCCTGCCCCACGGCAGAGACGTACTCTTTGGCTGGAAAGATCCTCTGCCGGCTTTCATCATCCCGCTGTATCTATTCGAGACTTATTTCAATAATCGGGTGAAATTCAAGAAACTACTCAGCCACAATAAGCAAAATTTGAGTCAGCATGACTCTTCCGGCTAACTTGCGTAGATTTTTTTGGCAACGGGAAATTCTTATATATTGGGGGATTAATAAAAATAACCCAGTAGGGCGGGTGGGACTCGAACCCACAAGGTATCACTACCGGAGGATTTTAAGTCCTCTGCGTCTGCCTAATTCCGCCACCGCCCCGGGTTGAGAGTTATTTTATCTTAAATTGCGCAGCTTACAAGGATTTCTTTTTATTTTCGTGAAATAACTTTTCCAAAGGCGATGGAAGCGCTGGCTTTGAGGTGATCCCAGGGGGAAAGCAGCCGCCCGCTAATCTGTCCAGCCTCCAGCGCTGCGCGCAGCTCATCCGGATTATCGAAAGCTGGCAGCTCTACCATTGCCAGCCCCAGCTCAACCAGCGAATGCGCGTCCGAACCGGCCTGCATACGCATGCCTTTCTCCTGCGCGAATGCCAGCGCCCGGTCATTCAGCCCGCCGCGCAGGCAGCGCGCGTTGAAGACCTCCAGCGCATCCACGTGAGGCAGAATCTCCAGCAGCACGTCCATCTTCCAGCCATGCCGGCGGATATCGAAGGGGTGCGGTACCGCGATGAAGGCGCCCTGTTTCTTCAGGCGCTCGATGGTCTCCATGGGCGACAGGCGCGCGGGAATTTCCTCGCTCAGGTAGTAAGCCAGCAGTTCCCCGCCGGTGGTCAGGATCTCCTCCCCCACCACAATCAGCTCGGGGTCGATTTCCTTGGCCTTCAGGGCACAGCCGATTTTGTTGTGATCGGTAATCGCCAGGCGCGACAGCCCGCGCTCATGAGCGGTATGAATCAGGGGGCGCAGTTGATTGCTGCTGTCCGGCGAACAAACCGTATGGCAGTGAAACTCAGCCTTGATGGTGCGGCTGTTATCTTTCATTTCAAACACACTTTCTTTATTTCCGCGGCGTTGGGGTATAGAAGAATTCTTCGCGGCTTTCGGGGCGGATGATGCGCGTCCAGTAATTGCCCGCGATATTGGCGGTGACGGTTTTCTCGCCGTTCTCCAGCGTTCCCTCGTAATAATCTTCGCCGTTGTGAGCGCGGTAGCCTGAAAGCACAAAGGGCAGCCCGCCATCGGCCAGCACCCATTCGCCGTTGTACTTGCGCGCGATGTGCACGTGAATGCCGGAAGAACTGCCGCCTTCACAGGAAGGGTGTCCCACGCGGTCATCCTGATTCAGGAAATCGCCCACGTTCACGCGGTCGCTGTTGGCCACGTGCATGTAAACCAGCACCCAGCCGGTCTGCTCGTAGCCGTCGCCATCCAGGTCGATCACCACCACGCCGTTATAAGCGCGCACCACCCGCCCGGCTGCTGCCGCGGTGGTGTAATGGGTGGAGTTGCCGCAGCCGGAAGAAGCCAGAGGCGGGGCGAAGTCCAACGCGGCCAGCGCGCCGTCATCCTCCCAGCCCGAACCCCAGGCCGCGTGCGGCCCGCCGGTCAGGTTCCACACTTCGTTGGGCGGGAAAGGCAGGTTCATTTCGGGCTGTTGCACATCTTCCGTGAAAATAGGATCGACGCCGGCGCCCAACTCAAAGGCATCGCCAAAATAGCGGGTGTGAATGACCGGCAAGCTGTTTTCGCCATACAGGGCTTCTTCCCAGCTGGCGCGGTCGTGAGTCTGCGCCAAAAGGTACATAACTGCCACCGTTCCGGCATTCAAATATGGGGAGAGGCGCAGGCTGGAACCGTCCGCGAAAGTGAGCTCCGTCAGTTTGCCTTCGCGCCAGCCGTAATAACCCTTCATCAACTGGTTTATGGCCCAGCCGGTCTGGAAATAAACGCTTCCGCGATCTTTACGCACCCAGCCCATGCTGTAATTGATTTGATCCAGTTCGGGTTTGGGGTTGCTCAGCCAGCCGCTTTCGTGCTCCATGATGGTCAGCAGAATACGCGGATTGATGGAATATTCCAATCCCATCTCGTAAATGATCGCTGCCGCGGAGGTTTGCCCGCGCGTCATCAATTCCGTATAGGTGCTGATGTACCCCGGCTGCTCATCCGCAAAGGCTTGCGCGTCAAAGAGCGCCGCGGTGGGAGAAAAGACAACGGCCGAATCGGGGAACAGCAAGTTCGGTCTGGTGGTTACGCCCAGCACCTTCTTCACCAGGAAAAGCGATCCGGGCGCAATCATCAGTGTGGGATCGTGTTCGGATTCATCGATGATCTCATCCGCATTCACGCCGAAGTGCACAGCGATGGTTTCCAGCGTATCGCCGGATTGGGATTCGTAAGCCACATACCCATCCGGCAGCGGGGTCGGGGTGGTTGTGGGTATGGCAGTGGCAGTAGGCTGCGGGCTGGCGGTAACGGCAGGTTCGGCGCTGTTAACAGTGCAAGCGCCCAGAATGGGCGCGGCAAGCAATAAGACAGCCAAAGCTGCGGTCAATTTTCTATGGGTAGACTCTATTTTCATCCGTTGGAAAACCTGAAGCCTCAATTACGAGGCCGTCCTTTGTAAGACTGCCGTCATATTCTACTCCAAAGCCGGCCGATTCCCAACCGCTCAGGATAAAGGGGATATCCTGGTCAGCCGGGATCCACTCGCCGTTGTAGCGGCGGGCAATATGCAAGTGTGTGCCGGTGGCCGGTCCGCCTTCGCAGGAAGGATGCCCGATTGCGTCGCCCGCGCTCAGCCAGGTGCCCAAGGCCACCCGCTCGCTTTCCGCCACGTGCATGTACAGAATCGTCCAACCGCTGCCCTCAAAGCCGTCGCCGTCCAGATCCTGCACGACCAATCCATCCGAAATACGCACCACCTGCCCATCTGCCAATGCCCGCACCCAATCCGGGCTGTCGTAGCAGCCCCAATCATCCTCGCTGGGCGCTACCGGCGCAAAATCCAGCGCCGCCCAGGCAGCCCCGTCCCCCCAGGCGGAATGCGGCCCGGCGGTGAAGTACCAGCCCTCACCGTCCGCATACGGCAGGCGCAGATCGGGCTGCTGCAAAGCGGCGGGGATCAGCGGCTCAACGGCTTTGGATTGGGGGTTGTCAAACCAGCTAAAGTAATCCGTGTACACGCCCAATGGGCCGACCGCAAGCAGCCAGTCGTTGTAGCCCAGCAGCAACGTATAAAAATATTGGAGTGCCGCGCTGCCGGCATTCAGCGAATCAGGGATTTCCACCACTACCCCATCGGTCAGGGTAAGTTGGGAAAGCGCGTTCACCCGGCGGGTGTAGTAGCCGCGGTTGAGCGTATTGGCCGCCCAGGAAAGCTGGCGGAAGAGGCCCTGGTAGGCAGGGTCTGTGAGAAATGGATTCTCCAGATTGAGGGTTTCTCCGGAGCAGTTGCGCACCAAGGCCAGCAGCAAACGCGGGTTGACGGAGTAGTCGCGGCTGACCTTCTCGACAATTTCGGTGCCGGTCATTTCGCGCTCATCCACCGTTTCGCGGTAGTCCATCAGCTCAGGGATGCGCGCCTCGGCGAATTTGATTAACGCGAAACTATCCAGCGCAGGGCCGTAAACCAGCTCGGAATCGGGAATAATGACAAAATCGGACCCGGATTGCAGGCCGCCGGGCTGCGCTTCCACCGGCGTCTCGCGCACCAGTCCTTCGAAAGGTGAAGGGCCTTTGTTCGGCCGGACGCAGCCGGCCATCCAGGCAGATAAAAACAGGATGACCAGCGCGGACCGAAGCAGCTTTTTCATTGGATGTGGCGGAAAATAGGTAATTTGGTGCCCGCGATTAGATGCAGGTGAATGTGATAAACCGTTTGGCCGCCATCCTTGCCGACGTTGAAGACCAGGCGGTAACCTTTCTCGTCCACGCCGACTTCTTTGGCCAGGTCGCGGGCCTTGAGGATTAGCTTGCCCAACAGTTCCGCGTCCTCATCGTCCGCTTCGTTGATGGACGCGATGTGCTTATTGGGCACAATCAAGATGTGCACCGGCGCGGCCGGGCGTGTGTCCCAGAAAGCCGCCAGGTCGTCGTCGCGGTACAAGAAATCGGCCTGCGCCTCGCCTTTGAGGATGCGGCAGAAGATGCAATCGTCGTGGGTCATAAGCACACCTCGTCGAGGCTGCGGTTTTGGTTGGGAGTCGGATTTGGAAAGATTGTCAAAGTCATGGTGGTGGGGAAGCTCCATTCTTTTATTCGTACGTCAATCAACGCGGATAATTTTATCATCAGGCAGTAATGGATTCGTTTCTGACAAAAGTTGACAAAAGTTGACACTTAGAAGAAACGAATCTATTCGTTTTAAAAGAAACAAAAAAAGTAACACAAATTTCCTCAAAAACAGATCGAACAGAATAGGAAATAAATTTTTATAATAGTACAATCGAAATAGATTAATTAAAATCAAGAATAGTGGGATAGTATATGAATCATCTTATTGCTCATTTCCGAGATGCAGATTGTGGGAAAGAACCACAACCTTTATGGCAACATCTCTATAATGTATCCCAAATTTCAGGCAGTACCGCGGAAAAAATTGGTATAGAAAAAGCAGGAGAAGTAATTGGTTTATTACACGATTTGGGAAAAGCAAGCAAGGAATTTCAAAACTATATAAAATCTGCAGAGGGATTCATTGATCCAGATAACGATGAGTTTATTGATACCAAAGCAAAAAAAGGTAAAGTAGATCACTCCAGCGCAGGTGCTCAAATTGCTTTTCAGATTTTATCCACAAAAGGTCCCAAGGAAAAGCTTGTTGGCCAATTTCTTTCCATTTGTATTGCCTCGCATCATTCAGGTTTAATAAACTGCCTCGACCCTAATGGAAACAATCGTTTTAAAGATCGAATGAATAAGCCTGAAGAAAACACACACACTATTGAATCATTTTCTTGTCTTTCAAAAGTAGAGCAAAAGATAATCATTGATAAATTAAACAATGAGTATATTACGACCCAATTAATTAATAAACTTAATAACCTACAAGAAAAAAATGATAGCCAAGATACTTTGGTTTTTAAATACGGATTATTAATCCGTTTCCTATTTAGCTGCTTAATTGACGCTGATAGGCTTGATACGGCGAATTTTGAAATGCCAAATAGCATCAAGATGAGAAATTATGGTCAGTACCACTCTTGGGATGTTCTGGTTCAGCGGTTAGATAAAAAAATAAGGGAGTTTGAACAAAAACAGAATATCAATATTGTTGACATAACACGTACAGAGATATCTCAAGCGTGCTTTGATTTTTCAAATAAGCCAAAAGGGATTTATCAATTAACAGTTCCAACAGGTGGGGGAAAAACCCTGGCAAGCCTTCGTTTTGCTTTAAACCACGCCGCCCATCACAATATGGACAGAATTTTTTTCGTAATTCCTTATACATCCATTATTGATCAAAATGCAGAAGAAATTAGAAGAATATTAGAAGAGAAAGACAAGAATGGAAATTACTTGGACCAAGTTATTCTGGAACATCATTCTAACTTGACACCAGAAAAAGAAAGCAAAAAGCAGAGTTTATTAGCAGAAAATTGGGATGCACCAATAGTCTTTACCACCCAAGTTCAATTCCTTGAGACGTTGTTTGGTTCAGGAACAAGGAACGCTAGAAGGATGCATCAGTTAGCAAATTCAATAATCATTTTCGATGAAATTCAAACTATCCCGGTTCGATGCGTTCATATCTTCAACATTGCGCTTCGTTTTCTCATTCATGGATGCGGTTCGACAGCGGTTTTATGTACTGCCACACAGCCATTATTAGATCAAGTAGATCCGCGATCTCGCTCACTGGACATTGAACCCAACCAGCAGATCATTAAAAATGAAAATGAACTTTACAAGCGATTAAAGCGGGTGATTGTATATGATCGCCGAAAAATTGGTGGTTGGAATGAAGAAGAGACTGCTGATTTAGCTATTCGGGAAATGCAAGAGATGGGTAGTACATTGGTCGTTGTAAATACCAGAAAATCTGCGCGATTGCTATTTCAAAAAATTTTTGATAAAGGAATCAGCAATATTTTCCACCTCAGTACGAATATGTGCGCTGCTCATAGGCTTAATGTATTAAATAGAATAAAAGGATTTCTTGATTGTGATCAACCCATAATTTGTGTCAGTACCCAGCTAATTGAAGCCGGTGTAGATATTGATTTTGGTTCTGTAATACGCTACCTCGCAGGAATGGATTCTATTACACAAGCGGCAGGACGCTGTAATCGAAACGGAAAACGTGAATTTGGAAATGTCTGGATTATTAATCCAGAAAATGAAAACCTGGAAAGACTTTGGGATATCCGAATTGGTGCAGATAATGCTATTAGGGTATTGGATGAATATAAAAATAATCCGAAAGCCTTCGACGAAGATCCACTTGGTTTAAAAATAATGAGAAGGTTTTATGAATATTATTTTTATTCACGAAAAGATGAAATGAAATATAACTTTGGAAAAAAATCAATAGTGGGAAGGAATGACGATTTATTTAATTTACTTGCATTGAACAGAGTCTCTACTGAAGAATATGAACGGATTAATCATTCTGCTCCTGATACTCTCCTACGGCAATCATTTCACACTGCAACAGAAGCATTTCGCACTATTGATTCAGCGGGGCAAGGCGTGATTGTGCCTTATGGAGATGAAGGAAATCGAATTATTACTGATCTTTGCGGATCCTTTGAATCGAGGTACCAATATCAATTATTAAGAAAAGCGCAGAGATATTCCGTTAACTTATTCCCAAATGAATTCAAGCAAATGGCAAAAAATAACGCAATTGTTGAAACAAGAAAAGATTCAGGAATATTCTATCTAGATGAACAGTATTACAGCGAACTATTTGGATGGAGTACAGAAACTGAGAATCAAATGAACCTTTATATTTTTTAAGGAGATAGTAATGGACAATATTGTGGAATTCAAAGTAACTGGAAGATTTGCCCTTTTTACGGACCCACTCACAAGAATAGGAGGTGAAAAGTGTTCCTACCAAATTCCAACTTACGAAGCCATGAAAGGAATACTAAGCTCGGTATATTGGAAACCAACCATAATCTGGATCATCGATAAAGTAAGAGTCATTAAAGCGATTAGAACCCAGGTTCGAAATATAAGGCCAGTCGTTTTTAGTGGGGGAAACTCATTGTCAATTTACACCTATCTTTCAGATGTCGAATACCAAGTACTAGCACACTTTGAATGGAATCCATATCGCGAAGATATGGCCAAAGACAGAAATGAAAACAAACATTATTTCATTGCCAAGAGAATGATCGAACGTGGGGGAAGAAGGGATATATTCCTGGGAACAAGAGAATGCCAGGGTTATGTAGAACCATGCCGATTTGGAGAGGGTACCGGATTTTATGATAACTACGGTGAGCTTACCTTTGATTTAATGTTTCATGGCTTTGACTATCCAGATGAAATTGGTAAAAATGAATTTTATTCACGCTTCTGGCGACCAAAAATGGAAAATGGCCTCATAGAATTCATCCGCCCAGAAGAATGCTCTATCCGAAAATTTATCCGACCAATGAAAGCTCAAGCCCCTGCTTCTATCGGAATAATTGAGGATGGTTTATTGGAAGGTTATGGTGAGAAAGAGGAAGGTTTATGAGCTGGATCCAAAAACTATATGAAACTTATGAAAATTGCCAAGCAATGATCGGAGCGGAGAATGATGATAACGAAGTTCCACTTCTACCGATATGCCACTCAACTCAAAAAGCCCAAATTGAGATTGTAATTGATGAAAATGGAAGTTTTAAACGGGCAAAAGTAATTCCGAAGGATGAAGCCAGGACCATCATTCCCTGCACCGAAAAATCAGGCGGTAGAACCAGTGGAGAGGCACCTCACCCACTCAGCGACAAGCTTCAATATATTGCAAAGGATTATTCAAAATGGGGTGGAAAAAAAGATTCCTATTTCGAGTCATATCTCGCACAATTGGAGGAATGGTGTAATTCTGAATTTTCAGATCCTAAAATTCTTGCAATAAATAGATATGTTAAAAGAGGAAACATCATTAGCGATTTGGTCGACAACCAGATCCTTTTCGCAGAAAAAAACAACCTACTCCTGAAGAAATGGGATAAAAGCAGGGGAGAAAAAACACCTGAAATATTTGAGATTGTAACCGGCTCACAGGAGGAGGCTTTTATTCGTTGGATCGTTGAAATTCCAGGGATTCTGGAACCCAAGGTTTGGAGAGATAAATTATTATGGGATAAGTGGATCCATTTTTATTCCACAAAGAAAAGTGAAAAATCTTTCTGTTATGTAACAGGGGAAGAAGATTCTCCAGCAGACCAACACCCAGCGAAATTACGAAATGATGGAGACAAAGCTAAACTGATTTCTGCTAATGATTCCTCCGGATTTACATACAGAGGACGTTTTACCACCCCTCAACAAGTCGCAGTTGTAGGATTTGAGACCACACAGAAAGCCCATTCTGCTCTTCGCTGGCTGATCAGTCGGCAAGGATATCGAAAGGATGATCTGGCAATTGTAGCCTGGGCAACTTCCGGCACAACCATCCCGAAACCAACTGATGATCTCATATCCTTATTAGGTTTAGATAACTTGCCAATGGATAGTCTTTCGCAAATAGACACTGCTCAAGACTTAGCTATAAAACTTAGAAACAGAATTGCCGGTTACGGTCAAGAACTGGGCGATACAACCAAAATTATAGTAATGGCCTTAGATTCCGCTACGCCGGGACGTATGGCAATCACGTTTTATTGTGAGTTATCAGGGGCCGATTTCTTTAGAAAGCTTAACAACTGGCATGAATCCTGTGCCTGGATTCATACATATCGTTCAATCGATATAAAGCAGGAGAGAGGAGGCAGAATGAAAAAGACATATATTCCTTTTATCGGCGCACCCGCACCAAAGGATATCGCCTCTGCAGCCTATGGAGAAAAAGCGGATGGGAAATTGCTTAAATCAACTATTATGAGGATCCTTCCCTGCATTATTGAAGGCCAGCAGATTCCACGAGATATAGTTGAAACAACAGTCCGGCGGGCTAGCAATAGAATTGCTATGGAAAATTGGGAATGGAATAAAACCCTGACTATTGCTTGCGCGTTATTCAGAAAATATAACCAAAAGGAGATATACGAAATGACGCTAGATCCAAATAGAAAAACGAGAGATTACCTTTATGGCCGGCTACTTGCCCTGGCAGACAGCCTGGAAGAATGGGCTTTGAACACTAGTGGAGAAAGACGAGAGACGAACGCGGCAAGGCTGATGCAACGATTTTCTGAACACCCTTATAGTACTTGGAGAACGATCGAAATAGCGCTTACACCTTACAAAGCACGTCTGGGCGGTAAATCAAAGAAACGCCAGCAAATGATTGATGAGGTAATTTCATCATTCAACCCCGATGATTTTGTCAGTGACAAACGCCTTAGTGGAGAGTTCTTACTAGGTTATCACTGCCAAAGAAACCATTTGCACAAATCGGTAGAAGCAAGCAACAAAGAAGAAGAAAATAATTAATAAATATTCAAATCGAAAATCAGGAGAAATAACATGGAACCATTAAAAAACAAAATTGATTTTGCAGCTATCGTATGTGTAGAAAATGCCAATCCAAATGGTGATCCTCTAAATGGCAACCGGCCCAGAGTAAATTATGATGGGCATGGAGAGCTTTCAGATGTCTGTTTAAAGCGCAAAATCAGGAATCGTTTATTGGAATCCGGTTATTCAATCTTTGTCCAATCCGATGATAATCGCGTTGATGATTATCGCTCTCTTCGTTCAAGGGCAGAAGGCGTGTTGAAAAACATAGACATGAAAGATGAAAAACAATACCGTGAAGCAGCGTGCAAGCAATGGTTGGATGTGCGTGCTTTCGGACAAGTCTTTGCATATAAAGGCAGTGAGGATGGGTCAGGAGTATCCATAGGGATTCGCGGACCAGTATCTGTTCATCCAGCTTTTTCGATTGCACCGGTTATTGATCGCGTGACCAGCATTCAAATAACAAAAAGCGTAAGCGGTGAAGGAGATGGTACGAAAAAAGCTTCGGACACTATGGGAATGAAGCATCGTGTAGACCATGGTGTATATGTATTTTTCGGAAGTATGAATCCACAATTAGCATCCAAAACCGGATTTACAGACGAAGACTCAGAGGCAATCAAATCCGCTTTATTAACATTGTTCCGAGGAGACGCTTCATCAGCCAGACCGGAAGGAAGTATGGAGATCTACAAGTTTTACTGGTGGAAGCACAACTCCAACAACGGGCAATATTCTTCCGCAAAGGTCCACCGGTCGGTTGGGAGTAAGGTTCGTGTTAAAGAAGGCATTACTGAACCAATGCGCATTGAAGATTACTATTTCCCTAGCAAAGAAGAGATCGAACAAGAGTTGCCTGGATTAAAGTGCGAAGTGATAGAAGGGGAATGATTAGGTCAAATTTTTTCAACCACTCCGCGAATTTCAAAGCATTCATGCGATTTGAATAAACAGTGCGACAGAGACGCCCAGAAATAATCATGATAGAGAGCGCTTTTTAATTTCTATTCTATTTGGGATAAATAAATGAAAGCTGAATATTCAACTGACGAACTACTACCACTCTCGGGAATCCAGCACTTTTGTTTTTGCCGGCGACAATGGGCTTTAATCCATATTGAAAACCAGTGGCAGGACAATGTGCTCACTGCCGAGGGAAAACTCATGCATGATAGGGCAGATGACCCCTTCTTTTCAGAAGTCAGAAGAGAAGTTGTAATTGCACGTTCAGTTCCAGTGTCATCCTATCGATTAGGGCTTAATGGTGTCTGTGATGTGGTTGATTTTCATCTTTCCTACGAAGGAATTCATATTCCAGGCAGAAAAGAACAGTATCTCCCCATTCCCATTGAATATAAACATGGGGATGTAAAACGAGATCATAGTGACGAAGCGCAATTATGTGCACAGGCTATCTGCCTGGAAGAAATGTTAAGCACGGATATTCCCTTCGGATATCTTTATTATAGAAAAACCAGGCACCGGGAAAAAGTGCCTTTAACGGAGGGTTTGCGCAATTTTGTCTTTAAAATGGCAGGGGAAATGCATGCATATTATGATAGAAGTTATACACCTCAAGTCAGACCAACCAAAGCCTGCCAAAATTGTTCACTGAAGGAAATTTGTTTGCCCGGAATGCTCGGCAATGTGATAACGGCATCAAAGTATATCCAAATGCAAATCAATGGTGAGTAGATGAAAAAGTTATTGAACGTACTGTATGTTACCGCGCCGGATACTTACCTGGCATTGGATGGTGAAAATGTTATTGTCAGAAAAGACGATGATATTGCCATGCGCTTGCCGCTGCATAATCTTGAAAATATTGTTTGTTTTAATTATCAAGGCACCAGCCCGGCGTTAATGGGAGCTTGCGCAGAACATAATATCGGGTTATGTTTTCTGTCGCCACGGGGGTATTTCCTTGGCCGGGTAACAGGGAAAATAAAAGGCAATGTATTGCTGAGGAAAAAACAGTTCTTAATTTCTGAAAATGAAAAAGAGAGTGTCAAAATTGCCGCTTCATTTCTCATTGGGAAAATATCCAATTGCCGCAGGGTTATTGAGCGAGCAATTAGAGATCATGGTTTAATTATCGATCGTTTTGAATTAGGAAAGGCATCGGCTTCATTAAAGGATACATTGAAAACAATCCCAAACTGTACAAGGAATGATGATCTAATGGGATTTGAGGGCAGCTCAGCAAAGATTTATTTTAAAGTGTTTGATCAATTAATTTTGCAGCAGAAGGATAGTTTTTTTTTCAAAGAACGATCTCGCCGCCCTCCTATGGACAACATGAATACCTTACTTTCATTTTTATACACAATTCTTGCAAACGAAGCCGCATCCGCACTAGAAACTGTAGGATTAGATCCGTATATTGGATTCCTGCATCAAGATCGTCCAGGACGACCATCATTGGCATTGGACTTAATGGAAGAATTACGACCTGTATTTGCTGATCGCTTGGCACTCTCGTTAATTAATCGTAAACAAGTCAGCGGAAAGGGATTCCTGCAAAAAGAAAGCGGGGGAGTTATCATGGATGATGAAACCAGAAAGGTAGTACTCAAAGAATGGCAAGAGCGAAAAAAAGAACAAATCGTCCACCCATTTTTAAAAGAGCGGATTGATTTTGGTTTGATCCCCTATATACAGGCTTTGCTGCTTTCCCGCTACTTGAGGGGAGATTTGGATGCATATCCTCCATTTTTTTGGAATTAGGAGCCAATGTAATGATGGTTTTGATTACTTATGATGTGAATACCGAAACAGAGGATGGGAAGAAGAGGCTACGTAGAGTAGCTAAACAATGCCAAAATTATGGCCAACGTGTTCAAAACTCCGTTTTTGAATGTATTATTGATCCTGCCTTATTTAAACGGCTGCAAGCCAAATTAGCTGAAATAATGAATAAGGAAAAGGACAGTATCCGATACTATTATCTGGGAGATGATTGGAAAAAACGTGTAGAACATGTCGGAGCCAAAGCCAGTATTGACATTGAAGCCACGTTAATTGTATAAACGCGAACCCAATGTGAACATTAATTTATTGTGGGATTCGCAGAAATTTGCATAAGTATTTTACGAAATAAATCAAAATAATAGCTTTTTTCAAAGGGAAAAATAGTTGGAGTTGCAGAGTAACCCAAGATATAGGGGGACATTGGTATAATTTGTCACATGTTGCAGTCGCTCCCCGCATGGGGGGCGTGGATTGAAATTCTGCGCGAACGTCAGCCAGGCGCAGGCCTGAAAGTCGCTCCCCGCATGGGGGGCGTGGATTGAAATAGAATTGAAAGATTATCCTACATCATGGGGCTTTGGTCGCTCCCCGCATGGGGGGCGTGGATTGAAATATCATCGGGGAGCTTCCAACCACCAGGGATGATAGTCGCTCCCCGCATGGGGGGCGTGGATTGAAATATGTCAGGCGGGCGCACCGGCAAACCGGCTGCTTTGTCGCTCCCCGCATGGGGGGCGTGGATTGAAATTGGCTACCCAAAAACGTATTGCAAGTACGTAATGTCGCTCCCCGCATGGGGGGCGTGGATTGAAATATTGCGCCACTGGTCTTCTGACATTGAACCGCCGTCGCTCCCCGCATGGGGGGCGTGGATTGAAATCGTTGCCGGATTGCGCGAGGGACTTGATGGAAAGGTCGCTCCCCGCATGGGGGGCGTGGATTGAAATGTAATGCCGCGGTCACGCACAAGGAAGTAGAGTAGTCGCTCCCCGCATGGGGGGCGTGGATTGAAATTGAAGCCATTTCCATATCATAAAGCGTGGAATTTAGTCGCTCCCCGCATGGGGGGCGTGGATTGAAATAATGCCAATGGCCGCCCAATCGAAAGTGCTGGAAGTCGCTCCCCGCATGGGGGGCGTGGATTGAAATAGACCCGGGAAGAAGCTGAACAACAACGTCAGCACGTCGCTCCCCGCATGGGGGGCGTGGATTGAAATAAAAATTATTGGTACAAGATTAATTAAAATATAGTCGCTCCCCGCATGGGGGGCGTGGATTGAAATCTCGTGCTCCAGCAGATAATCGCGCTCAGGGTAGCCACGTCGCTCCCCGCATGGGGGGCGTGGATTGAAATTGGATGCTCGCGGTATTATGGTATCGCTGGGTGGTCGCTCCCCGCATGGGGGGCGTGGATTGAAATTTCGGATTTCCCTTGCTCAGCAACTGCGCACAACTGTCGCTCCCCGCATGGGGGGCGTGGATTGAAATTGTAATCGGTCGGCGTGAGCATTTCCGCATCGCGGAAGTTTGTCGCTCCCCGCATGGGGGGCGTGGATTGAAATAAGAACAACCCCGGCGCGTATCATTGGTTTTTGGGGTCGCTCCCCGCATGGGGGGCGTGGATTGAAATGTTTTCGCCTGTGGATAAGTTGTGGACAAGTGGTCGCTCCCCGCATGGGGGGCGTGGATTGAAATCTCGATGATGTCGCGCATACGCCGGTCGGTCAAGTCGCTCCCCGCATGGGGGGCGTGGATTGAAATATAACAATGGATCAAGATCGGTTGAACGTCAAAAAGTCGCTCCCCGCATGGGGGGCGTGGATTGAAATTTTCCGGTAATAATCCACCTGCTGGCGCGTGACGGTCGCTCCCCGCATGGGGGGCGTGGATTGAAATTTTCATGCGTTAGGAATTACACGCCATCGCGCAGTCGCTCCCCGCATGGGGGGCGTGGATTGAAATTACAATGTACCGAATATACATCGCCAAAATGTACGTCGCTCCCCGCATGGGGGGCGTGGATTGAAATATGTTGGATAGCGTTGCGCAAAAACAGATCTAAAGTCGCTCCCCGCATGGGGGGCGTGGATTGAAATGTTGAAAAACGGTTTTGTTTATATTTGGGATTCCAGTCGCTCCCCGCATGGGGGGCGTGGATTGAAATATACGAGCTAATCGGTAAATCAACGGGTGGAATAGTCGCTCCCCGCATGGGGGGCGTGGATTGAAATGTAAACCACGTCTTTACAACCTTGACATCTGGAGTCGCTCCCCGCATGGGGGGCGTGGATTGAAATAAAAAAGGCGCTGACGGAAAACCGGAAGGAAAGAGTCGCTCCCCGCATGGGGGGCGTGGATTGAAATAATATCGAAAAGGTGTAATCTTAGTCCATGGAAAGTCGCTCCCCGCATGGGGGGCGTGGATTGAAATTTGAATGAGAAACACGCCGAACTGACGGAGGCGGTCGCTCCCCGCATGGGGGGCGTGGATTGAAATGTAACCCTGGACGCCCGCGCGTAGAAAGGATAATGTCGCTCCCCGCATGGGGGGCGTGGATTGAAATACTACAATCATGGGCTTGACGAGACGCTGAAAAAGGTCGCTCCCCGCATGGGGGGCGTGGATTGAAATATGGAAGATTGCGACCCGCCAAGTGAACCAGAAGAGAGTCGCTCCCCGCATGGGGGGCGTGGATTGAAATATCGCCTGATAAATTACAGCGCACATTATCTTACAGGTCGCTCCCCGCATGGGGGGCGTGGATTGAAATCCAGAACTGGAGGAGAAATGAACCGCGAGATAGTGGTCGCTCCCCGCATGGGGGGCGTGGATTGAAATTAAACACCCTCGACCAATTAGAAAACCAGCGCGTGTCGCTCCCCGCATGGGGGGCGTGGATTGAAATAGGGTAATCAGGATATTGTTTGAAATCGTGGGATAGTCGCTCCCCGCATGGGGGGCGTGGATTGAAATATAGGCTCTTATGGGCAGGTCTGTATATTGCCGTAGTCGCTCCCCGCATGGGGGGCGTGGATTGAAATAAAGAGACGGCTAACAAGGAACTTGCGGACGGGGTCGCTCCCCGCATGGGGGGCGTGGATTGAAATATTGGACGGAGCTTTAAGGAGATTTGGATATGACGTCGCTCCCCGCATGGGGGGCGTGGATTGAAATACTTGGTCGGGGTATACTTGGATGAGGTCAAACGTCGCTCCCCGCATGGGGGGCGTGGATTGAAATCCTTTAGCATTGTGTAAAAACTGCTTGGGACGTCGCTCCCCGCATGGGGGGCGTGGATTGAAATCCCGCCTATTGGGTGTTGGTGCTAATCGCTGTTGGTGTCGCTCCCCGCATGGGGGGCGTGGATTGAAATATATTTATAATAACCGTTATCGTTATAAACTGACGTCGCTCCCCGCATGGGGGGCGTGGATTGAAATTTCTGTGCCCTGGTGCGGTTCCAGATCGTCAATGGTCGCTCCCCGCATGGGGGGCGTGGATTGATATTTTACGTAAAACTCCATTGAGGGCGCATTATTTCAACATACCAAAACTGTTTCCCCCACACGCTTGGGGTGTTCCTGTCAAGGGTATTTTTTAAACTGCACCCGGGTGCAGTTTTCTCTTCATACGTGGGGGTGCAGATCCTTCGGTCACTTTGTTCCCTCAGGATGACAACATTATTTTCTCCCGATCGAGAATAATTCTTGTGTTTATTCACAATTAAGAAATATTCAATCGGGCAAGATGTTAACCAAACGCGTGGGGGTGCAGATCTTTCGGTCAGGTTGTTCCCTCAGGATGACAATATTATTTTCCTTTTCTCTGAATAATTTTGTGTCCATTATTAGTAAAGAAATATACAATAAAGTAACTTATCGTTTTATCAAGGAGGTTTCAAGCATGAGCAGGAGCGAACTCATTGAAGTGGCACGGGGGGATAGACCCTTAGACTTAGTCATCCAGAACGTAAATCTGATCAATGTTTTCACTTGTGAGATCTACCCAGGCGACATCGGCATCTACGGCGAGCGCATCGCGCTGGTCGTGCCGGCCGGTTCAACGCCGCTGGAGGCCAAAGAGACCATCGATGGCACGGGCAAGTGGGCTGCGCCCGGCTTTGTGGACACGCACCTGCACATCGAAAGCAGCATGGTGACGCCCGCCAATTATGCCGCGGCGGTCCTGCCGCTGGGCACGACAGTTTCCGTCATCGACCCGCACGAGATCGGCAACGTGCTGGGCATGGAGGGCGTGCGCTACATGGTGGAGGCCAGCGAAGGACTGCCCCTGCGCGTCTATATTTCCATCCCCACCTGTGTGCCGGCCGTGCCCGGAAAAGAAACCGCCGGGGCGGAGTTCAAGGCGAAGGAGATTTCCGAGATGTTCACCTGGCCGCGCGTGATTGCCGCCGCGGAGGTGATGGATTACATCGGTGTGGTCCGGGGCAACCAGCCCATCAGCGACATTGTAACGGCCGCGCTGGACGCCGGCGTGGCCATCCAGGGCCACTCGCCCCTGCTGGTCGGGCGTGAGCTGAACGCTTATCTGGCAGCCGGCATCGAAAGCGACCACGAGATCCGCGACGGGAACGAAGCGGTCGAGAAGATCCGTCTGGGCATGCTGCCGCTGTTGAAATTAAGCTCCTTCGGCAATCCGGTCAAGGTGGTCATTCCGGCTGTCAAAGACCTGCCCTTCCTCGACATTGCATTGTGCACAGACGACATCGAACCCGACGACATCATCAGCAAAGGCCACATGGACCGTGTGATCCGCGAGGTAATCGCTTACGGCATCCAGCCCGCCCTGGCCTACCGCTGGGCCTCGCTGACCGGCGCGCGCGCTTACCAACTGAAAGACCTGGGCGCCATCGCCCCGGGATATTATGCCAACATCCTGCTGCTGAACTCGCTGGAGGATGTGCGCGTCAACGACGTGCTGATCAACGGGAAGTTCGTCTCCAAAAACGGCAAGCTGATCATCGACATTCCCGAGCCGCCGGTGTCGATCAATCCCGCCAATAGCGTGATCTTCAGCCAACGCCCCAGCCGTGAGACCCTCCGGATCAAAGCACCCATTGAAAACGGGAGCGTGGATGTCAATATCATTCACCTGCTGGAAAGCGGCATGACCGAATTGCACAGAAACAGCGTTCCGGTCAAGGACGGGTATCTCAACCTGGCTGGCAGCTCGGATGATATGTGTTATTTGGGTGTTGTGCCGCGCCACGGCCAACCCCATGCCGCAACGACTGTATTGCTGAGCGGCCTGCACCTGCGCGAAGCCACCCTGGCCACCACCATCGCGCACGATTCGCACAACCTGTTGATTGCCGGGCACAACCCGGAAGACATGCTCATGGCTGCCCTGGAGTTGGAAAAATGCGGCGGCGGCGTGATATTTGTGAAGAACCAAAAAGTTCTGGGAAAGCTTGAACTGCCGATTGCCGGGTTAATGTCGCCGAAATCTGTAGCGGAGCTGGCAGAGGAGACTTCTGTTCTGAACCGCATCGGCCGGGAACTGGGCTTGACCACCCTGTCACCCATACTGGCCATCGCCGGGCTAGCCCTGCCCGTCGTGCCGGAGGTACGCGTGACCGATCTGGTCGGATTGCTGGATACCGTCCTTCAGAAGGAGATTGATCTGTTTTAATTTCACATTTAGTATTGTTGGATTACACGATGGTAAGGTATAATCTTCGTGTTCGGGGCGTAGCGCAGACCGGTAGCGCGCACGGTTCGGGTCCGTGAGGCCGGCGGTTCAAATCCGCCCGCCCCGACTTTCTTAAGGAGACTGCTTTGAAAGCAGTCTTTTTATTTTGCCGGTGTTCAAATCCGTACTGAAAACAGAAAATCTGTTTTCAGTATCTTCGTCCATTTCTTACGAAATGGACTGCGACCCGCCCCCCCCTGACGACCACTTTCGTAGTGGTCGTTTTGCTTTAAGCACCCTTTTCTCTATTCGGGTCCGTGCCCCCCAAGGGGATGCTGCGCGAAGGTCGGCGGTTCAAATCCGCCCGCCCCGACTATAAAGAAGAATCTCTCACATAAATGAGAGATTTTTTTTGTTAATGTATCATCTTTAATTAATTTTCTCTGCTCGATACAGGTTTACCGGACGCAAACCTGTATCAAGTATCTACGCTCACTGCTCCTGCAGTGAGCTTCGACGACTGACGACCACTTTCGCAGTGGTCGTTTTGTTTTAAGCACGCTTTTCTCTGTTCGGGTCCGTGTCCCCCAAGGGGATGCTGCGCGAAGGTCGGCGGTTCAAATCCGTACTGAAAACAGAAAATCTGTTTTCAGCATCTTCGTCCATTTCTTACGAAATGGACTGCGACCCGCCGACCTTATAAAAAATCTCTCGCATAAATGAGAGATTTTTTTTATTAACATATCCACTTAGATTAAATTTCTCTGCTCGATACAGGTTTACCGGATGCAAACCTGTATCGAGTATCTACGCTCACTGCTCCTGCAGTGAGCTTCGACGACTGACGACCACTTTCGCAGTGGTCGTTTCGCTTTAAGCACCCTTTTCTCTATTCGGGTCCGTGCCCCCCAAGGGGGTGCTTCGCGACCCGCCAAGGGGGTGCTTCGCGAAGGCCCAAGGGGGTTTTGCGCGACTCGCCATCAGATCAAATGCCCTCCCTGTTCCGCGCAGCCGGAACGGGGAGGGATAGGGAGGGGCTGAAGCTGAAATTTGCATAATAGCAGCGGGATCACTCGTCACTACTGAATACAAGAAGAATCCCGCCCTACACATTATTTAGTATTGCTGGCCGAGATTCTCACGCTCACTACGTTCGCTCAGAATGACATTGGAAAGAATTTCCGGTTTTTTCCCTCTCGATGTCTGCAAAGTCTGAACAGGGAGACTCAGAAAGGGGTAAAAAATAGACGCCAGCGAGCATCAACCGGCGTCTCAAATGAACCTATCTAGCAACTCTTACTGGGCCGGCACGACCCATATGCCATCGTCGTCCTGCGCGATGAAGTCCGCGGCCCCGTTCCCGGTCACATCTCCCAGGAAGCAGCCTAAATCACACAGAACCGTAGTCCCGTTGGTACAATTGGCGGGCGCGCCAAAGCTGGAGCCGTTGGAAAGCAGCACGTAAATACCATCCATATCCTGCGCGATAAAGTCGGCCTTGCCGTCGCCATCCGCATCCGCGAAATAGCAGCCCTCATCACAGGCTACCGGGCCGCCGCTCCAGTTGCTGTACGGGCCGAAGCTGCTGCCGGTGGAGGGCAGCACATTCAAGCCGTCGTTATCATGCGCGATAAAATCCGCCAGCCCATCGCCGGTCACATCGGCATAAAAACAGCCCTGCTGGCAAACGCCGTCCGACCATTTTTGCGCCGCGCCGAAGGCCGCCCCCGTGGAGGGCAGCACGTACACGCCATCATCATCGGAAGCAGCATGGTGACGCCCGCCAATTATGCGTCTGCGGTCCTGCCGCTGGGCACCACCGTCTCCGTGATCGACCCGCACGAGATCGGCAATGTGCTGGGCATGGAGGGTGTGCGCTACATGGTGGAGGCCAGCGAAGGACTGCCCCTGCGCGTCTATATTTCCATCCCCACCTGTGTGCCGGCCGTGCCCGGAAAAGAAACCGCCGGGGCGGAGTTCAAGGCGAAGGAAATCGCCGAGATGTTCAAGTGGCCGCGCGTGATCGCCGCCGCGGAGGTGATGGATTACATCGGCGTGGTCAGGGGCAACCAACCCATCAGCGACATCGTGACAGCCGCGCTGGACGCCGGCGTGGCCATCCAGGGCCACTCGCCCCTGCTGGTCGGGCGCGAGCTGAACGCCTATCTGGCGGCCGGTATCGAAAGCGATCACGAGATCCGCGACGGGAACGAAGCGGTCGAGAAGATCCGCCTGGGCATGCTGCCGCTGCTGAAATTAAGCTCATTTGGAAATCCGGTTAAGGTAGTCATTCCGGCCATCAAAGACTTGCCCTTCATTGACATCGCGTTGTGCACGGACGACATCGAACCCGACGACATCATCAGCAAAGGCCACATGGACCGCGTCGTGCGCGAGGTAATCAAATACGGCATCCAGCCCGCCCTGGCCTACCGCTGGGCTTCACTGACCGGCGCGCGCGCCTACCAATTGAAAGACTTGGGCGCCATCGCCCCCGGGTATTATGCCAACATCCTGCTGTTGAACTCGCTGGAAGATGTGCGCGTCAACGACGTGCTGATCAACGGAAAATTCGTCTCCAAAAACGGCAAGCTGATCATCGATATTCCCGAACCGCCGGTGTCGATCAACCCCGCCAACAGCGTGATTTTCGGCCAACGTCCCAGCCGCGAGACCTTCCGGATCAAAGCGCCGGTTGAAAACGGGAGCGTGGATGTCAATTTCATCCACCTGCTGGAAAGCGGCATGACCGAATTGCACAGAAACAGCGTTCCGGTCAAGGACGGGTATCTCAACCTGGCTGGCAGCTCGGATGATATGTGTTATCTGAGCGTGGTGCCGCGCCACGGCCAGCCGCACGCTGCAACGACTGTATTGCTGAGCGGCCTGCACCTGCGCGAGGCCACCCTGGCCACCACCATCGCGCACGATTCGCATAACCTGTTGATCGCCGGGCACAATCCGGATGATATGCTCGTGGCTGCCCTGGAGTTGGAAAAATGCGGCGGCGGCGTGATATTTGTGAAGAACCAAAAAGTTCTGGGAAAGCTTGAATTGCCGATTGCCGGACTAATGTCGCCGAAATCGGTAGCGGAGCTGGCGGAAGAAACTTCCGTCTTGAACCGCATCGGCCGGGAACTGGGCTTGACCACCCTGTCGCCCATATTGGCCATCGCCGGGCTGGCCCTGCCCGTCGTGCCGGAGGTACGCGTGACCGACCTGGTCGGGTTGCTGGATACCGTCCTTCAGAAGGAGATTGATCTGTTTTAATTTCACATTTAGTATTGTTGGATTACACGATGGTAAGGTATAATCTTCGTGTTCGGGGCGTAGCGCAGACCGGTAGCGCGCACGGTTCGGGTCCGTGAGGCCGGCGGTTCAAATCCGCCCGCCCCGACTGACGACCACTTTCGCAGTGGTCGTTTTGTTTTAAACACCCTTTTCTTTATTCGGGTCCGTGCCCCCCAAGGGGGTGCTTCGCGAAAGCCGGCGGTTCAAATCCGCCCGCCCCGACTATAAAGAAGAATCTCTCACATAAATGAGAGATTTTTTTAGTTAACATATCCTCTTTAATTAATTTTCTCTGCTCGATACAGGTTCGCCCGGACGCAAACCTGTATCGAGTATCTACGCTCACTGCTCTTGCAGTGAGCTTCGACGACTGACGACCACTTTCGCAGTGGTCGTTTTGCTTTAAGCACCCTTTTCTCTATTCGGGTCCGTGCCCCCCAAGGGGGTGCTTCGCGAAGGCCGGCGGTTCAAATCCGCCCGCCCCGACTTTTTTTAGGAGACTGCTTTGAAAGCAGTCTTTTTATTTTTCCGGTGTTCAAATCCGTACTGAAAACAGATTTTCTGTTTTCAGTATCTTCGTCCATTTCTTACGAAATGGACTGCGACCCGCCGACCTTAAAAATAATCTCTCGCATAAATGAGAGATTATTTTTATTAACATATCCACTTAGATTAAATTTCTCTGCTCGATACAGGTTTACCGGATGCAAACCTGTATCGAGTATCTACGCTCACTGCTCCTGCAGTGAGCTTCGACGACTGACGACCACTTTCGCAGTGGTCGTTTTGCTTTAAGCACCCTTTTCTCTATTGGGGTCCGTGCCCCCCCAAGGGGGTGCTTCGCGACCCGCCCCAACACCGCTGATGTCATTCTGAGGGAGCGCCCGAAAGGTGCGACCGATTGAATCTCGGCCAAAATAAATAATGCCTTTACTTCATGGTAAATTACCCACCATTGAAATTGCCAGGTCAGGCAGCTGAGATTGCTTCGCCCTCCGGGCTCGCAATGACAATTGAAAGACCAAAGCGCCTTGAGTTTATCGAAGGGCAGTCCGGCATTTGCTCTGATCTTCCATTTCACAATAAGCGTTTGAATCACGGGGGTGATTATTACCTTTCCTATACATTCAGGCCGAGATTCTCTCCCCAAGGGAGTGCTTCGCGATCACTTCGCTAAGAATGACATCTTAAGCTTGGCAGGGATTCTTCCGGTTGGCTTTCCCCAAGGGAACGCTTCGCGGTCGACAAGCTCAGCCAACGTTTTGCCCCTCAAGATGGGGGTAAAAAAAAGACGCCGGTGAGGTTTCACCGGCGTTTTGATCATCCAAAAATAAGCCTACTGGGCCGGCACGACCCAGATGCCGTCGTCGTCCTGCGCGATGAAGTCCGCGGCGCCGTTCCCGGTCACATCTCCCAGGAAGCAGCCTAAATCACACAGAACCGTAGTCCCATTGGTCCAATTAGCGGGCGCGCCAAAGCTGGAGCCGTTGGAAAGCAGCACGTAAATGCCCTCCATATCCTGCGCGATAAAGTCGGCCTTGCCGTCGCCATCCGCATCCGCGAAAAAGCAGCCCTCATCACAGGCAACCGGGCCGCCGCTCCAGTTGCTGTACGGCCCAAAGCTGCTGCCGGTGGAGGGCAGCACGTTCAAGCCGTCATTATCATGCGCGATAAAATCCGCCAACCCATCGCCGGTTACGTCGGCATAGAAACAGCCCTGCTGGCAAACGCCGTCCGACCATTTCTGCGCCGCGCCGAAGGCCGCCCCCGTGGAGGGCAGCACGTACACGCCATCATCATCGGAAGCGATGAAATCAGCCTTGCCATCCCCGGTTACATCTTTCAGGGAGCAGCCGTTATCGCAGCCCACCGGCGCGCCGGTCCAGTTGCCGGCCGGACCGAAGCCGATCCCGGTGGAAGGCAGGACGAATACACCGCCCACGTCATGCGCGATAAAATCTGCCAAGCCATCACCGGTCACATCGGCGAAATAGCAATTATTATCGCAAGTTACCTTTTGGCCGGTCCAATTGGTATATTGAGGAAAACCGCTTCCGGTAGAAGGCAGCACATTCAGCCCGTCATTATCCTGGGCAATAAAATCGGCCAACCCATCACCGGTTACATCCGCAAAAAAGCAGGCAATTTGACAAACCCCGTCTGACCATTTCTGTGCCTGTCCATAAGAAGAAGCCAGGGAAAGAGCCGGCGCAGCTTCCGCTTTGGCGGGTGCGGCGGGAACAGCAGTCGCATTCACGGCGTTGGCCTGCTGCGCCTCACTGGTAGCCTCGTTGACCTGCATTTCAAAGGCCATTTTGGTCATTTCGAAAGCCATTTGGGTGGATTCCATCTCCCCCGAGTTTCCCTTATCCGACGTTCCAATAGTGACACAACCTGAAAAAATCAAAGTTCCGATTAGGGCAGCTGCCAAAATACCTCGATGCATTCTTCCAATAACCATTAAGCTCTCCTCACTAAATCATTAATTTCTATGAATACCTGACAATTCATTCATCCTATCATATCTTATCCATTCTGACAATTAATGGAATATTTACTACTACTGACATTTGTCTATAGACATTTATCTATTTGCTTATTAACTATTGACTTTTAGCATATAGTTTGCTATAATACCCAACATGAGAGATATTAGACACATGAATAGAAGCCGCCACGGGCGCGGAAGGCTGATGCTGCAACCCAGTTTGTTGCTGATCATGCAGCAAGGCCCGGCCCACGGCTACGAACTGATGGAGCGCCTGAAGGAATTCGGCTTGGGCGATATCGACCCCAGCCTGATTTACCGTGCGCTGCATGGCTTGGAAGCAGAAAGGCTCATCAGTTCCAGCTGGGATGAAAAAGACAGCCAGGGACCGCCCCGGCGGGTATATCACCTGACCCCCAACGGCCAGGAAATGCTGGCCCAGCATCTGGAAGAATTGAAAAAAATCCGTCAAAAAATCGACGAATGGATCCAGGCTTATGAAAGCCACATGAAAACTGACAAATAAAGAATCAAGTATTAAAGGAGTAAATCAATGCCAAGAGGAAATTACTATGGACCTTGGGGGAACGGCCCGATGAGCGGTCGCGGAATGGGTTACTGTGCCGGTCTCGACATGCCCGGTTACGCAGCCATGGGTTGCGGACCCATGCGTATGCGCCGGCGTTTCGGCGGCATGGGCAGAAGCATGCGCTACGCTGCCTTCGAAGTGCCCTACCCCGAGGACAAACCCGAAGAAAAGCTGGATATGCTGCGCACGCGCGAGACCTGGCTGGAAGGCCAGCTGGCGGAAGTGCGCCAGGAAATCAGCGCCATGGAAGGCGAATCCGAAAAGGCTGCATAAAGCTTCTCATCCGAACCAACCAGGCAGCCTTTTATTAAGGCTGCCGCTTTTTTTGCTCAAAAAGGAGGTTTAATGCAACTCGCAATCAGTTTACTGGAAGATAAAGGGATGGATTCTCCGGTCAGTTCTACATTTGGAAGCTCCCCATATTTCATGTTCGTGGATGCGGACAACGGCTTTTTCAAAATCCGGCCGAATCTGGTCAAAACCGGCGCCGGCGATACGGACACGGACGCGAAGACCGCGCAAATGATTGCCAGGAATAACGTCGACGCGGTTATCAGCGATAAATTCGGCCAAAAAGCTTACGAAGTGCTCAACAAAGCCGGCATCTGGATTTACATATTTTTCGACAGCCTTGTTGAAGAAGCGCTCAAGGCTTTCCGTCGCGGTCAATTGGCCGCCTACGAACCGGCCGGCACGGGGATTTAATTCCGGCTCCGGCCGGTTTCATCTATAAGTTTTTAATACCATTTTTGGGAAATTACCTAGGGATTATCGCAATATTCGGGCCGGTCCACCAGATCCAGGGGATCAATCACCTGCCCTCCCAGGTACGCGCGTATGCGCTTGGACAATGCCAGCTGCGGACAGCCCTTTTCCCCGCTAGGCAGATCAGGTCAGACCAGCCAGCGCGATTGATACGGCGCCAGCCTGATTTCCGCCCGCCCATCCTCCTGGGGAATGGTTTCTTTCGCGATCAGGTCGCGCAGTGCTTCACCGGCGTGATCGCACCCCAAGTCCGCCTGCCAATTCAGCGTGAATTTCAACTCGGATTGGCTCAGGTTGGACAGGCACAGGATGCACTCACCGCTCTGCCCGTCCCGGCGCAGCAGCGCAAAGACGTGCTCGTCCAAGCGCAGCACGCGCTGTGCGGCGCGGGGGCTGAAGGCCGGATGCGCCGCGCGCAGGGCCGCCAGGGCCAGATAACGGGTTAGAATCTGCGCGGCGCGGGAATCGCCGGCCAGCTCCCGCTCAAGCGCTTCAACCTGAAATTTCTCGCGGTTTATGGAGCGCGCGCGGCCGCTTTCGGCGACGCATTCCTTACAATTCCCGCTGCCAAACAGGCTGTGCACGTATACCCCCGGCACGCCTGCCAATTCCAGCATAATCGTCTGGGAAGTGAGATAACGCTCGGTGTCCAATCCGGGCCGTGGCGCGGCCGGATCGTTGAGGAAATCATACAGGCTGATGTTCAGTTCATAAACCTGCCGCTTGCCCTGCGCGTCCGTTTTATAGGAAAGCAGCCCGCCGTGCGCCTCTGTTTGATCGATCAAAGCTTGAATATCGGCTTCATCCAGGATGCCCTGCGCGGGCAGCAGGCCGATACCGTCGTGGGAGGCGATGAAGTTGAAATAATCGTAAGGCGCGGGCAGCGTGTCCACCCAATCGGCCAGCTTGCGCGCGCTGCCGCTGCTGAGCGCGTGCAGCACCAACGGCCCCAGCGAAAACTGATAGACCAGCTGGGCCTCGTCGCCCTGCCCATCCAGCGCGGCCAAATCCCCCAGATAAGAAATATTTTCATCGAAAGGCACGTTGCTTTCGGTGATGACCGCCACATTCGGCGCGGCCGCGTCCAGCACAGCCCGCAGCAGTTTGATGATGGCGTGCGTTTGCGGGCGGTGGATGCAGTCGGTGCCGATCTCTTTCCACAGGAAAGGCACCGCGTCGATGCGGATAATGCTCGCGCCCTGCTTCACATAGAACAGCAGCACATCCACAATCTCCAGCAGCACCTGCGGATTGGCAAAATTCAAATCAATCTGATCATCCGAGAAAGTCGTCCAAACCTGCCTTTCGCCCTGTGCGGTCAGCACCGCCGTCAATAAAGGCGTGGTGCGCGGGCGCATGACGGCCGAAAGGTCCGCGTCCGGCGCAACCGTGATGAAATAATCCGAAAAAGGCGCCTGCCCTTCCAGGAAAGACCTGAACCAGGCGCTTTGACGCGAAACGTGGTTGAAGACCCCGTCCACCATCAGGCGGAACTGTTCCGAAAGCGCGCGGATGTCCGTCCAATCGCCGAAATTATCCGCGACGCGGTAATAATCAATGACGGAAAAACCGTCATCCGAGGAGTAAGGGAAGAAAGGCAGGATGTGGATGGTGTTGAAGGCGCCCTTCAGGTATTTTCCCGCAAACCAGGCCAGCCCTTTCAATGCGGGAGCCTGCGCAAATTGGAACTGGTCGGCATAGGTGATCAGCACCATATCTTTCTGGGTGAAAGCGTAGCGTCCGGATGGCGCTTCCGGCGCTTTGACCTGCGCCAGTCTATTCAGGATGGCGCGGTAAGCTTGTTCCGCCTGCGCGCCGGTGTAGATCTGCTCGAGTTGTTTCCGTATTCTTTCCAAAGGCTCCATAACTTTCCGATTATTCAATGCGCCATTTTCCTTTATGAGACACAGCGCTCAACTATCTTTTTAAATTTTCCCGTAACCGCCCGGTAGGAAAAATGGTCCTTGGCCAGGTTGAAATTCCATTCCGTCATGCGCCGCCGCCGGATGGGATCCGCCATCACGGCCAGCACCTGCTCCAACACAGCCGGGGTAATTTCCTCGTCGAAACTGATCAGGTCGAAGTCCAGCGGTTCGATATCACGGATGAAAACCGGGTAGCGCCGGATCAGCAGCGGTAGGCGGTAATAGACCGCCTCCAAAAAGGCATTGCCGAATCCTTCGATGCGGCTGGGATAGGTTACAAAATCCGCGTTCAGGTAAGCGTCCCACAGCCGGAACTGGCCGGGCTGCTTGGGCCCGCGCTCGCTGATAGCCACCTTGTCGGCCGCGTAGATCAGCGGCACACCGCTGTCCCGTGCCTGGTCCTGTAATTTGTGGAAATATTCCTGACCCTCGTCGCCGCTGGGGTGCGAGAGCACCAGTTTGACCTCGCGGGCGAACAAGCGTCCGCGGTTGAGCGGCAGGCGCAGCTGGCGCACCAGTTCGATGGCATCCTCGATGCCCTTGCGCGGGATGATGCGCGTGGGCTGCAGCACCAGCCAGTCCCGCTCGCCCACCCCCACAGCCTGGCGGAAACCCAGGGCCGCTTCATCCAACCCGTAGTGAAAATGGGTGAAATCGAAGATATTGGGGATGACCTCGGCCGCAATGCCGGTGCGCGCGTGCAGTGCTTCGTGCGCCAGCGAATTGATCACCACGTGCACGATGGATTCCGATTTCGGCGGGAAAACCGCTTCCAGTTCGGCCTTCATCCAACTGACCGCGAAACGCTCGCGTTCCCACATAAAATCGTGGTGGTGCGCGATAGTCGACAGGCGGCGGTCCTCAATGAGGTCGCGCAGTGCCAGCGCCAGCGGCACATTCATGGGAATGGCCAGCGCGTTTTCCACGATGATGAGCTGGATGTGGTAGTGGTCCAGAAAATCGGCCAACTCCGCGCGCAGCCCGGCGCGCAGCATATCCATACGCCCCCGCACCTTTTGTTCATCGCATTCCGCGCAGAAGATATCGCGCTGCAGCGCTTCAATTTCCGCATCCTGAAAGTGCATGCGCGGCACCAGCCTGCCTTCCAGGCCCCCTTCCAGTTCACCGGCGCAGTAATACAGCTCGTGCCCTTGGCGCCGCAGGATGGCGGCCCACTTGCGAATCTCCAGCGACACGCCGTCGCTGCCGCAAATGCGTGTGGATATGATTCCTATACGCATAATGGCTGCCTACCCCTTCACGCCCCCGGACACCAGCCCTTTTTCGAGGAACTTCTCCAGCGAAAGGAACAGGATGATGATCGGCAGGGTCATGATGGTGGAAGCCGCCATAACTACGTGCGGGCGCGGGCTGGGATCGTTGAAAATGGTGTTGATCTGGATGGGCATGGTGAACAGGCTGCGGCTGTTCAGAAAGATGAAGGCATACAGGAATTCGTTCCAGGCGATCATGAAGGTATAAATGAACACCGACACCAGGGCCGGAACGGACAGTGGGATGGTGATCTTGGTGATCACACGCATGTGCGAGCAGCCGTCGATTAGGGCGGCCTGTTCTATCTCATCCGGGATGGTGCGGAAATAGTTGGTCAACATATACAGCGCCACCGGCAGTGTCTGCGACAGGTAGGTGATGACCAGCACCACCAGGTTATCCTGCACCTCAAATCCGAATAATGTGGCAAAGTGCGACAACATGGCAAACAGCGGGATGATCAGCAGCACGCCCGGAAACAGATATATCAACAGCACGCTGTTCAGCAGGGCGTTCTTGCCCTTGAAATGGAAACGCGCGATGGCGTACGCTCCCAACGTGGACAGGATCACCGCGATCAGCGCGGTCGGCACGGACACCAGCAAGCTATTGCGGATATTGCGCCCGAAGTTTTGATAACTGGGGTTGCTGGGATCAAACAGCTCGCTGTAGGCGTCCAGGCGCAATTTGGAGGGCACATACACCGGCGCGCGCCCGCCAATTTCGGCGTAGGTCTTGAAGGAGGAACTGACCATCCAATAGAACGGGAACAGAATAGTCACCAGAAAGAATATCAGCACAATCCAGAAGATGAACTGCTTCAAGCTGAAACGGGCGGCCAGATAGTCAAAGATGGTTTGCTTTTTATGGGTATTCGTTTTTGTCACTGTCAGGCTCCCGTTAGTCTTCTTCTTTCATGACGAACTTCAGGTACACCAGCATAAAAGCCAGCACCAGCACCAGCTGCAGCATGGCCGCCGCGGCGCCCTTTCCGAAGTTGAAGGTCTTGAAGCTGAACTCATAGGTCAGGATGGGCAGTACTTTGGTGCCGAACCCGCCTCCGGTCAACAGGAAGATGTCGTCAAATTTGTTGAAGGTCCACAACAGGCGCAGCAGAAAAGTGGCTCCCAACACGTAACGCAGCTCGGGGATGGTGATGTGCTGGAATTTCTGCCAGTTGTTGGCCCCGTCCACTTCCGCGGCTTCATACAGAGCGTCTTCGATGGCCTGCAAGCGCGCCAGGATCATCAGCATGGCAAAGGGGAAGTAGCGCCAGGCTTCAAAGATGATCACCAGCAGCAGCGCCAGCCCGCGCGTGGAAAGATAAGCCTGCGGCATGTCGATCACACCCATACGCGTCAGAATGTCGTTCATCACGCCCGATTGGCGCGGGTCCAATATCCAGCGCCACACGAAGGCCACACTGACAATGGGCGCCACGTAAGGAAACAGGAAGAGCGCGCGCGTAACGCCGCGGCCCTTGAAAGGCCGGTTGAGCAGCAGCGCCGCCCCCAGCCCCAGCAGCACGGTTAGGATGGTGGAAGCCAGCGAGTAAATGATGCTGGTGACCACCACACCCATGTTCTGGAAATTCTCGAATTTAAAAGAAAAATCGTTGATGACGTTCTTGTAATTTGCCAGCCCGTTGAAAGGCGCGCCGAACACGTCTCGCAGCGCTCCCAGGTTGACTTTATGAAAGCTGATCCAGACGTTAAAAATCGCCGGAAATAATACCAGACCTAAAACAATGATGGCGGTGGGTGCAATCAAGCGCCAGGCCAAGCGCTCTTCGCGCTGCCGCAGTGTGATGCCTTTACCCAATCTGCCGGAATTTTTCATGGTTATTCCTTGCCTGTTATCGGCAGGTATATGGCCTTTCAGTCATATACCTGCCATTGAAAAACGAATTCTTAAGCGATGTTATTCTGCGGTTCTTTCCGCAACCAAAGCTTCCACCTGCTCCTGCAGCCAGGCGGCGCCGGTTTCGGGCGTCATGTTGCCTTCCAGGGCGATGTTGCTGATCACTTGCGGAATCAAAAGCGTGCCTTCGATGTCGCCAATGACAGCTTTCTCGGTCGCGTCGTAATCGGCGCGGAACAGCCAGCGGTTCACGGTGTCGTAGCCGTTGGCAATTTGATCCAGCGTTTCGCTGGAGTAATTAGCGAAGAAGGGGCTGAGGTCTTTCCAGCCGGCCACGGCGCTCTTTAGCACCGGCACTTTACCAAAGGGGGCCAGCGTCAAAATGTCCATATAGCCATCCTTCAGGAAATATTCAACCACATCCTGCGCTTCGGGGTCAGCGCCGTCCATAATAGCCAGGGTAACCAATTGGCCATAGGAGGCTGAACCGCCGTTGGCGCCTTCCATTTGCGGGGCAAAACCGGTCTTGAGGGCCAGATCTTCCACCGCGATTTGCACTTTGCCGCCATCGGTCAGGCCGGAGCCTTCCACCAGGTCGTCCATGATATAGGTGCTGTAGAACATCATGCCGGACTGATCCAGCTCATAGGATTCGCGGGCACCCTGCCAGTATTGCGGGCCGGGCAGCGCGCAGCGCTGCAAACCGGTATAGAATTCCAGCGCGGCGATCATTTCGGGGGTATCCATGGTGACGTTGCCGGCCTCATCGAACGGCCAGGCGCCGTTGGAGATAGCTACCTGCTCAAAGACCTGATGGCCGTAATTCTGGCCGGGGTCGGTGCCCAGGCCCAGCGCGTAGATCAGGTTCTCGGTGCCGGGCAGCGCGTCGCAAGCTGCGTTGATGTCGTCCCAGGTAACGGGAGCGTTCAGGCCCAGCGTGTCAAAGATGTCCGAGCGGTACCAAAGTGCCTGCACCCAGCCGTCGTAAGGCACGGCCGCGTACTTGCCGGTACCCGGGTCAACCACCATGTTCAACGGGCTGGCGCGGAAGTCATCCTTGCCAATGCTGTCGATCACGGCGGTGGAGGCGTCCTCATCCAGGATGCCATCGGCGGCGAAGGCCGCCACGCGTTCAACGCCCATGCGCACGATATCCGGCAGGCGGTTGGCTGCCAGAGCCGTGGCGATGCGCTGGGTAACGCCGGCTTCTTCAATCGGGACGATGCGCACATCCACTTCGGGGTGCGCTTCCATGTATTTCTGGGCGACCGCTTCGTAAGCGTCCACCCGTTCTTCCTCGTTATCGGTGGTCCAGAATTCCACCACCACCTTATCGGCCGGGGCTGCTTCAGCAACGGGCACGGCTACTTCTTCGGACAGTGTTTCCGCGTCCGGTTGCGCCTCCATAACCTCCTCAGCGGCTGCGGGCGCGCACTGCACGGCCACAAAAGCCACCAGGACCAATAAAGTCACTAACATGAATTTTCTTTTCATTTCTCTTCCTTTCATTTTTTTCTCATTCGCCTTTTCCCCTTGAAATATCATTTTTGCTTGTGTTTATTCACCTCCTGAGTCAGTCTGTTAATTTACGCAATCGGAATACCGGTTGAATTTCTTATCATCAAAGCAGGTTCCAGCAGGATCTGCTTGCGATCGAATGCCACTTCATTCAGCAGGTCCACCAACATCTCGCAGGCCGAGCGGCCGATCTGGTAAATCGGCTGCGACACGGTGGTCAGCGAGGGCTGCACGTATTCAGAAATGGGGATGTCGTCAAAGCCGGTCACGGAAATCTCGCGCCCGACCGTCAGGCCGGAATCCTGGATGGCGCGGATGGCGCCGATGGCCATCAGGTCGTTGCAGGCTACGATGGCCGTGGGGCGTTCGGGCAAGCCGATCAGCTCCAGGGTGCGCTCGTAGCCGCCCTTCTCGGTCAGGTCGCCGGTCAGCACGTATTCGGGCCGCATGCTGATGCCGTGCTTGGCCAAGCCTTCTTTGAGGCCCTTCATGCGGTGCGTGGCGAAGGTCATGTTAAGCGAGGGCGCGATGCAGGCAAAGCGCCGGTGGCCCAGCTTGACCAGGTGGTCTACGATCAAGCGCATGCCCTGTTCGGAATTTTCGTCGATGTAGGGGATGTGCTCCAGCCCGGGCACGCGCCCGAAGGCTACAAAGGGAAAGTTGATCGAATCCAGGTAGCGGATGCGCTGGTCGTCCACGCGTGTGCGCACGATGATGAATCCGTCCACGCGGCGGCTCTGCACGAACTTCTCGTAGGTGTCCATTTCGTGCGCGCCGGGCGGGCAGGTCGAGACCAGCAGGTCGTAGTCTTGCTCGGCGGCCGCGTTGCCAATGCCGGCCAGGAACTCACTGAAGAAGGGGTCGGAAAAGCGCGGGCCGAAGGTGGGCAGGATGAAACCGATCGTGTCGGTGTGCTGCTGGCGCAGCAATTGCGCCTGCTTGTTGGCTACGTAGCCCATTTCTTTGGCTGCCTGGCGCACCAGCTCCTTGGTTTCTTCGCTGACGTCGTCGTAATCGTGCAAGGCGCGTGAGACGGTAGTGATGGAACGGTTGACCTTTTTAGCGATGTCGCGGATGGTGGGCTGCACAATTCCTCCTGAAATAACCAAAACGTTTTGGGTACTTTTCCAGTATAACCCAAAACGTTTTGGATTTCAAGAAACAAATAATTAGGTTTTTCTATTTTTTAGTGATATCATTCTAGAAATAAAGATGGGAAGCCATAAAAAGAAATCAGGATTACCTGCCGAGGCGTACAGAGAAACAATAAATAAGCATTGGGATGAAGCTGTATGTATGCATCCGTCTGCATCACCGTCAATCTGTGACAAAATCATTTCAGCACATACAATACAGAGGTCTGGATTATTAGAAAGAATAATTAGTCTCGATAATCATGTCCTCACTTTCTATAAAAGCGAAGGTTTGGAACCAATAAGGGTGGGATGGAGAAGAGCATCAACCATCAAAGGTTTTTGTGGTATTCACGATAAATCAACATTTAATCCAATTGAAGATCATCCTTTTACAGGGACTCCTGAGCAATTCTTCTTGATTGGATATCGTGCGCTTTGCCACGAAATTTATCAAAAGAGAGGTGCACTCAGAGCTTCGCCCGAAATTATAAAACAAGCAAAAACTGACTCTGGTTTAACCGAAGAAGAAAGAGAAAAAAGATTACATTTAATTGAAGTCCAAGATTTAGGATATCAAAAAGGTCTTGAACATTTTCTTCAACTCAAAACCAAAATGGATAAGCAACTTCTCACAAAAGATTATTCCGGATGGAATAATTGGACCGTGGAGTTCGAAGGAGATATTTCAGTTGTAAGTACGGGTGCAATTTCACCCAATGTTGATTTAGATGGCAATGTATTGCAAGAATTGCATGATTCTAACAGCGAGCAACAGTCTTTTCTGTTTGGGATGATTCCTACTGACAAAGGCGGGATTATTGTATTCATCTGGCCTAAAGAGTGGAAGGTTCCCGAACAATTCCTTAGGTCATTATCCCAAAACAGTAGTGAACATTTACTTGAATTCATTGTCCAAGTTTTTTTTGCGTATATTGAAAATACATATTTTTCGGAATCATGGTGGAATTCGTTAATTTTACTAGTCCAAAATCATCTACGTAATCTAGCAATAATCCCTAACGCTTACTACACACCAATAGGGCTTTTAAAAATAAAATTCATGCCATGGAAATTGATTAGATCTGAATTTAAAAATAATGAATAAAGAAATGACATTTAATTTCCTGAATATTTACAAAAAATAATGGTGGTTCCGCCTAATAGGCTACGGTAAATTCATTATGAGATCCCCGAAAAAATTAAAATCAAAAACTTACCTTGGTGCCATATTAAGCAACTTGATCAAGATCGGATAATCCTTCACGTGGATAGCCGCGGTGACCAAGTCGCCACTTCCTTCGCGGATAGAAGTGGTGATTTTGTCGAAAACCCAAATAACATTACCCACTAACACCTCACTGTTGACATATCCATACCACCAAGTCCACAGTCATAAACGTATAATTAGTAAAATTCGAAATCCCAGGGAGAGAGAAAATGAACATCGATGAACTGGAAGTCATAGACAGTATCACATCCGAAGACGGCACTAAAGTAGAGGTGGTGCAATTCAAGGAACTGAAAGGCTCCGCCAATATTCAGGTGGCCGAGAAGTTATTCTTCGCCAAGGAGGTCGGCATCCGCCTGAAAATGGTGCGGGTGATTTTGAACAACTCGAAGGTGCGCGTCGAGCCGGGTTCGCTGTATTTCATGAAGGGCAACCTGAAAATGCAGGCCAGCACCGGCGGGGGCGTCATGCAGGGCCTGGCCAGGAAAATGGTTTCGGGCGAGACCTTCTTCGTCAACGAGATCGTCGGCAGCGGGGAGATCTACTTTGAGCCCACCTTCGGCCATTTCATGCTGCACAAGGTCGACAAGAACGAGGGCGGCTTGATTGTCGATAGAAGCCTGTTCTACGCCGGCACGCAGGGGCTGGACATTTCCGCGGTCATCCAAAAGAACATTTCCTCTGCCCTGTTCGGCGGGGAGGGTTTCTTCCAAACACGCATCTATGGAAACGGCATCGCCATTCTGTGTTCGCCCGTCCCGGCGCAGGAGATCATCAAATACCAGCTCAACAACGAGAAATTGTTTGTGGATGGCAACTTCGCTTTGATGAGAAACGAGAGCATTAATTTCAAAGTCGAAAAGAGCAGCAAGAACTGGTTATCCACCGGCGTTTCGGGTGAAGGGCTGCTGCAAACCTTCGAAGGCAGCGGCTATGTCTGGATCGCCCCCACTCAGGGTGTTTACAATAATATGGGCCATAAAACGATCACCGAGATGTTCAACCAAAAAGGCGTGAGCAATACCAAGACGAAATAATCTCTTTAAGGAAAATTGAAGAAAAAGCGCCGGGAATCCGGCGCTTTTCACAACAGGCTTTGCGTTGTTACTTCACTTTGGTCATCGTATAGGTACAGCAAGGCGAAGCATCTTCACCCTGGTAATTATCCATCACGTAGCCGGTATCGGTAAGGGTGATCACAGTGCGCTCTTCCCGATCGACCTTGATATCTGAGGTCGGATCCCCCTCCCTTTCTCTCAAAATGTAATATCCCATCCTGGTTATCTGGTATTGGTTCTCCCCGATTTTTTCGAAGACTTGCGGCTCACCCCCGCCAAAATCGACCGCAACCTGACTCTCGGAAAATTCAAAATCCACGATCATGTTCTCGGTTTCCTGGCAGACGCAGGTAAAATTGCTCGAAACAGCGGAGTATTCATGCGAGCCGGAAACGGACTGCTCCACATCCGAAACTGCAGAGGCTACAGCCGGGGCTGAGGCAGGGGCTGCAGCCTGATGTCCCGACTCCGGCGTTGATTCAACCTGCGGAGCTTCGGTCATCTGCCCCAACAAAGTTTCCATCGTCGCTTTTTCGTGCATTTCCTCGATAAAGTCTTTCGGCTTCTCGTCATCGCCTATAGCCAGTCCATGGTAACTGATCGAACAAGCCATTGCCACAAAAAATAACACACCCACCACAAGCAATCCAAAATATCTTTTCATTCCTTACACCCTGTCTTCATCCTTCCCAAATGTTTTTCGCCATACTTCTTAAATTGAATAACACTCCCTGACCCCAAAGCTAATTTGAAGCATATAGTAATTTGGAAATGGCTAAATGGAACGCGTACAAATCCCTTCCTGTAATTAATTATACTATTTTCCGCTTTGTTTACTTTTTCCCATTTTCATAAGGACATTTTTATCTCATGAGAACTACCCAAAGGGGCAACGGTCGTTTCAACACGTGCCTTGAGTGATGCGCCGGGGGAAAAGAAAGTCAGCAATCCGTTATGGGGACGCTTTCGTCTCGAGTATATTAAATCCATTAGTCAAAGCGCCGGCCGTTTCAGGCCAGCGCTTTATATTCGTCCGGGAAAATCTTATTCTCCGTTTTATTGCTAAGCGGATCGCGCGAATCGGCCTTACCGGTTGCGTTTCATCCCTCCGCCGTTATTCTTGCCGTTTCCTTCTCCTTTTCCTTCAGTCACCAGCAGCAGCTGCTCCGCCGGTGAGAAGATCTCTTTTTGGATGAAGGCCATGGTGATCATAGCCGACAGGCCGGAGGTGGCGAAGATCATGGCCATCACAACGAACTGGTAGATGGCGGCGTAAAAAGGGTCGGAGCCGGCAATGACCATACCGGTCATCAAACCCGGGATCCATACGATACCCAGCGTGCGCAGCGAATCAATGCGCGGGATCAGGCTGGCGTGCACGGAGGCTTGCAGGTAGGGTTTGACTGTCTCCTGCGGGGAAGCGCCCAGCGAAAGGGCCGTCTCGATCAGGCCGATGTGCGACCCGATCTCCGCCTTGAAGCGGTTGAGCGCCAGCGCGTTGGAGTTCATGGCAGCCGAGATGATCATGCTGCCCACCGGCACCAGCGAAAGCAGCTTGTACTCAATCACACCCAGTGCGCTCATCACGCCGATCACCACACCCGAAGCGATGGCAATACCGTAGAAGGAGGCGCGGAAAGCGCCGTTCACGCCCTTGGCGCGGCGGGCGGCCGTGCGCGCAGCTGCCAGGAACATACCCAACAGGATGAGGATGCCGGCCCAGGTTGGGCTTTTCAATAATGCCAGCAGCAGCGAGCCGACCACCGTGATCTGCACGATGCCGCGCAGCAGGCTGACCAGCACTTCCTTCTCAATATGAATGCCGCGCCGGTTGGCGATCAGCACCACCAGCAGAGCCAGCACAAAGGCGATGGCGACCTGCACAAAACCCAGGACAATTTGATTGCTGAAAAGGTTATTTAGCATGGATGATCTCCTCCACCGGCCCGTATTGCTGCACACGGCCGCCTTCCAGCACCAGCGCCGTCTCGGCCAGCCGCCCGGCCTGCTGCATGTCGTGTGTGACGATGATGAAGGTCAGCTTTTGGCGTTGAGCAATATCGCACAACAGCTTTTCCACCTGCAAACGCGATTCTTCGTCCAGCGCGGAGGTAGGCTCGTCCATCAACAGAATTTCCGGGGAGTTGGCCAGCGTGCGCGCGATGGACACGCGCTGCGCCTCGCCGCCGGACAGGTTGGCTACATCGCGCCCGGCAAAATCCGGCAGGTCCACATTGGACAGCAGCTCCGCGATGGCCTCGTCCGAGATCTCCGCTTGTCTTTGAGCCGGACCGAAGCGCAGGTTATCGGCCACCGTACCGGGGAACAGGTAAGGCTGCTGCAGGATCAAGCCGATCTTGCGGCGCAGCTCGCGCGGGGGAGTTTCTTTGTAATCACGGCCTTTATAGACTACTCGGCCCTGCGTGGGTTCGAGCAGGCGGTTGAGCAAACGCAGCAGGGTGGACTTACCGCTGCCGCTGCTGCCCACCACGGCCAGATGCTCGCCCAGCTTCAAATCGAAGCTGATATCTTTCAGAATGACCTTGCCGTCATTCTGATAACCCAGGTCTTGTACTTTCAGGATGGTGTCCTGTCCGCTGGATCGATCCGATTGCATAAATTTCTCCATCTTTCATTGTTTTCAAACGGTTTATTTTACCCTCCCTGGAAAAATCCGCCTGAGCCTTCGGAATTCGCGAGTTTTTCGCAATGGTTATGAGTTAGATTGAAGAGAAACATTTTGGCTATAAATAAAAATATCCCTCTACCGGAGAGGGATATTTACACTACCTTTCTCTTTCTTATAAGTAGAAGATGCGATCTGCGTATTGCTCGAACATTTTCTGGTTATGCTCCGCGCCTCCGTCCACGTTGGCCGCGATCAGCACGGGCGGGGTAATGCCCCGCTCCAACAGCTTCTCAATGGTGGCCGTGGTCAGGCAGTGCAGCAGAGCTGTGCTGGTCACGCCTGAACCGGGGGTAAACCTGGCTTTCAGGCCTTCGGCAGAGAGCATGGCATCGCCCTTTTCCACTTTGTTGTCCAGCACAACATCGGCAAACTCATACATCTTTTTCCCGGAAGAATGCCGCGAGGTTACTTCTTTTGAGTATTTATAGGAAGTCACTCCGATGACCTTGATACCGCGCTCGTGCGCCAGTTTGGCCATTTCAATCGGCACAGCATTGCGCCCCGAGACAGACACGATGATCAATACATCACCCGCCTGAATGGGCTGGTTATCGAGGATCACCTCGGCATAGCCCGGCATGCGTTCAATGGCTGACGTCAGTGTGTTGGGATGCACATCCAGGTGAGCGATACCCGGCGCGTAAACGGGGTTCATCAGCATGAACCCGCCCGCCCGATAAACGATGTCCTGCACCGGCAGCGAAGAATGTGTGCAGCCAAAGGCAAATAGCCGCCCACCGTTCTGCACCGCGTCGGCCATCAGGGTCGCTGCCGCGTCGATATTGTCATTCTCTTCATTTTCTATTTGCTTCAGGAGGGCAATGAGCCCTTCCAAATATTCATGCGTCAATTTTGACATACTATGCTCCGATAAAATTTTCGTTTTGATACTTGAACTCGCCCGCCGCCATCGCCGCTATGACCTGGTATTCACGATCAAAGAAAGCCAGATCGGCCCGCTTTCCCACCGCGATGATGCCGCGCTCGGCTTCAATTCCCATGGCTTTGGCCGGCACGCGCGTGGCCATTTGGATCACCTCGTGGAAATCCAGCCCGCTGAAGCGCATGGTGTTCCGCACCGCCGTATCCAGCATTAACGTGCTTCCGGCCAGGCTGCCGTTGGCAATGCGGGCAGCCCCCTCCCGGACAAAAACTGCCTGCCCGCCCAATTCGTATTCTCCCTCCGGCAGTCCGGCCGCGCGCATCGCATCCGTGATCAGGATGGTGCGCTCCAGCCCCTTCGTCTGCACAACCAGCTTAACAATAGCCGGGTGCAGGTGAATGCCGTCGGCGATGATCTGGGCAAAGATGCGCTCGTCCAGCAGCACGCCCCCAACCGTACCCGGTTCACGGTGGTGCAAGCCGGCCATGCCGTTGAACAAATGGGTGGCCTGGCTCAGGCCCAGGTCGGCTGCCGCGCATACCTGTTCATAACTGGCGCTGCTGTGCCCGACGGCTACGCGCACGCCGTGCTGTACGCAGTAACGGATCAGTTCCTCCGCGCCGGGAATTTCCGGCGCGACTGTAATAAGTTTGACCAAACCATTTTCGATCCAGGCTTGGTATTTCGTGGGATCAGGGTGGCGGAAATAAAGTGGATTCTGCGCGCCCTTATATTTCAGGTTGATGTAAGGCCCTTCCACGTGCGCACCCAACAACTGCGCGCCGGGCAATTGATCGCCGTACTGTGCCATCACGCTCAACGCGGCCGTCAAAGCTTCTTCGTCGGCTGTTACCGTGGTGGCATAAAAAGCCGTTACACCATGGCGGATCAATGTGGCGCTTATTGTGTTCAGCGCTTCGGGTGTGGCGTCCATCGTGTCGGCGCCCTTGCATCCGTGGATGTGTATGTCAATCAACCCGGGTGTAACGGATAACCCATGCGCATCAAAAATCTCTTCCTGATTGGCGCGTTCGTGCCCAGCCGCGCTGGGGTAAAGCGCGCGGATCAACCCTTTTTCGATCTCAAGGGTGTGGTCAGCCAGGGTTTCCCTGGCAGTGATGACAGCTGCGTGGATGATCTTTTTCATGGATTAATTCTACAAAAAAAGGGGAGGATCTTCATCCTCCCCTTTTTTCTTTTACCGGGCTAGACGCCAAACAACTTGGCAATTGCCCACACAACGATGCTGGGTACAATGGCATCCGGGACGGTAAAGCCCAAGCCCACCGCGCCAAAAGCCGCCAGGTCCCCAAATACCTGGAACTTATACGCAAAGCTGATCAAGATCCATCCGACGAAGCCCCACAGGAAACCGCCCAGCCAGGCGCCTTTGCGGCCGCCGGTGGCGTTGCCGAAGATGGCGCCCGAACCGCTGGCGAAAAAGGCCGCGATCATAGAAGGCAGCGGCACCGGCCACTTCATAATGGCCAGCAGGACCATGCCGAGAATCTGCCCAATGGTGCCCGAGATCAGGCCGATGATTAACGAATTGGGGCCGTAGGGATAAATTACCGGGCAGTCCAGTGCGGGTTTCGCTCCGGGGATGAGTTTCTCGGCAATACCCTTGAAAGCCGGGGTGATTTCCGAGATCAACATGCGAACGCCTTGCAGCAGTACCAGAACGCCGGCGGTGAAGTTTAAGGCGGTCAAGAGCGTATATACAAACCAGTTCTGACCAGCGCTGATGGTCTCTTCGAATCCGGCCACACCAACTTGCGACATGGCCAAGCCGGCGCCGATGAAGGCAACCAGCAGCATGATGATCGAGATAGAGACCGACATATCGCGCAGGAAACTGAAGGATTCCTTGATCTCAATTTTCTCTGCAGAGTCCTCGGGGTCTCCCACCAGCTTACCGGCCCAGGCACCCAGCATGTTCAACAGGGTCTGGCCGTGGCCGAAAGCGATCTCATCGCTGCCGGTGATTTTGCGCATGATCGGCTGCGCCAGGGCCGGCATCAAGGACATGTAGAAGCCGTCCATGACGGAAGCCAGCGCCACTACCGCGTACATGGGCAGTCCGAATGAGTGGAACAGGATGGCGAACGCCCCGGCATGGATCCAGATCATATGGCCGGTCAGATAGATATAGCGGAATTTCGTAAAGCGCGAAACCAGAATATGGACCATATAACCGAATAACATGGTCCAGGCGATCTCGGCGCCAATATTGGCCAGGTTGGCGTTTTGAACCGCGCCGACCACCGCTTCATCGTAGGTGACAAATGATTCAAAGCTGCCGGAGGGAATCCCCGTTTCAAAAAATACCTGGATAGGCGATAAGGCGTTAATAAGCGCACCAATACCGACCGCCAGAATCAATTGTCCCAAAATTGTTTTCAAAGTTCCCTTGAAGACATCGCCCGCGCTCTTCTTTTGGAGCAGCAAACCGACCAGGGCAATTAAACCCAATACAATTGCCGGCAGTGTAATCAGGGACAGTATTGCATCAAATACAGCCATTTTTCCTCCTAATTTTTTATCGATTGATTAATGGTTGGGTGATTAAAAATATTAAATCGTTTTTCCTCCTTCTGCATGGGAGAGCTCGTCAATGGCTCTCAGTATCTTTTCTTTGATTTCACCTTTGTCGACAAGGTTCTTTACCAAGACGATCTTGGCCGGGTAATCACGTAAATGCGGTTCCATATCCACAGGCGCGACGACAATGTCGGCTTTGTTGCCTTTAAAAGACCCCAAATCCCAGGGGGTTGTCTCCGCTTTAATATTTTCAGCTTTGAGAATGTCATCAATAAACAACTTGAGCATCATGCTGGTTCCAAATCCCATCCCACACAAAGTTGCAATGATCATTTTTCCTCTTTTATGCTCTCGAATATGAATAGATAAATTCTTTCAGGACATCCGTCGTTGCCGCTTCGCGCAATCCGCACAGAAATCCTTCCTGAGAAAGATACTCGGCTAACTGCGCCAGGGCGCGGATGTGACTCTGCTTATCCAGTGCTCCCAGGGCAAAAGCCAAGTCGACCGGATCATTGGTCGAATGTCCGAAGACCACCGGTGTTTTCAATGTGATCAAACCCAGGCATGAGCGCAGCACGCCGTCCTCCGGGCGGGCATGCAGCAGAGCGATTCCGGGTGCGATCACGCAGTAAGGTCCCAGCTCGTCCATCACACGCTGCATGGCACTTGCGTATCCCGGTTCAATCGCGCCGGCCGCTGCCAGTAATTCACCGGCTCTTTGAATGACCGCTGTGCGATCAGCCAGTTCCTGTTTGGCTTGGATTGCTTCGGGCACTAATAATTCGTAAAGATCCATCGTCTGTCCTACAACTCCACCACGGCGGTCAGGTTTTCCGGCTTGTCCGGGTTTAACCCTTTGGCCAGGCTGCGCTCAAAAGCGATTAATTGGATCAGCGGCAAATAGGTTGCGAAGGACCAATCGTAAGGCAGGCTGCCATCCAAACGATAGAAAGTATCCGCCGCAGCCGGGGTTTCCGTTAATCCGCCTACCGCCAGCGTGCGCGCGCCCAACTCACGCATCTGCTGTAAAACCGGCATTTCATAAGCGGCCTGCTGCGGGTTTGCCAGGCCAACCACCAGCGAGTGGTCGTTGATTACCGACATCGGCCCATGGCGAAATTCCAGGAAATGATAGGCCTCCGAGTAACTTAACGACATCTCCTTCATCTTGAGCATGACCTCCAAAGCCAGGCCGTACAGTGGCCCATCACCCAAAAAGAAGAAACGCTCGATTTCGAGGTTTGCGCCAATCTCACGTGAGGTGGATTGATAGTTCGCCAGCAATTGTTTTCCTACCTGGCTGACTTGGGCAGGCAGCCCGGATGGAATATCACCGTTAGCCAGTCGCATCAAAGCCCACATCATATTGGTAAATGAACGCGTTTGCGCCACACTGTTTTCCATACCGGCTGAGGTTATGACAGCCTTTGGTGCGGATTTGGCCAGCGGGCTGTCGCCATAGCAGGTCACTGCCAGCGCGTCCCCTTGACCCGCTTTCAGGAAATAATCCAAAGCGTGCAGTGTTTCGGTTGTCAGGCCGGAGCGGGAAATGGCAATAAATAAGGTTTTACGGTCGGGATGAATCCAATCCTCTCCGGAATACCAAATCTCGGAACCGGGCACGGGGATGCAGGTTACACCGGTCTTGCGCTGCAGCAGACGAGCCGCCCAAATGGAAAGATAGTAAGTCGAACCACACCCGCTTAGAATCACCTCATCATAAGCACCCACATCGGGCAGCCCACTCTTCCAATCCTTTTCCAGGTAAGCCAAGGTTTCCGCCCATGTGTCCGGTTGTGAGAGGATTTCCTCCCGGGTAAATTTACCGTTTTCTTGCTGCATTGATAATGTTCTCCTTGTTTTTAAAGATTAGACTTGAATGACATGCACGCCCTGGCCGCGGATAGCTTCGATCAGTTCGCTTTGAGCATTCTCGCTGGTTACTACTGTTGAAGCTGCCGTAATAGGTGCCGCGCGGCTGGTAGACACGTGGCCGATTTTGGTATGGTCGGCCACAATAATGACGTCGTCGCTGATTCCCAGGATCTTGCGGTCGGTCATCAATTCTTGCGGGTCTTCGTTGGTCAAGCCAAAACGCGGATGCACTCCGCCCATGCCGACGATGACTTTATCAACACGCAAGTCTTCTATCACGCGCTCGGCAAAATGGCCGATCATGGATTGCTCTTCGCGCCGCAGGAAGCCGCCGATGGCAATCACCTGCATGTGTCCGTTGGCGATCAATTCATTCAGCACAGTAACCGCATTGGTCAAAACAGTGATATCGTCACGCTGACACAGCTCTCTGGTAACGTACAGCGTGGTGGTTCCGGATCCCAGGAAGATAGTCTCCTTCTCCTGGATCATAGGCGCCACCGCTTTGGCGATGCGGATCTTTTCCTCGCGGAGCAAATCCATGCGCCGGATGGTGGGCAGTTCGTTGTAACTGTTGGATTTGAGCGGTAGTACCGCCCCACCGTGTGTGCGCTTTAGCAGATTGCTCTTTTCGATTTCATACAGGTCCCGGCGAATGGTCATTCTGGAAACGCCGAATTGGCTGGCCAGATCGTCAACCATGACGCTGCCTTTTCTTTCCAGTTCCCGAACAATTAATTGTTGCCGCTCGTCTTTTAGCATGTTCATCCTCCTCATGTTATGTTAGGTTTACCTTCCGGTCAAATTTGTGCTCATATTCGAACATTATTACTGTTTGTTTATGTGCATTTCATCAATAATTTTAGCATTTTTTGGCTGTTTTTATCATTCGAACACAGTTGAACATTCTTTTTTGTTCGCTGCGTGATACGATATGCCTAAATGGTGTGAGGTTGTGGAAATATGAAGACGCTTACAATCGGAAAAATACGAGGCCTGCAGCAGTGCGCCACGCCCGGGGGAAAGTTCGCCATCCTGGCGCTGGATCATCGCAACAACATGCGCCGCCTGCTGCATCCTGAAAATGAAACGGTTACCCGTCCGGAAGAGATCATGGCTTTCAAGCAGGACGTGTTGGATAGCTTGGGCGCGGTTTCCAGTGCTTACCTGCTTGATCCGCTTTACAGCGCGGGACAGGCCATTGCCAATGGCAGTCTTCCCGGAGGCCGTGGTCTACTGGTCGCGGTGGACGCGTCCGGATATTCCGGCGATCCCACCGCCAGGCAAAGCGAGCTGCTTGAGGAATGGAGCGTAGAACAGGTTAAACGCATGGGCACCAGCGCGGTCAAGCTGCTGGTTTATTACCATCCGCACTCCGAATTGCACAGCACCATTGAAGCCCTGGTACAGCAAACCGCCGAAGCCTGCCGGGCAGCCGATCTGCCTTTCTTTCTGGAGATCCTTACCTACTCCCCCACTGCCGAGAGAGGCAAACTTCCCGGCCGGGAAAAACAGGACGTCATCTTAGAATCCGCGGAAAAGCTGACGCCCCTGGGTGTTGACGTGCTCAAAGCCGAGTTTCCATTGGACATTCAGGAATTTGGTGATTTCAACGCCTGGCAATCAGCCTGCCGGCAGTTAAGCCAAGCCAGCCAGGTGCCGTGGATTCTGCTCTCCGCTTCAGTTGAATATGAAATCTTTCTACAGCAGGTTACCGCTGCCTGCCTGGGCGGTGCCTCCGGTGTGGCCGCCGGTCGGGCTGTCTGGAAAGAAGCCGTTAACCTGAACGGGCAAGCCCGTATGGAATTCCTGACGGGTACGGCGCGCGAACGGATGGCGCGCTTGACCAGCCTGGTGGACGCGTTGGGAAAGCCCTGGCAGGATTGTTTCGAAGCTCCGTCCCCGGATGAGAACTGGTACAAGACATATTAGATATCCTGCCTCATGGACTCCGCCGTCTTTTCATCCAGCCTTCCCTTGCGGGAGAAGATCCACAGCCATCGGTCTGGCTTGCCTGTGGGGGTATTCGCCGTATGTTCTTCTCACGCGGATGTGCTGCGCGCAGCGATGCGCTTGCTTCAGTCATCGCGTGAAGCGCTGCTGATCGAAGCAACCTGCAACCAGGTCAACCAGGAAGGCGGCTACACCGGCATGACCCCGCAACATTTCCGTACGTACGTGTGCGAGCTGGCCAAAGAGGAAAATTTTCCATGCGAACGCATTCTGCTGGGCGGCGACCACCTGGGGCCAAACCCCTGGCGAGCCCTGCCGGCCGAACAAGCTATGCAAAAAAGTGAGCAATTGGTGCGCGCTTACGCAGCCGCCGGCTTTGTTAAGATTCATCTGGATGCATCGATGCCTTGCGGCGGGGAAGAAGCGCTTTCCGTAGCCGAAATCGCCGCACGCAGCGCAAGGTTATGCGCAGCCTGCGAACAGGCCGCCTTTGAACGTCCTGCCGCCTATAAACCCTTATACGTGATCGGGACGGAAGTGCCCGCTCCGGGGGGCATAAACGCGCAGGCACCCGGCCAGCCGCACATTACACGGGTAGACGATGTGGCTGAAATGCTGGCAGTGCATCGTCAGATTTTTCTCCGTTTCGGGCTGGCAGATGCTCTGGAACGTGTTATCGCTGTTGTCGTCTCGCCGGGTGTGGAGTTTGGCAATCGAGAGATATTTCCGTTCCGAAGTGATCAGACTGGTAACCTGAGCGGCTTCATCGAGCGGCAGGAAGGCATGGTCTACGAAGCTCACTCCACCGATTACCAATCCCCGCAGGCGCTGCGCAGCATGGTCGGCGGCCACTTTGCTATTCTCAAAGTTGGCCCGGCGCTGACATTTGCCCTGCGTGAGGCGCTTTTCAACCTGGCTGCTATCGAGAACGAACTGCCGAACCTGCCCGCCGGTGAACGTTCCCGTCTGGTGGATACCCTGTTGGAGACCATGCGCAGCGACCCGCGGTACTGGCAGGACCATTACCGGGGCAGCGCACAGGAAATATTATTCGCAATGAAATACAGCTTCAGCGACCGGATCCGCTATTATTGGGGTTACCCGCAGGTGCAAAACGCGATTCTGACCTTGATAGCTAACTTGCAGCGGGACGATCTGCCCCTGGCGCTGGTCAGCCAGTTCTTCCCGGCGCTCTACCCGTCAGTCTTCGAAGGAGGAATTCCAGCTAATCCGCGCAGTTTCATTCAACACAGCATCATGAACGTGCTGGCCGGGTACTCGGCAGCCTGTGGTTGACTTAAAACTACCTGAGACCAGTTAATTTTTACTTGTACAAAGAGCAGAAAGCTTGCGCTTACAACAGCTGCTCCAAGGTATCAGCGATTCAAAAACCACATAATCTACTTGCATAATGGATTAAAAATAGCGCCGAGTACCCGGCGCTATTTTTTGTGGAATAATTTCATAAAACTGACATGTCCGCTTTTCGCTTTTCCTGCGGTTATAAATACGTGAAGATGCATTTTCAAAAAAGCAAAGAAGGAATAACACATGGACCTAACCATAAAAGGAGAACGAAACCAGCATGAGCGCATGGCCGAAGATGCGGAATTGGTCGGTGCAGCCCAGCGCAATCCCCTTGAGTTCGAAGCGCTGTACCGCAAGTGGCTGACCCCGGTTTACCGCTATTTCTACTTCCGCCTGGGTAATGTCAAGGATGCGGAAGATCTGACAGCGCAGGTATTTTTGAAAGCCTATCAGGACCTGCCGCGTTACCGCAACCGCGGCGCTTTTTCCGCCTGGCTGTTCACCATTGCGCATGCCCGGCTGGTCGATTACTACCGCAAAAACTCACGCAAAGCAGCTCTGGAAGTACCTATCGAGGAATTGGAAATCCCGGTCAGCGCCATGGATTTGCCTGAACGGGCCGCCCAAAAGGGCGAGTTCGAACAGGTATTCAGCCTGCTGATGGGACTCACCGAGAAAGAACAAACCCTCATCCGTCTGCGCTTCATGGCTGAATTAAGCTATCGCGAGATCGGTCAGGTGCTGCACTGCAAAGAGGATACCGCGCGCAAGTCCGTTGCGCGGCTGCTGGAGCGCATGAAGAAACAAATGGAGAATGATCATGACTAAATCTCTTGAAAACAAAATCAACGACGCGGTTCAATCCGTTGAACCCTCGCCGGAATTTAGTGAAAAACTGTGGAAGGAAATGCGATCTTCCACCCAACCGGATCGCGCCCCCCGGCGCGCGCCGCAATTGCGCTGGCTACCGGCCGCGGCGGTGATTGCGCTGGCGGTGATCTTGCTGGTCGTTTCCCCGCAGCGGGTATGGGCCAGCTTGCGCGGCTTGTTCGACTTCCTGCCGGGCATCGGTCTGGTGCAGGACGATGAAACCACGCTGTATCTATACGAACCGGTCAGTCTGGAGCAAGACGGCGCCGTTTTGACCATCGAACAGGTGGTCTCGGACGCCAACCAGACGGTGGTCACCTATCGCATCGAAGGGCTGCCCAAAAACAGTCAACACTGCTCCTATAACGTTAACCGTCTGCGGCTGCCGAACGGCAAGGAACTGCTCCCGACCGGCGGCGGATTGAGCAACGAAGGTGGCATCGTGCAGGCGCGCATCCAATTCTTTGCCCTGCCGGAGGGTGTTACCCAGGCCGCGCTCTATACGGCCGTTGACCCGGACGACCCGGAAATTTCAACATGCGGCGCCCCCAAGGAATGGAAGGTGGATTTCAGCCTGAGTACCGAAAAGCCGACCGATATGGAACTGCTGCCGGTAGTGGAGAGCACCGCCGAAAGCACCGCGGAAGCAGGCGATAATGACGTAAAGATCAGCATTGATAAAAACGTCGCATTGGATGACGGCTATATTCTGTACGGCAGCTTCCAATTATCCAATCCAAATTGGCAGGCCGCCAGCATTGACTTCGAGACAATCACAGCTCAGGATGCAGCCGGCAAAGAAATCCCGTTGGAACAGGAAGATGTTCTCCCCGACCCCAGCGGATTCACCGTGGATAATATTTTTGCGATCAAGGTTGCTGACAAGGATTTCACTCCTCCTTTAACGCTGCACGTGAAAAACCTGTGGATAAATGCTATTTATGACGAAGGCATTCCTGTTTTCTCCTTCGACGCCGGCCCAGACCCGCAAGTGGGACAAAACTGGGAAATTAATAAAGAAGTCACTGTAGATGGGATCCGGATCAATTTTCGAGATGTTGAGGTTGTCGAAGAACCGACCGATCAGGGGCGGGATGACAGCCTGGAAAAAGGGTATGCCATCACGGTCACGGAAAGCAGCGCTCAGTATTTCAGCGGAACCTACTTCTGCACAGGCCAGGGAGAAGGTACGCCGGATTACGGAACAGCCGGCCCGTCCAGCGAGCTTTACCCGTTCATCTACTATTATTCCGGCGGCCTGCCTTACGGTTCGGTTACCTGTAGTATTTTCCATGCGAATTTCCTGCATCCGGGGAATTGGGACATCGAGTGGCAGCCGCCGCTGGCTGACGAATAAAATAACAGGCTCTCCGCGCATTTCATTTTGCGCCGGGGTATAAAAAACGGGCATACCCAATGGGTATGCCCGTTTTCATTTTTACCGGAATCTATCTACTTTTTATTTCAAAATATCAAAAATGGTTTTTCGCACCCCGATATAATCGGTCATCGAAGTGAACCGGGTATATTTTGCGCTGTTATCCAACCGAATAGTCTGGCCGTGGGTGTCGCCTGTTTCAGCAATCACATCCACGCCGTCATAAGTCCAGGTGAAATAACCTGGATTGGTCATCGCTACACCTGCCACAATATCCCAGATTTTGAAGTCACCGCCCCAATTGTTGAAATTCTGCTGCCATGACCGCTCCAACAATTGCAGGGCAGGATCATCACTGCCGGCAATTTTGTCGTAATCCTCCCGGCTGACGATGAAATCATCCGAGCCATCCAGAGAAACGATCGACAGAGGGATGCCGGAGTTGAACACCTGTTTGGCTGCCAGCGGATCGACAAAGATATTCCATTCGGCAGCGTGGTTGTTCTCGTAACCCGGTGATTCATTCAGGTTGCCGCCTCGGTTGAAAGCGCCGCCCATAATAACTACCTGGGCAATATTATCCGCAATGCCGGGATCCTGCTGCAATGCCAGCGCCAAATCGGTCTGCGCGCCGGTCACCAGGAGGACCACCTTTTCCGGTGATTCATTCACCAGCCGCACGATCAAATCCGCCCCATTTTCAGCAGTGTAATCCTGTGAAGCGGCCGGCAGAGAAACGCCCCAGAAATTATCAGCGCCGCTGCGCCAACCGGCGGGAAATTCATTATGGGCCGGATCCAGCGGATCTTCCGCCCCCACACCAATGGGTACATCATCCAGGTCAAGTACATCATATAAAAAGATCTGCCATTCCTTGAGTGATTTCTCCGGATGTTGTTCGCCGTAAGATTGGATCACGCCCAGCAGCTTGACACGAGGATGCTTGCTGATATAAACCAACGTGGCCACATCGTCCGGCGCGCCGTCGTGCGAAAAAATAACCGGTAGAGAACCTTCTGAAGCATCATCAAAGTACTGGATTTCCGAGGTTGCGGTCGGTTGAAGTGTCGCTTCCGGCGCCGGTTCGGTGGGCAGAACAGCAGGGGTTGGTTCCTGCGCGGTTATGCAGCCGTTGAAAAACACGAACGTTAATACCAATAAGGCAGTCGATAATTTATTTCTCGTCATGCTTGTCCCTCCACTATTTATTCTTAAATGGTTGTTCCGCAATATTTTAGCATAGACCTTTTATAGACATAGTCAGTTTCGTTATTACCGATTTAAATAAGCCAGGCGAAGCTAATCTTTTGCAAATGACGATCATTCTGCCGGCCTGAAATTTCCGTTGTGTTAAGTGAAGAACCATAAAAAGGTGCATTTCATTCTATTTATATTGACATTTTCCCAACTCGTACTAAAATATATACAACTCGTATATACATGTTAGTTATACAAGTTGATAACACAAGTTCAATCTTACTTGAGTTTAAAAAGGCACTTTTGCACAGAGAGGATCAGATGCCAGAAAACGTACCGATCTATCAGCAAATCACAGCTTATATAAAAGAAACCATTGAAAAAGGAATCTATCAGAAAGGGAACATCATCCCTTCTGAACAGGAGCTATGCAACCAATTTGATACCAGCCGGATGACGGTGAGGCGCGCAATAAATGACTTGGTCAATGATGGCACGCTCTACCGCATCCAGGGCAGGGGAACTTTTGTGTCCCATTTTGTTTTCCGTAAATATTTGGAGGTATTGGGGTTTTCCTATCACATGAGAACCCTTGGCTTTCAACCGAGCAGTAAAATCTTGTCCTTTGAAATCCAAAAACCGGAAAAAAACATTGCCGAGGAATTGAAAATATTGCCCTCTGACAATGTTTTTTATTTAAGTAGGGTGAGAATGGCTGACCTTGAACCCATTGCGATTGAGAATGTCTTCCTGCCCGAAAAACGGTTTCCGGGGCTTGATAAATATTCACTTGAGGAGAACTCCCTTTATGACACATTGAGAACCTATTACAAAACTGAAATTTTCTTAAGGCATGAAAAAATAAATGCAATTGTCGCGGAAGGTACGGATGCAAATATCCTGTTTTCGAAGAACAAAGGGGTAGTGATGCATACCTGGGGGGTGGACTTCGATACAAATATGAATCCCATTGCCTATGCCGATTCCCTTTACCACGGAACGAAATACACTTTCGATATCGTTATCAAGTAATTGAGAGAAAAATGGCAACAACAGAGCAGAATGAAACTTTAGGTATCCTGGTTTGTACACATTCTTCACTGGCAGATAGCCTGAAACAAGCAATTGAAATGCTGATGGGTCCTCAAGAGAATTTTGAGACCCTTGGACTTTATGAAGGCGGAGATGTTTTCAGCTTGTGTGAAGAAATAAAGAAGCAGGTTGGCAACATGCATACGAAAAAGAATCTGGTATTTACGGATTTATTCGGTGCATCGCCAAGCAATGCTGCTGCAATGTCCCTGGTAGATATTGACGCCGTAATTATTACGGGGGTGAATTTACCCATGCTCGCAGAGGTGCTCACTTTGAGGGGCCAGCAGCAGGATCTTAATGATTTAGTTATTGATATTGTGAATAAAGGTAAAGATAGCATCCGCACCATAACAAAAGAGATGTTATCGAAAGGTTAGCAAAAATGATTACATTAATAAGATGTGATGATCGATTGATTCACGGACAATGTATTGTTAGGGTTTTGGCTGATTTCAAAATTGAAAAGATTGTAATCATCGATGATATTACAGCTTCCAATCCCGTACTGAAGAGTGTTTTCCTTTTAGCTGTTCCCCCTCAAACAAAAGCGGTGATCCTCACGACTGATGAGGCAAAGACCAACCTGCGTGAATTTATTGAAAATAATGAGCATGTTTTACTGCTGATGAGATCTCCAATGGTTGCGTTGGAGCTTTTCAAATCTTATCCGGAACTCAAGCAAGAGTTGAATATCGGCCCAATCAGCTACCGCCCGGACACCAGGAAGATTACAACCTATGCGTACCTTACCAGCGAAGAGATGGACGCAGTCAATCAACTTATAGAAAGGAGGGTCCGAGTTTATTTCAATCAAACAATCGATCAGAAAATTATTGAATGGAACGAAGTAAGAGATTTATTTAAGTAAAAAAATTTTGAAAGGTTAATAAAGGTGAAGAAATGATTTTTTGGCAAGCACTTCTCATTGCCATCTTTGGGTATTGCTCTTCAATCTATTCACCCTGGGCCATTGGGCTATTAGGCGGGTGGTATACGATGGGAAGGCCCCTGGTATCCGGCATGATCATCGGCGCGATTCTGGGAGATATCCAAACGGGAATCATCATTGGAGCTGCAATTCAGGCGATGTATATCGGGTTGGTTACACCGGGCGGATCGATGCCTGCGGATGTAAACTTTGCAGCTTGGATTGGAATTCCTCTAGCGGTTATCAGCGGTGCGGATTCGACTTATGCGGTCAGTCTATCGATCGCCCTCAGTTTCCTGGGTGTCGTGGCCGTTTATGCAACCGCGTCTTTCAACTCTGTATTTGTCCACAAGATGGATCGTTACATCACGAATGGCCAGCTGGAAAAAGCAATCAACATTCCGGTCGTCGGGCAAATCACGAACTTTGTATGCCGGTTTATTCCGATCTTCCTGGCAAACTATTTAGGCGCTCAATTTGTTCCGACCATGGTCAGTGCGATTCCTGAATGGCTCGGAGGGATCTTGACCCTGCTGGGCAGTATCCTGCCACTCATCGGGTTTGCGTTGCTGATGCAATATGTCGTCAAGAAAAAGGTGGACCTCCTGTACTATTTGTTCGGGTTCATCCTGGTTGCGGTCTTCAAAGCGCCGATCATCCCGGTTGTTTTAGTGGGTTTGTTATTAGCGTTCATGGATATCAAGTACTCTCAGGTCGACTTATCAAGCTTGAAGATGATCGACCAAAAGAAATCGGAGAACAGGTTCAAATTACTTGATCAAAAGGATGTACGCAAAGCATATTGGAACTGGCAGTTCTGGACCCTTTCAGTGCAAAACTTCGAAAGAATGGAAGCTCCCGCGATTATCCGCATGCTGGGAAAGGTGAAAGATAAACTGTACCCCAATGACAAAGATGCTCAAAAAGCACTCCTCGAAAGGCACGAAGCTTTCTTCAACACCGAACCGTATATCGGGTCGATCATTCCCGGCATCGTGTTGGGCATGGAAGAACAAAGCGCAATCACCAAAGAGAATTCTGCCGATCTCATCAGCAGCATAAAAACGGCGCTGATGGGACCGTTTGCCGGAATTGGAGATTCTTTGTACGTCGGCACGTTAATCCCGATTCTCTTGAGTATCGCGTTAGGTCTGTCTTCTGAAAGTGGTAGTGTAATGGGCCCAATCTTCTATGTCCTGGCTCATTTAGCAATCATGCTTCCGCTCACCTGGTTCCTGTTCAAGAGCGGGTATAGCATGGGCATGGATTCCGCCCAATTAGTTTTATCCGGCGGTATTAAAGACAAAATCACCCAGGGGATGAACATTGTGGGTTTGATCGTTGTAGGGGCGATCACCACCATGTATGTAAACGTAAAGACGGGGCTGACGTTTACGCAAGGTGATATGGTAATTGACCTGAACTCAGCATTGAATAGCTTGTTCCCCAACATCATTACGATTTTATTAGGTTTGGCTACCTATTACCTGCTTGTGAATAAAAAGATGAAGATCGGATACCTGTTCCTGGTCTTTATCGCTTTAGCGGTAGTTGGATATTTCACTAATTTATTGGTCGTGTAAAAAGCCAATAAACGTCCTGTCTGAGCCCCTTCATCATGATGAATGGGGCTCAGACACCAATTTAAACTGCCCAGCTTTATAGGGAAGCAAAGGCAATTAAACGGCGAGAATATATGAATACTATTTTAACAGAACTTCAACATAAATTGATTGTATCGTGCCAGGCTTTTCCGGGTTCACCTTTGTATGGGCCGGATTATTTACAAAAAATGGCGATGTGCGCCATAAAAGGTGGGGCCGGTGGAATTCGGGCATGTTGGCCGGATAATATTAAAGCTATCAGAAGCATTACTGACCTTCCTATCGTCGGCATAAACAAAGTTGGATTTGATGATCCTCAATCATTGGATAAGGTATATATCACGCCCACTTTCGAATCTGCAGCAGAAGTAATTGAGGCAGGCGCTGATATTTTGGGTATGGATAGCACCCCAAGGGGGAGAACTTATGATGATATCAACAAGCTTATTGAACAGATTAGGAAATACTATCCTGAAATTCTGATAATGGCCGATTTATCCACAGTCGAAGAAGGATTAAAAGCTGAGGAGATGGGTGTTGACGTTGTCTCTACAACGCTCTCAGGATATACACGCAGCAGTCTAAAATCCAGTTTACTGGAGAAATCGACGTATATGGATGAGGCAAAATTGGATAATTTGATTCACGAGGAACCTCCTGATCTCGATTTACTTAAAGCGCTGAAGAAAAGCGTAAAAATCAAAATCAACGCTGAAGGCAGAATTTGGAAAGTAGAGCAAGTTATTGATGCAATGAAATGCGGTGTGGATATGGTCACTGTTGGGGCCGCAATCACCATGCCGGAAAAGATAACGAGTAAATTTGTCAATGCAATAAATACGGTTTACCCTTCTGATTAAGCATAACGGGGTTTGGGTGTATGACCATCCCTATAGCGATACTTTCAGGATTAGACGCGGTCCATCCGGTAAATTGAAAAATCAATGATTCGCAAAAGAGCGGTCGCCCTTTGGGACGACCGCTCTTTTTTCTTTGACCAAACTAATCAGTCATAATTCGCCTAACCCATATCGAGGGGCAATGAGAGCAAAACTTCACACCCGCCTGTCGTGCGGTTACTAAACTTCACTTTGCCGCCGTGGGCGTGAACAATTTGGCGAACGATAGTAAGGCCTAAACCGGAATAGGGCAAATCCGGATCTTCAGTTGGTTGATTGAGGTTCAGGCATTGTTCTTCCGCAAATCCAATGCCATCATCCATAACCGATAAGGATATGAAAGGGGCTTCCTTGACCAGGTTGATTTGAATCGTACAGCCTTTGGGGTTATGCTGCATACTGTTGGTAATCAGGTTGGAGACTGCTCGCGTTAACAGCTCTTCATCGCCGGTTATGGTTTCATCCTGAGTGTTTTCATCGATTTCAACATCAATGGTATAGCGCTCATCCATCATTCCATTCAGGAAATCCGCGCTGATTTTCCGTACCAGGCCCGGCAGGGAGACAGGGCTAAGGCGCAGCGGCTGCATATCATACTCAAGCTTTGAAGCCAGGTTCAAATCACTCACCAGCGTTTTAATTCGTTGGCTCTGCCGGCGGATGATGCCGGCTTGTTCCCGCTCTGCCGTGGGGAGTTCCGCGTTGCTTTCCAGTTCGCTGGCATATCCCATCACGAGCGATAAGGGCGTGCGAATATCATGCGATATGGCCGCAATCCATTTTGTGCGGGCATTATCTCGTTTGTCCAGGGCGATATCCTGTTCAACCAGGTGCGCCGAAGCCTTATTAATCCCGGCGGCAAGTTCACCCAGCAAGCCTTTGGTGGATAATTTCACGGCTTTCTTCTCGGACATATCTCTGATCCCACCGGCAAGCGGTTTCAGGGAATGGTACAAGCGCAAACCAAATACCAACGCAATTGCAAAGGCCAGCAGGGTATTGATTAAAAGGACCAGCGGAATCCAGATGAAGATTTTATCGAAGACCACCATTTGATATTCAATGTTGTATTTCCATACGCTGTCTACCCGACCGCCCAGTACGAAAAGCCCATCCGGACGTCGCCAGACATAAACCGGATAATCATCCAGATACCAGCGGGAAAAACTGGCCACTTCGGGAACCGTAAACTTTTGCGGGATTTCCGCCGGCAGATTCAGGCTCCATATTACCTTGCCCGCATCGTCCAATAGCATCGCCCACTGATAATTTCCTTCAATGATTTTTTCAGTAGTGTCAGAAAGTTGGTAAGCCCCATTTTGTACCGTCAAACCCTCTGCAATCTGTGAAACAGGGTATTCCACCTGCTCAATGCTGTTCAATTGAAACATATAGATAAAGAACACCACAAAGTTCACCGCCAGCAGGATCAACGCTACACCTACTGCTGAAACCAGATAACGAGAAATAATCCGCATCACACTCTTCATTTCTTTGTGACTCCAACCAACTTATAGCCAAGTCCGCGCACGGTTAATAAATAGCGAGGAGCGGAAGGATCCACCTCGATCTTCTCCCGTAACCGGCGGATGTGAACCATCAACGAATTTTCATAACGATATACATTGTCCCCCCAGGCTGCATGACAGAGATTCTCTATGGTGACGATTTTTCCGGTATTTTCATATAACTTCTCAATGAAGGCAAATTCCTTGGCAGTCAGCGTGATCTGCTCCCCATCGTTACGGGTGATTGTGCCGCTTTCCAAATCAATTTGAGTATCGCCCAGATAGAAAATGCGCTCTTGCGGGCCGGTTTGTTCCAGCGGGAAATAAGTACGGTTGAGCACTGCTTTCAAACGCAGAATCAATTCCAGGGGCAGGAAGGGTTTGGTGATGTAATCATCCGCGCCGAGGCCTAAACCCAACAGGCGGTTCTGATCCTCATCCCGCGCGGAAAGGAATAATACCGGAGCAGAGGAATCCGCCCGCATCTCACGCAGGAGCATAAAGCCATCCCCGTCCGGCAGGGTGACATCCAGAATCACACAATCCGGCCGATCTTTGGATAGGCTCTGGCGCGCCTCCCGGCAATTCGATGCGCTGAGGATATGTCTAAATCCCTCGCGCTGCAGGATATCCGTAACCATCCTGCACAGCTCAGGTTCATCATCCACAATCAATATTTTGCAATCAAAAATTGTTTCCATCGTCATCTCCTCCATTTTAGTGCAAGTTGCAGCTCGCAGACCGTTCTCCATGGAAGATTAAGGTAATCGTAAGCTTGGATTCAGCTTCCCGTAAACCTGACCTGCTATATTGTCCGTTATTCAATTTAGGAGAATGATTATGGAAAATATCATCACAACCAAAAACCTTTACAAGCAGTACAGTAATTTTCAGTGCATACAAAGCCTTGACCTGAAAGTACCGCATGGATCGGTTTATGGATTCCTCGGCCCCAATGGAGCCGGTAAAACTACCACGATGAAAATGATACTGGGATTAGTCCGGCCCAGCTCCGGTGCTATCACCCTTTTTGGGAAAATGACGACCAGCAAGAATCGGCTGGAAATGCTCAGCCAGATTGGTTCGCTGATTGAATCACCAAGTTACTACGGTCACCTGACCGGCTTGGAAAACCTGCGCATTATCAGCACCCTGAAAAAGGTCCCTGAAAAAGACATCCAGCGCGTTTTATCCATTGTCCGGCTGGAGAAACAGGAAGGGAAAAAGGTCAACGAATACTCGATGGGGATGAAGCAGCGCCTCGGCCTGGCAGGAGCCCTGTTGGGAAATCCAAAACTGTTAATCCTTGACGAACCGACCAATGGTCTCGACCCGGCCGGCATGCAGGAAATGCGCGAATTGATCTGCTCCCTGCCCCAACAGTATGGCATGACCGTGATGGTCTCCAGTCACCTGCTGGGTGAGATTGACCAAATCGCTACCGACGTTGGAATTATCAACCACGGCAAGTTAATCTTTCAGGGGAGCCTGGCAGCATTGCACCAGAAAAGTTCCCATCAGATTGCTATACGCACAATGAATAACATAACTGCTTCAAAAATTCTTCAACTACAGGGGTTGGCATGCAAAGAAGAGCAAGGTTATTTGATCATTCCCGCCCTGAGCGATGAGAGAATTGCTGTTTTTATCCAGGATCTGATTCACAAGGGCATCCGCGTTGTACGGATTGAGGAAAGGAATAACAATCTTGAAGATATCTTCTTGGAACTGACCGGCAAGGCAGGTGCTTTATGATACGGGCCCTGAAACTGGAATTTCAAAAAGCACATCGAAGAAAAGTCTGGTTGATTGCCGCCGCCATAACCCTGGTCGAAATCTTATGGACGCTTTGGGGAGTTTCCCGAATGGATGAGCACGATCTTGCCCAGGGATGGAAATCTATGCAATTTCAATTTTCCATAATCAACTCGATTATCATGCCGGTCCTCGCCGCTGTCATCACCTCCCGCTTATGCGATGTGGAACATAAAGGGCAAACTTTCAAGCTTTTAGAAACCCTCATGCCGGCAGGCAGGATCTTCAACGCAAAATTCCTGTTTGGAAGCCTGTACATGCTTGCGGCGGTTGTCCTGCAGATCCTGGTAATCATTCTTGTTGGATTACTGAAAGGCTTTCAAGGTAATCCGCCTTTGGATATGCTGGCATATTACCTGCTTTTCACCGGGAGCGTGAACCTGACCATCCTGCTTTTACAACAAATCCTGTCACTGCAGTTTCCCAACCAAATGATATCCCTCTCCGTTGGTTTATTTGGCGGGCTGGTCGGAATCTTCCTGCTTTACCTGCCCCAGGTGTTCTCGAAATTCTTATTATGGGGGTATTTCGGTGAACTGCTTTTTATTCAAATGGACTGGAATCCAGCCACACGCATCGTAAATTACTCCTACATTCCAAAGAACTGGCCGGGATTCCTGATATTGGTAATAGGATTTGCCATCTTGTACCTTATCGGCCAAAGATTGTTTATCCGAAAGGAGATCTAAATCATGTTTTCAAGAACCTTCCGCGCAGAAAGAATTAAATTGCATCACAATCCGGTCTGGCTGGCATTCCTATGCTTGCCAATTATCCCGGCAGTCCTGGGAACCTTCAACTATTTTCAAAACATTGAGATATTACAGGACAAATGGTACAGCCTTTGGTCGCAGCAGACCTTGTTCAGCTGTTTCTTCTTTTTACCTGCATTGATTGGCGTTTACAGCTCGTATCTCTACCGTCTGGAACACCTGAATCACAACTGGAACACTATTATGACCATGCCAATTCCAGTCAGTCAATTTGTTCTATCCAAGCTGCTTTCGGCAACACTGATGGTCATCCTGACCCAAGCCTGGACAGGTGTGTTGTTCATCCTGTCCGGAAAGCTGGTGGGGATAAATGCTCCTCTTCCCCCAGAATTATTGAACTGGCTTTTTTATGGGGCCATTGGGGGAATTGCCATCTGTGCCGTCCAACTGGCGATTTCACTGGTTATCCGCAGCTTTGCCGTGCCGGTAGGCATCGCCCTTATGGGTGGAATTTCCGGGCTGGTAGCATCGGCCAAGGGGTTTGGCGTTTGGAATCCTTATGCGCTGCTCTCCCTGGGTATGCAGGCAAACAAATCCGGGGGAACGATGCAATGCAGCCAATCCCTATTCCTGTTGAATAGTCTCGTTTTCGTCACGATTAGCGTTGTTTTTTCTGTCTTATGGCTAAAAAAACGGGACGTCTTGACAACATAAGTCAACATCATTTATTGAACGCCTTCCCGCGTGGGTTCGACAATAATCTGTTTTGATACTGGAGACCCACGCGGAGAGGCATTTTTCCTTTTCTTAGACAAATCTTTCAATCCAATCCATTGATCCTGCTTATAATAAAATCGATCTTGTAATCAAGAACCTTGTCATTGCAGAAATATGAAAGGATTATTATGAACACGGAACAAATGAACCGAATTCATGAGGGAAAGGGTTTCATTGCAGCGTTGGATCAAAGCGGCGGGAGCACCCCCAAAGCGCTTCTCCTCTATGGGATTAAAGAGGACAGTTATTCAAATGACGAAGAAATGTTCGAGCTCGTCCATCAAATGAGGACGCGCATTATTAAGAGCCCCGCATTCAATTCAGAATACATTCTGGCTGCGATCCTATTTAAAAGAACAATGGACAGCACTATTGACGGACGGTTTACCGCCGATTATCTCTGGGAGAATAAAGGTATTGTGCCCATCTTAAAGGTCGATGAGGGCCTGGCCGGGCTTGAAGACGGCGTTCAAATGATGAAGCCATTCACGGACCTGCACGGCCTTATGCGGCAGGCAATCGAGAAGAATATCTTCGGCACTAAAATGCGCTCAGTGATCAAAGAAGCCAACGCTAAGGGAATCAAGCAAATCGTGGAGCAGCAATTCGATCTGGGAAAACAGATCTTCGATCATGGGCTGATCCCCATTCTCGAACCCGAGGTGGATATTCACAGCGCGGATAAGGAAGAATCGGAAAAACTGTTGAAAAGCGAAATCTTGAATAAGCTGTCCGCTTTGGACAAAAGCGTTCAATTAATGTTCAAGCTGACCATTCCGACTGAGGATAACTTCTATCGCGAATTAATCGACGATCCGCACGTGGTACGTGTAGTGGCCTTATCCGGCGGCTATTCGCAAAGTGAAGCCAACGAAAAATTGGCCCGCAATCACGGCTTGATCGCCAGCTTCTCGCGCGCCTTATCGCAGGGATTGACTGTCGGTCAAACGGATGAAGAATTCAATCAAATGCTGGCGCAGTCCATCCAGGCAATTTACAACGCTTCCATCACCTAACAGGTAGAAACTTCCAGTACGGAATTGATTAAAATGACAGATTGAAGAAACGGACGGCCATTATACAACCGTCCGTTTTTTATTTATGTCTTGTCATACTCCTTTTCAACGCAAGATGAAAAGGAATCCGGCTTGCCATTTCATTCAAACTCACTCATTAGTGCCTTACAGCGGGGATTTTTTATTGCGTCATTCCTTTGATACAATGAGACAGCAATTATTTGTAAATTTCCCGGAGGACTACTTTGGACTTTGAATTGACCATCGACTGCCACAATGACCTGGGCGAAGGCCCCCTGTGGGACCCGCGCGAAAACGCGCTGTACTGGCTGGACATCAATAAAGCCAGGATTCAGCGCCGCAATGCCGGAGGCGAAGTGCAGGTTTTCGACATGCCATTCAAAGTAACCGCTCTGGGTCTGCGCCAAAGCGGCGGCTTTATCGCCGCCACCGAGCGCGGCTTCCACTTTTGGGACGGCAAAGGCACTGCCCTGAAATTTATCGCGCATCCGGAGGAAGGCAAAAGCGGCGCACGCTTTAACGACGGCAAGGTCGACCGTGGCGGGCGTTTCTGGGCCGGCACCATGGATCCGCGCAGCGCGACTTCCGCGCTCTACCGTTTGGACCCCGATTATACAGTTACACAAATGGATAAGGGCATCACCATCTCCAACGGCCTGGGCTGGAGCCCGGATAACCACCGCATGTACTACGCCGACACCCTGCACCACGTGGTGTACGCTTACAATTTCAACGCGCGCAAAGGCAGCCTGAGCGGCCGGCGCGTCTTCCTGCAGGTACCGCCTGAAGAGGGCCTGCCCGACGGCCTGACCGTGGACAACCAGGGGTACATCTGGGTGGCTTTCTACGACGGCTGGCGGGTAACACGCTACGCCCCCAATGGTAAAGCGGACAGGCAAATTGACCTGCCCGTGGCGCGCCCAACCTGCCCCGCTTTCGGCGGGCCGGCGCTGAACGAACTCTATATCACCACCGCCATTGATGGAATGAGCAACAAAGAATTAGCCAAACAGCCTCAGGCCGGCAACCTGTTCATGCTCAAACCGGGCGTGAAGGGCCTGCCCGAACCGGTATTTCTCGGCTGACCCATTAATATTTTTGCACTATTAACCACTTGCACCCACTTTAACTCAAGCGGGTGTTAATTTTTTGTCAAATTCTTTCTAAACCCTTGTCAGTATCCGATTAAGTAGTATTATTTATGCGCTTATCCGAATATAAGGAATTAGTAATGGAAACCAAACCACTGGAAATTGAGATCGGACTGCTGCACGAGCGCATTTGTTCGGCGCTGGGCGACCCCACCCGCATTCTCATCCTATACATGCTTTCCGAAAAAGGCATGTTCGTCAACGAGCTTTCCGAGGCACTCAACATTCCGCAATCCAGTGTTTCGCGCCACTTGCGCATTCTGCGCGAACGCAACCTGGTTGCCACGGAACGCCAGGGCACTGCTGTTTTATATACCCTGCCGGATAAGCGCATCATAGTTGCGCTGGACCTGATGCGGGAGATCCTCTCCTCGCAGCTCAGGCAGGAAGCCAAAATCACCAGTGCCATTCATAATCAAAACTCATCGGAGAAAAAGGAGTAAGGAATGAAAACTGTTATTATCGGCGGTGTCGCAGGCGGAGCCAGCACAGCTACACGCTTGCGCCGCATGGACGAGAAAGCGGAAATCATCATCCTCGAACGGGGTGATTTCATCTCTTTTGCCAACTGCGGACTGCCCTACCACATCGGCGGTGTCATCCAGGAGCGTGAAAAGCTGCTGGTCATCTCCCCCGAAAAACTTAAAAATACCTTCAACATTGAAGCGCGTGTCAAACATGAAGCGCTCAGCATCGATACGAAGAAGAAAACGGTCAATGTGCGCGACCTCTCCAACGGGCGCGAATATACTGAAAGCTACGACAAATTGGTGCTCTCCCCAGGTGCCACCCCCATCATCCCGCCCATCCCGGGTGTGGATCTGCCGGGTGTCTTCACCCTGCGCTCCATTCCGGACATGGACCGCATCAACGATTTTGTCACCGAAAAGCAGGCCACCCGCGCGGTGGTCATCGGCGGCGGATTCATCGGCCTGGAAATTGCCGAAAACCTGCAGGACCGCGGCGTGCAAGTTACCATCATCGAAATGCTCGACCAGGTCATGGCGCCCATCGATTACGAAATGGCTGCCATGGTGCATCAGCATCTGGATTTCAAGCACGTCCGTCTGGCGCTGAGTGACGGTCTGAAGGCCATCGATGCCGACAGCCCGCTCAACGTGACCCTGCAGAGCGGTAGAGTTGTTGGCACGGATATGGTCATCCTGTCGGTAGGCGTGCGCCCTGAAACCTCGCTGGCCAAAGACGCCGGCCTGGAGTTGGGTTTGCGCGGCACCATCGTGGTGAACGACCATCTGCAAACTTCCGACAAGGATATTTATGCCATCGGCGATGCCGTGCAGATTAAGAACATCATCAGCGGTAAGGAAGTCAACCTGCCCCTGGCCGGTCCGGCCAGCAAACAGGCCCGCATCGTGGCCGACAATATTGCCGGACGCGACATGGCCTTCAAAGGCGTGCAGGGCACTTCCATTGTGAAAGTGTTCGACCTGACAGTGGCCTCCACCGGTCTGAACAGCAAACAACTGGCAGATCTGGGCCTGCCCTTCAAGGATGTCATCATCCACGCTTCCAACCACGCAGGTTATTACCCGGGTGCTTCCCCCATGGCTTTCAAACTGCTCTTTTCACCGGAAGGCAAGATTTACGGCGCGCAGTTGGTGGGTGTTGAGGGCGTCGATAAACGCGTCGATGTGATCGCAACCGCCATTCGTGCCGGTATGACCGTCTATGACCTGGAAGAACTGGAGCTGGCTTACGCCCCGCCTTACGGTTCCGCCCGCGATGCCGTCAACATCATCGGATTCCTGGCCGGCAACGTATTACGTGGCGACCTGGAGACTATCGATTGGAACATGGTCGACAAGATGGATCGCGAGAAGAACGTCTTCCTGGACGTGCGTGATCCGGAAGAATTGGCCATCGGCATGATCGACGGCGCGCTGAACATTCCGCTGGGAGAGCTGCGCCAGCGCTTGAACGAAATTCCGCACAGCAAACGTGTGGTGGTTTACTGCCAGGTCGGGCAGCGCGGTTACTTCGCCACCCGCATCCTCAAGCAGAACGGCTTTGATGTGGTCAACCTGAACGGCGGTTTCAAGACTTACTCGCACGTGACCTGCAAACAGTCCAATTTCGATACCTTCGAGAACGTATCCATCAGCAGCCGTGAAGAGATCCACGAAATTCCGCCCTTCAACGCGGATAACGCCAACGAATTCACGGTGGACGCCTGCGGTTTGCAGTGCCCCGGCCCTATTCTGAAGCTATACAACAAGGTCAAGGAAGTCAACCCCGGCGACTTGATCACTGTGAAAGCCACCGATTTCGGCTTCAGCAGCGATGTGGAAGCCTGGGCCGACCGCACTGGCAACAAACTCCTGTCGGTTGATTCGGCCAACGGAGTCATCACTGCCAAGATTGTCAAAGGCGCAGAAAAGAAAGAGGAAAAAGGATCAGTAGCAATGACGCAAGACAAAACCATGGTCATCTTCTCCGGCGACTTGGACAAAGCCATCGCCGCCTTCATCATCGCCAACGGCGCGGCCTCCATGGGCCACAAAGTTACCATGTTCTTCACCTTCTGGGGTCTGAATATCCTGCGCAAGGATAACGCTCCCAAGGTCAAGAAAACCCTGATTGAAAAGATGTTCGGTTTCATGATGCCGCGCGGCGCGGACAAGCTGACACTTTCCCAAATGCACATGTTGGGTATGGGAACCGCCATGATCAAGGGCATTATGAAGAAGAAGAATGTTGCCTCACTGCCCGAATTGATCAAGAGCGCTATGGACAACGGTGTGGTCATTGAAGCCTGCCAGATGTCCATGGACCTGATGGGCATTCAAAAAGAAGAATTGCTGGATGGGATCAAGACCGTAGGTGTGGCGACTTTCATCCACGCTTCGGATGAGTCCAACGCAACCATCTTCATCTAAATAAAAAGTACTCTCCGATTTGACAACAGCCCCGCACAAATGTGCGGGGCTGTTTTTTGCCCCTCCACTCCTTCTCCCCTCCCTAACCCTCCCATTCCGGCTGCGCAGAAATAAGGAGGGCATGGAAGATCTTTGAAATTTAACCTTGAGCGAGATTCCGCCAGTACCTGTCAGATAAACCTGCCTAATGCCCCACACATTGTCATCCTGAGCCTGACTGCCAGCGGCAGGAGGGCGTGATCGCGAAGCACTCCCTACGGAGAGGGATCTCGGATAGAGTTCGATTTATCCTTGCTTGGTTATGTCCTTTTTGTCCCGCAAACGTTCGAGCAAAATGGCATTATTTTATACATGAAACTGAGATTGCTTTCCCCAAGGGAATGCTTCGCGATCGCTTCGCTCGCAATGACACTTGGCAATTATCGGAATGACGCGAAGTAAAGTTCATCTGTGTATATCAACTTAATAATTTCTTTGTATTTATCCGTGTTGATTTGTGGCTAAGAAAAAAAGGACTAAAGAAGCCCATCCCTCTCGCGATGGCGCACAAAGCACCATCTGTGTTCATCAACCTTAACAATGTCTTTGTTTTTATCCGTGTTCATCTGTGGCTAAAAAAACGGACAAAAGCCCCCTCTCTCGCAATGGCAGCACAATGCACCATCTGTGTTCATCAACCTTAATTCATCAATGTATTTATCCGTGTTCATCTGTGGCTAAGAAAATATTGGAATCAAAAGGTTGCCTACGATACTGCTCAGGCAACCTTTAATAAAAAAGCCCGTACCTTTCAGTACGGGCTCTGGAATCTCAATTCAATCTACCGTTCATAATAACGGCAAGCCACGAAGTGATTGGGTTCAACCTCTTCCAGCTTTGGTTCGATCTCAGCGCAATCCGGACGTGCGATGGGGCAACGCGGATGGAAAACACAGCCGGAAGGCGGGTTGATCGGGTTGGGAATCTCACCTTCTGGCATATCTTCTGTGCGCCGTTTGCGTGGATCCGGCACAGGCACTGCCGCCATCAATGCTTTCGTGTACGGGTGCAGCTGATGATCGTAAATCGCGTGCAAATCACCGATTTCCATCAGTTTTCCCAGATACAGGATGCCGATGCGATCGCAGATATAACGGGCTGTGGCCAGGTCATGGGTGATAAACAGATAGGTCAGGTTGAATTCTTCCTTCAACTTGATCATCAAATCCAGCAGCAGAGCACGCACACTTACATCCGCCATGGCTACCGGTTCATCCGCCAAAACCAATTCCGGGCGGGTAATCAACGCGCGCGCAATCACGACGCGCTGGCGCTGGCCGCCGGAAATCTGGTGGGGAAATTTATCGTAATAGAAAAGCGGCGGGGTCAGGCCAACTTTTTCAAACATGCTCAACACCATATCATAGTGCTGGTCGGCCAATTCCGGATAGTGGATTCTCAACCCCTGCCGGATGGCGCTGCCGAGAGTCATGCGCGGGTTCAATGAAGCCATGGGATCCTGGAAGATAACCTGCATCTTCTTGCGCATTCTGCGCAGCTCCTCGCTGTTCAGAGTCGAGAGATCGATGCCGTCAAAGGTAACTTTGCCTTCGGTTAATTTTTCAAGGCCAATCGCCAAACGGCCGATAGTCGTTTTACCGCTGCCGCTTTCGCCGGCCAGGCCGAGTGCTTCACCGCGTTTGATATACAGTGAAACATCGTCAACCGCGCGTACAAACTCATGTTTTCCGGATACAACCTGGTCAATCAGGTCCTTTTGAACCGGATAATATTTCTTTACGTTTTCCAGAATCAGGATCTTATCTTCCGATTCCATCATGTCATTTCCTGAAGTCATATGTTTAAACCTTTAACGTTTTCTCTGTTTTTTCAGGATGATCCTGATAAAGCCAGCAATGCACCAGCGAGCCGGAAGACGTTTTGAGCAAGTCTGGTTCCAAACGGCTGCAAATCGGCATAGCATGTTGGCAGCGCGGGTGGAAACGGCAGCCTGTTGGCGGGTGCGTCAAGTTGGGCGGCTCGCCCGGCATCTTGAATAGCTCGTCGCGGTCGTTCAGCTCAATACTCGGCACAGAACCTAACAATCCCTGCGTATATGGATGCAGCGGTTTTTCAAATACCGTGTAGATATCACCCATTTCAACCACATGGCCGGCATACATCACCGCCACACGGTCGGCCATTTCCGCCACCAGCGCGATATTATGCGTGATCATCAATAATGTCACACCAAATTCATCGCGAATCTCACGCAACTGGTCGGCCAGTTTGGCTTCCACAATCACGTCCAGCGAAGTGGTTGCTTCGTCCGCAATGATCAGTTCCGCGTTCAGTACAAGGCCCAAACCGGTCATCACGCGTTGGCGCATACCGCCGGATAACTGATGCGGGTAACTGCCCAAGCGATTCAACCCAATACCCAGCCGCTCGATCAAAACGGTAGTGCGCTCCAGCGCCTTTTCGCGTTTGGTTTTTGGTTCGTGCACCTGGATGGCCTCAACCAAATGGTCGTCCACGCGCTGCATGGGATTTAATGATGTCATGGGATCCTGGAAAATCATGCTGGTGCGCCGGCCGCGAAAGTCGCGCATCTTTTCTTCATCATATTGCATGATGTCTTCCCCATCAAAAATGATGTGGCCGCTGGAAATTTCCGCAGGGGGTTCAATCAGGCGCATGAGTGCTTTTCCAAGCGTGCTCTTGCCGCAGCCGCTTTCTCCTACCAAACCCAGGATCTCCCCTTTCTGGATTTCAAACGAGACATGATCCACGGCGCTGACCGGACCAATGCGCGTGTGATAGGTCACGGATAAATCTTCAACTTTTACTAATGTATCTCTTTCCATCTTACAACTCCGCCAGGCGAGGATTCAAAATTTCCGAAAGACTTTCACCCAGCATACTGAATGATAAGGTTACCAATGTTACCATGATGCCCGGGAAGGTAATCAGCCACCAAGCCCGGCGCAGATAATCCTGTCCGCGCGCCAAATCGATACCCCAGTCCGGAGTATCCGGCGGCAAACCCAGGCCAATGAAGCTCAAGCCTGCTTCGGTCAGGATGGCATCCGCGACATTCACGGAAAAAATGATCACCACGGAAGGCAGTACATTCGGGAAAATGTATTTGAATAAAATTTCACGGGGCCTGGTACCCAGGCTGCGGGCTGCTTCCACATACAATTCATTCTTCACGGAAAGCGTTTGACCGCGCACAATCCTGAAATAAGTCGGTATATACAACACGGAAATCGCCACGATAATATTGCCGATGCCCGCGCCCAGCACTGAGGCAATGGCAATTGCCAGAATCAGTCCGGGGAAGGTATACAAGCTATCCATGAACAAGGTCAAAATACGGTCGAAAGTGCCGCCGATGAAACCGCTGATCAATCCCAGCGGAACGCCGATGACAAAGGAAATGATTGCGGAAATCAAGCCAACAATCAAGGCAATGCGGGTTCCCCAAATGATGCGGCTGAGGATGTCCTGTCCGATTTGGTTGGTGCCCAAAACAAACGAACTGGCCTTGCTGCCGCTCAGGATATTCAGTTCCCTGTATCCATTGGCTTCAATCTGGGTATCTCCCAATTCGTCCTCAGATGCCACAAAGGCATCAATTTCACCGGCGCTGAGTGACGCCAGTCCTTCTTCCAGAGTTTCGAAACGAGTGCTGCGGGGTTGGTAAATATTTCCCAATCCCTGTTCTTCAGCTTCATCGTTCAGGCTGCTGACCGTATCGCGAATGGTTTGGGTTGCCGGGCTGCCCATTAAATAACCTACCGTATTGGTTTTGGTGGCCACGTCCGCAAATTCCTGCGCATCGGAGGACGCAAGCACCAGTACATTCAAACCAGGTGCTTCTTCACCCGGCGCCAATAATGACGGCCCTACTTCCTCACGCGGGTCAAAAGGAGCAAACCATTGGGGAAACACACCCACGGTAATGATAAACAATAGTAAAACAGCACTGATTACTACAAACCACCAATCGCCGCCGTACCACTTGCGCGCCAGCAGCATCTTGCGCATCCATCCAACTTTATCCAATTCCAATTGCCATTCCGGCACGGAATCACTTACAACTTCTCGTTTATTTTCCATCTTCTACCAATCTCGCTAATATCGAATTCTGGGGTCGATTACCGCATTTAATAAATCCATGACAAGGGAAATGATTGCAACAAAGAAAGCAAACATGGCAATCGTACTTTGTACAGCCGTGTAATCACGTAATGCAATGCGTTCTACCAGGTAACGGCCAATTCCCGGCCAGGAGAAGGTCGTTTCGGTAAGGACTGCCCCTGCGATCAGGATAGCAGTCTGCAACCCAATCAGCGTCAGGATTGGAATAAAAGTATTTCGCAGCGCATGGTGATAGACCAGCCGCTTTTCGGAAATACCGCGCGCTTTACCGGCAGCAATAAAATCAGAGCGCAGCATTTCAATCATGTTGGCACGCGTCAAGCGAATGAATACACCTGTGAGTGCCAACCCCAATGTCAATGAAGGCATAATCAAATGTGAGACGGCTGAACCCAGAGCCGGCCAATTTTGGGTGAGGATCGCATCCAATACGTAGAAATTTGTCTTGGATTGGAAAGTAGTCAAAATCATCGAATCCATCCTGCCGGAGAGTGGCAGCCAATCCAGACGGACACCGAAAATGATTTGAAAAATCAGCCCCATGAAGAAAATCGGGATGGAATATATAAAAATGCTGAATAGCCGAATGATATAGTCAACCGGCTCTTTACGATGTTTGGCGGCAAATGCCCCCAAACCGACGCCAAAAATGGTGGTGAACAACATGGCGGGGATAGTCAATTCCAGGGTGGCGGGAAGGCGCTCGCCCAATTCATCCCGGATAGGTCTTTCACCCTGCGTCAGGGCATTGCCAAAGTCAAAGGTGACAATATCTTTCAGATAATTGCCATATTGAACCAGGATGGGATCGTTCAAGCCCAGTCGTTCGCGTAGCACATTAGCCTGTTCTTCACTGACACGCGGGCCTAATTGCGAACGAATTGGATCGCCCGGCAAAACACGCATGACAAAGAATATCAGGCTTACCAGGATCAAGACCATCGGAATTGTTAACAAGAGCCGGGTGATCAAGAATTTTCGAAACGAAGAAGACATAATGGTATTACTCCAAAACCAAAAATTTTTTCTCTAGGTGCTTCTAATGATAAATGCGGATAATAGCAATGAAACTGTAATAATGGTGAGGGTTATTGCTAACCCTCACCATTTTTGTTGCTTTTACTCTGCAGTCATGCCATAGGTATGGTTGAATACCAGGTAGCGCAGTGAAGGAGCATCAACTTTCACTACTGTCAAACCATCGACAGACTGGAGCCGTGTGGATTCCACGGGACCCAGGGTGCGCCAGGCAACGTCGATCTCGCCCTTTTCCACAGCGTTGGCCATGGTGGTGGGATCGGCGAAGTACTTGACGATAACGTTCGGGATAATGGCCGCATCTTCGCCAGTGTAATATTCATTGGCTGCGAGAACCATTTGTTCGCCGGGAACGTGGGAGACCATCTTGTACTGTCCAATGCCATCGATTTTGTCGGGGAATTGAACAATTTCATCCGCCGGGAACTCGGCCGGATTTACCGGAACGAAGGGGGCGGTAGCGGTCAGCGCCGGGAAGAAGCCGACGGGGTTGTCTAACTTGTAAACAACGGTCTTCGCATCGGGGGCTGTTACGGTATCAACATAAACCTGAACCAGGCCGGAAACCTGACCCTCAAGCGTGTTGAGGCGATCCCATGAGTAAACATAAGCATCGGCGGTCAGAGGAGTGCCATCAGCGAAGGTCAGACCATCTTTCAACGTATAGGTATAGGTCAGTCCATCGTCACTGATAACGGGGAAGTCGGCAGCTGCGGCGGGAACCAATTCGGTGGTGCCGGGGGTATAACCCATCAGCGCCATACCGGTGTTCTTGATGATTTCCCAGTCGTGGGTGGAGTATGCATCGTTTGCATCCAAGCTGTTCACCTCATCGGTGGTACCGATGATGATGGTGTTGGCGTCGCCGGAAACGGGGGTATATCCATCAGCGAAGCTGAGGACATTGTAGTTGAACTCAAATGAACCACCGATGGCTACGCCTTCAACGCCGTTGCGGTAGGTGATGTATTCCGGTTCCCAGAATAACGGGATGGTGGGGACATCATTCGCATACAGCTCACCGATCTGCTGATACAGGTCCGCGCGAACGGTGGTATCAGTTTCGGCAGCAGCAGATTGCAGCAATGCATCCATGTCAGGATTGCAGTAGTTGACGCCGTTGTCAGGTGACTGTTCGCAGGAGGCGAACGGGGTCAGCCAGTTGTCGGGGTCGACGAAATCCGGGAACCAACCCAGCATGAACATGGGCAGGTCGCCAGCAACGAAACCATCAACGTACTCAGCCCAGTTCATGGACTGCAGGTTGACGGTGATCATGCCGGTCTCTTCCAATTGTTCCTTGAGAACCTGCATGACATCGGCGGTGGTGGTGCCGTAATGTTCGGGCGGATACCACAGATCGAAGACGAAGGGATTCGCTTCGGAATAGCCGGCGTCGGTCAGCAGCTGCTTGGCCATGTCCAAATCACGCGTGCCGTATTTGTCCAGGAAGGGTTCCGTGGCATACGGGTAGCTTGCGGGTACCATGTGATAAGCAGGGGTATTGCGGCCTTCGAAAACACGGTCGACGAGTGCTTCGCGGTCGATCGCAGCGGCAATCGCTTCACGCAGTTCGGGTGTCCATAACGGACCGGCAGCAGCCTCTTCAGCAGGTGCGGCTTCTTCAGCAGCAGGTGCGGCTTCTTCAGCAGCAGGAGCAGCTTCTTCTGTTGTGGCAGCAGGCTGGCAAGCTGTGATCAGCATACCGGCGAGCAGCACAAAAATAAACAAAGCAAAAAATTTATTCTTACTCATTGTTCTCCTCCAAAAATTTTTTATTCAGTATTTTACAAACTCCTAACTCAACATCGGCAATAATCACCACCTCCTTAGGAAAATACTTAAACATTGATTTTACCAGAAAAATGATTTTTATCATGTCCCTTTAGTAATTCATCATGATATTACAATGATATTTTAGTAATCTCGTAAATTATACATAATTCACGAATGAAATAGGCAATGAAAATAATGTAAAACGGCCTGTTGATTTTCCAGAAAACAAGCCGTTTTCAGCCTGATCGCTACATAAATTTTGGAGTAACTGTCAAATTAATTACCCCAGCGCGGTTGGTAATCACAGTAGGTATTTTCCGTCAATCGGCGGATATCCGTACCATCCTTGCGCATGATATAAATTTCGCAGCCGTCCGATTCCCAGTAATGGTCTCGGTAGGACATGAAAGTTATCCATTGGCCGTCCGGCGAGAAAGATGGAGAAAGGTTATCACCGCCGCTGGTGATCGTTACAGGGGCTTTTCCCACTTCCATTAATACAATTTCGCGGTCGTGGGCATCTTTTGTACCGGAGTAAGTTGCGATGGTATAGTCTACTGACCAATCCGGACGCCCATCCAAACCGCTGAGTTCATCGACCTTTTGGATGGTCGTGCCCCCGGCGTTCATATAATAGATTCCGGCTTTCCCATCCTCACGGGAGGTGAATAATACTTTGCTGCCATCTTCCGACCATACCGCGTCTTTATTATTGTAGTATGCCACCAGGTCCAGCAGGTTGCTGCCATCCCGATTCATGACAGAAATGTATTGTTCCGTATCGCTGACATAGCGTGTGAAAATGATGCGCAGTCCATCCGGAGAGAACATCGGTGAGTATAAGTCGCCTTCAATATCCCCAACCATATGCATATTGCCTTCCAGATCCATTTCATAAATCTTGGGAGAACCGCTGTGTGAGCCAATAAACACAAAACTGTTGCCGTCCGGCCCCCAGGAAGGAGATAAGTGCTGGTGCAGCAGGTCATTGGTTAGCTGGCGGAATCCTGTCCCATCCGCGTTAATCATGCAAATCTGATCGTGGCCGAATGTATTGTCCACCTGGCAGGTATAGATAATCCTGCCGGTAGGTTCACCTGTTGAAGTGCCTGCTTCAGCCGCGGCGATTTCCTCCGCAGTGGCAGTTTCGACAGGGGCAGCAGTCACTTCAGTCGTTGCAGCAGCCTCGCCGGCAGGTGTAGCCGTTCCCTCTGCCATCACAGCAGCAACATTAACCAGAGTGGCTGTTTCAACCGCTTTATCCGCTTCTTCCGTCGCAGATGTGTCATTGCTTATAATGGCAAAAATTTCTTTTAACATATCTCGAGAAGGTTCAAGCCAGCTGGATAAGTTCACCGGTGCTGTACATGCAGATAAAAGTATTAAAGAAACAATCGTTAGGATAAAAAGCTTACGAGTTTTCATAATTACTTCTCCTTTTAGATAAGTTGGATTTCAATGAGTGGCAATTCATGTGCCAACAGGCGTATATCCTGATCGCTGCCGTCGATTTCATACCCCATGAATTTGGCTAACTCTTTCATCGCCAGAGGATGATCATGCGCATAGTTCAATAAAACTTTTTCAGAATCAACCTGGCTCAACTCTCTGGCAAATGCCTCATCGTAGAGTTTTCCGCGGAAATTAATCTCGATTTGCGGTGTTTTTGAAATATTCTTATACCAGTCCGATTGCTGCCGAAATCCGGATGCAATATATATCTTGCGTTGGTCGGGATCATAATCAACAACTTCTACAACCGTTTTATAAATTTTTCCGCTATTTCGGCCTATATGCGACAATTGCACAAAACGGCTGCCCATGATTGAACCCAGCCCGATGTTATAAAAAAAGTTGGGTAATTTAAATAACACTTTTTCAATTCCCCGCGGGGGTTTGATATCTTTGATTTTTTTCATAGTCCGCTACTCTAACACAATTATACATACAGCAGGCTATCTCGGAATAACAAAAGGAGCTGAATGGGTTCCATCAGCTCCTAATATTTAATTTTATGAAAGTGATTAATCCTTTTTAATAATCCTCTTCATCGATTTCATCTTCGTAATCTTCGTCGTCATCCATCATAGGCCAATCCAATTCCAACGGATCCAACCAGACAACTTCCAATTCGGCACCGCAACTCTTGCATTCAACCAGTTTCCCAATTCGAGGTTGCGAGCCTACTGATACCTCACTGCCACATTGCGGACATTCGGCACTTTGCATCATTTCAATCTCCTCTTTTTTCAAATAAAGAATTTATTAATGCGAATCGCATTGATTTACCCACTCTCGTTCAAACACTTTATCCTGAACAATTTCTTTATTTTACACATCCGTTAAGTGGCGCATATATTACACCAATTTTTAGAAATTGAACAGATTAAATTGCTATTCTTTTCATTATATTTTTATAGGAAAGCAAGACATTTTCCTAATCTGAGTAAAATTGAAGCTAGGAATATCATTCATGCGTATCTCGAATCTGGTCTCAACCGCACATTCAATCAACCATTCCATCGAGGCGATGGTACTGCCCCAGTTAATCCGGCCGCAAACCGTTTTCTCCGAAGAGGATTTGGGCAGGTTGTCAAATGATGTTTCAACCGCCCTTGCAAAAACTCATCAATTATGCCAAAAGATGAACGGCAAACCCGAAGACCTGCCCACGCCATCGTTCCGTGCGTATCAATGGCTGAAGTTCATCGAGGAAAGAGATTGGCTTTTTGCGCACGCCCATGCAATCGATGATTTCTACCGCCTGCTGCCTCCCCTATTTCCCAATTTGAAATTGGGAAATATTTCCAAATCACTGGAAATCGAAATTTACCATTCCGCTTACCTTTTCCGTTCGAGTCAGAAAGGCCGCAAGGTTTTTCTGGAAGTAAATGAAGGTTTCATCCAGGCGCCGACCGCGATCAAACAAACCCTTCTGGAAACCGCTTTGAAAAGGCGGACTGTAAAACGCCTGAATGTCATAAAAGCCTATACCGGTCAGGCGGATTATCGGGTCATATCCGCGGCGCTGCAGGCAAACAATGGCGGCAACCGGCTCGCGGGCCGGGGAAAATATTTCGATTTGACCGTCGTTTTTGGCAGAGTTAACAACCAGTATTTTGAGGGCAGTTTATCCCAACCACGATTGACGTGGAGCAGCCGCAGGACGACCCGCCGGCTGGGCGCCTACCATCCCGAATCGGACACTATCACCATCAACCGCCGGTTGGACAGCGCCGATATTCCCCTCTATTTACTGGAATATGTCATGTACCATGAAATGCTGCATAAAAAGATTGGTTTAAAGGAAGTCAACGGCCGGCGCTATGCCCACACGAAAATTTTCAGGGATGCCGAACGAAAATTTGAATCCTACCAACAAGCAGAGGCGTTGATTAAGGAATTAAACCAGAAGAATTTGTTTTAGATTTCAGCTACAATCTTATTAACTATGAATTGGTGGAGATGAAAGTGAGGCTGCTTTGAAAACGAAAAACCTGCTCTCGGGGTTCTTTTTTGCCTGTCTTTATACTTTTTTGATCCTCTTTCCTGTGATTATTCTGCTGCTTGGGCCGAAATTCAGCGGGCGCCCCAGCTTGCTTGATCTTTCCGTCAGCCTGGCCTTCGTCGGCCTGGCCATCATGGCCCTGCAGTTCGTCAACAGCGGGCGCTTGAAATTTTTCAACGCGCCCTTTGGAACCGATCTGGTTTACCATTTCCACCGCCAGATTGGCATCGCCGCGTTCTTTTTGGTTTTCGCGCACCCCATCCTGCTATTCATCCTGGACAGCCGCTACCTGCGCTATCTGAATATCTTTACCAGCCCCCTGCCGGTAAAGTTCGGTTCACTGGCTGTGCTGTTCCTGGTTTTGGTCGTCTGGCTGGCTGAATATCGCCAAAAGCTGAAAATCCCATACTGGTTCTGGAAATTCTGGCACGGTATCATCGCCACCGTCATGGTTTCCATGGCGCTCATTCACATCTTCCTGACCGGCAATTACGTCAGTCAGTCCTGGAAGAAAGAACTCTGGATCGGCTATTCCGCCTTATTCATTGCCATGTTGATCTATACGCGTGTGATTTACCCGCTTAGACTAACGCGCAACCCCTTCATCGTATCGGAAGTAAAGAAAGAACGCGGAGACGTATGGACGATTACTTTGAATCCTCCCGTGGGAAAGGAAGTCCATTTTCATCCCGGCCAATTTGGCTGGCTGACCGCCTGGAAGACACCTTTTTCAGACAGTGAACATCCTTTCTCCATCGCCTCCAGCGCGGAGCAAACCGGAACGCTGCAAATGTCGATTAAAAACCTGGGACCTTTCACCGAAAAAATCCAGAACTTAAAGGCAGGCAGCCAGGTATACGTGGATGGCCCTTATGGCTCTTTCAGCATCGACCGCTATCCCGAAGCGAAAAATCTGGTGCTCATTCCCGGGGGCATCGGCGTCACCCCCATTATGAGCATACTGCGCACGCTGGCGGACCGCGGCGACCAACGCCCCATCAAAGTATTCTACGCTTACCAAACCTGGGACGCGGTTACCTTCCGGGAAGAAATGGAAGAGCTGCGCCAAAGGTTGAACATGGAATTGGTGTATGTCATCGAGCGCCCGCCCGAAAACTGGCAGGGTGAATCCGGTTTCCTGAACAGCGCCATATTAAAGAAATACCTGCCGGAAGATTGGCTGGGAGCTGAAACGGAAGTGTTTTTATGCGGCCCTACACCCATGATGAACGCGGTTGAAAAAGCGCTGCACCAAACCGGTTTTTCGGAAAAGAAAGTCCATACCGAAAGGTATTCTTTCGCTTAGGAGATTGCCTTATGCGTCAAAGATATTCCAAATACTTCGTGTATCTGATCGTCCTCAGCGCGGTTGCGCTTTCACTGGCTTTTGCCTTTTTGAAAGCGGCCTGAAGCCGGCCAACCGCTGCGCTAAACGATTATTAAAACAACACGCACCAGCAGAGCTGCCAGCGTCGCCACCAATACGGTTAATCCGGTGATTGCCCACATGGATTTTCCGCCCAGTTCGTTGCGGATGGAGATCATAGTCGCGAAGCAGGGAATGTAAAAAACCACAAACACCGTGAACACCACCATCTGCTTTGCGGTCATCATGGCTGCGTAATTCGTGGTTCCGAAAGCCTGCGCCAGCATGATCATGGATAATTCCTTGCGGAAAATACCGAATACCAGCGGCGTGCCGACCTGCTTGGGCAGCCCCAGCAGCCAATTGAAGGGCTCGAAAATGGTGTTGATATAGTCTGTCACCGAATAAAAATTCATGATCGCCAGCAAGATGCTGCCGATGATCAACACCGGCCATGCTTCAAAAATGAATTCGCGAATGCGGAACCAGGCTTTGGCCGTGACCGTTTTTAGAGTCGGTACGCGGTAAACCGGCATCTCCAGAATCAAACCGGGAGAATCCTCCGGCAGGAAATGCGTGATTATTCTTCCCGTCAGCGCGATGATGAACAGGTTATACAGGTAAATTCCAAGCGCCGCCCAAGGCCCAACGTAGAATGCCACCAACCCGAAAATCACCGCCAGACGCGCGGCACAGGGCACCATGGTGGATAAAGCCGCGCTCAGGAAACGGTCACGCTTGTCCTCCATGATACGGGTGGACATGATAGCCGGTACGTTGCAGCCATATCCCAGGATAAAGGGCACAATGGCTTTGCCATGCAGCCCGATACGGTGCATCAGTGAATCCATCAGAAACGCAATGCGCGTCAGGTAGCCGATATCCTCCAGAAAGCCCAGCCCCACCAGGAACGGCACCAGGTAAGGCAACACGATGGCTAAACCGCCGGAGATACCCTGGATAGCCCCGGAGACGACCTGAGCCAGCAGGCCGCTCGAATGCATTGCTGTTAATATGCTCGCATCCAGGTTGTTAAAGAAATCCAACAGCGGTGTTTCTACCCAGGTGCCGAACCCATAAACACCATAAAAAAACAATGCCATTATGGCAATCAGGAATATATATCCCCAAAACGGGTGCAATAAATAATCGTCCAAACGATCGCGCAGGGTCAGATGGGTTTCTGTCTGCGTGGTAACTTTCTCATTTAACTCGCGCGCCAAACGCTGGCGCTCGCTTGCAATCAACCAAACCGCTTGCACCGAGGACTGGTGGCACAGGCGATCCCACTGTGTCTGGACTAAGGTTTGAATCGCGGGTACTTTTTTACCCACTTGATCAGTCAGGGTAGGGTCGCCCTCCAACAATTTGATGCCGATGGCCCGCCGGCTGACAGGATAATCCGTCTTGTCAATTTCACTCTTTAGCGTCAGGATGGCCTGCTCAATTTCATCCCGGTAGACAGGTGCCGCGGGAATTTTATTTTGGTGGGCAATGTGCCATGTTTGAGAGAATGCTTCACGAATGCCCTGGCCGCGCGTGGCAACCATCGGCATGACCGGAATTCCCAGCAGCTCGGAAAGCGCCTTGCCGTCAACCTTCAATCCCTGGCGCTTGGCTTCGTCCATCATGTTTATTACCAACACAATCGGCCGACCCAATTCCATTAACTCCAGCGTCAAGGTCAGCCCCTGCACCAGGTGCGTAGCGTCCACTACATTGATAATGGCATCCACCGGTTTTTCAACCATGTAGTCCAAGACCACGCGTTCGGCCGGATTGGTTGCCAACAAGGTGTACGTTCCGGGTAAATCAACCAGTTCCACCACATCCCCCAGCACCCGCACTTTAGTTTCGGTGAAGGTCACAGTTGTCCCGGCAAAATTGCCTGTTTCAGCGCGGTAACCGGCTACCTGATTGAACAGGGTGCTTTTACCGCAATTCGGTTGTCCAATTAATGCAAATCTCACGAAAGATACTCCACCATGACTTTGTTCGCCACACCCCGCCCCAATACAATTTCACGCCCTTCCACATCCAATAGCAGCGGGCCGTGAAACGGCGCTGAACGGATGATACGGACTTTATTACCGGGCAGGAACCCGAGTTGAGCCAGACGGCGCTCCATTTCAATCCCCCCCGCGACCTTTATGACTTTTACCCAATTACCATTATTTACTTGCAGCAGATTTATCATGTCGTATTAAGTTAGTATATGCTAATATTTTTTAGTATTATAGCCTATATAAATAATAACGCAAGGTTTTATATTTTTATGAGTTTTTAGGGGATATGGCGGTTATAACGGACCGTCACGGCTAATAAAATCAGCTGCATAAACGCGTAGAAAACAGAGGAGAATTGGTCAAAATAAAAGATAAAGATATTTATCACCAGGGTTGTTAACAGCAGGCTGAGCATGGCCAGCGCAATGGCCGGTCGCTTGAGTCCGCGCATGCCCAACACGACCGCCACGATCAAAAGCAAGCCGCCCAGCGCTTCCCCCGCCAGACGGATAATGCCTGAAATTGAAATATCCGGGGAGAGTAATAACAAATCACTGATGAAAAGCGAGCCCCAAATGCCGGAAAAACTCATTTTTGTTTGGGCCGATAGCAACGCGAAAAGCGGGTGAATGAGGGCGACAATCCCCCACACCCCCCAAGCGATCATCAGTCTGCGGTAGAAATGGGTGTGGTTGAAAATCCGGGCTTCAAAGCGCAAATAATCATCGGATATTTTCTCCAGAAAGTCGGGCTGGTGTGGTACCAGGTTATCCTCCTGGGCTTGTAAATAAGCAATCAGATCATTTCCAAGCGATGTGAGGCCCGCATCCTGTTTGTCATGCAGGGCTCTTTGAATGCTGCGCAGCATACGGTCGCGTTCCAGCTCAGACAAGTCCCCTTCCAGTATTTCTTCGAATTGTTCGATGACGTGGTAGAGCGTTGCCCGCAGCCCAACATCCGCGCGTGAACGCCGCACCAGGACGAATACCAGCAATGTCAGCAGGAAGAAGATGTAGATGATGGGCGCGGCCGCTGGGAAAAAATAATCGTTGCTGCGGCTGATAAATTTACCCACCTCGTCAATGAACAGTCCAACGCCTACCCCGGAAAAGAAAGCACTTAAATCAAACGCGCGCTTGTTTACAAATATGAGTGGAAAAAGTCCCCCGATAAAGAGCAGCAGCCCGCCCCATAACACGTGCGCGATGTGCAATTCGCTGCCGCCGATTTGCGGGTAACCGGTCAGCTCCAGAAAGAAGCGTGTAATGGAGACGGAGAAAGCGAAGCTGATGATGGTCACCAGCAAGTAGCGTTCAGCGTAATACCTGCGAACCAGCCTGCGCTTTCTCTTCTTCTCCACCTAACCTTCTTTTAAATATTACAATTTCGGCAGTTCAATATCCTTCTGATTTTGGTATTTGCCCTTTTTATCCGCGTAGGAAATTTCACAGGACTTGTCGCTTTCAAAGAACAATACCTGGGCGATGCCTTCGTTGGCGTAAATGCGCGCGGGCAACGGTGTGGTATTGGAAATTTCGAGCGTGACGAAACCTTCCCATTCCGGTTCGAAGGGGGTCACATTGACGATGATGCCGCAGCGGGCATAAGTGCTCTTGCCCACACAAATAGTGAGCACTTTACGCGGAATACGGAAATACTCAACCGTCTTTGCCAGCGCAAATGAATTTGGCGGGATAACACACACATCTCCTTTGAAATCCACCATCGAACGCGGGTCAAAAGTTTTGGGGTCGACCACGGCCGAAAACACATTGGTGAAGATTTTGAACTCGTCAGCCACGCGAATGTCATATCCATAGGATGAAAGCCCGTAAGAGATAACGCCATTACGTACTTGTTTATCCACAAAAGGTTCAATCATGCCTTCATTTAAGGCGTACTCACGAATTCGAAAATCTGGTAATAGTGCCATGGTTCTCTCCTATATTCAATATTATTTATAAAAAATTTTACCAGCCGCTGGCTGAAAAAACCGTATTCAAAAGGTCCGCGCGTTCATCCGCTGTCATCAGCCGCGGGCGGGCCATATCCGTGAACATGATGGTCAACAATTCAGTGCTGATGTAACGGCCGTTGTAAAACACGTGCCGGTCCATGAAAGCCTGGCGCTGCGGAAAACCTTCATTATATTGGTCAAAGAACAGGTTGCCCAAGCCAAAATGCAGGGTGGCGCCTTTATAGAATTCCAAGGCGTGCGGTTGGTGCGCCTGGCTGCCGCTGACGATTACCGCGCCGGCATCGGCTGCTTTTTCAAAGTCATCGACCAGGTTCTTATTAATAGTATAGGTGTAATACTCAAGATGCTGGAACGTGAAGATGGGCAGATAACCTTCCGCCACCACTTCCTTGACCACCTTAGCCATGGCATCCATATCGCAGTGTACCGCGCCGGGTGATGTCGCCGAGGCAGTGGCGTAGCCTGGCGGTTTGGCATTGCAGCCAATAAACGCGATTTTATTGCCATTATGTTCAAAAAGCGCCGGTTTCATGCCATCGGCCAGGTCGGTACCCCCGCCGTAATACTGCCAACCGCGCTGATTGTACATATCGATGGTGTACAGCATGGCATCCGCGCCCCAATCCCGGAAATGATCGCCGGTCAGTTCCACGACATCGGTGCCGATTGCTTCCAATAATTGGATATATTCCGGTTTACTGCAAAAAACCAGGTTGGTGTCATTTTCAAGATTGGCAAACGGCTTCGGACAGGTTTCAGTAAAGGGAATTTCATTGCTTACGTGCAAAATATCCGCGTCGCGCAGGATATCCCCGATATCGATGGCCGGATAAGTCATGCCGTTCTTTTCCATCAGGTAAGCCGTTCCGCGTACCAGGGCGGTGACACCCGTGACCACTACGGTGGTCAGTTTGTCCGCGTCGCGGTTTCCAGTGGGCAGCATCGGGCTGCCGCTTTCTGGGCCGTACTTTTTCATAAAAGGCTCAACCACATCCGTGTTGCCGACCAGCGAGAAAGGTATCTTTAACCCGTAAGCATCCGGATTGAAGGCTTTTTGAATAGGAGATTGGTCATCCAGCGCGATGACTTTCCACTGCGGATCCAACTCTTCAAAGGGAATGATCGCCCAGGTCTTTTCTTCGTTCCAGGCAGTGGTCAGCAGATCCTCCGCCGAGACGGTTTTGACGGTATTAATCGCGGCGCTGCCCCACAGTTTTTCCAGAATAGCCTGGGTGCTGCCGTCCATGATCAGTTTTTCAACCGGAAAATCCTGCGGCGCTGTGCCTTTCCAAAGTGCCTGCAAACTGTCCAGGCTGACTTCATCCGCAACCGTTGCGAAAGGAGCCGCCAGAACGTATATCCATTGTGATACCGGATGGTCCGCGCCTACGTCAACCAGCAAATCCGCTTCGGTTTTATCGTTGACTTCGATCACTTTTGATGGAAGCGCCATATCGTCCAGCATGGCCTCCGGCAAATAGGGAGCCAGCCAAATGGTATAGGATGTTTGCTGGGGTTGTGGGGTAGTAGATTCAACGGCTTGCGCTTCTTCGGGTTGGTTTTTTCCGCAAGCGGTAAGAAGAACCGCTGCAGCCAGAATAATACTGATGAGTGAGCGAACTTTTTTCATAAAAACCGATTCTATCAGAGCAGGTCAATCCCTGCACGATTTTTAATATTTTCGCGAATATTTTTTAACAGACTATCGGCTTCCCGGTCCACCTTTTCCAGACTGCTTTGGATCGCTTCTGCTTCTTTTTCGCCTGTCAGGGCAGCCAGGTTGATGCGCACATTCGCACCCGCGCAGCTGATGGCGGCATGCGCCAGCGCAGCGGCCGACCAGGCATCCGTGATAGCGTTGGTATTCCCCTGCGCGGCGGCTTGCTCCGCCAGGCGCATCACGTCCAAAGTCATTTCTGCGGTTTTTAAAGGAACGCGGGCTGCCTCCAGCGTGGCTGCGTGAATGGCAATTTCGCGCTGCCCGGCCTGGGCCTCATCCGCCTTGGGCAGACGGTAAGCCTGCATGACGGCTTCGAAAGCCGCGGAATCTTCCGCGATAGCTGCGTTCAGCTTGCTGCGCAGCGCGTCCGCCTGTTCAGCCAAAGCCTGCATTTGGGCTTCCACTTCAGCGTATTTCTTCTTGCCGACCGTCAGGCGCGCCACCATGGCCGTCAACGCGGCCGCTTCAGCGGCTGTGAAAGCCGCGGCAGAACCGCCGCCCGGCGTGGGCGCCGCGCTGGCTAATTCTTCCAGGAATGAGGTGTCCGAAGAAGCACCTTCAGGCTCGTCTCCGTTCAGACGGTTTTCCAAAATCTGATCGGATTCAAACTGATCCATTTGTGTGTACCAGACGGCCGCGTCCACCAGCGCTTCCTGCGGGATCAATCCCACCAATTCGCTGTGATGCGTGCTGGTACCGTAGCGCTGCGCTTCGCGCGCAACGGTTTCGTATACCAACGCAATGGGCGTCTTACGAAAATTTGTCAGGTTCATGGAAACCTGGGCCTGGCCTTCCACCATCACACCCATGGCCTTAACGTAACGCAGCCCGCCGGAAGAAAAGCGCACGGTTTTGGCAATTTTCTTGGCGATGGATACGTCGTCGCTGTTCAGATAAATGTTATAAGCAATCAGGGGTTCGCGCGCACCGATGATGGTCGCGCCGGCTTTGCCAAGCTTGACCGGGCCAAAATCTGGTTGGCGCGCAGGGTTGCTTTCAATTTCTTCCTTTAATAGTTCATACTGGCCCCGGCGTACGTCTTCCAGGTTTACACGCTCAGGGCGTGCCGCCGCGGCTTCATATAAATATACCGGGATGCCTAATTCCTCGCCCACCTGCCTGCCCAGCTCCTGGGCCAGTGCCACGCAATCGGCCATGCTCACGTCGCGGATGGGTACAAAAGGCACCACATCGGTAGCGCCCAGGCGCGGATGTTCGCCCTGGTGCTGGTCCATATCGATTAATTCAGCCGCTTTGCGGATGGAGCGGAACACGGCTTCTTTGACAGCCTGGGGCGCGCCCAGGATTGTCAGCACCGTGCGGTTGTGATCGGGATCGGAATGTCCGTCCAGCAGTTTGACGCCGGGCACAGAGGTGATGGCTGTCTTGATCTGGTCGATTACTTCCGGCCGCCGTCCTTCTGAATAATTGGGAATACATTCAACCAATGGATAAGCCATAAGACACCCTCAAGTAAGATTTTAAGCAATTATAGCTGAAAGAGATCCCCTGCCCAACGCACACTGAGGTACGGTTATGTTTCTTCCAGTTCCTTGGCTTTTTTAACCAGCTTTCCGCGGTCTTCGGTGTTCAGGATACGCTTGCGGATGCGGATGGCGACCGGAGTGACCTCCAGTAAATCATCCTCCGCCAGGTATTCAATAGATTCATCCAAACTCATTTGTCGCGGCGGGGTCAGGCGCACTTCAATATCGCGGTTGGATTGGCGCATATTGGTGAGGTGCTTCTTTTTGCAGACGTTGATGGTCAAATCACCCGGACGGGAATATTCGCCCACCACCATACCTTCGTAAACTTCCACGCCTGGGCCGTAAAACAGCGAACCGCGTTCTTCGGCGTTCTTCAGGCCGTAGTTGACCGTCACGCCCGGCTCCCAGGCTACCAATGAACCGGTAGCGCGCGAGGTGATCGGACCGACCATTTTGTCGTACCCGTTGAAGATGGTGTTCATCACACCCATGCCGCGTGTTGCAGTCAAGAACTGATAACGGAAGCCCAGCAAACCGCGTGTGGGCACAATATAGACCATGTGGACGTTTCCATCGCTGGTTTCATGCATGTCCACCATGCGGCCGCGCCGCATACCCAGCATTTCCACCACCGTTCCGGTAGTCTCGGAGCTGGTTTCGATGTGGACTTCTTCAAACGGTTCCAGCGTATTGCCCGCTTCATCTTCATGGAAGATCACTTCGGGCCGGGATACCTGAAATTCATATCCTTCACGGCGCATGGTTTCGATCAGGATGGCCAGGTGCAGCTCACCGCGCCCGGATACCAGGAATGTGTCCTTGGTTTCTGTTTCGGCTACACGCAGCGAAACATTGCTGCGCAGTTCTTCAAACAAACGATCGCGTAATTTGCGCGAGGTTCCCCAGCGCCCTTCTCGCCCGGCAAAGGGCGAGGTATTCACGCCAAAGGTCATGCGTACGGTCGGTTCTTCCACATGAATGGGCGGCAGCGCCTGCGGATCATCCGGGTCGGCCAGGGTTTCACCGATGGCAATTTCTTCCAATCCAGCCAGGGCGATAATCTCGCCTGCCTGCGCTTCTTCCACTTCCACCTTACCCAAGCCCTGGTGGATATATAAATAGCGTGCCTGCTCGGGCACAATCGTGCCGTCCAGCTTGATGCGTGCCAGAGGCTGGTTGACCTTGATACCGCCGGAATAAATACGTCCCAGGGCGGTGACGCCGCGGTAATCATCGTAACCCAGCGAGGTTACCAGTACGCGCAGCGGCGCCTCCAGATCCACTTCCGGTGCGGGGATGTGCCGTAAAATGGCATCAAACAACGGTTCCAGATTATCACTCAACTCAGGGGTCAGGCCTGCCTGTCCGCCGGTAGCGCGCGCGTAAATCACAGGGAAATCCGCTTGCTCATCCGTGGCGCCCAGCTCAATAAACAGGTCGAAGGTTTGGTTCAATACCCGGTCCGGTTCGGCGTCGCGCCGATCAACTTTGTTGATCACCACGATGGCTTTATGGCCCATTTCCAGCGCTTTCTTCAACACGAAGCGGGTCTGCGGCATTGGCCCTTCGGCCGCGTCCACCAGCAGCAGCACGCCGTCAACCATGTTCATCACGCGTTCCACCTCGCCGCCAAAGTCGGCGTGGCCGGGCGTATCCACGATATTGATCTTAACTTGCTGTTCGGTCTTCGCATCCCAAATCGAAATGGCGGTATTCTTGGACAGGATGGTAATACCCCGTTCCCGTTCCAGGTCGTTGGAGTCCATCACACGTTCAACTACCTGCTGGTTGTCGCGGAAAATATGCGCTTGACGCAGCATACCGTCCACCAGGGTAGTCTTTCCGTGGTCAACGTGTGCGATAATGGCCACATTTCTAATATCAGTTCTTTTTGTAAACATTCTTTCATCACTTTCTTGAGACGCAAGTAAAGACCTCGACCTATGATGGTCGAGGTCATCATTTCTTTATATAAAGATATCTTATCAGATTCCCCGCAAATCGAGAAGTAGGGAAAAGTTGCTAAACTAACCCTTCCACTACGTTTAAAGGTGCGAACGCAACACCCACCAGCGTGGGGCCGGTGTGCGCGCCTAAAACAAATGAAACCTGACCGGTCGGCAGCCAACTGCATTTAAAGGCCTTATTGATCTTTTCCTTTAATGTCTCTGCTCCTTCAGGATTGCCGGTGTGAACTACCTGGACTTTGATGGATTCAATATTCGGCAGCGTCTTGGAAATCGTATCCACCAAACCATTCAGCGCATTGGCAAATGAGAGTGCCTGTCCTGCCTGAATATACTTTCCGGTAATCTTATCCACACCGATAAAGGGCTTGATCTGCAGGACGGAGGCTACCAGGCCCTTCATGTGGCTGATACGGCCGCCGTGAATCAGGTATTTCAATTCTTTCAGCGTATAAAAAGTGTGCGCTGAAGCGGACATTTCTTCCAGCTTGGCCAATATGCGGTCCAAACTCCAACCGGCTTTGATGGCGTTGAAAGCCGCAGCTACCTGCCAACCGGAAACTGCGGATAGCGTTTTCGTATCCCAGATAGTAATATTCGCTTCAGGCACCAGCTTGGCCGCTGCCCTGGCCGAATCCACCGTACCGCTTAAACCGGAAGACAAATGGATCGATAGAATATCCGGATCTTCTTTTGCAACTTTACGGTACATTTCCACAAATTCGCCGACTGAAGGCTGTGAAGTAATTGGTAATTTCCCGCTTTCATCCAGTTCTTTATAAAAATCATCCGCGCTGATATCAATTCCATCCCGGTAGGATGTTTCGCCCAGACTGACTTTTAACGGTACGATATGTACTTTCAACTGGTCGTCTTCGAGCATTTGTGTGTCGGTGGCACTATCGGTAACTATCTGCATATCTTCTCCTAAAATTATAATTTTATTATAAATGTTTTTTGTACATATATTCATACAAATTTGTAAATTCCATATAATATATTAATTATCAGGAATAATGTACCTAAACAGTAATTGACACCCACCCGCCGGCATGCTAAAATTCGAGTCTGCTAGCCCCCATCGTCTAGCGGCCCAGGACGCGGCCCTCTCAAGGCCAAAACAGGGGTTCGAGTCCCCTTGGGGGCACTTTTTATTTAATGCCCGTTTCCAGCTTTTTCTATTTCGTTAATCCACCGCCGCTCCATTGTCATCATGAAAGAGCGAAGCGACCGTGATCGCAAAGCACTCCCAACGGGGATGAATCTCGGATCGATTTGACCAAATCGCCCAATATTAAAAACAAAACGGGAAAACATGACTGCCTTCCCGTTTTTTTCTTATTTTATGTTATTGAAGTTTAGAGAACGACTACGTTCTCGGCCTGGGGGCCCTTCTGACCTTGTGTAACGGTAAATTCTACACGCTGGCCTTCTTCAAGATTGCGGTATCCATCACCAACGATGGCATTGAAATGGACGAAAACATCATCGCCCTGTTCGCGTGAAATAAAGCCGTAACCTTTGCTGCCGTTGAACCATTTTACGGTTCCTTGTTCTTTTTCAGACATGATTTGAAACTCCTTTCTTCCTATATTGCTGGTTTTAGCATGGGTTCCAAATCAAACACTTACTCTTTGTATCAGAACTTTAGTTTAACAAGCAATAAAGTGTACCCTATATTTCAATTCTGTGTGTTAATCTTTTCTCTAAATGCAAGCCGGATCTGTGATTAATAGTTGACCATTTATTTTTCATTAAATATCTATGAAGGCTACGAAAGCCCAGAAAATTCGAACCTTTAATTTTGCGGCACTGTTAAAAGAATATAATATCAATATAACTTTACCTTACACTACATTATTAGGATAGAAATCAGGAGGAATATGTTTCTAAAAAAGGGTACCCTTGCGTTATTGATTGTTTTCGGATTAGTGTTGACTTCCTGCGGCGGCTCAGGAAACCAATCACCCGCTGCCCAGGAAAATACGGCCGCGGTTGAGGCGGAAAGTACAATCGAACCGGTTTATGTGTATATGAATTGCGGTACGGATTATGTTCAAACGGGCAATGATATTGCCCTGATTTATTACTGGATTGCCCAGACCGAACAGCAGGTGGAGGATTTCGCCAAATCCGTCCAGCACGCTATTTCCGTGGACGGTAAGCCGGTCACTATTAAAGCCTTAGGGACCGAAGCGATTGAGACCACTGAGGATGGGTATTATACCCAGATGTTTCTGGTGAATATCGGGCAATTGGAACCCGGTACCTACAATATTATTACAGTGGCAAACGCAACCGAACCGGTTTTCGACGGTTGGGATTGGTATGGCCCCGACGAAGATACCACCGGTCTGGAAGGACAATGCCTGCTGACTGTTGGGGATGAAGCGGAAGCACCCATTGCAGAAGAACCCGAACCAGCCGTCCCCACCGAGGTGGCTTGCAGCATCGACAACGATATTCGCTCAGATTGGCAAACTTACCTCTGTGAAACATTTGACGATTCCACTACGCTCTGGATTGGAGACGAAGGAGGGACTTCAACCCGCGTGGAAAGCGGCCAATATTTGGTCGATAACTCGACCAAGGTCGCCCAGGGATATACCACCGGTTTCATTTTCCCGGTTTCAGTTGGCGCAGCGCAGGATTACATGATTTCCGTAGACGGTTCAACCGAAAGCCTATATAAAAGCACTGCCTGGGGTGTTTACGTACGCAGTACCGAATACGAAATTGTGTACTTCTTTATGATTAACAATCAGGGCCGCTATATGTTGACCGGCTCGTCCGACCAGGAAGCCAACCGCTATTTGGGAAATATCAAAGATGGCTCCAGCAAAGCTATTGTATGGGATGATGTCAACAATATCACCGTGGTGGTAGAAGGCACGCAAATGGATTTCTACGTCAACGGGGAGTTGGTCACCAGCCATGAGGCCATTGATGCGGTCAGCCCGGACTTCGGTCTGATCGTATGGGGCGGCGAAGGTGTCAGCGCCTTAAACAGATTCGACAATCTGCTGGTGCGAGTAAAATAGTCATCCGGCTAAGAGTCTCACCACAGCACACTGAATCAGCATTCAAAAAAGCGGTTCCTGAAAATTGGGAACCGCTTTTCAATATCTTCTTCCATTCATAGCCTATATATACTGGACATTATTTATCTTCTTTATCATTATTTATATTTCGTTAATGATAATTCCAACAATATTTCCACATACTTAAATATGTAAATATATATCAGTTTAACCTGTGAATAAGGTTAAATCATAAGCGAGGTGGAAATGAGAGCATATAGTTTTGGTGCATTGGCCGTTATAGCCGGCCTGGGATTATTGATGGGAACCGTATTAATGGGATTTGTCCCGGCAGATGAAAATTTGGTCGGTAATATCCGCATGCAGCTCACTCTGGGTGTTGATCCGGATACCGGCCAGGTAGACGCTGGACTGGATTTGCTGGGTGTACAAGCCGGTGTGGATGCCAACCTAGCTGACGGTGATGCCAATGTAAACCTGGGATTGGGTGATACCAATACATCGGTCAGTGCTGACTTAGGCGGAAACGGTGGTGTTGGCGTGGATGTCAACCTGCTCGATTCCGGCTCAGACACCGGCAGCGATGGCTCCGGCGGCAGCGGTGGAAGTGGTGGCAGCGGTGGAAGTGGCGGCGGCGGTGGTGCCAGCGATGGTTTCTTTGGGTTGTTCGACACCCCGGTCCCCGATGAAATGGTCCCGGAAGAGGAAGTGCAGCCGCAAGCTGGTTTCCTGGCAGGTTTGGGCGATTTCATTCAAGCGAACTGGCAGATCTTGTTGATCCTGTTAGCCATCCTGTTCATTTTAGTGTTCATCTTTAAACGTTAAACGCTGATTCGCATAAATTGATAAAAGAAGCGGTTGTGATTTACAACCGCTTCTTTTTTAGTCATCAATTTCTAAAATGCTGCCTGCCGGAAACTCCTCAACACGTTCCCCAAACGTATCCTGCAATTGGCAAACAGCGTCCTTTCCACTGCAATGGTTCAGGTAGTAGCGCATTTGGGGATATTCGCCATCCAGCACGTCAATTACATGCTGCAGTGCTGCGCCATCCGCGCTAATCAAATGCGTGCCGCCCACCACCGCTCTCACGGGTTGGGTAAACTGCCTCTGTACCTGCCGCAAGGTATTCAACAGGCCGGCGTGGCAGCAGCCGCAGATCAGCAGGATGCCGCCGGCTGTTTCCAGCACCAATGACATATCGTCCAGATAAGGATCCGTTTCCCAAGCCCCATCCACTTTTATAAAGTGATTGGCGCTGCGCCCCTCCAATTCCGCGCGCTCGCGGATCTCACCGCTGGTCCATAAGCCGGGCATTATCTCGGTGGGTTGATCGTGTAAAAAAAGCGACCGGTGGTCTTTCAGCGCTTTGCTTTGTTTGGGCAGCCCCATGGAAAGGTACGCGCCATTCTTGCGTGAAAACCGCGGCCGCAATATATCCGGGTGGGCGTAAATGGGCAGATCGGGGTTGGCTTGCAGCAGAAAGCCCAGTCCCCCGGTGTGATCGTTGTGCCCGTGGCTGAGCGCCAGCGCACGGATGCGCCCCGCATCAAGCCCTAAGGTCTTCAGGTTATGCTGCAGCACCGCTGCGCTGCCACCGCTGTCCCACAGCATCACGCCCTGCGGCGTTTCGACCCACATGCTCAATCCGTGTTCGCTTAGCAGCCCGCTCTCCGGCAGGGCTATATCGTTCACCACGCAAATGATCTTTGATTTATCCATCTTATAAGCTCGGTCTGTTTTTATACCACAGCCTGTTGGGAAAAACTTTTCGGAGATTGTTCAAGATTATCCAACAGACGCCGGATCGCGCGCATCTGCAAAATGAAAGGGATCCAGCAGATCAGGCTCATCACCCCGACCACAACAAAATCCGCGCCGGCATAGGCCGGGGCGCCAAAAGCGGGCTGGATGGCCATCAGCACCAGCAAGCTCAGGAACAACAAGCTGGCCTGGAACATCCAGGCCGGACCCATGCGGTAGCCGGCGGTCCTGCGGCCCAACAGACAGATGCCCGCGCTCACCCAGGCGGCAATACTGAGCAGGTCCGCTGCCATCACGCCGATCTCCGCCGGCTTCATTCCGGCCGAACCAGCCACAACACCGATGTTGCGGAACAGGATCAACAGGCCCAAGACGAGCAATACCCAACCGGTCAACTTTTCGAAGATCTTTCCCTGGACTTTTCCCTTTACCGCAGCTGCATCCGTTGCACGCAGCAGTAGGAAGATGATCCCCAGGCTTAATAGCAGTTCCACAAGGTAGAGCCCGAAGAGCGGGCTGTTAGTCAACGCAACGCTATAGGCCAGCGCGTTGTAGGCGACGAACAGGGCAGCTCCCGGCCACAACAGCAGCAGCTTGACGCGTCCGCGCCCAGCCTGCAGCATCAATAACAGCAAAGCCGGCAGGCCGATCGCCAGGTTGATGACGTCATTGGGCATAAAGGCATTCCGTAATTCGGTTGTTGGATAGAGGGTTTCCGGCCGCAGTATTCCGGCCAATGAGGTAGCCAACAGGAAAATTATCAGAATTCCGCTCAGGATTAAAGAGTTTTTGATTGCTGCGTGAGAGATAATCGGGTTTTCAGACATGCTGATCTCCTCCCATTGAAGTATGCGAAATTTTATCGACAAGAATATTGTGTGTGAATTTCAAGCATTCAATATAGTAAACCGGTTGTATCCAGACAGATACAACCGGTTCTACATCTCCAATTCTATTTCTGACGGGGAGGCAGCGGCACCAGGACAGACGTATTCTTCTTATAGTCTTCGTAATCCGCCTGCCCGCCCCACTTCTCGTCGGCGCGTTTTTCCAGCAAGGGGACGCCGCTCACCTTGGTCAACAAGAAGATCACGAAGACAGGCGAAATCAGCGTGACCAGCTGCCAGCCATACAGCACCGGAAAAGCCGTGATTGCTACGCCGATCCACAACAGGATCTCACCGAAGTAATTCGGATGGCGCGACCAGGCCCATAACCCGCTTCGAATAAATCGGTCTTTATTTTGCGGGTCCTTCCGAAACTTCCCCTTTTGCGTATCCGCGGCAGCTTCAAAACCCAAACCCGCCAGCCAGACCAGAAATCCAACCACAGCGTACCCATCCATGCTGACTTTTATCTGCGCGCTGATCGCGGCCAGCGCTGCGGCGGCCGTAAAACTGATCCATAAGCCCTGAATGGTCCATGTTAAAAGGAAACGTAGAAAAGATGGCTTGATAGCGTCAAAACGGCTGTCCTTCCCGCTCTTCAAAATGCGGCTGAACAGGAAAGCGCCCAGGCGGGCCGCCCATAAGATCACCATTCCAGCCAGCAGGTAAGTCCGTTTGTCCACGCTGCCGCTTAGAACCAAAGCCGCCACTGTTACACCGATATAGGTCAGGCTGCCGGTCAGGTCATAGAATTTTTCTGTCTGAAAAATAAACGCCGGGATGAACGCGATCCACTGGACGAGAAATGCCAGACCGATCAATAAGGAAAACAGGGGTATGCCCCAAGCTCGCAGGCTGCCTTGACTACCGGCCCAGGCTAATCCGGTTGCGATTAAAACCACGATACCTAAGCTGAATAAAGTAGAATAGGTTTTTATCTTCATATCCGCTTCCTCTTTCTCCTATTTTTATGGATATTCAGGAATTAATTATTAATGATGTTTCAAAATTAGTATAAAGAAAATTGATTCCTTATACTATCATAAGCATACAACCTGAATAATTGACCCGGCCATATTTTCATCGATATTAATAGAGCTCCTATATCCATCGATGAAATTCTTTTATTCCGCGCGGTATAATTTCAAACTCGAAAATAATAGATATAGGAAGAAGTCGATGGATATCAAGCGTATTGCAGTTATCGTGATAGATGGTGTGGGTGCCGGAGAATTACCGGATGCCGCAGAATACGGTGATGTGGGCAGCAACTCATTGAGCAATACCGCCCGTGTTCTGGGCGGAATTAATCTACCCAACATGGGTGAGATTGGCATCGGAAATATTACTCCCATCCAGGGCGTCTCCCCCAGAAAAGAAACCCGCGGCGCTTATGGAAAATGCACCGAAATTTCCAAAGGCAAGGATTCTGTGACCGGTCATTGGGAATTGATGGGTGTGGAAGTCAAGAAGCCCTTCCCCACCTACCCGAATGGTTTCCCGCCCGAAGTGCTGGACGAATTCAAGCGCCTTACCGGTTACGACGTACTTGGCAACAAACCTGCTTCCGGCACCGAGATCATCAAAGAGCTGGGCGAGGAACACATGCGCACCGGCAAGCCGATCGTATACACCTCCGCCGACTCGGTTTTCCAGATCGCCGCGCACGAAGACATCATTCCTATTCCCGAACTGTATAACTTATGCGATATATCCCGCAAGATGCTGACCGGTGAGCACGCCGTTGGGCGCGTCATCGCGCGGCCCTTCATCGGCGACAGCGCCGAAACCTTCACGCGCACCAAACGCCGCCACGACTATCCCCTGCTGGCCCCCACCGACACCATGCTGGATACGCTCATTAAAGCCGGCCATAAAGTCTATGCCACCGGCAAGATCGACGACCTGTTCGGCGGGCGCGGCATCACCAAGACGCATCACTCGGTCTTCAATATGGAAAGCATTCAGGCCATGGTTGATTTCATGGATGAGAACTTCACCGGCATGTTGTTCGCCAACCTGGTCGAATTCGACATGACCTATGGTCACCGCAACGACGCTAAAGGCTATGCGCAGAAGCTGGAAGAATTTGACGCCTTTGTGCCCACCATCCGCGCCAGGATGCAGCCGACCGACATCGCCATGGTCGTGGCCGACCACGGCGTGGATCCCACGACCGTCAGCACCGACCACTCGCGCGAGTACATCCCGCTGTTGGTCTTTGGCGAACAGGTCAAGAATAACGTTGACCTGGGCATCCGCGGCTCTTTCGCGGACGTAGCCGCCACCATCGCCGAGGCTCTTGCGGTCACCCCGCCGGTCATCGGTAAGAGTTTCCTCAAGGAAATTTCAGTCGATTAATAATAGCGATTAACTTCGTTAAAAAAGCCGATCAATATGATCGGCTTTTTATCTTTTAAGGCAAGAGGATTCACTTGAGTGAATCCTCTTGAACAATAAAATGGATATAGGTGATGATATCAAATGCGATGATTGGCTAAAGCACCTCAATTGCGCTTTGCGTTGCAGCGATGAACTCCTTTGAGGTGACAGATACACAATACAGCGATTCCATCAGCTTGACCATGCGTTTGGTACCCAGCAACTCAGCCTGCTCCTCTTCAAGATCATTCGCCAAAGTGCAGTCCCGCAGCAGGACGCACTTGTAATCGTGCCATAGGGCATCCACAACGGTAGTGAACAGGCAGGCATCCGCTGAAAAACCCACTACAAATAAATTGTGAATATTCAGATGACGCAGCAGCAAATCCAAGCGTGTCCCCACAAAACCGCTGTATACGTGCTTGCGAATAAAATACTCGTTTTCCCTGGGCTGAAGCAGCTTGGATATTTTGACGTGGTCGGAATGCCCGTAATGGTACTCTTTCGGGTCAATGTCGTCCTCGGCGAACATGCGCTCCATATCCGTATTCAATTGGCGGCGCAGGACTTTCCCAAACTCGGAATAATCCAGGCCGATCTTGGGAGCGCTGTTATTCAGGTAGATAACCTTCATGCCAATTTCACGGGCTGCGTTCAGTGCCGGCAGCAGGGATTCCTTGACGATCACGGCTTCGTGATCCGCGCTGCCCTTCCAGGCCAGTGCCGGCCGATCGCGTTTATCTCCCGCCCCTTCTTTCCAGGTTGGAAGCGGATCATCCTGGTGATGGCCTAATCCATACACGTCCACAACCAGGAACGCGGATTCCGAGAGTTTGGCCGGGTATTCTTCATAAGCATATCCGGCATATTTATCTGAAGGGAACAATTGAAAATAGCGTGTGTTGAAATTCAATGTTTTATCCATGCATATACTCCCAATCTGATCTAGCAATTCTGTTTTACAGATTCTCTTTGCTGTGTTCCAAGAATATCACCAGAAACGTAACGAAGCACAGTATGTTTATCGGCTTCCTCATGTTGGAAATCTTTGATAATTCTGCCCTGGCGCATAACCATGACGCGATGGGACAACCCCAAAACTTCATCAATCTCAGAGGAATTGAACAATATCGCTAACCCATTCTTCGCCAACTCCTGGATAAGCAAATATATTTCTGATTTCGCACCCACGTCAATACCGCGCGTCGGGTCATCCAAAAGCAAAACTTTGGGCTGTGTGGCCAGCCACTTGGATATGACTACTTTTTGCTGGTTTCCCCCGCTCAAATCCAACACGGCTTTATCTGCCGAGCTGGTGGAAATACTGAGCTTTTTAATATATTCCGATGAAAGGGTATTGATCCGGGATTGATTGGTCAGCCCCAGAAAATTGAGCAATTTCTTGAGGATCACCAATGAAATATTTTCCTTGATCGACCAGCGCATAATCAATCCATGGTCGCGGCGGTTGGCCGGAATTAAACCGATCCCGCTATTGATGGCTCCGGTAGAAAAATGGATATGCTGTAGTTGGCCATTCAACAGGACTTCGCCGCTGTCGCAGGCATCTATCCCAAATAGGACGTGGAATAATTCCCTGATCCCGCAGCCTTCCAAACCCGCAAATCCCAAGACCTCGCCTGGCCGCACGCTAAAATTAATATCCGCCAACTTGCCGGCAGCGTTGAGGTTCCTGACTTCTAAGATCGGATTATCATTCACTTTTAAATCAACAATTTTGGGAAAAGCTTCATCCAGTTTGCGTCCGATCATCTTGGAGATAGCGAAAGGTACGTCTACCTCATTCTTATCCCAGGTACCGATATAGCCCCCATCCCGCAAGACAGTGATTCGGTCACATATCTGGAATACTTCCTCCATGCGGTGAGAAATATAAAGGATGGTAATGCCCTGTTCTTTTAGGCGCACAATCAAATCAAACAGGGCCTTGGTTTCCTTATCGGTAAGCGCTGAATTGGGTTCATCCATGATAACAATCTTGCCCTCATAAACCAGGGCCTTGGCAATTTCAATGATCTGTTGGTCCGCGATGCTTAGATTTCCTACATTAGCGTTCAGGTCAATATTCACACCCATACGGTTGAATACGTCACACGCCAACGCGCGCATTTTCTTGTCATTAAGGAATAAGCTGTGGGAAATCTCCTTGCCGGCAAAGACATTGGAGACCACGTCCAAAGCTGGAAAACAATAGAATTCCTGGTAAATGATGTTAATACCCGCTTCATGCGCCTGATGCGGGTTTGAGAAATTAATTTCTTTACCCTCCAAAAGAATTTTGCCTGAATCCGGCTGGTAATTGCCCGCAAGGATCTTCATCAAGGTGGATTTGCCGGCGCCGTTCTCCCCAACAATAGCATGCACTTCCCCTCTTTTAACGGAGAAACTGACATTATTGAGCGCATGGACGCCGCCAAAACGCTTGTCGACATTTTTTAGTTCAAGAATTACTTCTTTGCGGGACATTCATTCTCCAATATTTCAAGTAAAATTCTTTTGGGGGGATCAGAGCGGGAATCCCGCTCTGATCCCTGCACGGTAAATTAATCAGTGAACGGAACTACGTTCGCCTTGATGGATTCCAGATTCTCTGCCAGGAAATTCTTGTACCATTCCTGCGCTACGGCAGAATCAGCAGCTCTTTCCTTGACCGATTCCAGATTATCGATTGTAACAATTTCAGCCGGAAGCAGTACCTGTCCAGCGGGCAGTTCAGCACCATTGACCACATGATCGATCATGAAATACATGGGTAAATAACCCTGCAGATAGGGGTGCTGGCCGATGGCCGCATCCACAAAGCCATTCTCAATCGCATCCAATGTCTCAGGAATTAAATCAGCGGTGACAGTAACGAAATCGATTCCTTCTTCATTGAGTTTAGGCATCAAGTCGGCAAAGGTGGGGCCTTCGAAAGTGCACAGACCAATCCCTGCAACGATGTCTGGGTTGGCGGTAACAGTATTTTCCCAGAATGCGTAGTTGGTAGTCTGTTCAGCGGTGGAATCATAGGTTTCCACAACAATGTTGGGGTAATCCGCGAAGACTTCGCGGGCACCCTGATCGCGCAACTGCAGTGGCAGCGCCGGCGGGTAGCAGGAACCGATGATCACCAGACCCTCGGTAATGCCCGCGTCAACAACTGCCTGGGCTTCCGCGCGGCCGAATTCCACTTCGTTTGCGCCAAAATACGCCTGGCGGGGTGTTCCGGGTGCGTCGCCGTTGGCAACCATGATGATCTTGGCTTCTTCAGCGTATTGGTTCAGGATGGGCGTCCAGGGATCCTGAGGATTTGGGACAAGCGCCATTCCGGATGGGTTCTTGGCCAGCAGACCTTCAAACATGGAGATGGCCGTGGGGGCATCCATCTTGGTCGGGCCGGTTACTTCGCAATCCACCGCGTCGGGATATTCAGCGCAGGCAGCTTCCGCGCCTACTTTGATTTCCACGGAAAACTCGGACTCGAAGTTATGCATGACAAAGCCAAAGAAAGCTTTTTCCTGCGCAGCGGTGTCTTCGGCCATTTCCCCATCGGCGGCAGGTGCAGCCTCTGCGGCTTCCGCAGCCGGTTGGCAAGCGATGAGAGCCAGAGAAGCAATAGCCAAGATACAAATTAGTGACAGAACTCTTTTCGACATTTTTACTCCTTTAATTTTCAATAGATACTTCCAATAGAAAAACAAGATTCTTCTTAGTTCACCTCCGTCGACCTTTTAATTTCCACACTTATGATTTGCGCTGTGTCTTAAGCACAGTGCTAACTGCTACGGCGATCAATATAACTGCGCCGGTTACAAAATTATTCCAATACGCCCCTACTCCCATCAACACCAGGCCGTTACGAAGAATACCGATCAGGAAAGCGCCCAGGAAAGCACCCAGGACGGATGCATAGCCTCCATTCAGGTCAGCGCCGCCGATCACCGCCGCGCCAATAGCGTCCATTTCCATGCCGGAACCGACATTGGGATCAAAGGTTTGAAAGAAGGACAGGAGCACACCGGCAGCAATGGCAGCGACAACACCGCTCATTACCATCACACTGAGACGGATTCTTTTTTCGTTGATCCCTGCAAAAACAGCCGCCTGTTTGTTCGCCCCAACTGCCAGAACATGCCTGCCGAACACGCTTTTTTTCAATAGGATATGGCCAATGATCGCCACAACAATAAATATAAAAAACGGTACCGGTAATCCGGCGATCTTTCCCGGTCCCAGTTCAAGGAAAGATGACTCCTGCCAGATGACAATGGGTTTGGCATTGCTCAACCCCACCGCCAGCCCCCAGAACAAATTGGTTGTGCCCAGGGTAATGATCATTGGATGAACGTTGAACACCAGGCTGAGGCCGCCATTCAATAATCCGCACAGCGCGCCCAGCATGATTCCTAAACAGAAAGCCAGCCATGGATTCATGCCCTTGTCCATCAACCAGGCCATCACAAAGGTAACCAGCGTAATAATTCGGCCGACAGAAATATCAATCTGCCCCGACCCAATTACAAATGACAGGCCGATGGTTAACAAGCCGTAAAATGAAACCTGCCGGCCAACTTTGAGCAAGTTGCTGACCGAGAAGAAATACGGACTGCCAAAACTAAGCAGCAAAACCATTACCAGGACAGCAGCCAACACGCCGACTTCATCAAAATGGAACTTCCGGCCGGGATTATTAAGTCCCGTCTCCACGCTATCCGCCTCATCCCGCACTTTCTTTTTCAGCTTGAACAGTTGGCCCATTTATAATTCTCCAAATTTGTGATGTTTATTTCGCTAATCGGTTCTCAGCTTCGTCCAGCACGCTATTCCAGTTTTTCAAAAAACTCTTGCGGAATTTGACTACCGGGCCAAACTCTTCATATTCCTCGATATTCATTCCACCTTCTTCGTAACCCCGGCGGAAATCAGGCAGTTTTTCCATCAGTTCTTCGACGACATAATCCGGAACCGGATTCTGGATGCGTTCGACAACCGGGATATCTGACCTCAATAATTCATCCGCCATGCCGCCCCAGTTGATCGTCACGCACACATCCCCGCCTACCATCTCGGTAAAATGCTGCAAGCCGCGTGCGCCGCCGCCCACAAAAGTCACCTTGTACCCGCGGTCTACGTAGATCTGGTATAGCTTGCGCGCGATGGCGAGGCCGGATTGCCAGAGTATGTCAGGTGAAATATCAATCCCTTCCCGGGCAGCTTCCTCGGCCAAATATTCGTCGTAGATCCCGGTAATATGAGAAATATAGAGTTTCGGGAACTTTCCGCTTTTCTCGCTCACCTTTTTATAGAGCTCACAGAGATCAACGGCCTGTTGGATGGCAAAAACTTCAGTGGCATTGATCGGAATATCTTCTGCGATCAAAGTCTCCATCGCGATCAAACCCGATTTTGTGGTTGGAATTTTGCAGCAGATATTCTTGCCCACCTGGCGGTTTTTGTGCGCTTCACGGATCACTACTTCCGGGTCATCTTCATTGACCGGATCTCCCTGAATGCTGACAAAACCATTCTCGCCATTGCTATCCTCATAGATAGGCAGGAACTTTTCGGCGATGGGTCCAATCAGACGGCGCTGTAACTCCTCTTCTGCGGCTGTTGCAGAGGAGGCTTCTTTGAGCACCTGATCAAAAATCTGGTTCGCATATTCCTTTTCACGCGGACGGTCAAAGATCATCTTGCCGCAGTAAGAAGGGTTGCAGGTGCAGCCCTTGGCACCCTCGTCAATAGCCCAATCGGCTTCCTCACGGGTCGGGTTATTAATCCAGAATTTTGTCTTTGTGAGTCTTTCTACTCTATGAAAATAATTATTCGTCATCAGTTTTCCATCCATTATTTATTCACCAAAATCTCGCGCATGGCTTCAAAACCATACTGCCCGCTGGTATAAATCGGTACACCGAATTCTTTCTCAGGGTCCGGATATGAAAGCAGGAACACGGACATGGACAGCTGCGCGAAAACAACGCTGTCAATCTTTTCTTCTTTTAAGTTAGTCCTGACTGCCTCTGCCAAAGCGCGGTTATGCCCTTCAATGTCGAACTTAGCCAGGCATTCCCAGGGTGCTTCTGTATGCAGGCCGCTGATTTGAATCTTTCCCGCTTTACCCATGCGTGCGGCGGTTTCTTCGAGCAGCAATTGGGTACTTTTGACCGTCGGCCCGTGCGTGGCAACCACCAATATCCTGCCGCCGTGGTTCACGGCTTTTTCCATCATAGGCAAGTCAATGGGGAGAACCGGTACGCCGTAAGGCTCAAGTGCCTTGGCTACAAAAGGGTAAGAGCGGTTCATGGTCGAACAGGTAATCAGGACCGCGTCCACCTGCGTCAATTCAACCAAATCAACCGCATAGCGCGCCATGGCGTCGATGTTGGATTGCGGCGGAGTGGCTTCGCCCTTGTGATAGGCTTCCATGAAATTCAACTGCATGGCTTCCGTGCCTGCGTTGATCAAATGAACGCCGGGCAAGTATTTTCGGCCGAAATAAGTTGCCCACAACATGATCCAGGAGCTGCCGTTCAGGACGCCCAACTTCTTTCCTTTAAGCGCTTCCTCTCCGTATGGTTCAGGGCCTAAGTGGGCAATGCCCATTACCTTCAGGTAATCCCTGAAAAGACCAAGGCCATTCACTTCTTCCCATGGATATGAATTCATTGCAACCTGCTTTCTTTTAACTTGATGGATTCTACTGCCGCCCTGGCAATATCCTCCGGTTGCATTTGATAATACTGGAATAATTCTTCAATTTCGCCGCTGTCCACCCAATGGTCGCGGATTCCGATTCGCTTCATCGGCACCGGATAGTTCTCAACCAATACCTCCGCCACCGCCGCGCCAAAGCCGGCAATGATGGAAGCGTTTTCCGCCGTGACTGCGCAGCCGGTTTTCGCGACCGATTCGATGATCATGTGTTCGTCAATGGGTTTGATGGATGCCAAATGGATCACCTCCGCGGAGATATTCTCCTTAGCCAGCAACTCGGCCGCTTTCAGGCAGCGATCCGTCATCATACCGGTTCCGAACAGCGTCACATCGGAACCCTTCCTGACCAGGCGGCCTTTGCCCCATTCGAATACGTGGTCTTGACCAAAGATATCGGGGAGCGCGTAACGGACCACGCGGAAATAAACCGGGCCGGGAGTCTCGTAAGCTGTTTTCATGATTGCGCGCATATCGGCCGGGTCGCCCGGAGCGGCCACCTTTAAATTCGGGATGGTTCGCATGAACGCGATATCCTCAAATGAATTGTGCGAGGCTCCAGCTTTACTGGTGGGAAGGCCGACATACGATCCGGGCACTTTCACATCCAGCTCGGGGAAACAAATCGATAAAGCAAATTGGTCGATGGATTTGCGGGAAACAAACGAGGCAAATGTGCACGGGAAAGGTTTATACCCGACTGTTGCCAAGCCGGCCGCGATACCAAAGAGGTTTTGTTCGGCAATACCTACTTGAATAAAACGTTCCGGGTATTTATCTTTGAAGTAAACAATACGAGTTGAGGTGTGCAAATCAGCATCCAGCACTAAAATATCTTCGTGTTCCTGGCCTAATTCAGCCAATGTTTGGCCGAAGATTTCGCGCATTTGGGGATTCTTTTTAATCGCTTTTTCAGACATTTCTGTTTTATCCTTCCAACCGGCTGTAACCCTGCTCTGGTTTCCCATACCGCAGCGAGAGCTCGCGCAGCATTTCATCCGTCTCTTGCGGAGATGGGTGCTGTGTGTGCCATTTATAGTTAAATTCTGTCTTATCAATACCGCGCCCTTTTACGGTGTGGGCAATAACCATGATCGGTTTGCCGCGCGGCATGACCCAACGCGCGCGGTAGAATGCGCCATACAATTCCTGGATATCGTGGCCGTCTACTTCAACCACATCCCAGCCGAACGCCTCCCACTTTTCGCGCACGGGTTCAATAGCCATTTCATCCCAAACAAACCCTTTTGCCATAACCTTGTTGTAATCCAGGATCGCCACCAGATTATCCAGATGATAATGACCGGCAGCCATGGCCGCTTCCCAAATATTTCCGGAGCTGGATTCGCCGTCCCCAATGAGGCAATAGATGCGGGATTGGGATAGTTCTCTTTTGCGAACGCCCCAAGCCGCACCAACCGCGATGGATAACCCCATGCCCAGTGAACCGCCGGAACTCTCCAGCCCTTTTGTGCGGCGCATATCCGTATGCCCTTCAATACCGCCAATTTGGCAGTAGCGGTACAGGTCATCAATCGGGAAAAATCCCTTCAATGCCAGAGTGGCATACAGCGCCGGTGAAGCATGGGCTTTGGAAAGGAAAAATCGATCTCGTTCTTCAAGATCGGGATTTTTGGGATCCACTTTCATCATCTGGAAATAAAGTACAGCCATAATTTCAGCCATTGATAAAGATCCACCCGGATGCCCCCATTGCCCGCATGTGATCATTTCCAGGCTTAAGCGCCTGATTTGGTAAGCGTAATCTTCCAATCGAGCGACCTGCTCGTTTTGTAGCCGCATTTGGTGACCTCCAGTAGAACAAAATGAATGATTCAACAGTATTAATTTATCAGGTAATATACAAATTGTCAATATATTGTATACAGATTAACCGATATATTAATACACCAACAAGCGTATTTATATAATATAATTCAGGTATGAGCGATAAAATCACACTTCAAGAAGAGGCTTACCTTTTCATCAAATCCAAGATCCTCAACCTCGGTTTTAAACCAGGTGAATACATCACCGATCTGCAAATCGCGGAAAACCTGAATATCAGCCGCACGCCGGTTCGTGAAGCTTTCCGTATATTGGAACGGGAAGGGTTGTTGATCTATGAACCGAAGAGAGGATGGAAGGTATATTCACTGACCCTTGACGATATCAAAGAAATCTTCGAGATAAAGATCAACCTTGAAGCATTATTGGCCAAAAAAGCAGCCCAATGCACAGACAACGCATTAAGGACAGAGTTGAAGCAGACGATTACTGCCATGCGCGAAGCAGCCGATGGCGATGATGTGGATTCTTGGGTGAACCTGGACAAGAGTTTACACAGTTTGATTTTCACCATGGCGGACAACCACCGCGCCATGACCTACATTGAAAATTTAAATGACCAGTGGAACCGCCTGCGGATTGGATTTTCAGCGCGCACCGGCCGTATGGGCCGCTCCATCATCGAGCATGAAAAACTGGTGGAAGCCATTTTATCCGGAGATGAGGAATTGGCCGAAAAAGAGACAGTCGAGCATCTGGAGAAAGTCCGGGACGAACTTACTTCCCTGTTGATCAACATGGTACTGCCATATGCCCGGGACGGTATTTAATAAATTGTGTAGTGTTTCATCTACCGTATATAACAAAAAGCTGAAAGAATCTTTCAGCTTCTTGTATTTTAAAACCAAGCCCAATATTCTTATTTATCTCATTAATAAATATTCGTTTATTCCCCGTAAATAACAATGTATATTTCTATTGACTTAATGTATAACATGTTGTACATTAACGGCATGAACGAGAAAACTTTTAAGCTATTCAAATCCTTAGTAACGGCTTTCCTGGCCGTGTTGATGTTCCTGGCTATCCTGCGGGCGCAACTGGCATTGGCCGCGATCGCCGGTGTCGCGGGAATCTTATTCCTGACGATTGTTCGTACGACAGGCAGTCTGGTCGTCGACGAACGGGAACAGACCGTGCGCGAAAAAGCCGCCCAACTGACCTATCTGATCTTCGCCCCTACCCTGGGGTTGAGCGCTCTGGGTCTGCTGGTGTTGAGCCACGATTCCAATTATTTCCTGGAATCGCTGGGTGTGATCTTTGCCTACCTGACGCTCTTCCAAATCACCTTGTATACCTTGTCGTCTTTCTTTATCGACAGAAAGTTTGGGGGCGATGGACAGGAAGAATAACCTCAAGGTGCTGCGCGCCATGCATGACCTGACGCAGGAGCAATTGGCCGACGCGCTGCGGGTCAGCCGCCAAACCGTGATCGCCATTGAGAACGATAAATACCTGCCTTCGCTGACATTGGCTTTCCGCATCGCGCGCTATTTCAACGTCAAAATTGAAGAGGTTTTTTATTACACGGGAGATGAAAGTGACCAATAAAACCAAGAAATTCACGCGGGTGTTGGGTTATCTCGCCATTCTGGGCATCAGCCTGTTCGTAATGCTGTTCGTGGTCTCATCCAGTTGGATCGGCTACAACGTGAAAAATGAGTGCGCTTCCGCAATCAGCCATTACGGTGGTGATTGCGTGGAAGCTTTGTCCGCCCAACTGCTGGATGAGAGTCTGGATTACGGCACGCGCAACTCGACCACCTGGGCTTTGGGTGAGGTCGGAGACCTGCGGGCTTTACCGGTATTGGAGAGCCTGTACACCGGGATTATTCCCGCTCGCGAACCTTGGAACGATTCCCTCAGCCAGTACGAGCTGAAAAAAGCTATCAAGCTGATCAAGGGCGGTTTCAACCTGACCCATTGGGCCTGGCGCTTCAGCTTGGATATGGGTGAAGCCAATTTAGAAAAGCCGATCCAGGAAACCGTTGTGATGAGCGACCCGTCTGATGCTTACTACAGCCTGGCGCAGACCATCGCGGAAACAGAGGGATTAGTTCTCGCCGATAACCTCACCCAGGCCATCGCTTATCGCCCGGAATTTATCCTGTGGGTGGCCACGCCGCAAGCGCTCGATGAAGCCGCCTTGTGGCAGGCCGGGGATATTTTTAAAGACATGGATTACTATCCGGCCTTGGGCATCATCAGCGGCGGGACAATGGAAATCGCCGAACAATTATGGCGGAACGGGCAGCTAACGCGCAATGGAGAAAATTACTTGGGTTCGGATGTGGAAGTGGATCAGGGCGTCCTGGAAGCGCTCATCGTGGACCTGAACCAGCCCGAGGGAACTCCCCTGCCCCTCACGCACGAAGCCCTCGTCCAAACGCTGCAGAAATCGGACTACTTCTATTGGGTGCGGCATGTATCCGCCACCCGTTGGATGTGGGATACCTCCAAGAACGTGGGCGAGGACGGCGACCTGACCGCCGCGGAGGTCCCCGCGCTGGGCCCCATCGTTATTCAGACGCCCAGCTGCGGCTCCTTCCAACCCTGGAAAGAGGATTCCATCGCCATGGGCTTTATCAACCGGGGCGCCGCGGTTTACATCGGCCACGTGCAGACTGCCGTGGTCAGCAACTCCTTCCTGATGCGCAGGGACTACGTTGTCCCGGACATGTCCACCTGGCAGGAATTTCCGCTGGGTGTGCTGGCCCAAGTGCGCAGCCGCATGGAAGCACGCGTTTCCTCCAGTACCCCGCTGTACTTTATGCTGGGCGATCCGCGCGCGTATCTGTCCGCCGAACAGCCCTATCGCATTATCGCAGACGAAGTCGATGGAACGACCCGCCGCATCACGGGCGAAACGGATTTCCGGGGTTACCTGGCCGTCAAAATCGCAGATGGTGCAGACTATGATTTTGTGCGCATCTCCGGCCTGACCGCTGCCAGCGAAAGCGATTTCTTTTTCAACAACGACCTGCAAACGCTCAACCTGAGTGGGGATAAATACGTGGTTTTCTACCAGGATAGCGGCACTTTTGAGATCACCCTCAACCAAAAGGCGCCCTGGTATTGGCCAATGGGTGACGGCTTAGTGGACGCGCTGGACTACAACTGGGTCACCATGAACACCGTCTACAACCCCTTCTCGCTGGTCTTCCTGGCCGGGCTGGTTATTTTGCTGCTGGTAAAAACCCGGCTCAAGAATACCGTGAAGAAATCGTTCAAGGATTATCGCGGCTTCTTCATCGCGGGCTTCGTCTTGGCCGTCCTGCACGTTGGGTACGTGCTGCTGCGCATGGGGCATTACACCGTCAGCGCGGACGCCGTCGGCTACACACCCGTGCAGCTCGTGCTGGGCTTCATTGGGACCGTCAGCTCGGTTTCCGCTGGCCTGATCCTGGTGCGCGACGCGCGCAAGCCCTTCAGCCGCTTCCTCGGCTGGACCGTGGCTATCCTACCGCAAGCCCTGCTGACCGCCTTCAAGCTCTTCACCGTAGGCGCCACCGACCTGATGTTCATGGCACAGAATAGCGTGAAACAACCCCTGTGGAATTTCAACGTTGTCTGGCTTTCTCTGATCGCGTTCGCCATTGACCTGCTCCTGGTCGTGGGTGCTTACCAACTGATCAAAGATCCAACCAAATAGTACAAAAAGGCTTGCCGATATTCGGCAGGCCTTTTCCTTTTAGGGGATTGTTAGCGTAGGTCGGGCATTCACCTGCACCCTTCGGGGTGTGCCTAACAATTATGGTGATTGAAAATGTCACACAAGAATGTGTGACCTACATTTCCCCATAGGTCAGGCATTCACCTGCACCCTTCGGGGTGTGCCTAACAATTATGGTGATTGAAAATGTCACACAAGAATGTGTGACCTACATTTCCCCATAGGTCAGGCATTCACCTGCACCCTACGGGGTGTGCCTGACGATTTTGGTGATTGAAAATGTCACACAGGAATGGATTACCTACAATTCTCGTGTAGGCCAGGCATTCACCTGCACCCTTCAGGGTGTGCCTGACGATTATGGTGATTGAAAATGTCACACAGGAATGGATTACCTACATTTCCCTCGTAGGTCAGGCATTCGCCCGCACCCTTCGGGGTGTGCCTGACGATTATGGTGATTAAAAATGTCACACAGGAATGTGTGACCTACAAACCTCGCGTAGGTCAGGCATTCTTGCCTGACGCTATTGCCTGATGTCAAATAAAAATATATGACACATAAACCGTTTACTGGCCCGAGTTTTACTCAAAATCCATTTTCTGAATCACTTCAGGTTCCCCATTCAATCCCCAAGTAGAACTATATACCCCTTCATCAATCCACTTTGTAAGACTCGAATATTGCCACTTTTGTGGAGCATCAACATATTTATGTTTAACTGGGTTCCAGTGAATGTAATCCAAATGATTTATTAAATCATTTTCGTCGCGAATGATATGATCCCAAAAACGTTTCTGCCAAAGAACCAGACTATTTTGTATGTTATGAGCCCTTTTATAATTCGCCGTGTAATTCCCCTTAATACTCTTCATAATGGTAGAAAAGTTATTTTGTCCTTCAACCATTTGGATAATGATGTGAATGTGATCGGGTAAAACAACGTAGGCAATAAGTTCATATGGATGAAGAAGTTCAACGTTTTTAATAGTTGTGAATAGTAAATGGATATTTTGGGGATCCTGAAAGATACAAATCCTGTTGTTAGTTACCGCGGTAATGAAAACCATTGCGTTGGGAACATAGTAGCGGCGGAGGTTTGACATAAACCAATTATAAGATTCTCATTGCATACACAAGATCAATTGTGAAGATATAAAAAGATTGTCATCATCCAACAGAATAACCTCAAACACTCCGGAGAGATAGGTGAATGTGTGACCTACAATTCTCGTGTAGGTCAGGCATTCGCCCGCACCCTTCGGGGTGTGCCTGACGATTATGGTGATCAAAAATGTCACACAGGAATGTGTGACCTACAATTCTCGCGTAGGTCAGGCATTCTTGCCTGACGCTACGCTACATTTCCCTCGTAGGTCAGGCATTCACCTGCACCCTTCGGGGTGTGCCTGACGATTATGGTAATTGAAAATGTCACACAGGAATGTGTGACCTACAATTCTCGCGTAGGTCAGGCATTCTTGCCTGACGCTACGCTACATTTCCCTCGTAGGTCAGGCATTCACCTGCACCCTTCGGGGTGTGCCTGACGATTTTGGTAATTGAAAATGTCACACAGGAATGTGTGACCTACAATTCTCGCGTAGGTCAGGCATTCTTGCCTGACGCTACGCTACATTTCCCTCGTAGGTCAGGCATTCGCCCGCACCCTTCGGGGTGTGCCTGACGATTATAGTGACCTATAATTTCCCCTTTTAAGCAAAACATCACACAGGATTGTGTGACCTACAATTTCCCGTATAGGTGTCCGGCAAAACAAAAGCCCGCTGAAATATCAGCGGGCTTTAATCTTCACTCTTTAGAATTTAGCTCAGCACTTTGCTCAGGAAAGCCTTGGTTCGCTCTTCTTTGGGCTGGCTGAACAGTACATTCGGCGTGGCTTGCTCGACGATCAGCCCGTCGTCCATCAGGATGGCCCGGTCGGCTGCGGCGCGCGCGAAACCCATCTCGTGTGACACCACCACCATGGTCATGCCCTCTTTTGCCAAAGCCAGCATGACGTCCAGCACTTCCTGGATCATTTCCGGGTCCAGCGCGCTGGTGGGCTCGTCGAACAGCATGATCTTAGGGTTCATGGCCAGCGCGCGCGCAATGGCCACGCGCTGCTGCTGTCCACCGGAAAGCTGCAGCGGATAGCAGTCCGCCTTGTCGGGAATGCCGACCTTATGCAGCAGCTCCATGGCAATTTCGTGCGCTTCTTTTTTGTCGCGCTTGCGGATGATGCGCTGCGCCAGGGTGATATTATCCAGCACCGACAGGTGCGGGAACAGATTGAATTGTTGAAAGACCATGCCCACTTCCGTTCGCACAGCATTGATGTTTTCGGCGCTGTCCAGCGGGATGCCGTCCACCACAATGCTGCCCTGGTCAAATTCTTCCAGGCGGTTGATGCAGCGCAGCAGCGTGGACTTGCCCGATCCGGATGGGCCGATGATGACGATCACTTCGCCGCGTCCGACATTCAGGTCAATGCCGCGCAGGGCGTGCACCTTGCCGAAGTGTTTGTGAACATTCTCGATCTGGATGATTGTGTCTGTCTGCATGTTCACCTCTCGTAGCGGCTGTGTTTTTCCAGCCATTTAACCACACGCGCCGCGACCAGCGTCATCACCAGATACAGCAAAGCCACCATCATCCAGGTTTGTATGGGGATAAAATTGGCCGCCATAAATTCGCGGCCTCGTCGCGTCAGGTCGGCTACCGCCACTACGCTGACCAGCGAGGAATCTTTTAAGAGCGTGACGAACTCGTTGCCGATAGGCGGCAGGATCACGCGGATGGCCTGCGGCAAGATGACGTGCCCCATGGCCTGGAAATAGGTCATACCCAGGCTGCGGGCCGCTTCCATCTGGCCTTTGGGGATGCTCTCAATGCCGGCCCGGTACACTTCGCTCATGTAGGCCGCGTAGCAAACCGTCATGCCCAGGATCGCCATGACAATCGGGTTGGCTTTATAGTCAATGAAAGCCTGGATATTCCAGGCATGCCCCAAGTCTTTGACCATAGCAGGGAAGGCAAAATACCAGATGATCAACTGCACCAGCAGCGGAACGCCGCGCACTACTTCTACGTACACGCTGGCAATGCCGCGAATAATCTTGTTGTGGGAGGTACGCCCTAGCCCGCCGAATAATCCCAGTACCAATACCAGGGCGAAAGAGATCAGAGTCGTATAAAGTGTGACCCAAATGCCGTCCCCCACGAATTTCAGGATGCGGTTATAGGGGTCGGGTTTGGTGGTGACCAGTAGGATAATCAATAAGACCACAATCGCGACCAACAACCACCATTGATCAATGTCCTTAAATTTCTTATGGAATCCGTTTTCGCGTTTGGGTGTTTCTTCCAATTCAGGTGTTTTCTGCATATTTGCCATTCTATAGTGAAAGATTGTCCCTTCCCCCGGAGGGGTATTTCACGATCGATACTCCACGCTTCGCTCCGAGCAGGAGCCTGGAATCAGAATCTCGAAAAAAAAAGCCTGCGGTAAAAATACCGCAGGCTCATTTTAACCGATTTTACTCGGCGCCGGTGACCAGCCACTTGGCAATCAATTGATCAACCGTGCCATCTTCCTGGAGCGTGCCCAGGGCTTCGTTGACCTTGCTCTGCAGGTCAGTCTTGTCTTTGCAGAAAGCGATGCCGTACTTCTCTTCGGTAAAGGCTTCGCCAACCGTCATTAAATCTTCGGTGTACTGGCCGACGAAGGAATCCGCGGTGGGTTTATCGGCGATGACCGCGTCTACCTGGCCGTTGATCAGGTCAAGCATAGCCAGATCGTAGGTGTCGTAGGGTTTGTATTCCACGCCTTCAATGGCCTGTGCTTCGATTTCTCCGGTGGTGCCCAATTGCGCGGCTACAACCAAACCGGTCAGGTCGTCTTTGCTGGTGATGTTAGCTTCGTCTTTGCGCACAACCACGATTTGTCCGGCGTCCACGTACGGGTCGGAAAACAGCATGGCGGCTTTGCGATCATCGGTGATGGTGATGGCAGCGATGGCCATGTCGTACTGGCATTCGGAAACACCGGCAATCACGGAATCGAAGGGCGTATTGACCCATTCAATCTCCATACCGGCGGCTTCGGCAACGGCGTTCATCAATTCAACATCGAAACCGGTTAGTTCCTTGGTGCTTTCGTCCACGGTCTCAAAGGGCGGGAATGTGGCGTCGGTTGCAACGGTGACCTTCGTGGTTTTCGCAGAGCAGGCGCCCAGGAACAGCGCAGCCAGCACCAATAAGGACGCAGCAGTGATTAAATATTTTTTCATTTCTCCTCCAAAGGAATCAGTAGTAATTGGTTTTTTGTGGGTATGCTTAACTACTACGTTTTAAGCCGGAAAATTATAGCATGGGCTTTTAGCAGGTATGTTGTTTTTAATCATTTACTCCCTTAAATTTTTCCTACCCACATTTAAATATAATTTTATACCTTAAAATGCTACAATTATTTTATGAGTTTACAAAAGGGGTTAAAATCACTGGCCCAAAAAGCCATCCAGCGATTTTCAGCAAAGAAACCTCTGGATGATATCAACGGAGTTTTCTTCGGCGAGAATCATTTTCTGCGCGTGGTTACCCAACCCAGCGGAAGGCCGGAATACGTTTCGGATATTTCGAACGCGGTGACCAGTTTCCAGTTGGCTGAAAATTATGGCAACATCGGATTGATCGCTCATAATTACCTGAGCGGCCGCTATTTTAAAGAGCTCAAAATCGGCGACCATATCTTTACCATGAACGGATTCCGCCAGCAGCGTATCTACGAAGTGACCAGCATCCGGCGCTTCCAGGCACTTAACCCGCGCAGTTCGCGCAGTGATTTTATCGATCTCGATACCAGCCAGCGCTGTACGGTAAACGATGTCTTTCGCCAAATCTACGCAGGCAACCATCACCTCACCCTGCAAACCTGTATTCAAAACGGCAGCGACCAGGAATGGGGGCGGCTGTTTGTCATCGCCGAGCCGATCTTTACCATCCAGCAATCCGACACCAGTTACCGCGAACATCCTTAACCCAGTTTTAACCTTTCAAAAGTCTTCAAGGCTCGTCAGTCTCCATATCACTATATAATTCAATCAATAAATAATATTTACTGGAGGAATTTTCAATGGGTGATGAAATCAAAAAACGGGCCATCCGTGCCTGGACCATGTACGACTGGGCCAACTCTGCGTTCGCCACGACTGTTATGGGGGCAATTCTGCCGAATTATTTCAGCCTTTTTATTGCCGGCGATAATTCATTGACCTTATGGGGCTACACAGTTGCCATCGGCAGCCTGATCGCTGCCGTGCTCAGTCCGGTGTTGGGCGCAATCGCCGATTATCGCGGATCGAAAAAGCTCTTCCTGGGTATTTTTGCCGCCATCGGTATCCTCTCAACCGCATTGATGTTCCTGATCCGCACACCCGGAGATTGGCTGCTGGCTTGCATTCTGTATATCGTTGGCACCGTCGGTTTCGCAGGGTCGCTGGTATTTTACGATGCCCTGCTGCCGCATGTAGCCGAACCGGACGAAATGGATATGGTTTCCTCGCGCGGATATGCCATGGGTTACATTGGCGGCGGGCTGCTGCTATTGATCAATGTCGCAATGATCTTCGTCGGGCCCAAATTCCTCCCCAATATGAGCGAAGCGGATGCCACCGCCCTGATGATGCGCCTCAGCCTGGCCAGCGTGGCTATTTGGTGGGCCGCCTTTTCCATTCCCCTCTTCCGGGATGTCCAGGAACCGCCCCGCAAGATCGAAGCCGGTGAGGAGAAATTCAATCCTGTAGCGGTCGGCTTCCAGCGTTTCTTCAAAGCACTGAAAGACATCCGTAAATTCCGCGACCTGTTCATGTTCCTGCTGGCTTTCTTTGTGTACGCTAACGGCATTGGCACCATCATCACCATGGCGGTGGCTTTCGGCTCCGACCTGGGCTTCAGTTCCACCATCTTGATCGGCACCCTGCTGATGGTCCAGTTCGTGGCCGCGCCTTTCGCCATTCTGTTCGGCAAACTCCCTGAGAAACTGGGCACCAAACGGACCATTTACCTCAGCCTGATTATTTACACCCTGGTCGCAATCGTCGGGTACTTCATGACCAAGGAATGGCATTTCCTGCTGCTCGGTTTTGGCGTTGCCACTGTGCAGGGCGGCAGCCAGGCTTTGAGCCGCTCGCTAATTGGCAAGTTGATGCCTAAAAATAAATCCGCCGAGTTTTATGGATTCTTCAGTGTATCGGAAAAATTCAACACGGTCATCGGACCGGCTGTGTTCAGTTTGATCAATCAATTGACCGGCAACAGCCATCTGGCGATTATCTCTCTGATTGTATTTTTCCTGGCAGGCATCGCCATTTTGGCCAAGGTTGATATCGAGCGCGGCGCGGAAGTAGCCCAAAAGGAAGACGCCAAAATGCTGTCCGTAGGATAGAACCTGATCTAAGCAAACCAAAAGCCGGCCTTACCGCCGGCTTTTTTTATACTCATTAGTTTTTCGTAAATTTATCTAACATTTCGTTGATATCGTTTTAGCTCCTCATCCCCTACAGTAATAAATACAAATAGTTTAGAGGTGAAGAGATGTTGCTACTGATCTTGTTTTCGTTACTTTCCGGCATCGTCACAGTGTTATCCCCCTGTGTGCTGCCCGTTCTCCCCATTGTGTTATCCAGCTCGGCCGCCAGCGGCAAACGCCGCCCGTTGGGCGTCATCACCGGGCTGATCATCAGTTTCTCCATTTTTACTCTGGCGATTTCACAAATCGTGCGCCTGCTGGGTCTCTCCGCACAAACCCTCCGCATCATCGCGGTCAGCGTGATCGGTTTGCTGGGGTTGAGCATGATCGTGCCGAAGTTTAACCTGTGGGTCGAACGCGCCCTCAGCTTCATTCCGCGCATGGCTAACAATGAACCCAAACAGGGCAGCGGTTTCTGGCCCGGTTTTCTGACCGGCGTGAGCCTGGGATTGGTGTGGGCGCCCTGCGCCGGCCCTATCCTGGCCTCGGTTACAGCTCTGGCAGCCACCCAGGAGATCTCTTTCGCTTCCGTCCTGGTGGTCATAGCTTACGCGGTCGGCGCCGGTATTCCTTTGCTGGCCATCGCTTACGGTGGCCGCTCGCTGATTAAGAAAGTCCCCGCCCTCTCGAATAACCTGGGGCGTGTGCAGCAGGTCTTCGGTGTGGTCATGATCCTGACCGCTTTTCTGATCGCGGTTAACGTGGATGTGCTGGTCACCGCCTGGCTGACCGACCGCCTGCCCGGCCTTTCCTCCTCATTGAGCAATTTCGAAAGCAGCCAGGCTGTCAGCGAGCAGCTGATCGAATTGAACGGCGCCGGCAACAGTTCCTATTTCGTGAATGGCGGCCAGCCGCAGGACACCGGCGATGCCCTGCCGGATTACGGCCCTGCGCCGGAACTGGCCGGGCTGGGCAATTGGTTCAACAGCGAACCGCTCACTTTGCAGGAACTGCGCGGCAAGGTGGTCATGGTGGATTTCTGGACCTATTCCTGTGTCAACTGTGTGCGCACCCTGCCCTACATGGTGGATTGGAACGCCAAATACGCGGATGAGGGTTTGGTGATTATCGGCGTCCATACGCCTGAGTTCGCTTTTGAGCAGGACGCCAACAACGTCCGGCAGGCTATTGAACGCTTCGGCATCCTTTACCCGGTCGCGCAGGATAACGATTACGGCACCTGGCAGGCTTTCAATAACCATTATTGGCCGGCGAAATACCTGATCGACGCGCAGGGCCGCATCCGCTACGTGCACTTCGGCGAGGGCGACTATGATGTAACCGAGCTGGCCATCCAACAGCTGCTAGCCGAGACCGGTGTGGATGCGCAGCAGACACTAAGCGCCCCATCGGACACCGAATTCCTGGCCGGCCAGACTCCCGAAACTTACATCGGTTTTGGACGGCAGTCCGGCTTTTCCTCTCCTGAGAGTCTGGTGCGCAATGATATCGGCACTTACTCCATCCCGGCAGACCTGCCCGAGCATCATTTTGCCGTTTCCGGTCAATGGACTTTCTATCAGGAATACGCCCAACCGGAAGAGGCCGGCGCGCAGCTTGAGTTGTTCTTCTACGCCAAGGACGTTTACCTGGTGATGGACACGCCCGCGCCCGGCACAGTCAATGTGGAGATTTTATCGCCCAGCCAGCCCAACCAGAGCGAGGATGTGGACGCTCAGGGCAACATTACCGTGGACTCCGCCCGGCTGTATCACCTGGCTTCCTTTGACAGCGCCACGCAAGGTCGGCTGCGGCTGACATTCCAGCAGGCCGGCATCCAAACGTTTGCCTTTACTTTCGGCAGTTAACCTACATCTACCTGAAATCGAGGATGCCGTAGGATGGCAACCTCGATTTTTATAATATTTCGTTTATTTATTTTGATAAATTCTTACTTGTATAATCTATACAACAAAGGAGATGAGTGAATGAAAAATAAACGCAATACCATTTTAGGGGTTAGCCTGGTCTTGATGGTGATTGTGGTCGCCTGCGGCTTCAGTGCCAGCACGGCCAACATCAAAGACGCCTACACAGCCAGGGAAGTCAATGGGGAGGCCGAAGCGACCACTGTCTTCGCTCCCGATGAAGTTTTTTACTGTATGGTGACGGTTGCCAATGCACCCGATGATACTGTCACCAAAGCATCCTGGTACGCAGTGGATGTTCCCGGCGTGGATGCCAATTACTTAATTGACGAAACCGAAATTACCGGCGGTGGAGAAATCACCTTTGACCTGAGCAATGACCAATACTGGCCGGATGGCAAGTACAGAGTGGAAATCTATCTGGACGGTGAATTGGATACCACCCTGGAATTCAGCGTGGATTCAACCATGTAGGTTTTTTATTCGCTGATTTCATATCGTTCGATCAACACCCCGCCGGTACTCTTGGGATACGCAAAGGCCATGCGCCTGCCTCCCGGTTCCGGCGGGGTTTCATTTGCTGATAATCATAGCTGCAATAAAGTAATAAGCCAAACGAGACATAATATGTTATTTATTTACGAACTTCGAATCGATTTGGAGATCATCCAGGGAATTTCCCCAAACCTTAATCTCTGAAACGGCGAACTTATCCCCGTTTACCACGTAAAATCCGCCGAAAGTCTTGGGATGGCTGAAGATTTCATCCGTACGGCTGGCGATCAATTGATCGTTGACATAAACCTGTACTTCTTCACCAACAAAGATAATCTTTATGGTCACGTTATTATCGGATGACGAAGCTTGTTTTTTATAATCGCCCAATGCATCCCACGCCTTATCTCCCAGCGAAGGCCGCAGCAAACCGACCGATGCCGGATTCAGGATAAAGGAATAATAATTCTCGTCAGGGTTGAACATCGGGCCTGAAAAGGTATAGCCGCCGCTCATTGTGAACTCGAACGTGCAATCCCCATTCACCTGAAGGGTTTCCCATGGGTATGCTAATAAACCCTGGTAAGGCCCCATAGCTTCATTCTTCGGCATTTCAAGCTGCAATCCTTCGGCTCCGATTTCTGTAACACCTTCCCGTGCTTCCCAATCCAGCGTGTTTTGAGAAAAATCTTCTTCGAAGAAGAGGACGCTGTGAATGGGCTCCTGTGTAGCGGTAGCTTCCGGCGTTGAGGTCGCCTCCGGTTCGGTTGGTTCTTGTGTAACCTGAGATGCCGGAACCTCATTCGACGCGCTTTGTGCGGCATCCTCGCTTGAAGAGCAGCTCGCTAGTCCAGCCAAACCTATCAACAAAATTATTGAAAATGCAAAGACTTTTTTCATATCCCACTCCCGAATACTGGTTCAAATTTATGAATCTACAATCAGATGATTATACAGGCAATCCAATTTTGCATAATATTTTGCCAACCTGATTGAAAAAAACGGATTATCCTGTAAGCCGAGTGTGTAAAAAAAGCGAGGCGTTTGCCTCGCTTTAAATTTAGATGAATTGATATAACTCAACCAGCACCCCTCCGGTGCTCTTGGGATGCACAAAGGCCATGCGCCTGCCTTCCAGATCCAGCGGGGTTTCGTTGATTAAACGCACCCCTTTAGCTTTCAGTTGTGCCAGCATGCCTTCGATATCATCCACCTCGAAACACAGGTGATGCATGCCCGGTCCGCGCTCGGCCAGGAACTTGGCCGTTCCGGTGTCGGGGCTGGTGGGCTGCACCAGTTCGATTTCGCTCTCCCCCACCGGCAGGAAAGCCACGCTGGCCTTCTGGCTGGGTACGTTTTCAGTGTGGTCCAGCTTCAATCCCAAAGCCTCCTGCCAGAACGGCAGGGCTTCCTCGATATCATTCACCGCCACCGCGATATGGTTGATTTTCTTGATTTCAGGCATGCTTCTCTCCTAAATAAACGCTTATCCCCACACCGGCGGCTGATACTCGCCCCACACCGCGCGCAGGGTATTGCAGATTTCGCCCAGGGTCATGTCGTTCTCGACGCATTCGATAAACAGCGGCACCAGGTTGGTATCCGAACGCGCAGCGGTGTCCAACTGGCTGCGCAGTGCATTCACGCGCGCTTCGTCCCGCCCGGCGCGCAGCGTTTCCAGGTCCTGCCGGCGCGCGGCTTCGATGGCCGGGTCCACCTTCATGGTTTCCAATTCCATACTTTCATCGATTTGGTAAGCGTTCACGCCCACGATGATCTCCTGCCCGCTTTCAACCGCCTTTTGATAGCGGTAAGCCGCGTCCTGGATCTCGTTTTGGATGTAACCCAATTCAATCGCTTCCAGCGCGCCGCCCATTTCATCTACTTTCCGGATGTAGGCCAACACGCCCTGCTCGATTTCGTCGGTTAACTGCTCCACCAGGTAAGAACCCGCCAGCGGATCAACCGAATCGGCCACGCCGGACTCATTGGCGATGATCTGCTGCGTGCGCAGTGCGATACGCACGGCTTTCTCGGTCGGCAGTGACAGCGCTTCGTCCATGCTGTTGGTGTGCAGCGACTGCGTGCCCCCCAGCACCGCCGCCAGCGCCTGCAGCGTGGTGCGCACGATGTTGTTCTCGGGCTGCTGCGCGGTCAGCGTTGAGCCGCCCGTTTGGGTATGGAAGCGCAGCATTTGCGATTTCGGATTTTGCGAAGCGAAGCGCTCGCGCATCAAGCGCGCCCAAATACGGCGTGCCGCGCGGAACTTGGCCACTTCTTCCAGCAGGTTGTTATGGCAGGCAAAGAAAAAGGAAAGCTGGTCGGCAAAATCGTCCACTTGCATGCCGGTTTTTAGGGCAGCTTCCACGTAGGCAATGGCGTTCACCAGGGTAAAAGCCACTTCCTGCACCGCCGTGGAACCCGCTTCGCGGATGTGATAGCCGGAGATGCTGATGGTGTTCCAGTTGGGCACCTGTTCGCGGCAGTATTTAAATACGTCCGTGATCAGGCGCATGGAAGGTTTTGGCGGATAGATATACGTACCGCGCGCGATGTATTCCTTTAATATGTCGTTTTGGATGGTGCCGCGCAGTTTGCGCTCTTCCACGCCCTGCCCGCGTGCCACGGCAATGTACATAGCCAGCAGCACAGCCGCCGGTGCGTTGATGGTCATGGAGGTGGAGACCTTGTCCAGCGGAATGCCCGCAAAGAGCGCCTGCATGTCGCGCAGCGAGGAGATGGCTACGCCTACCTTGCCCACCTCGCCCGCGGCGATGGGGTCGTCGCTGTCGTAGCCGATCTGGGTGGGCAGGTCGAAAGCCACCGACAGGCCGGTCTGGCCCTGCTCCAGCAGGTAGCGGTAGCGCGCGTTGGATTCCTCCGCGCTGGCGTAGCCGGCGTACTGTCGCATGGTCCAGAAACGCCCGCGGTACATGGTCGGCTGCACGCCGCGCGTGAAAGGATATTCGCCCGGAAAACCGAGGTCGTTCAGGTAATCCGTCTCGCGCGGCAGCGCTACCCGCGGCACCTCGATGCCGGAGGTGGTTTCGAATTCCGGCTTGCGCTCTGGATATTTGCCGATCACCTGCTTGAGGGTCTCGTCCTGCCACTGCTCGTACTTGCTTTCAATCTCTTTAGTCATAGATTCTCATCCGCATATTCAATATAAATGCAGTATAACGCAATCGGCCTTGGCTAAAACTCCAGAGTGGCATAAATTAAAATGCCATTCCTCCTGACTCAGGGCTGCCCCCCTGCCTTGGTCAGGATCAGCGCTTCCGATTCCGCCAGGGTGATATTCGCAGCAAGGTGCTCGGCAGCTATCCTCGGCTTGCTGCTCAAACACACCTGCCATCCCAGCGAGGAAGCCTGTAAATGAATAACCTGATTTGCGTCTCCGAAGTTCAACAGCACCAGCATCTGTTCGTTTTCTGCACTACGCAGGTAGCCCAACACATCCCGCGGTAAGCCTTCCAACAAGGTCAGTTCGCCGCGCGTCAGCGCTGCGCTTGCGCGCCGGAGCGCCAGCAGGCGCTTGTAGAAATTCAGCAGCGATTTCGCATCGGCGGATTGGTTTTGCACATTGCGCCGGGTGTAATCCGGGTTGAGCGGCAGCCAGGGCTGTCCATCGCCGAAACCGGCATTGGCAGAAGCGTCCCATTGCATGGGCGCGCGGCAGCCGTCGCGGCCTACAAAGAAAGGCCAGTAGCGCTTGCCGATCGGGTCCAGGATCTGCCCGCGCTTCAGGCGAATGTCGCGCATACCAATCTCCTCGCCGTAATACAGGAAGGGCGTGCCGCGCAGGGTCAGCAGCAAAGCTGCCGCCACTTTCAGGCGTTCATCGTCCTCGCCATGCCCGAAACGGGTGGCCGAGCGTACAGTGTCGTGGTTGTTGAGCACCTGGGTGGGCCACTTGTGCGTGCCCAAAGTTTTATACTGGCTTTCGATCAGGCGCGCGTAGCGCCCGGGATTCCAGCGGCTTTCCAGCAGATCGAAGTTGAAGGTGGCGTGCAGCAAGTCGTCGCCGCAGTAGCCGGCCGCCTTTTCGGGCGTGCTGAAGAAGGTCTCCCCCACCGCGTAGGTCTCATCGTATTCGTCCAGCACGCGGCGGATATCCGCCAGCGCGCCGAAGAGTTCAGGTTGATCGTAGTCGTACAGATGTTTTTGGCTGTCGAAAGGCCGCCGCGCGATCTCGCCGAAGGGATTGCTGCGCAGCTGGGCGTCCTTGAAATACACATTGAACACATCCAGCCGGAAGCCCTTGACGCCTTTATCCGCCCAAAAGCGGAACACGTCCAGCATGGCCGCGCGTACCTCCGGGTTGCGCCAGTTCAGGTCGGGCTGTTCCTTGTAGAACATGTGATAGTAGTACGCCTGCGTGCCCTCGTCCCATTCCCAGCCCTTGCCGCCGAAGACGGACAGCCAGTTGTTGGGCGGCTTGCCGTGCTCGTCCGGGTCGTGCCACATGTACCAGTCTCGGTAGGGATTGTCGCGTGAGGAACGCGACTGGCGGAACCACTCGTGCTGGTCGGAGGTGTGGTTGAGTACTAAATCCATCACGATCCGGATGCCGCGCTTTTCCGCCTGCGCCACCAGGCGCTCGAAGTCTTGCATGCTGCCAAACTTGGGGTCGATGCCATTGTAGTCGCTCACATCATAGCCAAAGTCCACGTCCGGCGAAGGATTGATGGGCGACAGCCAGAGCGCGTCAATGCCCAGGTCCCGCAGGTAATCCAAATGGGCTGTGATGCCGTTCAGGTCGCCGATGCCGCTGCCGCTGCTGTCCGCGAAAGAACGCGGGTAAATTTGATAAACCACCCCGTCCCGCCACCATAAAAAGTTTTTCATGTATGCCTCTCCCTGAAATTTTCGATGAAGTCGCTATTCAAACCATTCCCCCTAATTCAAAGGAATCCGGCGGAAAAATACAGCTCCATTTATTTTAATGGATACGTCGACTGATTTTCTGGCAAGAAAGAAAATGATACCGGTTTACAGGTTATGGAAGGAAAGGGCTAATCGATCAACCCCTTCATCACGCCTGCCGCCACGCTACCGATCACTTCAATAGAAAACTCTTTGAGTACTTTCCCAACGATGGGCCAATATTTCTTTTTCGTTCTGGATAACACTTCCTTGGCGTTACCCAAATTTTCTTCCTGGTTGGATTGAATCCATTGATCAACAGAGGTGTCTGGCTCCTGCTCCTCCGGGGCGGCAGCAAGCTCGCTGATAATCCATTTTGCATAACTGGAAGAAAAGAGCGCGATACCCTCTCCCTTTTCCACCAGGGATCCGCGTTTTTCCAAATTGACGATGTCCCGCGGTGCTCTTGGATAAATGGATGTAATTCTTTCAACAGTGATTATGCTGTCTTTCTTCCGTTTTTCCTGATTCTCCCGTTCCAAAGCCAGGATTGTGACGAGCGTAATTTTTTCACTCTCCGATGCATGCGACCAAAGATACGCAAAATGGGGGTTGGCTTGTTGATCAAACTCGTTAATCGCGAATTCAAGAAGCGGCCTCCCCCGTAAATTACTCTCTCTTCCCGCAACCAGATAGAACCCAATCATTTGTACGAAAAATGGGTAACCGCCCCCGGTTTCATGGATAAAACAAATCTCATCGTCGGAAAATTCAATCCCGGCTGTTTTTGCATAAGTCTTCACCAAACCATCTGTTTCATCGCGGGAAAAAGGCTTCAAAACGACTGTTGCAAAAATATTGAAGAACGGCGATCCCTTAATCTCATCCGAATGGCAAAGCTCCACCAATTCCCGGCGTGTCGCCGGAACCAGAGACAGGTTGTAATGAATCGCCAAAGAACGTAGCCCGCCGAAGAAATCCGAATCGAAATTCGGGTTTTGGGTCACATATTCGAATTCATCCATTAACAGGACAACATGGGTTCCGTCGCTGCCAATTCCGTCAAAAAGGTCTTCCAGATCAAACAGATCAATGTATTCCTGCTTACTTAACTCTTTCAATGCTTCCCGCCGGCTTTCATCATCCATGGAACGCGCCATGAGCTGCAGAACCCGCTGCCAGAAACGCTGCGGGGTGATGTCATTAAGGCCTTGGAAGTCAATATAGACCAGGCGGTATTCTTCGGGATTCAATCCGAAAGCAGCGGCCACATCCGGGTTGGTGAGATATTTAAGCAGCGAAGTCTTCCCAATGCGCCTTTCGCCAACAATGGAAGTGGATTCTCGAGCCGATGAGAGCAGTCGATTGGTGATCTGGCGGATCTCTTCTTCGCGTCCGATGAAACGTTCCGGGTCGCGGATGGGATTGCCAAAAGTAAACGGGTTGTTGCTCATTTCGCCTCCAGTTTGTAAATTCCATAGGGGGTTAGGGCATACAGGTCATCCGGGTTTTGCGGGTCGAAAGCCAGGTCGTATACAATACGCATGTTTCCAAAGCCTTCGCTAATGGCATCCCAGGACTCGCCGCCATCGCTGGAAAAATAAACGCCGTCTTGAGTTGCCAGATAGATTTTTCCTGTGTCCTGCGGATCCTTTACTGCATTCCAAAGCCAAATCTTATTCGTCTCGCTGAAGTTCCGAACAAGATCCCATGGAATATCCGTATCAACCTGCTTTGAACACGCAGCTTCTTCCCAGGGTTGGGTAGGATACGATCCGCAAGGGCTGGTAACGACCGTTTTAAAACTGTTCTTTGCAAGGCCATATGAGTAGAAATTGGATAGACCCCACCATTCTCCGCCATACACCCATTGGCTCACATAAATCAAGTGGCTTTCAGGATCAAATCCAAAAGCAGCCTCTACCGCGCCTAACCCGTTCGAACGCTCATACCATTTATTCCCGCCATTATCGCTTACTTGTATGCCCGGCTCGTTGAAATTGTGTTTAACGATGCGCTCAGGGTTTCCGGGAGCGCTTACATATCCCTCCGAATCGCTTGCGTACGGTTTACAATCATCATTTCCGGATTTCACCCATGTTAAACCGCCATCAGTAGATTGGAAACGGTCCACCCAGCCACAAAACAATAGTCTATTTCCTTCGGAATCATATGCGATAACAGACCTATTTAAACCGACGCCATACAAAGGTCGGAATTCATGGGCAAGTTGCCATTCATCGTGTTGGGTATTGGACACATAGATTTTTACTTCGCCATCCGGGTTTTCCTCTTCTCCGGCCGCGACAATTAAAGTGCCTGTTGTAGGGTCGAATCCCGCCAAACCCGGATTGTCAAAAGAAATCTCTAATTTCAGCCATGATTCCCCCTTATCCCGGCTTTCCCAGATTCCAAGCTCGTTCACAAAAACAAGATGGGCTGAGTCCTCTGGGTCCATTGCGAGGTTCGCGACAACCTGCCACTCACTCGCATAATTCTGGCCACCACTTTCAACATCCAGTCTGCGCCAGGAATCACCCCCATCTTCGGTTTTATATAGGCCCGAAAGTCTCAAACCGGCATACACCGTATCCGGTTCCTGCGGGTCGATGAGGATCTGTTTAATAAATTTTCCCTTAATACCATTATTGATCGGCAGCCAGGAAATCCCACCGTCAACAGTTTTGTACATACCGGAGTTGCGGGAGCCGGCGTAGATGATATCCTCGTCATCCGGATGGATCGCAACAGTGTAAATCCCATCACGATTGATGAGTTGCAGGGAAGTAACCCGTGTCCATTTATAGGGCAAAGGCGTGGCAGTCGGCGTGGGCACGATGGTGGGTTCCGCTGTGGCTACCACAACCCGCTCGGTTACCTGCCCGGCAGGGGTGGTTGTCGCGAGTGCCATACGTAGCGGGGATGTTGGAATTGCCAATAACAATGCCAAAGCGGCAATCACAGAAATACCGATCCAAGCCAACGGCTGTTTCCAGAATGGCTTGCCTTCGTCTTTGCCCTCGCGCTGTTGTACCTGCTTGCGGGCTTCCTTTAGCCGTTGGATGCGCTGGGGGACCTGGTCGGCGTCCTCCGGCTGCAAAGCGAGATATTTATTCAGCGCCAGTAGGGCTTCGTCATACTCCTCCAGGCGTTCCATGCGCTCTGCCTGCTTGCGCAAATTATTCAATTGTTCTTCATTTGCCTTTTGGCGGATGTTTCCCAGTGCGGGTGGCGCGCCTTCACCTTTTCCCTGCAGGCGCTGGTAGGCTTCCAACAGATCGGCTGCGTCCTGCCAGTTCTCCTTTTTCGCCGCTCTTTGGCCCCAGTCCAGCAGGACATCCTTCTTATCCCGTTTCCCGGATGCCAAAGCCTCCAGTTCATTCGCGGAGGCTTTAAGCAGCTCATCCTCCGGTGTGAATTCCAGCGCCATGCGCACCTGATCCAAGGCGGTATCTTCCGCCCCGGATATGGCATTGACCGCGCGGTGATGGCACAAACGCGCCATGCGCTTGCGCCCATCCGCGTGGCGCGGGCTGATCTTGAGCACCTGCTGGTAGGCGTACTCCGCCTCATCCAGCCTTCCCATCGCGCTGCGGAAATCACCCAGCGCCAGATACGCGTCGCAGTACCCCGATTGGGCGGCCACATCCTCCGGATGCAGGATCAGGATCTCTTCATATTCAGCCGCCGCCCGCCCGAAATCTTCCCGCGCCATATACGCCCCGGCCAAACCCAGGCGTACTTCCAGGTTATCCTCTTCGGATTGCAGGGCTTCCTGGAAAGCGTCAATGGCTTTCTCCAGTTCTCCTTGGTCCAGGTATTCGTGCCCTACTTGCAGCAGCCGGCTGACGATGGGATTGACCTTGCTGAGCTCTTCCCGCACCTGTTCGATCGAGCGGTTCTGGATAAGCCATAATTTCATCAGGTAGATGACAAAGCGGTTGCCGCTGGCTAAAACGTCTTTCTCGCGCAGATGCAGGACCGCGCTTTCCAGGTCCTGCTGGATGAAGCGCACCTTTTGGTTCTTGAGGAATTTCCCCAGCGTTTCCATATCCACATTGGTCTCAAATTGGGCCAGGCTGGCCAGCACCCATTTCTCCAGTTCGGAGGATTCGTCCCACACAAACTTCAGGTTGACCGTGCCGCGCTCGATGACTGCATCCAGAATACCTTCCACATCCGCTTTGGACACTTGCCAATCATTCGTTTTCTGGCAGACGGAAAATAGCTCGTGGCAGATCAGCTGGATGAAATACGGATGGCCGGAGGTGATCTCGTAGATCATGTCAACCGCGTCCAGGTCGTACTGCATCACCCCTTCGACCGGTTTGGTGATCAGTTCCCGCGCGTCTTGTTCATCCAGAAAACTGATCTTGCGGTACAGGGCCTGCTTGAAGAAGCTGGTATAAGCAGCCTGCATATTTTCCAGTTTGCGGCCGGAGGAGCCGATTGAGAAGATGAAATTCAAACCCTTATGATCCATCAATCGCTTGAGGATGGCCATAAAAGGCAGCGCCAAGCCCTCCTGTGCGGTGGTGGTTTCCAGTGTGTCAAACTCATCAAACGTAAGCAGCAGGACCTTATCATCCAGCTGTTTTTCCACTTCGGGCAGGAATTCCGATTCAAAATATTCCGGGTCTTCTTCAAAATGCGCGCGATCCGGATCAGGCAGATCCAGCGCGCGCGTGATTTCGCGCGCCAGCCACCACAGGAAGCGCGGCAGGGTGGTATTCACCCGCCCCTGCAGGTCTATAAAAATAGGGATGAAGTTTTTGGGAAGGCGCTTGCCCAGGTGTTTGAGGACGGAGGTCTTGCCCACCCGCCTTTGGCCGTGCACGACCAGGATATGGTCCACGAATTTTCCGGACAGCGAACGCTCAATCCAGGAAAAAATATCCTCGCGGCCGAAGAACATGCGGGTTTCTGTGACGGGCGCTCCTGCTATATAGGGGTTAATTTTTTCCGGCATGACTACCCTCCAGGTAACCGCGATACGATTTTATTTGCTGTACACGTTACAAAACACACAGTTAATTATACTGACGAAATATATTTAGATAATAATTAGTATGGTTAAATAATTGGAAATTTTATTATCTGGTTTTTTGACAATTTGTGATTTGTAGAAATCAATTTTCCGCGTGGTTAAATCCTGTTTGTCACAAGAAGAGATTTTTCTTTCGTACGAAAACTAATATCATCCTTGCACAATAAATTTTTCTTCGTTATAATAACTTCCTCGCGGGCGGTTAGCTCAGCTGGTTAGAGCGTTGCGTTGACATCGCAAAGGTCGTAGGTTCGAGTCCTATACCGCCCACACAATCATATAAACAAGGTGTTGACCAGGACGAGTAGCTGGCTCGCCCGCCGACAGAAAAGGGAACCATCGGCTGAAAGTTCCCCCGGCAGCCCCCAGCAAAAACCACCTGCGAACCTGATCCTGAAAGACCTCGGTCAACTAAGGAAAACGGAGACCCCGTTATCGGTCCTCAGAGATGACTGGTTGTATTGCAGTCAAACTGGGTGGAACCGCGTGAGGCTATCTCCCGCCCCAGATTGGGGCGGGTTTTTGTATTAATGCATAAAGTACATTTGGAGGTACAAATGGCAGAAAAAATTAAAGAGAAGTACGAAGAATCAAAGCTCTACCGGCTGCGCCACTCCACCGCGCACGTCATGGCTGAAGCCGTGCTGGATAAATTCCCCGAGGCGAAGATCGCCATCGGCCCGGCCATCGAGGACGGCTTCTATTATGATTTCGACCTGCCGCGCCCGATCACCCCGGAAGACCTTAAGGAGATCGAGCAGCGCATGCAAGAGATCGTCAAAGGCAAGTTCGACTTCAAGCGCGAAGTGGTGGATGCCGAGCAGGCCAAAGAACTGTTCAAGGACCAGCCCTTTAAGCTGGAACTGATCCGTGACCTGGAAGCCGGCACCACGGACGAGCACGGCAATCCCATCAGGGAAAAACCGGAGCTGTCCATTTACAAGTCCGACACCTTCGTCGACCTGTGCCGCGGGCCTCACGTTGAGAATACCGCTGAGATCAACCCCAAGTCCTTCAAACTGCTGACGGTGGCCGGCGCTTACTGGCGCGGCGATGAGAAAAACGCCATGCTCCAGCGTATTTACGGCACCGTGTGGGAAACACCTGAAGAATTGAAGGAATACCTGCGCGTGATGGAAGAAGCCAAGAAGCGCGACCACCGCAAACTGGGCAAGGAATTGGACCTGTTTAGCAGCAACGACGAGATTGGTACGGGCCTGATCCTGTGGCACCCCAACGGCGCCAAGATCCGCAAGATCATGACTGACTTCTGGAATGACGAGCATGAGAAATCCGGTTACGATTTCGTCTTCACGCCGCACATCGGCAAAGCCTCGTTATGGGAGACGAGCGGCCATCTGGGTTTCTATAAGGACAACATGTACTCCCCCATCGACATCGACGGGCAGCAGTACTTCCTGAAGCCCATGAACTGCCCCTTCCACCTGCACATCTACAAGAGCCGCATTCGCTCTTATCGCGAACTGCCCCTGCGCTTCGCGGAAATGGGCACGGTCTACCGCTACGAACGCAGCGGCGTGCTGCACGGCCTGCTGCGCGTGCGCGGCTTTACGCAGGACGATGCGCACCACTTCTGCACGCCGGAACAGATGCCGGATGAGATCGACTTCGTCCTGAATTTCTGTCTGCACATCCTGCGCTCCTTCGGATTCACCGATTTCAAAGCCTATCTGGGCACCAAACCGCACGACGCAATCGGCGAAGATTCCCAATGGGCCGAAGCCGAAGCCGCTCTGCGCGCTTCGCTGGATCGCTCCGGGCTGGATTATGAGACCGACGCCGGCGGCGGCGCTTTCTATGGCCCCAAGATCGACTTGAAGGTCAAGGACGCTATCGGCCGTGAATGGCAGCTCTCCACCAACCAGTTCGACTTCAACCTGCCCGAACGTTTCGACCTGACCTACATCGGCGAAGACGGCCAGCAGCACCGCCCCTACATGGTGCACCGCGCCCTGATGGGCAGCATGGAACGCTTCTTCGGCATCCTGATTGAGCACTACGGCGGCGCTTTCCCGGTTTGGTTGGCGCCCATTCAAGCCGTCGCCATTCCCATTGCCGATCGCCACTTCGATTATGCCAAGCAGATGGTGGCGCAGCTCAAGGCCCAGGGCATCCGCGCCAGTCTGGATGACCGCGGCGAACGCATGAACGCCAAGATCCGCGACGCGCAGAAACAAAAGATTCCTTACATGCTGGTTATCGGTGATCAGGAAATGGAAAGCGGTCAGGTGGCCCTGCGCCTGCGCTCCGGAGAAAACCCCGGCCCCATGTCTCTGGATGCTTTTATTGCCAAAGCCAAACAGGATATCGCAGAAAAGATCTAAATCCGAAATCAATTAACCTGCTAAAACCCCGGAAAGTTGCCTTCCTGATGTCTAACCGAAGGTTAACCTGGCCGGGGTTTATTATTTCATTGACGAAGGTTTAATAAATATGGTAATATCAAAAAGATACGTAATCATAAGGAGTGTACCATTAGTACATCATCACAAATTAAAGTAAACGCCAATCAATATATTCGCGCCCCCAAAGTCCGTCTGATCGACCAGAATGGGGAAAATATAGGCATCGTGCCGATCGAAAAAGCTTTACAAATTGCCCGTGACGCCGAGTTGGATTTGGTAGAAATCGCCGCCGGTGCCAACCCACCGGTCTGCAAAGTACTTGACTTGGGGAAATATCTTTTCGAGCAGAATAAAAAAGAACGTCAGGCCCGAAAATCCCAAACCAAAGTAGAAATTAAAGAAATTCGCTTACGGCCAAAAACTAACGAACATCATCGCGGGTTTAAAGTACGTGATGCACGCGGTTGGTTGGAAAACGGGATGAAGGTCAAAGTCACCATCCGCTTCCGCGGCCGTGAAGTCACCTACCCCGAAATTGCTTTGGAAGATTTGCGTGAAATTGCTGAAGACCTGCGCGATGTTTCCACGATTGAAATGGCCCCTTCCATGGAAGGCCGTTCCATGACGCTGGTTTTGGCTCCCACCAAAGCACCCGCTAAGAAAGCGGCTCCGAAAGAAAAAGGACCCGCAGCTGAAAAAGCGGAACAAACCGAAGAAACTCCTGAAAAGGAAAGCGAGCCCGAGAAGTAGCCGCTGTTCCATTAATCAACCGGCTGATTTTTTCTTCACTGAATTGACAATCAAAAGAGATACACGCACAGTGTGTCTCTTTTTTATTCATTTCTGGTATAATAGCAGTTCGCTTATCAGGCGATATTTTTTTGTATTCTAAAAGAAGGAGTAAGACCGTGCCGAGGAAGCAGACATCTGGAAAGTTAAAACTGAAAACTCATAAAGCAACTGCAAAGCGTTTTCGGGTGACAGGTTCCGGCAAGCTGGTCCGCACCAAAGGCGGAAAAAGCCACTTGCGCCGCAATCGTTCACGACGCACCAAAGCGTTGCTGGCTGAGATGGTACCTGTCCAGGGCGAGAATATCGTCCAGCGCGTCAATCGTTTGGCGCCTTATTTGAGTAAAAATCGTTAGTAATTTAATATGCGGCTGTTGGGTGCACACAACTGGTAAATAACCGGCGCCCAGGGGTACGCAAAGGAGTGAATTATGGCCCGTGTAAAAGGTGGAACCGTAACCCATCTGCGACACAAGAAAGTTTTAAAATACAATAAGGGTAACTTCGGCACACGCAGTACTTTGTTCAAGCGTGCCAATGAAACCATGCTGAAAAGCATGTGGTATGCCTACCGCGACCGCCGCACCCGTAAACGCGACCTGCGCAAATTGTGGATCACCCGCATCAACGCAGCCGCCCGTTCCAACGGATTGTCCTACAGCCAATTCATCTATGGCATGAAAAAAGCGGACATCCAATTGAACCGCAAAGTCTTGGCCGATCTGGCAGTTCGCGATCCCAAAGCTTTCACGGTTGTGGTAGAAAAAGCAAAAGCTGCGATTTAACCCAGCTATCGTAAATTTAAGTCCTGATAAGAAGCAGAAAAATAAAGGCGGTTCGTTGAACCGCCTTTTTCTTATTCCGTTACAATAGGAATTAAGAAAAGGTGATCGGTATGTACAAAACCATTCTGCAGCAAAAATTACCCAGCGGCCAAACCCTGGAAATTTGTCAGGGGGATCTCACTGCCATGAAAGTGGACGCGATTGTCAACGCGGCCAACGCCCACCTGGCGCACGGCGGCGGAGTGGCCGCGGCCATCTCCCGCGCGGGCGGCCCTGCCATCCAACAGGAAAGCAGCGCATGGGTGCGCAGCCACGGCCCGGTCAGTCACGCCAAACCGGCTTACACCTCCGGCGGGAACATGCCCTGTAAATACGTCATCCACGCCGTCGGTCCGGTCTGGGGCAGCGGCCAGGAGGAAGAAAAACTGGCAGCCGCCATACTCGGCAGCCTGGCCTTGGCCGATGAACTGAAATTGGCGTCCATTGCCTTTCCCGCCATTTCCACCGGCATCTTCGGCTTTCCCAAAGAATTAGCCGCTTCCATATTCATGCAGACGATCCCGGAATATTTTGAGGATCAGCCGCACGGAACACTGCGGCAGGTCATGTTGGTGTTATACGACACCCCCACCCTGACTACTTTTTGTCAGGCGTTTAAAGAGGAATTTCACCTTGACTGAGATCATCACCTCCAGTAAAAACCCAACCGTGCAGCGCGTCCGCGAACTGCTGGCGCAGCGTAAGAAGCGCGATGAGGAAAATGTATTTGTGGTGGAAGGGGTGCGCCTGGCCGAGGAAGCTTTGGCAGCGCATCGCAGCCCCAGTCTGCTGCTTTACAGCGACCGCATATCGGAGCGCGGCCGCCAGCTCCTGAAGGAAATCAATCCCGACCATACCCGTGTCGAGGAAGTGGATGCGGATTTATTGGATCGCGTCTCGGACACAACCACCTCGCAGGGGCTCTTGATGGTCATGGAAAAAACCGCCAGTTCAGCGGATCCTTTCAGCGATCCGGTGCTGGTGCTGGACCAGATGCGCGACCCCGGCAACCTGGGCACCATCCTGCGCGGAGCCTGCGCCTTCGGTTTCCGCACAGTACTGCTGACCCCCGGCAGCGTGGATCCCTACAGCCCCAAAGTGCTGCGTGCCGCCATGGGTGCGCACTTCAAGCTGCGTCTGGAAACGCGCGGCGCAGCGGAAATCGAGACGTTTTGCCATGCGGATGAGTCGCAGGGACTGGAAATCTTATTAGCCGATTCACAATCAAACGAAAACTGCTGGCAGACTGACCTGACCCGGCCGCTTTGTCTTATAATTGGCGGTGAGGCATTCGGCGCTAAGTCCGACATCAGAGCTATCGTCGATAGGAATGTCCTAATCCCGATGCAAGCCAACAATGAATCCTTGAATGCCGCCATGGCAGCCAGTATCCTGATGTACGAGGTCTATCGCCAAAGGAATCTTATATGAAAATACGTTCAATCACCTGTTTTTGTAATCCGACCGTTGAAACCTTTAAAAGCGACCTCGACACCCTGACCCAGTTGAAAGCCTTTTGTAAAGAAGAATTTGAGCGGCTCGGTTGGGAAGTCCAATCCGCGCGGTTGTCCACCACATCCTTCGGCGGCTACACGACCAGTGAGGATGCTGTGCCGGTCGTTCAGGAATTGGAAAAACAAACACTCGCGAACGGCTTTGGGTATTTATCCATAGGCCCGGCGCGAATCAGCAACCTGGACGATTACGCCCTCATTCCCCAAATCCTGGGAGCGACCGAAAACGTTTTCTGCAGCGCCATGATGACCCATCACAATCGCGGCATCTCCGCTGCGGCGGTTAAAGCCTGCGCAAAGGTGATATCGGACAGCGCCAAATTGAGCGCGGATGGCTTTGCCAACCTGCGCTTCTGCGCCATGAGCCACGTGCACCCCTTCACCCCCTTCTTCCCCGGTTCTTACAGCTATGGCAGCGAGCCGGCCTTCGCGCTGGCCATTCAAAGCGCCGACGCCGCCCTGGAAGCTTTCGAGGGCGCAGCGGATGCCGATCAAGGCAGCCGCCGCCTGGTAGCCGCCATTGACGCTGCCACGCGCGCGCTTGTTCCGGTTGCCAGAGCCGCCGTGAAGAAATTCGGTGTGCCCTTCAAGGGCTTCGATTTCTCCCTGGCGCCCTATCCGGAAGAATGGTGCTCGTTGGGTAAAGCCTTTGAAAAACTGGGTGTGCCTTCCATTGGCTACATGGGTTCGCTCACCGCCGCGGCAATTCTGACCAACGCCCTCGATCAGGGCACCTGGCTGCGCACCGGTTATAACGGACTAATGCTGCCGGTGCTGGAAGACAGCATCCTGGCCGACCGCAGTCAGAACGATCATTTCACCATCAAAGACCTGCTGCTCTACTCGGCTGTGTGCGGCACCGGTCTGGACACCGTGCCGCTGCCCGGAGATATTGCCGTGGAGAGTATTGTGCCGCTGCTGTTCGACATCAGTGCCTTATCGCTCCGCCTGAACAAACCCCTGACTGCCCGCTTGATGCCGGTGCCCGGGTTGAAAAGCGGCGATCAGACCGCCTTTACGTTCGATATGTTCAAAAATGGGCGCATCATGGATTATCCCGCTGCCGCTTTGAGCGGTGTACTGTCTTCCTCCGAGTGGTTGGATATTCAGAAGCGCGTGCGTTTGAATTAAGCATTATATGAGCTGATAAAAAGACTGCCGGATCATCGGCAGTCTTTTTTATTTACCAATTTGTAGGTAAAGCATTCACCTGTGCCCTACTGGGTATGCCTGACATATTTTGTCTTATCGCAATGTCACACACCCCCCGAGGGGGCAGGCGAATGTGTGACCTACTGAATCATCAACAATTTATTTCTTCAAATTGAAGTTTTATTAAGCCAGGTCTTTACGCAGCTGTTTCCCCACCGCCCCGCCGGGGTGATGCTGAGAATATCCTTCCGCGGTTAAGCCGCGCGCCTGCGCCACCGCCATAGCCAGCGCGTCGCACAGCGCCATCGCCAGCAGCGCACTGCTGGAACCGGCGAATTTGAGCGGGCCGGCTTCCTGTTGAAATTCGGTGGATAGCGTCACATCGCAGCCTTTGCCCAGACTGGAATTCGGCTTGCCCACCACCGCAATGCGCTTGGCGCCTACGCTGCGAATGCGCGGCAGCAGCGCCAGCAGCTCATCAGTTTCACCGCTGTTGGAGATCAGCACGCACACATCCTGGCCGGTCACCGCGCCTAATTCGCCGTGTACCGCCTCGGCAGCGTGCAGGAAAAAGGCATGGAGACCCAGGCTGTTGAAGCTGGAGGCTGATTTTGCCGCCACGTGCCCGGAATGGCCGATGCCGATGAAGATCACCCGCCCCTGACAGGTATCAATCAGCCGGCAGGCTCGATTAAATGAGTCGTTTAGGTGCGCAGAAAGAGTCTGCAAGTCCCGGATCTCGTCATCCAAAACTTGCTTGCCTACCGTTAAGTAATTTTGATTCACGGGTATCTTCCCTCTGTTTAGGGTACCAGTATTTCGATACTGGCCTGGCCGCGCTGCTGTTCCAGCCAATTGTTCAGTGCCTTGCGCTGGATAAACTGCAGGGCATCCGGTGACAACGCGTGTTGGGCATCTTTTTCAATCACTTCAATGATTTGATAGCCGTATGACGTGTTGATAATGCCGCTGTAACTGCCGGGTTCCAGGCTGAAAGCCGCGTCCTCGATTGCGGGCTGCAGTAAATAACCGCGCGGGAACCAGCCCAGCTCTCCGCCTGTTAATTCATCATATTGGTATGCCAGGTCGTCAAAGCTTGTGCCGGCTGCCAGTTGAGCCATGACCGCGTCCGCTTCTTCCTGGCTGGTCAATAGGATCTGTCGTGCGTGCACCTGCTCGGCGGTCGTGCCTGCTTCCGCCAGAATCTGCTGTTTCATCCAGGTCGCCTGCATGTCGCGTTTCAGCGCCGCGCGGAAGGTTTCATCTGTATAAAAATTCGTGCTCAGCCAACCCTGCATTTTATCGCTGCCGCCGATTTCCTGCGTCAGCGTGTCCAGACGGGTCTGCAGAGCTGTGTCGTCCACACTATATCCTTGTTGTTGAGCCGCTTCCGCCAGTAAAGCTTGGCTGACCAGTTCATCCATGACAGCCTGCGAAGCGGCTGCTTCGTCATAGGTCTCACCGGCCTCCTGGATACCAGCCTGGTAGCGCTGCAATTCCGATTGGTACTCCGAAAGTAGAATTCCCATTCCATTCACGCGCGCCGCCATGGGCAGCTCGGTGGGGGTGGGTTCCAATGTAGGTGTGGGCGTCGCTTCAGGTTCCTTCGCGCCGCAAGCCGCGGCAGCGACGGTCAGAACACCCAGCAGGATATAGATGAAGAGTTTCTTTGTTTGCTTATTCACGGGGGTGATTATAACTGATTCCAGGTTGTGAGGTACCAAAGTTATTTGCCTGATGTGGAAATGAATAATTACTGGTCATTCAAGATAAGCCTCCGAATAAAAATTAGTTCAGATATAATTTCCGAACCAAAAAGGGTAGAAAACAATCAACTTTTGGAATCGAATATCCAATTCGGTAATGATCTGTAATATCAAAAAATTATCGGAAAGCAGGAAGAATGAGACTAATCGAAATTGTAATATTCGGGATTACATCCTTGACGCTGATATTAAAATGCCACCCTAAATTTAAAAAGAATACTTTTGTTTACTATCTACCGTTCCTGGCTGGGGCCTTAATACCCATTCAACTCCTTGTTGAGGGTTATCGCTGGCAAATGGTCCCGATATTTATTTTTATCGGGGGATTGATCACCGTTGACATATTCCAAATCATGCGGCGAGGAGGAAAAGAGTATCTAATTTCCCATAAATTTGTAAGAAACACCCTGATTACACTTGCTTTCTTACTCTTGTTGATCTCCTTCATTTTCCCAGTTCTCTTGCCCGTTGTAGATTTGCCGGATCCTGGAGGGCCCTATGGTGTAGGTAAAACCAGTCTCCGAATGATCGATTCAGCGCGGCAGGAGATCTATACCGCTGAAACCGACGATCATCGCAATTTGCTTGTTACGATCTGGTATCCGGCTCAAACTGACAAAGAAACACCGGTCTGCACATACTGGGATAAAAAAGGCATAATCGGAAAGGCATATTCGATCAATGCGGACATGGGAAGTTTTTGGTACAGCCACCTGTCCATTGTTAAGACAAACAGTCATTGCGATGCGGCCGTATCTTCCGCGGAAAATTCCTACCCGGTAATTATCTACTCCCACTCCTTTTACGGGCATAATACTGAAAATACCATGTTATTCGAAGAGCTTGCCAGCAATGGATATATCGTAGCCAGCATTTCCCATTCTATTGAGACAATCGGTTCTTTATACCCGGACGGTGAGTTTGTCCCGGGCGATTATGCCTACATATCCGAACTGTTTGACACCCATTCAGATATCGAAGAAAACCTGTATGCCGAAATAACCCAGACCGATGATATTAATGTAAAGATAGAATTGGTCAAGGAAATTCTGGTAGTTGATGAAGAATCAAATAACCTGATTGAAACAAGGGTGCAGGATGCCATATTTGTACTGGATCAATTAGAAATTTTAAATCAGACTGGTGGAATTTTCGATTCAAAGCTTAATTTGGATCGGGTCGGGATCATGGGCTGGTCTTTTGGAGGTGCAACAGCGATTGAAGCAAGCCTGGCGGATGACCGTTTTAAAGCGGGGATCGATATCGACGGTTGGCCTTATGGTGAACAATTCGCTTCGGAAAAAACAATCTCGCAGCCTTTCATGTTGATTCAAAGCGGCGATGAAGACGAATTGGAAGATATCGTGGGCCAATTGATCTTCGAAAAAACTACAGGGCCCTCATATCGCCTGGCAGTTGAGAATACCCAGCACACGAACTTCTGGGATTTCCCTTTATTTTTCAGGATTTACCAACGCTTTGATTATTGGGGATCAATGGATCCGATCAGGATGACGGAAATTAATAAAGCCTTCATCCTGGAATTCTTTAATAAATACCTCAAGGGAATGGATGTGGATTTTTTGACTGATGCTTCTGAACAGTTTCCGGATGTTTCAATAATTTCGGTAAATCCTGGTAGCTAGATTCAAAGAAAAAGTGATTTATTCACATCGAGCAAGTAATCAAACCTGACCAAATATCGACTAATTAAAACAAGTTAGAAGACTGGCTGCCGCCCATAGCCAGTCTTCATAAAGTCTTTATCTTCGTACCTGATTTTTGTGTTGGTCTTCCGGTTCTTAGGAATCGATTATTTCTTTAGGTCCGTGTGCTGTGGCTGCCAGGCAGGTTCCATTATGGTTTCCCCCTCCGCAACCGGCACCAACTCCCTGCTCCTGCCGGAAGTTGCATCGATCAGGAGGATATGCCCCAGGAAAATATCCCCAATCGCGATCTGCTTCCCGTCTGGCGACCAGGAAAAGAGCGCGCTCTCTGTGAACTTCGCATCGCTGATCTGGCGCGCTTTCCCGCCCTCCGCATCCATCACGTACAGCGCGAAGACGTTGTACTCCCCGTGCATTTCGGACAGGAAAGCCAACTGCTTCCCATCCGGTGACCAGATCGGATTGATGTTGGCCCAGATATTATCGGTCAACGCCCGCTCGTTACTGCCGTCGATCGCCTTGACGTAAATCTGGCTGGAGCCGTCATTGCGCCCCTGTTGTTCTTTCAGGGACATGGTTGCGATCTGCGTGCCGTCCGGTGACCAGGCCTGCTTTTGAAAGAAGAAGTCAAAACTGGCTTCCGTTAAATCGTCCATCTTATTTGTGTTCAGGTCAACCACCCGCCACCACCACAATCCCTGCCCGTCCGTGGTGCGAACGGCAATCTGCTGCCCATCCGGCAGCCAGATCGGTTGATCGTTCTGCAAATCGGTTGTGAGCTGGCGCACATTGCCGCCGTCCGCGTCCATACGGTAAACCTGCGCCTCTCCGGAGCGGTCGGAGACAAAGGCAAGCTGCGTACCATCCGGCGACCAGGCTGGCGCGCCATCATAAGCCGGGTCGTCCGTTAAACGGGTGACATCGCTGCCGTCCGCGCAAACAGAGTAGACGTCTCCATTGTTCCCGGCATTGGCGGAGTAAAAGGTATAAGCAATACGCGTACAAGGTCCGCTGCTTTGGGCAAGCGAGTCACAATTGGTTGAAAGAATCAGCAGCACGAACGCAAGCGAAATTATCATTAGCTTCTTCATGGATACACGCCTCCATCACAATTGACTGGTTAGTTCTGGATTGCTACACCCCTTTTTTATCAACGCTATTATACCCGCTTGAAAGTCCAAAGATAATTTGTGCGCGATCACTTTTTAGTGTCAAAAGCATATGCAATTCCAGCCGAGATCCTCACGCGGCCTGCGGCCGCTCAGGATGACGATTCAGCCATTCAGTGTCATTCCGTCGTAGCCTGCTACAGGAGTAGCAGGCGAAGATGCCGCGCCGTTGCGGCTTCATGCCGTAAAACGGTGCGGTAAGACGTGGAGGAATCTCGGCTGGAATTCGGTATCACCCTGTTAGATAACAAAATGATAAACACCACCTATTCGGTTTTTATCTGTGTAAATCAGTTCATGAATCGTTTTTGCTTTTATCCATGTTCATCTGTGGTTAAAAAAAAGACAGGCCATGAAAAAACGGCCTGTCTGTACTGCAAATCGTTGTCGGTTTAGTATTCCGGCATCGGAGGTGCGGCCGGTTTGTCCGGTTCGGGCACATCCGTGATCAACGCTTCGGTGGTCAGGATCATGGCTGCGATGGAAGTAGCATTCTCCAACGCGCCGCGGGTCACCTTAGCGGGATCAATCACACCGGCTTTGACCATATCGGTGTATTTCTCATCCAGAACATTGAAACCAAACTTGTTGCTCTTTTCCTTGGCTTGAGCCTGGCGGATGTTCTCAACCACAACGGAACCTTCGTGGCCGGCATTTTCAGCAATGCGGCGCATGGGGGCTTCCAAAGCTCTGCGGACGATGTTGACACCGGTCTTGGCGTCGTCGCCTTCCAGCTTGAGGGCATCCAGTGAAGCAACTGCGTTCAGTAATGCAACGCCGCCGCCGGGGACGATACCTTCTTCAACTGCCGCGCGGGTAGCGGAAAGGGCATCTTCCACACGATGTTTCTTTTCTTTCAATTCAGTCTCGGTAGCTGCGCCAACACGAATGATGGCCACGCCGCCGGACAGTTTCGCCAGACGTTCCTGCAATTTTTCACGATCGTAGTCGCTGGTGGTCTTGTCGATTTCCACGCGGATCTGCTCGATGCGGGCCTTGATAGCCTTGGAATCGCCTTTGCCGCCGATGATGGTGGTGTTGTCTTTGTCGGCAACGACCTTTTCAGCACGACCCAGGTCGGCTACTACAGCGGTGTCCAGCTTGCGGCCGGTTTCCTCGGAAATAAGGGTGGCGCCGGTCAGGGTGGCAATATCCTGCATCATGGCTTTGCGGCGGTCGCCGAAACCGGGGGCCTTGATCGCTAGAACGTTCAAAGTGCCGCGCAGTTTGTTCAATACCATGGTCGCCAGGGCTTCACCGTCAACATCTTCGGCCAAAATGACCAGATCGCGTTTGCCAACCTGCACCATCTTTTCCAATAGGGGCAGCAGGTCCTGAGCAGCGGAGATCTTCTTGTCATAGATCAGGATATAGGGTTCTTCGATTACCGCTTCCATGTGATCGGAATCGGTGATGAAATAGGAGGAAATGTAACCGCGGTCGAACTGCATACCTTCCACGTATTCCTGCTCGAATTCCAAACCTTTGGATTCTTCAACGGTGATAACGCCGTCTTTGCCAACTTTGTCCATCACATCCGCAATCAAATCGCCAATCTGGCGGTCCTGAGCGGAAATGGTAGCAACATTGGCAATTTCTTCCTTGGTTGAAATTTCAATGGCTTGTTCTTTGATCGCGTCGGCCACTGCCTTTGAGGCGGCTTCGATACCGCGCTTCAGCATCATGGGGTTGGCGCCGGCGGCCAGAGTCTTCAAGCCTTCGGTAACCATGGCATGTGCCAAAACTGTGGAGGTGGTGGTGCCGTCACCGGCGATGTCGTTGGTCTTGGTAGCGGCTTCTTTCAAGAGCTGGGCGCCCATATTTTCAAAGGGATCTTCCAATTCAATTTCTTTTGCTACGGTAACGCCATCGTGCGTGATGGTGGGGGAACCAAATTTGCGGTCGAGGGCAACGTTGCGCCCTTTAGGGCCGAGGGTAGTGGCCACAGCTTCAGCCACAATGTCAATACCATTTCGCAGTTTCCTGCGTGCTTCTTCGCCAAATACTAACTGTTTAGCTGCCATAAAAAACTCCTTCTGATTAATCCTCAGTATCTTTTAACTAACCTTCAACAATCGCCAGTACGTCGCTTTCCTTCAGGATCAGCATTTTCTTTTGATCCATCTTGATTTCCGTACCGGAATATTTGGCAAACAAAACAGTGTCGCCAACTTTCACATCCAACGGAATACGCTTGCCTGCATCATCGCGGTCGCCAGGTCCGGCGGAAAGAACTTTACCCTTTTGGGGTTTTTCTTTAGCCGTTTCCGGCAGAACAATACCGGAAGCTGTTACGTCTTCCTGTTCGATTGGTTCTACTACCAAGCGGCTGCCTAAAGGTTTAAGATTTAGAGCCATAGAATCCTCCATAATATAAAGTTTCAGTATTTTAGCACTCATTCATATTGAGTGCTAACTAATTGAATATTAATCTTCTTTTGATATCAAGTCAAGGAATTAATCAAGAATCTAATAAATTTTTAACAAAATTAGCGATATCCGTAGTTGTTACAGATAGCCACACTCTCATTTAATGTAGACATGACAATAGCATCGTTGCCGTAAGCCTCGCGCACCATCTTCAGGACACGCATGGCGTCTTCGCAATACCCATTAACCGTGCGATGCATACCGGCCAGCACGGAACCATAAGTCAAGTAATAATCCACCGTGCTGTTGCTGAGCGGCAGTCCTTCCACTGCTATCATCTCATCCGTTTCGGAATCACACTGCCGGACCTCGCAGCTTTCTTCCGCATTACAGCCTTCCAGAGCACATTTGAATGCCGGAATGGCTCCCTCATAGTTGCGCGATTTATGATAGACAATCCCCAAGCGGCCGTACATATCCGCGTTGCCGGGGTCGAAATTCAACCCCTTGAGCGCGTTGGTGCTCGCCACCAAAAACTCACCCATCTGGGTATAGGTGGTTGCAATGGAGAAATACGGAACCGAATCCTGCACCCCTAACTGGTTATTTATCGTGGCTGCCTTATCAAAATACTCCAGCGCCATATCGTAGTTTTGAAGCGTGCGGTAATTCGCGCCGATACGCAGGTATATAAACGTCAGGTTGGGGTTAATCCTGATGGCTTCCTGATATTCGCTGATTGCCTGGCTGTAATTGCCGATGGATTCCAGCATATAACCGTTGATGCGGCGCACATCCATGGATTCCGGATCGCGGTCAACCGCTTCACTGATGTTGGATTGGGCCTGTACCCATTTCTGTTCATCTACCAGGATTTCGGCGTAGTACGCCAGTGCCAGCGTGTTGGTGCTGTCCAGCTGCAGCGCCTGCACGGCTTCCTGCTCGGCTTCCGTCAGCAGGGAATCACGGTCGCCTGCCGCAATGTTTGGGTCCGACATCCAATCCAGCGCGAAAGCTTTGATGGCGTGCGCGTTGCTGTTTTCCGGCGCAATCGCAATGGCTTCGTTGATAGTCGCCAGCGCTTCGTTGAACCGTTTAATCTTTTCGGCGTCAATCGTTAATAGCGTCGTGGAATACACCTGAATGCGCGCCAGTTCATCCCGCAGCTCGACGTTCGTGGGATCCAGCGCAACCGCCTGCTTGTAGGCTTCCATGGCCTTTTCCAGGTCGCCTGCCACAAAGTAGGTTTCCCCTTCCTGCGCAAAGGAATCGACCGTACGGGTGGGCGTGGCTGTTGGCAGGAACAATGGTGTCATTTTCCCGGAATTCAGATTCCGCAGCACCAGCAGCATCATCATTAAAATACCCAGCATCACCGCGATACGGTAAGGATTACTCTCGCGCGACGGTTTACGAAATAGTGGTTTTTTCTCAGGAATATACATAACCGCAATCAATATGGTTGCGCAGTTGCTGTAATCTCCGCGGTCGGTGCCAGGGTGGGTGTCGGTGAAGGTTGGGGTGTCCAGGTCGGGATCATCGTCGGGGTAGGCAGTTTAAGCAACTGCAAATCATTCATCTTCTGATAACAATTCTCAATAATGTAATTCGCATTATACGTGGCAATTTCATCGTCATTAATGCTCTGCAGAATGGATTGGGCAATATCCACCGCATCGCTGCAGTAACCCAGCTCCATCAGCGCTAAACCGTAACTGTAATAATACTCCACTATGCGGGTGCTGTTGGATAGCGGCAGCCCTTCCACCACAAAGCCATCCTGGGTCACACCGCCGCGAATGGCTAATTTCAGCATTAGTATTGCCTCAGGAAATTGGTAATTTTTCTTATACATGGTTCCCAGGTTGCCGTACATATACGGATCTTCCGGGTCATCATCCACAGCCTGTTGGGCGTATTGAATGGCTTTGCCGTATTCGCCGATATTGGCGTATGTGCGCGCGATCAACGTCTCAGGGTAGGAATCGGAGGGGTTCAGTGCGTTAGCGCGCGTGTATTCTTCAACTGCTTTATCGTTTTCATCCAGGTAACGATAGTTGCGGCCCAGGGCAATGTGCAATTCGGAAATATTCTCATTTAATGCCACAGCCTGTTCAAGCTCCGCTACTGCGTCTTCGTAGTTGGAGGTGATTTCCAGCACATTGCCGCGCGCCCAGTGTGTTTCCAGGGCATCCGGCGCGATGGACTGCGCATTGCGGGAAGCTTCGATGGCCTGATCCAGGTCGCCCAACACCTCGTTACCGTTAACCACTTTCTGCGATAAAACAATGGAAAGGTACGCGTAAGCGGTCGCGTTGCCCGAATCTAATTCAATAGCACGGTTCAAGCTGCTTTCCGCATCCAGATAATCTCCCTGCAGCCCCTGCGCAAAGCCTTGCAGAGCTTCACCCATACTGCTGGACGGATTTAACAATACCGCATTGCTGGCATTTTCAATCGCTTGTTCGTAATCCCCTGCGTAAATATTCAGCTTGGCAGCCGCCAGATAGAGGGACGGATCCTGGGGATCGGCCATGATAGCCTTCTGGTATTCAGCCAGCGCCTGGGTATATTTTCCTTCACTGGCCAGGTTCTCTGCCTGCGCCAGGTAGGTCTCTGCTGAAATGGTCGGCGTGGGCGAAGCTAAAAATAGGGTTGAGGAAAGCGGTTCCACGGTAAGGTTAACGTATACCAGAAAACCGACGATAGCTAGGAGGAGAATTAGTTTGAATGGATTATTGCGCCGTTGCTGTTGGCGCATATTCCACTGTCTGCCTTTGATTTGCATGGGTTTATCTTATCATTTGCGTGGAAAATTGGTCAAGCAGGCTTTTATACCAGGGAAAGTTCATAAATGCAAGCAGCCTTTTTTATTTGCGCCGGCTGTCAGTTAAGATAGAATCAAAATATGCGATTTGATATTTTCACACTCTTCCCGGATGTCTTCTATCCATATATTAACACCAGCATTTTACAGCGCGCCTGCGCCGGCCAAATTGTCGAAATCAATATCCATAACATTCGCGATTGGAGCACTGACAAACACCACACCACCGACGATACGCCTTTCGGCGGAGGCGGCGGCATGGTGATGAAACCCGATCCGATTTTCAATGCGGTGGAAAGCGTCGCGCAGGGTAAACCGGATTGCCCGGTGGTGCTGATGACCCCCCAGGGACGCCAGCTTACCCATTCGCTTGCCGAACAGTTCAGCCGCGAACCACGCCTGATGATCCTGTGCGGCCGTTACGAAGGCGTGGATGAACGCGTGCGGCGCTTCCTGGTGACCGATGAAATCTCCATGGGCGATTACGTCCTCAGCGGCGGTGAGCTGCCCGCCCTGGTTCTGCTGGAGGCTGTGACCCGCCTGCTGCCCGGCGCATTGGGCGACCCCGACGGCGCTTTCGATGATTCTTTCGCCAATGGATTGTTGGAATACCCGCACTACACCCGCCCGGCTGCTTTCCGGGACTGGACCGTCCCGGATGAACTGCTTTCCGGAAATCATCAAGCCATTGCCCTCTGGCGCCGGCGCCAGTCCCTGCTGCGTACATTGCAAAAAAGGCCGGATCTGCTCCTTTCAGCGCAATTAAGCCAACAGGACATTGATATTTTAAAGGAACTGGCATCAGAGAACAATCTGAAAATTCCGAAGGGAATCCTGGAATAACCTTTTTTAATAATTTTGGAGTTTCCAGGAAGAAATTACCCGGAGCCGGTCATGCAGTTGAATCCAGGCAGACAATCGTTGTCTTCTTAAAAATTCGCCTTAGCCTTATATCGAATATTCTACACATTTTCATTGTTATATAATGAAAGAAACAAGATTAATGTTTTATTGATTAAGGAGGTGATATATCTCATTATTTTGTTATCTTTTCTCTTAAAGTTTAAAAATTTACTTGATAAATAGATTTAAACCCAATATACTAAATTGATTCAGTATGGCAGATCGCCATAAAATTTTTGGAGGAGAAAAATGAAAAAGGTTCTACTTGTTTTAAGTCTCATCGTTGTTTCATCCATGCTTTTCACCGCCTGCGCAAAAACCGCAGCCCCTGAAGCTGCCGCCCCGGCAGCTGAAGAAGCAGCACCAGCGGAAGAAGCTGCCGCTCCGGCAGAGGAAGCAGCCGCTCCCGTTGCTAAGATTTGCCAGGTCACCGACACCGGTGGTATCGACGACAAATCATTCAACGCTCTGGCGTGGGCCGGTATGGAAAACGCTGCCACCGATTTCGGTGTGGAAATCAAATACCTGGAATCCCAGCAAGCGTCCGATTATGAAGTTAATATCAATGCTTTCATTGAAGAAGGCTGCGATCTGATCATCTCCGTTGGTTACTTACTGGCCGATGCCACCGCGGCAGCCGCCACCGCCAATCCCGATCAGAAATTCGCCATCATCGACAATGGCAACATGGACCTGCCCAACGTTCGTGGCAACAGCACCGAAATTGATCAGGGCACTTTCCTGGCCGGTTATCTGGCCGCTGCCATGACCAAGACCGGTAAAGTCGGTACCTATGTCGGTATCCTCTTCCCCTCAACCCAAGCTTTCATGGATGGCTATGCCATGGGCGTTGCGTATTACAACAGCGTCAAGGGCACGACCGTGGACGTCCTCGGTTGGGACATGGCTGAACAGAAGGGTTTGGAAGCCGGCAACTTTGAAAGTCTGGATGACGGCCGCGCCTTCGGTGAAGCCCTCATGGATGACGGCGCCGACATCATTATGCCTGTGGCCGGCCCCGTTGGCCTTGGCACCTTGGCTGTCATGGCCGAACGCAACAGCGGTTTGCTGATCGGCGTCGACAGCGACTGGTCAGTTGCCAATCCTGACAAAACCGATTACGTCCTCGCAAGTGCTGCCAAGAAAATCGACGTCTTCGTGTACGACAGCATCCAGAAAGTTCTGGATGGTACCTTCACCGGTGGTGAGGACATGGTCCTGACCCTGGAAAATGGCGGTACCGGACTCGTCTATGGCTCGGCTTGGGATTCCCAGGTTCCTGACGACTTGAAGGCAGAAATTGAAGCCCTGAAACCCATGATCATCTCGGGCGAAATCGCAACCCTGCCCACCCGCGAGTAATCTACAAATAACTTTTTTGAATCACAAAGGAGCTAAGATTTTCTTAGCTCCTTTCTTTATCAGGATTTTCCGTATGATAAAATTCAAAATAATTTATCAGACAATTAATATTTAATGCAAGAGGGTATTATGGCGCCTATACTTGAACTGCGCGGGATTACCAAACGATTCCCAGGGGTTCTAGCGAATGACCACATAAATCTCACTCTTGAAAAAGGCGAGATTCATGCGCTGCTGGGGGAAAACGGAGCGGGTAAAACCACTCTGATGAACATCCTTTATGGTCTGTATAACCAGGATGAAGGTGAGATCCTGGTAAACGGACAAAAAGCAGAGATCAATGAACCTACGGATGCCATCCGCGCTGGCATTGGCATGGTTCATCAGCACTTTATGCTGATCCCTGTTTTTACTGTCACCGAGAATGTTATGCTGGGGGAAGAATTCACCAAATCCGGTGGTTTTTTGGACCGCGCAAAAGCGGCCAACCGCGTCCGCGAGATCTCCGAGAAATACAAATTGAACGTAGACCCGAATGCTTACGTCGGCGATCTGCCCGTTGGAACACAGCAGCGTGTTGAAATTATCAAATTATTATTCCGCGATGCCGATGTCCTCATTATGGACGAACCTACTGCTGTTCTGACCCCCCAGGAAGTTGAAGAACTCTTCAAGATCATGCGTTTCCTGGTGGACCAGGGCAAATCCATCATCTTCATCACCCATAAACTGGGCGAAGTGCTGGAATGCTCTGACCGCATCACCGTCATTCGCGGCGGAAAGGTCATCGGTACTACCCTGCCCAAAGATGCCAGCACCAAGAAACTGGCCGCCATGATGGTCGGCCGGGATGTGGAACTGCAGATCAAGAAAAAGAAAGCGCAAACCGGTGACGTTGTCCTGGATGTTCAAGACCTGGAAGTCCTCAACCCGCAAAACCAGATCGCGGTGGATGGCGTTTCATTCCAGGTTAAAGCCGGAGAAGTCTTGGGCGTTGCCGGCGTGCAGGGCAACGGCCAGACAGAACTGGTGCGGGCTTTGACCGGCCTGCTTAAACCGGTGGACGGAAAAATATCCATCCTGGGCCAGGAGACCACTAATGCTACTCCCCGCCAGATTACCGAGTTGGGCTCCGCCCACATTCCGGAGGATCGTCAAAAAGACGGTTTGGTGCTCTCCTTCCCGGTTGCGGATAATCTGGTATTGAATACTTATTACCAACCACCCTTTGCCCAGGGGTTGATCGCCCAACATGACAAGGTCATCGAAAACAGCTTGAACCTGGTAGAAAAATTCGACATCCGTACGCCCAGCGTCACCACCACGGTCAGCGCGTTGTCGGGCGGCAACCAGCAGAAAGTCATCGTGGCGCGCGAATTTTCACGGCCCATCAAACTGCTGATTGCTTCGCAGCCCACCCGCGGCCTCGATGTCGGTTCGATAGAATACATCCACAAACGTCTGATCGAAAAACGCGATGAGGGTACCGCCATTGTGCTGGTCTCTACCGAGCTGGATGAGGTCATCCAACTTTCAGATCGTATCGCGGTCATGTATCGGGGGAAGATCATCGATACGATCGATGGCTCCTTGGCCAATAAAGAGATTTTGGGCTTGTTGATGGCCGGTATTCACCCCGATGAAGACACTTACGCGCGGGCGAAGTCCAAGAAAGAACAGATCGTTCTCACTTAAAGGGATATATCTATGGAAAAAGAAAATAAACCCCAAAAGAAGCCGAATTCCTTCGAGATTTTCCTGGAAGAAATTCAGCATAGTTCCTGGATAGTGACCTTTTTAGCCATCATGACAGGAATCATCCTGGGCGGCCTGCTCGCAGCCATTACCTCCCTCGAAATGTATGCCGCTTTCAAAGTCTCGTTTTGGGATGGTATTAAAACCGGCTTGCAGGTTGCCTGGTCCACTTATTCGGCCCTGTTCACCGGGTCGGTGGGTGATTTTGGTAAGATCAAAATCGCCCTAGCGGGAGGCGACGCGCTGGAAATCCGCCGCGCTTTCTTCCCGTTCTTTGAAAGCCTGGTCCAATCCACGCCTTATATATTTGGCGGTCTGGCTGTCGCAGTTGGTTTCCGCGCCGGCTTGTTCAACATCGGCGTTGAAGGCCAGATTTTTATCGGCGCTTTGACCGGCACCTGGGCCGGATATGCCATCACCGGTCTGCCGGCCATTATCCACGTTCCGCTGGCGCTGTTGTGCGGTTTCCTGGGCGGAGCGCTGTGGGGCTTCATCCCCGGCCTGTTGAAGGCCAAAACCGGTGCGTCGGAGGTCATCAACACCATTATGATGAACTACATCGCCTTCCGGTTCAGTGAATATATGCTGCGTGGGCCCATGAAGGACCCGACCGAATATACACCCAAAACACCCGTGATCGCCGATACAGCCAAGTTGTATCATTTCTTTCAGGATCCCATTCGTTTCCACCTGGGCTTTTTCATCGCCCTGGCTGTAGCAGCCTTCATCTACTGGCTGTTGTTCAAGACCACCTGGGGCTTTGAGCTGCGCACCGTTGGCGCCAACTCAAACGCCGCCCGCTATGCCGGTATGAGCAACATCATGGTCACCATCCTGGCTATGGCGCTCTCCGGTGGCCTGGCCGGTTTGGCCGGCGCGAATGAAGTTCTGGGTGTCAATTTTCGTCTGGTGCCTGCGTTCTCTTCCGGTTATGGTTTTGACAGCATCGCCCTGGCATTATTAGGTAAAAATCACCCCGTGGGGGTGGTGCTTTCAGCGCTGCTCTTTGGGTTCCTGCGCAGCGGCGCGCGCCAGATGCAATTGAAAGCCGGCATCCCAATTGACATTATTTCAATTCTTCAGGCGCTGATACTGGCATTCATCGCGGCGCCTGCGATTATCCGCACAATATACCGCCTGAAGGAATCAAAAATTAAAGAAGAAGAATTTACTTTAAGCGGATGGGGAGGTTAATCAATTATGGAAAACAACCATTCGAATAATATCGTGGAAAAATATCTTGGGAAAACCCGGCGCATCGTGATGGGCGCAATTTTCCTGGCCATCGCTTTGCTGGTTTATTTCGTCTTTGCCAAAGGCAACAGCGCGGATTCGCTGACCACTTTTAATATGACCCCCGGCGGATCGTCCTCCTCGTACCCGGATTGGGTCTTCCCCACCAATAGCTACCTCTCATTCCTGGCCGGTGTTTGTTTGATTTTAGGCGCTTACCAGTTGGTGCGCGGCTTTGGTAAATTGACCAATGCCTTTCTGGCTTTGATTGCCGTGATCTTTATTTTTAGTTTCCTGTCGTGGGCCGCATCCGGCGGTTCCATGAACCTGGCCGGCTTGCTGCGCATCACCATCATTCGCGCGGTGCCGCTCACACTGGGCGGCCTGTCCGGTATCCTGTGCGAGCGCGCCGGTATCATCAATATCGCCATCGAAGGCATGATGTTGACAGCCGCCTTCGTCAGCACCGTGGTCGCCAGCCTCTCCAATTTATGGGTTGGCATGCTTTCCGGAATCCTGGCGGGGGCATTGATGGGCTGGATTCTAGGCGTCCTTTCTATTAAATATAAGGTCAACCAGGTCATCGCTGGTACTGTGATCAATATCTTCGCCACCGGCCTCACGTCCTTTTTATCGCAGAAATTCATTCAGAAAACAGATTACCAATTTCTCAATGAACCGGGTATGTTTCCTCAAATCGAGGTACCGGTTTTAAGCAAAATTCCTTTCATCGGGCCAATCTTATTCAACCATAACATCTATATTTTCCTGACCATTTTTCTGGTGATCATTTTATCCATCGCACTGTTCCACACGCGTTGGGGTCTGCGCATGCGCTCGGTGGGTGAACATCCCAAAGCCGCCGACACCTTAGGTATCAATGTGATCAAAACGCGCTATATATCCGTGATCTTGGGCGGCATGATGGCCGGTTTTGCCGGAACCTATTTTACACTGGGTTCCTCCGGCCGTTTCGATGAACTGCTCACCGCCGGTCGCGGATTCATCGGTTTAGCCGCCATGATCTTCGGCAACTACAATCCGGTGGGTACCATCGGTGCCAGTATCCTGTTCGGTTTCTTCGACGCCCTGGCCGTGCGCGCGTCTATCCTGAACGTGCCCGTACCCTCGGAATTCCTGGGTATGACGCCCTACCTGGTCACCATGATCGTTCTGGCCGGCCTGGTCGGCAAGGGCCACGCCCCCGCCGCGGAAGGCACGCCGTACGAGAAAGAATCACTGTAGTAAATAGTAGTAACTAATAAAAAAAGGACCGTTCCCTGAGCTCCGTCGAAGGGACGGTCCGTTTTAATTTAAAAACCCCTTCGCCAGAGCTCAGGGGACTAATAATCCTTACTTCAACGGATACGTGCCGAACTCCAACGTGGCATCCACCATCGCCAGGATATTTTCCGGCGGCACCTCGTTCATGATGGTGTGCACGGAAGCCACCATATAGCCGCCGTCCTGGCCGAGGATATCGATGACGCGTTTCATTTCCTGGCGCACTTCTTCCGGTGTGCCGTGCGGCAGGATGTGTTGGGTGTCTACCGCGCCGCAGAATACCAGGTCCTTGCCGTATTCCCGCTTCAATCCTTCCAGGTCCGCCATCTTGCCGGCCGAGGTCTGGATGGGATTGAGCACATCCACGCCGATCTCGATGAAATCGCCGATCAGGTCGAACACGTCCCCATCCGTGTGGAAGAAGACTTTCGCTTTGGTTTTGCTTTTGATCAGCGCGATCAGTTCCGCGTGAATAGGTTTCAGCAGCTTGCGGTACATGCGCGGGGAGATCATCAGGCGGTCCTGCGAACCCAGGTCGTCGCCGATCTTGATCATGTCGATGTTATCGCCCACCGCGTCCAGGAAATGGCTCATATGCTGCATGCAGAATTCCAGGTTCTTCTTCAGCATGGCTTCGGCAAAATCCGGATACATGGCCATGTTCATCAGGAACTTGTCCATGCCCTGCAGGCCAAAAGCGCGTTCGAACGGGAACATCAGCCACGGGGTTGCCAGGATGGCATACTCATTTTCTTCAGCCAACCGTTTGGCGTCCTCGGCTGCCTGCGCCACACGGTATGGATCGTCCATCTTCGGCCAATTGGGGTAATTCTCCAAATCTTCGAAGGTGGTCGCGTCCGCCAGCGGATGGTAGCCTGGGAACCACACGCCCGGTTCAATTTCGGTCTGCCCGATGCCCCAATCGTCAATACAGGGGGCATGCGGGTCGCGCGTACGGTTACGTTCCTGCACATCTCTGGGGAAGCGGTCCAGCACGCCGCGCGCATCGCCGTGCAGGCGCTGCATGGTCTCTTCGTCGACCTTGGCCGAACCCAGTTCGGGCCAATCGTATATATAATCGTCCGGGGCTTGAATTCCCAGTTTCTCTTTCAGCGCCCGATAAGGTTTCATTTTGATACCGGTGGCATTGCTGACGCCGATGATGATCGGCACCCGGTCCGGCACTTCGTGGTTCAATACAGCCTGTACACGCTCACGTGAAGTCATGCCCATATTTCTTCTCCTGTAATCAATGTCGATATTTTATTTTACACGAGAGCTCACGCTAGTGGGTCGCCCCATGTGTACTATGCGGGTTGATAGAAGGAAACCGGCCCATCCTTGCAGGTCAGCCAGCCGTGCGGCAGCCCGACAGCGTCGCAGGTGGGTTCGTCGATCTCGCACGAACCGCACAAGCCGATGCCGCAGCGCATCATAGCTTCCCAGGAGAATTGTCCGGCCAATCGGTTGTCTTTGCAGAAAGCTGCCAGCGCTAATAGCATCGGTTTAGGGCCGCAGGCGTACAGCGTTTGCGCGGGGAAATCCACCAGCGCGGCGCGCACCGCCTCCAGCACCAACCCACGCTGTCCGGCGCTGCCGTCTTCCGTGGCAGCCTCCACCCGGCAGCCGATCTCGCGGAAATCCTCCGCCAGCAGCAGCTCGGCCTGATTGCGCGCGCCCAGGCACACACAGACTTCCTCGCCGCGCGCCCTGGCCTGTTTGGCCAGAAAATACAGTGGCGCCGCGCCATATCCCCCGCCCACCAACAGATGCTTCTTTCCTTTTAACTCAAAACCCTGCCCCAGCGGGCCGCGCACCCATAAGGGCTGCCCGGGTTCCAGGGCACATAAAGCTTCGCTGAAAGGCCCCACCGCCGCGATGGCTGCCGTGAGCGGGTCAGCGTTGGCGATGCTGAAAGGTTTTTCGCCGACATCCGGCAGCCAGATCATTACAAACTGTCCGGGCTGCGCTTCCGCCAGCGGCCGGTCCAGTACCAAACTGCGCGTCCGGTAATTTTTCGGCTGTGAGGTGCTGATGAAATATCGTTGATATGCTTGCATGTCGCTCATCGGATTGCTATGCCTCTCATACTTGCCAGGTCGGGATAGCCCTCGCCCGCCATAAATTCATACATTTCCTCGGCAATGACCGCAAAAACATCCACACCGCGCTGCCAAACCGCCGAACCTACGCCCACCGCGGTAGCGCCCGCCATGATCATCTCGACCGCGTCCAACCCGTTGCTCACTCCGCCCAGCCCAATCACCGGGATACTAACGGTTCTGCTAATCTCGGCCACGCAGCGCAGTGCGATGGGCTTGATGGACCAGCCCGACACACCGCCCACCTTGTTGGAAAGCACCGGCCGTCCCGCGTATGGGTCAATCAGCATGCCCGGCACGGTGTTGATGGCCGTGATTGCGTCCGCGCCTTCCTCCTGTGCAGCTAAAGCAATGCGCGCGATATTAGGCACATTGGGCGCTAACTTGATCGCGATTGGCAATTTCGTTTTGGCCCGCACCATGCGTGTGACAGCCGCCGCGCTTTCCACCGAACCGGAGAAAGGCGTGCCGAATTCATCTCCCACGTTCGGGCAGGAAATGTTCACTTCGATCAGGTCAGGCTCGGCCGCGCTGACCCCGGCCGCCATGCGCCCAAAGTCCTCCACGGTCGGCGCGAAGATGCTGGCAATCAGGGGAATCCCCTGCGCGTGCAGCCTTTCGCGCGCGTCAATAAGCGTTGGAATTTCAGCTTCCAGTCCGGGGTTGGTCAGCCCGACCGCGTTGATAACTCCGCCGGCCCATTCCACCGCGATGGGGTTGGGATGCCCGGCGCGCTCTTCCGGCCCGCAGCTTTTGGAGGTCACCGCGCCGGCGCCGCAGGCTCCCACCCGCTCCAGCAACGCCGCGCTGGTGCCCAGTACGCCTGAGGCCAGAACCAGCGGGTTGTGCATGCGCACACCCGCCAGTTCACAGGTCAAATCGACAGAAACTTTATTCATCCAGGTAATCCCGCACGGACTGATAAGTTGCCGCGTCAATCAATCCGCTTTCCTTTAAAGTGGTCATGATTTCGCTGATGGTCAACACCGCGTGCAGCTTCAAACCCAGCTCGGCCATCTTGGCCGCGCCGCCCTGCTCGCGGTCCACCAGCACCACCACATCCGTTACGCTCAAACCGGCTTGCTTCAAAACTTCCAGTGAGGTAACGATGCTGCCGCCGCTGGTGATAACGTCTTCCAAAATCACCGCGCGCTGCCCGGCTTCAAAAGCGCCTTCGATGGCTTGCCCGGTGCCGTGTGTCTTGACTTCCTTGCGCGGATAGATGAAGGGACGCCCCAACTGTTGGGCCACCACAGCCGCGGTAGGCAGCGCCGCGTAGGGCACACCCGCGATGCGGTCGAAATCCAATTTCTCGACAATCTCCGCATAAAAACGTGCTGTCAAGCTGAACAATGCGGGGAATGAAACCACACGGCGCAGGTCGATGTAGATGGGTGATTTTTTGCCGGACGCGAGAGTGAAATTGCCAAAGCGTACACAACCGCTTTCAAACAAACCGCCCACCAGCTCCTTCTTCAACGATTGCGGTCCGCACTTGGTCTGGCGGAAAGTTTCAACTTCCCCCGCTATTTGAGCATTGTATTCGCGTGCGGCCGCGTTCGGGTCGGCCGCCTGCATCACGCCGCGCGAAACCGGCACGATCAGCCCGCTGCCGTCGGCGCGTAGTCCCGCTTGCAGGGCTTCCTGCAGGCTGCCGCCCTGCGCGCCCACCCCGGGCGCCAGGATCCAGTTTTGCGGGCACAGTGTGCGCACGCGCGCCAGGGCTTGCGGTTGGGTGGCGCCCACCACAAAGCCGATTTGGTCGGCCGAACCCCAGCTTTGCGCTATTTGTGCGACGTGCTCATACAGCGGCGGCAGGCCGTACAGCTGTAAATCCGCGGCCGAAGGATTGGAGGTATTGCATAAGATAAAGACCATTTTCCCGTCATACTTCAGGAAAGGTTCCACACTGTCCCGGCCCAGGTAAGGGCTGATGGTGACCGCGTCCGCGCCCCACTGTTCGAAGGCCGCTTTGGCGTAAGCTTGAGCGGTGGAACCAATATCGCCGCGCTTGACATCCAGCAGTACCGGAATGTTCCCCGGTACCGCCTGAATGATACGCTGCAGTGCGCGCAGCCCATCCGGACCATATTGTTCAAAGAAGGCAAAGTTGGGCTTATAACAGCAAGCCTGATCGTCCGTCTGTGCGATAATGCCTTGGGCCCAATTGACCAGCTTTTCTTCGTCGTTCGCGCCGTCGGTCAATTGCTCCGCGCGCGGATCCAACCCCACGCATAACAGCGATCGGTTGGCCTGTACTGCTGCTTCCAGTTTAGAAATAAAACTCATTTTTCGCTCCTGCTTTCTTTCCCCAAGGGAAAATGTGCTTCTCAAAAATCCGGCAAAAATTATGCTTCGCCTAATACGGAGGCCAGCAGCGCCATACGCACGAACATACCGTTGCGTACCTGGCGGAAATAAGCGGCCCGCGGGTCGCGATCGACTTTGTAATGAATTTCACCCACGCGCGGTAAGGGATGCATCACAATCATGTCCTTCTTGGCGTGAGCCAGTACTTCTTCAGTGATCTCGAAATAATTTTTAACTTCTTCGTACAGGGCCATATCGGTGAAGCGTTCTTTTTGGATGCGGGTTACGTACAGGACGTCTACATCTTTGATGATATCTTCCATGCGATCCGTTTCGCGTACATCGATGCCCTTGTTGATCAATTCGTTCATCAGGTTGAGCGGCAGGCGCAGGGTATCGGGAGAAACGTAGCGCAGGCTGACGTCGTAATTTTCCAGCAGTTTGGTCAGGCTGTGTACGGTCCGTCCGTTGCGCAGGTCGCCCAGCATGGCCACCTTCAACCCATCGATGCGGCCGAATTCCTTGCGGATGGTGTATAAGTCCAGCAGTGCCTGCGTGGGGTGCTCGCCCGCTCCGTCGCCGGCGTTGATAATCGGCACGGATGCGTATTTGGCTGCTTGTGCTGCCGAACCAATTTCGGGATGGCGCAGCACAATGATGTCGGCATATTTTTCCAGGGTCAGCATGGTGTCCACCAGGCTCTCACCTTTGGATACGGAAGAATATTGGATACCCTGCGTGATCGGGATGGTGCTGCCGCCCAGGCGTTCCATAGCGCCGATGAAAGAGGAACTGGTGCGCGTACTGGGTTCGTAGAACACGCAAGCCTGAACGTAGCCTTTCAGCAAGTCGCAAGCGCCAACTTTTTCTACCATCTCCGCCATTTCTTCTGCCCGCGTGAAGATGTAGGAAAGTCCGGCTTTATCGAACTGGTTGACGGACAGAATATCTTTCTGATACCAGCCGTTCTTGAACTTGGGCTCTCGTGTCACTCCTTCCAGATTGAATAATTTCTCGATTTTGATTTGGTCCATTTTTTCTCCTTTAATTTTCTTTTCTCGATTTATTGGATGATTCCGTTTTTGACGACCTCTTTGCCGTCCAGCACCACGCGCTTGATGCGCCCCTGCATCTGCATGCCGTCGTAGGGCGACCAACCGCATTTGGTATAGAGTGGGTGGTCCGGGAAGGTGTAACTTTCCTCGGGATCCACTTCCACCCAGGTATCTGCCTGTTCAGGCAGGTTGAAGATGCGCCGCGGATTGTCGTACATCAGTGCTTTCAGCCGTGCCATACTCAAGCGTCCTTCCGCCACAGCCGTCAGCATCAACGGCAGCGCCGATTCCAGCCCGGGCACGCCCGGCGGTGGGTTCTGCGCCGCGGACTTCTCCGAAAGTGTGTGCGGCGCGTGGTCGGTGGCCACAATGTCGATGGTGCTTCCGATGCGATCCCACAATCCTTCCACGTCGCGCTGCTCCGCCAGACGCGGACGCATATCCCCCAGGGGGCCCAGCCGCTGCGCGTCCGCCTGCGTCAGGAATAAGTGATGCGGGGTAACCTCGCAGGTCACCGGCAGGCCGTCCCGCTTGGCCGTCGCAATCCACTCGATTTCGTCCTTACGGCTGACGTGGCAGAAATGCACCGGCCGTTCCAGCTTTTCCGACACGCGGATCCCCATACGGATGTTGTCTCCCTCGGCATGCAGCGACAGCACCTTATCGCGCGGCCAGGCCTGCGCGATGTGCAGCAGGTCTTCTTCGTTGTCCACCTTCAATTGGCCGTAAGTTGGATCCAGGTAAATTTTGAGCGCTTTGGCAATTCTCCCCAGCATGGTCAGTTGTTCCAGCGAGGCCATGGTCGCGCCGCAGTATAAATACACCGGGCACAAGCCTTCCCACTCGGCCTGCTCCTGGTAGTGCCGCCAGGTATCCAGGTCGGTCAGCGGCGGATTCGTATTGGGCATCGCCATCACCTGGGTAATTCCGCCTACCAGCGCGGCGGCGGTTCCGCTGCGGAAATCTTCCTTGTGTTCCCCGCCCGGTACGCGCAGGTGCACATGCACATCTACCAAACCCGGCAGCTTGATCCAATTCGGATTTACCATCTCGTTTTCATCTCTTTCATTTTTCAGCATTTCCATCTCCATAACCTCTGCAAACAGGCAAAAAAAAGACCCCCAAAAGGGGGTCAATGGAAATTAATAAATAACCTCAGGTGTGCGGTGCTGCGTACGTTCCAAACCCGGGATTTTCATTTTTCTCCTTATCCGTATATGTGGTGGCAAATTGCGCAATTTATACCACAATTAGCGGCGAATGTAAATAATCTAGTCTGATTTTACATCGATTTGTGGTTAAAATATACCGTATTTTAAGAATGGAGCCATACATGCAGGTAGTTCAGGTAGAAAACATCACGAAATCTTTTGGAAATGTGCGCGCTGTCAACGGCGTCAGCTTTACGGTGGAATCCGGGGAAATTCTGGGGCTGATCGGCCCCAACGGCGCCGGCAAGACCACCACCATCCGCATGCTGCTGGATATCTTTAAACCGGATAGCGGCAGCGTGGCAGTGTTGGGCGGCCCCATGGACGAAAGCAAGAAAAACCGCGTCGGTTATCTGCCGGAGGAACGCGGGCTTTACCAGGATATCAGCCTGGAAAAATGCCTGGTCTACCTAGCTTCCATCAAGGGCATGCCCGCGGCTCTGATCGAGGAGCGCCTGACGGATTACCTGCAGCGCTTTGACCTGACCGAGTACCGCAAGCGCAAGGTCAAGGACCTCAGCAAGGGTATGCAGCAGAAAGCCCAGATCATTACCACCTTCATCCACCAACCCCAACTGGTCATCGTGGATGAACCCTTCAGCGCGCTCGACCCGCTTAATACCCAAATGGTTAAAGACCTGCTGCGCGAGGAAAGGGCGCGCGGCACGGCTATTATCATGTCCACGCACCAGATGAACCAGGCCGAGGAATTGTGCGACCGCATCCTGCTGGTCGACAAAGGCCGCATCATGCTTTCCGGCCCAATCGATCAAATCCGCCGCCAGTTCGCCCGTCCGGAGATCCTGATCAAAAGCAGCGCTCCCCTGCCGGCGAACATCCCCGGCATTCAACGCATTGAAATTGAAAACCACCATCAACGCGCATTCCTGGAAGCCGGCGCTTCTCCCCAGGCTGTCTTGAACGAAATCATACAGCGCGGCGTTCTGCTGGATCTGTTCGAGGTGGCCCAACCCACTTTGGATGAAATCTTCATCCAGGTCGTTACCGGCGGTGGAACGCAGGCATGAAAAAGATCTGGCTGATTTTTAAATATGAGTACACCCGGCGTGTCAAAACGCGCGGATTTATCTTTGCCGTGCTCAGCATGCCGCTGCTGGTCGTCCTGGCTATGGTCATGGCGGTCATTTCCGTTTCCCTGCAAACCAGCAAACTCCCCGCCGGTTACGTGGATCTTTCCGGTAATTTTGCCGATGCATCCACGCAAGCGGCCGCGGTTAACCTGATTGGGGATATCGACCTGATTACCTTCAGCGATGTCAGCGCGGGGCAGGATGCTTTAGCGGATGAAGAGATTCAAGCGCTGTTTGTCATCCAACCGGATTATATACAAACAGGCGCCATAATTGCCTATGCGAATGAGCGCCCGGGCGATAACGCTTACGAACGCATACAGGATTTTCTGCAATCCAACCTGCTGGCAGGTGAGGATGCGCAGGTCCGGGAACGCATCACGCGCGGCAGCAACATCACCGTGCGTTCGCTGGACGGCTCCCGCCAGGCCAGCATGCGCGACTGGTTCGTGGTGCTTTACCCATTCCTGACCGGGTTAATCTTCATCATCGTGATTAACATCAGCGGCGGTTACCTGCTGCAATCTGTGGTGGATGAAAAAGAAAATCGCACCATGGAAGTTATCGTCACCTCTGTCTCTCCTGAACAATTAATGACCGGCAAGATCCTGGGTAACCTCAGCGTAGGCCTGACCCAGCTGCTGATTTGGCTGCTCTTCGCCGCCATCGGCCTGGCCGGTATGCAGATGATTTATCGGGCTGATTTTGTCCCGTCCCTCACCCCCGATCAGATTGCCCTGTTCGTTGGGCTGATCCTGCCCGGCTTTATTTTGATTGCCGCCCTGATGACCCTGGTGGGCGTCAGCGTTACGGACATGCGCGAAGCTCAACAAGTCAGTTTGCTTTTCACCCTGCCCATGGTAGCGCCCTACTGGTTTGCCGGCGCCCTGCTGCAGCACCCCAATCACCCGCTGTCCGTCATCATGAGCCTTTTTCCGTTGACCGCCGTGGTCAGCATGCCCATGCGCATCAGCATTGCCAGCGTGCCTCTTTGGCAAATCCTGTCAGCCTACATTCTGACCTGGGTCAGCGCCCTGGCCGCCCTGAAACTGGCCGCGCGCGGCTTCCGCCGCGGCATGCTGCAGTACCAGCACCGCATCCGCCTCAATGAGATTCTGAAGGGCAAAACTCATGAATAAAATCCGCACCATCATTCACTACGAGCTGACCAACATCTTTTCGCGTAAATCCTACATGCGCATGGTTTTTATAATGCCTATTATCGGATTCCTGGTTTATAGCGGCGCCGCCCTGGTCAATCGCGGCATCGCCCCGGAAGGGGTCAGCAGTTTCATGAGCGCTTCCGCGCCCGCCGAGGGGGCGCAGGGTGTGCTGGATCAGTCCGGCATTATTGCCAAAGTTCCGGAGGATATGGCTGATGCGGTTGTGCTGCTGGACAGTCAGGAACAAGGCCAGCGGATGGTAGCTGACGGGCAATTGTCTGCCTATTACGTTATCGCGCCGGATTATCTGGAAAGCGGGGATATCCTCTTCGTGCAAAAGGACTACAACTTTTTGGCCACTCAAAACGAAGCTGGTGTGGTTCGCGATCTCATCGCCTGGAACTTGTTCAGCGACAAACAGGCTGCTGCCCGCTATTTGGATCCGATGGAAATAGATCTGCAATACACCCGCCCGCAAACCGCTAAGGATTTTGGCGGATCGCAGAATTTCTGGCTGCCCTACAGCCTGATGATGTTGTTTTACCTGCTCATCATCGGCTCGTCCAGCCTGATGCTGAACAGCATCACCTACGAAAAACAAAACCGCGTCATCGAAGTGCTGTTAACATCCTACTCCACCAACGAAATGCTGATCGGCAAAACCATCGCACTGGGTCTGGCCGGCTTGTTCCAAACGCTGGTCTGGACCGGCACCGGTTTTGTGCTGCTGACCCTGGCCGGACGGCAGTTTTCTCTGGGAGCGTCTTTCAGTTTGCCGCCCATCATTTTAGTGTGGGGCGTCGTCTTCTTCTGCCTGGGTTACGCCCTCTATTCGAGCCTGATGGCCGGGCTGGGGGCGCTGGTGCCCAACCCAAAAGAAGGCAGCCAGGCCACGCTGGTGGTGATTTTCCCGCTCATCATCCCGCTCTTTTTCAGCAACCTGGTCGCCACTGCGCCCAACGCGCCCATTTTTGTGTTCTTCAGCCTGTTCCCGCTGACCTCGCCCATCTCCATGGTCTCGCGCATGTCCGCTGCCGCGGTGCCCGCCTGGCAAGTTGCCCTGTCCATCTTCCTGCTGCTGATCGCCATCGTCTACACCATCCGCTCCGTGGCGCGTATCTTCCGCGCCCAGGCTCTGCTGGCCGGCAAACCTTTCAAAGTGCTGGATTTCGTCAGGGCGTTTCGGATTAAATAAAACCTTTTTAACCACAAATGGACACGGATAAAAACTGATAAACCCTTTTATAGCTGATGCACACAGATGGACGCTATCATGTCATTCTGTCGCAGCCTGCTACAGGAGTAGCAGGCGAAGATGCCGCATCGTTTGCAGTGTCATACTGCAGAACGATGCGGTAAATAGTAAGAGGAATCTCGGCCTGCCAAAGTAAATACATGAGAGCCGAGATCCTTCGGTCGCTGCTTCCGCTGCGCGCAAGCAAACCGCTCCCTCAGGATGACACATAACTCCCTGTCATTGCGAGCCCATCAAAGATGGGCGAAGCAATCTTTTTAAAAAGGGATTTTTCAGATCCGTTCAGGATAACACTCAGGAACTATTTCCAAGACCATAAAAAAGAGAAAAAATATTTTGTGTATTCTGTGGTTCTACTCACCCAACTCCGCCCGCACCCGCGCCCACACCTCCGCGAACATTTCCATCGTCAAACGCCCCGTTTGCGTGTTCTGCCGGCTGGGATGATACGAGCCCAGCAGCCAGGGCACACCTGCGCCAAAGCGATAAACCACGTTATGCCCAAATGCAGGCTTCGTCTCCCATTCCAACGAATAGCGTTCCTGCAATAAACGTAAACTTTCCGTGAACGCCAGGCTGCCCAGCGCCACGATGCCCTGCAAATTCTCCAGCAGATCCATCTCTGTCTGTAAGTATGGCAGGCAGTTGCGAATTTCCGCGCGTGTGGGCTTGTTATCGGGCGGCGCACAGCGGCATACCGCGCTGATATATAAATCCTTCAATTTCAGGTCATCTTCGCGTGATTCAGCTAACGGCTGGCTGGCAAATCCGGCCGTGTACAGCGCCGGATAAAGGAAATCCCCGGAAGCGTCTCCTGTGAACATGCGTCCCGTACGGTTGGAGCCGTGCGCTCCGGGCGCCAACCCCACCACCAGTACGCGCGCGGCAGTGTCGCCGAAACCCGGCACCGGCATGCCCCAATATTCACAGTCGCGATAAGCGCGCCGTTTCTCGCGGGCTACCTGCTCGCGCCAGGCTACCAGCCGCGGGCAAATCCGGCAGCTCGTAACGGTTCGGTCGTGGGCTTCCCAGTCGCTTTGTTTGGTCATCTTCATTCAATCAGCATCGCGTCCCCGAAGGAATAAAAGCGATATTTTTCTTCAATGGCTGCCTGATAACAGCGCCGCATATTCTCGAATCCGGCAAAGGCGCTCACCAGCATCAGCAGCGTGGATTTCGGCAAATGGAAGTTGGTGATCATCGCATCCACAACTTTGAATCGATAACCCGGATAGATGAACAGTCCGGTGGTGTCGGCGTACGGCCGCACTCCGCCCTGTCCGTCCATGGCCGATTCCAGCGTGCGCACCGAGGTAGTGCCCACCGCGATCACGCGCCGCCCTTCCGCTTTGGCTTGGTTGATTAATGCCGCGCTTTCCGGGCTGACCTGGCACCACTCGGTGTGGATCTTATGCTCTTCCACCGTATCTTCAGTCACCGGCGCGAAGGTATCCAGCCCCACGTGCAGCAGAACTTCCGTGAAAATCACGCCGTAACTCCGTAATTCCGCCATGATCTCTTTGGTGAAATGCAGTCCGGCGGTCGGTGCGGCAGCCGAGCCTTCCACCTCCGCGTACACGGTTTGGTAGCGTTCCGGATCATCCAGGTGTTCATGGATGTATGGCGGCAGCGGCATCTCGCCCAGATCTTTCAGGTGCGGGCCGACCGGTTGGTTGAATTGGATGATGCGCTTGGATCCTTCCAGTTCCGCCACGATCGTGCCTTCCACGCCCTCGTCGAAAGTCAGTTTCTTTCCTGTGGTGACGCGCTTGCCGCCCACCAGCACTTCCCACTGCTCATTTTCCAATTTCTTCAACAGCAGCACTTCCACCTTGCCGCCGGTCTCCTTGTGGGCATACAGCCGCGCCGGAATGACGCGTGTATTGTTGACCACCAGCAGATCCCCCGGCCGCAGGTATTGGCGGATGTCGCGGAAATAGGTGTGCGTAATGCGGTCCTGCGCGCGGGAATACACCAAGAGGCGCGAGTCCGTGCGTGTTTTCAAGGGCACCTGAGCAATCAGCTCAGGCGGTAAGTCGTAATTAAAATCGTCTGTTTTCACGTTATTCGATCAGTTTAGGTTGAGATGGTTTTTCCTGGTAAGGAATTTTTAAATGGTCGTAGGCTTTCCTGGTAGCCACCCGCCCCTGAGCGGTGCGCCCCAGGAAACCCAGCTGCATCAGATAAGGTTCGACCACATCCATGATGGTGTCGGCCTCTTCGCTGATGGAGGCGGCAATGGTGCTTAGTCCCACTGGGCCGCCGTTGTATTTTTGAATGATGGTCAGCAGTACCATGCGGTCGATATCGTCCAACCCCAGGCTGTCGATGCTCATCAGGTTGAGGGCTTCCAGCGCCACGTCGCGGGTCAGGTGTCCGTCCGCGCGCACTTCGGCGAAGTCGCGCACCCGCCGCAGCAGCCTCAGCGCCACACGCGGGGTCCCGCGTGAACGCCGTGCGATTTCCGCCACGCCGTCTTCATCGGTGGTAACGCCCACAATGTCGGCCGCGCGTTTGATGATTTGTTTGAGCGCCTCCTGGTCGTAATAATCCACGCGGTATACCGCGCCAAAGCGCGCCCGCAGCGGGGCGCTCAGCAGCGCCAGACGAGTTGTGGCGCCCACCACTGTGAAATGCGGCAATTTCAGGCGGATGGAACGCGCCGAAGGGCCTTTGCCGATCACTATATCCAGTGCGTAATCTTCCATGGCCGGGTAAAGAACCTCTTCAACGGCCTTGCCCAGCCGGTGGATTTCATCGATGAAAAGGATATCGTGTCCGTTCAGGTTGGTCAGGATAGCCGCCAGGTCCCCCGCCCGTTCAATCGCCGGCCCGGCGGTCACGCGGATGTTCGCGTGAATTTCGTTCGCCAGCACATGCGCCAGCGTGGTCTTACCCAATCCGGGCGGTCCGTAAAACAGGACGTGATCCAGGGCCTCTTCGCGCTGCTCGGCAGCCTGAATCAGGATGCCCAGGTTTTCACGCAGCTGGTTCTGGCCAATAACTTCCCCCAGCATGCGCGGGCGCAGGCCATTGCCGTATTGGTCCTCACTGGTGTTTTCCGGGTTGCTGATGCGTTGATTATCCAAAATGTTTTCCTGAGATCATATTTTATTCCATTATAACTTCACTGCCCGCTTGCCAAATCCATGCTTGTTTTGATATGATAAATGAAATCTTACTGCAATTATACGGGAGCCTACATGGAAAATGTATTTGTATCCAGCCATCCATTGGTGAAACATAAATTATCCAAGTTACGTGATACGGAAACTACCCCAAAGAAATTCAGGGAATTAATTAGAGAAATCGCTGGTTTGATCGCTTATGAAGCAACCAGCGATTTGCTTATCTCGCCTGTTGAGGTGCAAACACCATTGGCCCTCACTCAGGGCTGGGAGCTCATGGAAAAAATCGGTTTGGTACCCATCCTGCGCTCCGGCTTGGGCATGGTGGAAGGCGTTTGGGAACTGGTTCCCACCGCTGAAGTCTGGCATATCGGCCTTTATCGCGATGAAAAAACCCTCAAACCGGTGGAATATTACAACAAACTACCCATCGCGCCTTCAGTGGGTGTCTGCCTGATCCTGGATCCCATGCTGGCAACCGGCGGATCCGCCGTGGCCACCATTTCCATCCTCAAAAAATGGGGTGTACAGCGCATCAAGTTCATGGGCATCATCGCCGCGCCCGAAGGCATCCAGACCGTGCATGACGAGCATCCGGATGTGCCCCTCTATCTGGCCGCCGTGGATGAACACCTGAATGAGGTCGGCTACATTGTCCCCGGCCTGGGCGACGCCGGCGACCGCCAGTTTGGCACAGCTTGAAATTAAAGTGGGCTGAATAGATTTCATAAACTTCGGATTGCCCAGCCACCAGTTCTATCTGTGTTCATCAGTGTTCATCAGTGGTTAGTAAAAATGTAGGTCAGGCATTCTTGCCTAACCTTATTCTTTTTCCAGCTGTTTTCACCTTAGCCTTTTCGGAGGGCCTCATGAAAGTAAAACAACCACCCTTCTAAGCAGTTGTTATGAAAGAAGCGTTTTATCTGTGTGCATCCACCATTAAAGGTTTTATCTGTTTTTATTTGTGTTCATCTGTGGCTAATAAAAATGTAGGTCAGGCATTCTTGCCTGACCTTATTCTTTTTCCAGCAAATCAAGAGAAGGATGCATGCGATAAATATGCAATCCTGTATCACTCCAAGCAGCCGCTCAGGATGACACTGGCACCATCCATTGTCATTCTGAGCCCATAGGGCGAAGAATCTCGGCTGGTAGACCGTACTGTTCTCACCTAAGCGTGTTCGGAAGGCCTCATGAAAGTAAAACAACCACTCTTCTAAGCAGTTGTTATGAAAAAAGCGTTTTATCTGTGCGCATCAACTATTAAGGGATTTATCTTTTTTTTATCAGTGTTCATCTGTGGTTATTAAAAATATAGGTCAGACAAGAATGCCTGACCTTATTCTTTTTCCAGGGAATCAAGAGAAGGATGCATAAGATAAATATGCAATCCTGTATCACTTCAAGCAGCCGCTCGGGATGACACAAGCACCATCCATTGTCATTCTGAGCCCATAGGGCGAAGAATCTTGGCTGGCAGACCATACTATTTGCATCCTAGGTGTTCTCACCTAAGCGTGTTCGGAAAGACCCATGAAAGTAAAACAACCACTCTTTTAAGCAGTTGTTATGAAAAAAGCGTTTTATCTGTGTCCATCAACCATTAAGGTTTTTATCTTTTTTTATCCGTGTTCATCTGTGGTTATTAAAAATGCAGGTCAGACAAGAATGCCTGACCTTGTTCTACCATGCCATCTGTGGTTATTTATATTGTAGGTCAAGCATTCGCCTGTGCCTTCCAGGGTATGCCTAACTCAATCTACATTGTTCAATAATTCCATCTGTGTTCATCTGTGGCTAGTACAAAAAAAAGGCGGTCAATGACCGCCTTTTTCCTTTCCAAAAATAATGCTTTACTTACGCAGCAGCTTCTACAATCTTAACGAAATCTTCCGCTTTCAGCGCAGCGCCGCCGATCAGCCCACCGTCAATATCCGGTTTGCCGAAGAAATCGGCCGCGTTGCCGGCCTTGACTGAACCGCCGTACAGGATGCGGATCTTCTGGGCCACTTCGTCGCCGAAGGCCACAACCAGGTTCTTGCGCACCACATTGCCGATCACGTCCTGGGCTTCTTCCGCGCTGGCGGCTTTGCCCGTGCCGATGGCCCAAATGGGTTCGTAAGCCACAACCAATTTCTCGGCATCTTTGGCTTCAATTTCTTTCAAGCCGTTTTTTACCTGGCGGGCAACCACATCCCCGGTCTTTCCGGCTTCATACTCATCCAGTGTCTCACCCACGCAAACAATGGGGGTCAGGCCGATGGCGATGGCCGCTTTGACCTTCTTATTCACGGTTTCATCGGTGTCGCCAAAGTAAGCGCGCCGTTCCGAGTGGCCGATGATCACGTATTGGCAGAATTCCTTAACCATCGCGGGGGATAATTCGCCCGTGAAAGCGCCGGATTCTTCCCAATGCAGGTTCTGGGCGCCCAAACCGACTTCGGTGCCGGCCAGCATACCCGAAATAACCATCAAGGAGGTAAAGGGCGGGCAAACCACCCGATCTACAGTCTTGACCGCTTCCAGGCCAGGCAGCATATCGGCAACCAACAGGGTCGCCTGATCAACAGTTTTATTCATTTTCCAGTTACCAGCAACAAAAGGCTTTCGCATGTTCAACTCCAAAAATATTTGTTGTGCCCATTATAACTAGTATTTATCTTTTTAACCCTATAATTAGGGCATTAAATGATAAGAGCGTAATTAAATTCGGATTTTCGAGGAACAATTGCCATGCTGCCGCTTAAAACCAGATTACAAACCCTCCGGGAAAGAGATTTTTCCATCCCGGCTGACCTCAATCGTGTTTCTCTATTAAACGAGATGCTGGAAAATATCGGCTCTCCCGATAGTGAATTGCGTGATGACCTGATCTATACCTGTTTGTACGAATGGATTGCGTACAAACCGCTGTTTTCTGTGGAAGAATTGCAGGAAACCTGGCCTTTGCTTCTGGATCCCCGGCATCTGTTCTTCCATATTGGCGAAGAAGGAACGGATACCGTTTTTACCCGGTCATTTTCTGTTTTAGCACTGGCGCTCATTATTTATCGCCATCGGGAAGAAGCCTTTTTATCCAAACAAAACCTACAGCGGATACTTGACGCGCTCTGCCGTTTTATATACGAAGAGCGTGATCTGCGCGGCTATGTGCCCGGGCCAGGCTGGGCGCATGCCATGGCGCACAGCGCCGATGCGCTGGACGAGCTGGCCCAATGCGCGGAGTTGGACGAAAGCGATCTGCTGCAGATCCTGGCTGCCATCCTGGCCGGCATGAGCCGCCCACAAGCGCCTTTCGTGCAGCGTGAAGACGAACGCATGGCCACCGCCTTCGTCAGCCTGGTCGAACGCAATCGGGTTCCATTTGAAGAAATCAGCGCTCATCTCGCGGAAACGGTTGAAGTCCTGCGGGAAAAACCCTTTGATCCCCGGAATTTCAGCGCCTGGAATTTCCGAAATTTCCTGCGCGCGCTTTATTTCCGCTTAAGCCGTGCCGGTCGGGTAGACAATACCGCCGAGATCCGCAAACTCGAAGATGCTCTCAATGCACCCCGATCCTAAAAGTAAACCATAGAGTTCCGAACGTATTTATTCAATCCGCCTCACCCAATTGACGGAAATGCCCGATTTGGTTATGATGAATTCAAACCGGGTTGGCCGGATGATCGCGGCATGCACCGCATGTCGAGGAAAGTCCGTACTCCATAGAGCACGAAACCGGGGAAACCTCGGGACGGGGTAACCTGTCGGATAGGGCCACAGAAACATACCGCCTTTCGGGGTAAGGGTGAAATGGTGGTGTAAGAGACCACCGGGAACCGCAGTAATGCGTTCGCCGGGCAACCCCTTTCGGGAGCAAGGTTAAACAGATGCCTGGTCTCCACAGGCCGCTCACCTGGCCGGCGCAAGCCGGCGGCGTCAGGTAAACCGCTCAGACAGATGATCATACAGGCAGGCTTTGCCTGCCGGACAGAATACGGCTTATAGACCAACCCGGGTTTTAGCAATCATCAACTTTAAGGAGAACAATTATGTCAGTCATCCATAAGTTCAAAGGCGATACCAGCAATTACGGTTGGCAAGGCGTCAACGGAATGATTCCCTCCGAAGAAGGCGTAAAAGACACTACCCTGCACATCCTGTTGGGCAAGGATGAAAGCGAAGCTCATTTCATCACGCGCTACTTCCGCGTGGAGCCGGGCGGTTTCTCCCCCTTGCACCAGCACCCGCACGAACATGAGGTAATCATCCTGCACGGTAAAGGCACAGTGCAGATTAATGATGATGTCAAAGAAGTAACGCCTTTCGATGCCATCCTGATCAGCGGCGGAGACATGCATCAATTCAAGAACATCTCCGATGAACCGCTGGGTTTCCTATGCATCATTCCTAAATTGGCCTCCTGAATAATGAAAACAAGACCGGCTGTTTCTCGCCGGTCTTGTTATTTAAGTAAAGCTATTTTCCAATATGAAAACTATTATTGCATAATACCGTAAATAATAACGAACCCATTCGTCGAAAGGACCCGCTATGATGCAAAACAATACCATTAGCGCCAATTGGAAGAAACCCTTCTTTGCATTCTGGATCAGTCAGGCATTTTCGCTCTTTGGATCCTCCCTGGTCCAATTTGCCCTGGTCTGGTGGCTGACTAAAACTACCGGATCGGCTTCCATCCTGGCCACCGCCTCTGCCGTCGCCGTCATCCCGGAAATCATCGTGAGTCCTTTCGCAGGTGCTATCATTGACCGCTCCAATCGTAAACGGGTCATGATCCTAGCCGACGCGATTATCGCGATTGCCACCATTATCCTGGCTGTGGTTTTCTATTTCGGCGCCGTTCAAATCTGGCAAATTTACCTGCTAATGTTCGTGCGCTCGGTTGGCGGCGCTTTTCATTACCCCGCCGAACAGGCTTCCATTTCTCTGATGGTGCCGGAAAAGCACCTCTCCCGTATTGCCGGGTTGAACCAGGCTCTATACGGAAGCATCAACATTATCGCTCCTCCGGCCGGCGCGCTGTTGCTGGAGCTCCTGGATGTACAGGGCACCATGGCGGTTGATTTCGTAACCGCCTTCATCGCGATTTCCATCCTGCTCTTCATCCATATTCCCCAGCCGGAAACCGAAGGAGAAAGAGAACCCATCTCCGTACCTTCGCTGTTTGCAGACCTGAAAGGCGGGTTCCTGTACATCCTGAATTGGAAGGGGCTGATAGCCCTGATTGGCATTGCCATGGTGTTCAAACTGGCGCTCTCCCCCGCTTTCTCTCTGCTGCCGCTGCTGGTCAGCAAGCACTTCAACGGTGAAGCAGCCCAATTTGCTTTGGTAGAGTCCATTTCCGGCATCGGCGTGGTCATCGGTGGGCTGATTTTGGGTGTTTGGGGTGGTTTCAAAAAGCGCATCTGGACCATGTGGATGTCGTTGTCCTCCATTGGCCTCTGCCTGCTGTGGGTCAGCACCATGCAGCCCAGCCAATTTTCGCTCTTTCTGCCGGCCATGTTTCTGTTCGGTTTCATGGTCCCGTTTATCGACGGCCCCTTCATCGCCATCATCCAGGCCAATGTCAGTCCCGAATTCCAGGGCCGTGTGCTCACCATGACCACCAGCCTGTTATGGTTGACCACCCCCATTGGCCTGGGCATTGCCGGCCCGGTGGCGGACGCTTTTGGAATCCCCATTTGGTATGCCATAGCAGGCAGCTTGTGTTTAGCAGGTATGCTGGTCGGCATCCTGCTCCCTCAGGTGCGCAATATCGAAGGCAATAATGAAAAAACGGTCCCCGAAGTCAGCGCCAGCGTTGATTAGGATCATACCGGCATTAACTCCCTTATTGCTCTTCTCCCTCCCTATTTTGACGAAGTCAAAATGGGGAGGGGCGGGGTGGGGCGGGACGAAGCCGGAATGGGGAGGGGCGCAGGAGAGGGGCAATACGAAGTCAAAATGGAGAGGGGTTAGGGTGGAGCTAGGGCCGGAACGGGTACGTCATCCTGGGATGGGGCAGCGAGATGGGAGCTATAGAGCTTTTTGCAGAAGCACGAAGTAGAGATACCCAAATCATCACTCGAATAAATATATGGCAATCTTTTCTCCCTCCCTATTCTGGTAAAGCCGGAATGGGAACTTTACAAGTTCTTCTCCCTCCCTATTTTGACGAAGTCAAAATGGGGAGGGGCGGGGTGGGGCGGGACGAAGCCGGAATGGGGAGGGGCGGGGAGGGGCAGAACGCAGTCAAAATGGGGAGGATCGGAGAGGGGCCAGGGCCGGGGTGAGGCTGATCCTTTTCAAATTTCTTTTTCCCGAAAAGCTCTTTGATTAAAATCACTTTTTTTTAATTTTTCGTGTTTTTCGTGGTTTGCATGTTTGAATATTTCGTTGTTCAATTCTCCTAATATTTATCATTTATATAATACATATCTTGCTTTTTCGACCAAATTCCGCTATACTAGGCCACCTAAACCAATACCATTTTCCGCTGAAATAGCGGTGCAAAAAAAGAAGGTGTAATCGATGAGTTATCACGGTCCAAAAGCCCGGCTCGCCCGCCGGTTCGGGGTGTCATGGACGCCCAAAGGAGACAAGATTCTAGCCCGCCGGCCCAATCCGCCCGGGCAGCACGGCCCCGACATGCGGAGCGGACGCGAATCGGTCTATAAGAAACAATTGACTCAGAAGCAGTTGCTGCGCGCCCAATACAACATCCGCGAAAAGCAGATGCGCAACTACTTCCTCAAGGCCCTGAAAAGCCGCGGCAATTATGATGAACAGCTCATTCAACTGCTTGAAACCCGCCTGGACGCACTGGTGCTGCGCGCCGGCTTCGCCCAAACCATCTATGCCGCGCGCCAATACGTCAACCATGGCCACGTGCTGGTCAACGACCGGCGCGTCACCTATCCATCCTACTCGGTCAAACCCGGCGACCGCATCAGCATCAAACAGAAGTCCCAGGCATCCCTGCGCGAGCAGATCATCAATCCGCCCGCGGCCATCCCGGCCTACCTGGAATCCTCTCAGGAGAATTTCAGCGCGCAGCTGCTGCGCCTGCCCGCCACTCATGAGGTGCCGGTTCTGGGTGATGTCCGTCAGGTGATCGAGTTTTACTCACGTTAAAAGCGAAAATCGGCCAAATTGCTAATAAAATTGCCGGGAAATCGATAAGTTTGTAATAAATGTATTAATACGCCTCCCCGGGCATCCATTTCGATAGAAAAGAAAACCGTATTTGTTATACTAAACAAGAACGGTTTTTCTATTTAATTAAGGAGTTCTAATTTGTGAATGTTGGTTACCTGGATAAAGTAATGGGTGTTGTGATTGATGCAGTTTTTCCGGATGGTGTTTTGCCGGGCATCCACAACGCTTTAATCATCCGTCCCCCTGAAGCCCCTGTTCTAACCTTCGAAGTACAAGAACACATCAATTCCAAGACAGTACGCGCCATCGCCCTTGGGTTAACCAATGGGCTGCGCCGCGGTATGGAAGTGATTGATACCGACCAGCCTATCTCCGTGCCGGTTGGCCGTGAGACGCTCGGTCGTATGTTTGATGTGCTGGGCAACCCAATCGACAACCTGCCCGCTCCTCAAACCAGCCAGCGGCACCCCATCCACGTAACTTCACCCTCCCTGGCCACCCAAAAAATGGTCAATGAACCCTACATCACCGGCGTCAAAGTCCTGGATTTGTTGATGCCCTTCCCCAAAGGCGGCAAGGTGGGTTTGATCGGCGGTGCCGGTGTGGGCAAGACCGTCCTGATGATCGAGTTGATGCGCAACACCATCCGCGAACATTCCGGCATCGTCCTGTTCGCCGGCGTGGGCGAGCGCAGCCGTGAAGGCAACGACTTGTGGCTGGACATGAAATCCAGCGGTGTGATCGACAACGCCATCCTGGTCTTTGGCCAGATGAACGAGCCGCCCGGCGCGCGCATGCGCGTCCCGCTGACCGCTCTCACCATGGCGGAATACTTCCGCGACCATGAAAGCCGCTCCGTGCTGGTCTTCATCGACAACATCTTCCGGTATATTCAAGCCGGTTCCGAGGTATCCGCCCTGCTTGGCCGCCTGCCTTCCGCGGTAGGTTACCAGCCCACCCTGGAAAGTGAGATGGGTGAGCTGCAGGAACGCATCACCACCACCAGCAACGGCAGCGTCACTTCCATCCAGGCCGTGTATGTACCGGCAGATGACCTGACCGACCCGGCCGTAACCGCCACTTTCGCGCATTTGGATGCCACCTGTGTGCTCTCCCGCCGGCTGGCCGGACTGGGCTTTTACCCGGCTATTGACCCGCTGCAATCCAACAGCTCACTGATGAACCCCAGTGCCATCGGCAGCCGCCACTTTACCATCGCCAACCGCGTGCGTTCCTCCCTGGCCCGTTATGAAGAGCTGCAGGATGTCATCGCCATTTTGGGTATGGACGAACTGAGCGAAGATGACCAGCTGCTTGTGCAGCGCGCCCGCCGCGTCCAAAAATTCCTGACCCAGCCATTCTTCGTTTCCGAGCCGTATACCGGCCTGGAGGGGCGTTTCGTAACCCTGGAAGATACGCTCAGCGGGTTTGAGCAAATTCTCAATGGAGAAATGGACGCATACCCGGAACAAGCCTTCTACATGGTCGGTAGTATTCAAGAAGTAAAGCAAAAAGCAGAGCAAATGGCACAGGAAAGAGAGACCGAAAGGGAAAGCGGATAGGTCTATGCGCCTGTTGATTACCAGCCCGGAAGGGGTATTGGTGGATGTCGATGGCGTGGATTGGGTCAATATTCATCTCGTTGACGGCGCCCCCATCAGCATCTACCACAATCACGCGCCGCTGGTTGCCCTGCATGCACAGTGCGTTTTAAAATATCGCGTCGCTGATGAAGTTTTCGAACAACCCGTCACGCAGGGAGTATTATCCATCGCAAACAACACCATTAAATGCATGGTAGAGGGTAATCCGCCCGATTCTACCGGTAAAATTAAATAAAAAGAGAAGAAAAAGGGATGAAACCAATTCTGAATGCAATCTACGAAAATATGTATTTCTGGGCTGTAGTAGGCGGGTTGTTAGCCTACGGTTTTATTCTGCTGCAAAAACGCTCGGTGGAGCACATCGATCCCGGCCAAACGCAAAAAGTCCTTTCACAAACCATGGCACAGTCGGCGCTGCGGGTGGTTCTTTCCGTAGGCGTTCTGTTTCTCGCTTTCAAAACAGGATTGAGAAACGGACTGGCTTGTCTGATTATTTACATTCTTATCCGCTGGATTTGGATGTTTGCCTATTTACATAAGTTAAAGAAAGAAAAAGAAAAGGAATAGCATGGAATCAGTTACGCCCCAGGTTGTCTTTACTTTGTTTGGCCTGCCGGTGCGCAGCACCGTCCTGGCCACCTGGGTAGCAATGGGGTTGATCATCCTGGTTGTTCTCATCCTGGATAAAACGAAACCGCATCTCCTGGAGAATTTCGTTGAATTCATCAGCAATATGATTGCCGGGGTTATGAACCTCAAGAATGTGGAAAGATATTTACCGGTATTGGGAACCTTAATCATCTTCATCTCTGTTGCGAATACTTTGGGTGCCCTTCCGCTGTTGACTTCGCCTACCAGCGATATCAATACCACCATCGCCCTGTCGTTAGTCGTTTTCTTTGCAGTGCATATCTACGGCATCCGTGCAAATGGATTCTTCAGGTATACCAAAAATTTTGCTTCTCCGATTTTTCTGCTCCCCTTGGAAATAATCGGCCAGGTAAGTCGGGCCGTTTCGCTTGCGCTGCGTTTGTTTGGTAACATATTAAGTGGTGAATTGATCGTTGCCATCGTTTTCAGTTTGATCCCTGTCTTTGTTCCCCTGCCATTGATGGGCCTGAGTTTATTAATCGGTATCTTGCAGGCTTATGTCTTTACTGCGCTCTCTTCGGTTTACATCTCCACTGCCGTTGAAATCTCGGATAATTAATAACCAATAAGAAAGGATTTTTTTATGAATACACTTGAACCACAATTGCAAATTACGATTGTGACCATTATCGTTACCGGAGTTGGAATTGTTTTGGGCACTGTTGTCCCCGCTTGGGTGGAAGGCAAAGCCGTCCTCAAAGCGCTGGAGGGCATTACCCGCCAACCGGAATCCGCCAATGACCTTCGTACGACATTGTTGATTTCAATGGCGCTGCTGGAATCGACCGCCATTTATGTGTTGTTAGTGATGTTGATTCTATTATTTGCTAACCCGCTGCTCGACAGGTTCTTTTAAATCATGCTTGAAATTGATCTGGTGACTATTCTTTTTCAAATCATCAATTTTGTTGTTTTAGCTGCCGCGCTGTATTTCCTTCTATTTAAACGCATGATCAAAAAAGCCGATCAGCGTAAACAGGAGGCTGAAGTTGTTCGGCAGGAATCATTGCAAAATTTGGAGGAATCCAAGAAGCTGCGCGTTGAAGCGGAGGATTATCTGAGCAATATCAGCCAAAAGGTTGACGAACATATCGAGAAAGCCAAGCAGGAAATCGAACAGCACCGTGAGCAAGTCCTGCAGTTGACCAAGGAAGAAGCGGAGGAAATCTACAAGCAGCGCAAAGAAGACTCCATCCGCACGCAAAAGCGTACGGTCGAGAAATTCCGCAAAAAGATCCTGGATACGATTGTTGAGGTTTCCCAGCAGACGTTGCAGCTGACCACCCCGGACGAAATCCACCATCTGCTGATCAAGCAAATGAATGAACGCGTTTGGGATTTGGGTAAAAGCGAGATGCGCCGCGTGGAAACCATCCGTAAATCGCTGGCCGACCGCGAACCGATTTTGGAAATTCACACGGCCAAACCGCTGACGCGCGAGGAAAAAGCCCAGGCCATTCGGACCTTCTCAGCGCTGGCAGACAAGAACGTTAAACTTGAGTTGGATACCGACCCTGACCTGGTTGCCGGTCTGCGTGTCCGTTTAGGCGATTTCATCGTCGATAATTCACTCGCCACCAAATTAAACGAAATCAGCGAAAATACTCTGCAGCAGCTTTCTGATAAATTGGATAAGCTGGAAATCTGATGAATATTAACGTTGAGCCGAAATTCACCAGCCTGGAATCTTACCTGAACGAGCTGGTTGATTTCCCGGCCTTTGAAAAAGAAGTAAAAAACCGCTTAGGTGAGACTGATTTACCGCGTCTGGACGAAGATACCAGCGATAAGCTGGTGCAGCAGTTGTTATCCACTTTTCAGCAAACCTGTGAGAACTACACCAGCCATGTAACCTTTGAAGAGATCGGCACAGTGCAGCATGTCGGCAATGGTGTTGCCAATCTCTCCGGCCTTTCCAATGTGGGCGTAGACGAATTGGTGAATTTTCCCAATGGCGTTGATGGATTGGTCTTAAATCTGGAATCCGATTCAATCGACGTGATCCTGTTGGGTGAGGAAACCGGCATTCACGGCGGTGACCGCGTGACTTCACGCCGGGAACGCATCCGTGTGCCTGTTGGTCCCGACCTGTTAGGCCGTGTGATCAATCCCTTGGGTGCGCCCCTGGATGACCTGCCTGAGATCCAGCCTGTTGATATGGAATTGCTGGAAAAGCCGGCTCCCGGGATCATCGAGCGCAGCCCGGTCAATGAACCGCTTCAAACCGGCAACAAAATGATCGATGCCCTATTCTCGGTTGGTCGCGGTCAGCGCGAGCTGATTGTCGGCGACCGCCAAATCGGCAAGACCACCCTGGCGGTGGACACAATTCTTAATCAGAAAAACAGCAATGTAGTCTGCATTTATGTATCTATTGGTCAAAAGAAGTCATCGGTATTATCGGTTATCAATACCTTAAAAACCCGCGGCGCTATGGAATATTCCGTGGTTGTCATTGCCAGCCCGGATGATCCGCCTGCTTTACGGTACCTCGCGCCTTTTGCCGGCTGCACCATGGGAGAATATTTCCTGCAGCAGGGTCGTGATGTGCTGATTGTCTACGATGACCTGGGTAAACACGCCGACGCCTACCGTGAAATCAGCCTCCTTCTGCGCCGCCCGCCTGGCCGCGAAGCATACCCCGGCGACATCTTCTATCTGCATTCGCGCCTTCTGGAAAGGGCTTGCAAGCTGAGCGAAGAACAGGGCGGTGGTTCATTGACCGCCTTGCCTATCATCCCGCTGCAGCAGAGTAACCTGGCCGCATATATCCCCACCAACCTGATATCCATTTGCGACGGCCAGATTGTCCTCAACACAGAGAAATTTAACCGCGGATTGAAACCCGCCGTTGATATTGGCCTGTCAGTATCCCGTGTGGGCAGTTCCGCCCAATCCAAAGCCATGCGTTCGGTTTCTGAAGAGTTGAAGCTTGAGTTAAGCCAATTCGAAGAAGTGGAACAGTTCACCCGCTTCGGCACGGAAATCGACGAAGCGACCCTCAATCAGATTCAGCGCGGGCAGCGGCTCCAATTGATTCTGGCCCAACCCAATAATAAACCGCTCACGCTGGCCGAGGAAGTCATCATCCTCACTGCCGGCATCCACGGCTATTTGGATGCGGTTGATTTAAGCCAAATTGGCCGCTTTGAAGACGATCTATTGTCCTGGTTTAAGCGTCATCATTCTGATATGATGAATAAAATCAATCACGAGAAAACGATCAACGATATCCGTGATGAAATACTAAATCTAATTCATAAATTTACAGAAATCTGGACTTCAGGAGAGTTATCGGATGGATAAAATGGTCATGGTTGTGATTCCGCGGGATGAGGCGGAAATGGTACTGGATGCGCTTATATCGGCGGGTTACACAGCCACGTTCATGGAAACGAAAGGCGGCATGCTGCGTCAGTCGCAATACACCCTCTTTATTGCGGTAAAAAACGCGGACCTAAATAAAGTCTGTGAGATCATCAAAGAGAATTGCACGGTACAGATCAGCAATATGAATGCGGATTTGGAACGCGAAGAAATGCTGACGGACGAAACGCTCTCCGGGAAAATCGGCGGAGCAATCCTCTTCATCTGGAATTTACATAAGGTCGAGATTTACTAACAGAATTTTTGGTTAATGGAAAAAAATTACCACTTTATTAAGCAGCGCCTTGAAAACCTCAAGACGATCAAACCCATGCTGATGTCTTTGCGCACCATTTCGCTTTCCAGTTGGAGGCTTTCATTAAAAAGGCTGGAAAATCTGGAAAGCTACCGGCGTGACCTGACTTCGGTTGCTGCGCAGGTCGGTGCTCTGCCCACCGCCCAACCCAATGAAGAAAAAGTAGATTCCTGTCTGATAATCCTGGGCAGTACGCGCGGGCTTTGCGGCGGGTTCAACCGCGACCTGCTCGCGTACTTTGAAGAACATCCCGCCGAATTGGAAGGGACCACCGAGATCATTCTATTTGGTGAAAAGATGGCGAAATTATTTTCGCGCAATCACATCGCCTACCAACGCACAATCGAATACCCAAAAATTAACCGGATCGATTTCCAATTTATCGCTCAACTCATAGCAAATCTATCCTGCGATAACAAACCCCTCCGCATTCTTTACAATACCTATCATGGTTCAGGTCAATACCAGCCGTCATTGCGGTTGGTGAATTGGATTCATAACAGCGCGCCAAAACCAGCCGCAACCGGCCAGAATCTGATCTTTGACACCGAGCCGTCAACCATTTCGGAGTACCTCTCACGCCAAATCAACCTGATGGAAATATATGAAAGCCTGCTGTCCTCCCTGGCCGCCGAGCATTCTTTTCGTTTCCAGCTCATGGAAAATGCCATCTCCAATACCGACAAACTGATTCAGGAACTTGGCCTGATGGTACAGGTCGAGAGACAGAAAAAGATCACCAGTGAGATGCGCGAGCTCTCCATCAGCGCCGGTTTGCTCGATCGTTAGTCTTTATTCCCCTCAATTTCCTTAAAAATTCTTGACTTCAGCTTTTATATTTGCTACTATATTGCTAAAGCGTATTAGCAAAGCGCATTAGCATGATTAAAAGAATAACCGCCCAAGACGTGGCCAAAGCCGCTGGAGTTTCTCCGACCACCGTTTCCTTCGTACTCAATAATATTGAGGGAATGAGAATCAGCAAGGAAACACGTGATCGCGTCTTGGAGGTTGCGAAATCACTCAATTACCATCCCGATTCCTCTGCGCAAAAAATGGCCCGCGGAAAAACTTCCGTGATTGGCCTGGTACTGCGCCAAAATCCCGAAAAAGCTTATGCCGACCTGTTCATTCAGGATGTTATGCAGGGCATCAGCAGTGTTATCCGCGAAAACGGATACCAATTGCTCTTCATCCCGCTCCCCCCTGAAGATAAAGAGAGCAGCTACAGTAAATTGATTAACGAACGTCACGTGGACGGGTTGATTGTTTCCGGCCCGACTGAGGATGATTATGAGCTGGTGGATGCTTTCAGGGAAGGCGCCAAGATAGTCCTCATGGGTAAAATTCCCGGTTCCAATATTCCCTTCATCGATATCGATAATATTAAAGGGGCCGAAATCGCCACTTCCCATCTGGTTTCATTAGGCCACAAAGATATAGCAATCATCACCAACGCACCTGATAACTACGACAGTAGTAAGGACCGCTTTGAAGGGTATCGTCAGGTGCTGAAGAAAAACAAAATTACCTTGAACGACGAATGGGTCTTCTGGGGAGATCGTACGCCCGAATCCGGGTACGAAGCCATGAGCAAGCTATTATCGCGCAAACCGCTTCCATCGGCTGTCTTCATCGCTTCCGATACCGTTGCCCTGGGTGCGTTGAATGCTTGTTACGAGAAAAATATCCGCGTACCTGATGATTTAGCCATTGTCGGTTTCGATGATATTGCGTTGTCCAGATATGTAATTCCCCCTCTGACAACCGTTCATTTACCCGCGTATAGCCTGGGCTTGGGTGCCGCCAGTATGTTAATTCAACAGTTAAATGACGAATTCATTGAAAGCAACGAAATCATCCTGCAAACAAAATTAGTCATTCGTGAGTCTAGTGGGAAAAACATCAAACCTTAATTTTAACGAGGAGGTGATTAGGGAAATATTACAGGTTCTTTTTTAGAAAAACCATCTAATAAAAAGAGGAGAAAAAAATGAAAAAAAGATTTTGGTTAATTACTTCCATTGTGGTCATTTTGGCATTAGCTCTCGCAGCCTGCCAGACCGCTGCAGCTACTGAAGCAGCTGCCATGGAAGAAGCGCCCGCAATGGAAGAAGCCGCTCCCGCTGAGGAAGCTGCTCCTGCAGAAGAAGCCGCTATGGCTGATGCGATCGATTGCACCGGCGTTACCGCTGGCGATACGATCACGATGCTGTATCAATGGTCTGGTGCAGAAGAAGAGAGATTGAATGAAATTCTGCAGCCCTTCGTGGATGCTTGCGGCGTTGTCGTTGCTCCCGAATCCACCCGCGACCAGGCTTTACTGGATACCAAAGTACAGGCCGGCACCCCGCCGGATGTGGCCTTCTGGAACGTAGCCCAATTGGTTCAGTACAAAGATACATTGAAGACAATGGACGAATTAGGCGCGCACGGCGACAACTATGCCGCTTTCTTCAAGGATCCCGGTACAGTGGATGGAAAATGGTTAGGTCTGCCCATCAAAGCGGACATCAAAACCATCATTTGGTACAGCCCGGCAGTCTTCGCAGCCAAAGGCTACACCGTTCCCACCACTTGGGACGAATTGGATGCATTGGTTGAGCAGATGGTCGCCAACGGCGATGTGCCCTGGAGTATGGGTATGGAATCCGGCGACGCCACTGGTTGGACCGGTTCGGACTTCATCCAGGATATTATGCTGGTTCAACAAGGTCCGCAATACGTACTGGATTTGATTGCGGGTACCGTATCCTATGACGATGCCGGTGTAAAACAAGCTTATGAAACCTACGGCAAATGGGCCATGGATCCTGTCTACACCGTTGATGGTGCGCAGGGTACCCTCTCCACCAACTTCAATGACGCGATCTTCAAAGTATTCGCGGATCCGCCAGAAGCTATGATGGTCAAGCAGTCCGGTTTCGCCGGCGGCAATGTTGCCACGCAGTATCCCGATCTGGTCTATGGTACCGACTACGATTTCTTCCCGGTACCCGGAGCGCAGGGTCTGCAGGGTGGTGCTGACTGGTTGATGGCTTTCAGCGATAGCCCCGCTGTCAAAGCGTTGGTGGCATATCTGTCCTCCACCGAGGGCGGCGCCAATTGGGCCAAGGCCAGCTTTGACCTGTCCCCCAACAAAGGTGCCAATGGCAACTATGTTGATCCCGCTTTGATCAAGAAGGGCGATGCGTTGGCCAATACCAAGGGCTTTACCCCCGATATCGGCGACACCATCCCCGGTGGTTTTGGTTCAGCAGAATTCAAGGGCATCTCTGATTACGTAAATGGCGGAGATCTCGATACCATTCTGAGCGGCCTGGCAGTAGTTCAAGCTGAAGGTTTAGCACAATAACGTCAATAAATAGGGGGTGCCGATATATATATCGGCACCCCTCTCTTGTTTCCATTCATCTACTTCGCCATTATTTTATATAATCTTTTTAAGTGTTATCAAGGAAGGGAGAAGAAATGAGTAAAAACGTCCCCGGCATCATGCGCCAAAAGCCGATTACCCCCTGGCTTTACCTGGTACCCTCGTTGATCGTTATGTTTACCTTCATTGTGTATCCCGGCGTGAATACTTTTTATCTCAGTTTGCGCAATGCGGATAATACCGCCTGGGCCAGCACTGCCTGCAAAGCTGGAGAATCTTGTTGGGGGATCTTTGAAAATTACCACTACGCCATCACCTCCGAAATCATGCAGACAGCTTTTCTCAATAATATAAAATGGATCCTGATTATGGTAACCGGTACGGTTGCGTTGGGCTTGCTCATCGCGGTCTTGGCCGATCGTGTCCGCTACGAATCCGTCGCCAAGTCCCTCATCTTCCTGCCTATGGCCATCTCCTTTGTGGGTGCCGGTGTAATCTGGAAATTCATGTACAACTATGAAAGCGGAACCAATCAGATTGGCTTATTAAACGCCATCATAACGGCCCTGGGAGGTCAGCCGGTTTCCTGGCTGACGGAACCACAGATCAACACCATTGCCTTAATTGTGGTTGGCATTTGGATGTGGACTGGTTTCTGTATGACCATTCTGGCTGCCGGCCTGAGGGGCGTTCCCGAAGAAATCCTCGAAGCCGCCCGCGTAGACGGCGCCAATGAATGGATGGTCTTCTGGAAGATTATGATCCCGCAGATCCTGCCGACCATCACGGTCGTCATCACCACCATGGTGATCAACGTCCTCAAGATCTTCGATATTGTCTATGTCATGACAGGCGGCAATTACGGTACCGAAGTCATCGCCAACCGCCTCTATACTGAAATGTACAAGAGTTACCAACCCGGCCGCGCATCCGCGATTGCCGTGGTGCTGATCCTGGTCATTATCCCAGCCATGATTATGAATATTCGCAGGTTCAATGAACAGGAGGCAACCCGATGAATCCCTTCACTCGCTTTTGGAATTGGATAAAGAGCCTGCCCGTTCACATTATTCTGATTGGCTTATGTATCATTTGGCTGGTTCCCTCCCTGGGGCTGCTGGTGACATCCTTTCGGCCGGTTCAGGATATTAATGAGACGGGCTGGTGGACGGTTTTCGCCAAACCCAAGGGGTTTGAGGAATTCAAGACCTATTGCGCCTCCTGTCACGGGGAAGACGGTACGGCCATTGCCACAGCCGATCTGACCGATCCCGATCTGGTTCAAAACTACCGCCGCTCTTTCAACCTGCTCAGCTCCCTGGAGCGGGATATTGATGGACAGCCGCACATGGGGGACATTTCTGTGCCGGATGAACAAACCGCTGCAACTATCGCCGCGTATATGCGCCGTATTTCCGGCATTGAAGCCCGGCCGAAATTCACGTTGAGCAACTATATCGATGCCTTTGTTGGCTACCGCGGCAATAAATCATACCAACAGGATTGTGCGGATGGAACACAGGCGGTGGATTTGCACTGCGATGTCCGTGATTTGACCAACCCGCGCGGAATGGGCCGCGCCTTCCTCAACAGTTTATTTGTCTCCATCCCCTCAACCATCCTGCCTATTCTCTTCGCGGCTTTCGCGGCTTATGCCTTCTCCTGGATGGATTTCAAAGGCCGCCAGTGGATGTTTGCCTTGCTTGTGGGCTTGCAGGTGGTTCCGCTGCAAATGACCCTCATTCCCATCTCGCGCCTATACGCACAGGTGGGTCTGAACGGCACCTTCCTGGGTATCTGGCTCTTCCATACCGGTTTTGGTCTGCCCTACGCCATCTATCTGATGCGCAACTTTATGGGCAGCCTGCCGCGCGAGATTTTTGAGTCTGCCTATCTGGACGGCGCTTCACACTGGACAGCTTTTTATCGCCTGGCAATTCCGCTTTCCGTTCCGGCTATTGCCTCGCTGGCCATTTTCCAATTCCTGTGGATTTGGAACGATTTGTTGGTGGCTTTGGTATTCCTGGGTGGTCAGCACCCTGTCCTTACCTATCAAATCGGGAACATGGTCACCTCGCTCGGCAGCGGCTGGCACCTGTTGACGGCGGCTGCCTTTATCTCCATGGCACTGCCGATGCTGGTGTTCCTCTTCCTGCAGCGCTACTTCGTGCGCGGTCTTCTGGCCGGATCAGTAAAAGGATAGACAATCTCACACAAATCAGGCTAATCTTGGTATTATCAAGCGCCTTGATTAGCCTGATACGGATTTGGAGTAAGTTTTGGAAAAAAATCTTTGGTATAAAAATTTGGTATTTTATGAGGTACACACCCGCGCGTTCTTTGATTCCAACAATGATGGAATCGGTGATTTACGCGGACTAACCCAAAAACTGGATTATCTTAAACATTTAGGGGTGGATTGTATCTGGCTGTTGCCCATCTACCCCTCCCCCCTTAAAGATGATGGCTATGACATTTCGGATTTCTATAATGTCCATCCCGATTTAGGTACTTTGGATGATTTCAAAACTTTGGTCGAAGAAACGCACAAGCGCGGAATGCGTATCATCGCCGATCTGGTCGTTAACCACACCTCGGACCAGTGCGCCTGGTTTAAAGAAGCTGAATCCAATCCCGATTCTCCTTACCGCGATTATTATGTCTGGAGTGATACCGATCAGAAATACTCGGATGCCCGTATTATTTTCATCGATACCGAGCAGTCCAACTGGACTTGGAATGAAAAAGCCGGGAAATATTTCTGGCACCGTTTCTACGACTGCCAGCCCGACCTGAATTACGACAACCCGGCCGTGCGCGAGGAAATGAAATCCATCATGCGTTTCTGGCTGGACATGGGCATCGATGGTTTCCGCGCCGATGCGGTTCCTTACCTGATCGAGCGTGAAGGCACCAATTGCGAAAATTTACCGGAAACGCACGAATACCTCAAAGAGCTGCGCGCGTTGATCGACCGGGATTATCCCGATTGCATTCTTTTAGCGGAAGCCAATCAATGGCCGCAGGACCTGCGCCCTTATTTTGGGAATGGCGATGAATTTCACATGGCTTTTCGTTTCCCGCTCATGCCGCGTATCTACAAATCCATCGCGGCGGGGGATACCACCTCAATGATCAACATTCTTGAAAAGACTCCTGAGATACCCGAGAATTGCCAATGGTGCACTTTCCTGCGCAACCACGATGAGTTGACCGTGGAAATGGTTACGGAGGATGAACGGGAATTTCTGTGGAACTTTTACGCGCCTGAAGCGCGCATGCGCTTGAATCTGGGCATCCGCCGCCGTCTGGCGCCTTTGATGGGCGGCGATCCATACAAAATTGAGCTGCTGTATGCCTTGCTCTTCTCGCTGCCGGGTGCTCCTATCATTTATTTTGGGGACGAAATCGGCATGGGCGATAACATTTGGCTGAATGACCGTGATGGTGTACGTACCCCCATGCAGTGGTCCGCGGCAAAGAATGCGGGCTTCTCGGAACGGGAAGATGGCCGGCTTTTTCTGCCGGTCATTGACCAGGGTGATTACCGTTATCAGGTATTAAACGTGGAAAACCAAATGAAGGACGAGAATTCGCTCTTCAATCGGCTGCGCGGTTTGATCGCGCTGCGTAAGCAAAATGATATTTTCGATACCCAGGAAATGGAATTTCTCTTCCGTGAAAATAAAGGCTTGTTTGCGATTCTGCGCGGCAGCCGCAGGGACGGTTTAATTTGTGTCCACAATTTAACCGATACACCCCAGCCGGTTGACTTAAGTGGTTTCAATGTCCGGGTATTGACTCAATCGGCAAACCAATCATCAAGCTATATCAATACTGAAGACGGTACCCTGCTTTTGGAACCCTACGCATATGTCTGGTTCAAAATCAACAGCTAATCCTTTGTTTTCCCAAACTCCGATAATATTCGCGTGATGTGTTTGGCTGTTTTCAGGTACAAATCCAGCCGGATATTCTCATTGGGCGCGTGCGCCCGGCAGTCGGGATAGCCGATTCCTAAAGTCGCGATTGGAATGTGCAGCGCGTCCTGAATGATAGCGTTTGGCCCGGAACCGCCTGTCATGGGGACTATCTTCATGGGTTGTTCGTAGATCTCGCCCGACGTTTTTACCACCAGTTGAATGAAATCGTCGGCCGCGTCGGTCCGTGCCGGTGCGTCGCTGCTCAATACCGTAATGCGGATGTCTTCAAATCCATGCTTATCCAGATGTTCGCGTAGTTGCCGCAGCACCTTTTCCGGCCGTTGGTTGGGTACCAACCGGATATCGATCTTGGCGCTGGCTTTGGCCGGCACAATGGTTTTCGCGCCCTGCCCATGATAACCGGAGGACAATCCGCAAATGGTGCAGGTTGGCAGAAAAGCTTCTGCCACTGCCAGATCAACTCCGCCGCTGATGTTATTTAGAAATTCCTTGACGCCAAACCGTTTTTTATAGTCCGCCGCATTGTCGGGCAGTGCCGCCATAAAATCGATATCCTCCCGTCTGGGAGGCAGCACGTCATCATAAAATCCGGGCAAATTGATATGTTCGTCGCCCGATTTCAACGTGTTCAGCGCCCAAACCAGACGCCAGGCGGCATTTTGAATGATTGAACCGCCCGTGCCCGAATGCACGTCCCGTTTGGCTGTCTCAACTTCCAGCTCAACGTACAGGATGCCGCGCAGCCCCAGGAATTGCAGCGGCAGATCGTTGGCGTCCACTTCTCCAAATTCCCAGATGCAGGCGTCAGCCTGCAGCAATTCAGTATGCGCTTGCACGAATGGGCCGAAGTGTTCGGAGGTAGTCTCTTCTTCCCCTTCAATGATGAATTTCACGTTGCAGGGCAGCTCATTATTTTCCGCCAGCAGTGCGTCAATCGCCAGCAGCCGGTTGACGATATTGCCCTTGTTGTCGTTAGCGCCGCGGCCGAATACCCGTCCATCATTCCGTGATAATTCAAAAGGCGGTGTTTTCCACAAACGCAGCGGCTCGGCCGGCTGTACATCGTAATGGTTATAAAACAGGATGGTCTTATCGCTGCGGCCTTTGCGCTCCGCAATAATAATGGGCGCGCCGTCGTTCTCAAAACGTTGAATTTGGAAATTCCTTCTTTTGAAAAGTTCAACAACCAGATCGGCGCATTCCACCAATCCTTCCCGCCGGGCGGACACGCTGGGTTGAGCGACCAGCCGTGCAAGATCTGCCAGACTGGCGTCCATATTTAAGTCTATATATTTATCGATATTTTGAAAATTCATTGGGTACTGCCTGTTTAGATTTTGATCAGGGGAGTTCAAACAATTTGAGGATTGACGCTCCTGTATATGAAAAAACCAGCATTTTTAAGATCTTTCCGATCGAACACCATAAAAGGAAACGTCCGACCGGTAATTTCAACATGCCTGCTGCCATCCCTGCCAGGTCAAAGACCGGATTGGGAATGACTGCTAATACTAACACAACTACGTCGCCGTATTTGCGCATCAGTTCCACCATCCTGTCGTAGAACTCGCGCCGATCCAGGATGATCTGCCCGCTGAATCCGGCCAGATAGCCTGTCAGCTCGCCAATCGCGGCGCCGCTGCCGGCTGCTACCGCTACCCAAAAAGGGTTGAAAACGGCGCCCATGGCTGAAGTGAACACGACTCCGGGAATGGGAAAAATTAAAGTTGCGTTGGATAAAACAGAAACCAGGAAAATACCGGGATAGCCGTAATGGCCGAAATCCTGTACTTTATCTCGGTTGAGGATGAGCAGGAGTGTTAATAAAAAAACCAGAATCAGTATAAGGCCACGTGTTAAGAGCTTACGCGACTTCTCCTGCATTCCGGCTCAATCCATCTTCTGTAGTAGGGCCTCAATACGGGCAATGATCATATCCATAGCCACTTCATTCAGGCCGCCCTCGGGAATGATGACATGAGCATAGCGTTTGGAGGGTTCAACAAATTCAAGGTGCATCGGCCGCACAGTGGCCATGTATTGGTTCACCACCATGTCCGTGGTCCGGCCGCGTTCGGTGATGTCGCGTTCCAGGCGGCGGATGAAGCGGATATCCGCATCCGTATCCACAAAGATCTTTACGTCAAATAATTTCCGCAGCTCCGGCTCGGCAAAAATCAAAATGCCTTCTACCAGAATGACCGGGCGGGGTTCCACGCGAATGGTCTTTTCCGTGCGGGTGTGAATGCTGAAATCGTAAACAGGGATATCCACCGCTTCCCATTGCTTCAGGCGCAGGATGTGCGCGGTCATCAGTTCGGATTCCAAAGAATTAGGGTGATCGAAGTTGATTGCTGCGCGCTGTTCATAAGGCAGGTCATGCAGGTCGCGGTAATACGCGTCATGCGGCAGATATGCGATGCGCTGTTTGCCAACACGGTTCAGGATCACATTGGCTACCGTAGTCTTACCCGATCCGGTTCCGCCGGCAATTCCGATTACAATGGGGGATGAATTATCTGACATAAATGTGATTATACCTTACTGGTTTTTATGATGTTTTTGATACAATTAAGAGACCTATGAAAATTAAAGTCACCCTATATTATCATTTAAAAGAAAAAGCCGGAACCGGCAGCTTGGAAATAGATGTGCCGGAAAAGGCTACAATCAAAGACCTGAAAGGCATGCTCGAAGCCAGGTTTCCGGCACTGAGAACCCACTTGGATAATATTATGATCCTCATGGATAAAAAGATTGTGCTGGATGAAGACGTTCTCAAAGAGAACGCTGAAGTGGCTTTCCTAACACCAGTAGGTGGAGGTTAAATATAATGAAACGTAAACCTATCACGCAAGTTCTGGCTGTTTTATTGGCCTTGGTTATACTGACCGCATGCGGTGCGCCCGCAGCTGCCGCTGAACCGCCGCAGGAACAATCCGCGCCGGCCGCAGGCGAAGCGGCCGGAGAAGAAGCGCCGGCTGCGGAAACCGCTGCCAATCCCTGCGACAACATTTTCTATCCCATGACGCTCGATAATCAATGGGTCTATGATTTTGGCATGGAAGACACCGAAGGCACTGAAGAATCCTCAATGGCGTTTACCGTCTCTGAAAACAGCGGTTCTTCGGCAGTCTTGGCCGCCCTCAGTTACGACACCGGTATTGTCACGGAATCCGCTGTCCAATGCAGCGATCAGGCTATCCTCAACTTCCCCATGACCGAGTTGAAAATGGTGCTGGGTGAACTAGCCGGCAACATCGAGCTGCAATACCAGAGCGGCACCTTCATGCCCTCCGAGCAGGAATTCATCGCTAACAACTGGTCGATGGAGTGGGAGACCAATTACACCGCTTCGGGCAGCTTGCAGGCTTATTACGAAGGCGAAGAACTCTCCGCCGTGCTGGATAACAGCCCGGTTAAGATGAATTGGAAAGTCGCGGGAATCGGTGAAACCATGCAGGTGCCTGCCGGGAATTTCAGCGATTTGGTAAAAATGGAGCGCCAGATTTCGTTCGACGTTTCCAACTTGCAAACCAACATTCAGGGCAACGATGTCAATATTTCCACTACACTGACGGTCAATACCGAACTTTGGTACGCGCCCCACATCGGCCTGGTCAAGCAAAACGTCAACGGCATATCCATCAAACTCTACGGCATCAACTTCCCCGTGGAAGCCTACGGCTACGTGCAGTTATCGTCCTACACGATCAACTAAGCAGAAATGTTATAGAACCGTGAGCCTGTCGAAGGGTAGTAGAACCCTGAGCCTGTCAAAGGGTAGTAGAACCCTGAGCTTGTCGAAGGGTAGTAGAACCCTGAGCCTGTCGAAGGGTTCGAACCTTCAATAATCAAAGCCACCCATCAAACGGGTGGTTTTTTGTTTCAGACGTCACGTCTTCAACTCACTAAAGTGTTAATTAAAGGCAACCGTGGGCTTTGACAGGTTTAGCCACAGTTTTATTCAAATTCATTCAAGAAGAACAGGATTTTTCTTGTATGCCCTTTATTCCACCGCTTCGAACACCTTGTGGCAGGCCGTGTCCGGCCGATACTCGCGCGCTTCGGCGTACCCTTCCCGCACCAGTTCGCGGTTCACAAAGACGTCATCCGTCAGCACGTAGCGCAGCAGCCGCCCGTACTTGTCCGTTTCAGACTGGTCTTTGAACAGGTAAAGTGTCTTCCCTTCCACCAGGGCCTCATTTGCCTGTGTGGCTTTTATGGCATCGGCTCGTTCCTCTGAGTAATACTCCGGCGTGTTGACGCCGATATACCGCACCTGATACACCTCGCCGTCCAGGATAACCTCGATGGAATCCCCATCGATAACCCGTTTCACCCGCGCGGTTTCAACCTCCGTCAGGTCCGGGATGCAGCTCACGCCATCCAATTGAGTATATACCGGCAAATCGTTTACCGGGTTGTTGGAATCGGCGCCAGGGGATTTTTGGGTTGGGTTTTCCTGCGATGTTAGAATATCAAAGAAAGAACAACTACCGAGAAATAGCAAAAGAATAATGGAATAGATGAATGTTTTCTTCATATGAATGCAGCCCAATCCGATGCAAAATAAAAAGCCACCGAAGGGAATCGAACCCTTGACCCGTCGCTTACGAAGCGACTGCTCTGCCGGCTGAGCTACGGTGGCACGCGCAGAATTATATCAGTTTCCAATTATAATCGACAAGGAAAAATGAACATAGCAATTATCTCCTACCACACCTGCCCTTTGGCAACTCTGGGCGGTAAAGACACCGGCGGCATGAACGTGTATGTCCGCGACCTGACCACTTACCTCGGACACTTGGGTATTCATGCGGATGTATTCACCCGTTCTCAGGATGAGCACGTCCCGCATGTCCTGCACGATCTGGGCTGCGGCAACCGTGTTGTGCACGTTCCAGCCGGCCCTGAAAGCCCCCTGCCGAAAATCGAACTCACCAAATACATCCCGGAATTTATCAGCGGCATCGACGAATTCGCCGCTTCTAAAGGGATTCAATACGACCTGATCCATTCGCATTATTGGCTTTCCGGTCTGGCGGCGGGAGAACTGGCCCGAAGCTGGAACACGCCCATCATTCACATGTTTCATACGCTGGCTCTGTTGAAAAATCGAATTGCCAAATCGGAGGAGGAACTGGAAAGCGTCATCCGGGTGGAAGGCGAACGTGAGGTCATCCGTCTTGCGGATAAAATCATCGCCGCGACTTCGGATGAAGTGAACCATCTGGAGAACTTATACGACGCGCCCGCGGAAAAAATTGAGGTGATCCCGCCCGGCGTGGACACCACTCGTTTTTATCCCATTCCGGAAGACGAAGCCAAGGAATTTATTGGCATTCCCAAAGATGAACGCATGCTGCTGTATGTCGGCCGCATCGAACCGCTCAAAGGCATCGACATTCTCATTCGCGCCATCGCGCAGCTCAAGCATTCAGACGTTTTATCCAACTGCCCGCATTACCTGTACATCATCGGCGGCGAACCGGACGCGGAAGAGGGCCAGATGAACCGTGAAATGCAGCGCCTCCAAAAACTCTGCCGGGAATTGGGCGTAGGTGATTTGGTATTGTTCCTGGGCAAACAGGACCAGGACACTCTGCAATATTATTACTCCGCTGCGGATATCGTGATTATGCCTTCGCACTACGAATCTTTCGGCATGGTTGCCCTGGAAGCCATGGCTTGCGGCACGCCCGTGATCGCCACCCAGGTCGGCGGGCTGCAGCACCTGGTGCAGAACGGCAAGACCGGCTTTACTGTACCAAATGACAATGTGGATATATTGGAAGAACGCTTGACGCAATTGATATGCAAAGAAGGGCTGCGCGAGGAAATGAGCCAAAACAGCGTCGTCTACGCCCGCTCCTACGCTTGGGATGTCATCACGCCCCGCATTATCGATTTGTATCAGCAAACAATTGAATCTTACGAATCTTTCCACGAACGATAGTCGTCGGACTGGATGCCTTTTTGGATGGCATCCCTGCCAAATCGGGCATGTAAGTCGTCCAACGCTTGCAGTAAATTCTTCTCTTTTTGGTAGCTGTCGTCCAGCAGCGATAGCTGTTGGTAAACCGTGCAGATTTGCGCCACCCCCACCCCGATTAGCCTGATTTTCTTTCCGGCCTTCCACTCGGCCAGGAACAACTCTTTTGCGGTTTGAAAGATCAGCGAATCCTGGTTGGTAGGCTGTTCCAGGGTCACCTGGCGGGTGATGGTCTCGAAATTCGGCCAGCGCAGCTTGATGCGTACGGTCTTGCCCGCCAATCCTTTTTTGCGCAGCCGTCCTCCCACTTTTTCGGAGAGGATGCGGATGGTGCGCAGCAGCAGCTGTTGGTCGCCTAAATCCTCAAAAAAAGTCACCTCGTTGCTGATGGATTTGACTCCCTCGTATTCCGCCACTGGTCGATCGTCAATGCCGCGCGCCCGTTCCACCAGCTCAACCGCGAATTTACCGAAATGCTGCTCCAGCCAGGGCTGTGGCTGCTTGACGATATCGCCGATTTTTTCGATGCCCAGGGCTTTGAACTTGGCCGCCGACTTTGGCCCCACCCCCCACATCTCGCCGATAGGCAAATCAGCCAGGAAGGCTTCCTCCTCCCCGGCCGGTATATTCAGGATCGCCATGGGCGAGCTGGGTAATTTATGCCGCGCCTTGCCCTGGTTGGTGGCGATTTTCGCCATCAGCTTGTTGGAGGCCACCCCAATCGAGCAAGGCAGTCCCAGCTCGCTGTAGATCTTTTGTTGCAGCTCCCGCGCGATCTCTTCGCCGCTCTGCGGCAGGTCACTCACATCCAGGAATGCTTCATCGATGGAAATCTGTTCCACCAGCGGGGTCAGCCCCCGGATAATGTCCATGACCTGGCGGGAAAGCTCCACGTAATCGCGATAATGGCTCCGCACCAATTTTAACTGCGGGTACTGCCGCAGCGCTTGTTTCATTGGCATGGCGGAATGGATGCCGTATTTGCGCGCGGCATACGAAGCCGAAGTCACCACCCCGCGCCCGTCCGGCGATCCGCCGGTTGCGAAGGCCTGGCCTTTCAGGGACGGGTCAAACTTTTCTTCGACCGCGCAGAAAAAAGCGTCCAAATCCATGTGCAAAATCTTGCGAGCCATATCTGTCTATATTATACGTCGGTTAGGGATTATGTTCTATTTTTCACCCCTATGTGAAGCAGCTTGTTGAGGAAAGGAGCATCAATAATGTTCCCTGAGCTTGTCGAAGGGAACATTTGGATTAAAAAGAACCCGCTCACTTCGACAAGCTCAGGGAGCGGGTTCACCTTTCTGCAGTGAAAAACAGTCTAATTCTTCATGGCCGCTTTCAGGCGATTGAGCGCTTCTACCGGTGTCGGGTCGACCTCATACGCCATAGCGAGATAATACGAGATGTAGTCGCCCAGGAATATCGCCGTCCAAATTTCCGCCAGCTTACTGCTGCCGCTGCAGGCAATTTTGTCGACACATACCCCTGAAACCATGAACTCATCCGAGGTCAGCGCGAACCGTTTCTGGTTGCGGTCAAAATACCTTTCGGAATTAAGGAAAAGGGCGTAAGTTTTATAAAGGAGCGCTTCCGGATTGACCAAACCGGCCAGGGTGTTATGGTCGGCTTCCGGGATAAATTCAAACTGGGCTAGCGCTTTGCCAATCTCGTTAATTTGTGTTTTCCAGCGCCTGGCCACAGCTTCCAGGTGTTCCGCGCCAAATACCACCGGGTTGCGATCGACCGCCTGCCCTGCGAGGCGTTTGGCAACGTTCTGCACGGCCGGCACTTCGGCGTCTATCTTTTTTCCCAACGCTTCCATTTCGGACACGGCTTGCTTTACCGGCGCTTCCTGGCTGGACAGCAATCCTAACCGGTCAAGCAGGTTTAGCAGCAGTCCAAAGGAAAAGCCCACCGCGGTGCGCGGTTGGCCTTTGTGGTCGAAATTCCAGCATACCGCTCCGGCAGCGCGTGCTTTCTCGCTCAATTTACCGCCGGTCGAAACGGTCATGGTGGTGCATTTGCGTTCCATCGCCTCGTCAAAAACAGCCAGCGTCTCTTCCGTGTTCCCGGAATGCGAGGAGCAAACCACCAGCACATCCGGCCCCTGCGCCCATGCGGGCAGCTGGTAGCCGCGTAAAACGTACACGGGCACGGCGCATTCCATGGCAGCATACCCTGCCAGAATATCCGCGCCGATGGCCGAACCGCCCATCCCGGCCACCAAAATTTGTGTGTATTTGCGCTGTTCGGGTAATGGCAGTTTGCCTGCGGTTTCCCAGGCAGTCCACAACTGCTGCGGCAGCGCCCGGATGGCCCCGAGCATGTCTTCCGGATCGAATTTACTGAACTCTTTTGCTTGGTCTAAATCCATGATCGTGAATCCAATCTCTATTTCAGTTTTTTGGAAGCGGCAACGACTTTCTCAAGAAAATCAAGCGCGGTCTGCCATTCTTCGGTGAAGAAATGCATGGTGACGTTGTTGAATTGCAGATGATAAGTAATTTCTCCATCCGGTTCCTCAGCGGTATAGAAAAAATTATCCTCCGTCTCGACAATACTCTCAATGTTGGTTTCAGGTTGTTCAGCCATAATCAAATTCTCCTTTCAAATTATTCTTCGTCTTTTGTCTTAATCTTTTCGTATGTCTCTTTGGTCCAGCCGGAAATTGATTTCAGGGCTTTTCCCAAAGGGGGTAAGTTTACATCCTCTTCCTCTTTTTCGGAGGGTATCTCCCATGGGTCTTGATCCAACAATTTGCGGCCTATGTAGGTTAGCAGCAATTTCAGGGTCGCCAGGATCGGGGCTGCCAATACCATGCCCCAAAAACCAAACAGGCTCAGGCCGACGAAAACGCCAACCAGGATGGCTGCCGGATGGACCTCCAGCATATTTGCCATAAATCGCGGGCTAAAGAATGTATCATAGATGTTATCCATAATCCAGCCGATACCCATCACGATCAGCGCGTAAGTCAAAGGATCAAGGCCAAAAGCGGTGCTGCCCTGCAGCAGAGCTACCAGGAATATTGTGATCCAGGAAATGGCCACGCCGATGTAAGGGATAAAGTTGCCGATGGTTGCGACAATAGCCATGCCGACCAGGAAGCGCACCTGAAAAACGCTCAGGATGATGAGATACATGGCGAAACGCAGCAGGTACACAATGCCCTGCCCGCGCAGAAAAGTGCTCCAAATCGTGTTGATCTTTTCGCTCAGGATGCTAAAATCGCGTTCATAACCCGGAATATTAATTGAGAATATCTTCCGGCGGTTGCCCCCGCTTTCATTCAAAATCAGGAAGGAGACCACCATGGACAAGAATAACGAACCTATGAACCCGGCCGCTCCGGTTGCCACACCGCCGATCACGTTGCCCAGGTTCGACAGGGCCGGTTCGATGGTCGCTAACAGTTGATTGCTGACTTCATCCCAATTGATATAGGAAAAATCCAGAACGAACGGGCCGACGCTTACTATCGTGGAAGGGATGTTATTAAAGAAATTGGTAATTTCAACCAGGCTGTCCTGCAGGAAGTTGATAAAGTTTTGTACCTGTTCAAAAATAGCGATTCCGCCCAGCGCCAGCAGCGTAAAAGTGATCACAACCGCCACAATATAGACAATCGTGACCGACCAGCTCCAGGAAATCTTTGTCTTTTTGCTGATCAGTTCAGCCAAAGGATAAAAAATAACGCCGATTACAACCGCGGTAACCAGGGTATTTAACATGCTTGAAAAACGGATCATTAAAGCAACCACCGCGGCCAAAATCAGCAGCGTTACTATTGTCTTGGTTGAAGGACTCCATTTTGGTGAGGCGGTTTTTATATTTTCGTCTTTACTCATTTTGCCCGATCTTGTTTGATATTTTTATTATACTGCCCTGAAAAAATCAGCTTGTACTATTTAACGGATATTCACGCCTGAAGTTTTCTTTTCTGGGATATTTTAGAGAATCTCTTTAATATTCCTTTTTCTTAACTGATATAAAACCTCTCGCAATGAGAGGTTTTATTATTTATTTAATCCCTTCGAAAAGATCCTTTTCCACATAGCCCTTCGCTGGCGGTGGAACCGCGCGCATGAAGGTCTCCGTTGAGCTGATTTGTCGCAGCAGCCAGGTGACCAGGTAGCCGCTGGTGCGATCCCCGCCCTGGCTGGCGTGGCAGGCCGAAGCCTGTTCGCGGATGGGTGCGACTTTTTTATAGTTGATGCGCGCGTTGGTGGGAAAATCGTTCGCCAAAACAGCCGTCAGGTCGATATCTTCATTTTTCCCGAATTTGCTCGGGTCTTTGCCGAACAGCGGCATCAGCTTCACTGCCAGCTTCATAAAACCATGCGGCATGGTGTGAAAGTATAGCTTCTGCGGTGTAAAAGGCGGCAGTGTCTGTCCCTTGGCTTTGGGGTCGCCCGCCATCTCGAACGCCAGCACCGTGGCGTTGTGAATGGCAATGTGATCCGGGTGCATATAGCCGCCCACCGGGTCGAAGGTCAATACCACCTGGGGCTGCAGCTCGCGGATGTAAGCTGCCACTTGTGCGGCCACTTTCTCGACCGGCGCCTGCACCAATGCCTGCGGGTGCTGGTTGTCCGCGCTGCCCGGCATGCCGGAGTCGCGGTAGCCCAGGAAATGCACCTTGCGCAGCCCCAGCACCTCCGCCGCGCAGCACAGCTCATGCTCGCGCAGCTCTCCGACGGATGCAAAGCCTGCCAGCCGCTCCGGCTCCACTTCGCCCACTTCGCCGCGCGTGGCGCACACCAGGTGCACCTCCACGCCCCGGCGCGCGTAAAGCGCCAGCGTGCCGCCCATGCCAAAAGTCTCATCATCAGGGTGCGCCAGCACCACCAATAGTCTTCGTTTATTTTCTGTCATTGAAATTGCGTTCCTGTGTTTACTTTAATATTTTGAGCAAACCGGGCAGTCGGGATCTTTCTCCACCCGGACATCCTGAAAAGTCAGCACCAACCCATCCGCCAGCAGCAGCCGGCCGCGCGCCGGGCTGCCGATACCCAGCAGCACTTTGATGGTTTCCAGTGCCTGCAGCGAGCCAATCATGCCCGGCAGCGCTCCCACCACCCCCACCCCGCGGTTGGCGCGCATATACTCCGCGTCGGGCTGTTTGCGGAACACGCACTGGAAGCATGGTCCCTTTTGCGCGTCGAAGACGCTCATTTGCCCGTAAAATTGGTACACTGCGCCGTAGATGAAGGTCTTCCCCATCTCCACGCAGGCCCGGTTGATCAGGTAGCGCGTTTCGAAGTTATCGCAGGCATCCACAATGATGGGGTAATCCGCCAGAATATCCTTGACGTTGCCTTGCTCCACGCGTGCCCGTACTGGCTCAATGCGAATATCCGCGTTCAGGTCGCCCAACCGCTTTTGCGCCGATTCCACCTTGGGCATTCCCAATGCAGCGGCGCCGTGCAGGATCTGGCGCTGCAGGTTGCTCAGCTCCACTGTGTCCGAGTCCACAATCCCCAGCCGGCCGATGCCCGCGGCGGCCAAATAATAAGCCGAAGCCGAACCCAGCCCGCCCGCGCCCACGACCAGCACGGATGCGCCCTTCAGAATCCGCTGCCCTTCCTCCCCAATTTCGGGAATGTTCAGGTGGCGCGCGTAGCGTGTTTTTTCCTCTTCGGATAAGAATTCTTGCCTGGTTTTTTCCTTCATAATTTAATGATAGCACTGCTGTAAAGTACCCGGCCATATTCGGGTAGAATAAAATCATGCAGGTTATTCTGACGCACGAACAAGCCGATTTTGACGCCCTGGCTTCCATGTTGGGTGCTCATCTGCTCCAAAAGGAAGCGTATACCGTGCTGCCTGCGGTCATGAACCGCAACGTGCAGTCCTTCCTGCATCTATACGGCGCTGATCTGCCTTTCGTGGCTGCCGGCGACCTGCCCAACGATCCCATCGACCGCGTCACGCTGGTGGATACGCAGTCCATGATCACGCTCAAAGGCATGCGCTTCAATACGCGCGTGTACGTCATCGACCACCACCAATTACGGCCCGATTTCCCCAAAAACTGGCATTTCGAAGGGGTCGATACTATCGCCTGCACAACCCGCTTCGTTGAAGACCTGCAGGAAAACAACGGCCATCTCTCGATTATCGAAGCCACTTTGCTGCTTTTGGGTATCTACGAGGACAGTGGTTCGCTCAGCTACGCCCACACCACCCCGCGCGACGTTTCCGCTGTGGCTTACCTTCTGGAAAACGGCGCCAGTTTGAAGATTGCGGCAAATTTCCTCAATCAGCCCCTTTCCGCCCAACAGCATGCCATTCTGGATACCCTGCTTTCCAATCTGGAAGCATACTCTCTGCAAAACTGCAAAGTACTGGTTTCCTGGGCGGACGCACCTGAGCTGGAAGACGAAGTTTCCAGCATCGCCCACAAGCTGGGCGACCTGCTCGATCCGGACGCCCTTTTCATCTTCGTCCGCACGCGCGAAGGCATCCGCCTGGTAGCGCGTTCCATCACCGATCAGGTGAACGTGGCTGAGGTTGCCAAACGCTACAACGGCGGCGGCCATGCGCGCGCCGCTTCCGCCTTGGTTCGCAGCGACAAGCAAAATCCCGACCAGCTTACCGATCTGGTCAGGGATTTCAAGGACGACCTTCCCATTCTGGTTTACCCGGCCGTTACCGTCAGCCAGATCATGTCCAAAAAACCCCTTACCATTAGCCCTGAAACCACCGCGCAGCAGGCTTACCAGCTTATGCAGCGTTTTGGTTACGAAGGTTACCCGGTAGTTCAGGACGAACAGGTAAAGGGCTTGTTGACGCGCCGCGCGGTCGATCGTGCCCTGGCGCACAGGCTGGCGGACATGACCGCAGACAACCTGATGGATGCCGGCAGCGTCAGCGTCTCGCCGTCCGATTCCCTCGATACGCTCCAGCGCAAGATGGCCGATTCCGGCTGGGGCCAGGTGCCCGTAGTGGACCCGCGCTCCGGCAAAATTATTGCCATCACCACCCGCACCGACCTGCTCAAGGTGCTGGCCGGTGGAACCCGCGGCGGGGTCGAACACCGCAACCTGTCCGAGGAAATTACCTCTGTTCTGCCTCCCGCGCGCCTTGCCCTGCTGCGGTTGATCAGCCGTGCTGCCCAGAACCGGCAGCTGCCCATTTTCGTGGTGGGCGGCTTTGCCCGCGACCTGCTGCTTAACGTTCCCAGCTTTGATCTGGATTGCGTGGTTGAAGGCGACGCCGTGGATCTGGCTGACAATCTTGCGGATGCCTACGGCGGGCGTATCACTTCGCACCAGAAGTTCGGCACCGCCAAATGGCGTCTCAACCCTAAAAACACCGCCTTGCAGGCAGCGCTGGCGGAAGAATCGCCTGATGCTGATCTCTCAGCCCTGCCGGACAGCATCGACCTGATCAGCTCGCGCACCGAGTTCTATGAAAAGCCCAGTGCGCTGCCCATTGTGCAAAAGAGCAGCATCAAGCTCGACCTGCACCGCCGCGATTTCACCATCAATACCATGGCCGTGCGCCTGGATGGCAACCATTTCGGCGAGCTATACGATTATTGGGGCGGCCTCTCGGATCTCAAGAAAGGCCTCATTCGCGTGCTGCATTCGCTCTCGTTCGTGGACGACCCCACCCGCATGCTGCGCGCGGTGCGTTTCGAGCAGCGCTTCGGCTTCACCATCGAAGAACGTACCCTGCGGCTCATGCGCCAGGCCAAGACCTTGCTGAAAGATGTTTCCGGAGAGCGCATCCGCCACGAGATCGACCTGATCCTGGTGGAAAAACAGGTGGTCAGTATGATGACGCGCCTGGCTGATTTGGGGCTGATGGAGCAGATTCACCCCGCCCTTCGTTGGAACGATGACCTGGCTTCTCAATTCATGGAGCTGTTCGACCTGCCCTTGCCCCGTAAATATGATTTCAGCGGCCATCCCTCCGAAATGGAGCAGAAAATACAGGTTGCCTATATCCTGTGGTTGCTGCCCGTGTTCTCGAATAACCTCCAGGAGATCATCCAGCGCCTGCGCTTGAAAAACAACCTCTCGCACATGATCCAGCAGGCGCATGATGCCAATATCGAGCTGGACCGCAGAAGGAAGGAGCCCGACAGCCGCCTGATAGCCGCGCTGCAGGGTTGCCCGCCAGTCGTACTTTACGCGCTTTGGCTGCACAATAAACTGACCCATCAGCGGAATATTATCGAGAAATACGCCGTCCAATGGCGCCACGTCAAACCCCGCACGGATGGAAAGAAGTTGATGAAAATGGGTGTGCCCGCCAGCCCGCGCATCGGCGAAATTCTGGACGAGCTGCGGGCCGCCTGGATCGACGGCCGCGTCAGCAGCGAGGCCGAAGAAGAAGCCCTGCTGCAGCACATCCTGCATGGTTAAGCCGCAATCTCACGCTTTTTTTATGTATTCCAGCCAAACCGAAGGCCGTTGGCCGTGATCCGTGCCGTCCTGGCGGCTCTTTAGTTCCAGGAATTTATCGAACTCCGCCAGATTTTTCTCTGTCATTCCGCGCGGCCGTTCGGGTGTTTTCATAAAGCCATACAGCAGGTAAGTGCCCCCGGGCGCCAATAAGCGTTCAATCTGGTGGCGGTATTTGGCTTTTTCTTCAGGCGGCAGGCTGTGAAAGCAGCCGATATCCAGGATCAGGTCAAAGGGCGGCTGAAGATAATCGACCTCGGCCACGCTGTCCAGGTAGAGGCTTTCCAGCCCGGCCTGCCCGCGCAGCTTGCGGCGTGCTTCCCGCCAGGCAATCAGCGCGAATTCCACGCCGGTCACGCGCCAGCCGGCCCGTGCCAGCGTCAGCAGGTTGGTGCCCGTCCCGCAGCCCAGGTCCAGCGCCCGCCCGGGTTTATGCGTGCGCAGGAATTCCAGCACCTCAGGTGGCGTGATACCCGTGTCCCAGCGCGGCTTTCCCAGGTAATGCATATTGAAGCGCGCCCAGCGCTTGATATTCTCGATCTTCATGCCCCAATTTAACCACTAAAAACGCCCCATCTCCATCTTCCCTATTCCAATTTCATTGGAATAGGGAAGGCGTTAAAACCACTGCTTCCTTTCTCCCTCCCTATTTTCGGAGCTCTTCGCAGGAGCGAAGAGCGGAGATATCCAGCTCGCAGCCGTGGTCACTTACGGCATGCGAGGTGGATGTCAAGGAGCTTTTCGCAGGAGCGAAGAGCGGAGATATCCAGCTCGCAGCCGTGGTCACTTACGGCATGCGAGGTGGATGTCAAGGAGCTCTTCGCAGGAGCGAAGTGCGGAGATACCCAATCCGGGACAGCATCCAGCTGTCACCGGAATGGGTACTCTTCTCTGGGGAGGGCTGGGGAGGGGCACGTCCGGGTGAAGAACAAATTTAATGTAGGTCAGACATTCTTGTCTGACATTTTCCCAAAAAATATCACGCCCCTCCCCCGAATTAATTTTCCTTTAGAGGAAGAGAAACGCATAATCTTTGACAATAAGGCTATTTACTCTTAAAATTGAGGGGTTGAATCCATAGCGAAAGAAGGGCATTAATTAATGAAAGAATATAGTTCAAAAAACATACGAAATGTTGCTTTGGTCTCCCATTCTGGATCTGGTAAAACAGTCCTTACGGAAGCCTTCCTTCATTTCACAGGCGCCACCACCCGCATGGGTAAAATCGAAGAGGGCAATACCATTTCCGACTTTGATGAAGAAGAAGTCCGACGCACCATCTCGTTATACTCCACCGTTATCCCCGTAGAATACAAAGACACCAAGATCAACCTGCTCGACACCCCCGGTTATACCGATTTCGTCGGCGAAATGATCTCCGCGCTCAGCGTTGCCGACAGTGCCATGATCGTTGTGGATTCTGTCTCCGGCTTTGAGGTCGGCACCGAAATCGCTTGGAATTATTGTAATAAATTTGAACTTCCCCGTTTCGTGATCATTAACAAAATGGATCGTGAAAACGCAGATTATAAAAAAGCACTGGATTCAATCCAGACCAACTCCGAAACACGCTTGTTACCCATCCAGCTGCCCATCGGCGAGAAACAGGATTTCAAAGGCGTCATCGACCTGCTCTCCATGAAAGCGTTCAAAGTCGGCGCGAAAACCGGCGAGGAAATCCCGGCGGATTTGAAAGCCGAAGCCGAAGATGCCCGCACCGCGGTGGTGGAAGCTGCCGCCGAAGGCGACGACTCCCTGTTGGAAAAGTACCTGGAAGGCGGCGAACTGACCGGCGATGAAATCGCCCGCGGTTTGGCTGCTGTGGTTCAATCCGGTTCCTTCATCCCCGTCCTGGTTGCCGCCGGCAATGCCGAGATCGGCATCGCGCCCCTCCTGGATTCCATCGTGCAGCTCATGCCCTCCCCGCTGCAGGCCAAACCTGTTACCGCCCAGGGCAAAGCCGGCGATGAAGTTCTCAAAGCCGACGACGGCGGCCCCATCGCCCTGTATGTCTGGAAAACCACTGCCGACCCCTACGTAGGCAAGCAGACCTATTTCCGTATTTTCTCCGGATCGCTCAGCTCCGATACACGCTTGTGGAACCCCATTAAGGAAATTGAGGAACGCTTCGGCGGCCTTTATATTCCGCGCGGCAAGGAGGCCATCTCCGTCAGCGCCATCCATTCCGGCGACATCGGCATCGTTCCTAAGCTTTCCGAAACGGCCACCGGCAACACGCTGTGCGACAAAGCCCACCCGCTGACTTTGCCGACACCGGAATATCCGAACTCGCTTTACCAGGTAGCCATCAACCCCAAGACACAGGCGGATTCAACCAAGATTTCCCCCGCTCTCACGCGCCTGTGCGAAGAGGATATGACCCTTTCCTGGCATCAGGAACCTTCCACCCACCAGACCATCTTGCAGGGTATGGGCGACCAGCACATTGATGTGGTCATCCGCCGCGCCGAAACCAAGCTGCAGGTCAGCCTGACCACCGAGCTGCCGCGCGTGCCCTATCGCGAAACCATCACCAAGAAAGCCCAGGCCATGCACCGCCATAAGAAGCAATCCGGTGGTTCCGGCCAATTCGGTGAAGTCTGGCTGCGCATCGAACCGATTGAAGGCGATTTTGAATTCGTCAACGCCGTCTTCGGCGGCGCCATCGGCAATAACTACATGCCCGCCATTGAAAAGGGTATCCGCAACGTCATGAAAGAAGGCATCCTGGCCGGCTTCCCGGTTTCAGGCATCAAAGTAGAAGTCTACGATGGTAAAGAACATCCTGTTGATTCCAAACCAATCGCCTTTGAATCAGCCGGCCGCGAAGCCTTCAAGCTGGCCGTCAAAGACGCCGGCCCCGTGCTGTTGGAACCCATCATGAACGTCAAGGTAATCGTGCCCGAAGAAAACATGGGTGACATCCTCGGCGACATGAACTCCCGCCGCGCGCGCGTACAGGGTATGGATACCGATAAAGGTCATTCCACCGTCTCTGCCAAAGTGCCCAAGGCCGAAATGCTGCGCTACACCACCGACCTGCGCTCGCTGACCGGCGGCCGTGGTATATTTGAAATGGAACTCGACCATTACGAAGTGGTCCCGGCCCACGTGGCCCAGGGCGTCATCGATGCCCGCCAGAAAGAATTGGCCAGCAAGAAGGAAGAGTAATTCACACAGTAACCCGAAAAGAGCTGGCTTGGCCAGCTCTTTTTTTAATCATGGAGGAGGTGTGGGTATGAACGAAGTTGAAATTGTATGGGAAGCGCTGCTTTCGCGCGATGAGGCGCAGATTCGCCCGGCTTACCTGGCCCTGGATGCGCAGACCCGCGGCGCGGTCGGCGCCCATTTGCGCGTCATGACCAGCGAAGAAGGCTGGCATCCCGAACAGGTTATTTCCGCCCAGGCTGCCCTGGACGTCATCGCGGCCATCGAAAAAATGCAAGAGGAAGAATGAAAATCTCCGTCTTTGGCGGTTCCAAGACCCCGCCCGATTCACCCGACTATAACGAAGCATTGGCGCTGGGGCGCGGGCTGGCCCAAGCCGGCCACACCGTCCTGAGCGGCGGTTACCGCGGCAGCATGGAAGCCGTCTCGCGCGGCGCGGCCGAAGCCGGCGGCCAGGCCATCGGCGTCACCTGCGGCGAAATCGAAAGCTGGCGCGGCGTGCAGCCCAACCCCTGGCTGACAGAAAAAGTGCAGTGCGCCACACTCAACGAGCGCCTTTACTATCTCGTCACCGAGTGCGACCTGGCTGTAGCCCTGCCCGGCGGCATCGGCACCCTCACCGAGCTGTCGCTCACCTGGAACCTGATGGTGATCGACTCCATTCCGCATAAACCCCTCCTGCTGGTCTCCGCCGGCTGGGAGCAGACCCTGCGCGCCTTTTACAGCGGATTGGACGGTTACATCCCCGAAAAAGACCGCGGCTTTCTGGTCTTCTGCCCGGACGCGGCTGCCGCGCTGCAAGCGGTTGCCAAATACCGCCCCGCAAGCGCTTAGGATTGGCTATAATAGGAACATTATCCAGAAATTATCGAAGGAAGTAGAGAAAACAAGGTATGAATATCGAGAAACTCCCCACCCAGCAAGAGAACTTTTCCGAATGGTACAACCAGGTCATCCAGCGCGCCGAACTGGCCGACTACGCCCCTGTGCGCGGCTGCATGGTCGTGCGCCCGTATGGCTGGGCCATCTGGGAAAACATCCAGAAAGCGCTCGACCAGCGCTTCAAGGAGACCGGCCACGTCAACGCGGCTTTCCCGCTGTTCATCCCCATGTCCTTCCTCGAAAAAGAGAAAGAGCACATTGAAGGTTTCGCCCCTGAACTGGCCATCGTCACCATCGGCGGCGGCCAAACGCTGGAGGAACCCCTGGTAGTGCGCCCGACGTCCGAAACGGTCATCGGGCATATGTACGCCAAGTGGATCAAGTCCTACCGCGACCTGCCCGTGCTGATCAACCAGTGGGCCAACGTGGTGCGCTGGGAAATGCGCACGCGCCTGTTCCTGCGCACATTGGAGTTCTATTGGCAGGAAGGCCACACCGCCCATGAAACCGCCCAGGAAGGCCAGGAAGAGACCCTGCGCATGCTGGACGTGTATGCCGACTTCGCCATCAACGAAGCCGCCGTGCCGGTGGTCAAGGGCCGCAAGAGCGAAAGCGAAAAGTTCGCCGGCGCCGATACCACCTACTCCATCGAAGCCATGATGGGCGACACGCGCGCCCTGCAGTCCGGCACCTCGCATAACCTCGGCCAGCACTTCGCTAAGGCCTTTAATATCCAATACCTCGACCGCAACAACGAGCTGCAGTACTGCTGGACCACCTCCTGGGGCCTGTCCACCCGCTTCGTGGGCGCCATCATCATGGCCCACGGCGACGACCAGGGCCTGATCCTGCCCCCGCGCCTGGCTCCCATCCAGGTAGTGATTGTACCCATCTACAAGAACGACGAGGAGAAAGCCGCTGTGCTGCCCGTCGCTGAAAAGATCGAGAAAGCCCTGTCCGCCTTCCGCGTCAAGTTGGACGCGCGCGAGGAAATGACCCCCGGCTTCAAGTTCAACGATTGGGAGCTGCGCGGTGTGCCCCTGCGCATCGAGATCGGCCCTAAAGACGTAGCCAAAGAAGCCGTCATGCTGGCCCGCCGCGACATTCCCGGCCGCGATGGCAAGATCAGCATCGGCATTGAAGGCCTGGCTGAAAAGGTCGGCGACCTGCTGGTGGAAATTCAGGCCGCCCTGCTGCAGCGCGCCACCGACTTCCGTGAAGCCCACACAACCACGCCGAGCGACTATGCCGGGCTGCAGGAAGCCGTACAGAACGGCTGGGCGTTGGCGCACTGGTGCGGGAATCCTGAATGCGAAGCCAATGTCAAAGAAGACACCAAGGCCACCATCCGCAACATCCCCTTCGAAATGCAGGGCGAGAGCGGCAAATGCATCATTTGCGGCGCGCCCGCCACGGATAAGGTGATCTTCTCGAAAGCCTATTAATGCCGCCTGTCCAGCTCTCCCGCCTGCGGCCGCAAGTGAACGCGCTCATGTCCCATTACGGGGATGAGACGCGCTTCATCCGGACATTGCAGTTGATTTTGGAGAAGTACAGCGAAAAACAGAACCCCACGAATGCCTGGCTGCGCGTTGACCCAGGCATTCCGGCTTATTTCATCCCGCCGGTGGTCATGAACGAATTGGAATCCGCGCTGGAAGTGCTGGCCAAAACCCGCCCGCAGGATTGTGTGCCGCTGGCCGAGGCCATGTGGCGCCTGCCGCAGTTCGAGCCTAAAAAGCTGGCCGTGTTCCTGCTGGCGCGGTTGGGCGGGGATTACAAGGAAGAATTCATCCGGCACGTACGCGAATGGTACCCCGCGGGCATCAGCGAAGCGCTGGTGGGCGAGATCATCCGGCAGAGCAGCCTGCGCCTGGAAATTGTCTCCTCGCGCGAGTGGCTCAACCTGCTGGGAACCTGGCTGCTCTCGGAAGACAAACGCACCCAAAAGATCGGCCTGCGTGCCGTGCAGAACCTGGTGGACAACCGCGCCTTCCAGAACCTGCCGGTCGTCTTCACCCTGGTCACCCCGCTCTACAGCGACCCGCGCATCACCCTGCAGAAAGACCTGACCGAGCTGACCCGTAAGCTGATCGAGCGCTCCCAACCCGAAACCGCCTCCTTCCTGATTTCCATGGTCGAGATCAACCAGAAAGAAAGCGTCTCCGCCCTGGTGCGCAAGCTCCTGCCCCTCTTCGACCCCTTCTACCAAACTGAGATCAAGCAAGCCGTGGTGTAGTCGATTACTGACAGTACGAAGTCCATTGGATTTGGCTTCGTCCCTTCAGTATCTCCGCCCACTGCTCTTGCAGTGGTCTGCGACCTGAGCACCTGCCCAGAGCATGTGCCCTGAGCTTGTCGATCGCGAAACATCCCCTACTGGGGAAGGGTAGAGCGTGGGATGTCGAAGCCCATGGTGTTTTAAAAAGCAGCGCTCCCACATTTCGAGGGAGCGCTGTGACTTGCATACAAAAAACTACCTTACGCCAGGTCTTCCACCTTCGCGCCCGGCGCACTCTTCTTCACCGACGTGATGCCGGCGTCCCGCGCCGACTCGGACGAGTACATCTCGCTGGTGCCAATCACCTGGTGGTTGCCGGCCTTCAGCACGAAGTACGGCTCGCCCTTCTTGGAAGCCTTCTTCTCGTAGCGCTCAGCCAAAGGCGCGTTGGTTTTGACCGACTCAATGCCATTCTGCGCACCGGACTTCGATTCGTACATCTCGCTGCTCAGGATCGGCTCACCGTTGGCGGCCTTCAGGTTAAACATAAACTTTCCATTTTTTGATTTCGTAAGTTCAAATTTTGCAGCCATAATCTCTCCCGTTTTCTCTTTATTATACTGTTAGAGAAAGCATAATAATAATTCAAGTTATTGTATAACCAAATAAAAGAGTGATGTTTATAATTTGATTCCGATTCATTGCCTGTCCAAACCAAAAAATAATTTACAATTGCTATATTTAGACAGATATTGACTTGTTCAAATCAACAAATAAATGTCTTGACATATAGTATTATTAAAAAGTAAAAATCAAATTCATTTTTTAGAGGGTAGATGATAAGAACAATTCGTAATTATTGCCTTTGGATTTTATATTACTCATCAATTTAGTAGGGTTTTATTTTTTTTAAATAATGAAACTTCAATTTACAAATGGATATCGTCCACACTTTGATCAAATTTCAAGAATTTTACAATTTCTTGAACAACAAGGAAATCGAAAGAAAATTTCCAAACCTGAAATTGTAGATTCGCTCGGAATTCCAAATAAACAAGTTGAAAATTTGACTAGTATGATGACTGGATTCGGGCTAGTGCATCCAAGAGTAACTACCCTCACCCCATTCGGGAAATCTGTAATAGAATCCGATCCGTATTTCGAAAAAATTGATACACTCTGGATTATTCATTTTATTGTATCCAGTAATCCAGAATGGGTTGTTTGGTATCGTGTAGTTAACACTGTGCTTTCATCCCAAGATCATTATTCGGTCGAACAAGTTAGTAATCGATACTTCTCAGATCTTGCCATTCATTTTTCTGAGAGGACGGTTTCCGAAAAACTACCCAAAGAAGTTGGGGCAGTCTTCGCTGCTTATTCACGTAGCGAGTTGTCTCATTTGGGAATTCTTGAAGTAGAAGGTAATGGCAATTTTAAAAAATCCAACCCTGTCGAGGTTCCAGACTTAGCATTTCTTTTCTGTCTAATATATTATCGGGATGAGTATTCGCCTGGATCATCAGCCATCAACACAGAGGATGCTTGCCTGGCAGAATACAGTCCGGGTAAGGTACTTAATTTACCGGAATACCAAGTCAGAATCATATTGGGTAATTTACATAATGCAGGATTAGTTAGGTTAGAAAAACTAGCTAATCTCGATCAAGTGCGTCTATCTGATGCGTTGACGCAAGAATTTGTTTTAGAACGGATTTATGGGGAGAATAATGCCAATTAGTGTATTTGATGCCTTAATCAGTCTTGAACAAGAACGCTACCGGGCTGTTATTTTACATGCAATTCCAGAAAAAAGCCCATCTATGTCTCACTTTTGCCAAAAAATTTGTAAACAAACCAATGGGAAATACTTGGATTTATTGGATTTCTTTATCCAGTCTCAAAATCTTAGTGAGAATATCGACAGTTTCAGTCCTGAAAAATTAAGAGAAGTATTAATTGAACAAAGTAAAGGCCAATCATTACTTGTGATTGATCGCGTTGACTTTCTTCTGGATACTTGGCGCAAATCAGAGCGGCAGGACTTTTTCAGATTCATCAACAATCAATGGGATAGTTACAAAGATGGTATGAAAGCCAAACTCGTAATTGTGTTACAGACGTCGCAAGAAATTGAGTTGTTAAAATTTCTTGATTCGCAAGGCCAAAACCGCATATTCCGGTTGAATGATTTCAACGACATTGGATAAGGGAGATCCTTTGCTATGACAAAAATTCGAGACATCGTCCAAATTAACAGCGGTTATACAAGCTATGTCGATTTATATGAGGAGTACTACGATCATTTAAAAAATTGTGGAAGGATGGAACGATACAAACCTATCGCAGCTCATCGGCAAGTCTTTGAAAAAATTGCGAATGCACTCAATCCTTTGGATCGTCGATTCTATTTTCTGTCTGGCAGCTATGGTACAGGTAAATCCCATCTTTTGTTAATGATGGCAAATTACTTTGCGAGTCCAAGCGATCTTCCTGAAATAGAAACATTTTTCAAGAATTATGAAATAGCTCAGAGTGAAGTTCTATTAAGACCCGGAGAAACGCTTAAAGAAAGAAAAGCTGCTTCGCTTAAAGAAGCACGTAAATCGGGACGTTTCCTGGTTGCCCTTTGCCGATACAGTCTAAACCTGGACTTTGAAGGCGCGGTGTTAAGGGCACTGGAAGAGGCTTTACAGAAGGATGAATCAAATATCCTTTTAGACAGTCACTATCGTGAAGCTTTGCGAAGGATCAAAGATTGGGAATCACGACGGAACGAGACGCGTTTTTATTCAGATCTAGAATTGGCTATCAGTCGATTATTCCCGGATTGGACTGTCAATGATCTGATCGATGGTCTGGAAGAATATGACGAACAAGCACTTAAAGCATTTAAGAGTTGTTTCCAATCGGTCACTGATTCAGAATTTACATATAAGAAAGATAATCTCCGTGACATTATTTCAGATTTCTTAAAAAACTCTGAATTCAAAGAACGTTATAAAGGCATCGTTTTTCTTTATGATGAATTTGGTGCTGCTATCGATGCTAACCTGGTGAATTACACTACGTTGCTTGACTTTGCTCAATACTGCGCTAATTCTACACTCGAGAAAGGTGGAACGGTTGTTTTCATTGGTACCGGGCACAAAGCCTTTCGAAATCACGGACAAATCGGAGACCTGAATGCAGAGACTTTAGAAGCTCGAGTTTCTGAAATTGGCCTGCAAACACAAGGGATGGAAGATATTATTGCTGCGATTGTTCAACCAAAGAAAGATTCCCCTGAATGGATGCATCAAATCCAATCCCAATCTGGAAAATTCACCTGGTTCTCTAGTGAGTGCAACCGGCTGCATTTGTTTAATTGGCTGCCAGCGCCAAAGATCAAAAACAACATCATACAAAATATATATCCAATGCACCCGCTGGCAACCTTTGCTCTTCTACGCCTTGCAGGGGAAGCTGGTTCGGATAACCGATCTGTATTTAAATTTTTTGCTCCTGAATTTGAAACTGGAGAAGAGGGATGGGTGAATGTGCAACCCTACTCTTATCCTTGGTTCATTGAAAATAATGATATCGCACATCAAAACAAGCTAACTCTTTACACTTCAGATTTATTGGTTGATTATTTCAAAGATAGCCTAAAAGCCACCAACAACCGCCTTGTTGACCGTGTAAAGAATGCCGTCATCAATTACGAAGCGACTCTACGTGAATTAAATGCATACTTAGCCCGAAAATCTCAACAGCATTTGTTTGAAGAAGCAGATGAACTGATGCTTCGTATCATAAAGGTATTGCTTGTAAACGAGATTGCCAGTACACAGGATGTAGCCATCACGAATACAGTCCAGAATATTGAATTCGCTTTGGAGTATGTTGCTCCTGATGAGAAAACCCAGGTGGAAGATCGCCTGAAGTTATTATGTGAAGCTGGTATTTTATTCAACAACAACGGGGTGTATGAATTAGTCCGTGGCGACCGAAAAGATATTCAACGGCTTGTGGATCAATTCAAGGCCAATCCAGATAATCGTCCGACCAACCTACTTCAAAACTATTTAGAGCTGAGTCCACTCCGAGGAGATGAAGCATACCTCGAAGCAAAAGATTACAATGCCTCATTCAGTGAGGATAAACGGTTAAAAGTTCTTTTTGCTACCCCATCTATGCTAATAGAAAAACGAATTGTGAACAGTAATTCTGTACCTTTCTTCACTGCTCTTGAGCATGAACGCTTGCAAACAGCTGGGGTGACAAATGGATATGAAGGGGTCGCTGTCTATGTCTTCTGTGAAAATGAAAACGACATCGATTCTGCAAAAAAAACCGTTGCTCAGAATAATCAGTCGCGTGTGAGTGTCGCAATTCCACGGAATCCAATAAGTGTTTACGATGCAATTTTTACTCTCAAAGCACTGGAAAGCGATTGGTTTAAGAAACAATCTCAGAGCTTTAGCCCATATGAAAAAGCGGAAGAGAAGAAGATTCGAGATGAGGCAATCAAGGTTCTAACCGATGCAAGAGCTGACTATTTTTCCAATGCTAAAATGTATTGGTTTGGGATAAATGGTGTCGAGATTCCTGTCCAAGAAGGCAAACGCCATGATGCAGCGAACAGGATGATCCAGGAGCTTTATGGGAGTAAACGCAATACTTTTGGCCATAACGAGTTAAATAAGGCGCACATCAATTTATCCGGTCAAGTTCGTGCTATTTTCAAGGAGGCTGGGGATATTCTCTGTGATCTCTCGCAGCCCATCCGGGTGAATTGGTCATGGCCGGATAACCGCGGGGGGACCAAATATCTGAGAAAGTGTTTTGTGGATCACCAGGCTCTACGTGTGTTAACCGTTGAGGGAGATACCCGCTATTTAGAAGCTGAAAAAGATATTAATAAATTTCGGACTGCTCTGCCGGCATACGCCAAACTTCTAGAAGGTCTAGCTGCGCTGAAAGGAAAAGAACAGGCAAATTTGTTTCAATTCATCAAACCGTTTTTCGAGGAATACGGTCAAGGTGAAATTGCTGTTACTTTGTTTCTTTTATTAGCCCGAAGGTTCTATGGCGACAGCTTACGGTTTAAACGTGAGCCCAATAACCTGACAGATATTCAGTTTACAAGCACAGAGGATATGCTTGCCTTGGTTCAGGGTCAATATCCCTCCACGGTGATCATTTTTGAACCAGTGAGCGCCGAGGATCAGACGTATTTTGCCAAAATTACGCAAATATTCACCAACCAACCTGCACCCGCGGGGAAGGTTTACACAATTAGTGAAGCCTATCAGGCAGCAGTTAATTGGTGGGATAGCCTTCCTATCATTGCTCGTTCACTCGGTTTCTATTCTGGAGATGAGAAATCACTAGCAGAGATATTCAGCCAGGCAAAAACGAAAGATCCATTCCGCTTCATTAAGTACGACTTGATGGAAATGCTTGGGCAAGTACCCGGCGAAACCCTGACATCGGCGAAAATCACACATATCGAAGTTCACCTAAAGGCTTTCAAAGCTACTGCAGAAGCCATTCAAGCCAGCGTTGAGGACCAGATATTAGTCCAGGTAGCTGAAATCTTTGGAGCGCCTTCTCATCTTGATGTCGATATCCAGGAAACGTTCAAAAATTGGTACAACGGATTGAGCAGCACTCAAAAAGATCCTTTCGGGACTTACCATAACAATGACAGTAAGCAATTAGTGAAATTTACGGCATATGCCAACATCCGCGAGTTGTTATTTAAAACGTTACCGGAGGCTTATTCCCTGGGAAGCGTTGACTCTTGGATGTCTAATTATGTATCGACCATGGTTCAACGAATTCAAAATGGAAAGAACCATATTGAGACCAATGCGCCACAGATCAGCCAATTGAAAGTGGATTTTACAAATGATCTATCCCAACATGGTAACCAGGTCACATATCAGGGTGAACTCGTACTACACGCGGACACTGAGGATGGCCACGGATTGATCTATTATACAGAAGATGGTTCCGATCCCACTTCGAGCAAGCAACGGCAAAAATTAACCCCTGGAGATACTCTAACCATCAAAGGCAATCGCAAGGTTAGGTTGGTGGTGGCTGATGAAAAGGGGAATTATAGCGCGATCAAACTTATCGAAGCCATTGATGAGCTAGAGAAGTATAAGATTGTTCGGCCGACTCAGGAGACAGCCTTTGATGAAACGATCACCTTCGTTTTCCCAAAGAATAAGGATGCAGCCAGGATTACTCTCCTATCCCTGCTTTCGGAATTAGCAGAATCTGGTCTCTATTCGGACAACGAATTTCGCCAGGTAATTCAGGATGCACTAGAAGAAATCGAAAAATAAGAGATGTTCACAAAGAACTGTGCAGGGATTCAATCAAGGACAACATGATATGCCAACATATTATCACAACGAAATTCTCTTCTCTGAAATCTACCTCGAAGAAATCACTCGCCAGGCTGAGAATGCAGATGTCTTAGCCTCTTTGAAAGTCTTGGGTGAATACAGGGAATATGCCGACATCCATAATTTGAAAGCCTGGCAAGAATCCTACGTCCACGAGGTGCTTTCAGCGTTGGGATTTTTCGCCCAATCGAAGAATGATCATTTGACATACTTGTTCTCGATGGGAAGCGTTGGCAAGGAAACACCTATTTCATTGTGCTATGTGATCCTTCCAGAAGAAAACCTGGATAATACGACCATTGGACGTAATTGGGCTGAGAAAATCATCCGGGCGCTGCGCGAGAACAATCTTCAATGGGGGCTACTGACCAATGGCAAGCAGTGGCGCATTTATCATCAGGACGAACCCACACCTTACGAAACGTACCTTGAAATCGATTTAGAAGCTATCTTAATAGAAAAAGCCAAAGAGGCGTATCAGATTTTCCATAAATTTATGAAGGCGGAGAATTTCTCGATTCATGAAGATGGCAAATGTCAATTTGACCGCTTCAAGAAAGAATCCCAGGACAAGATAGATTACATTGAGAAAGAACTTACCAATGCTCTCAAACAACGGGAAGAAGGTGGCAAAGGTGTACTTTCAGATCTGTGTATGGGTTATGTAGAAGAATTGCGCCAACGAAAGGAAGGTGATCTAGATGATGAAGGTCTTCGCAAAAAGATCTATCATGGTGCGATGTTGTACATGTTTCGGCTGCTCTTTCTGTTTTATGCAGATGCACGTAGATTACTGAGTGACAAAAACCACGAGTTATTAGCGAAGGTGGAAGGCGAATGCCGCGCTCGTCATGATGGCGACAATTTAATTACATCTGATTATCAAATTTGGGACAGCCTGGAACGAATCTTCGTTGATATCGATCAGACATACAACGGCGGCTTGTTTAGCCCACAGGAAAGCGAGTTTACGCGCTTTCTTTCTGACACCCGGATTAGTGACTCGTACCTGGTAAATGTCATCTTCAATTTGACCACATACCATGAAAGGAACGGCCAGGAAAAACCGCTCAGCTACCGCGATATGAGCGTGCGCCACCTAGGCACGTTGTACGAAGGCTTGCTGGAGCATAAGCTTTTTATTGCGGCGGAAGACACAGAAGTGAAAGTCGCAAAAGGAAAAATCCAATTTATTCCGGCTTCAAAGGGGGGAAAACTTGTTCTGGGCCATTTTATCAGAGCTGGTGAAGTTTATTTCGCTGGCGATCCCAGTGAACGGAAATTATTCGGTTCTTATTTCACTCCAGAAGATGTGGTTAATTACATCGTTTGTAATACTGTTGGAGAGAAACTCAAAGAAAAGAAGATCTATTTCCTGGCAGAACAACAACCCACGCTGCAGGCTTATCAAAGAGCAGTGGATGATGACGAGCGCCATACACTGACGGTCCTTCTGGAGGAAAACGCTCTTTCCTTCGTTCGTGAAGAAGTATTGTCTATTTCGGTTCTCGATCCTGCCATGGGAAGTGGTCATTTTTTAGTCAACGCTACAAATCTTGTCTCTAACTTCGTCACCGAAACTCTTAACGAACTCGGTATAAAGGGTGATTTAGAAAGTGGCACGGGTTATTGGCGACGTTGGGTAGTGGAAAACTGTATTTATGGAGTGGATATTAATCCATTGGCAGTAGAACTTTCAAAACTTTCACTGTGGATTCTTTCCATGGCAAAAAATCAACCCCTTTCTTTCCTGAAACATCATCTGAAATGCGGCAATAGTTTGATAGGGGCAAGGCTTGATGATATTGGGAACTATCCTTTCTCAACGGCAAAAAAAGGCGCTCGCCAACTTTCTTTATTTGAAAGAGATCCGGATTTCCGATTAGCAGTGGAAGAAGCTATTTCAAAATCTCAATTGATCGCCTCTCACGGCTCTACCGCACGCTACGAAGTAGAGGAAAAGAAAGCCTGGCTCGATCAAATTGAACAAGCGTTATCGGGGTATAAAGCTATCTGTAATGTACATACAAGATTATTCTTTAGTTCTGATGGGATTGATGAAAATAATTACACCTTGTTAGTAAAAAATAAAAATTTTCATTTGGCGTTTAAACTCCAAAGAGAAGAAATTTTCTTCCATTGGGAGCTTGAATTTCCAATGGTGTTGTTAACTCAAAAAGGTTTCGATTGTGTTATTGGTAATCCCCCATATGTAGATGTATTTGGAGACAGTTTTATAGATTATTCGTTTTTTACGTACAAGGGAAGAAATCTCTATAACTACTTCGTTGAAAAAGGATTGAGACTGATAAATGACACAAATGGAAATTTAGGCTTCATCATTCCTATTTCAATAATTACTTCTGAGAGAATGAAATCCACTAGGGATTTCATTAGGAAATTCCGTGGCACAGCAAAATTTGTAAATATCGATTCTTCGGCACATCCAGGAACTTTATTTGATGACCTAAACCTTAGGTTATCAATTACATTCATAAAGCTGAATAATCATGAACCGAAAATGAGGATATTCTCAAGTGATTTTACAAAGTTTTTTAATGCTGAAAGGAAAATCTTCATCCCATTAATCAAAACTTCAGAAATTCCAGAGGACCTAATCATCGAAAGTATTATTCCAAAGGTTGGTTCACAAATTGAGGTTTCTATTCTAAGAAAAATGCTTAGAGTGAAGTGTAATTATTTTACATTTCAGGACAAAAGCAAGAAAAGCCAGAACAAACTTTACTACAAAGGGACTGGCTATAATTACATGCTGGCATTTAGATCTCTTCCATTCTTCGAAGTAAATGGTCAGCAAGTAAAGAATTCTAAAACAAAAGAATTAACCTTACGAGAAGATATCCTCATTGAGGGAGCGATTTTAGTTTTTTCCTCATCATTGTTCTATTGGTATTGGACAGTGTATTCCAATTGTTTTGATTTCACGAATCGGGATTTTAAACGCTTCCCCATTGATCTAACAAAGCTTATTAACTACAAGCAGACAATTATTGAACTCTACGATAAGGTGGTTACGGATCTTGAAAAAAATGGGGAAATGGTTACTTACAATAAGGCTAATGGACCTACCAGGTATTTTCAATACCGCGCAAGATTTACGAAACCGCTTTTTGATAATGGCGATGATCTTCTAGGGGAAATATATGGCTTTACTGATGAGGAGTTGAATTTTGTGAAGACTTATGATCTGAGATTCAGAACGGATGATCGATAAACAAAATGGGGCGTAAAACTATGAATCCTGAAATAATTGCATACTGGTTCTTTCGTTTGAACGGATGCGCCACAATCACTAATTTTATAATTCATCCTGACCGGCGTGGTTCTCAACATACAGATGTGGATGTGCTAGCAGTAAGGTTCCCGCACCGTGCGGAGCTGTTGACTTCGGGAGAACCTATGCTGGACCATCCTGTGTTCACTTCTGATGGAAGAATTGACATCTTATTCGCGGAAGTCAAACACGGCCAATGCCACTTGAACGGACCCTGGACAAATCCTGAGGATGAAAACATGCAGCGCGTCTTGTATGCTGTTGGCGCGTTTGATCAACAGCAGGTATATGAGGTCGCTCAGGCGCTCTATCAAGAAGGTATTTATCAGAATGACATCTACCGGGTGAGATTATTCGCTGTGGGCGAGAGAAAAAATAACGCAATCATTCACACCGCGGTGCAACTGCTGTGGGATGAAATACTAGTTTTTATTTTTAATCGTTTTGCCAGTTATCAAGCTCAAAAAGCGCACCATGGACAGTGGGATAGCATAGGAAGACAGCTATTTGAGCTTGCCTCAAGACACACGCAAGAAGAATTTATTAAAACTGTGAGAGCAAATATGCAAACTCATGTGAATTCCCAGCAGCTTGCACGACAGAATCCAGGTTGAGGAATTATGATTAAGATTGTGCAGGATCCGAATAAATTAGGGTTTGGCATTGCTGTGGATCAGATGAATTTCATCGCAGAATTTCCCCACAGGGTGAAAGAAATCCAACAAGCATTCGAGAACCATCAGGCGTATACCTTGGTCATATCGCAACCGGTGGTCATTCAATGGTTGAAGAATATGTCCACCCGCTTCCCGCAGGGAGTTTTCGTATTTGAGATAGTAGACGCTCGTGGTGTGTTAGCCCAGCGTTGGGAGCTGGAGATCCCGGCTAGCGTGACCAATGAGGAGATCATCCTGGCAGACCTGCTTGTAATCGATATCCATCCTCAACCTGGCTTTACCTTTGAAGACACTCTCCTGGCTCATTTTTACGCCCCCATTTTAACTTCGATGACTTTTCCCTTCACTCAATTATCCTCCTTGTTAGAGTCTGTAGACCCTCAGAAATGGAAAGCCAACCTAGGAATTCCTTTGCTCGCGCGAACACTTCACTCCCGTTTAGAGGAATGGAAAAGCAAGGCCAGGTCGAATGAACAACGCCTGTTGGTGGAAATGTTTGCAGCAGACCCGAATGCCTTAATGCTTCAACTTATGCGGTTCCGCGTGTTGCGCAGTTACCCGTCAATTGGCGAAGCCGTGTTGGGAGAAGTCTTTGACGTCTTTAGAACCCTCAAAATGCAGTTGGAAGACCTTAAGATTGAGGAGTCCAAGATTCCCGAAACGATTCTTCAAGTGACATATTTTCTCAATAACCAACAGCCACAGAATTCGGATGACCTGGTTACACTTCTTGATCGAACGAGCGGGCTGTTGTCGGTGGAATTTGAAACTATCGAAAAACACTTGCGAGACCATTCCGATTGGATCACACCGGAGCTGATAGATCAAATAGAGGAAAAGTTCAGCGATCCGTCCCGCCGTTTAAATCGGAAAATTGCGACCTTGCGCGGGATGATCCGTCCACTTAAGCCCAAAACTCCAGATCTTTACTGGGATGTGGACACCATGCTTTCTTGGGCAACCGAGTCCTACCTACCCTACCAATCCTGGTGTAATCGTCAAGAACAATTTGACTCTGATCTTTTTGCCATTGGTGACCGTTTTTCGGAGTGGCTGATGAAAAACTGGAATAACATCCACGCCAATTCGAAACGCATGGTCTTCAACATTCTCCCCAATAAAGCAATAGATCTGAAACGCGATGGTGTTGTTAACCTGGTTTTGGTGATTGATAACCTTGGTTGGACATTCTCCGAAATGCTGCGCGATATGTTCCAGGAACGAGGTTACTTCCTGACCGGTGCTGAGCCTTATCTTGCGATGCTCCCTAGCGAAACTGAAATTTCCAAAAAATGTTTGCTAGCTGGAGCGGTGGGGTATCAGGCGATTGATGATAAGACCTACAAAGGCATGATTGAAAAGGGGTGGGTGCCATATTTTAAAGATAATGCTTTTCGCTACATTAGCGATATCGGCAGCTTGAGCACGATCGAAACCATCGACGCAGCTTCCTATGTGGTTAATTACCTGGCGATAGATAAAGCCCTACACAAATCCGCAGATGAAATCGGCATGTCTCACTGGGATCATATTTATCACTTGCTGGAAAAACTGGTGGAGAATACGATCTTTTTTATTGAAAAACATGGTTTACAGGAAAACATTCGCATTCATGTTGTCTCTGATCATGGCTCTACCCGTATTCCTGCCTCCGTGCAGAATGATCTGGATCTAGCCTTCTTCAAAACAAATGGTTTCGAAGCCCGTTCTCATCGATATGTGACCGTAAGCAGCGAACGCTTTTCGGGGCTGGCAGATAACTTGAGATTGGATTGCTTTTTCCTACCTGCCAATGATTTTATGAATCCGGAAAACGTTTTGTGCGCCAGACGGAGTAACCGATTTCTACCCACCGATAAGGGTTTTTACGTACACGGTGGGCTCCTCCCCGAAGAAATCATTGTTCCATATCTGGTTTTTGAACCAGCCACCATCGCGACCCAGGATTTAACGGTTCTTCTCAAGAAGAATGAATTCCGTTACCGCATGGAAACGGTCGAATTGGAAATTGGCAACCCCAATGATTCAGCCGTGGATCAAATTCAGGTCAGCCTATTGAATGGAAATGTGGAAAGCGAACCCATTCGGATAGCTTTATTGAATGGCAAGAAAAATATGGCTATCCAGATCAAAGCGCGTTTCAAAGTGACCAGTATCCTTGAAGAGCAGAGCAACCTGCACATCCGGATCCGGTACCATGCACACGGTGAGCAACGCACCTTTGATGTGCTACCCAAGATCACCATGAAAAAGATGGTTGAAGAGAAAAGTACAAGTGTATTTGACGATTGACATCAAGCCTTCACCAACAATAGTGAAGAACTTGTCTAAGGAGTGAGAGATGGAAACATTTGAACAAAAGGCATTAGACGTTTTTAGCGAAATTGTAATCAACAAGTCTTTTGTACATAAAGCCGGTTTTGGCAGCCGGGCAATCCCTACGTACGTGCGGGAATGGATTATCTCTCATTACCTGGATAATAGTACTGAATTAACGGAAGCTGCTCGCCAGAAAATTGCTGGTTTTGTACAGAAGTATGTGCCCGATAAAAGTCAAAAAGAAACGATCAAGAACCAGCTCTTTGAACAAATGGAGGTCCAATTTCTGGACAATTTTTCGGTATACGTTAATCTGGAAAAGGGCGACCGATACCTCAATATCCCATTCTTAGATGAGAATACCGCTTTTACAGTACCTCAAATTGTGCAAGACAACGAAATGCTTTTAAGCAGCGGTTTATGGGGAGTAGGAAAGCTTTACTACGTTCCAAAAAATGACGATAACCCGCGCGGACAAATATGGATGCGCGAATTCCGTCCTTTTCAGCTGGCGAACATGGATCTAGAGTATTTCCGTGAATGTCGAAAGAGCTTCAGCACACAGGAATGGATTGATTTTCTAATCTCATCGATGGGTTTTAATTACAAGCTCTACAGTGAGAGGCAAAAAATCTTACTAGTTTGCCGGCTTATCCCGATGGTTGAGCCTCGTTATAACCTGGTGGAACTGGCGCCAAAAGGAACGGGCAAGAGTTTCGTTTTTGAAAACATGTCCCGGTATGTTGCTGTACGCTCAGGAGCAATTTCACCTGCAGTGTTATTTTTTAATGATTCACGAAAGACTCCTGGTTTAATCACTCGATATGACAGCGTTGTGATCGATGAAGCTCAAAAGGTCAAAGCAGATACCTCCGGTGAACTTACCGCACTACTCAAGTCCTATCTTGAAGCCGGTCGTTTCGCTCGTGGAAGTGCAAGTTCCATCAATGCAGAAGCTGGCTTAGTTATGTTGGCGAACATCGATCTTGACCAAAACAAAAGACCATTGAATGAGCAGGTGGGTTTGTTTCGTGTCTTCCCGAATTTCCTGCGCGAAACTGCCTTTATTGACAGGTTCTCAGGACTGCTACCCGGATGGGATTTACCGAGAATTGGCAAAGATACTCCTTCCAAGACGATCGGCCTTAAGGGCGATATCTTCGGTGAAATACTTCATTCCCTCCGCAGTGATATTAGTTATCGTGATTACGTAAAAACAAATATGGAACTGCAAAACTGTGACGATATGCGCGACAGTAAGGCGGTCGAAGCGGGGGCAACTGGATTATTGAAAATCCTTTTCCCGGATCAAGATCCTTCCGAAGAAGAATTTTACTTATATTGTGCAAACCCGGCCTTGGAATTACGTCAGCGAGTGAGAGATGAGTTGTGCAAGCTAGATCGAGAATATATTCCTGTCACCTTTTCATCGAAAATCCCCGATGATTTTCAGCAAGGGCACAGGCTTGTTAGTTACGCAGATCCAGATATGATGCCCTCTCCCCCTGGTGCCCAATCTGTGTCCGAGTCGATTTCTCCTCAAGATGAAGAAGAAGCTGAGGTTTTACAGTATTTTGGTGCTATTGAGGCTCCAACTGCTGAAGTTGAAGAAGAAACTAAGGTAAAGGAAAATATCAATGAGTTAACCGCTAAAACTATTAATATCCGTGAAGGTGAAAAAGGGTATAGTTACGAAAACCTATTTGGACCATACCTTAAAGGTGCAAAGAAGATTTATGTGGTTGATCCATTTATTCGGCTGGAATATCAGATCCGTAATTTCCTTTCTTTTGTGGAAATTATAAATATTGAATCAGGGAATGTGGATCTCATCTTGGTCACCTCTGCAGAAGATATTTATCAGGAACAAGATATGACGATGAAGTTCAAAGAAATTTACCATAACCTTCAGAAGCACAACATCAATTTCGTCTATCGATTCGATCCAAACATACACGACAGAAGTATCAAGCTAGATAATGGATGGACTATTTATCCAGGAAGAGGACTAGATATATTCCAAAAACCTGAATCAAAATATGAATTGAGTACAGTAGATCAAGCAAAACGAAAATGCCGAGAAACTCAAATAATCTTTCAAAAAAGCTAAGGGGGTAGATTTGGCAACTTGGGTAGAAGACATTATACAAGCACTAGAGAACCTGGGCGGACAAGCTCATCGTAAGGAAATCCTTGAAGAGATTAGAAGGATTCGTCAAGAGCCCTTACCAAAAAACGCAATCGAATCAATGCAAGAGAGGATTCAAGCGTATTCTTCCGATTCCGCTCATTTTCAAGGAATTGACCTATTCAAGAAGATGGGAAATGGAGTCTGGGCGCTTAGAGAACATAAATATTTGATATCCGAAACCTATTCAACTCCATCAATAATTGAAATTAATAGCAGCAATGAAGTAAAGACACCATGGCTTACAGATATCATCCAAGCATTGCGGAATTTAGGTGGAGTTGCATCAGCCTCGGACATCTGTGAAGAAGTTAAAAGGATCCGGAGAGAACCATTTCCAACTAATTGGAAAAATATAATTAGGCATCGGTTAGGTGATTTCTCCTCAGATTCAAATTATTTTAAGGGAAAAGATTATTTTAGAAAACTGGAAAATGGAAATTGGGCGTTACGAAATCAAAATACTTACTTCCGACCAACACATAATTCAACAAATCGATTGGAAGAAAAATCTATGAGTAATAAATTTAATGAATCTCCTGATGATATAGAAAATATTCTAAAGACAATTAAGCAATATCGTGATTTTCAACAACCGAATTCTTCCTCCTGGAAGGATTATGTTACAGAAATCTTTCATATTCTCGGATTTTCCACTACAGAAAAAAATCCTCGTTTAATTACGTTAAATATCATGGGGGCAAATCATTTACCCAAAGCGATTGTTGGTTATATCCAACCTGAAGAGAGTTTCGATGAAATTGTTCCTGGTTTACCCTGGGACTCATACATTTTTTTTGCGGCGTATTTTTATCAAATTACTTGGGGAATACTAACAGACGGATTAAAGTTAAGAATCGTAACCTTTGAAAACCAAGAAATCAAACAGGTAAATTTTTGGCCAGATTTTGACGAAATCATAAATAATGAAAAACTAGATGGTTTTTTTTCAATCCAACAAATTTTCGCAAATATCAAAACGAGTAGTGAAAATAAAAACAACGGGGTGCGTAACAATCGAAATATGCAAGAGAAAGCGGGTAAGGGAAAATCCACAGAAAGGCAAGTCCAGAATTATAAATTTTGGCAACAATTGTTAGGAAAAGCAAAGGAGAGAACAAATCTTCATGCCAATATAACACCCAACAAACAAAGCTGGATTAGTACTGGCGCTGGAAAAAGTGGCCTGAATTTAAGCTACTACGTACGAGAAAATGATGCTCAAGTAGAATTATATATTGATAATGGCGATAAAAAGTGGAATAAAGAAATATTTAATATTTTCTATAAAAATAGAGAAACGATAGATAAAGATTTCGGCAATCCTTTAGATTGGCAATTACTCCCTGAAAAAAGATCAAGCCGTATTCGATTTTTAATAACAACTTATGGAATAACAAGCCTGGGTCATTGGGATGCATTACAAGACCAAATGATTGATTCAATGATTAATTTAGAAAAAGTATTTCGTCCATATATAAGGAACCTCTAATTATTTACTCCACCCACCCCATCTCTTGCACCACCTGAAACAACGTATTCTCCACCAGCTCCTTTTCTATCTCCGCCCGGCTGCCCCGTTTCGCCCGCCCCATGCTCGCCTGTAGTCCCGATATGCGCAGTACAAACATAGCCGTTTGCAGCCGCGTCTTCTCGTCCCCCTCGCTCAGCGCCTGCCCCACTACCTCCAGTGATTTCTCCACCAACTCGTTCATCTTGTCCTGGTGCTTTTCCCGCACCGCCTGCCGCCGTACCTCCAGTTCGTACTGGAAACCCGTGTCATGGTTCCGCCAGGTGTTGATCACCTGCCGCGATACCCCTAACCTGCGTGCCACCTCCACATCGCTGCACCCCCTCACCACCAGTTCCAATGCCTTTTCCTGCTTTTGCGTCAATGTTTTCTCGTCCATGTTGTTTGGCTGTTTTTCCCTTTCATCCCTCCATTCCCCCTATTCGCTCATGTTGTTTAAATACAATACCCCACGATATTCCATCATACTGGATTCATCGTCAATTAATTCATTTCAAAATCCAATATCCAGGGGGGATTATCGTGGGATACGCCTATGCGCACTTAATAACGGATTCGTTTTACAAAAGTGTCAACTTCTGTCCAAAACCAATCCCTACTTGACCTGATTTACCATCAAATGCCTTACTTCGATCTCCGGATCGAGCTGGTCGTGCAGGTAGCCGGCCAGGATGCTGCGGTGGCATTCGGCCGGGTCAGCCTCGTAGCACAGCAGGCAGCAGGTGTGCTGGTAGATCTGCTCCATCAGTTCGCGCAGTAGGTCGGGCTGGGCCTGGATGCCGGCCAGGTACTGCCGCTCCAGCCAGTCCCAGTCAGGGTTGGCAGTGTAGGCCTTGCGAATGGCGCTGGGGGTGCCAAGGGCGCGGTAGTGCACGTAGCCGACGCCGACCTCCGCCAGGGCATTGCGTAGGGCGGTCTTGGAGAATTCCCGCCTGCGGCTGTTAGCGTTGTCGCGCACGTCAACCAGCAGGTCCACGCCGTGGCGGTCAAGGGTATGAAGGAAGTCGGGCAAACTGGCGCCCTGGAAGCCGATGGTATAGAGGATCATAAGCTGTGCCTTTCGTTTTGGTAATTATATAACGGGGGATACCCCTCCCTCCTTCAACCCCACATTCACTTCGACAGCCACCGCTTCGCCCTGCGACTTCATGCAGGCCTGTGATCGCAGCATCTTCGCTCGGTTGCTTCTCTACCCCACCGTTATGCGGCTTTGCCGATTCATTGATCACTGGAGGCGATCAATGAATCGGCATCTCCGGCTTTCATTCACATGGAAGCCTACGAGATGCCGCTATCGATGGGGCATCTCCGCTCACTGTTCTTACAGTTCGCTTCTCTACCCCACCGTCATGCGGGCTTTACCGATTCTTGGAACAAAAGAAACAATCCAAGAATCGGCATCTCCGGCTTTCACTCCTGTGAAAGCCTGCGAGTAGCTCGCTGAATCGCAGCATCTTCGCTCAGTCGCTTCTCTACCCCACCATCATGCGGCTGGACGCCGCTATCGGTGGGGCATCTCCGCTCACTGTTCTTAATTTTGCTTCATGCTGCGACTTCATGCGGGCCTGTAGCCCGCTGAATCGCAGCATCTTCGCTCACTGTTCTTACAGTTCGCTTCGATGGTATAATTATCAGCCTGACTAGTCCCTCTCGAGGCGCGAGCTTTGGGTGAGGAGACTTGCTAAGAAAAACAATAAAGGAGAAAGCATTGTCATGTCTTTAACAAAAGAAGAAAAAGAAACCATCATCGGCGAATATAAGGTTCACGATACCGACACCGGCTCGCCCGAGGTCCAAATCGCGATGCTCACCAAACGCATTCTGCAGTTGACTGAGCACCTGAAAATTCACAAGCACGATGAATCTTCACGGCGCGGCCTGCTCAAATTGGTCGGCCAACGCAGGCGATTGTTAGCTTACCTGCGCAAGAAGAGCTTGCCTCGGTACCAGGCCGTTGCAACCAAGCTGAACCTGAGGACAAAGTAATTTCATGGATAACAAGCTGATGGTCTTTCTGCCATCAGCTTGTTAAATAATTAATCAATCCCCCTGGTTGGGAATTGAGAAGTGTGAACAACCTGTTTTTCCCAGTTCTCAGTCCCTAACCTTCCGGGGAAATAGAAACGAGGGTTTATGGAACCACAAGGAAAACAATTTACCACCGTGGTGGGTAATCAGACCATCACATTCGAGACTGGCAAGCTTGCCGGTCAATCTAACGGCGCTGTGACAATTCGCGTGGGCGATTCTGTCATTTTCGCTTCAGCCGTTATGTCAAATAACACCCGCGAAGGCATCGACTTCTTCCCGCTGAGCGTGGAATATGAAGAGCGCCTGTACGCCGGCGGCCGCATCCCGGGTTCATTCTTCCGACGCGAAGGCCGGCCGGACGACGAGGCAGTGCTGACCGCACGCCTGACCGATCGCCCGCTGCGCCCGCTGTTCGACCAGAACATGCGCAATGAAGTACAAATCATGTCTTTCCCCATCTCTGCTGATTTCGAGAACATGATCGATATCATGGTCGTTAATGCCGCCTCGGCCGCATTGACCATATCCGATATCCCCTGGGCCGGCCCGGTAGGCGCTGTTCGTATCGGCCGCGTTGACGGCGAATTCGTCATCAACCCCACCTTCGAACAGTTGGCTGTCTCCAACCTGGATCTGCGCGTAGCGGGCACCCGCGACGCCATCCTGATGGTTGAATCCGGCTCGGACGAGACCAGCGAAGACGATATGATCGCTGCCATCACCCTGGCACACGAAGCCATCCAACCGTTGGTGGACGTGCAGGAAAAAATGGCAGCCGAAGTCGGCAAAGCCAAACGCGTAGTTGAAATCAAACAACCTGACCAGAACCTGTTTGAAAAGGTTTATGGCAGCGTCAAGGACGGTATCACCGCCCTGCTGGACAAACCCCATCTGAAAGCTGAGCTGGATGAAGGCATCCACGCGCTGGAAGAGGAAACCGTTGTCTCGCTGGCCGGTGAAGATGAAAGCCTGGTCAAAGCAGTCAAGGAAGCCTTCGAAGAAGCATACAAAAAAGTGGTGCGCGACCGCATCATGGAAAAAGGTCTGCGCCCGGACGGACGCGGCACCAGCGACATCCGCCGTATTTGGTGCGAAGTGGGCACCAGCCCGCGCGCGCATGGCTCCGGCTTGTTCACCCGCGGTGAAACGCAGGTGTTGACCCTGGCAACCCTGGGTACGCCTAAGGAAGCACAGGAGCTGGACAACCTTGGCCCGAACGACACCAAGCGGTATATCCATCATTACAACTTCCCCGATTTCTCCGTTGGCGAAGTCGGCCGCCCGCGCCGTTCACGGCGTGAGGTCGGACACGGCGCACTGGCAGAACGCGCCCTGGTGGCTGTGCTGCCTGATGAGAAAGAGTTCCCCTACACCATGCGCCTGGTTTCCGAAGTGCTGTCATCCAACGGCTCCACTTCACAAGCTTCCATCTGCGGCTCCACATTAGCGCTGATGGACACGGGTGTGCCGATCAAAGCCCCCGTTGCCGGCATTGCCATGGGCCTGATCAAAGAAGGCGAAAACTACAAGATCCTGACCGATATTCAGGGCCTTGAAGATCACCTGGGTGATATGGACTTCAAAGTCGCCGGCACCGAAGTGGGCATCACCGCCCTGCAAATGGACATCAAGATCAAGGGCATCACCCCGCAGATCATGTCCGAAGCGCTGGCCCAAGCCAAGGAAGCACGCTTGTACATCCTGAGCAAGATCATTGAAGCCATTCCCGCTCCGCGGTCTGAACTGAAAAGCTTCGTGCCGCGTATCGTTACCGTCCAGATCCCGGTTGAGAAAATCGGCGCGGTGATTGGACCCGGCGGTAAAATGATTCGCGCTTTGCAGGAAGAAACCAACACTCATATTGACATCGGCGAAGACGGTACCGTCTTTATCGCAGCTGTCGACAAGAAGGACGAGGACGAGGCCCGTGACCGTATCATGGCGTTGACCGAAAGCCCTGTTCTGGGCCGTATTTACACCGGCAAAGTGGTGCGCGTGGCCGATTTCGGCGCTTTTGTTGAAATCATGCCCGGCACTGATGGTATGGTGCACATTTCCCAACTCGATACCGAGCGTGTGGAAAAGGTGGAAGATGTGGCACAGGTTGGCGACGACCTGACCGTAATGATCACCAACATCGATGGCGCCGGCAAGATCCGCTTGTCCCGCCAAGCTGTATTGGAAGGCTGGACAGTCGAGGAAGCGCAGGAGCATGATAATGCTAACCGCAAATCCTCCGGTGACCGTGGTGGTCGTTCAGGCGGCAACCGTGGCGGACGCAGCGGTGGAAATCGCGGTGGTTACAGCGGCAATCGTGACCGCCATTAGTTTTTCGTAGCATTAGAAATGAAGAGCGACCCTTTGATGAAAATCAGGGGTCGCTTTTGTTTAACCACAGATGAACACGGATTTTTATTTTGGTTAAACAATTTTCCGGGATGATTTACCCAATGATGGATAGTTTTTTTGGATGAACACAGATAATCTCTGTTTGGTTTTTGTAGGTCAGACTTTCCAGTCTGACGTTTGTATTCACTTTTTCAATCGCAGGCACACTTCTCAAGTGCAGGCGAATGCCTGCGCTACGGGCTTGTCTTTTTAACCACAGATAAACACAGGTTTTTATTTTGGTTAAACAATTTTCCGGGATGATTTACCCAATGATGGATAGTTTTTTTGGATGAACACAGATAATCTCTGTTTGGTTTTTGTAGGTCAGACTTTCTAGTTTGACGTTTTTTTCACTTTTTCAATCGCAGGCACACTTCGCAAGTGCAGGCGAATGCCTGCGCTACAAGCAACTCTTTTTTAACCACGGATGAACTCAGATAATAATGTTGGTAAAACCATTTTTTTAGGATAGTCTCCCCAGTAATGATTCGATTTTTTGGATGAACACAGATAATGTCTGCTTGGGCTTTGTAGGTCAGGCAGGAATGCCTGACCTTTTTATTCACCTTTTAAATCGCAGGCACACTTCTCAAGTGCAGGTGAATGCCTGCGCTACGGACTTGTCTTTTTAACCATAGATGAACACAGGTTATCTATCTTGGGTGGGCAAGTAGGGCATGGCGGGGCCGGGAAGGCCGAGGTGCTCGGACAGAGCCGCGCGCATGGCAGTGCGGTCATCCCAGGGATATTCGGTCTGGCCGAAGCACATGGACTGCTCGTGGCCTTTACCGCATGCTATGACAATATCTCCAGGCTGTGCCAGACGAACAGCTTTTCGAATGGCTTCTCCGCGATCAGGTACGCGCAAGAAGGTCTTCTCTTCCACCCCGCCGCTCTTTACCGCCTCATCCGCCATTTCAGCCAGAATTTCCTCCAGGCTTTCAGTGCGCGGGTCTTCGGCAGTCAGGATGGTGATATCCGCCAGCGCAAGGGAAGTGGCCGCCATCATACGGCGTTTCTCCCGGTCACGCAGGCCGGCCGAACCAAACACAGCAATGACACGCCCCTGCCCTTTCATGCGGTTGGCGGTCTCTAAAGCCACCTTGAGCGCGTTGGGGGTATGGGCAAAATCAACAATGGCCAGGAAATCCTGCCCCAGGTCGATCTTTTCCATACGGCCAGGCACACCCGCCAGGCGATTAACGCCCTGCAATGCCAGCGCTAGATCCAGCCCCAAGCCCAGCGAAGCGGCTGCAGCGGCCGCCATGATATTGTGCATGTTATAGGCGCCCATTAAACTGGATGTGACGGTCTGTGTTTGTCGTTGCGTTTCCAATGTGAAACTAATACCGTTTGTATCGGTCGCCAGGTCGCGGCCATATAAATCACAGTCAGGTGTTGTACCGTAAGTAACGCGCTTGATTTGAGCATAGCGTGGATCATCGAGAATAGCCGTCAAAGGAGCATAGGACATATCATCGCGATTCAGTACTGCTACTTCGTAAGAACGGCCGTTCTTTTTCGGGGTATCCACCAAACCGGTCAGGAGGCGTGCTTTTGCCTGAAGGTAAGCGCCATAATCCCCGTGATAATCGAGATGTTCATGGGTAATGTTGGTAATAACAGCGATGTCAAAGTCGCAAGCAGTAGCGCGGTGCTGTGCCAGGCCGTGGGAAGTGGTTTCGAGCACTACATGAGTGATACCGCTGTCTACCATCTTGCGCAGCAGGCGTTGAATGGTCGGGGCTTCAGGCGTGGTCACGTGAAAGCCAGTGTCAATCTCCTCATTGCCGATAACGGCGTTGACTGTGGAGATCATACCGGCCGGCAGACCGGCAGCCAGCAGCATATTATAGAGCAGGTTGACTGTGGTGGTTTTGCCATCCGTACCGGTCACGCCAATCACGGTCATCTGACGCGCAGGGAAATCGTAAAAAGCCGCGGAAACATAAGCCAGGGTTTCGCGCGGATTCGGTACCTGAAAATAAGGAACGCCGTGCAAATCCAGCGGTTTACGGCCAATAACCGCCACGGCCCCGCCCTCCACTGCCTGAGGAATATAGGCGTGGCCATCAAAACTGCCGCCTTCCAGAGCGATGAAAATATTGCCGGGCCGCACCTGGCGGGAATCAAAACTGATGCCGGTGATTTCCAGCGATGGGATATCCTCATTCTGGATATTGGGAACTTGCCGCAACAATGTATTTAGCTTTACCAAAATTGCGCTCCTGAAGTGATTTCACAACAACCGTATTGGTTTTTATTCTACTGCAAGGTTGAGCACGGGTAAATACGACTACGTAATGACCAACCAGGTATATTATTGCTCCGCCAGTAATCGGCGGCGCAGGTAAAAAGCCAGCAGGATCAACAAGACCAGCAAGCTCACATAACGCACCAGGACCGGTGGTTGGCCCAAGATGGTCCAAACCGGCAAATCCAGGGGAATGGTAAACAAGGGCAGGCTTTGGCCTTCACCGGTTGCGATATCCCGAATATCCGCGTATACCCACAGCTTTCCGGAGACTGTTCCGGATGCCAGCGGAGAAACCGTAAACACAAATGACTGTGTATCGGCGCCCACAAAAGGCTGGATGATGGTATCACCCGGTTCACTGTGAACGTTAGTCATTGATAAACGGGTTTCCAACGCCAGACTGCACATCTCATCGGAACTGATTAGCATGTCATCCGCTTCATCCGCATCAGCAGAAACCCGGCTCATGGTCATCAAAATCGTGCTGCTTTGGGTTTTCCACAACGCGCGCGGTGTGACCAATTCGAATTCATAATCCAGCAACCGGCTGAGAGGCGCACAATCCGGTAAGCCGGCACTTTCAATAAGTTCAGGATTGACAGCCAGGGTTTGGCGGGTATTGGCAGGCGGCCAAAACGACCAGACGATTAAAAGGATGGAAATGACAGTCAGGGCAATCCTGATAACCGACATCGGCTCTTTTCTTTCATTCTTGTTGTTCATACGGATAATTATTTAGCTAAGATGGACAAACAGTCCTTAATTATCAAGCCTCATCCTGGTTTTTGTCCCATTCATTTTGTTTAGCCAATTCCCAGAAACGGTCCATTTCTTCCAGGGATAAATCAGTAATCTTACGACCGGAGCGTATGGCTTCCTCTTCGATATATTGAAAGCGATTGTAAAAGCGCATGGTCATCTTGCGTAAGGCATCCTCAGCATTGAACCCGTACCAACGGCTGACATTGACCAGCGCGAACAACAGATCGCCCAATTCCGCTTCCTGTTGTTCTTTGGAATCTGCGTCGCGCAATTCGCCCACTTCCTCAACCACTTTATCCAATACCGGTTCGATATCAGGCCAATCGAAACCCACGCGGGCGGCACGGGTTTGATAATTTTGAGCTAATAATAATGAAGGCAGTGCTCTCGGGATGGATTCCAAAATACTGTCTTTCTTTTTATGATTATTCTCACGTTCTTTGGATTTTAAAACCTCCCAATTATGGAGAACATCATCGACCCCATTCACATCCAAATCCGTAAAGACGTGCGGATGGCGGAAAGTGATTTTTTCATTAATTCCTTGAAGTACATCATCCAGAGAAAATTCATCCGTTTCAGTCGAGATTTGGGCATGCAGAACGATTTGCAGCAGCAAATCGCCCAGTTCCTCCTGTAAATCCGCCGGATCACCCCCCTCAATCGCATCCAGGACTTCGTAAGTTTCTTCCAATAAATTGGATTTGAGGGATTGATGGGTCTGTTCGCGGTCCCACGGGCAACCTTCCGGCGCACGCAAATGGGCAATCAGTTCACGAAAAGCAATCAGAGAAGTCTGTTCAAGTTTTGGCGGAAAATAGATGAAGCATTCTTTTCTATTCTTTAATACATTCCGGCATTTCTTTCCGCTGAATTCCTGTGCCTTTAATGCCACTCCAGAGCCATCCAGAAGCGTGAGAATCGACTCTGCGTAGTATTTATCAATCCAGGCACATACCAAGTCCAAATAGCTGGTCAGGTCACTGAAATGATACAAGGCGGCTGAATCCGAATTATGGAGAAGGGTATGCTTGCCTTGCAAGCTTTCCCCTTCCAACAACTGGATGGAATCCAATTCATCCGCAAGGTCCAATTTCAGTAAAGCCTGGTTAAAAGCAGTAATATTCATGATTTTCCCTGAGGTTCAATATGCCGAAAAATTATACTACCCACTCAATTGGATTAAGTGGGTAGTAGATAGTTGTTTCTGAAAAAGACGAAGGACTAACGCTTTGTATAGGTAGGTGCCTTACGAGCACGCTTGAGACCTGGCTTCTTGCGTTCCTTGACACGGGGGTCGCGGGTAAGCAGGTTTTCACGGCGCAACAGGGTTACATAATCCGGGTTCATCTTTGTGAAAGCGCGCGCCAAACCGAGCTGTACTGCCGTGGTCTGGCCGGTAACACCGCCGCCATTGACCAAAACAGTCACGTCATATTGAACCTGATTCTCGCCAACAGCCCCAAAAGGAGCCATAATGGCTTCTGCGTCACCCAAGCGGGTAAAGTAATCATTCAACGATTTATCATTGACGATAAATTTACCATCTCCCTGCATGATACGCACACGAGCGGTACTCTCTTTACGGCGGCCAACGCCTTCATAATATTGTCCCGACATATTTCGTTATCTCCTAACTTCTTTCACTTAATCAATCTTCTTGTGGGTCTGACCCTTATGCGGGTGTTCTGACCCGGCAAATACTCTCAACTGGCCCATTAACTTGCGACCGTAACGGTTATGAGGCAGCATGCCTTTTACCGCGCTCTTGATAATGCGATCTGGATGATTAGCAAGTTGATCGGGATAGCTAACAGCTTTTAAACCACCGGGATAATTTGAATGGCGGTAATAGATTTTTTCCTTCACGCGGGTGGAATTTGCTTTAACCGCGCTGGCATTAATCACAATAACCGAGTCGCCCATGGTAACGCCAGGGGTGAAGTCGGGTTTGTGTTTTCCCATCAAAGTTGCAGCAATTTTGGTTGCCAAGCGACCTAAGGTTTGATCTTTTGCATCAATCAAAACCCAGTTCGTTTCAGGTTGTCCTTTTATTACATATGTCTTTTCCACAATCCGTACTCCAATTTTATTGATATATTATTTCTTCTAAAATTAATCCCTTGGCGGGCGCTATCCCCGCGGGTAAATCCAATTGTCTTTCTATACTGCCTTCCACATCTGAAAGGCTGATCCGGCCCTGCCCTGCCCGGACCAAAACGAAAACAATACGACGAACCATGTGATACAAGAAAGCCTGTGCCACGATGGTCATGGCTGCCTGACTACCGTCTTCAGAAAACTCCCAGTTGAGCGCATTGATGGTGCGCAAGCTGGTTGATTTTTCATTGGGCGGCCTTCCGAAAGCACGAAAATCATGTTTTCCCAGGAAGAGTTCAGCGCCTTTTTTCAGAACTTTTCCATCCAATTCAGGCCAAACTCGCCAGTAATACCTTTCAATTAGCGGGTCGCTGACCTGATTGAAATAAATCTGGTAGCGGTAGCGTCGCGCCCTGGCATCATATCGTGGATGGAATCCTTCCGGGGCTAACGAAAGGTCCTTCACGCCAATGTCATTGGGCAGTAAATCGTTCAACGCATCCAGTAATTTTTGCTGGGAGTGCCCCCAATCCAGATTGAAACTTACTACCTGGCCGGAGGCATGCACACCGCTATCTGTCCGGCCCGCCGATAGAATTGAACGTTCATTCCAACCTAATCGGCGGAGAGCCGTCTCTATTTCATTCTGAACGGTACGCGCAGCTGCCTGCCTCTGAAATCCGCAGAAATCAGTGCCGTCGTATGCTATCGTAATTTGGTAAAGTGCCATTTCCAACCGGAATACCGGCTGAATTTAATCTTCTACTAATTCCAATATAACCATATCGGCCGAATCGCCGGTGCGCTGGCCCAACTTGATCATGCGGGTGTAACCGCCGCTGCGATTCTCGAAACGCGGCGCAACATCGTCAAACAGTTTCTTGACAATTGTGGCATCGTTAAGAGAAGAAGCAGCAAGCCGGCGTGCATTGACTTTGTCAATATCACTGCCTTTAGCGCTGTTCTTGGCCAATGTAATCAACTTTTCCGCATCACCACGAATAGCCTTAGCTTTGGCCTGTGTAGTTTGAATGCGATTATGCTCGAATAATTGTTTAATCAAAGTCCGCCGCAGGGCAATTCTTTGATCTTTATTTCGGCTTAACTGATAACCTGAAACGTGATGACGCATAGTACCTTACTCCACTTCACTTTCGTCGTTTTCTTCTTTCATAAAGCCCTTCTCCTGCATCTTCTGACGCAGCTCATCCAGGCTCTTCTCACCAAAATTCCTGATGGACATTACGGCTTCTTCGCCCTTGTCCAGCAATTCAATCACATCACCTACAGTGGTAACGCCGGTACGCTTCAATGAGTTAAAGACACGTACAGAAAGGTCTAAATTCTCAATCGGCATATCAGCTGTTTCGCTGCTGATCTGATTGGTTGTTTCTTCTTTTTCCTCAACGATCTCGAGCATTTCTTCTTTGACGCCGGCGATGAGACGGAACTGTTCGATCAGGATTTTTCCCGATTGAGCCAATGCCTTCTCAGGCGTGGTGGTTCCATCGGTCCAGATTTCAAGCTCGAGCCGGTCGTAATTGGTGCTTTGACCCACGCGCGCATTGCCCACGTCAAAATTGACACGTTTTACCGGACTGAAGATGGCATCCACAGGAAGTTCGCCAATTGGCAGTTCGCCAATGCGTTCATCCGAAGGAATATATCCGCGACCGCGTTCAACTGTAAAGTCAATAGAAAGCTGTGTTTTGGGATCGTCTACCGTAAACAGATATAGTTCGGGGTTGACAATTTCAATTTCAGCAGTCGTCTGAATGTCAGCCGCGGTAACAACACCTTCACCGCTGACATCCAAATGCATATGAGAAACTTCTCCTTCGTGCATTTTAATTCTGAGCTGCTTTACCTGAAGCATAACCTGCAAGACATCCTCACGAACGCCTGGGATATCACTGAACTCATGCAACGTATCCGAGATCCGCATGGATGTAACTGCAGCGCCCTCCAATGAGGAAAGCAGCACTCTGCGCATTGAATTGCCCAAAGTGACACCATATCCCCGCTCAAGGGGGCTGATCACGAACTTTGCATAATTGCGGGCTTCAGCTTCCCGTTCAAGTGTTGGTGCAACCATACTACTCTGAGCCACAGTCATCCTCTCTTCCTGTTATCAACAACATATAACAATTTACCGGATTATCTTGAATAATACTCAACAATTAATTGCTCGTTGAGATTACCGTCAATTTCTCCACGCTCCGGCATTCTTAAGACACGGCCGCTCAATGTTTTCAGGTCACGTTCCAACCATAACGCGCAGTTGGTTTTCTCGGCTTGTTCTGCAAGGTCCTTGAAGAGGCCATTTTTCTTGGATTCTTCACGTACCTGGATGGTATCGCCAGCTTTCATAACCATGGAAGGAATGTCGGTCTTGCGGCCATTTACAATGAAATGACCATGGTTGACCATCTGACGAGCTTGCGCGCGGTTAGCGGCAAAGCCCATGCGATAGACGACATTATCCAAACGGGCTTCCAGGATTTGAAGCATAATCAAACCGGTGATACCACGGGTTTTGATAGCGATGCTGTAATAGCGACGGAATTGTTTCTCCAAAACGCCATAAATGCTGCGTGCTTTCTGTTTGGCGCGCAATTGGCGGGAATAATCCGACATACGGCGGTTCCTGCCCTGGCCTGCCTGGCCATGCTGTCCGGGTCCATAGCTGCGGCGCTCAAAAGCACACTTTGAAGTATAGCAACGTTCGCCTTTTAAGAATAGTTTTTCGCCTTCTCTTCGGCATAACTTGCAAACTGGTTCAATATATCTTGCCATTTATAGTATCTCCTGCTCTTTATACGCGGCGTTTCTTGGGCGGCCGGCAACCATTGTGCGGGACCGGTGTAACGTCTGTGATTGATCTGATCTTCAAACCTTTGGACTGGATAGCGCGAATGGCAGATTCGCGACCAGGGCCGGGTCCTTTGATGAAAACATCAATTTCGGAAACTCCCATCGAAGCTGCGTTCTTGATGACTTCTTCAGCCGCTAAGCGAGCCGCAAAAGGAGTACTCTTGCGGGAACCCTTAAACCCTACGGATCCTGAACTGGTCCAGGCAATGGTGTTGCCTTGTTGATCGGTTACCGTGATAATCGTATTGTTGAACGACGCAAAAATATGAACCTGAGCTGCGGATACATTGCGCTTGGTCTTTTTGGTTGTCGTAGTACGTTTAGTTGATTTTGAACTTTGTGCCATAATTCCTCTATTTTCAACCTGAATATGAATAATTCAGGCTTATTTCTTTGTTGCGCCACGGCGGCGTCCGCGCCCGGCAACCGTGCGTTTTGGTCCCTTACGAGTGCGCGAATTCGTGCGTGTGCGCTGTCCATGGACCGGTAAGCTACGGCGGTGCCGTAATCCGCGATAGCAACCAATTTCAACCAAACGCTTGATGTTCATCTGAACATCACGGCGCAGGTCGCCTTCCACCTTGAAATTCTTGGAAATGTACTCACGCAATGAACTGACTTCAGTTTCCGTGAGATCATTTACCCGAATATCAGGGCTTACACTGGTCGCCGCGAGGATTTCCTTCGCACGAGTAGGTCCAATACCATAAATATAGGTTAACCCGATCTCGATGCGTTTGTTACGCGGTAAGTCAACACCTTCAATTCTTGCCATATTTCTTATCCCTGTCTCTGTTTATGTTTCGGATTTTCACAAATAACATAAAGGATTCCTTTACGTTTCACAATCTTGCATTTAGCGCATCGTTTGCGGATTGATGGTGATACTTTCATTTCAAAATTCTCCTATCTTCATATAACTGCAGCCGCAAAATTTTTATTATAACTAATTTATCCTGTCTCGTCTAATGCCCATCAGAGCCACAAGCGACTACTTTTAATACTTCCAAGGTCACTTCATCAATCGGCCTTGCCCCATTGATTTCAACCAGCAAACCCTTTTTTTGGTAGAAATCAATCAGCGGTGCGGTTTGTTCTGAATAGACCCGAATGCGTTGTTCAACTGTTTCGCGCTTATCGTCATTACGTTGATAAAGCTCGGAGCCGTCCAAGTCGCAGATGCCGGCTTTTTTCGGCGGGCTGAACTTTGTGTTATAGGTATGACCTTCTGCCTTACAGACCCAACGGCTGCTCAAACGTTCGATTAATTCATCAGCCGGTACATTGATAAAAGGTACGGAAGCGATGGCACCGTCATTTTCTGTCAGGAACTCATCCAAAGCTTGGGCTTGCGCAGGGGTGCGGGGAAAACCATCCAACAGCGCACCATTTTTGCAATCGGCTTTTAGCAGACGATCTTCAACCATGCCAATGGTAATCTCATCCGGCACCAATTCGCCTTTTTCCATGTAAGCCTTTGCTTTAATACCCAGTTCGGTATTCTTATCCAGGTTCTCGCGAAAGATATTTCCAGATGAAATGTGAGGGATGCCACATTTCTCAGCAACAATCGCTGCTTGAGTACCTTTCCCAGCTCCCGGAGGCCCTAACAAAACGTGAAAACGTGCCATTTTTATAAGATTCCTAACCTTTGATCAACTTTTCATCATAACCATGCAGCTTCATCTCAGTTTCAATGATGTTGAAAGTATCGCGAACGACACCTACAACGATGATCAAGCCTGAGGCTGAAACCAGGAAAATTGATTTACCAATATTGGCGGGCAGAATCAAACCAAATACATATGGAATGGTTGCCACCACTGCCAGGAAAAGTGCGCCTACCAATGTGATACGGCGTTGTACCCGATTCAGATAATTCTGAGTCGCGATGCCACGAACCACACCAGGAATTTGCGCACCCTGCCGTTTCAGATTTTCACCATAGTTTTGTTGCTCGAACAAAACCTCAGTGTAGAAGAATGTCAGCAACATTACAAAGATGAAATAAATCACAACATACCAGACGCTGCCGGAGTTAAACGTATTCTGCATCCAGGCAGCCATGTTTGCCAACCAGGTGGTATTTGAGTTAATAAAGAACTGCGCAATAATACCCGGCAAAGACAAAATAGTCTGCGCAAAAATCAACGGGATCATTCCGGCCAGGTTGATCATCAGAGGCAGGTTTGATTTCACAGGCATGGACATGCGATTGCCAACTCTACGTCCAGGGAACAGTACCGGAACATTGCGGCGTCCCTGTTGTACGTAGATAATGACAAAAATGGTCAACGCGAGGATAACCGCCATCAGAATCAAGAGCAAAACAACACTCTGTCCTGAAATGATAATGCTGTATAAGTTGCTTGGAATACGTGAGACGATACCAGCAAAGATAATCAAGGAAAGACCCTGATTGGGAATACCGTATTCCGAAATCAGCTCACCCAACCAGATGCCCAACATCGTACCGCCGACCATACTGACTACAGTTGTCAGGGTAGGGATTGCATTGCCGTTGGAAAGACCAAAGGTATAGTTCAGAATTGATCCGCTTGAGGTCAATTGATTGAACAATTGAATCTGGCCTAAAGCTGACAAAGTACCCATGGGGATGGTCAGCAAGACTGTCCATTTTTCCATTAGTTTGCGGCCCTCTTTGGGATTTTCTTCCATACGGCGCTGCAAAGAAGGAATAATGGGAACCAACAATTGGATAATAATTTGGGCTGTAATGTAGGGGTAGACACCCATTGCCAAAATTGAGAAATTGGAAAGGGTACCACCGGAAAGCATATCGAAGACGCCCAACAAACTGCTGGCCGGGCTCTGTTGCTGGAATATGCTGGCAATGACATCACGATTGATACCCGGTACCGGAATGTTCGCCGCGAAGCGATACAGAATCAAGATACCGATAGTAATCAGTATCTTTTTCCGGATATCAACTGAAGTCCATAAATAACGCCAAGCCGATCTCTTCATCCTTGTATCTCCTTAATCCAGATACCCTAAATCTCAATCACTTCAGCTTTACCACCAGCTGCTTCAATTTTCGCTTTCGCACTTGCAGTAAAACGATGTGCTTTCACAGTCAGAGCGACTTTGATATCACCATTGCCGAGAATCGCGACAGGGTTCTGATTTTTATGAAGCATCCTCTGCCCAGCCATCAATTCCGGTGTAACTTCAGTACCCGCGTTGAACTTCGCCAAAGTTTCGACGTTGACTTCGTTGTATTCAACACGGTTGATTGAGCGGAAACCTTCACCACGCATAAAGGGAAGGCGACGGTAGAAAGGTAGGTTGCCGCCCTGGCGGTACAGATGTCCACCAAAACCGGTGCGAGAATGCTGGCCTTTGGTACCACGACCAGCGGTCTTGCCCTGACCAGCAGCAATACCACGACCGACTCGTTTGCGATTTCTCTTGGCGCCCTCGTTGGGTTTAAGATCGTGTAATTTCATATCTATTCCTGAACTTCTTCCACTTTAATTAGATGATTCACCTTGGAGATCATGCCACGAACAGTGGGTGAATCCTTTTGTTCAATAGTCTGACCAATTTTATGCAGACCTAAAGCACGCACTGTCGATTTGTGCCGTTCAGTGTTGCCAATAGGACTTCGCACTAAAGTGATCTTTAACATCTTTTCTTTCTTAGCCATCTTTCCTCCGTTCCCAGAACGGTGCAAGATCTTTAGCTGGTTTACCGCGCATTTCCGCGATATTCTGGGCGGATTGCAGTTGCTCCAGGGCTTTGAAGGTTGCTTTGACCACATTGAGCATATTCGAGCTGCCCAGGGATTTGGTGAGAATATCACGCACACCGGCTGCTTCCACAACCGCGCGAACTCCACCGCCAGCGATAACGCCGGTACCCAAGGAGGCAGGTTTCAGCAATACTTCAGCGCCACCCACTTTTGCGATAACTTCATGGGGAATTGTCGTTCCGGACAAAGCAATCTTGCGCATATTTTTATGAGCTTGCAGGGTAGCCTTAGCCATAGCTTCAGGAACAGCGCCAGCTTTTCCTACACCTAAGCCGATATTTCCGTTATTATCGCCCGCAACAATCGTCACGCGAAAGTGGAACTTACGACCACCTTTAACAACTTTGGCGACGCGCGCGATATCCACTACTCTCTCGTCAAACTCTTTTTCCTCTGCTTGATAAGCCATTTTTTCCATAATTACCTCTTAGTTTCCTTCGCCCAGGGGCTAAAACTTCAGACCAGCTTCTCTTGCAGCATCTGCCAGAGCTTTTACACGACCCATATACTGATATCCACCGCGATCAAAGACCACTTCACTGATCTTTTTCTCTTTGGCGCGCTCGGCGATGTTTTTGCCAACCGCAACAGCTTGTTCTGTCTTGGTCATTTTTTCTACCTGCGCCCGAAGCTCATGGTCAATACTGGAGGATGAAACTAAGGTAATGCCCTTTTCATCATCAATAATTTGAGCATAAATATCATTCAGGCTACGATAAACACAGAGCCGTGGTTTATCAGCCACACCGAATATGTTCTTGCGAACTCTCAGGTGCCTGTGAATTCTTGCTTTATTTCGAGATACATTTGCCATAATATAATTCCTGCTTCAAACCTTTTTATTATGCGGCTGTCTTTCCAGCTTTTCTGCGGATGCGCTCGCCCAGGTAATGAATACCCTTACCCTTATAGGGTTCTGGCGGACGAATCTTGCGGATATCGGCAGCTGTCTGACCAACTTCTTCTTTATTGATGCCCTTGATGACAACCTGACGGTTTTTCTCAATCACATCAAATTCAATTCCTGCAGGAGGTTCAACCACTACCGGGTGAGAATAACCCACACTCACCACAAGATTCTTACCATCCATTTCAGCTTTGTAGCCGACACCATCGATTTCGAGAATACGTTCAAAACCGCTGCTTACGCCTACAACCATATTATTCAAGACTGCCCGAGTGGTGCCATGCAGCGCACGAACGATTTTCTCATCCGAGCTGGGCGTGACAACTATCCTGCCCTCTTCCTTGGCGATACTGACCAAGGAAGAAAACTCACGCTTCATGGTTCCCTTCGGTCCTTTTACGGTTACGTTTGACCCATTTAATTCCACTTCAACGCCGCCGGGAATTTCAATGGGAAGTTTTCCTATTCGAGACACAACAATACCTCCATAGTGAATTCAGGTTTTACCAAACCTTGCAAAGGATTTCCCCGCCAACGCCGCTCTTGCGAGCGTTTTGACCGGTCATTACACCTTTGGGTGTGGACACAATGGAAATGCCCATGCCGGATAAAACCCAGGGAATTTCTCTCTTCTGGGTATAAACACGGCGTCCTGGGCGACTGATGCGCTCGATTCCCGTGATAACGGGGCGTTTGCTCCGTCTTTCACCCACGTACTTCAACTTAATTCGAATCACTTGATGAGTAGGTTTACTGCCAGTGGCAACTTCGTAATCTTCGATGAAACCTTCTTCTTTCAAGATTCTCGCAATTTCGGCTTTTATTTTTGAACTCGGCACAGCTACAACGGTTTGGGTGCTCATTACACCATTCCGGATGCGAGTCAGCATATCAGCAATAGGATCATTTACCATAATTTCCTCCGGACCGGTTTCTACCAGGACGACTTGGTGACGCCTGGAATTTTTCCTTTCAGCGCCAGATCTCTAAAGCAGATCCGGCAAACACCAAAACGACGCATATATCCTCTTGGTCTGCCGCAGATCATGCAGCGGTTGCGTACCTGGGTGGGATATTTTCTTCGCTGTTCGCGATATTCCATACATGTTTTTGCCATAATTAAACCTTCCTAAAAGGCATTCCTAAATGTTTGAGTAACGACATTGCCTGTTCATCATTTGGGGCGGAGGTGACGAAGGTCAATTCCATTCCGCGTAACTTATCGATTGAATCATATTCAATCTCAGGAAAAATCAGCTGTTCACGAAGACCAAGTGTGTAATTTCCACGGCCGTCAAATGATTTATCGGACACGCCACGGAAGTCACGAACACGGGGAAGCGCGATATTGACCAACCGGTCCAATAAAGCCCACATCTTTTCGCCGCGTAAAGTAACCTTGACGCCGATAATGCGACCTTCGCGCAATTTAAAATTGGCGATACTCTTTTTGGCCTTGGTCAGTACCGGTCGTTGTCCCGTGATTTTCACCATGTCGTTGGTGGCAGCCTCTAAGGATTTGGGATTATCCATAGCCTCACCCATGCCGATGTTGACCACGATCTTTTTGACTGTGGGAACTTGCATGACGTTAGTCAGACCAAATTCCTTCATCAGAGCAGGTGCTACTTCTTCTCGATATTTTTCTTTTAATGCATTCATTCAAAACTCCATCAGCGGATTAATAAATTAATCCAGCAACCCTCCACATTTTTTACAAACACGCGCGGCTTTGTCACCTTCACGGGTGATGCCGATGCGGGTTGTTTTGTTACATTTTTTGCAGACCACCATCACATTAGACGCATGAATGGGGCCTTCAAATTTGACAATACCCGGGTTGACTGTTTTGCCTTCCGATTGCACCTGACGTTGATGCTTTGTCAACAAGTTGATGCCCTGTACCACCACGCGGTTCTCTTTGGGTAATACTTTGATTACCTCGCCGCGTTTCCCTTTGTTTTGCTCTTTGCCAGCGATCACTTCTACCTGATCGCCCTTTTTAATTCGCATCTTCATTTTATTTTCTCCTACCGCAAGGACTAAAGCACTTCCGGTGCCAAAGATACAATTTTCATGTATCCTTTTTCGCGCAATTCACGAGCGACAGGGCCAAAGATACGGGTTCCCTTTGGATTTTCTCCATCCGTATCCAGAATCACGGCTGCATTATCATCAAAGCGAATGCTGGAACCGTCTTTGCGGCGCCATTCCTTCGAAGTCCTGACAATAACCGCTTTGACCACTTCACTTTTCTTTACAGAGCTTTGCGGTGAAGCAGACTTTACAGTTGCCACAACAACATCGCCAATATGTCCAAATTTTCTGGTTGAGCCACCCATGACATGAATCACAAGCAACTCACGTGCGCCGGTGTTATCGGCTACTTTTAATCGAGTTTCGTGCTGAATCATGCTACTAACCCTCTTCTTCTGCTACAGGTTTGGTTTCATCCACTTCCTGCCGGCTCAGAATTTTTTCTACCACGAAACATTTGTTCTTTGAAATCGGCTTGCTTTCAACAATTTGAACCTCATCGCCGACATTACAGCCCAGTTCATCATGGACAAACAGTTTCTTTGAGCTGTGTATTACTTTTTCGTATAACGGATGCCGGAAGGTACGAGTGACTTCGACAATCACAGTCTTGGTCATTTTATTTCCGGTTACCACGCCTTTTAATCTTCGACGAGTATTCATGCTTCACCTTCAACTTCTTTTTCCAACAATTTCTCATTCAGGATTGTCTCAAAACGAGCAATTGAACGACGAGCTTCTTTCAATTTGCTCGTATCGGTCAATTGACCGCTGACAGCCTGAAAGCGCAGATTCATATACTCTTTTTTGGCATCCAGCAACCTGGTGCGGATTTCCTCAGCGGGCATCAAGCGAATTTCAGACACTTTCATGTTTGCCTCCCATAATTTCCTGTTTGGCAATGACCTTAGTTCTGATTGAGAACTTATAGGAAGCTTGTTTCAACGCTTCCAATGAAGTATCCGCATCCAAACCGCCGACTTCAAACATAATTCTGCCGGGTTTTACCACAGCCGCCCAGAATTCAACAGCACCCTTACCTTTACCCATACGTGACTCTGCAGCGCGTTTGGTAATTGGTTTATCAGGGAAAATTCTGATCCAGACCTTTCCACGACGTTTCATGGTACGGACAATAGAACGGCGTGCTGCTTCAATTTGACGAGCAGAAACCCAGCCGGGCTCTAAAGCCTGCAAAGCATATTCACCACTGAGAATCTCAGCGCCGCGCAACGCTTTGCCTTTCATACGGCCGCGCATTTGCTTTCGATATTTAACTCTTTTTGGCATTAACATAATCAAAACCTCTTTATCAGTATCTACGTTGAGTTAATCGTTGGAGACTACTCGCTTACGTACACACCTTCAGTTTTTTCAATTTCTTCTTCTGTGCCCGGGAGTATTTCTCCCTTATAGACCCAAACTTTGATACCAATCTGACCGTAAGTGGTCAGTGCTTCCGTGCGAGCGAAATCAATATCGGCACGCAGCGTCTGCAGAGGAACACGGCCTTCACGCAGCCATGTGGTGCGGCACATTTCTGCGCCGTTCAAACGTCCGGCAACCTGAATCTTCACACCTTCAGCGCCCTGGCGAATGGCTTGTTGAATCGCGCGCTTCATAGCGCGGCGATAGCTGATACGCCGTTCAATCTGGGAAGCGATATTCATGGCGATCAAATAAGCGTCGCAATCAGGATTCTTGATCTCTTTAATTTCAAGATCAATTTTCTTGCTGGTCAGGTTTTCCAGGTCTTTTCTGAGAATTTTTACAGTCTCGCCTTTTCGACCAATCAGAATTCCGGGTTTCGCTGTATTCACAACGATGCGAACTTTACCGGGGTATCTTTCAATTTCAATTTGAGATACACCAGCTCTTTCACTGGCTTTTTTGATCATTTCACGGATCTTGATATCCTGGTGAAGCTGATCAATATAATTTTGTCCTTCAGCGTACCATCGCCCTTCCCAGGTGCGAATGATTCCCAGGCGCATTCCTACTGGATGTACTTTACGACCCATATTTTCTCCTGCTTGCTAATCCTATTCACTCTCGTTCTAATAATTCCTGCTTCTAAGCTTTCTCACGAAGCACAACTTTTACATGTGAGGAGCGCCGCAAAATCGGCTTAAATCTCCCGCGCGCACCAAATCTTCTCCATTTACGCAAAGGAGCATCATTAGCCATTATTTGATAGATAACCAAATCCTCACGGTTCATGCCGAAATTATTCTCGGCGTTAGCCATAGCGGAAGTAATCAGTTTGCTAACGGGTTCAGCAGCTTTCTTGTTTGTGAAACGCAAGATTGAAAGTGCTTCCTCGGCTGATTTACCGCGTACCAAATCAATAACCAAACGCATTTTCTGCGCGGAGACGGAACAATAATTCAGTTCAGCTTTTGCTTCCATATTCCATTATCCTCTCGCTGAAGATGATTTTTCCGCTACGTGGCCACGAAAATGGCGAGTAGGTGCAAATTCACCTAGCTTATGACCAACCATGTTTTCGGTGATGTATATCGGCACATGGCGCCGACCATCATGGATGGCAATAGTATGACCGACCATCTGAGGGAAAATCGTGCTCGCCCTGCTCCAGGTGCGGACTACTTTCTTCTCGTTTTTATCATTCATCTGTTCAATTTTTTTCAACAATTTCGGGGCAATGAACGGCCCTTTCTTTAAAGAACGTGACATCTTTCAGCTCCTGTGATTCTCCACATACTCTATCGCTTGCCAGCATTTCTGCTGCGAACAATATATTTATCGGTGCTCTTATTCTTGCGGGTCTTGTACCCAAGCGTGGGTTTGCCCCAAGGTGATTTCGGTCCGGGCATACCAATCGGGGAACGCCCTTCACCACCACCATGAGGATGATCACGAGGAGTCATCGCGCTGCCGCGAACTGCAGGCCGGATGCCCATATGGCGCTTACGACCAGCTTTACCTAATTTGATCTGTCCATGCTCCAAATTACCAACCTGTCCAATGCAAGCGGTACATTTTTGGCGGATCAAGCGAACTTCGCCGGAAGGCATACGAACCTGGGCATACTCACCTTCCTTGGCAAGTAGTTGAGCAGCCGCGCCAGCCGAGCGAACCAACTGTCCACCGGCGCCTTCGCGTATTTCCACATTGTGAACCATTGTGCCAACCGGGATTGCTGAAATGGGCAGACAATTGCCTGCACGAATTTCGGCAGCGGGGCCGGACATGACTTCGTCACCAACTTGCAGTCCCTGAGGAGCTACGATGTAGGTCTTCTCGCCGTCAGCATAAGTCAGCAAAGCCAAACGCGCTGTGCGCTTGGGGTCGTATTCAATGGCCGAAACTTTGGCAGGAATGCCGATTTTCGACCGTTTGAAATCTACGATTCTGACTCTCTGTTTGGAGCCGCCGCCTTGATGACGTACGGTAATACGACCATACACATTTCGGCCGGCTTTTTTCGATTTTGAGACAAGCAGTGAACGCTCGGGTTTTGTTTTGGTAATTTCCTCAAAACTCGATCCGGTCATACCTCGCTGACCAGGTGTCGTTGGTTTATAAATCTTTACACTCATTACTCTACTCCCTCAAAAATCGGAATACGGTCTTCAGGACTCAGGGTTACGATCGCTTTTTTGTAAGCCGATTTGCGAATGGCCATGCGACGATTACGTCCCCGCCGACTCACTTTAGGAGCGACGTTGATGATATTCACCTTTAATACTGTTACCTCAAACGCTGTTTCAACCGCTTCTTTTACCTGGGTGCGAGTTACATCCAGCGGTACTTCAAAGGAGAATTGATTCAGCTTTGAAGACTGGTAAGCTGTTTTTTCAGTGATCAAGGGTTTCTTCAATACGTCAAAAGCCGTGCTCATTTAGCCCTCTCTTTGACAGTCAAGAAGCTCTTCAGAACATCAATGGATGATTCTTCCATGATAATCTGGTCAAAACTCAACATGTCGCGAATATTCAAATATTTAGCCAATATAACTTTCACATGAGGAATGTTATCCGCCGAGAGCAGCACATCGATCTTGCTATCTTTCTCCGGAATGACCAACAAAGCGGTTTGCTTGCCGACGATTTTTTCAATCGCCTGTGCCAGCAACTTACTCTTAGGTTCCCCAAATGACAAATTGTCTACAATAACAACCGACTGTTCAGCAGCCTTGGCTGACAGTGCAGAGCGCACAGCCGCGCGGCGCATTTTGAGGGGCATCTTCAAGCTGTAATCACGTGAATGCGGTGTATGAATCTTGCCACCACCGACCCATTGTGCTGCACGGGTTGAACCCTGGCGCGCACGACCGGTACCCTTTTGGCGCCACGGCTTGCGACCGCCACCAGAGACATCACTGCGAACTTTGGTTTCATGAGTACCCAAACGCGCATTGGCCATTTGACGCACATAAGCTTGATGCATCAAATCCGGCTTGATAGGTGCCTCAAAAATTGAAGCCGGCAGCTCTATCTCTTTTACTTTACTTCCCTTTAAATCGACTACGTCTACTTTCATAATTCTTAGCTCCAAAAACGCGGTAAGTATCCCGCTGATTCGATCGTTTATTGCTTCCTGGCATCCTTGATTACAACCAGCCCACCGCGTGGACCAGGAACCGAGCCGTTTACGCCGATTAAATTCTTTTCAACATCAACCAGCACTACCTTTAAATTCTGGGAAGATACGCGTTCATTTCCCATGTGACCAGCCATCTTTTTGCCCTTAAAAACACGGCCGGGGGTTGTGGTAGCGCCGACAGAACCGGGAGCACGACCGCGATCGGATTGACCATGGGTCTTGGGACCGCCGCGGAAATTATGACGCTTCATGCCGCCCGCAAAGCCTTTACCTTTGCTAAAGCCAACAACATCTACACGTTTACCAACTTCAAATTGGGCAACGTCTACTTTATCGCCTTCTTTTACTTCCGGAGTACTGGTTCTGAATTCGCGCAGATAGCGAAGGGTGGGCAGTTCATTGCGTTTCAAATGACCCAATTGCCCGCCAGTTAATTTTGTTTCTTTTACTTCTTCGAAGCCAATCTGCACTGCGGAGTAGCCATCATTAGCTATGGTACGAATTTGTGTAACAAAACATGGCCCAGCCTCTATGATGGTTACCGGTAACGCGTTACCATCGTCACTAAAGACTTGGGTCATGCCAAGTTTTTTCCCAATCAGCCCTTTAAACATATTAACTTTTCTCCTAAAATATAAATTAATTTTTTTTGAGACTGTCAGCATGGGCAAGCTGCATCATCTCCTGGCAGTACAGTCAATCATTTCAAAGCCAAACTAATAAGTATTTTGACCGTTCGCTTTTAAAACGATTCTTGTTCTGTCGAATTCAGTTGTAAAACCGCAAAATTTTACCACAAAACAAAAATTTGTTCAAACCCGATTATATCTTGATTTCAATATCTACGCCCGCGGGCAGATTTAATCGCATCAACATATCAATTGTTTTTGAATCCGGATCCATCACATCAATAATCCGATTGTGTGTCCTGATCTCAAAGTGTTCATGAGAGTCCTTATCAATAAAGGTCGATCTCCGGACAGTAAACTTTTCAATGTTGGTGGGCAACGGCACCGGGCCAACGACTTTAGCACCACTGCGCTCGGCAGTTTCTACAATTCTTTTGGCTGACTGATCCAAAACTCGATGATCGTAAGCCTTTAGTCTGATACGAATTTTTTGTTTTGCCATTTCCTTTTATACCTATTCCAAAATTTGGGTGATGACGCCCGCACCAACAGTGAGGCCGCCTTCGCGGATGGCGAACTGGGAACCCTGTTCCAAAGCAACGGGGATGATCAATTCGACCTTCATGTTGACATTATCGCCAGGCATAACCATTTCAACATCAGCGGGCAATTCAATATTGCCGGTCACATCCATGGTGCGGATGTAGAATTGCGGGCGATAGCCGGTGAAGAACGGTTTGTGACGTCCGCCTTCTTCGCGCTTCAGAACGTACACTTCAGCGTTGAATTTGGTGTGGGGGGTGATGCTCTTGGGAGCTGCAACCACCATACCGCGTTCCACGTCGGTGCGCTCAACACCGCGCAGCAATAAACCAGCGTTATCGCCGGCCATACCTTCGTTCAGGGTCTTGTGGAACATTTCCACGCCGGTGACGACGGTGGGCATGCTCTTTTCACGCAGACCGACAATCTCGACTGCTTCGCCAACCTTGACCTTGCCGCGATCGATACGTCCGGTGACCACGGTGCCGCGGCCCTTGATGGAGAAGACGTCCTCAACGGGCATCATGAAGGGTTTGTCCACGTCACGCTGCGGATCGGGGAAGTATGCGTCGATGGTGTCCATCAATTCCTTGATGCAGGCATATTCGGGCGCTTCCGGATCGGTGGAGTCGCTCTCCAAAGCCTTCAGGGCGCTGCCGCGGATGATCGGAATCTCATCGCCGGGGAATTTGTAGCTGGTCAGCATTTCGCGCAGTTCCAGTTCAACCAGTTCCAACAGTTCCGGGTCGTCCATCATGTCGACTTTGTTCAAGAAGACAACGATGTTGGGGACTTCCACCTGGTGGGCCAGCAGAACGTGCTCACGTGTCTGGGGCATGGGGCCATCGGGGGCTGCCACAACCAGAATGGCGCCGTCAACCTGGGCCGCGCCGGTGATCATGTTCTTGATGTAGTCACGGTGGCCGGGCATATCCACATGCGCGTAGTGGCGCTTGGGGGTCTCGTATTCCACGTGAGCAATATTGATGGTGATACCGCGGGCTTTCTCTTCCGGCGCATTATCGATGGTATCGAATGCGCGAAAATCCGCCATACCGCGAATGGCGGCATATTTGGTGATAGCAGCGGTGAGCGTGGTCTTGCCATGGTCAATGTGACCCATGGTGCCCACGTTCATGTGCGGCTTCGTTCGTTCGTAAGTTTCCTTTGCCATATTAATCTCCTTATGATAACACTGTTAATCGTAAATTAATTTTTTATTTCTTCTGTGGTGGGCGCATAATGTGAGAATTCCATGGAAAACACACCGCGTCCCTGGGTTGCCGAACGAAGATCAGTCGCATACCCAAACATTCCTGCTAAGGGTACGTTCGCGTGTACTGCCTGCGCATTACCGGGTTTGGGTTCCATTCCGGTAATTTCCGCTTTTCGCGAACTTAATTGTCCCAAAACGTCTCCAAGATATTCATCCGGAATTACTACTTCAACGCCCATAATAGGCTGCAGCAAAGTCGGACTGCCTTTTTCAATACCTTCACGGAAGGCGAAAGTGGCTGCCATCTTAAAAGCCATTTCACTTGAATCTACCTCATGGTAGGAACCATCATAGAAAGTCACCAAGACATCGGTAACCGGATATCCAGCAATAACGCCTGCCTCAGCCGCTTCTTTTACACCGGTTTCAACAGCCTTGAAATATTCGGTTGGTACCGAGCCTTTGGTAATTTTATTCTCAAATTTAATGCCGCTGCCCTGCTCCATGGGTTCCATGGAGAAGACTACATGGCCATATTGACCATGACCGCCGGTCTGTTTGGCATACTTGTAATCAACCTTGGGCACCTTACGCGTAATTGTCTCGCGGAAGGACACGCGCGGCTTGCCAACATTGGCCTGAACGCCGAATTCCCGCATCATACGATCCACCAGGATTTCCAAGTGCAACTCACCCATACCGGAGATAATCGTTTGGCCAGTGTTTTCATCCACATGGACTCTAAACGTGGGATCTTCTTCTGATAATTTCTGCAGTGCGTTAGCCAGTTTATCCTGGTCGGCCAGTGTTTTCGGTTCGATAGCGACGAAGATGACCGGTTCAGGGAACGCAATACGTTCCAGAACAATCGGGTCATGCGCCGAGCAGATGGTATCACCCGTGGATGCGTTCTTCAGACCCAATACAGCGCCGATATCGCCAGCGCCAATCTCCGCCAGATCTTCACGATGATCAGCATAAACACGAATCAGACGGCCAACACGTTCCTTCTTTTGGTTGGAAGAGTTGTAGGCCATTACACCCTGTTCCAATTTACCGGAGTAAACACGGAAATAGGCCATACGCCCCGCATAAGGATCGGAAACAATCTTGAAGATCAACGCGCACAACGGCTCATCCAATGAATTGTTGCGCACAATTTCTTTTTCAGTATGGGGATCCGTTCCCTTCACAGGCGGCACTTCCGCCGGCGAGGGTAAATAATCGATAACAGCATCCAACAGCAGCTGAACGCCCTTGTTTTTCAAGGATGAACCGCAGAAGACAGGTGTAGCCGTATTTGTCAGGACAGCATGACGGATGGCCGCTTTCAATTCCGGAACAGTTATTTCTTCGCCTTCCAGGAATTTAACCACCAAGTTGTCATCCAGTTCAGCAATTCTTTCAACCAGCACTGCCCGCTGCTCTTTGGCATCTTCCAACATATCGGCAGGGATTTCCTCCACCACCGGTTCTGAACCCATTTCGTCTTTCCAGAAAATCGCTTTCATATTCAAGAGGTCAATGACGCCCTTGAAATCAGCTTCTTTACCGATCTGGATTTGCATTTGCAGGGGATTAGCCCCCAACTTCTCGCGAATGGTCTGAATTGAATAACTATAGGACGCACCCATGCGATCCAGCTTATTTACAAAGCAAATGCGGGGGACGTTATAGCGATCAGCCTGACGCCAAACCGTTTCACTTTGCGGTTCAACGCCCTGCACACCATCAAAGACAACCACCCCACCATCCAAGACGCGCAAGGAGCGCTGAACCTCGGCGGTGAAATCGATATGTCCGGGAGTGTCAATCAGATTGATCTGATAGTCTTTCCATTCGGTAGTAATAGCAGCGGAAACAATGGTAATCCCCCGTTCCCGCTCCTGATCCATCCAATCCGTAACAGTGGTTCCGTCATCGACGGAACCCATCTTATACGTTTTTCCAGTGTAAAACAAAATACGTTCAGTAGTTGTTGTTTTACCTGCATCAATATGAGCGATTACCCCGATATTTCGCATTCTTTCAAAAGGATATTCCCGCGTCATACCCGGCACCTCACACCACTGAACATCGACTGTTAAAGTAGACTAAAACCTAAAATGAGAGAAGGCGCGATTTGCCTCCGCCATTTTATGCGTTTCTTCTTTTTTCTTAATTGCAGATCCCTGATTGTTGGCAGCATCCAAAATCTCAGCTGACAATTTTTCTGCAAACGACTTTCCCGCGCGGCTGCGTGTGGCACCCAGGATCCAGCGAATCGCCAGGGTCAACTTGCGATCCGGCTCAACCTCCATAGGAACCTGGTAAGTGGCGCCACCAACACGACGAGGGCGGACTTCCATGACCGGGCCGACATTCTTGAATGCCGTATCCAGCACTTCCGCCGCGTTCTTCTTGGTTTTGTCTTCAACGATATCCAGCGCATCGTAAACGATACGGGTAGCGGTACTCTTTTTACCTTGAATCAAAACATGATTGATCAGGACCTGAACATTGGTATTGTTATAGCGGAGATCAGGCTCAACTGTTCGTTTTTCTGGTTTTGTCCTACGCATTCAATAACTCCATCTCGATAATTGCAAATTTATTTAGGCATTTTGGTGCCGTATTTGGAACGGCTGGAATTGCGATCATTCACGCCGGTCGTATCCAAAGTGCCGCGCACAATGTGGTAGCGAACGCCAGGCAGATCTTTAACACGACCGCCGCGAACCATAACCACGGAGTGCTCCTGCAATTGGTGGCCTTCACCGGGAATGTACGCTGTAACTTCAATCTGATTGGTCAGACGAACACGAGCAATCTTCCGCAAAGCGGAGTTAGGTTTCTTAGGCGTCATTGTCCTCACGACCGTGCAAACGCCACGTTTCTGCGGCGCGCCCTTTGGCTGGCGTACACGACGCTGTTTATTGGTATTGAACGTATAGAGCAGCGCAGGCGCTTTGCTCTTTACTTTTTTACTCGTACGACCTTTTCGAATCAGTTGATTGATAGTTGGCACCTTTCAGCCTCCAAATAAATTATAAAACTTAGCTACAGACACGAAGTCGGAGTATATCATACAGAATACTCACCGTCAACTCATTATGACAGGAAATTGTCAATATTTGAGCCCAATCCCAGCAATCCTGTTGAGATTTTGGGCGGTTTGACTTTCTCTTCGTCCTTCCCGAACTTAATAATATCACCGGATTCCATTTCTGCCTCAACTGCCAAGCCAAGACTTTGCAGCTCTTTCACCAAGACACGGAAGGAAGCCGGCAAACTGGGTTCCTCAATTGCTTCGCCCTTTACAATGGCTTCATAGGAAGATACACGACCTTGAACGTCATCGGACTTGACTGTCAGCATTTCCTGCAGCGTATAGGCCGCACCGTAAGCCTCCAGGGCCCAAACTTCCATCTCACCAAAGCGTTGGCCGCCGAATTGCGCCTTGCCGCCCAAAGGCTGCTGCGTTACGAGGCTGTATGGGCCGGTTGAACGCGCGTGCACCTTATCTTCGACAAGGTGATGCAATTTCAGGATAGTCATAATACCGACGGTAACGGATTGCCCAAAGGGCATGCCGGTTTTCCCGTTGCGAATGACTTGTTTACCTAAAATAGGCATGGGGTTTTCAGCTTCGACCATGTAAGCTTCCGCTTTCTCACGGATGTTTTCATCTTTAACACGGCTGACATTGACGCCATTATTTTCCAGCCAAATACGCAGGCAGATTTCAATAGCTTTTTCGTCGCGCCGGTCAGATTCGGTATCCAGCGCTGAGATGCTGTCAAACGAGAGACAACCTTCCGGTTCGTATCCTTTATCACGCAGCCATTCCGTTAAGGTGGCGCGACGCGCATAGGTCAAATCGGTCTTGAAGCGGAAGATATCGTAATCCTTCTCACCCAACCAGTTTTCCAGATAGAGCAAACGGACTTCTTCGTCATCCTTGATCATATCCGGCTCAAAGCCCTGATCCTTAATCCAATCCCAAGCCTTGGTGCCAATTTCTTTCCAGGCGGCATCAATCAACCAGGCACGGCCCAGTTCCGCCTCAATTTCCTTTTCATTGGCGCCGTCAAAGACAGGCGTAATGGCTCTGAAACCAAGGCGAGAGGCCGCCCAACCCAGGTGAGTCTCCAATACCTGACCGATATTCATACGGCCAGGGACACCCAACGGGTTCAAAATGATGTCGACGGGGGTACCGTCATCCAACATGGGCATATCTTCCACAGGGATAACACGGGAAACCACACCCTTGTTTCCATGACGGCCGGCCATCTTATCTCCGGCGGTCAGCTTGCGCAGCTGCGCAACCGAAACGCGCACCATCTTTTCAACACCAGCGGACAAATCAGTGTTTTCTTCACGGGTGAAGACTTTGACTTCCACGACTTTACCGCGCTCGCCATGCGGCATGCGCAGGGAAGTATCTTTCACATCACGGGACTTTTCACCGAAAATGGCGCGCAACAGGCGTTCTTCAGGAGTGAGTTCTTTTTCACCTTTAGGTGTGATCTTGCCAACCAGAATGTCATTGGGGCCAACCTCGGCACCCAGACGGACAATACCGTCCTCATCCAGGTCTTTGATAGCGTCGTCGCCGACATTGGGGATATCACGCGTGATCTCTTCCGGGCCTAATTTGGTATCGCGCGCTTCCACTTCATACTTCTCAATATGCACGGAAGTAAAGCGATCCTGCTGAACAAGGCGTTCGGAAATCAGGATGGCATCTTCAAAGTTACCGCCTTCCCACGAGAGGAACGCAATGGTTACGTTTTGGCCCAAAGCCAGATTGCCATCCACGGTAGAAGAAGAATCCGCGATGACATCACCCACATGCACGCGCTGGCCTTTTTTGACGACCGGGCGTTGATCGATGCATGTACTCTGATTTGACCGTTGATACTTGCGCAAATGATAGGTGCGCACGCCGTCGGAGGTCCGCAGTGTAACCTGCTCACCATTGACGGAAAGCACTTCACCTTCCTGATCGGCAATAATAACCTGGCCCGAATCCATAGCAGCGTAGCGTTCCATACCGGTGGAAACCATCGGCTGGTCAGGAGAGACCAAAGGCACCGCTTGCGCCATCATGTTCGAACCCATCAAGGCACGGTTGGCATCGTCATGCTCCAGGAAGGGAATCAACGAAGCGCTGATACCCACAATCTGGTGCGGCGCGACATCCATGAAATCAATGCGTTCCGGCCGGCTCATAATGAAGTCGGAATGGAAACGCGAGGAAATTCGATTGGTGGCAAATTCCTGCAGCTCTTGCAGAGGCGTGTTGGCTTGGGCAATGTTGAATTTATCTTCCGCATCGGCAGACAGATATTCAATTTCGTCAGACACAAAGGGATTTACCGGAACAGTTTTTACGCCCTTATCCTTCAGCTTGCCAAGCACATCTGCTGTGACCAGATCACCCTGCTTGAGCAGCACATCGCCGCTTTCAGTGAGTACATCTTCACGAGCCACGCGCCCTTCCAGACGCTTGTCCTTAAGAGGCAGGGTGTTATAAACCTTGCGATAAGGTGTTTCGATAAAGCCGTATTCATTTACTTTCGCAAATGAAGCCAGACGGCCGATCAAACCAATGTTCGGGCCTTCTGGTGTTTCAATGGGGCAAATGCGGCCATAGTGCGAGTTGTGGACATCACGGACGTCAAAACCGGCACGGTCACGGCGCAAGCCGCCAGGGCCTAACGCGGACAGCGTGCGCTTGTGGCGCAATTCCGCCAGCGGGTTGGTTTGATCCATGAATTGTGAAAGCTGGCTGGAACCAAAGAACTCACGCAGGGCAGCAATCATAGGACGAATGTTGATGAGACTGACCGGAGAAACCTGGTCCTGCTCACGAATCGACATACGTTCCTTAATTACGCGTTCCATGCGGCGCATACCAATGCGCAGTTTGTTCTGGATTAATTCGCCGACTGTTTTCACACGGCGGTTGCCAAGATGATCGATATCATCCTTTTCTTCCAGATCATTGTTGATCATAATCATGCGGCGCACCAGATAGATGATGTCCCATTTGGTGATGGTGCGGTGTGAAACCGGGATGCGCGCCGACAGATCCAATTTTTGGTTAAGTTTGTAGCGCCCTACTCTTTCCAGGTCATAATGACGCTGGTCAAACAGTTGCTGCTCCAAGAATTCCCGGGCGTTTTCTAGCGTGGCCGGATCACCGGGGCGCATCTTGCGGAAGAATTCCAGCAAAGCCGCTTCGGCGATGGTTCGGCCGTCCGAGAGATCCCATTCCGGTTCCTGACGAATTGTATTGGCAACGTATAAGCGATCGGTATCCTTGTCGATATCCTTGAAGAATTCAAGCAGCTCTTCATCGGTACCGTACTTTAAAGGAGACTCTTCCAGTCCATCATCCACCGCGCACAAGGCACGTAAAAAGATGGTGATGGGGACAGAGCGTTTGCGGTTGAATTTCAAGATGAGGTAATCATTTTTACGCGTCTCGAATTCCATCCAGGCACCGCGGTCAGGGATCAGTTTGGCAGTAGCCAACTTGCGGCCGGTAGCGCGGTTGATCGGTGCGTCAAAATAAACGCCGGGAGAACGGATTAATTGCGAGACAACCACACGTTCTGTGCCATTAATAATGAAAGTCCCTTTATCCGTCATCTCCGGGAAGTCGCCCAGGAAAATATCCTGTTTGATTGGCTCGGGCACTTCAGGCCCAGCCAACAAGACGGAAACATAGAGCGGCGATGAATAAGTCAGGTCGCGCTCCAAACATTCTTCGATGGAATTCTTCGGTTCTTCGAACCAATATTTCAGGTCAAAGTCTTTTACTTCCGAAGAATTGCTGGGAAAGTAAAGTTTGATACCCTTGTTGTATGATTCAATTGGGGAAATCTCAGTAAACAGATCGGCCAGGCCGGTAGTCTTTAATCTTTGAAAAGATTCTTTCTGGACTTCAATCAAATTGGGAATTTCAAGGATTGAATGAATACGGGCGTACGATTTCTCCGGTAAGTCAGAGTTCATTTATTTCTCCTGGTCAACTTGCTTAATAATATAATCAGCTGTACATTTGGCAAACGGATATTGTAACAAATATAACCATTTCGGTCAATATTGTTATCTTGGTAATAACTGCATTGAAATGGATATTATTTACCCCTTCTCTTATAATAAATATTGCCATTCAACAAATGATTCTACCAGTTTTTAAACTGTAATGAGGTAAAAGCATGCAAACCAGTTTGGACAAATCTCTGCGGTCGTTATTCGGCAAGGTCACTTTCCGCCACGTAATGATCGCTATTATCATCATCCTGACCATTATCACCCGACTTTACAATCTGGACGCACGTGTGATGGCCCATGACGAAGTCAACCACGTTGTGCCCTCATTTGACTTATACTCGGGAAGAGGTTACCACCAGGATCCCGTCACCCATGGGCCGCTTCAATTCCACCTGATAGCGCTGTGCTATTTTCTGTTTGGCGACAATGATTTCACCTCCCGCCTGCCGCACGCATTATTCAGCATCGCCACTGTGGCTTTTGTGCTGATCGCATACCGCCGATATTTAGGGAAAATCGGTTCACTGGCGGCAGGGCTGTTTTTCGCGATTTCGCCGTACATGATGTTTTATGGGCGCTATACGCGCAACGAAGCCATTTGCGCTTTCCTGAGCGTCGCCACCATTTACTATGTGCTGCGTTACCTTGAGGACGGCAAGCTTTCCCACCTGTTTGGTGTGGTGATCACCCTCGCGTTGAATTTCACCGCGAAAGAAACCGCCTACATCTTTACCGCAGAGATGCTGATCTTTCTTTTTATCGTTGCGATACGAGACTTCCTTAAAATGGATTGGACAGACGACAAGCTCCGCAAAGAGACCATTTTGTTCAATACTGTTGGGGCATTCCTTTTGATCGCCGCACTGGTTTTCTCCATACTGCTGATGAAGAACATCAATAACGCCGTGCTGGCCGAGCAAATCATCATTCCGGACGCCGACCTTCAGGCTACCAACAACATCCTTTCTGTGTTTGTTTTGATGTCCCCGCTGCTGCAAGCCTTTCTGCCCATCATGCTGGTGCTGTTGACAGCCATTATTTTCCTGTTGGTTGTTCGCGAAAGACTCCATTGGGACAAACTGAGCCAATCCCGTTCCTTTTCCTTAATGATGTTGTTGATCACACTGGTACTGCCGCTGTTGTCGGCTTTTCCGGTCGGCCTGGCGGGAATTTCGGCGATTGATTACACCAACACGCTCAGTATCTTATCCGATTACATCTACCTTTCCTTTTTTATCGGCCTGAGCATTGTGTTTGGAATTATTTGGCAGCCCAAAGAGTGGTGGAAATATGCCGCGGTTTTCTTTGGGATTTACATACTCTTTTTCACCACCTTCTTCACCAATTCACTCGGTATCCTGACCGGCATGGTTGGATCGCTGGGCCACTGGATGGCACAGCAGGACGTACAGCGCGGCGGACAACCTTTATATTACTTCGCCTTGATTCAAATTCCCATCTACGAGTTCCTGGGCGCGATCGGCACGATCCTGGCATTTGTACTGGGCATCCGGCGTAAATCCTTCTGGAGCAGCTACACACGCATTGAGGACGAACAGGAAATTTCCATAAGCCTTCCTATTCCGGGGATTTTCATTTACTGGACAATACTGTCGCTAATCGCTTATTCCATTGCCGGAGAGAAAATGCCGTGGATAACCGTGCATATCGCATTTTCCATGCTGCTGTGCGCAGGCTGGTTGGTTGAAAAACTATTTGAAAGCAAGGCTAAATTAACTTTCAACCGCGCGCAAAAAAGCAGATATTTCCTGCTGGCACTGACATTCACCTTTCTGGTAATCCTGCTAATTTTGCAGCTATTGGGCGCACACTACCCCTTCCAAAGCAAGACCCAGGAACACTTAGGGGACACAACGCACTTCTTCTTCCTGCTTCTGGCTGCCATTCTGACGGGGTACTTCCTTTTCCGGCAAGAATCAAAGATAAACTGGCACCGATTGGGTATCAATGTTTGCCTGGCGTTATTCATTATTATGTCGGTTGTAACAGCGCGCAGCGCTTATCGCGCCTCATTTATCAACTATGATTACCCCTATGAGTATTTGGTCTATGCGCATGCTTCTGATGGACCCAAAATCATCCTCAAGCAAGTTGAAGAAATTTCAGAGAGGTTGACCGGGGGGCTGGACATCAAGGTAGCCTACGACAACCATGGTTTGTACCCGTATTGGTGGTATCTGCGCAACTACCCCAACAAGATTGTTTACATGGAAAACCCCACCCGTTCGCTCGAAGAAGCCGACCTGATCATAGCCGGCCCCGATAAGTATGACAAAATCGACGCCATTGTGCGGGACAATTACTATGTATATGAATACAGCCGCTTGTGGTGGCCCAACCAGGATTACTTCGGCCTGACATGGGAACGGATTTCTTACGCGTTGAAGAACCCGGAAATGCGCCAGGCAATTTTCAATATATGGTTGAGCCGCGATTACAGCCTATATGCCGAAATTAATAATAACGACTTCCTGACGCTGGACAACTGGCTGCCGTGTGAAAAAATGCGTTTCTATGTGCGCAAGGATATCGCCGCGCAAATGTGGCAGTTGAATACCGAGGCCGCCTTACAGCAGGTGGTGGATAGTGACCCGTACGTTGAAAAGACCGTATCCAGGCAAGCAGATTTCTTTATTGGGATCAGCGGCGCCAATCCGGGTGAACTGAACACACCGCACGGCATCGATATCGCGCCGGATGGTTCAATTTTCGTGGCGGATTCCGGCAATAACCGTATCGAGAAATTCTCCACAGACGGAGTGCTATTGGAGACATACGGCACCTACGCGAATGCTCTGGAAGGCGAAGCTCCAGGTGGAACAATGAATCAACCCTGGGACGTGGCTGTTGGACCGGACGGATCCATATACGTAGCGGATACCTTTAACCACCGCATTCAAAAACTCAGCTCGGACGGGAAATTCATCAAGATGCGGGGAACTTTCGCGCAGGGTGACGATCCCGATGACCTGTGGGGACCGCGCGGTATCGCAGTAACTCCCAACGGGAATGTACTGGTAACCGATACGGGCAACAAACGCGTGCTGGTTTTTGACCGGAATCTTAATTACCTGACCCAATTTGGCGGCGCTGGTTTTGACGCAGGCCAGTTTGATGAACCGGTAGGAATCGCCATCAACGCTGAGGGATTGGTAGCCGTGGCCGACACCTGGAACCGGCGCGTTCAAGTCTTCCAACCGGACGCAGATGGGATGATTTACACGCAAGTAAGCGCATTTGACGTGGACGCCTGGTATGGTTCCGGCATTGATAATAAACCCTACATCACCATCAGCCCCGACGACACGATCCTGGTGTCCGATCCGGAAGGCAACCGTATTTTGGAATTTACCATGGAAGGTCTGTTCCTGCAGGGCTGGGAGGATCTGGCCCCGTCCAGCGAAATCTTTAGCCGGCCTTACGGCCTGGATTTCGATGACCAGGGTAATTTATGGGCAGCGGATGCAGCTTCGAATATGGTGCTGCGGTTTGCGTATTCGGTAAGTGAATAAGACGCGCCGGCAGCTAATTTGTTGATATTTATTTTATAAATTATTAACGTCCCGTTTGCCTTTGGAAATGGGCTGAATGATAAAATGTTAATCAATCGAATGGAAAATATATTATGATGCGATTTGATCGTTTTACCGAACAAGCACAAGAGGCGGCGCAGCGCGCTGCCGAAATCATTCAGCGCTATGGGCACACACAAATTGACACTGAGCATTTGCTGGTGGCATTGATTGAACAACCCAACGGCGTTGTCCCTCAAATACTTGAGATCATGTCTATTGATTCAGCCAACCTGCAAGCCAAGTTGGACGAAGTACTGCGCAGCAGCCCGAAAGCCAACATCTTCGGCGGCGGCGCCGGGCAGATCTTTATCACACCGCGGGTTAAACGCGTAATGGAAGTGGCCAACGAAGAAGCCACCAAACTCAACGATGAATTTATATCCACGGAACACTTGTTCCTTGCGATTCTGAGCGAAAAAAACACCCCCGCTTCGCGTATCCTGACCGAGAGCGGTGTGGAACGCAAGCGTATTCTGGAAGCCATTATGCAAATCCGCGGCGGGCAGCGCGTTACGGACCGCAAAGCGGAATCCCGCTACCGCACGCTGGAAAAATTCTCGCGCGACCTGACCCAATTGGCACACGAAACCAAACTGGATCCGGTAATTGGACGGGATCAAGAAATCCTGCGCGTGATCCAGGTTTTATCCCGTAGAACCAAGAGCAACCCGGTATTGATCGGCGACGCAGGCGTGGGCAAGACCGCTATTGTGGAAGGCCTGGCACAGAAGATCGCCGACAACGATGTGCCGGAAATCCTGATGGGGAAGAAGGTCATTTCGCTGGATTTAGGCGCCATGATTGCCGGTTCCCGTTTCCGCGGTGAATTTGAGGAGCGCTTGAAAAGCGCTATTGATGAAGTACAGCGCTCGAACGGCGAGATTATCCTTTTTATTGACGAACTACACACTGTGATCGGCGCAGGCGCAGCACAAGGCGCAATGGATGCTTCCAGTATGCTTAAACCGGCCCTGGCACGCGGTGAGCTGCAATGCATCGGCGCGACCACCCTGGATGAATATCACAAATATATAGAAAAAGACGCCGCGCTCGAAAGGCGGTTCGCACCGGTTTACGTGGACGAACCCTCCATCGACGAAACCATCCAAATGATGCAAGGGCTGCGCGACCGCTATGAAGCGCACCATAAGGTGCATTTCACGGACGGCGCCATCGAAGCCGCGGTTAAATTATCGTCGCGTTATGTTACCGACCGATTCCTGCCGGACAAAGCCATTGATCTGATGGACGAATCGGCAGCCAAACTACGTGTGGCACTTTATTCCATGCCCGCCGACCTCAAGAAAAAGAAGAGCGAAATCGACCGTTTGATGGCGGAAGAAGAACAAGCCGGTATGGAACGCGATTATGAACGTGCCGCCCGCAAGAAAGCCGAACGGCTGCGTATGGAAACCGAATTTTCAGAAAAGCGCGACAAATGGGAAGCTGAGCACAAACTGGATGAAGTGGTGGACGAATCCGACATTGCCGAAGTAGTATCCCAGTGGACCGGTATTCCGATGAATCAAATGATGCAGAGTGAAGCTGAACGCCTGCTGGATATGGAAGCCAAGCTGCACGAACGCATTATCGGTCAGGAAGAAGCCATCCACGCGGTGGCCGACGCCATCCGGCGCGCACGTTCCGGACTAAAAGACCCACAGCGCCCCATTGGTTCCTTTATCTTTATCGGCCCTTCGGGTGTCGGCAAGACCGAGCTGGCTAAAGCACTGGCCGAGTTCATGTTTGACGACGAAGACGCGTTAGTGCGGTTGGATATGAGCGAATATCGCGAACAACATACCGCTTCACGCTTGTTCGGCGCACCTCCCGGATACGTGGGGTACGAAGAAGGCGGCCAATTAACCGAAGCCGTCCGCAGACGCCCCTACCGTGTGATCCTGTTCGATGAAATTGAGAAAGCCCACCCGGAAGTTTGGAATTCGCTGCTGCAAATCCTGGACGACGGCCGGCTGACCGACGGTCAGGGACGCGTGGTGGATTTCCGCAATACCGTGCTCATCATGACCAGCAACCTGGGCACAGAATTCATCCGCCGCGGCGGCACATTGGGTTTCCTCCAAAAGGACAGCACTGATGAAGACCAGGAAGCACAACAGAATATTGAAAAATCTTTGAAATCAACCTTCCGTCCGGAATTCCTCAACCGCATCGATGAAGTGATTATCTTCTCACCGCTATCCGAGGAGCAAATGGTGGACATCGTTGACCTGCAAATGAACGAGATCCGCCAGCGGCTTTCCGAACACAACCTGACTGTAGAACTGACAGATAACGCCCGCAAATGGCTATCCAAAGAAGGGTTTGATCCGAATTTTGGCGCACGTCCATTGAAACGCGCGCTGCAAAAATTCATCGAGAGCCCATTGTCGGTCAAGCTGCTTTCCGGTAATTTCAAAGAAGGCGACCATGTAATGGTTGACCTGGATAAAGAAAAAGAAGAATTGAAATTTACCAACAAATAGAATAATCAAAGTATCCATGAAACTGCTCGCCAATTATTGTCAGGTGGGCAGTTTTTTATTTATTCCGGCTTGCAGGTCAATCCGCTTAATTTCCCAGGCTTTCTTCCTTTATCCCTTTTTGGCGGTTTGACATGATTTTTGTACGTGGTTATACTAGCAGCAGCAACTCAATCCGTAATATTTCTGGAGGAAAATCCGTGAAAAAAGCGCTAATTACCGGCATAACAGGCCAGGATGGTTCCTATTTAGCCGAATTATTATTACATGAAGGGTACGAAGTGCACGGTATCATCCGCCGCGCGAGCACGTTCAACACGCAGCGTATCGACCACATTTATCACGACCCACATAATAACGGCAACAAGGTGCACCTCTACCTGCATTATGGCGATGTCGCAGTCGGAGAAACCCTGCAGCACATGATCTACAACGTCAAGCCTGACGAGATCTACCATTTGGCCGCTCAAAGCCACGTGCGCGTCAGCTTTGACATGCCGGAGTACACCGGCGACGTGACCGGCCTGGGCACCACCCGCATTTTGGAAGCCATCCGTAAAAGCGAAATAGACGCGCGCTTCTACCAGGCATCCTCCAGCGAAATGTTCGGCAGCGCCAAGCCGCCACAAAAGGAAGATACGCAATTTGAGCCGCGCAGCCCTTACGCCGCTGCCAAGGTGTACGCATATTGGATTACCCGCAACTACCGTGAAGCCTACGGCATTTTTGCCAGCAACGGTATTTTGTTCAATCACGAATCTCCGCGCCGCGGCGAAACCTTCGTCACCCGCAAGATCACCCGCGCGATTGCCTCCATCAAAGCCGGAAAGCAAAACCATCTCTACCTGGGCAACCTGGATTCCAAACGCGACTGGGGTTATGCGCCGGAATATGTGGAAGCCATGTGGTTGATGCTGCAGCAGGACAAACCGGATGACTTTGTAATTGGCACCGGAGAAACCCACTCGGTGCGCGAGTTCCTGGAAGAAGCTTTCGGCTACGTTGGCTTGAATTGGGAAGATTATGTACGCATCGATGAGCGCTATTTCCGCCCCACAGAAGTGGATTTACTGCTCTCAGATCCCTCCAAAGCTATCAAGCAATTGAAATGGACGCCCAAAGTCAAATTCCATGAGCTGGTGCGCATTATGATGGATGCCGACCTGGAGCTGCAAGGCTTGGAGTACCCCGGCGAAGGCCGCAAGATCGTGGACGAACGCTTCGGCGACTGGCATCGTTGGGACAGCCAGGTCGTCAGCATGGGTAAATAGTGTCCACGCAAAATAATCCGAATAATCACAGTCACTCTGTGTTATTTGTATGCAGCGCCAATCAATGCCGTTCTCCCATGGCAGAAGTATTGTTTGCCGATTTGGTCAAACAGAATGGGAAGAAAGACGTTGATTGGCGTATTGCATCCGCCGGCGTGTGGGCCTATAACGGTATGCCTGCCACTTCGAACGCAGTAACCGCCATGCAAACGCGCGGATTGGATTTAAGAGGTCATCGTTCCCAAGGGGTAAGCGAGGCTTTGTTGAAACAATTCAATCTGATCCTGTGCATGACTCTTGAGCACAAACAAAGCCTGGCCCGAAATTATCCCGAACAGGCAAGGAAAATATTCCTGTTGCGCGAAATGGTTGATGAAATAGAAGAGATCGACGATCCAGTGGGTTCTTCTGTACCAACCTATCAATCCACAGCGAATGAAATACTGGGCATTCTGCAAAAGGGTTTTAATACGATATACCAGCTTTCCGGTTAGTTTTTTTATTCCTATTTTAGAACTATTGTGCTATTATATAGCTATGCAAACGATGACCCCCACCAAGATGATCGTGCCGGCAATATTGGCGATAGGCCTGACCCTTTATAGCTTTGCTTTATTCACCGGCAGCGCATTTTTACAGAACGACACGCGCTCCCCCGCCCCAGCTGCGCAGCCGGGCACCGGGCTTAGCACTCATTTTCCTAACACCATCCAGCACTGGAAAACTACCATAGAAGAAAATGCCCGGGAATATGGTCTGGATCCGAACCTGATCGCGGCGGTGATGTTGCAGGAAAGCGGCGGCAACGCCGAGGTCATATCCGGGAGCGGCGCAATTGGCTTGATGCAAGTCATGCCGCGCGACGGGATTGCAGCCAGTTTTATATGCGGAAGCAAGCCCTGCTTCACCAGCCGGCCGTCAATGGACGAATTAATGGACCCGTCTTTCAATGTTGAATACGGTACGCGCATGCTGTCAGAATTGATCGAGAAAAAAGGCTCACTGCGCGAGGCACTGTACGCCTATGGGCCTTACGACATGGGATACAGATATGCCGATATCGTCTTGGACATATACGAGAATTATCAATAACCGGCCGGAGAATTCCATTGTTAAGGCCGTAATATAACCACGCTTAAGCTGCTTTTCTTTTCCTTCCCAACAACTCTTTCCCCAAACCCTGGATATTTTTCCAATATTTCTGTTCCAAAATCTTAAATTTTCACTCGAAGTCATCCAGACAATTGACAAATAAAAACCGCCTCGCTATAATGTCATTATCTTACATTTTCGTTCATTTTTTTGTTCATTTTTGCAGGTTTTATGACATGATTGCTGAAGAACGCAGGGCACTCCTGCTAACCAAATTACGGGAAGACGGTTACATTCAGGTCACCGATTTAGCTGAAGAATTCAACATTTCCTCAGCGACTATTCGGCGCGATCTGATCCTTTTAGAGCAAGAGGGTATCTGTATTCGCAAACGAGGCGGCGCGGTGCGTTCTACCCAGGGTGTTACCATGGAGCTCCCCTATGACATTAAACAACACCGCAACATCGACGAAAAAAGCCGTATCGCCGCGGCAGCCATTGACTTGGTCGAGGACGGTGACACGATCTTACTGGACGCCGGCTCGACCATTTTTCAGCTGGCCTGCCTGCTGCACACCAGGGAACGCCTGACAGTGGTCACGCACGACCTCAATATCGCATACAAGCTTGCCACCAATCCAAAAATCAACCTGATCTGCACCGGCGGCATCGCGCGCGCGAACGTATACACCCTGCAGGGCCCCCAAGTAGTCGATTTCATCCGCAACCTGCGCGTGGACAAATCCTTCATTGGCGCGGACGCCATTCACTCGGACGGTACCATCAGCAACGTCAATATCGAAGAAGTTCCCATCAAGCAAGCCATGGTCAAAGCCGCAAGCCAGACCATTCTGCTCTGCGATTCCACGAAGTTTGGCACCACTGCGTTTGCCAAAGTTTGTGAATTGTCTGATCTCAGTGCCATTATTACAGACAAGGGGGTTCCAGAAGCATTCTTACAGTATTGCGATGAAAAGAACATAAAAATCTTGGCAACCTGAGCAATTTTTTCGTTTCTCAGAGGAGGTGATTTAAGGGAGCATTGATTCTTTTTTTTAATAATTAATAGGTGCATGGAAAAATAAAGGAGAGTAAATAAAATGAATTTTGTTGACATTGTTGGAGGTATCAAAGACTTCCTGACCGGATTAGGCGTTTCATTGCTGCTGCCCATCATCATTACCACGATGGGACTTATCTTTGGTCAGAAACTTCGTACCGCTTTACGGGCCGGCTTAACCTTAGGTGCCGGTTTCATCGCGCTGAACCTGATCATCAACCTGCTGATCGGGCAAATGGTCCCCGTCGTTAACGCAATGGTGGAAAACACCGGTGCCAACCTCGACATTCTCGACGTTGGCTGGGGTGTTGCCGGAGCAATCGCCTGGGGCACGACCGCCGGTTCACTGGTCATCCTGGTCTGCCTAGCAACAAACATTGCCATGCTGGCTTTGAAACTGACAAAAACTCTGAATGTGGACATTTGGAATTTCTGGAACCAAGCTTTCACCGCATCAGTCTGCTACATTGCTTCCGGTAGCCTGGCCTGGGGTTTGGTTGCGGCAGCCGTCCATACAGTTTACGAACTGTGGATCGCTGACAAAACAGCCAAAGACGTTCAAGAATTCTACAACCTGCCCGGCATCAGCATCCCCCACGGTTGGGCCGTCACCAGTGTACCGATCATCGCCGGTGTAAACTGGGTGCTTGATCGCATTCCATACATCAAAGACATCCACTGGGACGAGAGCAACATTCGTGAAAAATGGGGCATCTTCGGTGAACCCCTGTTCTTGGGCGTCCTGTTGGGCGTCGGTGTAGGCTTGTTCGGCGGCATGTGGCGCGAACCCGCCAAACTGCTCACCCTAGGCATCACCATCGGCACAGCTATGATCCTTATCCCCAAAATCATCGGCTTTTTCATGGAAGCCCTGACCCCGATTGCCGAATCTGCCAGAATCTTCATGCAGAAGAAATTCAGCGGCCGTGATTTCTACATCGGCCTTGACTCTGCCGTTCTGATTGGGCACCCCGTCACCGTGGCAGCCGGCATCATCCTCATTCCGATTACCTTAGGCCTGGCCTTAATCCTGCCCGGCAACCGTGTTTTGCCCTTCGGCGACTTAGCTTCAATGTTCTACTTCGTCGTAATGGTACCTTTCATGTCGAAAGGCAACCTGTTCCGCTCGATCATCTGCGGTGCAGTCATCATGACAGTCGTTATGTACACCTGCACATTCTTCGGATCCTCATTGACCCAGATGGCAACCTCCATTGGTTATGTGATCCCGGAAGGCGCAGTCGAAATCACCGGCCTTTCTGCCGGCAACTGGGTAGCCGCAGTCCTGTTCTGGATTGGCAAATTGTTCGGCGCATAAACCATTTTATTGTTATCGGTGGATACGGCTTGTCCGTATCCACCAAAATCAGCAATTATCGAACCAATTATTTTTATCAAAGTCAGGTGTTCAATGAAAGTAGCCGTTTATTACAACAATCAAGACGTTCGTATAGAAAACAGACCCATTCCCCAACCAAAATCCGACGAGTTTTTAGTCAAAACGAAAGCGTGCGGCGTGTGTGTTGCCGACACGATGGAATGGTATTTAACCCCGCGCGCACCGCTGACCTTGGGTCACGAGGCGGTGGGTGTTGTGGAAGAAGTCGGTAGCGATATCCATAATATCAAAGTGGGCGACCGTGTTGTGGTTCATCACCACATCCCCTGCCTGGTATGCGAACACTGCCGCAGAGGCAACTTTACCATGTGTGAATCTTTCCGCAAAACGCATATCCACCCCGGTGGTTTTTCGGAATATTTCACCGCATCCGCCGCGCACGCTGAACGCGACACCCTGATCCTGCCGGAAAATGTCAGCTTCAAAGCCGGCACGCTGGTGGAACCTTTGGCTTGCATCATTCACGCCATCCAGAAAGCAGGCGTGAAAGCCGGAGATTCCGTCGCCCTGATCGGCACCGGCACCATGGGATTGATGTTCATCCAATGCTTGAAGTATTGGGGCGTACGTAAATTGGTCGTTTACGAAATGTTGGATTGGCGCATCAACAAAGCCCATGAATTCGGCGCGCAAAACGTCTGGAAGCCGGGCAACGACCCGCAGGCGGAGTTGGAAAAAGTGCAAGAGCTGTTCCAATCCGACGGCGCCGACAAGGTTTTCATCGCCGCCAAAGACATCAGCGCGATGAAATTGGGCATGAACCTGGTCAACAAAGGCGGAACCGTTATGTTCTTCGCCACGCCCAAGCCCGAGGAATCGATCGAGATCTTCCCCTCGCACATATTCTTCAACGAGATCACGATCACCTCAACTTACTCAGCCAACCATCTCGATACACGCATGGCATTGGATCTGATCGCCAGCGGCGATGTTTGGGCTGATAAGATAATCAGTCACACCTATCCCATCGAGGAACTTTCCGACGCGATCCTGCAAACAGTCAGCCGCCAGGAAAGCCTCAAATGCGTGGTCGAGTTCAATAACTAAGAAGGTAAATCAATGTCCTACGAAATCAATCTAAGCGGTCAGGTAGCCATCATCACCGGCGCAGCCAAAGGCATCGGCAAAGCCGCCGCAGAAATTCTCACCCAAGCCGGCGCGCAGGTTGTCATTGACGACATCATCGATCCCGAGAATGCCAAGCCCATTCAGGATGAAATCGGCAAATTGGGGTTACGCCCTCATTACATCCAAAAAGACATCTCGAAGGAAGAGAATTGCCGCGATTTGGCGGCAGAGGTCCTGGACAAGTTCAGCCGAATTGATATTTTAGTTAATAACGCGGGCGTCGTGGCCAATTGGGAAAAAAGTTTTGATATCCACGTGAAAGCCGTGCATTTCTGCGCGGAAGCCGTGAAAGACCATATGGCAAAACGGGGCAATGGACGTATCATTAATGTCACATCCACTTGCGTATTTTCAGGTGGAACCGGGATCCCGCAATATGTGGCCACCAAAGCGGGCGCTTATTCTTTAACCCGTTACCAAGCCAAGACCTATGCTCCCTTAGGGATCCTGGTGAATGCGGTCATGCCCTCCGTCATTATGAGCGAGATGATCATGACACGCTATGAAAGTATAGAAGAAATGGAAGCACACTATATTCCACTCATGCCGGTTGGCAGAATTGGCTACCCGGAGGACGTCGCCAAAGTAATCTTGTTCCTTTGCTCGGAACTATCCAGCTTTGTCTGCGGCGAAATCATCGTAGCCGACGGCGGCCGATTGGCAGTCGGTTAATCTTTATAATTAATTTTGGAAGGAAGAACAATGAAAAGCGTAATTGAAGAACTTCAACACCTCACCAGTATTCCAGCCTTATCGGGCTTGGAAGATAACATGGTTCGAGAAATGAAGAAGCGTTTTGAGCCTTTGGCGGATAGCGTCGAAGTGGATCGCATCGGCAACGTGACAGCGACCTTTAGCGGGAAAGACGAAAGCGAACCCAGTTTACTAGTGTTTGCCCACATGGACGAGTTGGGCTTGATGATCAGTAAAATCGACAAGGACGGCTATCTACGCTTCAACCGTATCGGTGGCGTGCCCGAGAAGACCCTGATGGGCCAGTATTTCGACGTGCACAGCATCGACGGCAAAAGCTCCGTGGTCGGACAGATCGGGACCTTCTCGCACCACTTCACACCCCCCGAGTACAAACTGACCGTGCCTACGCACGACAAGATGTATATCGATATCGGTGTGAAATCTGCCGAAGAAGCCCAAGCACTGGGAATCCGTATCGGCAGCGCTGTCACCTACCATCCGCATTTCCAGCGAATCGGTGAACACCTGGTGAGTAGTAAAACGCTGGATAACCGGGTGGGCTGCCTGATGCTGATCGCCCTGGCAGAATATCTGCACGAGCACAAACCAGCCGGTACGGTCTACGTAGTGGCCTCCGTGCAGGAAGAGTTCAACATCCGCGGCGTCATGCCAGCTTTCTACCGTCTGGAGCCGGACGCGGCCATCTGTGTGGATATCACACCCGCCTGCGATACACCCGAACTTTACGGCAAGTACGAAATGTTCCTGAATAAGGGCCCGGCCGTGACGCAAATGAACTTCCACGGGCGCGGCACGCTGGCCGGGTTGATTCCCAGCCCGCAGTTACGATTGTTCCTAGAAAATACATTGGACGGGATGGGCATCCCCTGGCAGCGCGACATCGCCCTGGGTGTCATCACCGATGACGCTTTCACGCTGATGTCCGGCACGCAGGGTACTGCCATGGCCCATCTTTCCATACCGATGCGCTATTCGCATTCTCCCATTGAAACATGCGACCTCCGCGATGTTGAAGCGGGTATTATGGCATTAGACACCATCGTCAGCAAATTCGACCACAATCTGGATTTGCGTCGAGGCGTATAATCAAATTCACTTTATTATTGGAGCTTAATGAAATGACCTACTGGACAAAAGAAATTTTTAATACCAAGAAACCGATCATCGCGATGTGCCATCTGCAAGCCATGCCAGGCGATCCGGGTTATGACAAAGCGGGGGGAATGAAGAAAGTCATCGAAGGCGCCCGCAAAGAACTGCACGCCCTACAGGATGGCGGCGTGGATGGCGTTATGTTCTCGAACGAATTCAGCCTGCCCTACCTGCTGAAGGTCAAAACCGAGACAACCGCGGCCATGGCCCGCATCATCGGCGAGCTGATGAGCGAGATCAGCGTGCCTTACGGCGTGAACGTGTTGTGGGATCCATATGCCTCCCTTGATTTGGCAGCCGCAGTAGACGGCAAGTTCGTGCGTGAGATCTTCTCGGGCGTTTATGCCAGTGATTTCGGCCTGTGGAACACCAATTGCGGCGAAGTCGTCCGCCATCAGCACGCCATCGGCGCGGAAAACGTCAAGCTGCTCTTCAACATCGTCCCCGAAGCTGCCCGTTACCTGGCCGACCGCGATGTGGCCGAAATTGCCCGCTCCACGGTATTCAATCACCTACCCGACGCGCTGTGCGTCTCTGGCTTGACAGCCGGCACCGTAACCGACGCGGATGTTCTAAAGCGTGTCAAAGGCGCAGTACCTAATACTGTCGTATTCGCCAACACCGGTGTACGTCTTGAAAACATTGAAGAACAATTGACCATTGCCGACGGCGCGGTGGTTGCCACCACCTTCAAATATGACGGTATTTTCCAGAATAATGTGGACGTCAACCGCGTGAAAACCTTTATGACCAAAGTCAAAGACTTCCGCAAGAATTTCGAGTAAACCATATGATCAAGATCGCCCCATCTCTGGTCTCAGCGCCGCTGGCATATTTAACAGAAACCGTGAAAGGTCTGGAACAAGCAGGAGCAGATATCCTGCACTTTGACCTGGAAGACGGCAATTTCGTACCGGTCATGTCGCTGGGAACACAGATCATCAGCGCCGCGCGGCCGCTCAGCAGCCTGCCTTTTGACGTGCACTTGATGATCAACAACCCCGAATGGATCCTGCCCACGTTGGCAGAGATCGGGGTTGAGATGGTTTCCGTTCACTTTGAAGCCTGCCCTTACCCCCGCCGTACGTTGGGATTGATCCACCAATACGGGATACGGGCAGGATTAGCCTTCAATCCAAAGACGCCCTTGCCCGATCTGCGTCCTTATTTGCCGTTCCTCTCATATGTCCTTATCCTGACCACTGAACCGGAAAGCATGAGCTGCACGTACCTACCCAGCGTACTGGACAAAGTAAAGCAAGGCCAACAGCAGCCCGGCCTGCAGGATATCCTGTGGGAAGTAGACGGGGGCTTTACTGAGGAGAATATCCTTGATGCGTTACGCGTGAACGCGGATATCGTCGTTTCCGGGCGGGGAGTCTTTCGCGACAATCAGTACGCCAGCAACATTCGCAAAATGAAATCGATTACAGTTAGTAAATAATACAGGAATTTCAATGTCAAACACAGAAGATACAACCCTTGCCAACTTTAAGATCGACGAGAAATTGATCCTCGTCAACGAAAGCGCTGATTCACCTGAAGAAATCATCCGTAAATTAGGCACACTTTTATTCGACAATGGATTTGTCAAAGACAGCTATACGCAAGCCGTGCTTGACCGGGAAAAGGTCTACCCCACCGGGTTGCAGGCGCGCATGGCCGGTGTGGCCATCCCGCATACCGACACGGACCACGTTCTAAAACCGGCGATTGCCATTGCCACCCTGGCCAAACCGATCACTTTCCAGATGATGGCCACCCCCGAAGAAAAGGTCCAGGTGGAGATCGTCATCATGCTGGCAGTGCATGACGCCAAGTTGGTCATCCCCGTGCTGCGGAAAGTCATATTCATCCTTGAAAATGACGATGCCCTGGTCGCAATGAAGAACGCAACAACTAAAACAGAAGTTAAAACGGCCATGTTGAAACACATTGAGTCGATGAATAAAAAAGTAAAGTAATTTCCGTATAATCACAATATAGAACTTTATATAACATTTATTTGATGAGGTGAGGAATATGTACAAAGTGAAGATTGTAGTTGTTTGTGGTTCAGGTGTTGCGATGGCTATGCATGCAGCATACAAGCTTAAGGAAAAGTTGGAAGCTGAAAAACTGAGCGTCCATATCGATGGCAGCGGGAACAATGAACTGCCCGGGCGGATCGCTAATTATGATATCGTGGTCAGCAACGTCCAGGTCACCGTCGAAACCAATAAACCCGTTTTCAATGCCATTCCGTTGATCACCGGTGTGGGTGAGGACGAACTGGTTGAGAAAATCATCGTAAAGGTCAAAGAAATCCAGGCCGAAAAAAGCGCCTAATTTAAACCAAAACCACCTGTCATTAGTTGGTTTGTTCTGAGGTTATCAGTTTCTAGTACCGGCCAGCGTCTAAAGATGCTGGCTTTTACTTTCAATTACGTCACTTCGCCTTCATCATTGTATTTTCCCCTGCGCTACTTTCTTTTCTTTTGTAATCGCGAGAAGCTTACCACTTGCTTTCTTGTGACAGGCGACTTTCGCGAAACATTCACTCCGGGGAAGGCGATCTCAGCTCTCTGCTTATATTTGTGTAATTTCTCCCTGCATTTCTCGTTCTTTTATTCTCTTTATCTAGCTACTGAGATTGCTTCGTCACTACGTTCCTCGCAATTACATTGATTTATTGTCTCTATATTTGACTTGTTATTACGCTTTCAGGGAGCTAGTCTTCATTGTAAAAGTATAGTTTAACCATTCGCTTTCCATCCGCTATGTGGGTGGCTTTCTGTTTTTGTCGCTTTGCTCGTTCAATTAACTAAATTTTTAAATAATTACCGCTCCTTGTAAATAACTTTCAGGGAGCGGTTTCTTATGTTTCGCTTTATCTATTATTACTAACTTATTCCGCTAATTTCATTAGCTGTTTTTGCCAGCTTTTATCTCGTTCCAGGTAGAATAACAGGTTTTCCTTATTGGTCTTTTTAGGAATCAGGCTGGTGCCACCAGCTACAAACGGGAATTTGGAGTTTTCCACGATTGCCTTTTCCCAGTCATACTTATTTTTATCAACGGCCTTCTTTACTTTGCCTTTTTTTATGCGGTCAGACCAATCCTGGGTGATACGCTTATAATTCACATGCGCAAAAGTTAGAAATATGCCGTAGATAAAAACTAATGAATTAATAATAGCGCTGTTGCGAATATAAAAATTCAGAATTTTTAATCCAATGGGACCTAACGCAAAAGAAATAAAAAGTTTGAGCATCTATTTTCCTCACGGATTAAATCAGGAGTTGTGGCAAGTATGCCACAACTCCTTTTGTTTTACCAATAAATTACTTTTTCTCAGGAACAGCTACATCCGCCAACAACTTCTCTCCCAAGGGGAATTTCTTGGCTAAGAAGTATTGACCTACCAAAAGGACTGCGCTGATCAACAAAGCGATCACTACAGGGTTCTGGAAAACGTAGTAGAAGATGTACGAATGCGGGATGGCTGCATCGCTCATAACCGTGTAGAGTGAATATCCGGCAGGAACTTCCAACGTTCCAGCGGTCACGATCATGTCTGTCACAGCCGGAGCCAGCAAAGTGGTGAAGATCATACCAATACCCATGACAATGGCGCCCAGAATAACAGTCAGCAGAACGTCGCCGGCCACTAAGGGGGCCAACATGGCGGTCACGAATACGCCATCGGCCAAATCAATGAAAGGCAGCGTGCGGTTGCCCAAGGGGGCTAACAGCAGTGCCATACCGATCTCAACGGGAACCATCAGCAAACCGGAAGCGATAACTGCCGGGCTGCCGATCAAAACTGCGGAGTCCAAACCAATATTGAAGCTGCGGCCCTGGGTTCTCTTGGCCATGAATTTGCGAGCGGCTTCGGCTACAGGTGTGAGACCTTCCATCAGGATTGCAACCATGCGCGGGATCAGCATCATAACAGCGGCTACGTTGACACCGGTCAGGATAATGTCCGCGATTGCTTCGCGTGCGAAGGCGGCCAGGATGACACCGATGAAGAAACCCAGGAAAATGGGTTCGCCCAGGATGCCCAAGCGTTTGCGCAGGGTGTCGGGATCCAAATGCATGTTGCGCAGGAAAGGAACCTTGTTCAGCAGCCAGGCGAATGGTACAGCCAACAGCATATAACCGGCTGACTGAAGGTGCGGGAAGGAAATACCGGGTAGTTTGAAGTAGCGCTGGATCAACGGCGCGGACCAGTCGGCCAGGAAAAGCGCCATGACAACATTGATCGCGGCAGCCACCAAGCCCAAACCAAAGCTACCGGTGACATAGGCAACAATGGCACCGATGAAGGCTTGGTGCCAGAAGTTCCAGATATCCACATCCAACGTTTGGGTCAAGCCCAGCAAAATCAAAATGATATTGAGGACAATTCCCAACGGGATAATCGCATTGCCAACCGCTGTGTTAAATGCCAGGGCTGAAGCAGCCGGCCAACCGATGTCAATGACATCCAAACCGGTACCGGTGTTTTCCGCGAATGCTGACCCGATGGTGGACATCTTTTCACCCAACAAACCTACAGTCAGGTTAATTCCAATAAATGCAATCGCCAGAGTCAAGCCACTGCGAACGGCATGGGTAAATTTCATTCCCAGGATCAAGCCAAGCAGGGCAATAACGATGGGTAATACAATCAATGAACCAAGATTGTTTAGTAATTGTCCAATTGAAGCAAGAATTGATTCCATCTTATCTCCTATCTGTATTATTCTTTCAGGACCTTTTCCAGTTCTTCGAAGACTTGGTCTTCTCCAATACCGGTTAATAATGGCAGGCCGCTGATAACTTTAAATTGTTCTTCGACTTCCGGAGGTATCTGCGTGGTAGCGACAATCACATCCGCCGTAATACGGTCGGGGAACATTTCAGCCACACGGTATTGGTGAAGCTCAGCTTCAATACCTTTTTGTTCCAAGAAGTCTTCAATTTTTACTCGCAACATTGTTGACGTAGCAATACCTGTTGCACATACCAAATAAATAATTTTCATATTTTTTTCTCTCCATGTAACAATAATTTTCTAAAATTTTTTTCTTCTGCCTCCTTTTTTATATGCCGCTAATCAGATACAACATGGATCTCAACATTATTTCTTTTTAGTTCATCCAATAAAGGCTGCGGCGGCTCTTTATCGCAGACAAGATGATTAATTTGATCCAGTTTGGCAAAGAAAGAAAAAGCTATCTGCTGGAATTTAGAAGCATCCGCCAAAACGATCACTTCCTTTGCGCTCTTAATCATTTCCTTTTTTACCTGTGAATCCTGCATCTCGAACTCGGTCAATCCAATCTGGGCATGAATGCCCCCTACTCCTAAGAAGAGCTTATCCACAAATATTTCGCGGAAGGCCAGGTAAGCCAGATCCCCGATCAATGATTTTTCTCCCTGACGCACAATTCCACCGGAGAGGATTAGGCGGATATTCTTTTCGTCACTTAATAGATTGGCAATATGCAAACTTGGGGTCAAAATTGTCAGGTTTTGGCGGCCAACCAAATTCATGGCCATCTCTATCGTAGTGGAACCAACATCAATGGCAATGCTATCGCCATCCAGGACCATGGAAGCGGCGTATTTTCCGATACGCTGCTTGGCAGTCACATTCTTATTTGCGCGGGAAATGAGGGGCGGTTCAAAACTGCGGCCATAAAAAGCCACCGCACCTCCATGGATACGACGGACAATACTGATCTTTTCCAACTCAATCAAGTCCCGGCGTACGGTCATCTCTGAGACTTTAAAACTCTCAGCCAGTTCAGAGATGCTTACAGAACCCCTCTTCTCGATTTGGTCAACTATTTGTGATAAGCGTGAACTTTGGTCCATTGTGTTAGTTTCCTAACATATTTTACATATTTTTTGTTAACTTTACAATATTATTAACACAACTTAACCTTAAAATTTGTATATTCATTTATACAAATCAAATATTCATTTGTTTTTATGATAATTTTTCAGGATGGAAGCACTTAAAAGCATGGAAGAGGTTGACAATATGGGAAAATCACATATAATCTTAACTCGCCGCGGGCGTAGTTCAATTGGTAGAACGCTTCCTTGCCAAGGAAGAGGTTTACGGGTTCGAGACCCGTCGCCCGCTCTGAAAAAGAATTATGAAGTAAAAAATGCCACCCGGCATTTTTTGTTTAAGGCGCCAATCCCCTGGCAACCATTTGACAAAGGGGTATGCGCCTTTTATAATTCTTTCGTTATCCGGCGACGTGGCCAAGTGGGAAGGCAAGGGTCTGCAAAACCCTGATCACGGGTTCAAATCCCGTCGTCGCCTCTGAAAAAAGACAGGTTGAATGCCTGTCTTTTTTTGTTATCAAGAATGTAAGATAGGTATTATTATTCAAAGATCTTCTTGCTAAACCCATCTCTGTGAGGAATCAATATGCCACATATAAATATTAGATTGGTTCGTGAAGCGGACAGCACGCGTATTTTGGAAATCTACCGGCCGTACGTTGAGGAAACAGCCATCTCTTTCGAGTATGAAGTTCCCACGCAGGCAGAATTCGCGGAGCGCATCCGCAGCGTTGCGCGCGAATATCCTTACCTGGTTTACACAATCGACGAAAGTATTATCGCTTACGCTTACGCGCACAGGCACATGGAACGCGCGGCTTATCAATGGAATGCCACCCTCTCCGTTTACGTGGACAGCGCATACCAGCGCCAGGGCATCGGCAAGCAGCTATACGCCTGCCTGATGGAAATCCTGAAACTGCAAAATATCCACAACGTTTACGGCATCGTCAAGACGCCCAACCCCAACAGCGAGAAGCTGCACGAATCCTTCGGTTTCCGCCGCATCGGTATTTACCGCCAAACCGGATTCAAGCAAGGCGTTTGGCACGACGTCACCTGGTTTGAGAAAAGCATTCGCGACCACGAGGCCAACCCGCACGCTTTCATTCCCATCGGAGATATCGATCCACAAGCTATCGCAGCTATTCTTGCGCGCTACGGCCACTCTTCATAAGTAAAAAGTTAAAGCAAGCGGCCAGTTAAGATTTTATCCGCGCGATTTCATCATCTGGTGAGCCAGGCGATCAACACGCTCGTTATATGGGTTGCCGTTGTGCCCCTTGACCCAACGCCAGGTGATTTTACGCTGTTCTATGACCTCAGAAATTTGCTTCCATAAGTCCACGTTCAGCAGCGGTCCGCCCCTGCGTTTCCAGTTGCGCGCTTTCCAGTCTTTCAGCCACTTTTCCACACCATTCTTCAGGTATTGGGAATCGGTATAGAGAATAACCGGTTTGCTCCGGTCAATATGGCGCAGGGCCTCCAACGCGGCGGTCAACTCCATGCGGTTGTTGGTGGAGTCTTTTTCGTAGCCTTTCAGGATTGTCTGTTCTTTTCCATCCAGAATGATGGCCGCCCAACCGCCGGGGCCGGGATTGGGTTCACAGCTTCCGTCGGTATAGACGGTAATTTTCTCAATTGTTGCTTTACTCATTAATGTTCTTAATTACCCTGTATGATGCGTTCCGCTTCGTTGAGGATCGCGGGCAGGTTCTCCTTTGCTGCGGTGTATTTCAGTTGCCAGGCCATATCCGAAAGCACAGCTTCGGCATCCATCCAACCGGGTGTATCGGGAATGGGCTGCGCCAGCGCCAGGTACTGCAGGGCCTGATCCCAAACCGGATGTTCTTTACGAAAATCGGACATCTGCCCAATCGTGATGGTTGAAAACGGCAGCGATCCGGTAGCCTGGATGACCTTGATTTGGTTCTCGGTACTGTTCAGGTAGCGCAGGAACAGCCAGGCCGCCAATTCTTTATCGATATCTTTCTGAAAAACCGCGTAAGAATCGCCATCCACATAAACCACCGGGCGTGAATCATCCGAAGGGTACGGGATTAGCATCCAATCATCGCCGCTTTTCACATTTTGATTGACAATCTCCTGAGTAAAAATATCCTGACTGTCGCCGCTGTAGAAAAGGGCATAACGGTCCGCGAAATATTGAAACGGTTCGCTCTGTTTACCTGTCCAGGCACAATTCTGATAGTACATATCGAAAAGGTATTCCAGAGCTACTTGGCTGCCTTCTTCGGCGAAGCTGATCTCTCCATCCGAGCGAATCAGATCGTCGCCGTTAAAAGCCCGCAGCCAGGACAACAAGGTCAATGCCCGGGTGTCATACAACCAGCCACCGGTGCCGTTATTCTCCAGCTGCGCATCCGCCAGATTGGCGGCCGCGGCCGCGCAGGCCTGCGCCTGAAAATCAAGGCTGGTTTGCGGATACGCGTCAAAACCCATCTGCTGCGCCCAGGATTGGTTGTAGAAAAGGAAATGTCCATCGCGGAAAGCCGGCAAGCCCAAGCGCACTTCGTCGATCAGATCGTTTTTCCAGAATACCGGCAGAAAAGCTGCCAGCTGGTCCGCATCCAGGCCGTATTCGGGAGAATCTGTGAAAGCGGTCAGATCCAGCAGCGGCCAGCCCTGGCGGTACCAGGTTTTCAGATAGGCGCTGGGTGCAGCCACCACATCCGGATATTCCGCATTGGCAGCCGCCTGATCCATATCCTGCAGCAAAACCAGCTCATCCGCGTGCACCTGAACCGTGACGGTGATGCCCCATTGGTTTTCCTGGTTGAACTGCTCGACCAGTTCCGCCATCAAATTCGCCAACTCCCCCGACCAGGGATGCCAGAATTCCAGTTGGATACCCTCCGGCAGCGACACAGCACTGAGATTCACGGCTTCCGTGGAAACCGGGCTGGGGGTGGGGATGAAGGGCGTTTCTGTTGCTGGACTATCAACAACAGTAGCCTCCGCCGTGTCTGTAGGAAGCACAGCCGCGGTTTGCGGTGAACAAGCATACAAAAACAGCGAGATGAAGGACGCTAAAAGAAACAAGAAAGCGGTGGTTTTTTTATTCATCAGGCTTAATCTTACCAACAAATAAAGACTATGCCTGACGCTATAATTATTCATAATCATGGATAAATTAGAAGACACAACACCGGGCGCATTGCTATTATTCGGTTCGGGCGAGACGCTGCCCGCCAGCGGGAAAGCTTATGACTACCTGGCAGATAAGTATGAAGCGCCACCAAAAATCGCCATTCTGGAAACCCCGGCGGGTTTTCAACCCAACACACAGCAGGTAGCGGAAAACGTGGGCGATTACCTGAAAAAACGCCTGCAAAATTTGCGGCCGCAGGTCCAAATCATTCCGGCTCGCAAGCGCGGTACGGATTTCAGCCCGGACGACGGCGCCATCCTGGAACCCTTGTTGACCTCCGACTGGGTGTTCATGGGGCCGGGCAGCCCCACTTACGCAGTGGAGCAACTGCAAGGCAGCCTGGCTTACAATACCCTGCGCGCGCTGCACCTGCGCGGCAGCGCCGTGTGCCTGGCCAGCGCGGCCGTGCTGGCGATTAGCGCCTGGACACTGCCGGTTTACGAGATATACAAGGTCGGACAGGACCCGTTCTGGATGAAGGGGTTGGACTTTCTGAGCGATTTCGGTTTGAACGTGACTTTTATCCCGCATTGGAATAATCATGATGGCGGTGAGGAGTTGGACACCAGCCGCTGCTTTATGGGCCGGGAACGCTTCGCGGGCCTGCGGACAGAACTAGAAAAACTGGATGAGAATACCTGTCTGGTTGGCATCGATGAACAAACCGCCCTGCTGATGGAATTCACAGGGGAACCTACTTGCCGGGTGTTCGGCAAAGGCAGCGTGACCATCATGAGAATTAATGAAGAAGCTATTTTCAGCCATGGACATACATTCCCGCTGTCTTTTTTAGGAAATTATCGTCAAGCCAGCATGGCAATCAACATCCCGCAAGAGGTATGGGATGCCATTGAAGCCGCGCAAACAGCCCAAAACGAGCCCCCTGAAAGGGTGAAAGCCCTGGCCGCGCAGCGTGAGGAAGCACGAAAAAACGCTGATTGGCCGCTGTCGGACCGCCTGCGCGCACAAATCGAGGCGCAGGGCTGGCAGGTATTGGATACACCCAACGGTCAGCAGCTTATGCAACTGCCATAACCGGTAAGTTTGACATTCGCTCTCATCCTCTTTATAATGGGTCTATTCATCAACACCGGAAGCAGTCGTTCTTGCAGGAACTGTCAGAGAAGGCAGGCCACAGGCTGAGAGCCGCCGCAGAATCACAAAAACGCCGTCGTCCGGGAAGAATTGCCGAAGAAATCGCGAGAGAATAGACCGGCACGGGTATGCCCGTTAGCGCTAATGAGAGCGCATTGGAAGCAATGCGAAGCGAGGTGGTACCGCGCAAGGTAAAAAATGACCTTTCGTCCTCAGAACGAAAGGTTTTTTATTTTAATCGGAGGTTGAATGACGCAAAAAGAACTACCAAAAGCATACGATTTTCACGGCACAGAGGAAAGGATTTACCAGTGGTGGGACAGCCAGGGCTATTTCCAGCCCACGAACGACCCCAATAAACCGGATTTCGATCCCACCAAAAAGCCCTTTGTGATCGCGATTCCCCCACCCAACGTGACCGGTGGACTGCACCTGGGGCACGCCATGTTCGTTTCCATCGAAGACCTCATGATCCGCTACCACCGCATGAAGGGCGAACCTACGCTGTGGATTCCCGGCAGCGACCACGCCGGCATCGCCACGCAATTGCAGGTGGAAAAAGCACTGGCACAGGAAGGCAAAACGCGCGAGGATATCGGGCGCGAGGCTTTCATCGAACGCACTTGGTCCTGGAAAAAGAAATACGGCGGCATGATCCAGCAGCAAATCCGCCGCCTGGGCGCCTCCTGCGATTGGACGCGCGAGCGCTTCACGCTGGACGACGGCCTAAGCCGCGCCGTGCGCGAAGCCTTTGTGACCCTGTACGAAAAGGGCTTGATCTACCGCGGTCCGCGCCTGGTGAACTGGTCGCCCAACCTGCGCACGGCCGTTTCGGACCTGGAAGTGGAGCACTCCCAGGAACCCGGCACGCTGTACTATTTTAAATACCCGCTGGCCGACAACCCGGAAGAATTCCTGCCGGTGGCCACCACGCGTCCCGAGACCATCCTGGGCGACACGGCCGTGGCTGTGCACCCGGATGACCCACGCTACAAGAAATACGTGGGCCGCAAGGCACTGGTGCCCATGCTGGATCGCGAAATCCCCATTATCGCCGACGAATACGTTGACCGCGAATTCGGCACCGGCGCGCTGAAGATCACTCCGGCGCACGACCCGAACGACTACGATATTGCCCAGCGCCACAACCTGGATATCATCAACATCCTGAACAAAGACGTCACCATTAACGAAAACGGCGGCCCTTATCAGGGGCTGGACCGCGAAGAGTGCCGCAAGAGACTGTGGGCAGACATGAAAGCGCGCGGCATGGTCATCAAGGAAGAGCCCTACACGCTCAACGTCCCGCGCAGCCAGCGTGGCGGCGAGATCATCGAACCGATGATCAGCGAACAGTGGTTCGTCAAAATCGATTCGATCGCCAAAAAGGCCATCGACGCAGTACGCGATGGAGACATCCGCATTGTGCCGGACCATTTCACCAAGGTCTATTTCAACTGGATGGAAAACATCCAGGACTGGTGTATCAGCCGCCAATTGTGGTGGGGGCACCGTATCCCGGTGTGGTACTGCGATGACTGCAAGGGCATGACCGTGCAGCGCGAAGACCCCGCGCAGTGCCAGCATTGCGGCAGCACGCACATCCACCAGGACGACGACGTGCTGGATACCTGGTTCTCTTCCGGCCTGTGGCCTTTCTCGACCCTGGGCTGGCCGGATGAAACACCCGACCTGAAATACTTCTACCCGACCTCTGTATTGGAAACGGGTTACGACATCCTGTTCTTCTGGGTGGCGCGCATGATCATGGACGGCCTGGAATTCACCGATGAGGCGCCTTTCCACACGGTGTACCTGCACGGCCTGATTCGCGACGAACACGGCCAGAAGATGAGCAAGACCAAGGGCAACGTGATCGACCCGCTGGTGGTCATGGACAAACTGGGCACGGACGCGCTGCGTTTCACCCTGCTGGTCGGTTCCGCGCCCGGCAACGACATGAACCTGAGCGAGAAAAAAGTTGAAGCCAACCGCAACTTTGCCAATAAAATTTGGAACGCGGGTCGCTTTGTAATCAACGCCATCGCGAATGCACCTGAGAAGCCTGAAAGAGAACCCGTATGGACGCCAGCAGACGAATGGCTGCACGCACGCATGCGCGAAGTGGTGCGCAATGTAAACCGTTTATTTGAAAGCTACCAGTTTGGCGAAGCCGGCCGGCAGATTTACGATTTCTTCTGGAGCGAGTTTGCCGATTGGTACATCGAAATCGCCAAGATGCAGCTGCGGGAAAGCGGCGATCGGGCATTTTACACTGCCTGGACACTGGTGCGCGTGCTGGATAAATGTCTACGCATGTTGAGCCCCTTCACACCCTACGTTACTGAAGAGCTGTGGGGGCACCTCAAGCAGGCTGCGCAAGCCAAGTCCGAATTATTATGCCCGGATGATCCCTGGGCGGAGGCGCTAATGATCGCGCAATGGCCGGAATCCAAACCCGAAGAAGGTTGGGAGAAGGAAGCTGTGGAGAAATTCGCCAACGCCACCATGGAACACAGCCGCGCCTTCCGCACACTCAAGACTGAACTCAACATCCCCGCCAACCAGGCAGCCAGCGGCAGCATCATCGCCACCCATGAAATGCTGCCTGTGCTGGAAGCGCAAAAAGACCTGATTGCTTATTCCAGTGCTTTGAAAGAATTGGAGATCCTGACCGCTGTCCCGGACGCAGAAGTTTACAAGCAATTTCACTCTTCCAGCATTGCCGCCACCGGCAGCATGATCTACCTGCATACGCAGGAAGCTGTCGTGGACGATAAATTGCGTGAAAAGCTGGAAAGAGAGCTATCCGAGGCAAATTCCCAAATTCAACGGTTGGAAAATCTGCTGGCTTCCGATTTTGCCAATAAAGCGCCTGCGAAGGTGGTAGAAAACGAGCGCACCAAACTGGAGACTTACCGGCAGACGGCGGAAAAGCTAAAGAAACAATTGAAGTAAATAAACCGCAGGCAAGAATGCCTGCGCTACAATGCCCTACTTTTTACATATATAGAATATTTTATGGTTAAGAAAAAAGAGCCGGTCTGGTATGACCGGCTTTTTGTATGCAAAAGTGTTCTGCCTAGTAGGTTACAACCCGCGGCAGCGCTTTGGCTTGCGCCACCCATTTTCCTACCTGTTTCTCGTTGGGCAGGCGGCGGACCAAATGTTTGAGATTATTCACCTCAACCATCTTCTTGTGTAAATTTTGCGGAACGCGCTGGGCCAGCTCAACCACCGTATCCACACCGGCTTCCTCCAATAAATCGGAGTATTCCTCGCTGACGCCCCTAATGCGCCATAAATCGGCATGGTTGACCCACTCAAGGATAAGGCTGCCGGGGATGCCCGAACCGGCGGCAATTTTCTCACGGCCGGGTGCGGACGCGCCCCGCCTCAATAATGCCTCGACAGTCTTGATGCCAGTAGCCGCCAATTTTTCGCGGTATGCAGGTCCAATACCTTCTATTTTCAAAATGCTTGCCATTTTAATCCTCCAATTTTGTCTGATAACTCATTTTAGAGGGGCAATTTTCTCCCAAATATATTAGGTTTATAAACATTTCAAACGAATTATTGGGCAGCGAATTTATCCATATCTCCGCTGACAGCCAATATCTCCCCCACCAGCATGCGGTGATAATCTCCCTGAGGATAATGGGGCTGGATACGGGCATCCTGAAAATGTTCGGGGGCCAAATCCTGCCAATAGACGCGACGGCATTCGATGGCCAATTCAGCCTGCTCAAACACAGGCGCTGCCACCTGGCGCGCAGCACGGGGAACCAAATCGGAATGCGCGATCTTATCGCCATCCCGGCCGGAGTGTGTTCCCAGGTAAGTCAGGTCTTTGCGGTATTTTTCGGGGAAAGCACATAGCGTAAAGCTGTCGTGCCGGTTGATGAATTCAAAGGTATAACGCGAGGGGCGTACTACCACCATGGCCACCGGCAGATTCCACAGACAGCCAAAGCTGCCCCAGGATACCGTCATGCAGTTATAGCGGCCGGCCTGATAATCGCCGCTGGTCAACAAAAACCAACCAGAATTCCATATCTCGTAGAATTTTCCGGTGAACATTTTCGGATCGATGGTTGATAAATTCATTGAGAAGTCACCTCGCGGGCAGTCACCACCGCTTCAAGATTCAATGGGCCGTAGATATGCGGGAACAAGTCTTTTCCGCCCTCCAGGTTTTCATTGACCAGTTCAGCTTGCAGGGCATCGGTATCTATTTCCAGAATCAGTAAATCCGTCGTGTCCTTGAACCAATCCGTAAGAACCTGATCCACCTGAAATGCCTGGCAGCAGTGGATAAATCCCTCTCGTTCCAGGCTGTCCCCGCGATAAATACCCTCCTGTTGGGCCTTGGCCCAGCTGGCTTTGTCGGTGATATGCAGGATTATCATGGCTGCCTGTTGATTTTGACCCGAATCAGTTTGTATTCGCTCAAAAAGCCCTGCATTTTTTGGAGGTCATACAAATCCTCCGTATCTGTCAGCTGTTCATAACGCTGCAGCAATTCCTGCTGCTTGACAGAATTCTGCGCGAGAATGCCGAAAAACTCATCGTAACCGGTCAGCCCTTCCGCCCACCCGCTGAATTCTTTACCATCCAGCCATAGTTTCACCGGCGATCCGGTTTCCAGACTTTTCCAGCAATTTTCATGTTGGTCAATTATGAGATACACAACATTATCTGCGCGGATGAAATCCGACGCGAAAGAAAGTTTATTTCCGGTTTGCCGGCACATGAAAGAGACCACAGCCGATTTATCGCTGAAAAGTTCATGAGCAGGGCCGGTCAACACCAGCTTTTTCAGGGGGTTGATCATCCGGTTAAGATCGTCCAAAAAAGACATTGTTTTACACCTTCCTATCTTGGTTTATTAATATACGTAAAAACACGAATCTGGTTTTATTTCAAACTATCCCGGATAAGTTCCAGAATTAAATCCAACGGATTGGGCTGCACTTGCGGGTCAATCAGATCCATACCATGCGCGCTGCCAATTTTGTAAGCTGTGTAATTATCCGCCTGTACATCCGCGCAAGCTGCCACTGCCGAGGCATCGGAGGGCGCATACACACATACAGCTGGTACAGCCAATTGCTTCACCACGTCCGCGTAGACTTCAGTAAGGTAACTGCCGGGGGAAATCGAGAACGCCCCTTTGCAGCTGCCGGGGGCTGTCTGGTTCAGATACAGGCAGCCATCCGCGGCGCCGTCCGCGCCGATACTGGCGCCAATCACAATAATCCGATCCGGGTCAATGTAAGGCAAATCCCTGGCGAAAGTGACCGCCGATTGGGCGTCATCCAGCCATTCCGCCGAATGAAAAGCCGCGCAGCCCTTTTCGCAATCCCGGAATGAAAAGGTAAATACGCCATATGAGGTATCCTGATCGATTACAGGGAACCAGGAAGCGTCCAGCCAGGTTTCCTGGGCATTCTTATCAACTTCGGGTTCTCCGCCGCGGTTTTGCAGCCAATCGGCAATAGCCGCGTAATCACTTTGGTCGCCGCGCGCCCAGTGCGTCAGGATGATCAAAGGCGCGCCGTCATTCTCAGGAGGATAGAATGTGCCTTGAAGCTCGGTGCCATCCGAAGCGCTAAATAATTCCGAAAGGGTCAACGGCCGGTAAGGCTCGGCCGGTGCAGTCACGATTGGTTCCTGCCGGTCACCGGGTGTTTCATCCCGGGATTCAACCTGCGCCTGCGTTTCAGATTGGGTAGCTGCGTTTTCCGCAGGTGGGATGCCGGCGCTCGAACAGGCGGTTAATGCCAGAATTAATAGAGCAATCAGCCAATACTTTTTCCACATATCCACCTCCACCTGGATTGGTTAATTTAATTGTAGCAATTTAAATAAAAAAAGTCAGCCGAAGCCGACTTTTTAATTTATTTCTAACTTGCCTGTTTTTTCTTGCGAACCAGGCGGTGAGTGACGAACGCTGCGATTGCCAAGAGCGTCACTGCCAACACAACATTTTGGTAAGTGTTGATAAAGTCGGTAATGATCGGCCACTGTTCACCCAGGAGCCTTCCGGCATAGGAGAGAATAAAGCTCCAAAGGGCGGTTCCTAAAATGGTATATACGCTGAATTTCGCCAGGTTCATACTGGAAACACCCGCCGGAATTGAAATCAGGCTGCGTACGATAGGAACCATACGGGAGAAGAAAATAACCCATTCATCGTACTTATCGAACCAATCCTTGGATTTATCGAAATCTTCGACGGACAGCAGGGCATATTTTCCGAACTTCGCAATAAATTTGCGCACCCGTTCTTCGCCGAGCCATTTTCCCAATCCATAAAACAGAAAGGCGCCGGTCAGAGAGCCGAACATTCCAACAATTGTGATCAACGGAATAGAAAAACGCCCGGTGAGGCTGAGGCTGCCTGCCAGCGGCAGAACCACTTCTGAGGGAATCGGCGGAAATACGTTTTCGAGGAACATAACAAAATAAAGTCCCGGGTATCCGCCTGTACTGATGATGTTTTCTACCCAGACTTTGAGATTATCCAGCAAATTTCCTAACTGCATGCAATCACCCTATCTATCCTTTAGCTTTTATTTTAGTTTGGACGATTATACCTAATAGAACCAGCCCAATGATAACAATATAAGAATATGAAGAGTTGATATTCAACCCTTGATCAATTAAAACCGCTCCGCAGGCCGAGGTCACCAGGATCATAGCCCAATCAAACAATGAACCGGCCAGTACAGCGCCAATCAGTGCCCCGACCGCAATCAGGATCCACTGCGACTGCCCGATTGGAGCGGCATTCATTTGCAGAAAATAATATGCCACATAACCGCCCGCAATCATCCCCGTAAGGCCCACCGCGAATTTCTGCAGCAAAACGGCCAATAAAGCGCCTAATAACCCCGCGATCAAAGAGATGGTCAAAATAACTGATTGCGATTGATCCGGAAGCAATTCAGGGGCATATTTCAATCCTATCAGGAAGCCGATAATGGAAACAAACATCCAAATCGATTTCCGGCCAAGGAACAGCAGTAAAACCCCTGCTGCCAGATACAACCAATTCATATACGCCTCCATTTTTTAGAAATCAGCCTAATTATATAGGGATTTTTTAAGAAAGAACGGCCATTCCCGGTCAGGAACCAACGTTAGCATTAAAAATCAGGCCGCAAGTTTTAAATACAAAAGAGTCCAGGGTATTTATCCTTGGACTCCAATTTTTAATTAATGGCGATTTCGCCGCATAGAGTTGACCAATACCAGCAAACCGGCAAAGATCAGCATCATCGGAAAGACCGGTAATCCCAGTCGGTTGAGGCCATACCCGCTGACACCCAAAACGAGCTCGAAGAAGACAAATCCGATGGCAAACATGGTCAATCCCAGTTTGGTCAAACGACGTCCGGATTTGATAATCTCCTCACGGTTTTGCTGCTGTCCATAGAGCACCTGCGCAAAGCCCACCGAGGTGGGAGCAACCAGTGTCCAGGCATAAGCCCAACTGGCCCACCAGCCGCTGATGCTCTGTGCGAGGAACAAGATGCCCAGGCTGGTCAGGATACCTCCCAATATGGAAAGTCCTTCTCCGCTGCTGGCGCTGCTGCCAAGAGCAGCCAATAGCACCAGTACACCCGGGATGATGAATATGAATGGCCACAGAAATACCCCAAAGGGGATTGCCAGCAAGCGGCCCAGTGTGAGGACAATGCCCATAATCAGCAATCCACCGCCAAAAACCAACGCGCTGCGGTCAATTCCCGCATATTTTTCCGCTTCCGGTTTAAATTCCGTTGAAGCCGGTTTCTCCTTCAATGCAGGCTCTGCCTTTTCTTCCGATTTCTGCTCGGTGGATTCCTGCGGCTCAACAACAATTTTTTCCTTCGGTTTGGCCTGCGCCGATTTCTGCGCTTTTACGTCTGATTTGACCATGGTATCCTGTACGGGTTCTTTGGCCTTTACGTCCACAATCTTGGGCTTTTTCGCAGCCTTCTTGCGGGGTGCAGGCTCCTGCTGAGGTGAGGTAATCTCCATATCCAGTGGTTCTTCCTGAGCAGGCATGTTTTCAGCCTGCGGTTTTTCTTTTTTCGTCGCCATTTTTACTCCTATTTACTGCCATTGCGTTCTATCAATTCAATACATATACGCAAATATCCCCCCGGGGTTGCGGAGGGATATTTTTTAAGGATTATTTCAATCTACGAGTAGCGCGAAGCTGTTGGACCGCATTCCAGATCAGGATGGCCGCGGCGCCTTCATCCAGGTTGCCGATAACCGGCAAATTATCCGGAATCAGCTCGAAAACACCCATTGTTGGATTGAGGATGTAGATAATTCCTATAAAACCGGTCAGGTAGATCCAAAATGGCGGCCAGGTTTTTGCAGGAGTATTTTTATCCATGTTCATGAGCTTTTTCTCCTCCGTTTTCAGGGCAATTGATATGATTATGGTGGTTCATGGAACAATCATCATCGAGGTATTCAAACTCCACCGTCGTATGAGCCAAATCAAACTTATCCGTTAAATCGCGGATTTTTTCTTTTACCCTGCGGATATCTTCTTTTTTTGCTTCCAAGCAGAGAACGACATGGGTAGTCAGCACATTCTGTTCCCCATCCAACGACCAGACATGCGTATGATGGACATCACGCACATTTTCCAAAGAGCGGAGCTCGTTTTCAATGTCTTCAATTTTGATAGTCTCGGGAACGCCCTGGAGGAACAAGCGCATGGTTCCCCATAAATTGCGCACGACGTTAAAGAGCACGAAGGCAGTCAGACCGAGCGAAAGCAGCGGGTCCAGGATATCAATATCTTTTACCAGCAATACCAAACTGACAATCAGAACCGCCACCCAACCGAGTACGTCCTCTATCATGTGCCATGAAATCATACGGCTGTTCATGTTCTTACCATGGCTGGTGCGCAGAGCAGCGTAACCGTTGATGGCAATGCCGAACAAAGCAAAGATCAGCATTCCTTGCGCATTGGATTCCTGCGGCGCCAGCAAACGCTTGACCGCTTCCATGATTACATAAATCGAGCCGGTAATCAGCACCACACCGCTGATCAGGGCGCTCAATAACGAGAAACGTTTATATCCATAAGAGAATTTTCCGTCTTCCGATTTGGAAGAGAGATGCTCCAACCGCCAGGAAATAGCCAACGTAATACTATCTCCTAAATCATGCAGTGCGTCGGCCATGATAGCCATACTGTTTGTCAATAAACCGCCAACCAATTCCGCAATCGCGAAACCGGCGTTTAGAAAGAAAGCAAGCTTGATATTTTCCTGAATTTCATGATGATGATTATGGGACATGTTTGTACCTTCGATTTTTATTCTATCCATTTATTCAACAATAAGTATTGGAAGAATATAATAATAGCGGATCCTCAAATTGCCAATAACGAATCAACCGGCAAGCCGAAAAGATTGTATGTTTCTCGCTCCGTCACCTGAAAGCCGTTATCCTCGAGGATGCGGGCGGCATCTACAGGCCGGCAATCAATCCATTGAGGATATTTACGATGCGCCCAAAGATAAAGGCGATAGACCAGGCCGGCTTTTTGGGCCGCAGCCATGCTGACCAGCACCAGGCTGCCCCCCGGCTTTAACAAGCGGCGGCATTCCTGTAGCAACGGGCTGAACAGGTCTTCCGGGAACAGTTCGAAAGTGAAGCTCAACAAAATGCCATCAAATAGACGGTCAGGGAAAGGCGCGTTCAACACATTGGCGCAATAAAGCCCCACGCTGTTCGCAACCTTTTTTCGCCGCAGTTTCTGTTGCGCGACCCGGCACATGCCTTTGGAGATGTCCAATCCTGTGACTTTTAGCGTAACCGGGTAGCGGTCCAACATCGCCAGCAGCGCATTGCCGGTGCCGCAGCCGATATCCAACATCCTGCTGTTCGCGTCCGGGTTGAACATGTCCAACGCCTTCAGCGTCAGGCGCTGCTCGGCCTTTCCGGAAAGCAAGTCGTAATACCTGCTGAGGGCATCATAGGAGCTGGCGACCCGCGCTTCGAACGATCGGTTGGCGTATGACATGCCTCAATTATAGGACGGATAGATGCTCCCACCGATCTCCATTCGAGTATCGCTATTGCGCTGATCTCTTCATTGACAAAGGGGTGCAAAATTCGTTAATATGTGCAGTATGACAGCACAACGTATCTATAAAATGAGCTTCGCAAATATCTATCCACTTTATATTGCGAAAGCAGAGAAAAAAGGCCGCACAAAAAGCGAAGTCGATGAGATCATCCGCTGGTTGACCGGTTACAGCCAGAAAGCCCTGGAAGACCAATTGGAAAAAGGAACCGACTTTGAGACTTTCATCGCCCAAGCCCCCGGATTGAACCCCGCGCGCGCTTTGATCAAGGGTGTGGTCTGCGGTGTCCGGGTGGAAGAAATCGAAGAGCCAACCATGCAGGAAATTCGCTATTTGGATAAATTGATCGACGAATTGGCCAAGGGGAAGAGCATGGAGAAGATTTTGCGCAAGTAATCGATCTTCGGATCACATGCCGGGTCCATTTCTCACAAAACTCACAACCATTTCATAAAAGTCCCCTTTTCTCCGGAGAAAAATATAATAAAATCATGCTTCATTATTGATATTGAAAAGCAGGAACCTTTATGTTTAAAAAGATCAACGAGCAGGACCAAAAACTATCACGCAAGTTCTATCTGCCGCCGGAACAAAAATTCCTGCGCAGCGTAGCGGCATTCCTGGCGCATTCAGGAGATTCCTGGTTCTGGCTGGCCGGCTTATTTGTTATCTGGCTGTTTACTCATGGGAACCTCCACACCCTGGCAGCCCTTTTCGCCGGCGCCATCGTTCTGCAAGCTTCTCTGGTGCTTCTCATAAAGTTCGCAATTAAACGCAGCCGGCCGGAAAGCGATTGGGGTGACATTTATCGAAAAACCGATCCAAATTCATTCCCCTCCGGGCATGCCGTGAGAGCCATCATGCTGGCCGGATTGGCCTGGGGATTGGGATTATCACCCCTGAACTGGTTATTGACCATTTGGGCGCCTCTGGTGGGCATGGCGCGCATCAGTCTGGGCGTGCACTATGTATCGGATGTCGTGGTTGGTTGGTTATTGGGAATCATATTCGCGATTGTATATCTGGCGATGCTGCCTATCTTATACGCGTGGTTTCCCTTTGTTCTCTTTAACTAACCCAGAGTGTCAAGGTCTAAATCCGCTAAAAACAACGCAATTTACATTATCATGCGACAAATGTGATTCTTTTACAATTCTGAGAAAGAATTCCTGTTTTCCATATAGAATTGGTCAGAAGTAAGTAAACCAATATAGAAGGGAAAATACCATATTATGGCAACCATAAAAACTGTTAAAGTTACCGCAACAGGGCCGGACGGCTGGCTCATCACTACCCACGCCGGAAAACACACCGCCCTGGTCGACCAACCGGAAGCATTGGGAGGCAAGGACGAAGGACCTTCTCCGCTGGATTATGTTTTCATCGCACTGGCAAGCTGCCTGATCACCATCGGCAAGATCGTCGCCGGCCAGCGCAAAATCGAACTGCGCGGAATGGAAGTGGAAGTCACAGGCGATCTGAACCTGGAAGTGCTGCGCGGACAGGAAAAGAACGAGCGCGCAGGATTCAAAAATTTCGTCGCCACCGTAAAAGTGGACGCGGACATGACCGACGAAGAAAAGACAGCCTTCCTGGAAGAAGTTGACAGACGCTGCCCGGTTTCGGATAATCTGGCACACACCACCCCCATAGAAGTAAAACTGGCCTAAGAATTCGGAGAACAAACAACCGCAGGCAGATTATAATTTCTCCATGCAGTTGATAAACGATCTTCTCAATTCTGTAAAAATAGACGCGCCGGTGAGGAATGTTCTCATCGGCGCGCATTGGACTACGGTGAGCAGCCGCGGATGCGGGATGGCTTCCACCGTTATGAATCCCAAACCGCACGGTGAAGGTCAGGTCCGTGACGCGGGCAGCCTGCATCTGAAGAGCGCCGGAGAATTGGCGCAGTATTTGCTTTCAGAAAACTGGCTGGAAGCCAGCGTCGGATTGGCCGCGCTGAATTCCCTGTTGGAAATTCCACAGGGAAATATCACCTCGGTAAATGCCTTCAAAGTAGTGGCGGAAAAAGGATCCGGAAAGCACGTAGCCGTGTTCGGGCACTTTCCTTATCTCAAGGATATTCGCGCCAGCGCTAGGCAGTTGTCGGTATTCGAGCTGAACCCCAGTGAGGATGAGTTTAGCCTGGAACGCGTGCCGGAAGTACTGCCGGAGGCCGAGGTAGTGGCCATCACCAGCAACGCCATCATCAACCATACCCTGGACGACATACTGCCTTATCTAAACCCCAAAGCTTTCAGCGTTCTGGTTGGACCCAGCACACCGCTCAGCCCGGTACTGTTTGAAGCCGGTTTTGATCTGCTGGCAGGCGTGCGCATTTTGGATGAGACTACTCTGATCCAATCCGTCGCTCAGGCGGCAATTTTCCGTCAGGTCATTGGAGCGGAATTAATCACCATCGCGAAATAGGCAAGAGAACACCCCGTCAGCATAAACGGAAATCAATCAAACTAAAAGATGAGCGCCCCGTTGACAAACTCAGGGAGCGCTCTTCTTTTTATTTAATCCAATAAAGCGATTGCCACTTCGACACCCCACACTTTGCTCTGGGCGTGCGTTCAGTGCGCAATCGCTTTTTTTTGGCAATGATTAGTGGGAAAGGTTCAGCTGGTTAGGCAGATTATCAGCCAGCAAGAGCGCCAGGGCTTCGTTGATGGCGCTTACATCGGTCAGGCGCAGGTCTTTGCCCATGGACTGGATGCTGTAAACGGCGCCCTGCCCCATTCCGCCGCAAACAACGACGTCGCAATCCTCAATGGCCGCCAACATGGAGCCGTGGCGGGACTGGGACGCGGGGTCAAAGCCATGCGGCTGGCCGGGGGCATGTTCTTCATGGCCGTGGTCTTCGTTATGGAAATGGTTATGGCTCAATTTTTCGCGCATTTCCCGGCCGGTTTCTTTTCCATCGGCAACCTCGACAACTAAATAGTGGGAGGCCCTGCCAAAATGAGCACTGATGGATTCACCATCGTCAGTTACAAAAGCAATTTTCATGTTATATCCAATTTTTGCAGATTTTTATTAGTATATGCTAACAGGTTGATTATAACCAAGTTTGGAAAGAGATTGGAAGAAATTTGAATATCAGATAGTATTCAAATTTCTTGGTAAAACCGATATCAAGATAACACGATGCTGGAAAGTGTCATTCTGAACCCCTGTAAGGGGTGAGGAATCTCGGCCTAAAGAATATTCAGATCGCAGATCGTCTATATCCTCTTCCCCGAGAAAATATTGCGCCAAAACCCGGCTTCGCTGGGTTTAGGATGACACGAGAGAGCAAAGCTCTTCTTCTACAGGTTTCCGTTACACGAATTTCCAGTTTTACGGGGTGCTGTAAGACATTAGTAAGAAGATAACTACTGCTCTCTAATACTCTTTTAACTTTACAAAGCATCCCCCCTCGATTATGCTTAGCCTGGGGATGGTTGGGTCCCGGTGGGTCCCTCGATCTTCAAAATCGGTGGCGGGCTGCTCTGCAGGCCGCGGTGGGTTCGACTCCCATCCATTCCCGCTGGTGCAACGTTTGGGAGAACACTTATGATCACAGATCACAACCTGACTGAAATCGACGCCCTTATCGGGCAATTATTTATTATCTCTGAAATCACGTATGGGAATCCGGATAAGGACTACGTTGTGTTCTACCACGGCAGCCTGAAAAGCAAAGACAGCCAGAGCGATTATGACAAAATCGCCAAAGCGTTGGAACCGTATGCGCTGATGCCCCTGCTGCGTAAAGACGGGGATGCTGTAAACCTCTACCTTATGCCAACTCCCGACAAGAAAAAACAGCCCAAATCCGTGTTGAACCTGGTATTGTTCATCCTGACCCTGGTTAGCGTACTGGTGACCGGTGGGTTGTATGGTTACCAGGGCACTTTGCCACAGGACACCGGCGCGGCATTGCTGGAATTAATCAAGAACGGCTGGCCCTTTGCCGTCACCCTGCTGGCCATCCTGGGCGCGCACGAATTTGGACATTATTTCGCCGGGCGCAAACACGGCGTGCAGGTCACCCTGCCCTATTTCATTCCGATGCCGCTCAGCCTGTTCGGCACCATGGGCGCATTTATCAACATGCGCTCAATTCCAAAAGATAAGCGCGCGCTGTTTGACCTGGCTGTCGCCGGACCTCTCAGCGGGTTTGTGCTCTCCGTTATTGCGCTCATCATCGGCCTGAATTTATCCGATATGAGCCAATTACCCGCCTCTGCCGCAGCCGGTACCGGCCTGCAAATGGAAGGCAATTCCCTGTTATACCTGCTTCTGAAATACCTGACCTTTGGCAAGCTGCTGCCCGAACCACCCAATATGAACAATCTGGCAATGGCTATTTACTGGGCACGCTACTTCTTCACGGGGCAGCCATTTCCCTGGGGTGCCACAGACGTCATGCTGCATCCGGTGGCCTGGGCGGGCTGGGCAGGACTGTTCGTCACCGGCATCAACCTGCTGCCGGCGGGACAGTTGGACGGCGGTCACATTTTTTCCACCCTGTTCGGCGAGAAAGTCACACGCGCCCTGTTCCCCTTCCTGATAGCCGGAATGGTCATCCTGGGATTTTTCTCCAACGTATGGTGGATGTGGGCTGTGCTGCTGTTGTTTTTCGGCCGCTATTATGCCGAACCGCTCGACCAGGTAACCCAACTGGACAAAAAGCGCAGAATCATAGGATATATCGCCCTGGCGGTCTTCATCCTGACCTTTATTCCGGCCCCCATCACCGTAGCTTAATCATTTGCCGCGCATGAATTTAGCGTAGCGATTTCTCTGCCGTTCAGACAGCGGTAGCTTTTGAGAGCGTCCACAACCAGACAGGAATGCACCGGAAGGACATAGAGCAAATCCCCTACCTTTAGCCGCTCAAAATCAGCCGGGGCCAGATGCACTACACCATGTTCCTGTGAGAGCGAAATCACCCGGCTGGACGGGTCGCCCGGCTGCCAGCCATCATCGGTTGGAAAAGCCGCATACCCATAGAATCCGTGTCCGTCCGCTTCCAGGAACTCTTTCGAGAGATGGATAGAGCCGCCGTAAATCAGCCCTTCGCCGCGATGCGGGTGCAGCGCCACCAACGGGCAGGCTACTGCCACCGCCACATCCTCCCAGGCACATACGCCCAGGTCGCGCATCATGGCATCGAAGAAAAGGAAATTGCCCGGGCGGATCTCATCCACCGGGCCGAGGTCGTCGCACAAAGTACATCCGGGCGTATCCCCCGCCGAGACTTCCAGCTTCACACCCAAACGGCCCTCCAATTCCCCACGCAGCACGTTCATAGCCTGCACACTGCCGGCATACATCCGGCGGATTTCTTCAGGCGAGTGAGCGTGGTAAGTCTGGCCGGCATGCGTGAGCAAGCCGCGCAAGCGCAACTGTGGGTACTGCAGGACTGCCTGCGCGAGTGCTAATACTGCGGCGCTGTCTTCCACATCCACCCCGGCGCGGTGCATACCGCTGTCGATCTTGATCCAGATATCCACCGGGGTCTGCAGCCCAGCGGCCAAACGCTCAACGCTCCATATGGATTCAACCAGTAATCCCAGCCGCACCCTTGAGGCCAGAGCGCGAATGACATCCATCTCACGCAGGTTGACCGGAAAAGCCACCAGAATATCGGTCCAGCCATGCCCGGTGAAATAGGCAGCCATGCTCATGGATGAGACGGTAATGGCCGATATACCTTCCTCACGGAACCATTCACCGATCTCAGCGGATTGGTGCGTTTTAAAATGCGGACGGAAACGGATCTGCTGCGCGGCAGCTTTGGCAGCCATGCGCTTCAAATTGCGGCGTGCCCGGGTTTCGTTCAATACCAGTGTGGGTTTTTGTATAGAATCAAGGAAATCTGCTATCATGGTGTTCCTTTTCATGGGGAATCAGAAAAAAGTATAATACGGACATGGACAATCTGGAAATTGCCGCTATCTTTAAACGCATCGCAATTTTAGCCGAGATCAAAGGGGAAGACCGCTTCAAGGTGTCCGCTTACGAGCGGGCTGCCGACAGCATCGCGGTCCTGACGGAAGACCTGGGCCAGTTGGATGAAAAAGAACTGGTCGCCCTGCCGGGCATTGGCAAGGCCATCGCCGCCAAGATCCACGAACTGACCAGCACCGGTAAACTCGAATTTCTGGAAAAATTGGAAGCCGAAATCCCGGCCGGGTTGATAGATTTGATTGCCATTCCCGACGTGGGGCCGCGCAAAGCGGCGCTATTCTGGAAAGAGCTGGGCATCACCAGCGTGGCCGAATTGGAGCAAGCCGCGCGCGAAGGCAAGCTGCGGGCTCTGCCCGGATTGGGCGAGAAATCCGAAGCGCGCATCCTGATGGGCATTGAAACCTTGAAGGGTTCTGGGAAGGCGCACTAATCCTTCGCTGCTTACCATTTATGTGAAATAGACACAGATTCCAAATTACCGACTGTGTCAGAACATGCTACAATAGGGCGAATTTTTCCCGGAAAATTTATACGACGAACGCGCCTTAGTATGGCTTTACTGTACACTCAAAATCCCTATGATAAAAAATGCTGATATTCTCTTCAATAAAAAAAGGAATTTGCGAATCAGCCTGGCCCTGCTGGCTTTATTGGCTGTGTTTGGCTTGTGGTACCAACGTGATGCGCTGGCGGGCAATTTATCCAATTTTGCAACCGTGTTTTTGGGTATCTTCATAGAAGCCCTGCCCTTCTTATTACTGGGTACGCTGGCTTCCGGTATTGTGGAAGTCTTTCTCAATCCAGGCGTTTTTGACCGCTTGAAGGGCAGCTCACCACTATTGAGCGCCGCAGCCGGCAGCCTGATGGGGTTGGTTTTTCCAGTGTGCGAATGCGGCGTTGTACCTTTGGTGCGCCGGCTCTATAAAAAGGGACTGCCCATATCCAGCGGCATTGCCTTCCTGCTGGCGGCGCCGGTCATCAACCCGGTCGTAATCGCCAGCACAGCCTCGGCTTTCGGGCTTGGGCAAATGGTAGCCATGCGCATCGGTTTCACTTTTCTGATTGCTTCCCTGACCGGATTGGTCTTCACCACCATTCAGGACCCGTCCGAAGTCCTGCAAAACGGCGGCGAGGTTTTCTGCTCCGTTGAAGCACACGATCATGAGCATGGAGAAGCAGGCTATAAAAACCTGCCTTTCTTTTCGAAAATCCAGCGTATCCTATTGATCGCCATGGATGAATTGTTCGAAATGGGACGCTATCTGATTATGGGTTCGCTGCTGGCGGCCGCCATGCAGACCTTTATCCCCCAATCTTTCCTGCTGCAAGTCGGCGGCGGCCCGGTGCTTTCAGTGCTGGTGATGATCAGCCTGGCCATTTTATTGTCAGTCTGTTCCACAGTGGATGCCTTCATCGCGTTGAGCTTCCTGGGCACATTCACCAATGCGTCCGTACTGGCTTTCTTGCTTTACGGCCCAATGGTGGATATCAAGAGCATCATGATGTTCACGCATGTGTTCAAGCGCAAACCAGTCATATATCTGGTGATTCTGCCTTTGGTATTGGTTATCCTGATTACTGTTTCACTGAATTATTTTTGGGTGCTATAACTCATGGACAAGACTGCCAAAAGACAATACCTGCAATTTCTGATTACCCTTGGATTGGCTGTTTACCTGGCGGATAAATGGGCCAGTGGTAAATTGAGTTATTACATCAACGCGCGTTTCTTCCCGCTGACCTTGTTCGCGGTCGGCGCCCTATGCCTGATGGCCGCCGCCGGATGGCTGCACCTGGCAGCAAAAGCTGCCGAAAAACAGGTGGAACATGCGCCTGACAAAAATATCCTAATCTTCCAGGCATTCGGCCTCACAGTTACACCGGTATTGTTAACCCTGTTCCTCCCCAAAACAATACTGATCCTGGGCGTGTATGTCCTAACAGCCCTGCTGGGTTGGCTGCTGCTCCTGCGATACTTTCATAATTTACCGGGGCGGCCGGCAGCGGAAGCGCCGCCGCGCAGCGCGCTGTTAATTCTCAGCCTGCCGCTGATCATCGGACTGGCCGCGCCCGAACAACCATTATCCAGCGCATCACTGGACACGCGCGGAATCAGCCTAAACGCCCCTGTGAGCATCTCCCAGCAATCGACAGATTCCCTGGCGGTCCGGCAAGACGACCGTACCATTCTGGATTGGGTAAAATTATTCAACTATGAAAGCGATCCATCGGCCTATATCGGAGAGGACGTCAACGTGATTGGATTTGTCTATCACGATCCGCGCCTGCCGCAGGGCGAGTTCATGGTGAGTCGATTTATCATCACCTGCTGCGTTGCGGACGCATTCGCGGTGGGCATGACGGTAGATTGGCCGCAAGATGTAAATTTTGAAGATAATACCTGGATCAACGTGCAGGGCACGCTGGATGTTATGCAAATCGGTTCGCAGACCGTTCCTATGGTCCACGCAGCCTCCATCCAGCCTGTTTCCGCACCGGAGCAACCATACTTATACCCATGAAAAAATTCGACCGTACCGTATTATTCGTCATCCTGGCCAGCGCTGTCTTATTGGCAGTCGTGATTATATTCGGCAGCCTGCTGCCGGTTCGAGTAAGCCTGGACCAGCCCCAAGAGCAGCCCATTAGCCCGCTGGGCGGGATAGCCTTTACATTCTCGCGGCCGGTTAACTCGACCGAAGCAAGCGCTTTATGGCAGACCGATCCCCAAATTCCCGGCTGGTGGCAGTGGCAGGACGAACGCCACGCCATTTGGCATGCCAATACGCCCCTGTCCGTTGGGGAAAACATAACCCTGACTTTCCTGAGTGGAACGGCAGGGAAAAACGGCGAACGCATTAAGGAAGCGCAGAGCTGGACTTTGACTGTACGGCAACCGCGCATTCTGACGCTTAAATATATTCAGGAAGACGGGCAGGAACTATTTTCACTGGGATTGGAAGAAAACAGCCCGCTGCAGCAGATTACCAACAGCGACGGCCGTATCCTGAACTATGCTGCTTCTCCGAATGGGGAACAAATCATATTTTCCGCCCGCAATGACAACTTCGGGGCGGACTTATGGATCGTCAACCGGGACGGTTCCGAACAGCACATGCTGCTGGAATGCGGCAGCGACCGCTGCGGCGCGGCAGCCTGGTCGCCGGTCTCCCGTGAGGTGGCTTACACACGCGAGGCCGCTGGTTTAACCCCGGAAGGCGCCAAGGGAGCGCCGCGTATATGGATGTTGAACCTGGACAGCCTGGAAACCGCACCGCTATTCGAGGATGACCAAAAAATCGGTTACGGGCCAAAATGGAGCCCGAACGGCCAATGGCTTTCCATTTGGGACGGGGCGAGTGGCGGCGTGACCTTGGTCAACCGTAAAAGCGGCGAAACCTTCCTGTTGGAATCCTCCAGCGGCGACACCGGCTGCTGGTCGCCCGACAGCAAATCGCTGTACTATGCCAACCTGATCATCGGAGAATCCTCATTCCACAATGTCGTTCTGCGGGCAGATATCGAAAAGAGCACAATCGAAACCGTATTGGGCGGCAACCTTGAAGGAGAGGGGATGAGTTACGACAACCCGGAATGCCACCCGCTCCAAAATGTTGTGGCGGCATCCATTCAACCCAACACAAAAATTCCCGGAAAACTTCTGACCATCTACAATATGGATACACAGGAAGAGACACCAGTCATGAACGACATGACCAAGTTCGGCAGCCATTATTCCTGGAATCCTGGCGGCGAATACTTCCTGTTCCAGATGAGCATTGTCAGCCACAAAGAAGAAGATTACGAAATCTGGGTGCGGGATATTGCCGGCGGTCAAAATCGTTTGTTACTGAGCGGCGGCCGCACACCCAGTTGGCTGCCCTGATATGTGATCTTGAGCGAATCCGTCCACCGGATTGCCTTCAAAAAAACCTGTTTTTACAATTACCTTTACAAATTCTTAAGAAGCGATTAACCTATTCGACTTATTGGCAATTAAAATACCTACACACTCAGACAGGAGTGTTTTTTATGACGGTTCCAGACTTAAGTAATTACGAATTTGAAATTTTCAAAAAATTCAGCAGCCACGAAGCAATGCCGTTGGCTGAGCAGTGGTTGAACCGATTGATCGGACTGCCCGAAATTCGCTATGGAGCAGTAACCGGGGAATTACGCCGCGGTAAATATTCCATTGAACACATCGATATTGTGCTGGCCGCAGACAATTTGGAAGAAGCGCAAACGAGTATCAAAGACGCCATCTACCCTACTTTTGTGCAGGAAGAGAACGCCACTCACCTCAGTCTGCTGCTGCACTCCGGCATCAAACTGGTTGTATGGCTGGCAGAGCCAAAAGACTATATCGGGCAGCTGCTGCGAACCACCGGTTCAGATAACCATCTTGCCAGGCTTTCACAGGCAGCCCTGAAAAAGGGTTACCAATTGTTTGAAAGCAACGAAAATACCAGCATTTTCCTGCAAAAAGTTGAGAAGGAAGAGGAAATTTACCGGAAATTGAACCTGCCCTGGATCCCTCCGGAGCTGCGTGAAAGCGGCGACGAAGTGGACTTTCCGGAAAGATATCACCTCAATGAATTGGTAAGTCCTGCGGATATCCAGTCCGATTTGCACGTGCACTCGACCTGGAGTGACGGCAAGAACAGCATCGCGGAAATGGCCGAAGCCGGCATCCAGCGCGGTCTCTCATTTATTTCCATTTGCGATCATTCGCCTTTCCTGCTCTCCAAGTATCAAGACGCATCCTATTTCTACGAGCAGGCCGAAGAAATTACCCGGGTAAACCAAGATCTGGCCGGTCAATTTACCGTGCTGAGAGGCGTGGAAGTGGACATCATGCCCGACGGCACGCTGGACCTGCCGGTTGAACTGCTTGAAAAAATGGACCTGGTTGTGGCTTCCATGCACGTACAACTTGACCAGCCCAGGGAAATCGCCACGGCGCGCCTGATTCGCGCGATTGAAAACCCTTACGTGAATATTATCGGCCACCCCGGCGGGCGTATTTACCCCATGCTGGATGTGATCGATTTGGATTGGGAACGCGTTTACCGCGCAGCCTCTTTCAACCAGGTAGCGCTGGAAATCAATTCGCATAAATCGCACCCCATTTTTGACGATAAAAAGGCGCGTGCGGCCGCAGATATGGGCGTGTATATCGCGCTCAACAGTGACTCGCATAATTCGGGGATGATGGCTAATTCGCGCTTCGGTATTGCCCTGGCACGCCGTGCGGATTTAAAATCCGACCAGGTGATCAACACCTGGTCCATCGGTCATTTGAAATTGTGGCTGCACCAAAAAAGGGCCTAATTCAGCGGCGCAATATATAACTGGTTATCGTAAGCCAGGAATACTTCCATATCCGAAGAAATACCGAACCCGGTGGGAGCCTTATCCGGCAAAGGATAATTCCGGTTGGCTTGCGGTCTCCAAACTTTTTCCAAATTCAATTGGAAGCTGAACTGGTCAATTGATTTATTCGCGCTATCCAAAATATAGATGGCGGCATTCGGCATAACTGTTTGTTGGAGCATTTCAAAGCGTGAATCCAAGAAAATCCATGGTTTCTTTTCACGCCCCGCGCGATTATCACTATAGGCAGCCGGATCCTGGCACTCTGTCAGTTTGACATCCTTCAGCGCGCTGTACTGGCACAAGGTCATATGCCCGTCCGCGTGCAGTACGTATAAATCCTCTTCATTGACTGTCAGGTCGATAGCCCCGCCGAAATCAGGTACATCCTCATCGAGGAATTTGATGGGACTTTCGGAGAAGATAATACCGCTGGCTTCAGGATCTTGAGGATTCTGCCCTTCGAACATCCAGATGGCATCCTGTTCCGCATCCAATACATAGAGGATATTATCGTCCAACGCGGCGCCGATGATGCGCGACCAGCCGGTCGCCGGCGCCGAAAGAGTGCGCGAGACAGGCACCTCACCAGTCCGGCAGTAGAGCAGGTTACCGGATTCATCTATCGCCATAACGCGGAAATTATCCGAGTTAGCCGGCAAGACCGTGAAATCCACCAGGCGGCTGACCATGGTCAACCCATACAGGCGGGGAGCGCAGTCGAATTCGGTATCCAATTCATAGAATCCCTTGGGGTTGAGGGAAATGCGCAGCACGCTGCCGGAAGTTTTGTCTAACAGATACACACCGGAGGAATTGGCTTCGATGTGCGAGACGACCACACCATCCGGGAAGAATTGCGTCAATGCCGGACGAAAATCCAGGCGGCCGGCTAAATCGAGATTATCCAGATTGGACTGGGACTGTTCAAAAAGAGCCTGTGATTCCTGAGTTACGTCGTACTCCTGCGCCTGAGTGACCAAATCCAAAGCCTGGGCCCAATAAGTCCGTTGTTCGCCGACATCCTCGCTGACGCGGGCGATATTGACAGCCTGCTGGGCTTCCGTCATCAATCTCTGGTGTTCCTGAGAGCGGCCGCTTTGGTTATAAACCGTGAGCGAAGCCAGGGTAAGCACTAATGGAATGGCAACCGCTAGAATTACCATCAGCAGCGGCGGGGAGCCGGGGCTGAGCGGGAGTTGGGAAGGTTGGGCAGTCCGGAAACGTCCGGTCAGGCGCTGCGAGCGGTTCCGGATATTGGCATTCCAGGCTTTCATTTTCATCCATGTTTTGGCCAGGGCAACGGTAAAAGCCCCATACCCATTTGCAAGCGGCGGTGCGGTGCGAGCTGCGGAACTTCCGGCTGCCGGTCTTTCCGTTTCCCCGGCAATAACCGTCACGGATTCATCCTGATCACCGGTCATGAAATCCATTTCGGGTTCAGCGAGCTCTTCTGCTTGCGGATAGCGGGGTTGAAAATCGTCCGTTTCCGAAGAAAAATCATCCGCATCGGGGGTTTCGTCAAGCTGCTCACCGGCAGGCATATAAAACGGTTGAGAAGCTGGTTCTTCCGACTGCGGTTCAGTAAGGGTCGGCAAAGTCTCTTCCGGCCAGGCACTTCCTGCATTTTCGGCTTCCGCGGGAGATTGTGCCGGGCTTTCCTCCCAATCACCCGCCTCGACCTGGCCGCGTCCCTCCGCAAACCGGATCAACAAGGTTTCCAATGACGCGCTGACCTGGTTCAATAAGCGGCGCTTGACCTGAGGCATGCTCAGGCCGCAGCTGCCGGCCAGGTTGGACACCGTCCAGGAAGCCGGAGGCTGTTCGCAGAAGAGCAGCATATCCCCCGGTTGGGCTTCGGTTTGCGCCAGGCGCACCTGAAGGCGCTTGCTGAGGCCGAGATAGTCGCCGGAATCAGCCGGTTCGGCCAATATATCCACCATCGCAGGATTGATAAAAACCGCCTGGGTGCGCCCGACTTGGGCCAGGAACAACCAGTTATTGTGCAGCACCGCCAGGTTGAGCGTGCCCAGGGCACGCACTCCCTCATAGCCGCGGTCCAAATTGCGGTCGAAAATTTGTTTATTAAGGGTATCCGCCACGGCCTGCATGGCACGGGTGACCGATCCCTGTATTTGGAAGAAGGATTCGGCTGCTGCCTGCGTAATTGTTTGAATCTCTTCCGGGTCATAGCGGTGGTCACCGGAAACAGTCAACAGCATTGCCAACAAATCACGCTGGCGATGGCGGTGGGCTATCGCCGGTGCCTGCATTACCTGCATACCGGGAATGGCTTCCCCTTCCCTTCCGGCGCGAAAAACCAGTGGATAATAAATAAAATCTATGCTCATAATAATATGTCGTTGTATTCAATCTGATTATACATAATGGGCCGAAATCCTGCACCGAATTGGTGCTGGTTATAATACAATCAAATTAATCATATTTATATAAGGCGGAAGGTATGAGCAGTAATAAAGAATTCTATCTGGGCAAAATTTTCGATCTCAAGAAGGGCGTGTTGACCGATGACGTTCTCAGCTACGACCCGCCTGATTTGACCACGCACGCCATCGTGACCGGCATGACCGGTTCCGGAAAAACCGGTTTGTGCATAGGCCTGCTTGAGGAAGCGGCGCTGCAAGGTATTCCCGCCATCATGGTCGATCCCAAAGGGGATTTGACCAACCTGCTACTGACCTTTCCGGATTTAAAAGCGGAAGATTTCGAACCCTGGATGGACCCCGCCAGCGCGGCTCGTGAAGACAAGACCACCGCCCAAACCGCGGCCGAGACCGCCGCTATGTGGAAGAAAGGGCTGGCCGATTGGAACCTGGGCAGCAAAAACATTCAGGAATTAAAAGATGCGGTAGAACGGAAAATTTACACACCCGGTTCCAGCAGCGGCATTCCGGTCAGCATTCTGGCCTCATTCGAAGCGCCGCAGCTCTCCTGGGACGAAAATGAAGAAACCCTGCGCGACAAGATATCCGATACCGTAACCGCTGTTCTGACGCTGATTGGCTTGAAAGAGATCGATCCGCTGCGTTCGCGGGAACACATCCTGCTCTCCAACATCATTGAATATAACTGGAAGCAAGGCATCTCCCTGGATTTACAGAACCTGATTCTGCAAACGCAGAATCCTCCGCTGGAAAAACTGGGCGCTTTTGCGATCGATGATTTCTTCCCCAAGAAAGAGCGCGGCGAGCTGGCTATGCTGTTGAACAGCTTCCTGGCCTCGCCTTCCTTCCAACCCTGGATTGAAGGGCAGCCGCTGGACATTGAAAAGATGCTTTACACGGACGACGGGAAACCGCGCCACAGCGTCTTTTTCCTGGCACACCTGAACGACAGCGAGCGTATGTTCTTCATCACCTTGTTGTACTCGGCTGTAGATACCTGGATGCGCAAGCAGAGCGGCACGGGCAGCCTGCGCGCGCTGGTCTATTTTGACGAAATTCACGGCTACCTGCCGCCTGTTGCCAACCCGCCATCCAAGCCGTTGATCATCCGCCTGTTAAAAATGGCGCGCGCCTTTGGTGTTGGCCTGGTGCTGAGCACGCAAAACCCGGTGGACGTGGATTACAAAGCCCTATCCAACACCGGCACCTGGATGATCGGGCGTTTGCAAACCGACCAGGACAAACAGCGCCTGCTGGACGGGTTGGAAAGCGCGGCCGGCGGTATTCAGCGCAGCGAATACGACAAACTGATTTCCTCGCTGGGCAAACGTGTTTTCCTGTACCACAACGTACACGAGAAAAAACCGGCTATCTTCGGCACACGCTGGGCCATGAGTTATCTGGCCGGGCCGTTGACGCTTACTCAAGTGCCTGCCTTGAACGCGCTGGCCGGGGCGCAACCCTACGAAGCGGCCGCCAAACCAGCCCAAAAGAGCACGCCAACCGCAACCCCCAGAAGCGCAGAAAGCGCTGCCGCCGAAAGCGCAGTGGGCAGCGGTGTCCCTCAGTATTTTTTGACCGCGGACGCAGCCGAATTGAAACCCTGCCTGCTGGCCATTGCCGAGGTGCGTTATCTGTCACGCAGTCCCAGCGTGAATGCCAGCCGTGTGATCAGCGCGCTGGTAGATGACCCGCGCGAAACCGGCCAAAAATGGGAGGATTTCGTCAGTGAGTTGGGCCAAAAGGATATTTCCAACAGTGCCCCTGCCAAAGCCAAATTGGCCAACTTGCCGGGATTCATGCAGAAATCCAGCTGGTGGTCCACGCAGGAAAAGGAATTCGAACACTGGATTTTCGAGACCGACACGGTCAGCGTGCGCAGCAGCAAAACGCTGGGCATCAGCGCCGGACCGGAAGTGAGCGATGTGGAATTCCTGAAGCAGGCGCAGGCCGCCGCAGCCGATAAAGCCCAGGCAGAGATCAAGAAATTAGAAACCAGCAACCGCAGCAAAGAAACTGTGCTGAATGGGAAAGTTGAGCGAGCGCAGGCCAAAGTGGATAAACTGGAAAAAGAGGCCACCTCGCGCAATATCGACACCGCACTAAAAGTGGGTGAAACCTTATTGAAATTCGCCAGCAAGAAGAAATTGACCGGCGTATCCTCCTCCGCCACCAAGTTCCGCATGTCTTCGGACGCCAAAGGGCGGCTGGAGGAAGCCAAGGCCGCGTTGGAAGATCTACAGGAACAATTGAAAGAGCTCCAGCAGACGCTGGAGGACGAGAAGCAGGCGATTCAGGATAAGTGGCAGGCAGAAGTCGATAACATTGATGAGGTCAAACTCACCCCCACCAAGCAGAACATCCGCATCACGCACTTTGGGATTGGCTGGAAAAGTTAGTCCTTTTATCATTCCGAAAAAAAAAGATCCCTTCGACAAGCTCAGGGATCTTTTTCTATTTGTGGAGTTGTTATCTACAACCGGCGAATCGCTGGAATTATATAAAAACATATTTGCTCAACACTACTGAGTACGAGTAGCAATATGCCCTAAGTTTTCTATTTCGTCGAGGAACAATTTTCCGGTGTAAAACCCACCCACTCAATATCCGTATGGCCCTTGAAGCGCTCGGCCATGACCTCCAGCGCCTGAGGATTATTGTCCACCATGATGAAATGCCGGCCCAGTTCCAAACAGACGGCGGCGGTGGTGCCGGAACCGGCAAAGAAGTCCAGCACGGTATCGCCGGGATTGGAGGATGCCTGGATGATGCGGCGCAGGATGCCCAAGGGCTTCTGGGTGGGATAACCTGTTTTCTCATGGCTGTTGGTGGCTACGATGGTATGCCACCAGGTATCGGTGGGCAGCTTGCCGCGCGCGGCTTTCTCCTTGCCGACCAAACCGGGCGCCATGTAAGGAATGCGCTCGATATCCTCGTAATTGAAAACATAATCCTTGGGGTCTTTGGCATACCAGAGAATGTTATCGTGTTTGGGCGGCCAGCGCTTGCGCGTGCGCGCGCCGTAATCATAAGCCCAGATGATTTCATTGATAAAGCTGTCGCGTCCAAAAATTTCATCCAAAAGGATTTTGCAGTAATGCACTTCGCGGAAATCAATGTGAAAATACAGACTGCCGTTGGCCGTCAGAATGCGGTAGGCTTCCCGCAGGCGCGGCTCCAGGAAGGCCAGGTAATCATCAAAGTTATCCCGGTACCCTTTTTCGCCTAACACCTGGGTTTCATAACGCTTGCCCTGAAAACCCACCCGGTCGCCATTTTCGGATGAAACGGTACTGATGCGTTTGCGCGACTGGGTGCGGCCGGTATTAAACGGCGGGTCGATATAGATCAGGGGAATGGAAGCAGAGGGTATCTGCTGTAAAACGGGTAAATTCTCGGCAAAAATGATTTGTTCGGTCACTGTGTAATTATAACTAGATTCAAGCCCGCCTTCGGATGATCTGCCACCAGAACCAAACCAATCAGGATGCTAAAGGTTCTCGCGCAGGAAAGCCTGCAAAGCCGCGCAGGCAGCGGATTCGTCGACGCCGTCGGCCACAACGGTCACCTGGTCCCCACAGCGGACGCCCAGGCTTAGTACTTTGAAGACCTGCCGCAAGTCACACTGCTCCCCTTGCGCGTTGACCAGGCGCAGTTCACAGGCGAATTTACCCGCCAACTGAACCAGTTGGCCGGCAGGGCGAGCATGGATACCCAACTCATCCGTTATAACGTATTTACACTGTTCCACATTTGTACTCGATTCATAATTTACAAAGACAGATAATTCACACCAGCCTAATTATTTTTCCAATTTATCGCCATTTGTCCTTATAACATCTTTATACCAAAAATAACTGTCTTTCAACAACCGCTTTCCGCTGCCTTGACCTTCATCATCACGATCGACGTAGATGAGCCCGTAGCGTTTGGACATTTCAGCAGTGCCGCAACTGACGATGTCAATCGGGGTCCACAGACAGTAACCCAGAACCTCAACCCCATCGCGGATGGCTTCCGCGATCTGCACCAGATGGTCATTGATGTAGGAAATGCGGTAAGGGTCGTGAATCTCTCCATTCGCTTCCACCACATCGTGCGCGCCCAATCCATTCTCGGTAATGAACAGCGGGCATTCATAACGGTCGTAATAATTGTTCAACGCGATGCGCAGCCCCAACGGATCGATCTCCCAGCCCCATTCACTGGATTTAAGGTAAGGGTTGCTGCTCTTGTCGGTTGGGTCGAAGCTGTCCTTAAAAGAGTCATTCAGCTTGGTGTAATAGTAGCTGAAAGCCAGATAATCCATCGGATACTGCTGGAGAAGCTGCTCATCATCGGGAGCAAACTCCACCTGGATGCCATTCTCCTCGAAGTAACGAAAAGCATAACCGGGATAATGACCACGCATGGACACATCCGAGAAGAAGTATTGCATCTGATTCTTGCGCAAACTGAATAATTGGTCTTCCGGCTTGCAAGTGGCGGGATAGGCGATCTTATCGCTCAACATGGTGCCAACCATGAGGTCCGAGCGATATTGCGATGCAATCATTTTAGCCATAGCCTGCGCAACCAATTGGTGGTGTATCGCCTGGTAGGTTGCCTGCTGATAATTCTCATAGCGGTCGCGCAGCAAGCCGACCGAATTGAAAGAGATTAAATTGATCTGATTAAATGTGATCCAGTACTTGACTTTAGAATGATAACGTTCAAACAAAACTTCACAAAATCGGCTAAAAAAATCAACCAGCTTACGGTTGGCCCAACCGCCGTATTGGCTGACCAGATGGAGCGGCATTTCGTAGTGTGAAATGGTCATGAGCGGTTCGATTCCCAGTGCCAGCATCTCGTCGATCAGCCGGTCATAGAACAACAGGCCTTCTTCGTTGGGCTGCTCTTCATCGCCGTTGGGGAAAATGCGCGGCCAATTGAAAGACGTGCGGAAGCATTGCGACCCCATCTGCTGCATCAATGCCAGGTCTTCTTTGTAGGTGTGATAAAAATCGATGCCGCTTTGCTTGGGGTAATACTTGTTTGGATCAAGAACCAGGGATTGCTTGACGTTCTTGAGTGCCGCGTCTTCTTTCATGCTGCCATACGTTTTCTCACTGGTGTAGAAATGGAGATCCGCGATCGAAAGACCCTTACCGCCTTCTTTGTAGGCACCCTCGGCCTGATTGGCCGCGATCGCGCCGCCCCACAGAAAATCCTGCGGGAAAGCAGACCTTTGGCGTTTATCCATGGTTTTTGGATTCATCCAAGCGGTTATTCAACTTCTCGAACACACCTAAAAGGTGTTCGGCCAGCAGCAATTCACTCTTGATGGTCATCAGGGTATCCTGCGCGTGCGTAAAAAGCAGTGAATACGGCAGGGCAACTCCCCGGGCCTCATCCTGAATGGCTTTAGTGTGCACGATATGGGCGGCTTTTAATTTTTCCGTCGCGAGCTTGAGCTGTTCGCGCGCTTTACCGAAATCCTCATCACCCATCGCGTCGATTGCTTCCATAGTGTACAGGCGCGCATCGCCCGCGTGAATGATGATCTGCATGGCTGCTTCGCTCATGTCCATTTCTTTGTTCTGCGTACTTTCTTCCATATTTCAAAACCTCGAAAACATTATTAAAGGGCTGCTACTGGCAGCCCTTTTGACTAAAACCTACAAAATCTTCTGGTTGTTTAGCACCAATTACAAGGTCTGCCCGAAGAATTACTCGGCTAAAGCACCTTCAGCTTCTTCCTTAATTTTACGAGCTTCGTAAACTTTAAAGAAGGGGTACCAGATCCCCAGGGAAACCAGCAGGTTGACCACCGTCAGGATGACACCGCTGATGTTCTTGGTAACCAGCCAGCTGGAAATGCCGATGGGGCAATACCACATTGAGAATACCTCAGAAGGGATCGGCACCAGGCCGGCCTTCAGGGTCACGTAGGTGATGGTGGGCAGGATGAAACCGATCAGCCACATAGGAATCATCAGAATGGGCTGCCAGGCAATCGCGCCAAAGACCACCGGTTCGTTGATGTTGAGCAGGTTGGGAACCAGGGAAGCATTGCCCAAAGCCTTCAAGCTCTTGGACTTCGACATCATCATCAAGAAGACCAGGATGAAGGTAGCGCCGCGACCACCCAGGCTCAACCAGGCAGTGGTGGCCTCATCGGTCAAGGGGAACTGAGCCATCATACCGGCAGCAACCGCTTCCGCGTTGGCGGAAATTGCATACAGGGTGACCGGTCCGAGAATGGGTTGGAAGACCCAACCGCTGATACCCATGGAATAGAGGATGGTGGGGATCAGGTACAGCAGCACCATACCGGGCCAGGATTGCGCAATGTTCATGATGGGGGTGAAGAGGTTCACGATGAAATCATACAGGTTGAAGCCGAGCTGAATAACGACCAACCAGCCAGCGAAGACCACCAGGAAGATCGGGATCATGGAGTCGAACCACTCCCGCACGAAATCGGGCATGGCGGAATCTTCCTTGAAGAAGGTGATCTTGTTGAAAAGGTTCATTACAAAAGCGGTGAACAAGCCCGCCGCGATGGCGACGATCATACCGCCGGCGCCGAAGTTGGAGAAGTTATACAGGTAACCCGCATCGCTGATCTCCGGGTCGACCATGATGAAGAACAGGGAAATGGCGGTAAAGCCGGCCACGTATTTCATCTTGTTGTTCTTCTTGTTTTCCATTACGTAATACGGGATCAAAAAGGTGAAGAAGATAGACAACAGGCCGAAGGTATAGGTCCGGATAGGCGTGAGGTCCGGCAGGGAAGGAACATAATTTCGAACGACACGGAAGACGGTGATGAGGGAACCTACCAACACCATTGGAACGGTTTTAAGAATTGATTTTTGCAGTGCAGAGATCCAGGCGTTGTTGGCCACGGATTCAAGTTTGGGTGAGACGACATCGCTCATCCAATCCATGAATTTCTGCATAAAGCCTTTCTTAGCAACATCATTTGCCATTATTTACTCCTCTTTTCTCAGTCAATAATATTTTTATAAGTCTTTCAGCGCTTCCTCTAAAATGGCTGCTCCGTTCAAGGTCGCATAATTCTGTTGATCGATCATTCTGGCTTCCACTTTATAAGGTTCTACGATCTTTTTAATTTCAACCATGCGATGTTTCAAATGCGGACCGACCAATACCAGATCGTAATCCGGCAGGTAGTCTTCCAGTTCGGTATCACTCACCGCTTTCACGCTAATCTCCAGACCTTTTGCTTTCGCAGCCTTGCGTATGTTCTGGGCAATGAAACCGCTGGAAGCGCCAGAACCGCAAATTATCAGTATTTTTTTCAAACGTTCCTCCTTTCCACAAAGATTTTAAACGCCATCCTGCTGATGGCAGCAACCTGTTTAGATTTTCTTCATATTACTTTTATTGCCCAAAGAACCAAAATCGAACCGCTTCCTGACATTGGGAAAGTTCTTTGGAATGGGAAAATCTCAGGAGGAATGTTCCCTTCCTGAGCGGCGAGCCATAATGCTATACTTTGAAAGATGACAGCGACTGAAATTAAACCCGGTAAACTCAATAAGAAAGCAATCCTCGAAATCCTGCAGAGCCAGGATGATTGGGTTACCGCCACCTTTCTATCGGAGATCTTCCATACCACTCCACGTACCATCCGCAATCACGTGGCCCGCATCAACCACGAATATGCTGCTGAATTGATCACTTCCAGTTACAAGGGTTACCGGCTCAACCACGAAGCTATGGAAAAAGTGGATGAGGAGGCGCACAAATCTCCCTCCAGCCGCCCGCTTTTCATCATTCGCAAGTTGATCAATTCACAAAATGAAAGTGATTTTTACGACCTTGCGGATGAGTTGTTCATCAGCGAATCCACGCTGTACAACGACCTGAAGCAGTCTCGTGAAATTCTGGCGGGTTTTTCCTTGGAAATCGAGCGAACCGAGAACAACATTTTCATCAAAGGCAACGAGCGGGATAAGCGAAAATTGATCTACTACCTCTTGTCGATCGAAAATGACAACAACTTCGTCGCGTTCGCCGAAAATGGGTTGTCGCTGGAAATCAACCAACAACAGGACCTGCGTAACAGCGTCATGCAGGTCTTCAAGGACCACAATTTTCATCTCAACGATTTCGGGTTAAACAACCTGCTGCTGCACGTGCTGGTCATCGTTGACCGCATAAAAAAGGGTAAACAAATCGCGGAAAACATTCCTCAGAATAAGATCGAAGATTCCACTTTCTACCAAATCGCCAACGAGGTAAAAGACCTGATCGAGGCACAGTACAGCATCCACATTTCCAGCGCGGAACTGTATTACCTGACGTTGATCATCGCCAGCAACAGCAACCCGCAGAATTATTCACTGGTAACAACCGAAAACATAGGCGATTTCATCGACGATCATTTCATCACGCTCACCCGGAAGGCTGTCAGGAAATTAGAAGAAATTTACTACCTGGAACCCTTCGAAGATACTTTCATCGTGAACTTCACTATTCACATTGACAACATGATCCAGCGGGCACACAACAAATTGACGATGAAAAACCCCCTGACCATCAACATCAAGACTTCCTACCCGCTGATCTATGACATGGCGGTCTTCCTGGCAGGCGACATCGGTAATACCGAGAACATCACCATCAGCGAAGATGAGATCACTTTTATCGCCTTCTATATCGGTGCTTATCTGGAGAAGAAGAAAGGCAAAGCCGACTTGGTCACCTGTACGTTTGTGTATGCGCAGTACCATAACCTGCACCAGATCGCCCTGACCCACCTGAAGGAAGCGTTTAAACACGAAATTGCATTCACCCGTATCGTATCGGTCAACGAAGTCAATAAAGCCGAGATCGACAGCGATATCGTCATTTCCACCGTCGATTTTCCGCTCAAAACAGCAGCCAAAGCTATCCAGATCAACATCTTTCCCACCAACCAAGATATCGAATCCATCCGCAAAGAGGTCAACGCCATTAAACAACAGCGCAAACAGGTAGCAGTGGTGCAAAACATCAAACGCTTTATCGGCAAGGAGCTGTTCCGCAGGGAGTTCTACGCGGAAAATGAATTCGCGATGATCAAAGCCCTTTCGGCCGAATGTGAACGGCTGGGCCTCTGTAAGAACACTTTCGTGAATGAAGTGATCGAACGCGAAAACCTGTCCTCCACTTCGTTCAGTAATTTCGTTGCGGTCCCGCATTCACTCAACCACAACGCGGTACGCTCTTTCATGTCGGTGGTCATCAACGCGCAGGGGATGCAGTGGGGCGAGAATAGCGTCAACATCATCATCCTGATCGGGATAGCCAAGGAAGACCGTTCCATCTTCCGAGAGATTTTCAATGATCTGATCATCATACTGTGCGAACCGATCTACGTGAACCAGATCATCAAATGCAAGGATTACGACAGCTTCATCGAGACCATCACTCCCATGCTGGCCAAACAGGCTACCGAGCGCGAGTAGGTTGAGCCTGATACCAACCCTTTAATCCATCTTTGACTTCCCCAAACCATTTTTAATATAACCTTTACCCTTCTAAAAGCGGGGTTTGGGTTATGATAGACGCTGATTGCGAGGTATCCAAATGAACAAGACAGACAAAGAATTTTTAGATTATTTAGATCAATGGCTGGCTAATTTGCCGGCTATTTCACAGGATGAAGTGTTCAGCAGCCCCAGCCAGAGCGCCATTTTATCGGTGGACATTACCAATGGCTTTTGTAAAGCCGGCAGCCTGTCCAGCCCGCGCGTGGCGGCCATCATCCCGCCCATTGTCGACCTGCTGCAGCATGGCTGGAAAGCCGGATTGCGCAATATCGCCTTGATCCAGGACTGCCACACGCCGGACGCGCTGGAATTTCAGGCTTTCGCTCAGCATGCCATCTGCGGCTCGGAAGAAGCGGACACAGTGGAAGAAATTAAAGCACTGCCGTTCTATTCCGAATTGAAGTTAATTCATAAAAACTCCATCGATTCGCAGGAAAACACCGTATTGGACAGCTGGATCGCGGAACGGCCGGAGGTGCATACTTTCGTGGTTGTGGGCGACTGCACGGACATTTGCACCTACCTGCTGGCTATCCATCTGCGCGCCAAGGCCAACGCTTACCATCTGCCCTGGCGTGTGATTGTGCCGGAAAATTGCGTAGCCACCTACGATCTGCCACTGGCGTTAGCACGCCAAATCGGCGCCACACCCCACCCGGGAGATTTCTTGCATAAAGTTTTCCTGTATCAAATGGCGCTGAATGGTATCGAGGTGGTAAAGATCATCGAGTAGTATTTTGTCACGGATGGACACGGATATGTCTCAAAGACAATCGCAGGCAAAATTACTTGCGCTACATGGAATTTGCCAATTTGTGTACATTAGTGGAAAATATTGCACCTTATTTAATTTTTCGGGGTTAACCCGTTGACGAATTTGATTCCAAATTCAGGTTAACACTCATTTTTCATTACGGAGGCAATTCATGACAGAAAAAACGCCCCAGCCTAATTCCAAAATGTGTTTTATTTGCGGTTTGGAAAATCCGGTAGGGTTGAAATTGCGCATTTTTGAAACGGAACCCGGTGTAGTCGAGACCACCTACACGGCGCCGGATCATTTTCAGAGCTATCCGGGAATGCTGCACGGCGGCATCATTGCCACCATCATCGACGAAGTCAGCGGGCGCGCATTGATGGGCCCGGCAGATAACCCGCGTTTTATGTTCACGGCCAAAATCGAGGTGATTTACCGCAAGAATGTCCCCACCGGTAAACCGCTAAAAATCATCGGAAAGATATTGGAAGACCGCGGTCACGGCGCAAAGGCCTGGGCCGGCATTTATGACGCTGAGACGGACGAATTGCTGGCCGAAGGAAAGACCACCCTGGTGAATATTCCCAAAGGCCGCTTCGAGTTATCCAACCTGGATGATATGGGTTGGAAAGTCTATCCGGATGAAGCCTTTGAATAAAAAAAACCGCACTTGAAGGTGCAGTCTTTTTCCCTTCGCCCCTGAATCTGTCCCCCAGGGAGAGGGAGTTTCTTTCTGAAGAATGATAAAAAATGTCCCGCCTGGTTTCAGGCGGGACTTCGCATTGTCGAGTTAATTATTTAATCGTGGGATTTTTCCAGTAACCGACATCATCCACATAAATGGTCAGGTCAGCGGTCTTATCCCGTTTGAGGTAGATGCCAAAGAAACCGGTAGAGTACATATTGTCCTTTACCTCGCCCAATTTTTCGCCATTGGCATACATGACCAGGCGATCACCGACCGCCATAATGCCCAGGCGATTGGTCTGGTTACTGCCGGTTTTAATCAGGCTGCTTTCCGTCGGTTCCTGCAGGTAAGTCATTACGCCGCTGGCGCCGGTCATACCGTCCCAACTGCGCAGTGAATATTTACCTTTGCAATCAATGCCATAGAGATAACCGCGGTTATAGCCGGTGTTTTCAGGTACGCGGAAGATGATGCCATAGCTGTCCGCTCCGGAACACTCGCCGACTTTGATGGTAGCCTCGATATACGCATCGCCCAAAGCGCCTGTGGAAGCAATACGCCATGAGAATTTGTCCGAGAGGGCTGTGATCATCAGGGTTTCATTTTCGTAGGTGGCTGAGCTCAGGTCGGTACCCAAAGGCCAACTGCCTACAGTAGTCATTTTATCTTCCCAATCGGAATCGCCCAGGTAAACCTTGGGATCATACGATTCAGTCATACCCTTGGATTCGGCCGAGACTTCTTCCGTAGCCTCTTCGGTAGCCGTTACCTCCGCGGTAGCTTCCTCAGTCGTTTCCGTGGTGGGCTCTGCGGTTACTTCCTCGGTGGGTTCCGCAACAGGTTCCTCCGTGGCAGCGACCTCGGTTTCGGCGATCACTTTTTCTGTCGGTTGAGCTTCAGCGGTAGGCATTTCACTCAGGATTTCCACTACCCGTGTTTCCAGGTAGTCCTCACGTGCCTGTTTGAATTGCGGTACAACACTACAACCAACCAACAAACTCGCAATCAAAATTGAAAATAAAGCCAGTTTTTTACTCATATGCGTGTTCTCCTCTCTCCTCAATCAATATTATGCTTTATATCCTATTTGACGCAAAAAGCTCTTGCGCCAATTTATATCCTCTTCGCCTTCAATTCCCTTGGGGCATTCCCCATCCGCAACCCCCAATACCGCGCGACTCCCTTCCAAATCCGCAACCAGCACCTTGGCCGGATTTGCGGTTGCGCAGTAAATATGACAAACTTCCGGTACCATCTTGATGCTGTTTAAAACGTTGACCGGGAAAAAACCTTCTCCTAAAAAGATAAAGAAACTATGTCCGGCTCCGACTTGCGTGGCGTTTTTCCTGGCCAGTTCTATCATTTCCTCATCCGTACCGGACCAGCGCACCAGGCATTTTCCCGACGCTTCACAAAAAGCCAGCCCGAATTTAATGCCCGGGACAGTATTGACCAGTGCTTCATGGATATCTTCCACAGTTTTAATGAAGTGCGATTGCCCAAAGATAAAATTGACCTCTTCAGGCTTTTCTACGTTGATTGTTTTGATTTCCATATTCTCTCTCTAAAATTATACATTTTTATTTTAAATCTGTTAGTCCTAAATCGATAATGCAAATCAACGAATCGAAGGTAGGGAATTCTGCAGCGAACCCAGGCCGCGATTGATATCGGGCAGTTGGCCGCCGGCAAAATTGCGCGTCAGGCCATTGACCGCATCCGAAAGGCCGGCCAGGTCGCCGCCGCCGAAATGGGAAAGGCTGGCAGCCGCATTGGCACCTAACTGGCTGATTGTGTTCAGCTCATCCAGGCTGAAACGTCCATCGCTGACCGCGTTCTGCATGGATTGAATGTACTCCTTCACCTGCGAAACAGCCCCGGCCCTTGTTTCGGCAATATCATTTGGCAGAACCGCTAAGGCTTGATTAATCAGGGAATCCGTTTCCTGCGTACGGATATCCCGCCAACCCGGCAAGCGCTCCTGAATCTCACCCGCGTGCTGGGCAGCCTGCTGGCCCAATTCCTGTAAGTTTTCGATAGTCTGTTGGGCAATTTCACCCCCCTGCGCCAGGGTTTGGGAAATATCGTCCAGAACGGTCAGGACTTCCGCAGCAGATTCCTCAATATACTGGAGCTGTGCCTCAATATCTTCCAATTCAGAAATGGTCAGATCAAACAACTCGGCGTAAAGATCGTAATAATCCTCAGCCAAAGCTAAAGCCTGCTCGGCTTCGTCGATGGCTAAATAATAAAGATAATAAAGGTCTTCCAGTTCATCCTGGGTAATTTCACCATCAGAAGAAGCACTATCGGATGCATCGCTGGCCTGATCGGCCGCGCTTACAGCTTCGTCCACCGAATCTTCCACGGACTGGGCCAATTCCTCCTCTGAGAGTTCTTCCAGCGGTACAAGCGTCGGCGTGGGCATGGCCGTCAGGGTAGCCGCAACGGCTTCATTCACCTGCGACTGCACACCAGCTTGGGCGGCTTGCGTGCCTTGAATACCGGCTTGCACGGTAGCGTCCACATCCACCTGATTTGACCCGCTGCAGCCCGCCAGACTGACAAGAACCAATACCGCTGCCAATATCGCCGAAATCTGTTTCATTATTTTTCTCCATCCTAAAAATTAATAAGGATAACAATATTATTTTATAGTATTTTTGTCCGATTCGTCCGACCACCATAAGGTAAAATAAATCACCTGAATTGAAAGGATTACTCCCGATTGTTTGAATTGTATTTTTTGGGTACTTCGGCGTCTGCACCTTCGGTGCAACGCGGATTACCCGCTCAAATTGTTATCCATAATGAATACCGCTTTCTGGTCGATTGCGGCGAAGGCACGCAGCGCCAAATTCTGCGCTCCAGATTAGGTTTCCGCAAAATCAACCGTCTACTGGTAACACACAGCCACCTGGACCATATTCTGGGTATCGGCGGGCTGGTTTCTACTTTTTTACGTTGGGAAGCGATGGAGGATTTGGAAATTTACGCCGGCAAGACCGCGCTGGAACGTATTGAAGATTTGTTGTTCCGGGTGGTAATTCGCGGCGCTAAAGCTCCCTTTCCAATTAAACTAATTCCTATAAGTGAAGGGGTCATTATCGAAGAAAAAGGCCTCAAAATCAAAGCTTTCCCGGTCAACCACCGCGGTCCGGATTGCTTTGGTTTTTCTTTTGAGGAAGAAGGCAAACGGCCCTTCCTGGCTGAAAAAGCGGAAGCTCTGCAAATTCCGCAAGGGCCTTGGCGGCGCGACCTGGTCAACGGGCAAAGCACCACTTTGCCGGACGGGCGTGTGATCGACCCTGAACAGGTATTGGGCGAATATGAAACCGGCACAAAATTCGTCATCGTGGGCGACACCAGCGAAACAGCTTCGCTGCTGGAGCACTGCCGGAAAGCGGACGGGCTGGTGATCGAAGGTACTTACCTGCAAACCGAAGTGGAAATGGCCAGGCAATTCTCGCACCTGACCGCCCAGGACGCGGCTTTATTAGCCAAAGAAGCCGAAGTCAAGCAGCTTTACATCACACACATATCGCGGCGCTATCGCGATAAGGATGTCGAGAAAGAAGCACAAAGCACCTTTCCCAACAGTACCGTGGTGCACGACTTTGACTCTTTCATGATCAAACACGACTGATGTCAGCGGTTCTTACATAATTATTATCAAATACTTTTATAGATAGTGTAGAATGTCACCAATGGCAATTTGACATGCTTTTCAACCTATGTTATAAGTTTGTCCATTAACAACTTAGAGCCCCAGATGGTTCTCTTATCCAGAGAGGTGGAGGGATCGGCCCTGTGAAACCTCGGCAACCTGGCAGCATGTGCTCAATGAGCACAGGCCAAAGGTGCCAATTCCGGCAGAAGGTAATTCTGGAAGATGAGAGGGACCGCAATCTTTATGTATGCGACTGCCCCTCCAACCCAGAAGGGGCAGTTTTTCTTTAACCTTGGAGGTAAACAAAAAACAATGAGAACAATGATGGAATCAGAAAAATATCTATTCACATCCGAATCAGTGACCGAAGGCCACCCTGATAAATTATGCGACCAGGTCAGCGATGCTGTTCTGGACGCTTGTCTGGCACAAGATCCGCGCTCACGCGTGGCTTGTGAATCCGCAACCAAGACCGGTTTCGTTATGCTGCTGGGCGAGATCACTACGCAAGCTATCCTGAATTACGACCAGATCGTGCGCGACGCGGTCAAAGAAATCGGCTACGACAACACCGATAAGGGCTTTGACTACCAGACCTGTGCCGTGATGGTGGCGCTGGCTAAACAATCCGGCGACATCGCCATGGGCGTGGATAAAGCGTTGGAAGCCAAAACCGGCAAGATGACCGACGCGGAAGTGGAAGCGATTGGCGCCGGCGACCAGGGTATGATGTTCGGTTATGCCTGCAACGAAACCCCTGTCCTGATGCCGATGCCGATTTATCTGGCCCAAAAACTGACCCGCCGCCTGGCGGAAGTGCGCAAAAACGGCACCTTGCCCTGGCTGCGCCCGGACGGCAAGAGCCAGGTTACGGTTGAATATAACCACGGCAAACCCGTGCGTGTGGACACAGTCGTTATCAGCACTCAGCACGCACCGGATATTTCTCAAGAAGAAATCCGCAAGGCCATTATCGAGCACGTCATCAAGCCTATCATTCCGGCGGACATGCTGGACGCGGATACCATTTATCACATCAATCCCACCGGTCGTTTCGTTACCGGTGGCCCCATGGGCGATTCCGGAGTGACCGGCCGCAAGATCATCGTTGACACTTACGGCGGTATGGGCCGTCACGGCGGCGGCGCTTTCAGCGGCAAAGACCCGACAAAGGTAGACCGCTCGGCCGCTTATGCCGCTCGCTGGGCAGCCAAGAATGTGGTGGCAGCCGGCCTGGCCGACCGCTGTGAAATCCAGGTAGCTTATGCCATCGGCGTTGCCGAACCTGTGAGCGTTTACGTTGAAACCTTCAACACCGGCAAGCTCCCGGATGCTGAAATCAGTAAACTGGTTCAGGAGCACTTTGACCTGCGCCCGGGCGCCATCATCCGCGACCTCGACCTGCGCCGCCCAATCTACCAAAAGGTAGCCGCATACGGCCACTTCGGACGCGATGACCTGGATCTGACCTGGGAACGCACCGACAAAGCTGAAGCGCTGAAAAAGGCAGCCGGCATCTAGAGAAAATTAATACAAAACTAAGAAGACCCCTGGCTTGTAGAAGGGGTCTTTTTGGTTAACCCCTCTCTGCCTCCCCTTCTTTTCTCCCATTCAAACATTGCTTGAATGAGGAGAATACGTTAATAAAAAACCGCCTAAACAATTCAGGCGGTTTAATCTATCTTTACATATAAAACTTGAATCAAAGCGTTTTTTTCTATTCCTCTTCCTCGGTGTACTCATCCCCAAAATCGAGCACGGGGCGCACGCCGCTGCCGGAATCCGATTCACCGATGATGCCCTTCTCCTCCATACGGTCCACAATACGGGCCGCGCGGGTATAACCGATACCCAGCTTGCGCTGCAGCATAGAGATGGAAGCGCGTTCTTCCTGGCGTACCAGCTCGATAGCTTTTTCCAATATGGGGTCCTCATCCGGTTCAGGGGCTTTATCGAATAAAGGCGTTTGGGTAAGCGTGGCGCTGGGATAGACTTTCTCCGGCATCTTTTCCGCGGCCTGTGGATCAGTTTCCATCAAAGCTTTTTTCTGGTCGATCCAATACTGCACCAGACGCTGAATTTCTTCATTGGAGACAAACACACCCTGCAAACGTTTGGGCGCGGGCGCGTCGGGCGCCTGGAAGAGCATATCGCCGCGGCCCATCAATTGCTCCGCGCCGGGCTGGTCGAGTACCACACGGCTGTCCACGCCGGATACCACGGTGAAGGAGATACGCGAGGGGAAATTGGCTTTAATCATGCCGGTGAGCACATCCACTGAAGGACGTTGGGTGGCAATAATCACATGAATACCGGTGGCGCGCGCCAACTGCGCCAGGCGGTTCAGGTTGCGTTCTGTTTCCTCGGGTGCCATCATCATCAGGTCGGCCAATTCATCAATCACCACTACGATGTAAGGTAATTTCTGCGGTTGATTGCTGTTATAGTCACTGATATTGCGCGCGCCCACCTCGGCGAATTTCTTATAGCGGCTGTCCATTTCACGCGACATCCACTGCAAGGTGCCGACCACTTTTTCCATATCGACGATCACAGGCGTGAGCAGGTGCGGAATACCGTTGTAACCGGTCAATTCCACACGCTTGGGATCCACCATCACCAGGCGTAATTCGTTGGGCGTGCGGTCCAACAGCAAACAGCTTAGAATGGCATTGATGCAGACCGATTTACCGGAGCCGGTGGTACCGGCAATCAACAAGTGCGGCATGGTAGCCAGGTCGACTGCCACGGGTTTGCCGGCCACGTCCTTACCCAGTACAAAACGCAGGAAAGCGTTGAGTTTTTGGAAAGACTTACTTTCCACACCCTCGCGCAGGGAAACCAGCTCAGTCTCTTCATTGGGTACTTCAATGCCGATGTAATGACGGCCGGGAACCGGCGCCTGGATGCGGATGCGCGAAGCAGCCAAAGCCAGAGCCAGGTCGTCCGACAGGGAAGTTATTTTATTGACACGCACGCGCATCTGTCCGTTGCGTGTTTGGATTAAATCAGGTTCCACGCCGAACTGCGTGAAAGTCGGGCCGCGATGGATTTCGATCACGTGCGCCGGAGCGCCAAAGGATTCCAACGTTTCTTCAATGACACGCGCGCGGTCCTGATCGACATTCTGGCGCACAACCGCTTTAATAGCCGGATTGAGAATCTCATCCACATTGGGCAGCTTCCATTCCAGACCGCTCTCCGAAGATTGGAAAATACGCGCCATCTGGGTACCGCTGACCGCCGGCTTGGCTTCCTGTTCTGAAACAGCTGGAACCGCATCGCCTTTTTTCCCCGCCATTTTTTTGAGCGGCTTGCCGTCCAATGGGGTAAAACCCTGTGGAGAGGTACTGCCATTACGGAAGATTGGCTTGGGTTTCTGAGCCGGAGATATCTCGCCGTCCCCTCTTATTGTCTCCATACCTTTATTGGATTTTTCCGCGATGAATTCGCCGGTTTTTACCGCCGGTTGGGTCATTTTACGGAAGAGATCCGGAATGGAAAGGTCAAATGTGAAAGCCAGCGCCAGCAGCAGCCAGGCAACCAGCACCACCGCAGCGCCTACCTCGCCCAACGCGACAACCAGCAGGCGCTCAAAGATCGCGCCCAGGTATCCGCCGCCCTGCCCGGCTTTGGCTAAAGCCCAGCCGCCGCCGTCAAACCAGTGCAGCCAACTGAGAATATTCAGATAGAGCAGTACCACACCCAGCATGCGCTCGGCAGAGAGCATGGGGAAACGCTGCTCATTGCGCACCAGGAACCACAATCCGAGGAAGATCAACAAAAGGGGAAAAAGGATGGCGCCAAAACCGGCCACCCGCCCCAGGAATTGGTTGATTGCCCCGGTGATAGACGATTCGCTGCCGCCAAAGAAACCCAACAGGGATAAGACACCGAAAATTAATAACAGCACACCCAGAATATCCAGCTTGCGTTCTCCGGAAATTCTGCGAAGTTGACGGGAGACGCCGGATTTACTGGAAGATGCGCGTTTCCGGCTGGTTGCACGTGAAGAACGCGATGAGGTGCTTTTTCTGGAAGTTGTTTTTTTTGTCGTTTTTCGAGCCATGATTCTCTTTAAACCGAAAGATTGTTCTAATTATAGCACGCGGGATTATTCCAGCGGATTTTTTTGAGCACTTTTTAAGGGGATCAACCGGATAATTTTCGTGAGAAGAAAGCCGCCAATCCCAGCAAAATCGCCAGCAAAGCCAGAATAATTTCAGCTTTGCGGAGCGGTAATTGAGATTGCACTTCCGGTATGGTCTGCATCTGCACGCGCGTCTGCGGTTCGACCCTGCCCTGCTGGTCAGCCGGACGGATACCCAGGATAGGACTGCTGCCTGGCTCTACCGCCCCGGAATCCGGTGCGGATCCTGTCAGGGCTTCAGCCTCCGGCACCTCCGGCATGGGAGTTGCCCCCAACAAGCTTTGTTCCGCGGGAGCGGTTTGTTCAGGCTGCATCTGGCCGGCTTCCGGCAATGCCTCGGCCGGGGCTGGCGCCGCTTCTTCGAGCGGTAAGGTCTCTTCCAAAGGAACCTGTTCCATAGGAATAGACGGCTCCGATTCCACGCCACCACCAATAGGCGCTCCTCCGCCACCGCCACCGCCTACGCCATAAGCCATGCCGCTACCGTCTCCACCGCCGCCTTTGCCATACGCACCCATCAGCGGCCCGGAATTTCCCCAATAGATAATCTGGGGTGCAGCCTTTTCAACCGCGGCCGTGTCCTCGGTAGTCTTGAAAGTCTGCATGACAGGTTCAGACGCGTTTCTGGCCATTTGCGGGCTGGTCATGCTGCCGAACAGGTCCATGCCCAGGACAGCCACCAATAATAGGCCGGCCAACGCGGCGGAATAACTGAACATACGGGAGAAAGAAGGCAGCAGCGGTTTGCGCAGCATGTCCGGGGTCAGGGTAAAGTTGTGCGGGACCGGTTTTTGCGGTGCGTGGCGCAGCACCTGACGGGTACGGCGCAGCCCCTCCAGCGCTGTACGGCTGGCGGGATCGTTCTGCAGCCATTCCTCAACCTGGCGCTTTTCGCGATTGGAAAGCTCCCCATCCAGATATGCAGAGAGCAGCAGCCATTCATGCCGGTTCAATTGCGGTTTTCTGCTCATGCGCTACCCTCATCATTTAGACGGTATTTCTCGGGCAGAAGTTCCCAGGCATCCCGCAGACAATCCTGCAGGCGCTGGCGGGCGCGCGCCAGGCGGCTGCGCACCGTACCGACCGGCACACGGGTCGAATGGGCTGTAGATTTGTAATCCAGCCCGTTGACATCCACAAGCAAAACTACAGAGCGATAATCCTCCGGCAGACTTTGAATACAACGGCGGATGACCCGCTCCAATTCTTTTTGCTCTACCTGCTCTTCGGGTAGATCGGCATCATCCTTCATCCAAAACGGATCGTCCAACTCCTCATCCGTTTGGGGATCCAATCCATCCAGCGATTGGGTCGGTTTGCGCTTCAGCCGGCGCAGTTCGTCGTAGCAATTATTGGTGACGATGCGCAGCAGCCAGGCGCGGAAGGAACCGCCGCGGAAGGATTTGATATTCTGATAAGCATCAATGAAGGATATTTGGGTAACATCAGCTGCCGCGTCCTCGTCATTCAGAAAACGCAGTGCCAGATTATAAGCTTGGGTTTGATAGGTCAGCACCAGTTGATTAAAAGCATCCAGATCACCGGTTTGTGACGCATTGATCAGTGTGGGTTCATCCATCGATTAATAACCTATAATCACCTGTGCCTGCATTATAACGCAGGTCAATCTTTGAAATTGTGTTGCATTCTTTTCCGAATCATTCTAAACTTAACCATCATGTCCATACCTTTTTCTTCTTTCATCGGCGTCGAAGTCTGCCCCGATCGCAGCCGTCCGTTCACTTTCGCAGTGATCGACGCGGAACGTGTGATTCGTTCCCTGGGCACTGGTGAGCTGCAGGATGCTTTCGCCTTTTTGGCCGGGCAGGAAAACGCGCTGGTTGCCATAAACGCGCCGAGGCCTCCGCGCAAGAAAAGCGAAACGGGACAGGATAAAACGACCAACCGCAAACGCACGGCTGAAGCTGAGCTGACTAAACGGGGGGTGTCCTTCGAACACACTCCCGGTACGCTCAAACGCTGCCCGCGCTGGATGCAGCTGGGATTCCGGCTGTACGAGGAACTGGAGGGATTGGGATATCAAGTCTACCCTCACCAGGATGCGGAAAGGCAATTATTCGAATGCCGGGGTGAAGCCAGTTTCTGGAACCTGCTGGGGCACGAACCACTGAAGAAGGATTCGCTGGAGGGCAACATCCAACGCCAGTTAGTGCTGGGGATGTGCGGCCTGCCGGTGCCGGACGGCATGCAATTTTTCGAAGAAATTACACGCCACCGCATATTGCACAATCGGCTGCCGCTGGAACAACTTTATTCGAGCGCGGAGTTGAACACCCTGGCAGCGGCGTACTGCGCCTGGGTGGCCGGCAATCAACCGAAGCAGCTGGAATCCATCGGACGAGCGGAAGAGGGGCTGATCCACCTGCCCGGTCAGGCCGTCGTGACCGGTATGCGTGATTAAAAAGAACCTGCAATGGGTATTGCGTTTGACACGCAAGCTTTTTTATGTATAATTGCGGAAATTTAGTACAAAATGACTACACAAATAATGAACTCAGTAACTTTCGCACTTCTGGCAATTAGCAGCGCCCTTCTCCTGGTTCAGAAGGGCCAATGGCAATTAAGGGTCAGGCTTATCCGAGCGTAGGTAAAACGGATACGGATTTTCAAAAGCCACCCTTACAAAAATCGGGTGGTTTTTTTGTAGCTTTACAACTTAAACATGCAATCATCACGCCGTCTCTCTTGAGGAGGAGAGCACGTCCTTTTTATGAAATAATTAAGGAGGTAACACCGCAGCAAACAAGCATCGCAATAAGTACTATATTAAATGAACTTTACCAATGCCAAGGGAATGTTCGCAGGAATTACCCAGTCAGGCTGAGCTTTTCATTCAGCCAAATTCGCCAGCCGCTATCTGCAGCCGGCGCGATTCTTAGCCATCCCCCTTTTTTTTCATTTTTTTCTCAGGCACCCAGGCAAGGAGCGATCCACCTGGGTGCCGCCTTTTAATTTAGAAATGAAACCACAGATAAACACAGATATATAGATTTATCAATGAAAATAATTACTCCCCTAACTTGATATCCATGGTGTACAGTAGGGACATGGCCTCCGGCAGGCTGAAATGAGCCTTGCTGATGTTGTTAATCATGGGGGAAATGGCGTAGTTTTTCGCGCCGCGGAAATCCGCATCGCGGCAGTCAGTGTTGCGGAAAATGGCGCGTTCCAGATCGGTTCCGCGAAATTTGGCTTTCTGCAGGAGCGTGTTGGAAAAGTCCACTTCCAGCGCAAGGCAATCGATGATTTCAATGCCCTTCAGCTTTAAATCCATAAAGTTGCTGTAATTCAGCACACACTCCTGAAAATTGATCAACTTGATCAGCTGGGCCATCTCCTGTTTGCCCCAGGAAGCGGCAGTCCAGTCTATTCCAATCAGCTTGCAGCGTGTGAATTGGCAGCTTTTTATAATACACCGGTCCACATGCATCAGTTCCATATTGCAGTCTTCAAAGGTGCAATTACGAAAACTACAGCGTTTAAAATGCGCCTCACTGAAATGGCAGTGTTTGAATTGGCAAGTTACAAAATCAACCTGCTCCAGCTCGATACCGTCTGCATCCAGGGCATCAAGCGTCAAGGCTTCATAAATTGTATTGTCAGTTATATTCATTGTTATTCTTTCAGTGGGAGTAAGAAAGTTTAAAGACTGTCTAAAAAGTGCTTAAGCTGGTTATAGGTGGGAGATGTTGTCGTACCGCCATAACCTTGCGTGGAAAGCCCGCCGCAAATATTGCCCATACGCAGGGAATCAGCCAAAGAAAAGCCGCGCACCTGGCCGCACAGAAAACCGCAGTTGAAGTTATCGCCCGCGCCGGTAGTATCCACCACCTGAACCCGGATGCCGGGTACGCGCAGCTCCAGATCGCCCTGGCGGCAGATGCAGCCCTCGCCGCCCATCTTGATGATCACCAGGGGGACTAATTCCGCCAGCGTTTCCAGAGCCGCTTCGCAATCCGCCTGGCCGGTTAGCCGCCGGGCTTCTTCCGCATTGGGCGCAAACACATCCACTTGCAGCAAGGCATCTTTTATCCCGGCATCCGCCAATGTGTAGTTATGCGCCTGGCAGTCCATGAAGACCTTGGTACCCAGGTCGTGCGCGGCCGAAAAAAGTTCCAGATAGGATTGCCCGTAAGCTAAATGAGAAACACACAGCCAATTCGGCTGCAGGTCCTGGAGCCAATCAGCGAGCGGCAGCGGTGGAACCGGATCGCAATAACTCAAAAAGGCACGCTCCGAATCCATGGAAAAAGCTACCGTAATTCGCAGGGAGGGTTCATCCGTTTCGGTGAAATAAACCGGGTCAAGACCTTCGGCGATGGCATGATCTTTGACATACTGGCTGAACGGATCGACGCCAAAACGGCACGGCCAGGCAGTTTTCAACCCCAGGCGCTGCAAGGCAACCGCCGTGTTGTAAGCCCCGCCGGGAAGAATGTGAAAATTTTTGCTATAGATCTCGTGACCCAGACGCGGGAACTCCGGCAAACCGGTAAAGACCAAATCGCTGAAATAACCGCCGTCCAATAGGACCTGGCAAGGTTCACCCTCTTTACTAAACATACTTATTATTGTATCTAAAAACTTGAATCGTTATTGTTAAATAACGGCAGAATTAATTCAGTGGATGGGGAATTTTTACTCAGCGAATAGCGGAATATTTCAATTTTCGAGCTGATCGTCTCAGTGGTATTGGCCTGCCAGGATTGGTAAACATAAGCACGGATATGGCCCAGGTTCTCCAGCAAATCCCGCTGCCGGAAACAGGCATAATGTCCGGAAGGCAGCCGTCTGGCATATAAATTTGTGGGCAGCGCAGTCCAATCATGAAGCTCCACGCCCGCGAAGTAAGCAGGCTGCCGGTCGAAAGAATGAGATGAGTAAGTACTTATCCAAATAAATTCGCGCATCTCCGGGTAAAAGGGGTTCAGCCGGGCAACAACTTGTTCAACCATCTCAACCGTGAGGTCGGAGTCAAAAGGAGAGCCGGCGAGCAATATCTGCGGGTGGGTACACTGCTGCGCCTTCGGAGTACCATAATCGCGATAATACAATAATTGATTTCTGCCGCAAGCCCGCTGGATCAGGCGCGAATCCAAAACACCGCTCTTACGCACCTGGCTCGGCGGGGTATGAAAAACACGGTTGAACGCACGGGCGAAGGTTTCCGGATTTTGGAAATCATAATCCAGCGCGATGTCCACCAGGCGGCGCTTAGTTTTGATCAGTTCCCGGGCAGCTTCCGCCAATCGACGGCGAATCAGGTAATCGTAAGGGGTCAAATGGACAGTCTGGTTGAACAAGCGGATAAAGTAGAACAGCGAATAACCGCAGCATTCAGCCATGTCCTCCACGCGGATATCTTCCTTCAGGTGCTGTTCAATGAAGTCCAACGCCCTGCAGATGGCGTTCAGTTGGTCATCCATTTTATGCTTGGCGAGGTTCTACCGGTATATAGGCGGTCAATTCAGATTCGGCAATACGATCCATACCTTTGTAGCGCCGGTCATACACCTGAAAAAAGAAAGGCCGGCCGCGCTGCCAACCCCGATCCGCCAGGTCGCGGTCAAGATCCTTATACCAATCCGAGATGATGGTTTCTCCCCGCAGATTGACTTGCGCATATTGGCCGGCGGGCAGAAGCTTGCAGGACAATTCCAAGGGAACCTCATTCAAGGCGGTAATTGGGTATCCTACGAACACTTCGAAAAGGCCCTTGGCCTCAGTTTCCGCGTTATAGATATGGACTTCGTAAAAATCCCGGCTGGCGAGGATGCCCTCAAGTGAAACATGGGAGGCAGCCATGAAATCCATAAAGCGCTGGCTCAAACGGCCAATTTCATTATTTTCGCTCCAATCCCCGGCATCCTTGAAAGGATCGCCAAAAAAGCTCATGCCCATCAGAATTACTGCCGGTTGAGAAATGAATTCCATCTCCATAATGCCTCTCCTGCTTATTACGGGAATTATACAATCCACCTTCCTGGAGGAAGGTGGATTGTATGAAAACTATTCGCCAAAATCAACCGCATGCTCCTGAAAATAGGCAGCGGCTTCCTCCATCCATTCCGGCCAATCGGCCATCCAGGGAGCGACATGAAAATCGCGCACACGGTCCGAGCTTGGGATAAAAGGCTTCAGGTCCAGCAGGGGCGATCCGTCCAGGGCATCAATCCAGGGCAGGACTACCAAGCCTTTCTCCACATCCACCTGCAAGACGTAACAGGTGGTCAGCGCCAGCGGATTGGGACGCCGTTCCGAACGGCAAGCGAATACACCTTTACGCAATCCGGGGGCATAGGGTAAGTCTACCAGTGTGGTTTTACGCAGTGCTGCCTGGTCGCAGCGATCAGCCCACCAAAAAATCAGTACATGGCTGAACTGCTCCAAGCCGTCCAATGCATCCCGATACGGTTCGAAGATTTCAAGGCTGTAACCCTCCTCACCGGCATGCACTTTCCCAATGGTATCTAAATTAATTAGCTTTGACATTTTCTCTCCTTTTTCCATCATGATAGTCAAATCACGATTTAATATCCTGACTTATATTGCGCAAAAATGCCGGAAAAACAACGGCAATACCCCCGGATTCGACCTTTATTGCGCTGCAGCCTTCACCCGCCACTTTGTATTTGGCAGGGAAATGCAGAAAATTACACTTTGGGATAAGATAAGGAATCCTGTTTTTAAAGGTTGAGCGATGAGCATTTATAAAAAATGGGCCGATAAAGCATATCCCCTGCCCCTGCGAATAGCAGCTACGCTGTGCGGCGCTACCATTTTCGTCCTGCTGATTCCTCTTTTTTTCCTGCGCTTTGGAACAGCTTTGGATCGCCAGTGGGGATTACAAATCACCCCGGTCAACCTGATCTGGAAAGCCGCGGGGGGTATTTTCCTGCTGATCGGTTTGTTCTTCGCTTTGTGGTCAATCGGCGACCAGATTGTGAATGGCAGGGGTACACCCATACCGGTTATTGCCACCCAAAAGCTTCTGGTGCACGGCCCCTTCCAATACTGCCGCAACCCGATGGGCTTCGGCACCAGCCTGGCCTACCTGGGATTATCCTTTTATATGGCCTCCCTCAGCATGGTGGTGTTCTCCATGGTCTTCGCAGGCTTATTCATCCTGTATATCAAGCTGGTTGAGGAAAAGGAATTGTTGGAACGGTTCGGGGAAAGCTACCGTGAATACATGCGCAGCACACCCTTTTTTATTCCCAAAGGCCGTTGAACACTACCAAGCATTACTGATATGATTGAATAGATTATTGTTCCGAAAAAGAACAATTTGACGAAAGAAAAAGATAAGAGAGACAGGAAACCAGCGAAGCCATGAGCCCTTCCATCCAAAAGTTTACCCCTCCCAGCCTGCCGGGGGATTTGATCCAGCGTTCACGGTTGGAATCCATGCTGATGGATGGCTTAAAGAATAAGGCGCGCCTATTCCTGATCTCCGCTCCGGCCGGGTATGGTAAATCCACCCTGATTGCCAATTGGGCCTCCGGCAACCACATCGAACACCTGTGGTTCAATCTGGATTATAAGGACAACGACCTGCCGGTATTCGTCAGCGGCCTGCGGGAAGCCCTGCAGATTGATGCGCCCGTTCAGCCCGCTCAGAGGGGAATGGCTGTCGAAGAAGCTGAAGAAATCAGCCTGTTGGTGCGGAATATCCAGAAACGCGAGAAAACCTTCCTGCTGGTCTTTGATCGTCTGGATGATGTAAGCAACACCCGTATTCAGGATTTCCTCTTTGAATTGGCTACACAGCTCAACCCGCGTGCGGTCGTGGTGCTCATCTCCCGCCGCCAGCCGGAATTGCAGGTTTCGCGCATGCGCGCCTACAACCAGTTGGTCGAAATCAATGAAGGCGACCTGAAATTTAATCCGCAAGAAATCAAGGAATTCCTTCAGTTGGAAACCGGCAAGGAAATTCCCGCCCGGAATCTGAAGAGCATTGAACGCAAGACCCGCGGCTGGGCTGCCGGACTGCGACTGGCCGTCGATCTCTTGGACATGGAACTCCTGACCGAAGATAGCCCGGGAATCGCGCACCTCAACGGTGCCCAGCGTTTCCTGGCCGATTATTTCGAAGAAGAAGTATTTGGAGAGCTTGAACCCTCCCTGCAAGATTTCCTGCTGCACAGCAGTGTTCTGGACCAATTTTCAACCGCATTGTGCCGCAGCGCGGTTAAAAACCGCGGCACTGAAACGCTGATGCAACAATTATTGGACAACCACCTGTTTATTTTCCCGGTTGAAAACAGGCCGGGGTGGTTCAGCTACCACCCGCTATTCAGAGATTTTCTTTTATCCAAATGTGCCGCGGAAGAACAACAGGGAATTCTATTCAAAGCTGCCATGTGGTTCGAACAGCAGGGATTCCTGGACGAAGCGGTAGACTGCATCCTGCGCACCGGACAGGAAAGCAACGCGCTGCAAATTATCGAACCAGCCTGCGAACAGGCCATCCTCAACGGAAACCTCACCGCGATCTTACAGTGGCTGGCAGAATGGTCACGGATCGGATTCCAACCGCGCAGCGAATTACTGGTCTATCAGGGCTGGATCAAAGCTTTGGAAGGGGATTTTGTCCAAGCGCTGATGTTAGCCGAACGCGCCGAAGATTTACTTAAAACCTCGCCCATCAAAGGCAAGGACAAAGAAAGGCAAGGCAGCCAGCAAATTACACGGGGAAAGCTGGCAGCGCTGCGAGCCTTCACGGATGTGATGTATACGCGCCAATATGACAGCGCACTGAAACAAGCCAAAACAGCCCAGCACCTGCTTCCTAAAAACCGCAGTGCCTGGAACCTGATGGCCCTGTGGGCGCAGGCGGAAACCCAAAAGCGCATCGACCACATCGGGAAGTCCATTGAAACGCTATACGAAGGGCTGCGCATCGGCAAAACGGTGGGCGGCAAGACCTTCTATTATGCGATCGCCAACTCCCTGGTCGCGGCGCTGCACTTCAATGGGCAGCGGGGGGAAGCCGTTGAAATTTGCCAAAAAGCGCTGCAGCACAGCGCCAACGCAGAGGATCCGGCTTTGGGCGGTATGTACTCCTGGCAGGGACGCCTGGCTCTGGAAGCCAATCAGCTGGAAGAAGCGCAGCAACTCACGGAACATGGGTTGGCACTCACTCAGAAATCGGGAGTAACCCTCAACCTCATTTTCTCAAATTACTACGCCTCCCAGGTTTACCACGCCCTGGGTAAATCCGACCTGTCCATGGACTTAATCCACCAGGCACAGAAGTTAGCCGGTAACGCATCCTTGAGCGATGAAAGCTGGCTGAACGCCTGGGAAACCCATTTAAATCTGGCTGAAGGCAACATGCTCAAAGTCGAGCATTGGGTACGGCGGGAAAAACTGATACTCACCCAAAAACCTGATTACATCAATATGGAATCCCTGTTGGTTTATACCCGCTACCTGATTAAAAATGGCGAGTTTGCCGCTGCCGGAAAGCTGCTGCGTGAGATGGAAAAGCAGTCCTCACGGCGCGGCTATTATCGCTGGCTGATCAATATTTATCTTCAGCAGGCGGTAGTTTGGGAGCAGAGCGAGAAACACAACCAGGCGCTGGATTGCGTCAAGCGGGCCGTGCATATCGCCGCACCTGAAGAATACCAGCGCGTCTTCCTGGAGGAACCGGCACCGGTGCTGAAATTAGTCCCGGAGCTTTCGATGGAATCACCCGCTTTTATCATGCGCCTGCTGCGCAATGCCAGCGCGGCGGAGAATGGCAGCCGCAGGATTCCCGCCAGTATTCTGCCGGAAGCGTTGAGCGATCGTGAAATGGAAGTGCTCAAGTTGCTGGCAGCCGGGCGGAAAGGGCCGCAAATCGCAAGTGAATTATTTATCTCCTACAGCACCGTCCGCACCCACCTGAAAAGCATCCACCGCAAGCTGGACGTACACGGCCGGCAAGAATTATTGGAAAAAGCGCGCCTGCTTGAATTGATCTAACCCATATCCCCCATTTTCGCTCCTGTTATCCCCCATTAATTTCACCCGATCTCCCCCACAAATGGAGGATGCCCGAACATGTGCATTCGGCAATAATCGCTGAAAACAACTTTGGAGGTCGAAATGACACAGATTGCTTCATGGGATAAACCCGAACTAAACTTAGAACTTTTCTTCTGCACCGAGGTGCTGAAGCTTGATTCCTTACACTATGGCTTCTGGGAGCAGAAAGAAAAACTTGATCTGGACAGCATCCGCAGGGCGCAGCAGCGCTACACAGAAACATTACTGGAAATGATCCCCGCGGACGTACACAGCATCCTGGACATCGGATGCGGCATAGGCGACAACGCCCGCGCGCTGAAAGCCAGAGGGTACGAGGTGACTGCCATCTCGCCCGACCGCAACCACGCGGCATATTTCGAAACCGCAGAATCCGAGGGTATTCATTTCATTAATACCGGTATTGAAAATTTCAACAGCCCGGAGAAATTTGACCTGGTGTTGATGAGCGAATCTCAGGGATATTTCGCCATGGACATGGGTTTCTCGCAGAGCGTGCGCCATTTGCGTCCGGGCGGATACCTGCTGGTTTCCGGCATCTTCAAGCAGAATGAACAAAAAGGTTTCGGTGGTTCGCACGTTGAAGGGGAGTACATACGCTGCGCGGGCGATTATCACCTGGTACGCAAGGACTACATCGATATCACCGACAATGTCCTGCCCACACTGGAGTTTGCCAACTACGCCTACCAGAACTATCTGACACCGCTCAGCCAGACTGCGCAGCATTTCGTTGGAAAGGGCGGCATGCGTAAATGGCAGCTGCTGAAGACATTGTTCTCACGCGAATTCCAGAATTTCGAAGAAGTCTGCCGGTATTACGAAGAGCACTTTAACCCTGCACTTTTCAAAGAAAAAAAGCGCTATGCACGCATCCTGTTCCAATACCAGCCGGACGCTCGCGAGTCACACCTGATCGAGAAACGTATTGATGGACACCCGGTAAGCATGGTTGTGAGCGCATTCAACGAGGAAGGCACGTTGGGAGATATCCTAAGCGCGTTGAGCGCCTGTGAGCAGGTGGATGAAATCATCGTAATAGACGATGGCTCCAGCGACAACACCAGCGCGGTTATCCAAACCGCCGCAATAAACAAGAAAGTGGTGCCGATCTTCTTCAGTCAAAACCGGGGAAAGAGCCATGCCATGGTAGCGGGCGCTCTGCGCGCCAGCGGAGACATCCTGGTGTTCTTTGATGCCGACTTGAGCAACGTCGAAAGCCGGCACATTCAAACGCTAATTCAACCGCTGTTGGAAGGTAAAGCGGACATGGTAATCGGCGATCCGAAATACTCCACCATGATGGTCAAGTATTTCGATCCCTTCCGCCCGCTTTCCGGCCAGCGCGCGCTTTGGCGCAGTGATTTCCTGCCCCTTGTGGAAGAAATCCGCCACTCGGGATTCGGAATTGAGACCTTGTTGAACCTGACCTACAAGCAGCAAAAACGTAAGATTCTCTTCCGCAGCCTGGAAGGCTTGATTCACCCCATCAAGCTGGATAAAGCCAAACCGGCCAAGGCAACCAAGCTTTACCTGGAAGAAGGCTCTCAAATCGCTTCGGCACTGATCAACCGTGCCATTCAGAAACAGGGTTTCTACAACTAGCCCAATGGAAAACAGGGAAGCCATGAAAAGGCTTCCCTGTTTTATTTCCTTCCAAGAACAAAGGTTTATAGCAACGCCGGTTCGGCTTTCTCGATTTTCGGATCTTTAAGATACAGGCGCGGTTTTGCCAGCTTACGCAGTTCGGGCAAAACGTCCAGGGCTGCTTTGGCGCCAGCGTCCACCAATTCCTTGACATTGGTAAAGCCGGACAGGGTGGTGATTTGCGGGTCGATATCCGGCCGGATAATCAAGTCCGTGCGGGCCTTGCGCAATTTGGCAGCCGTGAAATTGGAGACCATGATAGCGTTGGTGCGCCAATTGGCCAGGGCAATGCCTGGAATGTGCTGCTCGCTCCAGAAAGCCATATTGGTCACATCCGGGCTGACGTCCACCGCTACCGTCACCTCGGCGCCCATGCTATCCACCAGGTCGGCGGGCACGTTATTGAGAGAACCGCCATCCACCAGCAGGGTATCGCCTTTCTGCAGCGGAGCAATAATGCCGGGCAGCGCCATGGATGCGCTAATGGCTTCAATCAAATCCCCTTCCTGAAGCGCCACATCACAAGCATGCAGCACATCCACCGCAGCCAAAGCCAGCGGTATTTTCAAATCGGTGAAATCTTTTTTTCCACCGAACATTTCCGTCAGATATTCTTGAATGGCATCATTACTGATCACGTTTTTAAACTTGGCTAAATTACCATCCAGCAATTTGACCATGTTCCCGATATTGTTGAGATTACTCATGCCTAACGCAATTTTTTCAATCTCTCTGGCATTTATACCGTCGGCATACAACGCCGCAATAACAGCCCCCATGCTGGTGCCGGCCAGCAGTTGTGGTTGGATACCCTCGGCTTCCAAGATTTTTAACACACCGATGTGAGCAAAACCACGCGCGCCGCCCCCGCCTAACGCCAACCCAATTATTGGACTTCTGCTTGATACTGCCATAAACCGACCTCTTATTTCTGTTTTTATGATTATGCGTATTATAAATGAAGCACTCCTTTTATACCTATATTCGCTTTTTAAAATATTTACAGGGATTTTACAAAACTCTTACTGCATAATAATGGGATTGGAGTAAATTAATTCTTCGAAAGAGTTTGTAAAAATAATATCCTTGCGGATATGTACTTGGAGGTACGAATGAAGAAAATTGTTATAAGTATGATCAGTCTGTTAATGATTGTTGGACTGGCAGCCTGTAATACCGCCGCCGAGGTTAATCTCCCCGACGATTCAGCTCAAGCGGCCAGCCCCACAGCAGAGAGCCAAAGCCCCACCACGGCCGCAACTGAAGCGGTACAGAACCCTGTGGAAGCTCCCAGCCTGGAAGGGCTGCAAGCCTCTTACGAAGCCATTTATGATGCGGTGCTGCCCTCAGTGGTCAGCATCGAAGTCACGTCCACAGTGGTTCAGAATACGCCTTCACTGCCTAGTCTTCCCTTTGATTTCGGTTTACCGCAGGATGAGAACCAGGATAATAACCAACAGGAATACCAGGAAAGCGGCGCAGGATCCGGCTTTGTGTGGGATACCGAAGGCCACATTGTCACCAACAGCCACGTGGTTAACGGCGCGGACAATATCCGTGTAATCTTTTCCGACGGCACCAGTGTCGCGGGTGAAGTAATCGGCAGCGATTCCGCCAGCGACCTGGCAGTCGTGAAAGTCGATGTTCCGGCAGCGGAATTGACCCCCATTCAGGTTACGGATTCCACCCAGGCAAAAGTAGGGCAATTGGTTGTCGCGATTGGCAACCCTTACCGCCTGAGCAGTTCCATGACCACCGGTATCATCAGCGGATTAGGGCGTTCATTGTCGCTTGATTCCAGCACAACCCTTACTTACACCATCCCGGATGTCATCCAAACCGATGCCGCCATCAACCCGGGCAACTCCGGCGGTGTGTTGGTAGACATCAACGGAAGGCTATTGGGCGTGACCACGGCTATTGAAAGCCCCGTACGAGCCAACTCCGGTGTGGGTTATGTAGTTCCGTCCATCATCGTCGAGAAAATCGTGCCATTCCTGATTCAGGATGGTTTCTACCAGCAGCCGTATATCGGTATCAGCGGCACCGACCTGACGCCCGAATTAGCCGAGGCAATGGATATGGATATCACCCAACGCGGCGCTTTGGTTATCGACGTCAACTCCGGCACGCCTGCTGAAACGGCCGGCCTGCAGGGCAGCGATCGCACCGCTACCATCAACGGGCAGGACGCCCGCGTAGGCGGCGATGTCATCACGGCCGTGGACAGTAATGCCATCAACGATTTTGAAGACCTGACCGCTTACCTGGCGCGTTATACCAATGTCGGCCAAACCATTGAGATTACCTACCTGCGCGACGGGCAGGAAAACACAACCTCGCTGACCCTGGCCGCACGGCCCGGAACCGAGAACGGCAGCAATACCACGCAAACTGAAGAAACAGCCAGCGGCGCCTGGCTCGGCATTAAGGGTGTGGACATGACCGATGAAATCGCTTCCGCCATGGGACTGAAGACCACACCGCAAGGCGTGTTGGTTGAGCAGATCAGCGCCGGCAGCCCGGCGGACGAAGCCGGCTTGCGCGGCAGTTATAAACCCCTGGAAATCAACGGACAGGAAATCCTGGTTGGCGGCGATATCATCACCGCTGTAGATAAGACCCAGGTCGGCAGTATCAATGAACTGGCCAGCACCATCTCCGGTTACCAAATCGGCGACGAGGTCAGCCTGACCATTCAGCGCGATGGAAAAGAAATGAAAGTGAGTGTTACTTTAGCTGAAAAACCGTAAACCCATCTGCTCCCCTATGAAAAGCGGGCTCCCTTACAGGAGCCCGCGTCTTTTTAATTTCTCTGAATTCCTTGTTTAGATATCCAGGTTGCGCACCAGTTTGGCATGCGTAATGATGAAACGTTTGCGCGGCGGAACCAGGTCACCCATCAACATGTCAAAAGTGCGGTCCGCTTCGGCCGCATCATCGACGTTGACCAAAAGCAGGGTGCGATTGTCCGGGTTCATGGTGGTATCCCACAGCTGTTCCGGGTTCATTTCACCCAAACCCTTGTAGCGCTGGATTCCCACTTTATCCTCTTTGGCGCCCATATCCTTAATAATCGATTCCCGCTCCTCTTCCGAGTAAGCGTAGCGTTTATCCTTACGATAAGTAAGCAAATATAAGGGCGGCTGCGCGATGAAGAGATGACCATCATCGATCAGTTTGGGCATATAACGGAAGAAGAAGGTTAGCAGCAGGGTACGAATATGACTGCCGTCCACATCCGCATCGGTCATGATCACGATCTTGTGATAACGCAGTCCTTCGATATTGAAACCCTCACCAATGCCGGTACCCAAAGCCGAGATCATGGATTTTACTTCTTTGTTGGAGAGGATCTTATCCAAACGCGCGCGTTCCGTATTGAGGATCTTGCCGCGCAAGGGCAGGATGGCCTGGAAATGGCGGTCGCGGCCTTGCTTGGCCGAGCCGCCTGCGGAATCACCCTCAACGATATACAATTCGGTGCGCTGCGCATCGCGTTCGGAGCAATCGGCCAGTTTGCCCGGGAGCGTCATACTCTCCAGGGCCGACTTGCGGATGACCAGGTCGCGCGCTTTGCGAGCCGCGTCGCGGGCACGTGCCGATGTAAGGCATTTTTTGATGATGGCCCTACCGGCCGCGGGGTTTTCTTCCAAAAATTCAGTGAAAGCTTCACCCACCACCTGCGTGGCAATGGTTTGCACTTCCGGATTCATCAGCTTGACTTTGGTCTGACTTTCAAATTGCGGATCAGGGTGCTTGATGCTGATCAAGGCGGTCATACCTTCACGGGTGTCGTCTCCGGTGAAATTGGGGTCGTTATCCTTGATAAGACTGTTGCGCCGGGCATAATCGTTCAGAGAACGCGTAATTGCCGAGCGGAAACCAGTCATGTGGGTACCGCCGTCAATGGTGTTGATGGTATTGGCAAAGCTGTAAACAGACTCGGAATAAGCATCCGTATATTGGACAGCCGCTTCAATGGTGATGTTATCGACTTCCTTCTCCACATAGAAAACGTCGTGCAGTACCTCGCGGTTGCGGTTTAGGTATTTTACGAATGAAGCAATACCGCCTTCAAAATAGAAGTGCATGCTGTGGATGGGGTCTTCACGCTCGTCGATGAGGCTGATTTCCACCTGACGGGTAACAAAAGCCATTTCACGGAAACGCTGTGCCAGTGTTTCAAAGCGGAAATCAACATCCTCTTTGAATATTTCCTTGTCAAAACGGAAGGTGGTGCGGTTTCCGGTGATGCCTTCTTTGACTTTTCCAATTTCCTTGACGGCTTCCACCGGGCGGCCGCGGTCATAACGCTGGAAATAAACGTTGCCATCACGGCGCACTTCCACTTCGCACCATTCCGACAACGCATTCACTGCCGAGACGCCCACACCGTGCAGACCGCCGGAGACCTTATAGCTGCCGCCGCCGAATTTGCCGCCGGCGTGCAGGATGGTCATGACAACTTCCAGGGCGGAAACGTGTTTTTGCGGATGGATATCCACGGGGATACCACGGCCGTTATCATCCACGGTTACGGAGCTGTCCGGGTGGATGGTCACCGTGATACGGTTGCAGACACCAGCCAGGGCTTCGTCAATGGAATTATCCACCACCTCATACACAAGGTGATGCAGCGCTTTCAGGTCGGTTCCACCGACATACATACCCGGACGGCGGCGAACCGCCTCCAAGCCTTCCAAAACCTGAATGTCTTTGGCGCCATATGAACTTACATGAGCAGCAGATTCCGGCACTAATTCCTCCGAGATAATTTATTTTATTTTAATGCTAAGAAAGTATTTTTTGTTTACCGGTATTCACATCCGGGATAACAACCTGGAGCCATTTCATACCGTTATTATAGAAAACGAACGAAGCGGCAATCAGGCTGCTGGAGATAAAAGCGTGGCCAAATATCCCAACCATCAGCATCCAACTATCGGGATCCGGGGTGGACCAGAGAAAATCAAGGCCATACCCCAGCATGATGAGTACGGTGAAGAATAAACCTACAATCGATATCAATGGCCGTACCAACTTGATGGAATTGGCAATTGCCGTTGTCGCTTTAAATTGGTCGGCAAAAATTCCATGCGGTGAAAAAGCCATCGGCATCAGGACCCAAACAAGCATCAAGCCGAAAATCACAAGCGGCAGAGAGCCCAAAGAGGGCAGGAACATTACCAGCGATGATATCAAACAGATCGCCGGAATGGATAAGATGAGCAGCGCGCCGAAAAGGATTATAGACAACACGAAGCATTGCACAATTTGACCGGGGAACTGTTTGATTTTTGACTTTATATCAGCCGTACTGGTCACGCTTGCGATTAAGGCAAAATATAGACTACCGATAACCAATCCAATTAGCGAGAACGCCACCATCATCCAGAACGCAGAAGCAGAAGACTTCATTTCGATAATACGCAGCGATCCCAGCGGATTGAGCTGCACCCCTTTGTAACTCAACAAGCTCGGTATGCCAATCGGATAGGTGCGCAGATTATAGAGCAGGTTGAACTGTTCCAGAATCAAGGTCCACATTTCCTTTGCAGTTTGCAGGAAAGCCTGGCTGTCCTGACCATAAGCAGGCGCGGACAGGTCGCTGGCATTCAACACAGACGGCAGAAGGAGATTCTTGATACGCACAAACGGCCCAAACCAAAGGATCAAATCCAGAAGAATTGGGAGGATAATAACGTATATATGATTAGCTACCGCATTAAAACCCTCAACTAAAGAGGGAATCAATCTTGGTGGCAGTACCTTGGGTTCATTTCTAATGTCGAACATACAATCTATAATTTTACCATACCGGGATAAAACCGATGATGAAAGCGCGCGGTTAAGGTAAAATCATGTTGTGGAAAATCAATTTCAACTCCCACAAAGTAAAAAACTTAGTATTGTCTCAGCCAGTATCCTGATATGTTATTCCCTGCTGCCTTTTATTCAAGTGAGCGCGCGGGAAGTGCCCCTTACTTTGGCCGGCATTGCCATCCCGCTGCGCATCAATTTCTATAATTTGATCGCTTTGATCGCGGCAGCTTTGGCCGCGGCCGGGATGGATTGGATGCTGCGCGACCACCCTAGGATTGAAACGCACGCCACCTTTCCCCACCTGTTTTTGCCGGCCATGACAGCCGGCGCGCTCGGCACCCCGCTGGGACTGCTCGAAACCGGGCTGGAATGGTGGATCATCCTGGCATTTGGCAGCTTATTGATCATCCTGATTATGCTGGCGGAATACATCTCGCTGGATAAGAACGATGCACGCTACCCGCTTTCGCTGATGGTGCTTTCCGCAGTCAGTTATGGCGTTTTTTTTCTGCTCAGTATTGTTCTGCGCGCTGCCAATTCCCGGCTATACTTATTGCTATTGGTACTACCGCTGTTCTTTGCGTTCCTATGCCTGCGTATTTTACACTTCAGGTTGGGCGGCAGATGGCGTTTTGAATGGACTACTGTCATTACATTAATCATTGCACAATTTGTGCTTGCACTTTATTACTGGCCTCTATCGCCCATCCGCTACGCATTAGGGCTGCTGGGGCCGGCTTATGCTTTAATTGGTATTTCAGCTTCATTGGAAGAGGAGCCTGACCTGCGAAAAGTTTTTTTTGAACCTTTTCTCATGCTAAGCCTTTTCTGGATTTTGGGAATTATTATTAAATAGAAGTGCATCTTATTGGAAGACAAAGGGTTAAACGAACATGATGATAGCATTACTTTCTTTACCAATAGCCTACCTGATCGGCTCAATACCATCCGGCTGGTTGGTGGTCAAACTTTTCACCGGCCAGGACGTACGGTCGATTGAAAGCGGCCGCACCGGCGGGACCAACGCCATGCGCGCCGGTGGCCCGTTCGCGGGTTTGCTCACCGCTTTATTAGACGCGGCAAAAGGAGCGGCAGCCGTCTGGGTCAGCCAATCCCTTTCCGCAGGAATCGCCTGGACTACCGCCATGAGCGGTGTACTGGCAATTATCGGTCATAATTATTCCGCTTTTCTGGTCGAAAAAGATGAGAACGGCAAACTGCATTTCCGCGGGGGCGCCGGTGGAGCTACCACCCTGGGCGCAGCCATCGGACTGTGGTTGAACAGCTGGATGATCATCCTGCCTTTTGCAGCCATCTTTTATGTAATTGTGGGATATGCCTCGCTGACCACCATCAGCATCGCTTTCTCCGCCATGGGAGTGTTTACCATCCGGGCCATGCAGGGGATGAACCCCTGGGCTTACGCATTTTTCGGAATAGCCGCACTTGCCCTGGTGATATACGCTTTGCGGCCAAACCTCAAACGGCTTAAAGAAGGAAGCGAGCGGCAGGTAAAACTACTTGCCCGCATCTTTACCAAAAAATATCACATTAGAAACAAAGAATAGAAGCGGGTTTTATTCGGAAGCTTCAACTTCCTGCTTGTAAAGAACAGCCAGGTTGCGCTGGTGCAGCCCTTCTACCAGGCCGCCCAATAACACACGGCTCTTGCCGCATTCTTCCACCGTTGCTTCTTCGAGCACTTCCTGGGGATCTTTCCGTTTGGCCGCGGTGCGGGCCACTTTGCGGATGGCCGCCAGGTAATTGATGTTGTTTTTTACTGCCTGTTCAATTTCGCCCCGCAAAATCACGTCGCCGTGGCCTTGAACGATATTTTCCAAACTCATTTTCCCGATATTCTTGATGGTTTCGGTTAATTGATCCAGGTCACCCTCTACAATAGTAGGCAGGGGCAGGAAAGCATCCCCGGCAAACAATACCCGATCCTCACGCACTAGCACGGAAATGCCGTCGGCACTGCTGCCGGGAGTGGGGAAGATCTTGATATGGCGTTTGCCTATCTGGAGAGAAATCGTACCCGAATCAAACGTTAAATCAGGCAATTGAATTCTTACATTATCAAAAGCGGAATTCTGTTCCTGTACATTTTTTAAAGCGGTTGGGTTCCGCTCCGCCATTAATTTCCGGCAAAGGGAATGCCCGATGACAATCGCGCCGGGGAAGAAACAGTTTCCGAAGGTGTGATCGGCATGGTAAATCGTATTGACAATATAACGGACCTGGACACCCAAAGTGTCCTCCAGATATGTCCGCATTTCCAGTGTTTCTTCCGGCATCGCCAGAGTATCCACTAAAACAGCCCAATTTGAGCCTACAATCGCACCGGCCGTAACCTGTGCGTATATTTCGCTCTGAAACCAATATACGTTATCCGCAATACGTTCTCTTATCATTTACACTTCCATTTGAATGGGGAATTACAAGCGTTAAAAATAGCACAAATGAAGTCAAAAGTCAAAAAATTGGTATTTTTCTTCAAGAAAACTCTTTTTCTGTATGAAAATTATATAAAAATAGGCAGTACCAAGTCAATTCGGATATTTATCATATAATTAATTTAAATTAAATAAAGAAAGGTAAAAAATGAATTTTTTATATTTTTTATTAGTCGGTTTGGTGGCTGGGTTTCTGGCAGATAAAGTTGTCAAGAATTCCTTCAGCATGGTCGGCGACCTGGTTGTCGGCGTAATTGGTTCTTTCCTGGGCAGTTGGCTTTTCGGTTTGCTGAACCTGAGCGTCAGCGGCCTGTTCGGCCAGATTTTCGCTGCTTTTGTGGGCGCCGTTGTCCTGCTGTTGATCATCAATTGGATTACCGGCAGAAGGAAATAAACAGGATTTGGTTTTTTTAAAAAAAGCACCGCTCACTGATTTACTCGCAGTGAGCGGTGTTGTTATTTAACTAATTAAGGGGTCAAAGCTTTTCAAGCTGTCAGGCGTTCCTTTAATAAGGCCAATACACCCTCTGAATTTACGTCCAGGCAAACTTTGACCGGTGTGCGCTCTTCCCACTGATGCGCCCAATCCGCCACGGTCTGCCCCACGCAGCGCCCTTCCGTCTCCACAAAGACAGGCACATCCTTGGTCGTAAATAAATCGGGGTTGATAACATATGAAATAGCCGAGGGATCGTGAGTATAAATGGCGCCGTTGAGGCCATATAAATTGTTAAAGAAATTCTGGTAACAGGGCAAGACCTTCGAGATCAATTCCACGGCCGGGTTGCCGGCTTTGAACAGCATTTGCTGGAACTCCGGCGTAATGATAGTCTTGTGGGTAACATCCAGTCCGACCAATACCAGCGGCCAACCGGCAGCCATGACGATATCGGCCGCGTGCGGGTCGTGGTAGATGTTGGCCTCGGCCACGGGGGTCATGTTACCGGGATTGGCCACCGCCCCGCCCATGATCACCACTTCTTTGATCAATGCTGCGATGCCTGGATCTATGCGCAAAGCCAGGGCTATATTGGTCAGCGGGCCGACCGGCACCAGCGTCACCTCGCCCGGATAAGCATGCGCCATTTCCACGATAAATTCCGCCGCGCTTTTATCGACAACCTTCCCTTTGGGCGCGGGCGGCTGGGTGTTGCCCATGCCGTCCTCGCCATGCACCCAGGTGCCCAATTTTTCCAGCGGGAAAACCAGAGGCACATCGCTGCCGCGCGCGACCGGGATGTCGCCATGCCCTTCCAATTCCACCAGGCGCAGCGCGTTTTGCGCGGCAATTTCACCGGGCACGTTACCAAACACGCTGGTCAGGCCAATGACTTCTACCTCAGGCGAGCGCAGCGCCGTGAGGATGGCGATGGTATCGTCCACGCCGGGGTCGGTATCGATAATGATCTTCTTTGCCATGTATTACTCCTAATAATCTTAATTCGTCAGTTATAGTTGAATAGCTTAGTCTTTATAAATATATAATTTACCTTATGAAGAATTATTACGCAATTATGGGGTTATCCAATTTTGCATCAAAAGAAGAGATTATTTCAAAATATAAATTCTTAGTACATGCATACCATCCAGATAAATTCCCCAATGCGAATTTCAAGAAATTAGCCCAAGAAGAATTTATCCGGATTGAAGAAGCTTATCAAATTCTTGGTAATCAAGCAAAAAAAGATATCTACGATATCAATTTACGATTAGAACTCCAAGCAAAAGTAAGAAATCAACAAGCTGCTCGACAAGCAGAAAACCCAGAAAAACAACACACAACGACAAGTGATCATACTCACACGAATGTTTACTCAAAGAATAAAAATAAAACTCAAAGTGATAAAAATCCCGTTTCAATGAAAAAGATGATATTTGCTTTCGTGTTGATATTTTCTTTTATCTATTATTTTGGTAATTTAATCGATAAGGAAGCTAATAAAAATTCCCAAGTTGTCGCCACTACATACCCCACGCCAACAATACATCGAACATCAACCATCTCGACTTATCAAGACAGAAACAAAGCCCTCATGACAGCAAAGAGCTTCTCAAGTTATCTACAGGCAGGAAATGTGAAAAGTAAAATCTATTTAGATACTGATAGTGAATATTACCTTGATCTCGTTGACATGGTCGATTCAACCATACACGATGTAAAAAAATGGGGGGACTACCTTCGAATCTATGATCTAGAAATTTCAGAATATTATTTTTCTAGCGCCATCGTGTCGGGGTACTTGGAAAATCGTGGTCCAGTCTGGTTAAAATATTATTACAAAGTATTCCTTGTAAAATCTGATAATACTTGGAAAGTATATTCAATTTCAATTGTAAAAACTTAGAGATCTCTTTTCCAATTTCTAGATTTTATAAATCCTGCCGGCCAGCCAGCGCCCGCAGCAAGGTGTTTTGATCGGCGTATTCCAGGTCGCCGCCCACCGGCAGACCGCGCGCCAGGCGCGTGAGATGCACCGGGTAAGCTTCCAAACGCTGGCGCAGGTAAAGCGCGGTGGCGTCGCCTTCCATACTGGGATTTGTGGCTACGATGATCTCTTTAATATCGCCGGCTTTAACCCGCTCCTCCAGCTCGGCTATGCGCAGATTGTCCGGGCCGATACCCTCGATGGGCGAAAGCGCGCCGTGCAGCACGTGATAGCGGCCCAAAAATCCGGCGGTGCGTTCCATAGCCAATACATCCATGGGTTCTTCCACTACGCAAATTTGGTGCGGATCGCGTTCCCGGCTGGCGCAAATATCGCAGATATCATGCCCGGCCACCGTGATGTTGAAACAAATCTGGCACAATCCGGTAGCCGTCTTGATATCCTTCAAGGCAGCCGAAAGGTCGGCCGATACCTCCACCGGCGCGCGCAGCATATAAAAAGCCAAGCGCGAGGCGGTTTTGGGGCCGATACCCGGCAGACGTTCAAAGGCCAGGATCAATTTTTCCAGCGGTTCAGGCAGAATAGCCATACAGGCAAAACCTTATTTAAGTCCGCCCAGGCCGCCGCTGAGCGGGCCCAGCTTTTTGGCCATCAACTTGCGCGATTTATCCAGCGCGTCGTTGACCGCCATCAATACCAGCGTCTGTAAATTCTCGGTTTTCATGTCGCGGATCTTTTCGCTGTTCAGGGTGATACTTTCGCATTTTTGTGCGCCGGTCATGACTACTTCCACAGTCCCGCCGCCGGCCGTGCCGACTACGGTTTCCTTTTCCAGTTCTTTTTGGGCTTTCTTGAGCTGGTCCTGCATTTGCTTGAGCTGCTTCATCATGCCGCCGTCCCCGCCCATCATATTTTTCATCATAAGTTACCTCTCAATTAATAAGATTGAATTACTTCTTTTTCGTAATCTTCCCGCCCAATGAAAGGGCCGTACCCACCATGCCGTCCCGGTCAATCCCTTCCGGGAATTCGGTTTCTTCCTGGCCGGCCACACGGCAGTCGATTTCAATATCCACGCCGGTCACCTGGCGCACCGCTTCGCGGGCATTTTCCTGATTCTTGCCATTTTCCATCTTGGAGCGTACAAAATCGGTGGCAAAGCTCAAGACCAGACGGCCTTTATTGGCGCTCACCGAGCGGCAGGAATTCAACAACGCTCCTGTTTCCGGCGAAATTTTGCGCGCCGCCTGACGGATATCCTTCCAGCTTTCCTGAATACGCTCCAGGTCGCCTTCCGCAGCCGGACGAGCCGGTTGTGTCTGTGCGGGCTGCGCCGGTGCAGGTTCCGTCCTGGTTTCGGCCGGTGAGGCTGCCGGAGTATCCGCGATGCCTGGTTTTTCAGCCTCAGCGCTTTCCGGCTCCTTCTCCGATATTTTTTCTTGAGGTTCCATGTTTTTCTTTGGAGCCGGAGCAGCTTTAGGCTGCGCCGTTTTCTTTTCCTGAAGCGGAGCGGCCGAACTTTCCTGTTTGACAGGCGCCGGTGAAGGCTGCACGGATTGGGCAGCCAGACCGGTTATGGCCAATTCCAATTGCAGGCCGGGCTGCCAACCCAGGCTGGACTGCTGCGCGGCGTGGTCAAAAGCCTGAATAGCCGCCAGCAATTTTTCCAGGGTGAAACGCTCGGCCAGTGTGCGCAGCTTCTGTTGTTCATCGGGAGTCACTTCCAATTGCTCAACGTTGCCCATGCGCGCCATTAACAGCGCGCGCAGCAGGTCGACCAGCTGGCGGGCAAACTGGCGCGGATCGCTGCCGTTGTCCAAAGCCTGATTGATCAACGCAATACCCTGACCGATATCCTGTGTCAGGATGGTTTCAACTACTTCATAAACGCTTTCACCGGCGGCAGTGCCCAGCACCTGCTGGGTCAATTCCAGCGTAACCCGGCTGCCGGTGGAAGCCAATTGGTCCAGCAGAGAAACCGCGTCGCGCATGCTGCCGGTGGCCTGGCGCGCGATGGCCGTCAGCGCGGCCGGCTCCACGTCAACATTTTCTTTTTCAGCGATGTCTTTCAACAGCGCCTGGATGAAATTGAGCGGGATGCGGCGGAATTCGTGGCGCTGGCAGCGCGAGAGCACCGTGGCCGGAATCTTATGCACTTCGGTAGTCGCCAGGACAAAGATGGCGTGCGCGGGCGGTTCCTCCAGCGTCTTCAACAGAGCGTTGAAAGCCGCGTTGGAAAGCATGTGCACTTCATCGATGATATAGACCTTGTAGCGGCCCTTGTTGGGCGAGAAATTGATTTTCTCGCGCAGGTCGCGGATGTCATCCACGCTGGTGTTGGAGGCCGCGTCTATTTCAATTAAGTCCAGGAAGCGGCCCTGGTTGATGGCTTCACAGTTCTCGCACTGGTTGCAGGGGCGCGCGTTTTGCTCCTCGGCCAGACAGTTGACTGCCTTGGCGATGATGCGCGCCGTGGTGGTTTTACCGGTGCCGCGCGGGCCGGAAAACAGGTAGGCATGCGCCAGGTTGCCCTGTTCCAGCGAACTGCGCAGGGTGCGCACCACGTGTTCCTGCCCGACAACTTCCTCCCAACCCTGGGGGCGCCATTTACGATAATAAGCCTGTGACATACGAGCTAAAATCCTTCAAGCGAACGGTTAATAATTTGCATGACTGAATTATAAAGGAGGTCGGCTAAAATGCGCCTGCCTTTCCGGCCAGAAACAGGGGAAATCCCCCGAAAAAACTGCCGGTGATACAATTGCGGGCAATTAAGAGTCAAGCCATGCCTTACCTGATTGACGGCCATAACCTGATCCCGCGCGTGCGCGGGTTGAACCTGCAGCAGTTGGATGACGAGCAGGCGCTGATTGCACGCCTGGAAACGTTCTTTCAGAGCCAGCGCAAGCAGGCAGTGGTGTATTTCGATCAGGCGCAACCCGGCGGCAGCCCGGATTTGAAGCGGGCTTTCCTCAAAGTGCATTTCGTGCGCCCGCCGGCCATCGCCGACACGGCCATTTTGCAGCATCTGCGCAGGTTGAAGGGCGAAGCGCGAAATTGGGTGGTGGTCAGCTCCGACAACGAGGTGCGCCGGGGCGCCGAACACCTGGGCGCGCGCGTGCTTTCCAGTGAAGAATTTGCCGTTCTGTTGAATGTAAAGCGTGAAAAAAGCAAGAAAAGAATCGAGCCGAGCGGGGATGACATCGATTTCTGGTTAAAACAGTTCCAAAAACCCTCCTGAGCGATTTTACATTTCGTTAATACCCTCATTTCTGATTATGGTATATTATGGCCTCATGGCACCAAAGCCCCCAAAGCTGCGGTGTCAGTACCGCCAGAATCTCCCCGGAGCGCCCCTCCTCGCGCCGGAGATCCCAATGGGTAACTGGTGGGAATCCCTCCCTTGGACCGCCGGGCAAAACCGGCGGTCAGTTTTTAAGGGTTTGCGGAGAAAAAAGCAGAATGCTATAATAAATGCGCGTTGCCCCAGTGGCTCAAATGGATAGAGCGAGGCACTCCTAACGCCTAGGTTGCGGGTTCGAGTCCTGCCTGGGGTACTTATTTTTTTTCGCTTCTATGTAAAGTTTCCCTTCTTTCCGACGTATATCGTTTACCGCTGGTCCAGGTGCGCCTGTTCGCCAACCTGTTCGAGAAAGCAGGCGCGGCCAAGTAGACAACCGTTTTCATCCGTGCTTATTCGCTGCCTGGGTCTTTCCAGGCAGTTTTAATATAAGCACTATAAGTTTATCGAAGATTGCTAACTTTTTTATCTTGCCGTTTCAGCATAACCTTGACTATAAGCGGTATTACTAGTATAACTTTTCCCACTTATATTACTTTGAGGAAATATGAAAAACGAAATACAAAAACAAGAAAAATTCATGAGCTCGGTCAAGGTCGGGCCAAAGGGGCAGATCGTCATTCCAAAGGAGATCCGCGACATGTTCGCTATCGAACCCGGCAACACGTTGATCATCATGGCGGACGCACAGAAGGGCATCGCGCTGGAACGCATGGAAGTTTTTAACCGCATCGCCGATGCCATCCTGAGCGGCCACGGTGATGAGATCTATCCCGAAAGCGACCCGCAGGACAGTCTGAAATTCGCACAGGAAATCAAAAAAGTCAATCATAGGGATCACGAAGAACAATGAACACCATCCAAACCATCCAACTCAGCAAACGCTACGGGCAAAAGCTGGCCTTGGACAACCTCAACCTGGAGATCGCGAAGGGCGAGCTGTTCGGTCTGCTGGGCGTCAACGGAGCCGGTAAGTCTACCGCCATCAAGATCCTGTCATGCGTCAGCCGCCCCAGCCAGGGCGACGCACGTGTATTGGGCTACAGCGTCACGCTGCAGCCTTTCGAGGTCAAACGCCGTATCAACATATCCCCGCAGGAGACGGCCATCGCACCCAACCTGAGCGTTCGCGAGAACCTGGAATTCATTGCGCGCATCTACGGTTGCGGGCGGCAAACCGCGCATGATAAGACGGATACAGTATTGGCGTCCTCCGGTCTGGAAGCGATCGAGTATGAAAAAGCACGCGTATTGTCCGGAGGCTGGCAGCGGCGATTGAGCATCGCCATGGCGCTGATATCTGACCCGCAGGTGCTGTTCCTGGATGAACCAACTCTGGGATTGGATGTACTGGCACGGCGCGAACTATGGATGCTGATCCAAAAACTGAAAGGTGAGGTCACCATGATCCTGACCACCCACTATCTGGAAGAAGCCGAGGCCTTGTCGGATCGCATCGGTATTCTGGCAAACGGTAAGCTGAAAGCCATCGGTACGGTGGCGGAGATCAAACAGCGCACCCACAGTCCTAACCTGGAAGAGGCTTTCATCAGCCTGGCCGGAGAAAGAGAAGGGCAGGCATGAGAACTCTGGCATTCGCAGACCGCAACAGTAAAGAGATCCTGCGGGACGTCCTGAACCTGGCTTTCGGGCTGGGCTTTCCGGTTGTCCTCCTACTGCTGTTGACCGCCATCCAAGCCAATGTGCCGGTGGATCTGTTCCGGTTGGACCAACTCACACCAGGCATGGCCATGTTTGGCCTTTCCTTCATCTCATTATTCTCGGGTACATTAATCGCCAAAGACCGCAGCAGTTCGCTGATGATGCGCCTGTTCACCTCGCCGATGAAGGCGCGCGATTTCATCCTGGGTTACACCCTGCCGCTGCTGCCCATGGCCATTGCACAAGTGGGGGTATGCTTCGGGGTAGCTTGTTTATTGGGGCTAACACCCAGTTGGAGTATCCTCACCACCCTACTAGTGCTGATCCCGGCTGCGCTGTTGTTCATCGCCATCGGCTTGCTGTGTGGAACGATATTCAATGACAAACAGGTGGGCAGCATCTGCGGCGCATTGTTGACCAACCTGAGCGCCTGGCTATCCGGCACATGGTTCGACCTTAACCTGGTCGGTGACACGTTTAAGAAAGTCGCTAATCTGCTGCCCTTCTCGCACGCGGTCAACGCCGGGCGGGCAGCCCTGGCCGGCAACCTGCCAGCGGCTTATCCGGAATTGGTCTGGGTAAGCGCGTATGCCATCGCCCTGTTAGCCATTGCCATCCTGGTTTTCACCCATAAGATGGACAGCGACCGGGTTTAATCAACAAGTGTTTGAAAAAAAGCTCGCCAATCCGGCGAGCTTTTTAATTTCTGGCAGCCTAATGGCGGATCAGCCGACCCAACCAGGGAATCTCGACGGTGATGGCTTTTTCGGGGCAGGTTTCCTGGCAGCAGTAGCAGCGGATGCACTTGGCGTAATCGTACACGGGCGTGTCAATGCGCTCGTTGCTGCGCCAGGAGAGCGCCTTGGGCTTGGCCGGGCAGATGTTGACGCACTGGCCGCAGCGGATGCACAGGGTCGGGTCAATGACCGGGCGCGGGGAAGTGAAACGGCGCATGAGGCTGGTCGACAGGATGGAATGGTCGGTGGTGGTGGACATGTGCGAGCGGTTAGCCTTGAAATCGGTCTGGACAAAGCTCTCCAGCGGATCGCCGACATATTCGATATTTTGGGTAGTACCAAGTCCGAAAGCCTCTCCGTGAACCAAAGGTTCAACCAAAGATGGATCCAGATCGATCAGGCGGCAGACAGTAGCGTCTAACGCAACCGGGTCGGTCGAGAAGAGCAGCACGTGCATGGGGCGCGGGGTGCCGTTGCGCGGGCCGTTGCCCTCCATAGCGATGATGCCGTCCATGATGAACAAGCGCGGCTTAAGCAGCAGATTGAGATCTGCCAGCATCTGCGAGAACAGGCTGGCATTGGGCATGACCGAATGGAACTCCGCTTTACGCGCGCCCGGAATGCAGCCAAACTGGTTTTTAATTGCGCCGGTGATGCGCGTGAGCGCGTGCGTCTTCAACTTGCTGATGCTGACCAACCCATCGCTGAACATGACGCCTTCGGCGATCTCGAATTTATTGATGAGGCGGCCTTCGGGAAAAGGCACTTCGCGCGCGGTGTTAAAGTCGGCCAGTTCGATGCCCAATTCCTGGGCAACGGCCAGATGGCCGGAGCGGCGAACGGCGCCTTCCGGGCTGCCCACGCCGGGGGAATCCCCAAAGCGCAGCTTTGCACCGGTTTTCTGGAATTCACGCGCGATGGCGGCGAAGACTATGGGGTGCGGGCTGATGCAGTTGGACGAATCGGCGCCCTCCAGGATGTTCGGTTTCAGCAGGATTTTCTCACCGGCAGCGGCAAAACGCCCTGCCCCGCCCAGCAACTCCAGTCCTTTTTGAACGGCAGTATCCACCTGCTCGGGAATATAATCCTGACAATGTACCAGCGCGACCGTTGATGTTTTGTTTTCTCCCATGTATATACCTCAATCAAAGAATCGTAAAATCATATCACAGACCAAATTTGAATAAAAACACCCGCATAAAGGTGAATTTCCACGGGAAATTTCGAGCAAGGCCTCTTATACTCAAAAAAGTGCTACGGGAGAATTAAAAACAGCTATGAAGTGGATTGCTTTTCATGGCTGTTCAGTATTTATTCCATATTTCAGGCTATTACGCCTTGAATGGAAAATCATCCAGATAGATCTCCACCGAGCGGCTCATCTCCCTGGCAAAGTCGGAGTTGTACTTGCGGGCGCAAAAAGCCTGGAACCAGTCTTCATAAGGCTTGTCTCCATGCTGGTTTTTGAACAATTTCTTCAGTTCCGCGCTGTTCATTTGGTGATACGTATTTTCGTGGACCATGTAATCCATGTCACAGCGCAGCGGCTTAGGACGATCCTTTTGCTGCTGAGTAGGATAACCGAATACCAGCATGGCAGCCGGAAACACGTACCGCGGCAGGTTTAACAGCTTGCGGTGTTCCTCAACCTGTTCCATGATGTCGCCAATGTAGCAGGAACCGATGCCCAGGCTCCAGGCAGCCGTGACCGCGTTCTGGGCGGCGATGAGCGCGTCATCCGTCGCAATCAACATATCGCCCTTACCGGGCAGTCTGGGCTGGCAACCGCAATCTTCGAAGGCATCGTACCATTTTTGAAGGTCGGCGCAGAAGATCAGCACCATCTTGGCTTTGGCGATGAAGGGCTGGTTGTCGCAGGTAATCGCCAGGCGGTCCTTGATGTTCTGGTCGGTGATATCCAGAATGGTATACATCTGCTGGTTGCCGGCTGTGGGCGCGGCCATGGCAGCCAGCAAAATTTCTTTTCTAATTTCCGGGGGAATGGGTTTGTCCTCGTAAGCGCGCACCGATTTGCGGCTATGTAGGTCATCAATAATGGGATTCATGCGTTTTCTCCTTCCGAGATTCACTGGCTAAAGAACAGCGTCCGCTTTTTGCACCAACAGGATCCGCAGCCCTTCTGGTTCTTTTCTGAGAACCGGAAACAAATGGTAACACAATCCGTTTTGCGGAAAGCCGTTGATAGTCAAAAAAAACGCCCGCATACTGCGGGCGTTTTATCAGGTACATCCAGACTAAACCTTATTCGACGAAATCATCTCCATCGTCGTCATCGAAATCTTCATCGTCGTAATCGTCATCGGAGGATTCCATGAACTCCTGCAAGTCCTCGAAAGTGGGCAGCTGGCGCAGCCAGAGCAGAAGCACCTGGCCGTCGTCTGTCTCAACCGATCGAGCCGCCACGATGGGCGCTTTTTCCTCAACACCCATTTCATTGCGGTAATGCAGATAGATAGTACCGCTTTTCTTCCAGGCATGATGGCAGCGTTCTACCAGCGCCGGGCCGTTAAATGTGCGCACCTGCGTGAAAATGGTATCGTATAGCATTGGGCTTTCATTCAACCCAATGGCCCAGCCGTCGTTGGTGTCCTCAAACACCGGCGGGGGACCTTCGATAATGGTGATCTTGTCATCCATTGTTTTTTTCTCCAAGTCGGAAATGATACCACAGCATTGGCAACCCGCAGCGTCTTTCTTATAAAACATAGATGCTTTGCTTATATTCAATATATATAGGGGAATTATGATAGTGTCAAGTTAGAAAATAAAATAATTATGTGAGGTGAACGATGACAGTCTATATTCGAACCCCTTATGGAAGATTTCCGCGCTACCGCTATTGGGAACAATTCCCAGAACAATGGGGACCTGGTGAAAATCAGGTTTATTTCCCGGTGGATGTCAAAGAAGTGAATGACGAATTCACCATCAGCGCCATGCTGCCCGGTTTGAAACCTGAGGACATCGAAATTCAGATCGTGAACGAGAACGTCACCCTCAAGGGTGAATTCAAGAACGACATCGACGAAACGGCGAACTACATTTTGCAGGAACGCCCCAGCGGCAAGTTTGTGCGCACAGTCACTTTGCCGGATACACTCAACGCCGCCAAAGCCGACGCACATATGGAAAACGGCATCCTGATGTTGGTCATTCCCAAGGCCGAAGAAGCCAAACCGAAGACCATCAAGGTCGCCAGCAAGTAAACAAATTACCAGATTATTGACTCTCCTTTCAAAAAGAGCGGCTAACCACCGCTCTTTTTGTTTAATCCCGCGCGGAAATTTACTATAATGGACGCATGCAAGAAAACCAAACCCCAATCCAACTCACCCAAGCCTTAAGCGCGCTCCCGTTAGCCCGCGTGCTGTATTTCGAGGAAACGGATTCCACCAACGCGCAGGGCCTGCTGCTGGCTGCGCAGGGCGCCGAGGATAACACGTTGTTGGTGGCCGAACGGCAGAGCGCCGGGCGCGGCCGCTTCGGGCGCAAATGGGTCACCGCGCCGGGCACCTCGTTGGCATTCAGCCTGGTCATGCGGCCCACTCCCGCGGAAGCAGCGCATCTGAGCCTGTTCGCGCTGCTGGGCGCCAGCGCCGTGCGCAGAGCGGCGCAAATCATGTGCGGCTGCAGCGCGCTGGTCAAGTGGCCCAACGATGTGCTGTTGGACGGGCGCAAGACCTCCGGCATCCTGGCCGAGAGCGCCTGGCAGGGCGATAAGCTGAGCGGGCTGGTGCTGGGCATCGGCATCAACATCCTGCCCGGTTCCGTGCCGCCGGATGAAGGCCTGCTCTATCCGGCCACCTGCCTGCAAGCGCACTGCGCCCTGCCGATTGAACGGTATGCTTTCCTGGCGTCTGTATTGGAACAGCTCATCAGCCTGCGCGGGGAATTGACCGGCGCAGCTTTTCTGGCAGATTTCAACGAGCACCTGGCTTTCAAAGGCCAGATGGTCAGTTTGAGCGCGACGGGCAGCGACCCGGTCAGCGGCATCCTGCAGGGCGTCGGTTCGGACGGCTGCCTGCGCCTTTTGGATGAAAACGGACAGATTAACAGTTATCCGGTTGGCGACCTGCGCCTGCGGCCAAGAGAATAATTCGCCTGCCATTCCAGCCGGTATTACAATTTAAAAACCTTTCATAACAACAACCAACCACTAATGGAAAGGAATTACATGAAATTTCAAGTATTGGGAATTCACTCCCTTATCGCCCTCGGTGGCGAAAGAACCCGGTTAGGCCATGAATTCATCCATGAACTGCAAAACCACATAAACATCCCGCTGGAATGGGTGGAAAACCCCGAAGAATTCGAACCAGACGCCATTCCTCTGGTTTTCATCCTGACCGGTGGAACGGAAAACGCCTTTTTATCCATGCTGGACAAGCTGCCGCGGCCGGTACACCTGCTGACCAGCGGCGAACACAATTCGCTGGCTGCCTCGCTGGAAATCCTGACTTACCTGCAAGCGCACGGCCAGCCGGGCGAGATCATCCACGGCGAGCTGGACAGCATTGCCGCACGCCTGATGGATTTGCAGAGAATCCAGAAAACCCATCAAGACCTGAACGGTGCTGTTTTGGGCGTGATCGGAAAACCATCAGATTGGTTGATTGCCAGTCAGGTGGATGCCCGGCAGATCAAAGAAAAACTGGGCTGTGAAATTCTGGAACTGCCCATCGAGGAACTGATTGAACGCGCCAGGCATGAAACTATGCCCGACTCCGAATTGATCAATGATCTGCGCAGCCACGCCTTCGCGCCGGAAGAATTGCAGAAAGCGCTGAATATCTACGGCGCTCTGCAGGAGATGGTTGAAGACTATCACCTCAGCGGCGTGACCGTGCGCTGTTTTGATTTGCTGGAACCGCTACAAAGCACCGGGTGTATCGCGTTGGCGCTGCTCAACGCGCAGGGTATTCCCGCATCCTGTGAAGGGGATGTACCCGCGCTGATCAGCATGATGATCCTGCAATCCCTGTTGGGGGAACCGGGTTTCATGGTCAATCCCTCGCGCATCATGGTACAGGACAACCGCATGGTAGTGGCGCATTGCACCCTGCCCCTCAATATGGGCGGCAGCTATACGCTGAAGACCCATTACGAATCCGGTATCGGCGTAGCGGTGGACGGAATAATCCCCGAACAGAAGGGCCTGATCTTCAAGGTCAGCGCGGACATGAAGCGCTACTTCCTGTCAGACATTGAGATCCTGGCGAATTTGGAAGAGAAGAACCTGTGCCGCACGCAGATCGAAATCCGACTGGAGGAAGACGTGCATTACTTCCTAACCCATCCCTGCGGCAATCACCACATCATCGCCCTGCAGGACAACACGAAACTGGTGCGGGAATTCATGCGAACCCTGGACAGCCAGCCGGCATAAATAGGCAATACGCTTAACAAAAAAATCCGCCACTGTGACAAACCCAGTGAGCGGATTTTTGTTGTTTTCTTCTATTAATTACTTGGCGTCAGATATACGCCCAAGGGACGCGATGCTGTCGTTCTTATCCAGCTTCATCAGATGCACGCCCTTGGTGGCGCGGCTGGAACTGGTGATGTCGTCCACGTTCAAACGCAGCATAATGCCGTTGTTGGATATGAAGGTGACTTGGTCGCCTTTTTCAACAACCCGCGCCGAAGCGATTTTGCCAATCTTATCCAACATCTTCTGGTCAATGGTGGCAACACCCTTAGTGGCACGGCCCTGAACGCGGTACTGTTTCAGGTTAGTGCGCTTGCCGAAACCTTTTTCCGTCACGACTAACAAGGAAGCATTTTCAACCACCACTTCCATGGCTGTCAAACGGTCGTCTCCATTCAGCTTGATGCCGGTTACACCTCTGGCCGAACGGCCCATGGGGCGGAAATCGCTTTCCTTGGCACGCAGGGCGTTACCGCCGGCAGTGACCATGATCAGGTCGTCATTGCCGCTGGTCAGGCGCGCCCAGCCCAGTTCATCGCCTTCATCCAAATTAATGGCAATCAAGCCGGAGACGCGCACGGTTTCAAAATCAGACAGGGCCATGCGTTTGACGCGGCCTTTGGCCGTGGCAACCACGATGTATTCGGCAGCCTTGAAATCAGGCACCGTCACCGCGGTAGTGATGCGTTCATTGGGCTCCAGCGCCAACAGGTTGACAATGGGCGTACCCTTTTCATTGCGTCCGGACTCGGCCAATTCGTATACTCTTTCGGAATAGACCTTGCCGCGGTCCGAGAAGAACAACAGCGTGTGCAGGGCACGGCAGGAGATGAGCATATCAATCTCATCTTCATCCTTGACCGATTGGCCAATCACGCCCTTGCCGCCGCGGGCCTGGGTGCGGTAGTTGCCCGGCTGGGTACGTTTGATGTAACCGTTACGGGTAATTGTCACCAAAGCGGGGACGTCGGAAACCAGGTCTTCTTCGTTGAGGTCTTCCAAATTACCGCCCGCGATTAAAGTGCGGCGGTTATCGCCATATTTCTTGCTAACCTCGTCCAAGTCTTCGCGAATGAGCGCCAGAATTTTCTTGGGATGCGCCAGCAAATCCTCCAAATATTCGATGCGTTCCATTAAGGCTTTGTGTTCATCCTCAATCTTTTCGCGTTCCAATTGGGAGAGACGGCGCAGCTGCATATCCAGAATGGCTTGCGCTTGAATATCGCTGAGTTTGAAGCGGGTCATCAAGCGTTCTTTGGCAACGTCCGAATCGGGCGAGGTGCGGATGGTTTTGATAACCTCATCCAAATTCGCCAGCGCGATCAGCAGCCCTTCCAAAATGTGGGCACGATGCTTGGCTTTTTCCAGCTCGAATTGGCTGCGGCGGGTGATGACATCCATGCGGTGGTCGATGAAAATCTGCAGCGAACGTTTGAGCGAAAGCAGGCGCGGTTCACCTTCCACCAGAGCCAGCATGTTGATGCCGAAGGTGGATTGTAGTTGGGTGTATTTGAACAGACGGTTGAGCACCCGTTTCGGCTGCGAGTTGCGTTTCAATTCAATGATGATGCGCATACCGTTGCGGTCGGATTCATCACGCAGGTCGGAAACCTCAGGCAGCTTATCGCTGCGCACCAGGTCGGCGATGCGTTCAATCAGGCTGGTCTTGTTGACCTGATAGGGAATCTCCGAAATACGAATCTGATAGCGATTACCCTTCAGGTCGTCAATGGTCGCACGACCCTGCATGGTAATCTTGCCCTTGCCGGTGGAATACGCCTGGCGCAGTCCTTCCGCGCCAACCACAATACCGCCGGTGGGAAAATCCGGTCCGGGGATATATTTCATCAGGTCCTCGACCGTAATATCATCGACCGAATCCTGGTTATCAATCACATATATTAATGCGCGGCAAACTTCGCGCAAATTGTGCGGGGGAATATTGGTGGCCATGCCCACCGCGATACCGGAAGCCCCATTGAGCAGCAGGTTGGGCAGCCGCGCGGGCAGTACTTCAGGTTCCTGCAGGGAGCCATCAAAGTTATCGACAAAATTGACCGTGTCCTTGTCGATATCCAGCATCATTTCTTCGGCTAACACGCCCATGCGGGCTTCGGTGTAACGCATGGCAGCCGGCGGGTCACCGTCGACCGAACCAAAGTTACCCTGTCCATCCACCATCAGGTAGCGCAGGGAGAAATCCTGTGCCATACGTGCCATGGAATCATAAACCGCAGCGTCGCCGTGAGGATGGTATTTACCCAGTACCTCACCAACGATACGGGCAGATTTTTTGTACGCGGTGTTGGACCGAATGCCCATATCATTCATGGCATAAAGAATGCGGCGGTGCACCGGTTTGAACCCATCGCGGGCATCCGGCAGCGCACGCGCAACGATTACGCTCATGGCGTAATCGATGTACGAGGTTCGCATCTCGTGGTCGATATCAATTTGTTTTATATTACTAACTTCCATGCAGCCATTTCCTTAAAATCATATTTCAACAATGATTATAACTGATACGTTCTCGAGGCTTTGAAGGGAATTTGGATCCGACAAACCGATTGATTATAAATCATGTTTGGCACTCTTCAGTTATAATTTTGGTAATGAAACGTTGGACATGGCCTATCCTGATTGCCGGAATTTTAATCTTAACCGCCTGCGGTTCTTCCTCCTCGGAAGACTCCACGCAGTCAGTTGGCAGTTCATACTATATTGAAAACAAAGGCTCGGACACTCTGGTTAACCTGGCCCTGGCCTGGGCGGAACGTTACCAGGAAGAATACCCCGACATTCAAATTTCGGTCACCGGCGGCGGGTCAGGCACCGGTTTCACCGCCCTGATCAATGGCACCATTGATATTGCCAACGCCTCGCGCCAGATTAAAGATTTAGAAATCGAACAGGCGGAGTCCGCAGGCTTTGAACCCCACGAAATTATCGTTGCCAACGACGCCATCGGAGTGATCGTCAATCCCGAAAACCCTGTCTCCGAGTTAACCCTTGACCAAGTTTCCCGCATTTATAAGGGAGAAATCAACAACTGGAGCGAAGTCGGCGGCGAGGATCGGCCCATTGTGCGCCTGTCGCGCGAAACCAACTCCGGCACCCATGTTTATTTTCTGGAAACAGTCATCCGTTTGGGTGACGAGGAAGATACCGATATTTTTTCCGCCGATACACTGCTGCTGCCCTCCTCTGAGGGCATTATTTCGGAGGTCAGCGACAATCCCAACGCCATCGGCTACGACGGCCTGGGGTACATCACCGATGATGTCAAAACTGTCGCGTTGGCTTCCAAAGAGGGCCGCGCTTATATCCTGCCCTCGGCAGCGACCGTGATCGACGGCACCTATCCGGTTTCACGCAGCCTGTATATGTACACGCGCGGCGAACCGGAAGGCATTATCAAAGATTACCTGGAATGGATCCTGTCCAGCGAAGCGCAGGAAATTGTCACAGATCTGGGATTTGTGCCCATTCTGGATTAGCACAGGAAAACATGAAACGATCAGAAAAAATTATCACTAATTCCGTTAAGATTGCCGGTTCATCCAGTATCCTATTTATTCTCCTGATCTTTGTGTTCCTGGTCCGTGAAGGACTGCCCGCCCTGAGCGAAGTCTCACTGAAAGATTTATTCAGCGGGCGCTGGTACCCCATTGAAGACTTATTCGGCCTGCTGCCGTTAATCAGCGGTTCGCTGGTGGTTACGTTTACGTCCATCCTGATCGCGCTGCCCCTGGGCATCGGCACGGCCATTTACATCGGCGAAATCGCGCCAAAAAATGTGAAGGAAATCCTCAAGCCGACCGTGGAAATCATGGCAGGCATCCCCTCAGTGGTATTGGGTTTCATCGGCATCCAGGCGCTGTCACCCTTCCTGCGGGAATTCTTCAACCTGCCCACCGGGCTGACCGCCCTTAGTGGCAGCATCCTGTTGGCCATGATTGCGATTCCCTCGATTGTCTCCATTGCCGAGGACGCGCTGTACGCAGTGCCCAACTCCTACCGCGACGCATCCTATGCGTTAGGCGCCACCCAATGGCAGACTATCTGGGGCGTGGTGCTGCCGGCTGCCCGCAACGGGCTGCTAACCGCCGTGATGCTGGGTATCGGGCGTTCGCTGGGCGAGACCATGGCCGTCATGATGGTGACCGGCAACGCCGCCACCACTTTCTCCGGCCTGAAATCCGTCATCATGCCGGTGCGCACCATGACCGCCACAATCGCATCCGAGATGGGCGAGGTGGCCAGCGGTAGTGTGCATTACCACGTCCTGTTCTTCATCGGCATCATCCTGTTTATTTTCTCCCTGATCATTAACATTTCTTCCTCCACCGTCCAGGGAAAATCCAAGCAGGAGAGAGGCCAGGTGATCTCATGAGACGCTACCCGGAACCGAAAGAATCCCGTTTTGGCATCACACGCCAACAGTCTCAAAAAATCGGCTTCTCGTTCATACGCCTGATCTCGCTAATCACAGTCCTGCCGATTTTGGGGATAATTGTTTACATCATCGTCAAAGGCGGATCGCACATCAGTTGGGAATTCCTGACCAGCATGCCCAGCGACGGTATGCGCGCCGGCGGCATTCTGCCCGCCATCGTAGGCACGTTTTACCTGATGGCCGGCACAGCCCTGTTTTCCATCCCTCTGGGCATCGCAGCCGGCATTTACCTGTCGGAATACGCGCAGGACAGCTACTGGACACGGTTCATCCGCGTAGCCATTATCAGCCTGGGAGGCGTGCCCTCCGTTGTGTATGGGCTGTTTGGCCTGGGCCTGTTCGTATTATTCTGCAACTTCGGCATCAGCATCCTATCCGCTTCGCTGACGCTTTCCATTATGACCCTGCCGGTGATCATTTCCACGACCGAAGAAGCCCTGCGCAGCGTGCCTTACCGCTTCCGCGTGGTCGGCGTTTCGCTGGGCGGCACGCAGTGGCAAACCATTACGCGCGTGATCCTGCCGCAAGCCCTGCCGGGCATTCTAACCGGTATTATCCTGGGGCTGGAGCGGGCTGTGGGTGAAACCGCGCCGATCCTGTTCACGGGCGCAACCTTTTACCTGCCGCACCTGCCCTCCTCTCCATTAGACGCTACCATGGCGCTGCCTTATCACATTTATGTGATCTCGACACAAGTACCGGGCATGTCTTCCGGCGTCCAGTATGGTACTGTGCTGGTGCTGATGGTTTTCGTGCTGGGCATGAACCTGATCGCGTCCCTGATCCGTTCGCGCGCGCGCGCCAAGAGGCAATGGTAATGACCGAACCTAAAATCCAAATCCGCGACCTGTATCTGCGCTACTCCGACGGGAAAGAGGCTCTTAAGGGCGTCAGCCTGGATATTCAACCGAACCTGATCACAGTGGCTTTTGGCCCCTCCGGGGGCGGAAAATCCTCCCTCGTGAAAGTGCTCAATCGTTTGATTGACCTTTCGGACGTTGATGAGATGCGCGGCGAAGTCCGCATGGGTGATCTGAATATCCTCGGCAAGGATACGGATGTGGTTGAGCTGCGGCGGCGCATCGGCGTGGTTTTCTCGCGCCCCATTCCCCTGCCGCTGACCATATTTGAGAATGTCAGTTTCGGCCTGGAAGTGGCCGGAATGCGCGATAAGAAGAAATTAAGCGAACGCGTGGAACAAGCCCTGCGCGAGGCTGTATTGTGGGATGAGATTTACGACCGGCTGGACGATCCGGCTGCCTCCATCTCCGGCGGGCAGCAGCAGCGGTTGTGCCTGGCGCGCGTGCTAGCGTTGAAACCGGAAGTGATCCTGCTGGACGAACCCACCTCAGCCCTCGACCCGGTTTCCACCGCGAAAATCGAGGAATTCCTTGAAACGGCTAAAAAGGATTACACCATCTTACTGGTACCGCACAACCAGCAGCAAGCCGCGCGCATGGCTGATAAAGCTGCTTTCTTTTTGCAGGGCGAGTTGGTGGAATACACCGATGGGGAAAGCATGTTCATCAATCCGCGGGACAAGCGCACGCAAGAATACGTACAAGGCCGCTTCGGTTAAGTCCGTTCGCAAGCCGCTGAAAACAGCCCTGCCTATTTAACCAGAATCTTTGTATAATTTACGTGTTCTAATAAAACAAGGTCATCCACATGAATAGTAAACAACCGCTCTCAGGTGGGAATTCTCCTGCACGAGAAATCCGCATCAGCCCAAAACAGATCTTTTGGATTTTAACCGGCATTGCCCTGCTGCTGGCAGCCGCCAGCTTGTACTGCCAATACCTAACTTATTTCAAACACGCCGATCTGACCAAAACCATCGCTTTATGGGATGTGGATACGGAATTAAGTCTGCCTTCTATCTATTCGGTTTTCCTGTTATTTATCGATTGCCTGCTGTTAGCGCTGATCACAATGGTAAAGAAGAAAGAAAAAGCCGCGCTTCTGGGCACCTGGATTTTTTTAACTGTGGGATTCTTATTCCTCACCTTTGATGAAGGCGCATGCATCCACGAGAAATTGATGACGCCCGTACGCCAGCAATTGGGCGACGATTTGCCCTCCTATTTTTATTTCACCTGGGTAATTCCGGCGTTGGTCGCAATCATCTTCCTCGGATTTTTATTCCTAAAGTTCCTGAAAAACCTGACCACAAAAGCCCGAATAGGATTCATCCTGTCCGCGGCCGTATATTTGGGCGGAGCACTGGGGATGGAATTGATTGGCGGTTCTTTCGCCAGCGAGCACGGGCTGGAAAACTTTAATTTCAACCTGCTGTCGACAATAGAAGAGTCGTTGGAAATGGTGGGCGCATCTTTATTCGCCCGCACACTGCTGACCTATATCTCCGACACCTATAGCGGGTTACGTCTGCGCTTCAATAGCGCCGGCCCGCGATAGCATATACGCTACGTATAGAGACTCAATCATTGGCCCGGCCGCGCACCATCTTCATTATGGACGCTTTATCCGTATACTCTTTTACCAGTTTGCCGTCGCGCATTTGTAGCACGCGGTCCACAAATTCGCACATGCGCAGGTCATGCGTGACCATAATGCCGGCGCGCTGCTGCTCGTGGATCAGTCCGGCGAAAGTCTCCACCACCTGATAGGCCCGTTCGGTATCCAGGCTGGCCGTGGGTTCGTCCGCCAGCACCAGGCTGGGATTGTGGATCAGGGCGCGCGCGATGGCCACGCGCTGCTGCTGGCCGCCAGATAACTGGCCGGTCAGGTTGTTGAGGCGCTCACCCAACCCCAGGCGCGCCAGCAATTCCCGCGCGCGCAGCTTGCCGGCTTTATCCAGTTTGTCATTCAAACGCAGCATTAATTCCACATTCTCGACTGCCGTCAGGTAAGGCACCAGGTTGTTGGCCTGGAAGGTAAAACCGATTTTCTCGCGCCGCAGCGTAACCAGATCGTTTTCGCTCAGCTCATGCATGTTCTGCCCATCCAGGTAAATCTCCCCGGCAGTGGGTTTGAGCAGCGCAGCCAGGATGGAAAGCATGGTGGTCTTGCCGGATCCGCTGGGGCCGACCAGGGCCACAAATTCACCCGGGCGCACCTGCAGGGAGACGCCGTCCACAGCCTGGATGTCGCCGAAATCGCTTGGGTAAGTCTTGACGACCACGCGGGTCTCGATGGCAAATTCGGGTTGCGTTTGCGCGTTCATGAGGATAACCCCAGGGCTTTGAGCGGTTCAATACGCACCGCGTAACGGATTGATACCAGGCCACCCAGCGGACCAATCAGCAGCAGCGCCACAATCGCGATGGCGGAAGTCGTACCGTTGAACACAATCGGAATGGTGGGCGGGAAGGTCAGCGAGAACAGGAACGTGAGCAGGCTGCCAATCAACACGCCAATCACCGTAATCATGAAAATCTGGATGATGAAGGTGGCCGCCACAACCTTGTTGGTGGTACCGATGGCTTTCAGCACGCCGATTTGTGCCACCTTCTGCAGAATCTGGATTTGAAAAAAGCCGCCTATTACCAGCAAGCCGATGAACAGGGTGAAACCACCCTGAGTGTTGAGCGTGCTCTGTTGGGCGGAATAGCCAGGCAGAGCCTGAATGGTTTCGGAAATCGTGGCCACTTCGATATTGTTGACCTGCGAAAGGATGCGCTGGCGCACCACGTCCGCCTGGGCAGGGTCGTCCAGCTTAATCAGGATGATGTTGGCAATCGGGTCGCTGCTGTTGATCTCCGCCTCCGATTTGGGGCGCACCTTATCCCAGGTGAAGAAGGGCACAAAAATAGAAGGCTGCAGCGAATACTGCTGGCCGCCGCTGATGCCGACCACGCGCAGCTTGTAGTATTCGTCGCGGGTGCCCTGCGTCACGCGCATCTCGAGCGTGTCGCCCAGCGCCAACCCGCTGCGCAGGGCGGTATTGCGGTCAATGATGACCTCGTTGGAAAGCTTGGTGCCCAACTGGCGCCCCTGCACGACCGGCGGTTCGCCGGCGTGGCCGGGTTCGACGCCCAATAGAGCCACCTTGAGCGGTTCTTCCTGGCCCGGCAAAATCAGGTTGGCGCTGGAAGCGCCCAACATGCCCGCATCCGCCACGCCCTGCACGCGCGCGATGGAAGCCAGGCGGTCGCGATCCAGGCGGCTGGCGCCGATGAGGTAATCCGACTTGGATTGGAAGGCAATCAACTGCGCATCCAGCTTGGACAGGTATTCGCGGTTGCCGTTGCCCAGCCCCTCGCCCAACGCGGCGATGAACAGTACCAGCAATGTGATCAGGGCAATCACCAGCGCGACCAGCAGGAAACGCCCGCGGTTGCGCCAAATTTCTTTAAAAGCCAGAAAAGCAGAAATTTCCATGACCTGTTTCATTTTATGAACCCTGTTCCTCCGGCGGGAGGAAGTACACCGCGGCGGTCATCCCCCAGCGCATGTGCGGGTCGGTTTCGTCCAACTGCACGGTAACGGTATAGGTGATATCGCCACGTTTTTCTTCAAAACGCTCGTTGATATTGGTGACGGTGCCCTTCAGAACCGTGTCGGGCAGCGCATCCAGGATGACCTGCACGGCCTGGCCCTCGGTAACATTAACCACTTCCAACTCGGTCAGGCTGTCAGTCTTGATCACCCAGCCGGAGAAATCCGCCAGGGCCATGACCAGCTCGCCGGCTGTCACCTGCTGGCCGGGTATGATGGCGACATCCACCACCGTGCCATTCATGCTGGCGCGCAGGGTCAGCGCGTCCACCGCGGCCTGAGCGCTTGCCAAAGAAGCCTGGGCGCTGGCCAGTCGCGCTTCCAGCGCGTCCAACTGATCCGGATCCAGCCCTTCGTTGTCCTCCAGTTGGGCGTAAGCGTCTTCCGCCAGCTTCAAGTTGGCTTCGGCTTCATCCATGCGCGCTTTGCGCTCGGTGGAGCGGCCGTCCAGGAAATTATCGCGGGCGTTTTTATATTTGCTGTTGCTGAGGATGACCTCCAGCTGGCCCTGGGCCAGGTTCAGCGCGCCGGAGGCTTTGTAATCATCCAGCGCCACCTGCGCATCCAATACATCCTGGCGCGCTTTGGCCAGCGCCGCGTCCGCCTCCGGCACATCGTCCAGGCGGGCCAGTACCTGGTCGGTCCGCACCGATTGGCCGTCCGTAATCTCGACACTGTGCACCTGGCCGGAAACCGAGAAGGATATATCCAAAGCCTTGACCGGCAGCAGGCTGCCTTCAGCGATCAAATAATCCGGTTCCGTAGCCTGGGCAGCCTCCGCGGAAGTTTTGCCAGAGCCGCAAGCGGAAAGCAGCACGGCAGCAACCAAAATCAAACTAAGTAAGATTCCCTTTTTCATATAAAGTACTCCTGAAATAATTCCATTAATGATTTTCTTCTTCATTCACGCCGATAGGTCCCTCAAAGGGCTGGTCCCAGGGTGTGGAGAGCACGCCCTCCAGCAGCAAATCCAGCGCGGGATGATCGGCGATGTGGTCGTAATAAAACGGCAGCAAGATGCGCCCCGGCGGGCTGATGATGAATGTGCCGGACATCTGCATAGCGTCCTGTCCTTCGGGCGGAGTTTCCACCTGGTAGCCCTTCTTACGAGCATTGGAAACTGCCCTTAGGACCTTCCAATTCAGAAAAGTCTGGAAGATGGTGGCGCGTTCCAGCCCATAGGCCTGGTAAGCCCTGCGTTCCGGATCGGAAAGCGCTTTCAAACCGGGCGCATGCGTCTCCGCAAACAACCTGGTTTCTTCAGGAACGCCCTGGGTGACTACGGCGATATCCAGCCCGGCTTTTTTAATTTTGGCTCTGCCAGCCACCAACTCGTCCAGCATCTCTTTGCACTGGGTGCAGCCGAAATGGCGCGTGAAGGCCAGCACCAGCGGGCGTTTGGCCCACAGGCTGGAAAGCCTTACCGTTTTACCTTTGACATCCAGCACCTCCATATCGGGCGCGGGATCATTGAAGTTCAATAGATGTCTTTTTTTCATATCCACTCTGCATTTGACCTATGCCTATCATACAGGGATTTCATTAGAAAAATATAAATTAATTAAAGGTTTGTAAATATTTGCGAAATATTAATTATCTTAGCCAGCTGGACAATTTACTCAACTTACCCAGCAAGCGGTAAAATAGAGCCATAAAACCCTTCAGAAAGGTCAACGCCCTCGGGGGGATGGGAACAACACGACACATGGAAATATCAGAAATTATTCAAGCCCAAAAGGCTTATTTTCAATCCGGTAAAACGCTGGAAGTGTCTGCGCGCCTGGAAGCACTGGGACGGCTGCGCAGCGCGATAGAAACGCGCGAAGAAGAGATCCTGGAAGCGCTGCGCGAAGACCTGGGCAAAAGCCGCTTCGAAGGCTATATGTCCGAGGTCGGCATGGTGCTGGACGAACTTTCCTATATGCGCCGAAACCTGACGCGCCTGGCAAGCCCGCAGCGCGTGCGCACGCCTTTGGCGCAGTTCAGCGCGCGCAGCTTCCGGCTGCCCTCCCCTTACGGCTGTGCCCTGGTGATGAGCCCCTGGAATTATCCTTTCTATTTGTCCATCACCCCAATGATAGACGCGCTGGCGGCCGGCAATACGGTAGTGGTCAAGCCCAGCGCTTACTCCCCCGCGACCAGCGCGCTGGTGGTTGAATTGGTACGGGAATGCTTCCAGCCCGAAATCGCGGCGGTGGTGACCGGCGGGCGCGACGTGAACCAGTCGCTGCTCGACCAGCCCTTCGATACCATCTTCTTCACCGGCAGCAAAACAGTCGGCCGGCTGGTGATGGAAAAAGCCTCCGCGCACCTGACCCCCATTACGCTGGAGCTGGGCGGCAAAAGCCCCTGCATCGTGGACCGCAGCGCCGACCTGAAAACCGCCGCGGCGCGCATCGCCTTCGGCAAGTTCCTCAACGTGGGCCAGACCTGCGTGGCGCCGGACTACCTGATTGTGCACGCGGACATCAAAGACGAATTCCTGGCGCTGCTGGCAGCCGAGATACATAAACAATACGGCGAAAAGCCGCTGGAGAATGCCGATTACGGGCGCATCATCAGCGAAAAGCACTTTCAGCGCCTGCTGGGATTGATGGAAGGCGGCACGATCTACATGGGCGGCCAGCACGACGGCTCGCGGCGCATGGAACCGACCGTGATCACGGACGTTACGCTGGACAGCCCCATCATGCAGGAGGAGATCTTCGGGCCGCTGCTGCCGGTGCTGACCTTTCGCGAGACGGCCGATATTTACCCCATCGTGGCGGCCAACCCAACCCCGCTGGCCTTCTACCTGTTCACCACCGACAAGGCGCAGGAGCGCGAATTGTCACGGCGCATCTCCTTCGGCGGCGGCTGCATCAACGACACCATCATCCACCTGGCCACCACCGAGATGGGCTTCGGCGGCGTGGGCGAGAGCGGCATGGGCAGCTACCACGGCAAGGCCGGCTTCGATACCTTCACGCATTACAAGAGCATGGTGAACAAGGCCAACTGGATCGACCTGAAGATGAGGTACCAGCCTTATAGCGAGGGGATGCTGAAGATGGTGAAGATGTTTTTGAAGTAATATCTTAAAACATGTTTTGCAAAAAGAATTGTAGAAGTAATCAAATTCTGTTCAACACATATGATTTATAAGGATTATTCTTGAAGAAAAATTCAAGACCTCTTTTTATTTTCAAGAGAAATTACTTCTAATTCAAAACTTTTTTGATTTTTTATTAGATATTTTCCTATGCATATTCCTTTATTGCCTGATCGGAAAGTAATTTTTACAATAAATTCAGATGGGGCCGGTTTTAAATAATGAGTAGCATCAAGCCCATCAGGCCTTCTATACCAAGCACAAAGAAAACCGTTTTCGTCTAACCTCCCAAAGTGCAATCTCCGTGGCATACCATTAGGGAATAAATTTACTGTTTGATTACCAATTATATTAGTTTTCAAATCTTCTGTTGGAATAAACCACCTCCCAGTATTTTCAAAATGAACATTACAGGATTCATCAACCCATTCAACGGTAGGAAATACATCAGTGGCAACCGCTCTTTTACTACACACATCCACAAAAACGGCCATATACATTTCACCTGTTATGAAGGTCTTTGGGTCAATTCCGCAATCACTTATATAGAGCTTAGGAACAGAGTTCTCGGATATTAAATTTTGGATTATTAGAAAAGCTAAAGTTAACCAAATACTATAAGGAATTTCGCTAATATTACCTAAATTTAGAATAATTCCGATTAGAGCTGAGATTAGTGCTAGAAAAGTTGGCCACCAACGGGAGATTATTCCTAAGTTTTTCTCTTTAACCAAAATATCCCTCCTTTGAAAATTAATTTTGGATTAGTTGATTACATTATATGGTTTTTTATTGTATAATTTGCTTCGCTATTTGGGCGCGTGGCTCAGCTGGTTAGAGCGTACGGTTCACATCCGTAAGGTCGTGGGTTCGAGTCCCTCCGCGCCCATTCTCTATTTAACTCTCTTTCTCCCCTTTTATTTAGTCTGGAGTCGTGGGTTCCCTTTCCGCTGCGCTTCAAGGACAGGCGAGTCCCTCCGCGCCCATTCTTTATTTAACTTTCCCTCTTCCCTTTTATTCTGACAAGAGTCGTGGGTTCCCTTTTTACCACGTAAAAAGGACAGGGGAGTCTCTCCGCGCCCATTCTTTATTTAACTCTCCCTCATCCATTTTGTTCCGGTAAGAGTCGTGGTTTCCCTTTCCGCTACGCTTCAAGGGCAGGCGAGTCCCTCTGCGCCCATTCTATATTTAATTTTCCTTTTCCAATTTATTTAGTCTAGAGTCGTGGGTTCCCCTGCTTCGCTGCGCTCCGCACGATCGGGCGAGTCCCTCTGCGCCCATTTGGTAATTAAATATCAAAGTCAGGCATGCCCCAGAGGGCACTAGTAGATGCCAGACCTACTTTAGTTCCCAAATTGTCATTCTGAACCCCGTAGGGGTGAAGAATCTCGGCGAGATCATTACAGTTGAAATGCCTGCCGAGATCCTTCCTCCCTTCGGTCGTCAGGATGACAAAGAAACGTGGAGAATCGCGTTCTCACTGGTGTCATCGCGATTTCTTTACTTCAAGGCAATTCCCCGGAGGGCACAGGTGAATGCCGCCCTACAAATTCAATCCAACGGTTGGCAGGTGGGGCAGAAATAGACGCTGCCACCCATGTAAGCCTGCTTGACGATTGGTGTGCCGCAGTTGCCGCAGGGCGTGTCCACGGTGTTCTTGCTGCAGCGCGTCTGGTAGCCGCCGGGCTGGCCGAACAGGTCCGGCTCGGTGTCGCGCCCGCCGCGGGCAGTCATGTCCGCCAGGGTATCCTTGACCACCTGATACAAGTGCCGCAGGTCGTCCGCGCTGATCTGGCCCAGCTTGCGCTTGGGGTTCAGGCGCGCGTTGTAAAGAATGTCCTGCAGGCAGCCGTTGCCCAGGCCGGGGATGCGCTGCTCGGTGGCCAGGAAGGCTTTCAGGCTGATCTTGGCCGGATCCACGGCAGCTGCCAATCCCTCAAAATGCGCCCAATCGAATTCTGCTGAAAGCGGCGGGAGGGCCTTCTCCGCCATCAGGTAGTATTCATTCTCCGCGCCGCCGGCCGAGAAGCACAGGATGCCGCCGTACATGCGCACGCTCAGGCTGAGCGCACTGCCGTCCGCAAACTCCAGCAGGAGCTGGTGCTTGGCAGGCACATCCCCTTTGTCGGCATGATATTTCCAGGTGGCGCCTTCGGAGACCGCAAGGCGCGCGCTGCCGGCTGCGAACTCCAGCGTGCTGCCAAAGCCGCGCGCCGGTCCGACCGTTTGGCCGGTCAACAAGTCCGGATAGGCCAGCGGATCACCCTGGAACCAGGCAAACTTGTGCGGGGAGCGCAACACCTCCACACGCGCAATACGCTTACCCTGAACCGTCCGGTTCATTTGGTCGGCTAAAGCTAAAGCTTCGGGAATCTCAATCATAGCCATCTCCTTTTGCGTTATTATACTGAAAACTGTACTTAAAACAGGTGGATTTTGGAGGGATAACGTTTTCCGCAGGCGTGGAAGAAATCCATCAGCGAAATTTACCGTATATCTTTTTATGGTATAAATCAGCCCATAGGCAAACAATAACGGAGTAAAAAATACAATAAAAAAATGGTAGGAAAAATACGAAGGCTTGTGCTGGATACGCTCAAGCCAATGGAGCCCAACATCATCGAGATGGCTAACTCATTGAGCACGCTTTCCGGGGTCTCCGCAGTAAACATCAGTATCGCTGAGATCGACCTGAAGGTCGAAAACGCCAAGATTACAATTGAAGGGGACGACCTCAACTACAACGAGGTCAAAGATATTATTGAAGATATGGGTGGATCCATCCATTCCATTGACGAAGTTGTGGCCGGCAAAATGATCATCGACGACGCCGCCACACTGCAAGACTAGTCTAAAAAATCATGGAATCTGAAGAAGTACATAGATTTAGGGTTCGCCAGTTGTTCAAACGGGCGAACCAATACAACGGCATTGCCAACATCGGGGAAATTGCTCGGCGATATTTCGCCATGAACGCCTTTGACGGCGTCCTCACTATCATCGGTATGCTGATGGGCAACCTCAGCGCAGGAATTGATAATCCGCACATCGTCATCACCACCGGCCTGTCTACTTGCGTAGCCATGGGCATATCCGGGTTGTGGGGCTCATACCTGACCGAATCCGCTGAACGCAAACACGACCTGGACGAACTGAGTAAAAGCACGCTGACCGACCTGCATAACAGCCGCATCGGCAAAGCCTCACGCTTCGCGGCGGTGGTGGTTTCATTGGTGGACGGTATTTCGCCCTTCCTGGCCGCTCTGCTGGTGCTGCTGCCTTTCTTTTTTCACTCGCTGTTCAGCACCATCCAGGTAGTGTATTTCGTATCGCTGGGCGTGGCATTGGTGACGCTGTTCGGGTTGGGCATTTTCTTGGGAAAAATCTCCAAAGAAAACCTGATCGTAAGCGGTGTAAAGACCGTGATAGCCGGCGTCGCATCCATCCTGATCAGCACTCTGATGAGCGGCAGCGCCTAAACGACCTATTTTCCCGATTTTCCAACGACCGGATGCCGGTTTTCCCGCCGGTCGTTTTATAATTAAGCCATCACGAAACAGGAAGTAATTATGAAACCGAACCAACTGAGCGAAAACATCTTCTGCCTGCCCGTTCACGACCGCAGCACGCGCCTGTTCGAAGGCCTGTGGCCGATTGAAAAAGAAGGCATTACATACAATTCATACCTGATCCGCGACGAGAAAACCGTGCTGATCGACCTGTGCAAGGAACTCTTCCAGGAAGACTACCTGAAGGAACTGCGCACGCTGGTTGACCCGGCCAGGATCGATTACCTGGTGATCAACCACATGGAGCCCGACCACTCCGGCGCGCTGCACGCTTTCCGCCAGGCGGCGCCGCAGGCACTTATTCTGGGTTCGGCCAAGACCGTCAAAATGCTGGACGATTTCTTTGGCATCACCGCGAACATCCGCAGCGTGAGCGACGGGGAAGAGCTGGATCTGGGCAGCCACAAGCTGCGCTTCATCAGCGCGCCCATGGTGCACTGGCCGGAAACCATGTTCACCTATGAAGTCAGCACGCAAACGTTGTTTCCCTGCGACGCCTTCGGCGGGTACGGCATCCCGGAAAACGGCATATACGACGGTGATTACAGCGATCTGAGCTATTTCGAAACCGAAGCGCTGCGGTATTACACCAACATCGTGGCGGCCTTCAGCAAACCGGTGCTCAACGCGGGCGATAAATTGAGCGGCCTGCCGCTGCGCACCATCGCACCCTCGCACGGCCTGGTGTGGAATAAAGACCCGCAGCGTATTGTGGAGTTGTACCTAAAATGGTCCAGCTACGGCAAAGAACCGGCCGAAAAGGGCGTGACCCTGCTGCACGGTTCGATGTACGGCAATACCGACAAGATGGTCGCCGAAGTTCGGCGCGGGTTGGAAGCTTCGGGCGTGCCCTTAACTGTGCATGATGTAACCACTACCCCGGTCAGTTACATCCTGCCAGCCCTGTGGATCAACCAGGGCGTGGTAATTGGCGCACCCACCTACGAAGGTACACTTTTCCCCACCATGCAAATGGTGCTGCATATGGCCGAGATCAAACGCGTGTTTAACAAACAGGCGGCCTATTTCGGAAGTTATGGTTGGGGCGGCGGCGCGACGCGCTTCCTGAATGCTCAATTTGAAAAGATGAATTGGAAATTGGGCGAAGTACTGGATTTCGTCGGGCAGCCTACAGAGGATGACCTGAAAGCAGGCTTTGCATTCGGTAAAAGATTTGGGGAATCGATTCGTTAATATAATTAATCCGTAAAGAGCGCCTGACGGCGCTCTTTTTTTACGCTTCCGCAACCTTCTTACAGGAATAGCGTACATAGTAGTGAAAATATCTCAAGTCAATCTTTTCGGAGGAATATTACATATGGAAAACAGACATGGAATTATCTGGGGATTTCTGCTCATCCTGATGGGCGCTTTCTTTCTGGCAATCAACATGTACCCGAACATCTTCGGGACTGAATTCTGGCCGTTCATCGTGATCGGCGTAGGCGCCGCCTTCCTGTTGTCAGCTTTGCTGACCCGCACCGGCGGCCTGGCCATCCCCGGCTGCATCGTGGGCGGTATCGGCGGCATCCTGTACTACCAGACCATCTCGGGTAACTGGGCCAGTTGGGCTTACCTGTGGACGCTCATCCCCGGTTTCGTGGGCGTGGGCATCATTCTGGCCGGCCTGCTCTCGCGCGAACGCGTTCACTTTGATACCGGCGGTTTGATCCTGATAGCCATCAGCTTCATGGGGTTCATAATTTTTGCCGGATCCTTTGGGTTGAACCTGGGCATGGGTATGTTGTGGCCGCTGTTCCTGATCGGCATCGGCGTCATCACCCTAATTTCCGCCTTGTTCCGCAAACGTTAAATTGACTATAATGCGTTTATGGATATAAACGCGCCCGAAAACCAAAAAACCATTGCCTGGCTGTTGGAAAGCCCAACGCCCTCCATTCGTTACCTGACCCTCACCGGTGTGCTAGGAAAACCGGAAAACGACCCGGAGGTGCAAACAGCCAGGCTTTCCATTTCCACCGAAAATCCCGTCCGCAACATCCTTGAAAGACAAGCCCCGGAAGGTTACTGGCAAATCGCCAAACATTACTATTCACCCAAGTATCGCGCCAGCCATTGGAGCATGCTACTGTTAAGCGAACTGGGCATGGACCCGCGGCACGCGGCCATGCAAAAGGGTATGGCCTTCATGCAGGCCAGTTTCGAGGACGACCAGCGTCTGATGAAAAGCGAAGCGCCCTATTGGGGCTGCCTGTGGGGCAACGCTCTGCGCTATCACCTGTACTGCGGCAACCCGCACGAAGACTTTATGCAAACTATGCTGGATTATGTGGTGCAAGATCTGCAGCAATTGAGCCGCTGCCATTACAACAACGGCCTGCCCTGCGCCTGGAGCGTGGTACGCGGCCTGTACGGGCTGGCGCTGATCCCTGCCGAACAGCGCAGCGCACAGATGCAGACAGCAATCGAAAGCGGTCTTGAATTCCTATTGGAGGATTACGACCTGCTGGCAGCCGATTACCCCCACATCGAGAAGGTCCACCCGACCTGGTCCAAGCTGAGCTTCCCGCTTTTTTACCAGTCGGATATGTTGTTGGTGCTGCGCGTGGCCAAAGAGATGAATGCGCTGCAAACCCCCCAAGCCGTGCGTGGGCTGGCATGGCTGGAAACCCAGCGCAACAAGAGCGGTAACTGGAGCGGAGGCAGTCCTTACCAGAAGCAGACCTGGCCGATCCTGGCCCGTGGCGATACGGTCAATCGCTGGATCACCCTGCAGGCTATGCGCGTGCTGGCTTAAAACTGCGCTTCAGGGGGAATGATACAATTCAAGCGTATGGCATACCCAACCCAACTCAATTTATTGCACGCGCAGCTGAACCTGCCGCAATACCTGCCGGATGCGACTTTCGGGCAGGTACGCGGTTTGAGCGCCGAAGCCACAGCGGCCTGCGGCATCGAAGCGGTGGTGATGAACACCTTCCACCTGATGCAAAAGCCGGGCGCCAGCACGGTTAAATCCCTGGGCGGGCTGCATAAGATGAGCGGCTGGGAGAAAGCCATCTTCACCGATTCGGGCGGCTTCCAGGCTTATTCACTCATCCGCCAGGATGCGCGTTTCGGACAGTTCACCGAAAACGGACTGGCTTTCAAAACGCCCGATGGGGATCGCAAGTACCAGCTCACCCCTGAAAAATGCATCCAATTACAGCTGGGCTTTGACTCCGACCTGCTGTTCTGCCTGGACGACTGCACCCACATTGACGACGACCAGATTCAACAGGAAACATCGGTGGAGCGCACCATCCGCTGGGCCAAGCGCTGCCGGGTGGAATTCGATCGCTTGCTGGATGAAAAACGCCTGCCGGAAGAGAAACGGCCCAAGCTGTTCGGTGTGGTGCAGGGCGGCAACTCGCCCGAACTGCGCCGGCGCTGCGCGGAAGCACTGCTGGAGATCGGTTTTGACGGCTTCGGTTACGGCGGTTGGCCGCTGGACAGCCAGGGCCAGCTGGTCGAGGAAATGGTCTTCCTGACGCGCGACGTGATCCCGGAAGAATATCCACTGCACGCACTGGGCATCGGCCACCCGCCCTACGTGGCACGCTGTGCCGCGCACGGCTACGGCCTGTTCGACAGTGCCATGCCCACGCGCGACGCGCGCCATGGGCGCCTGTACCGCTTCAGCCACATTCCCAACCCGGGCGCGCTGGCCTTGAACGATGATTGGTTCGAATATGTCTACGCGCATGACAAGCGCCACATCAAATCCAGCCAGCCGGTGGAAGAAGGCTGCGACTGCCCGCTGTGCAGCAACTATTCGCTGGGCTACCTGCGCCATCTGTTCAAGCTCAACGATAACCTTTATCTTCAGCTGGCCACCCAGCATAACCTGAGCTTTATGTCGCGCCTGATGGACCTGATGCGCCCGGACCTGCCATGACCAACCCCGACCCGAACCTTGCGGCGGTCACCTCCGCCGTGCTGCAAAAATCCAAGTACGAACACATCCAACCCGGCCTGGTGGAACAATTGGCCGCGCGCGAATTGGTCAAAGGCCGCAAGCCCAAGGAAGCCATCAAAGAGGTCAGCGCCAAACTGCACCAGATCGGCGCGGCCTATTTCAAGCTGGCACCGCAGTACGCGCACTGGCTGGATGAATTGGCAAGCCTGCCCAACGACCCCTTGAGTGAGGACGTGCGCACCTTCGCCTTGCAGGTCATGCAAGCGCACAGCTCCACGGCCGAACGCCTGCCCATCCTGGCTGAGTTCTACGCCGACATCCTGGCCCCGTTGGGTCCGCTGGAAAGCGTCTTCGACCTGGCCTGCGGGCTGAACCCGCTGGCACTGCCCTGGATGCCGCTGCAAGCCGGCGCGCGCTATTTCGGCTGCGACATCTTCAGCGACCTGATCGCCTTTGACAACGCCTTCCTGCGCCATTGCGGGCTGGACGCCCATTTGGAAACCGCCGACATCTTTCACTTTGAATTCAAGCAGCCCGTACAGGCTGCTTTGCTGTTGAAAAGCCTGCCCTGTCTGGAGCAGTTGGAGAAAGGCGCGGCCGGCGCTCTGGTGGATGCCGTTCCGGCCCAATTTCTGTTAGTCTCCTACCCCATCCGCAGCCTGGGCGGGCGCTCCAAGGGTATGCGCCAGACCTATAACGCGCAATTCAAAGCCCTGACAGCCAATAAGAAATGGAAAATTACCCAATATGAATTTTCCAGCGAGCTGGCCTTTCTGGTGGAAAAATGAAAACCGGTATGGATATGGATGCTTTGCTGGCTAAGATCCAGAGCAGCAAGAAATACCAGGACCTGGGCATTCCCGAAGAGACGCTGCGCGACCTGCTGGAGCAGGAGCTGGCGCGCCACAGTAAACCGGCCGAAGCGCTCAAGAGCGCGCGCGCCAAGCTGCACAATATCATGGCGCCCTATCTGGGCGATCCGGATTATGATCGGGCAACCGTTGAACTGCGGCAGGCCTTTACCCAGAGCGAAGACGCTGTGCAAGCAACCTGCACGGAAATCCTGCGGCAGCACGATTCAACGCGCGAACGTCTGGCTTATCTGGAAGATTTCTACGCGGGCATCCGCAGCGTGTGCGGTCAGCCGCAAGTCGTGCTGGATTTGGCCTGCGGGCTGAATCCCTTCGCGCTGCCCTGGATGGATCTGCCGGCGGACTGCCAATTTTACGCCTACGACATCCACCCGGCGCGCGTGGCGCTGATCAACGAGTTCCTGCGCCTGAGCGGCCGTGAAGCGCTGGCGGAGGTGCGCGATGTGCTGGTGCGCCCGCCCGAGGTGGAAGCCGACGCGGCTTTCCTGTTCAAGGAAGCCCATCGCATGGAGAAACGCCAGAAAGGCTGCAACCGCGGTTTATGGGCGGCTTTGAAAGTCAAATACCTGTTCGTCTCCCTGCCCAACCGCAGCCTGGACGGGCGGCGCGACTTGCGCGAACGCATGCGCGCGCTGGTGGAGGCGAACCTGAACCCGCAGGATTGGGCCGAGCGGGGCGAATTGGATTTTCCCGGCGAGACTATTTATTGGATGCGCAAAGATGGCTAAAACCACTCCCGAACTCTACACATTCGATTGGCTGGCGCGGAGCCAGCCGGAGCTGTACGCGCGCGTGCAGGCAGCCCAGGATCAAGCGCTGGACCTTTCGCTGCGGGTCAACACGCTCAAGAGTGATGCACAACCTGCCATGGAAAAATGGGCCGAGCTGTACGGCTGGCAGTCGCAAGGGGTGCCCTACTGTCCCAGCGGTTTTTGGATCGGTCAACCCGAAATTACGCCCAGCTCCACCATCGAACACCGCCTGGGCTATTACTACATCCAGGAGGCTGCTTCCATGCTGCCGCCGGAGTTGTTTAATTTTTCCGATCTGCCCCACCCGCTGATCCTCGATATGGCTGCCTCGCCGGGCGGCAAGACCATCCATTTGGCCGACCGCAGCGGGGATAAGGGTTTCATCGTGGCCAACGATGCCAGCCGCGGACGCCTGTCTGCCCTGCGCATCGTGCTGCAAACCTGGGGCGTCATCAACCAGGCGGTTACCTGCCTGCCGGGCGAGCAGATCGGCGCGCTGGCGCCGGGACGCTTCGACGCGGTGCTGCTGGATGCGCCCTGCTCCATGCAGGGGCTGCGCGCCAGCGAATCGCACAAAGCGCGCAGCATTACGTTGACCGAGGTGGAAGCGCTGGCCGAACGCCAAACGCGCCTGCTGGAAAGCGCGCTGCGGGCCGTCAAGGTTGGCGGCCAGGTGGTTTACAGCACCTGCACGCTCACCCCGCAAGAGGACGAAGGCGTGCTGGCGGCATTGTTAAAACAGTTCCCGGGCTGTTTCCACATCGTGGATATTCAGCAACGCCTGCCGCAGCCCGCGCCCGGATTGACCCAATTCATGGACAAGAACTTCCCGGCCGAGGTAGCGCACGCCGCGCGCCTGTGGCCGCACATTTTCGGCACGGCCGGCTTCTTCGCCGCCAAACTGGTCAAGGATAACTCGCTGCCGGACCCGCCCGCCGAACCCTACTTGCGCGCGGGCAAGACTCCGCAGGTCAAAGTGCCCCTGCCGGTGGAAACCCAGGGCATCACAAATTACCTGTCGGACCTGTACGGTTTTGACCTGGGCGCGCAAATGCAGGCGCAAAGCTTGAAGATCGTGGAAGTCAACGGCCAATTGAGCCTGTTGGGTGAACGCCTGGACGCGGCCTGCGCGGACCTGCCCTGGCAGAGCAGCGGCATGGCACTGGGCAAGGCCCTGCCGGAGGGTTGGCAGCCTTCGCATGAGTTCGTCAGCCGCTTCGGTGACTGTTTCACGAGCGGCGTATTGACGCTGGAAGATAAATACCTGCCCGCCTGGCTGCGCGGCGAGGACATCCGCGGTTACGCCACGGACGCAAGCCTGCGCGGCAGCGTGGTGGCGCTGCGCGACACGCACGGGCGCAACCTGGGGCGCGCCAAGCTGCTGGATGGACGCTTGAAGAACCTGCTGCCTACTCGGCTTTTCTGATTTTTTTATCTTTTTGCCACAGATTCACACAGATAAAAACAAAAACCTTTTTTTGGTTTGATACACACAGATTGTTTTTAGGCTGTCATCTTTCAAGAATTCTTAGCTTATCTATCCACAGATAAACACAGATAAAAACTAAAAAGCGATTTAATACTTAATTTTCACAGATTCCCCTTCTTTGTGTCATCCTGAGCGAATAAAGTGAGCGAAGGATCTCGGCGAGCATGCAAGAGCCCAAAATAGGCGAGATTCCCTCCTCAAGGGAGTGCTACGCGATCCTCTGAGAGGATGCTTCGCGACCCTCCAAGAGGGTGCTGCGCGACCCTCCAAAGAGGATGCTACGCGATCACTTCGTCTGGAATGACATAAGAAGGGTATCTGCGTCCATCTATGGCTGAAAAGAAAAACCAAATCCAATTGACAAAATCCAAATATGCAGTATGATTAACTCTGTATTACAGAGTTCTCTATAAGGATAAATATAAATGAATATTTCACCAACTGAAGCAGAAGAAGCCCTGGCCGCCATTCAAAAAATGACGCGCCGCACGCGCCATACGATTTCCAGCAGCGGAGCGTATATCTTTTTGATCTACACCGGCATGATCTGGCTGGCTGGGTTCCTGGCGAACCAATTCCTGCCCGGTTCACAGGCCGTCTATGTATGGGCCGTCGTCAGTCTGCTAGGCAGCGTCTTGTCCATCTCGGCCGGCCTGCGCGTGAGCAAGCACGTGAAGGGACCGCTGACCGGCATGTACGGCCGGCGCATCGGCTTGTTCTGGGTACTGCTGGCGCTGTTCTGCATCGGGGTGATCGCTGTTGCCCAACCCATCGACGGTAAGCAGATTACCCTGATCGTCATCCTGTTCGTACTGGTCGGCCAGACAGCCATGAGTCTGGTATTCTCCTTCTCCTATGGATGGTGGACACTGCCGATCGGCGCGTTGGCCCTGGTCGGGTATTTCCTGATGCCGGCGTATTTCTACCTGTGGATGGCCGTGTTGGTGGGCGGATCTATGATCCTGTTGGGCTTGATCATCCGCTGGAAGTTGTAGATCATGACTGAACTAAACGAGATCATCCACCAGTCGGTGCGCCTGCGCATCATGGCCGCCCTGACCGCCCTGGACCCTGATAACGAAGTCGATTTCACCGCCCTACGCGATCTATTGGAGGTCACCGACGGCAACCTGGGTGCGCACCTGCACAAACTGGAAGAAGCCGGTTACATTACAGTCAATAAAACCTTCGTGGAACGTAAACCGCGCACTTTCGTCAGCGCAACAAGCGCGGGACGGCTTGCCTTTCAAGCACACGTAGCCGCGTTGGAAGAAATTCTTAAGTCATAAAAAAAAGAAAGTAAAAAATATGAACGCACTATTAATTATCGGAATCATCCTGATAGTAATTTTGGCTGTATTTCTGACGGTTTTCTATTGGCCGTCCAGAGTGCAGGTGGAAGGACTGCCGGAGGGGTTCGAGGAAAAGCAATTCGACACCGGCCAGGTGAGATTGAATTACGTGGAAGGGCCGGACAACGGGCCGGCTTTCCTGTTGATCCCCGGGCAAATGGAATCCTGGCAGGGGTACAAACTGGTCATGCCGCAATTAGCGAAACAGTATCATGTGTTTTCGGTTGACCTGCGCGGGCACGGCAAATCCACACGCACGCCGGGGCAGTATTCCTACAACATCTGCGGGCAAGATCTAAAGATCTTCGTGGAAGAGGTAATTGGTGAACCGGCGGTGGTGTCCGGCCTGTCCTCCGGCGCGGTATTGGCCGTGTGGCTGGGCGCTTACGCACCCGACTCGGTGCTGGCGGTCATCTCCGAAGACCCGCCCATGTTCTCCTCCATATGGCCGCGTATTTCTGAAGAACGTTACATGACCTATATGTTCCAGACAGCCATTGACGCGTTGGGCACCCCAGCGGGGCGCGACCTGGAAGCTTACTTTTCCCATATGGGTATTCCCAAGGACGGACAGGAAGAGCTGCTGCTCATCCCCGCGCCCATCGCCAAAGGCATTGCAGGCATTGTCAACCTGACCCGTAAAATGAAACCCGGGCATCCTTACGATTTTCCACTGGTGCCCTTCGAGCAGCGCTCCGGTATTAAGTTTCTCACGGAATACGACGTAGATTTCTCAATAGCCACCATCGATGGGCGCCTGAGCGCGGACTTCGACCCCGAGGACGCGCTGAAGAAAGTAAGCTGCCCGATGTTGCTGATGCAGGCCAACTGGTCGCGCGACGAGACCTGGGGACTGCTGGGCGCCATGGATGGAGAAGACGTGGAAAGGATCCGCGCGCTGGTGCCAGGCCTGCGCTACGCGAAGGTGGATTCAGGTCACGCCATCCACATGGGTGAACCGGATTGGTATCTGGAGCAGGTGGATTACTTCCTGAAGGATGCCTTGAAATAAGTTAGCGAGATTTAGCCGGCTCCGGGAGGAATCCATCTTCCCGAGGCCGCATTTCCCCTAATTGATACAGGATCAAAGCCGGTATCAGGATGGCAGCCGTTTCCATGCGCAGGACGCGCGCGCCCAGTGAAAATGGCTGCACACCTACCGCGCGCATGGCTTCCACTTCGGACGGATCAAAACCGCCTTCCGGGCCGATGAATAAAGCCAAAGCATCGCCCGGCGTGAAACCCACCAGGGCATCTTCCATTCCGATCTGCTGCTCATCCACCCAGGCCGCCAGAGTGCGGTCATGGGTTTCCGGCAGGCTTTCCAGCGCATCTTTGAGCGACAGCGTTTCTTTTAATTCAGGTAAACGACCGCGCCCGCACTGCTCGGCTGCTTCACGAATAATGGCTTCCCAGCGTATGCGCTTCTTTTCTACCAAAGCGCCATCCTGTACCAGCGAGCGCTGCGTGATCAGCGGTTGAAAGGCTGCCACGCCCGCTTCGGTGCCCTTCTGCAGTACCCATTCGAACTTTTCGCGCTGGGTGAGCGGCAGGCATAAAGTAATGCGCGTACGCGCTTCGGCGCAATTGGTTGTCTGAGAGAGAATTTTTCCGGTAAAATTGCCCTCCGGAGCAAGCACCAGCTCCAGGCGGTATTCCATCCCCTGCGGATCGAGCGCAATGACCTGTTCGCCCGCTCCCATACGCAGTACGCTTTTTAATTGATGCTGCACGGAATCCGGCAAGCTGACCTGCCCGGAGCCGAAGCTTGACTGTGGAAGGAAAAATCGTTGGATACTCATGACAAATGTTTATAATCTTCTTAAGGATATGTGATACAGGAATTATACCTATGCCTGAAAATAAAACGCCTCTAAAAACCACGGCACAAAAATGCTACCGCTATTTCGATCTGGTGATGGCGTTGTTCGTGACCGTGCTGATCACCAGCAACATTTCATCCTCCGCTAAGATCATTGACTGGGGCGTTTCGCTGTTCGGCGTGCGCCTGTCCTTCGACGGCGGCACGCTGCTCTTTCCTATATCTTACATTTTCGGGGACGTGTTGACCGAAGTGTACGGCTTCAAGCGCTCGCGGCGCGTGATCTGGACCGGCTTTGGGGCGCTGGCTCTGAGCGCGGCGGCGCTGGCATTGGTACAGCGCCTGCCGGGCGAGGCTGCCTGGGAGGGTTACGCCGGGCAGGCCGCTTACGACGCCATCCTGGGCGGGATGAGCTCCTTCGGGCTGGTGGCCGCCAGCCTGACGGCTTACCTGATGGGCGAGTTCAGCAACTCGGTCATCCTGGCTATCATGAAGGTGATGACCAAGGGCAAGTGGCTGTGGACGCGCACCATCGGCAGCACGCTGGTGGGTGAAGCGGTCGATTCGGTGGTGTTCATCGCCATCGCCAGCCTGGCGGGCGTGTTCCCCTGGGAGGCTTTCGTCAGCCTGTCACTGACCAATTACCTGTTCAAGACCGGCATCGAGGTGCTGTTCACTCCGGTAACTTATTGGGTGGTAAATTCGCTCAAGAAGGCCGAGAACGAGGATTTCTACGACATCGGAACGAAGTTCTCACCGGTTTAAACGCTTTTCTCCTTTTAGCCACAGATGGACACGGATAAAGGCAAAACCATTTTTATAATTTGATACACACAGATACCCCACTCTTGTCATTCCTAATCTAGAAATTGTGAAGCACTCCCTTAGGGGAGGCGATCTCAGTCAATCAGGAATCTTTGTGTGTGAACCGAGATCCTTACGCCCGCTTCGCGGGCTCTGGATGACACAACGCTTTCTAATGTCATTCCGAGCGAAAGCGATCGCGCAGCACTCCCTTGGGGAGGGAATCTCGGCCAAAATGAAAACATTGATTGTTTGCCGAGATCGTTCCCCGGGGGATACTTCGCGATCCTTTATAGGGAGAGGAAGGGAAAGATTCTGTCATTATCCACCCTCCCTATTTCAACTCGTTGAAATGGGGAGGGTAAGGGAGGGGCGAAAGGTCTATTCTTCCTTGCCCGCAATAACCACCGTGTACTCCCCCAGCACCTTTTCCAGCGAAGCGTAATGCGCGGCCAACTCCGAGAGCGAACCACGGCGCACTTCCTCGAACTTCTTGGTCAAGTCATTGGCTACCGCCGCCGGGCGGTCACCGTACACCGACAGCGCATCCTCTAAAAAGGCGGCCATGCGGTAGGGGCTTTCGTAAAAGATCAGCGTATGGGGCGAATCCTGGTCCACCGCGAAGAAGCGGCAGCGGGCGCTGGATTTGCGCGGCGGAAAGCCGCGGAAGGTAAAGGAATGTACCGGCAGGCCAGACAGCACCAGCGCCATGATGAGCGCGCTAGGTCCGGGCACAGCAGTGATCTCGATGCCGGCTTCCAGGGCGGCGCGCACCAGTGTGAAGCCCGGGTCGGACACACCCGGCGTGCCGGCGTTGCTGACCAGCGCGACATTCTGCCCGGCCTGCAGCATGCCGATCAGCCTGGGCAGGTGCTTCTTCTCATTCTGCTCATAAAAAGAGACCTGCGGTTTGCTGATCTCAAAATGTTTGAGCATGATGCCGGTCTTGCGGGTATCCTCGCTGGCCACCACGTCCACGCTGCGCAGGGTTTCCAGCGCGCGCAGGCTGATGTCGCCTAAATTGCCAATAGGGGTTGCTACGATATAAAGCATAGACTTATTTAACCACAGATATAAACTTTTTAGCCACAGATGAACACAGATAAAAACTAACTGCATTTTAATGGTTGATACACACAGATACTCCGATATGTGTCATCCTGAGCGAGCGCAGCGAGCGTAAGGATCTCGGCTTGCAATCAAAATTTTAGTTGTGGCCGAGATTCTCTCCCCAAGGGAGTGCTGCGCGATCCTCCAAAGAGGATGCTACGCGATCACTACGTTCAGAATAGCCATAGAGAGCGTATCTGTGTGCATCCAGCTATAAATCAGTTTTTGTTTTTTCATCTGTGTCCATCTGTGGTTAATAAAGATAACTTTCCAACAGGTTATAATCACAAAAGGAGTCAAGATGAACAAACAACCCTCCCGCGAGCGGGTCAACCCCGCCCAAATGGACACGACACCGCGCCGGCGGCCGAGCTGGATCAAGGTCGGCGCTCCCTCCGGCGAGACCTACGACTGGCTGAAGGACATGATGCGCAGCAAGGAGCTGCACACCGTGTGCGAGGAGGCCGGCTGCCCGAACATGGGTGAATGCTGGGGCAGCGGCACCGCCACCTTTCTGATCCTGGGCGACGTATGCACGCGCCGCTGCGGGTTCTGCGACATCAAGCACGGCAAACCGGAAGCCATCGACTGGGACGAACCCGAACGCGTGGCGCAAGCCGTCAAAGCCATGGACCTCAAGCACACCGTCATCACCAGCGTGGACCGCGACGACGACAACCTGGGCGGTGCGCGCATCTTCGCGGCCGTGATCAGGCGCATCCGCGCCCTGCAGCCGGGCTGCTCGGTCGAGGTACTCATCCCCGATTTCCGCGGGGACGAAGAGGCGCTGCGCATCGTGATGGACGCGCGACCGGAGATCCTCAACCACAACCTGGAAACCGTGCCGCGCCTGTTCGCGCGCGTGCAGCCCTCCGACCGGCTGGAATGGTCACGGGCGGTGCTGACCAACGCCAAGAAGATGGACAAGCGTGTGCTGACCAAGTCCGGCATCATGCTGGGCCTGAGCGAAACGCTGGACGAAGTACGCGAGGTCATGCGCATGCTGCGCGAATGGCAGGTGGACATCCTCACCATCGGGCAGTACCTGCAGCCCAGCCGCAAGCACCTGCCCATCGAGCGCTACTACACGCTGGAAGAGTTCGCGGAATTGAAAACATACGGCGAGGAGATCGGCTTCGGTTGGGTGGAAAGCCAACCGCTGGTGCGCTCCTCGTACCACGCCGTAGAACAGGTCAAAGCCCTGTATCGCAGGGAAGACAAGTAATTCAGAGGGCAGCATGCAGGAATTCGCTACGAAAGCCGGAGACCAGTTAGTCTGGAGCCAACCCAAGTTGATGGTGCGTTATTTTGAGCTGACCCGCGGGCAGGAGCAATTCGGCACACTGGAATTCCGTTCGTTATGGGGCACGCTGGCCGTCGCCCGCAATCCCATCCAGGATTGGTCCTTCAAACGCCTGGGCTTCCTCAACCCGCACGTCACCGTACGGCACCCCGAGGCGGAGAGCGATTACGCCCTTTACCACCCCAAGTTGTTTGGCGGCGGCGGTACGCTGCAGCTTTTGGACGGGCGACCGTTCGGCTGGGAACCTGTCAATTTCTGGCACACGCGCTGGCGTTTTATCGACAAGAGCGGCGCGGCCGTCCTTAGCTTCGACCAGGGCACGGAAGAGCGCCACATAACGGAATTCATGTGCATGCAGGCCAACGTGATCATTGAGAGCAGCCGCATCACCAACCAGGAATTCTCCATGATGATCAACCTGGGTTTTTACCTGATGGTGTTGAACCAGTCCGACGCCGCTTCGGCCAGCAGCGCCGCACATCACTGAGGAAAAGCCTATGACCGCCAATAACGTTACCCGCATGTTGGAAGCGCGCAAAGTGCCCTTTACCGCGCTGGATGTACCCGTACAGAAATTAAGTGCACTGGAAGTGGCCGATCTGCTAGAAATGCCTCCCGAAACGGTATTTAAAACCATCGTCGCCAGGCGCGAAAAGGGCGGCAAGCCCATTTTGGCGCTGGTGCCCGCTACCGGTGAGGTGGACAATAAAGCCCTGGCCGCCGCGTTGAAAGAGAAGAAGGTGCACGTCACCAGCCAGGCGGAAGCCGAAGCGCTGACCGGCCTGCGGGCCGGCGGCATCTCGCCGCTGGCGCTAATCAACAAGGGTTTTCAGGTGCTGATCGATAATTCGGCTGAAACGCTGGAGTCTATGCTGATTTCCGGCGGGCAGTGGGGCCTGCAAATCCGGCTGGCGCCCAAAGACCTGGCCAAACTGACAAACGCGCGCTTCGCCCCCATCGCCAATTACGGCGCTTGAAGGGCTATTTTCCCTGGTTGATCTTTTTAATTAAGGGAATGATATCCAAAAGAGAGTCGCAAATCGCGTAAGCCTTGGCGCGTACCTCGGGTGTGGGCTGCACCATATCCGGCACCATGACCGTCACCGCCCCGGCAGCGCTGCCGCCGAAAATGCCATTGTAGGAGTCCTCGATGATCAAACACTCCTTGATGGGCACGTTCAAGCCCCGCGCCGCACGCAGGAAAATCTCCGGGTCGGGCTTGCTGTGTTCCAGCGTATCACCGGTCACCACCGCGCTGAAGGGATTCTCCAAACCGGTCACGCGGAACAGGCGCTCATAATTCGGCCGGTAGCTGGAAGTGGCCAGCGCCATGGGCAAACCGGCCTCCTTTAGATAAGCAAACAATTCGCGCACGCCCTGTTTAACCGGAACGCCGTTCTGTTCGATAGTGTCGGTCATAAAAGCTTTACGCCAGTTGTAAATCTTGCATCCCAGTTCATAATCGCCAAAGTATTTGGCATACACATCCAGGATGCCGGTATGGCTCATGCCCAGCAGCATGGTCATAAAGTCCTCCCCGACCGGGACGCCGAATTCCTTTTCTACCAAGTGCCAGGATTCCTTGGCCAGTTTTTCCGTATCGAAGATGACGCCATCCATGTCGAAGATGACCGCGTTGATTTTCATGCACACTCCCAAATTCTAAAATTACGAGAGTTCATTTTACCCTCACAGTAGAATTCATCCAAATCGTATCTTTTTTCCTCATTCGGACGCGCCAATCTTGTTTGTCCGCAATTTATTTTTATGGTAACATTGCCGCTAATTCGTACCATTAACAAGACTCATCAAGAGAGGTGGAGGGACCGGCCCGCAGATACCTCGGCAACCGCAGCCTGCTGCAGGTGCCAAATCCGGCAGAACCGTTGGCTGATTCTGGAAGATGAGAGAAAAGCGCGTGAACCTCTCATATTCCTGAGAGGTTTTTTTATATCAATTGTAAGGACTGAAATTTGAAAATCGACAACCGTATCCAATCATCTTATCTGGCAGCCATGCAGGAACGCGTGCTGGTCATGGACGGTGCCATGGGCACCAACCTGGCTACGCAGCACCTGACCAGCCAGCACTTTGGCGGGGAGCAATTCAACGGCTGCAATGACTACCTTTCGGTGACTTATCCCCAGGCTGTGGAAAAAGTACACCGCAGTTTCCTGGATACGGGTGTGGACATCATTGAAAGCAACACCTTCCGCTCCAACCGCCAGACTCTAGCGGAGTTCGGTTTGCAGGAGCAGACCGGCGACATTAACCTGGCCGCCGCGCGATTGGCGCGCCGCCTGGCGGACGAATATGCCCGCGATGGGCGCCCGCGTTTCGTGGCCGGCGCCATGGGCCCGACGGGCAAGCTGCTCTCCCTGCGCAATCCGGACGAGGAGCCCTTAAACTTCGACACGGCCAGCGATATTTTCCGCGAGCAGGCCCTTTATCTAATCGAAGGCGGCGCCGATTTCATGCTGCTGGAAACCCAGCAGGATATTCTGGAAGTAAAAGCCGCCATCGTCGGCATCCATAAAGCCTTCGCCGAATGCGGCAAAGTGCTGCCCATTCAAGCCCAGGTCACGCTGGATACCAACGGGCGTATGCTGCTGGGCACCGACATTCAGGCTGTGCTGTCCATCCTGGAAGGCATGGGCATCAACGTGATTGGCCTGAACTGCTCGACCGGTCCGGAGCACATGCGCGCGCCGCTGGGTTACCTGGCCGCGCACGCGCAGCTGCCTGTTTCGGTCAAACCCAACGCCGGCATGCCCATCAACAGCGAGGGCGGCGCGACCTACCCGCTAAGTCCGCAGGATTTTGCCGAACAGGTCTCGGCCTTCGTGTCCGACCTGGGTGTGAACGTGGTAGGCGGCTGCTGCGGCACCACCGTGGAACACCTGACATTGTTGATTGAATGCCTGAGCCATACCCAACAAAAAGAGCGCCAGCCTGAACCCATTGCGACGCTTTCTTCCGCTTTTCAAGCCTGCGCCATGCAGCAGGAACCGGCGCCTTTCATCATCGGTGAGCGTCTCAACACGCAGGGCAGCCGCGCCTTCAAGCGCCTGATGCTGGCGGACGACTACGACAGCGCCGCGCGTCTGGCGGCCGAACAGGTGGAGAACGGCGCGCACGCGCTGGACATCTGCACCGCCCTGACCGAAGATGAACGCGAAAGCGAACGCATGCAGCAGCTGGCCACCCTGTTGAGCGCGCAGATCAACGCGCCGCTGGTGATTGACAGCACCGTCCCACAGGTACTGGAAAGCGGGTTGAAAGCCGCTCCGGGACGCTGTCTGATTAATTCGGTGCACCTGGAAGCCGGTGAGGAAAAAGCCCGCCGCATCATGAAGCTGGCGCGCGAACACAACGCCGCGCTGATTGCCCTGACCATCGACGAGAACGGCATGGCCAAAACGGCTGAAGAAAAGCTGGCGGTTGCCAGGCGCATCTACCGCTTGGCCGTGGACGAGTTTGAATTTAAGCCCCAGGACCTGGTATTCGACCCGCTAACCTTCACGCTTGCCAGCGGCAGCACGGAGACGCTGGACGCGGGCATCCAAACACTGGACGCCATCCGCGCCATCAAGCGCGAGCTGCCGGGCGTCTTTACCTCGCTGGGTTTGAGCAACATTTCCTTTGGTTTGAATCCGCCCGCGCGCGCGGTGCTGAACACCGTCATGCTGTATCACGCCGTGCAGGCCGGTCTGGACATGGCCATCCTTAACCCCGCTCAATTCAAAGCCTACAGTGCGCTGGACGAACGCGAAAAACAATTGGCGGAAGACCTGCTCTTCAACCGCCACCCGCAGGCGCTGGCCGATTACACCAGCTACTTCCTGGACATCAAAGAAGATGAACAGATCAACCAGAACGCCGCGCTGGACGCGCTGCCGGTGGACGAACGCATCCGCCAGCGCATCCTGACCCGTAAGAAGGACGGGCTGATCGCGGATCTGGATGAGGCCATCCAGGCCAGTAGCGATATTCCCCATAAGGCTGCGCTGCGCCTGATCAACGAGGTATTATTGCCGGCCATGCAGGAAATCGGCGAGCAGTTCGGACGCGGCGAGTTGATCCTGCCCTTTGTGCTGCAATCCGCCGAGCTGATGCGCGCGGCCAGTACGCATTTGGAACAATACCTGGAGAAAGATGCCTCGGCTGCCAAAGGCCGCCTGATCCTGGCGACCGTCTACGGCGATGTGCATGACATCGGCAAGAATCTGGTCAAGACCATCCTGTCGAACAATGGTTATGATGTGATCGACTTGGGCAAGCAGGTGCCAGTCGAGACCATCGTGCGGCAGGCTGTTGAACAGAAAGCCGACGCGATCGGACTGAGCGCCCTGCTGGTCAGCACCAGCCAGCAAATGCCGCTGGTGGTGGAAGCCCTGCAGGAACAGGATCTGCGCCTGCCGGTCCTAATCGGCGGCGCGGCTGTCAACCCGGAATTCGCCGAGCGCATCGGCCAAAAGGACGGGCGCCCTTACGCCGGCGGCGTGTATTACTGCCCGGACGCCTTCGCGGCACTCAAAGCGCTGGATCAGGCCAAAACCGGTCAGAAACCGGAAGAAGCCCCAATCGATAAAAATAACGGGAAGAATGCCAACCCGCAGCCCATCAAACCGGCAGCGGCCATCCGCCGCGTGGTTATTCCCGCCGCCGAAATTCCCCTCGCGCCGTTCAAGGGCGCGTGCGTGCTGCCCTCCCTGCCGCTGGATAAACTCTTCGAGCGGCTGAACCGCAGCGCGTTATTCCGCATTTCGTGGGGCGTGAAGAACGCCAAAGGCGAAAAGTGGGAGAAATACCAGCGCGACTTCACCCAACGGTTGGAAAGCATGCAGGCGGAAGCGCTGCGGGACGGCTGGCTGAACGCCAGCGCTGCCTACGGCTATTTCCCCTGCCAGGCCGAGGGCGACGACTTGTTGGTCTACCGCCCGCTGCCGGACGGCAGTGAAGAGACCCTACGCTTCCACCTCCCGCGCCAGACGGACGGAGAGGGTTTGTGCCTGAGCGACTATTTCTCCAACGCAGCCGGCGGGCAGCGCGACCTGGCTATCTTCCAGATCGTCACACTGGGCCGGGGCGCAGCCGAGCACGTGCAGGCGCTGCACACCGCCGATGACTTCACCGAAAGTTTCTTCACTCACGGGCTGGCGGTGCAGTTAACCGAAACTGCCGCGGAATACATGCATGACCATATCCGCAATGAGCTAGGGTTGGGCGCGCGCCAGGGCAAACGCTACTCGTGGGGCTATCCGGCCATCCCGGACTTGAGCCAGCACGAGCTGGTCTTCAAGCTGCTGCCCGCGCGTGAAGAACTGGGCCTGCAGATGACTTCGGCCTACCAATTCGTCCCCGAATACACCACCGCCGCGCTGGTCTTGCACCACCCGCAGGCGTCGTATTTTCAGGTAAAAACAGAATGAGGCAATCATGACAAAAACAACCTTCCAAGAATTACTCACTGCCGGAAAACCGGCCCTGGCCGACGGCGCCATGGGTACGCTGCTGCACGAAAAAGGAGTCAGTTTCAACAAGTGCTTCGACGAACTCAACCTGACCAAACCCAGCCTGGTGGCGGACATCCACCACGCCTATATCGAGGCCGGTTCGCAAATCATCCTGACCAACACATTCGGCGCCAACCGCTACAAACTCGGCCGCCACGGCATGCTGGATCAACTGGAAGCCATCAACACGGCCGGGGTCGATCTGGCGCGCCGCGTAGTGTTGGCCAGTTTTAAGGAAGTGTTGATTGCCGGAGACGTGGGCCCGCTGGGCATTCCGCTGGCGCCCTTTGGGCGTGTCCAGCCGGAAGACGCCCGCAGGGCTTTCCGCGAACAGATTGAAGTGCTGTTGAACGCGGATGTGGATTTGCTGGTGATCGAGACCATGACCGACCTGTATGAATTGCGCGAAGCGTTGACTGCCGCGCGCGAACTCTCCAACGACATCTCCATCGTAGCCTCCATGACCTTCACACGCGATGATCGCACCCTGTTGGGCGACAGTCCGCGCAAGGTAGCGCGCAACCTGGCTGAATTTGGCGCGGACGTGATCGGCATCAACTGCTCCGGCGGCCCCAACCAGCTGCTGCGTATTCTGAAAGAAATGCACCGCGCCTTTCCCGAAGGGAAATATTGGATCAAGCCCAATGCCGGTTGGCCGGAACAAAACGGCGGGCGTATTTTCTACCCGGCCACAGCGGATTACTTCAGCGATTACGCCCTGTCATTCTGGCGTGCGGGCGCCAGCGTGATGGGCGGATGCTGCGGCACCACTCCAGAACACATCGCGGCCATGCGCCAGGCGCTGGACAGCACCACCATCACCGAGATTAACGGACAGGTAGAAATTGAAGCAAGCGTTGAAACAGAAGTACCGGAAACTCAAAAGCCCACCCTGCTGGCGCAAAAATTAGCCAAGGGCAAGTTCGTCTTCGCGGTGGAAATGGACCCGCCGCGCGGACTTTCCACCCATAAGGTCCTGGCCGGCGCCAGCCTGCTGGCGGAAGCCGGGGCGGATGTGATCAACGTGGCCGACAGCCCCATGGCGCGTATGCGCATGAGTCCCTGGGCGGTGTGCAGCCTGGTGCAGAAGAAAGCCAAAATTGAAACGACCCTGCACTTCCCCACGCGCGGGCGCAACCTGCTGCGCGTGCAGGGTGATTTGCTGGCGGCGCATGCCCTGGATGTGCGCAACGTGTTCGTGGTGATGGGCGATCCGACCGCCATCGGCGACTATCCGGATGCCATGGACAATTATGACCTGGCGCCTTCCGGGCTGATCAAGCTGATCAAACAGGGCTTCAATACCGGCGTGGATCACTCCGGCAGCGACATAGGCCAACCCACCAGTTTCTTTGTGGGCTGCGCGCTCAACCTGACCTCGCCCGACCTGGCTCGTGAAGTCAAGGTCATCAACCGCAAGATCGAAGGCGGCGCGGATTTCGTGCTGACCCAACCGCTTTATTCCAAAGAACCGGTCGAGAAATTTCTGGAAGGTTATCGGGAGATTGCCGGAACCGATTTCCCTCTGCCCATCCTGGCAGGCGTGCTGCCGCTGGCTTCGGCACGCCACGCGGCTTTTCTGCAGCAGGAAGTACCGGGCATTGATATTCCCCAACCGGTACATGAACTAATGCAGGCAGCCGGTGAGAACGGCGCGCGCGAGGGCATCCGTCTGGCGATTGAATTGATCGCCCAGCTGCGCACCGTATCACAGGGTATCTACCTGATGCCGGCTTTCAACCATTTCGATTATGCCGCGGAGATCATCGAAGCGTCGCTGAAATCATAACAATCATAAAAAGAAAGTCGTTGGCTGAACGCTTGCCGAAGCTTAACGACTTTCTTTTTTTATACGAATAGAGGGAATAATTACGCGGCAACTCTTGATCAAGAGAAACTGTTATCCTGTTCCACCGGCAATATCCCGCCGGATCTCCCCCTTGCCGGAACTATGTGCCGGTCTATACTAATATAGTACGTTTGTTCTATTTCGCATGCTAACCAGCGCCGATTGGCGCCATCCGCCTGAAAGCATGTTCTTCATCATGGCAAACAACGCGAACCGACGAAACACTCCCCTTCTCACCGCGCGCCAGAAAGCCTGCCTGCAGCTAACGGCTGAAGGCTTGACCGCACAAGCCGTCGCTCACCAACTGGGCATTTCCGTGCGCATGGTACGCTGGCACCTGCAGCAGGCGCGCCAAAGGCTGGGCGCCAGCTCCAGTGCGCAGGCGGTATTATTGGCGTCTAAATTGGGATTATTGGAAGAACAGTAGGGTGCTCTATTCGGCAGGGGCCGTTTCGGTCGCAGCGGCTTCAGACGTGGGCAGTTCCAGGGTCGGAGTTTGCGTCGCTGCAGGCGTCGGTGTGATCAATCCGTCCAGGGTGAAATCGATGTTGACTACTTCACCCACATCCCCCAAATTGCCGACGTAATCCTGGTTGAAGTAGACTTCCAGCGCAGACGCGTTGCCGGTCAACAGGTTGACGCTGACATTTCCGGAATAGGTATACACATTATCGGGAACCACACGTCCGCTGAAAGTCTCCGCGCCGTCTACTGTCACGCGCAAGAAAGCGCGGTCATGCGCGATGATGACAACCTGCAAAGGAGCGGTGTTGACGGTAGCCACGATAGTGGGGGTCGCTTCCACTACGGCCACACCGGGGAGGGGTGTGACCTCTTCGGCCGCCGCGGTGCTCTCAGCCTGCTCGGTCTGCGCCAGGTTGGGTGCCGGCGATTCGCTGGGTGTGTTTTGCAGCATCTCGGAAATGGAAGGTGCTTCGGTCGGTCCTCCGCCGCTGTGGCTGAAAACCTGAGTAGCGCCCCAAATGATAAAGACGAACAGCCCGATAATCAGGATGCTGCCAATGATCAGATCGGGATTGATGATCTTGCGCCAGCGCTCCGGCAGATTGACATTGACCGAGACAGCCGGTTTTTCCGCTTTGCGCTGCGGGCGCAGCCGTTCTTCGCGCTGCAGCTGCAACGCCTGGCTGAAGAGATCCATCAGCGCCGTCTCTTCCATTCCGAGGAATTGGGCGTAATTATTGAGCATTCCGCGGCCCTGAACCGTGGAGGGCAGCACATCGTAATGACCTTCTTCCAGAGCAATCAGGAATGCGCGTTTCAGGTTGGTGAAATTCTCGATGTCCGCCAGGCTCAATTCCATAGCCTTGCGGCGGGTTTGCAGCATGGTGCCGATCTGGTTGAAGATGTCCTGGGAAGTCTGTGGTGGCTGGTTCTTAAGCGAAGTTATTTGTCCAGCGCCCTCTTCACCACTATCTGCGGCATTTTGGCGCCCCTTCAGGAAAGGCAAAAGGCTGCTGATTTTATGTCCAAAGGCAGCCAGCCAACGGACAGCTTGCAGTAATACTCCTTTGATACCGGCAGGAAGTTTATCCTCAAGTGTTTCCGCAGCAGGAATTTCCTTTTCAGATGTTTCACTGGAGGAAATTTCATCAGAAGAAATTTGGCTTTGCGGTGCCTGGTCTGAGGGTTGATTCCCGTCTAATTCAATATCCGCCGGCAATTCAGGAGCAGGAGTGCTTCCTTCTTCCACAGAAATGGATTCGGATATCGGCGCGGGTAAGTCGGCTTCAGATCGAACATCCTCGGCATCATCCGTCATCACAGGTTCGTCTTCCAACTGGTCCGGTTCGATCGCAGGAGGTCGAACGGATGATTCAGGCTCTGCCGGTCTTTCGGGGAGCAGCTTTTTCAACCAACCCAAAGGTGATTTCGGTTCACTTTCCGCAAGAGATCCTGCTTGGGCAGCCAACTCCGCCGGCGGTTCTGCTGCGGAGGCTTCCCACAACGCCAACAGGTCCGCATAGGACAAACCCAGGAATTCGGCATATAGACGCAGGAAACCACGCGCCTGCGCGGCTGAATTCAGCAGTTCAGGGTGATCGTCTTCCAGATTTTGGAGGTAATGGGCGCGGATATGTAATTCATGCGCAGCATCATCCAGACTGATGCCGGCTTGATTGCGCGCATGCTGCAATTGCTGCCCTACGGTTGGTTTCATTGCTTCAGATTATAAAGGAAATAGGTAAAAACGCCGGCCTGATTTCTAAAGAACAGGCCGGCGGTCAAGGTCGTGAATGATTAGGCTTCTTCTTCAGCCGGTGTATCGGTTTCTGTTTCTTCCACCGATTCTGCAACCACTTCTTCTACTTCAACAGCTGCTTCGGGTTGTTCTTCCGGGGTTTCCTCAACTCTTTTGGTTGATTTGCGTCCGGGTGCTTTATCTTCCTTCTTTTCCTCGTCGCTCTCAATAATCACTTTGAGTTCGGGAACCAGGTCAAACGTCAGGCGGATGCGCACCATGTGCTCACCCACTTCACGCAGCGGTTCGGATTCCAACAAGTGGCGGTCAAGGTTGCTGTTTAATTTCTCGTTGACTGCGTCAATAATCGCCTGCTGGGTGATGGAGCCATATAGTTTACCGGTCTCGCCAACTTTGGCTTTGAAGGTCAGTTCCAAAGCTTTGATCTGTTCAGCCAAACCGCTCATTTCTTCATTCAACATTTCACGTTGTTTGGCCGCGGCAGCCTGAATTTTTTCAATCTGCCGTAATGCGCCAACTGAGGCAGGTACTGCCAGTCTTTGAGGAATCAGGAAATTTCGCGCGTAGCCGTCGGCTACCTTTTTCACTTCTCCGGCACGTCCCAGGTTATAGACGTCCTTCATTAGCATTACTTTCATTGGTCAAGCCCTTTCTCTTTCAGAATTTTTTCTAACGCGAAGGGTACAACGCGTCGAACCGCAATTCTACCATGACTTTGGTAGTTATATTTGCCACAGATAAACACGGGTAAAACAAAAAACCTTTGTTATGTATTTGATGCACACAGATTTTGCGTGAAGAACTTCCGGGCAATTTTACCTTCAGCTTTTTTTTAGCTGGAAAATCATCAGGGCGCACACAAGTGCGCCCTGATGTTAGGTTATTTCAATCAGGGGATATTGAAAAAGTTTAAATCTCCCGAATTGTCCGCATCATTTCCGAAATAGAAGGTGTTAATAAGGTCCACATTGAACGTTCCATTGACCGCGATACCACTGCCATAGTTGCCGACGAACGCGCTGTTCAGGATCTTCACCACCCCATCCTCCGTTCCCATGCGCACCATCATGCCATCCTCATTGGCAGTAGCGCCGTTCGAGAAGCATTGCACATTCGAAATGGTCGCGTCCAAACCCGCCAGCAGGTCCAACCCCTGGTAGCCGTTCTTGGCCGTCCACAGGTTGGTGACCGTGAGCGCACCGCCCGCGTCGGCAAAAATGCCCTTGCGGCCATTCTGATCCGCTACGATAGATGTCAGGTTGACGTTCCCGTTGGACAAAACCGTCAAGCCATCCACATCATTTCCGCTGAAAGTATTCTGTCCAAGAGTTCCCAGAACAGTCACCTTTGCGGACGGACTGGAGCTATTGTCGATGTAGGCGCCATACATACTGGTTTGGGCGGAAACGTTGTTTAGTGTGACGTCACCCATGGATTGGATATACAAACCATAACCGCTTGCATTTCCAATGATGGATGTGCGCGTCACGATGACCGCCTGCGGGGTGGCAGCGGAGGTATTGGACAAGCGTATTCCGTTGGAATCATTGCCCCGGTCCTCCATATAACTCAACGTGATAACCCCCTTGGAGTACACATCGATACCCGCGTTGCCTTCGTTGTCAGCGCTGATGATGCGCGACAAGGTTACATTCTTCGCGCTGGCCGAATTGGTGTTGTTGACGTACAGACCGGTCTCGCCGTTCTCCTTAACCATGATATTGGACAGCGTAATGGTGCCCAGCGAATACACCTCCGCACCATAATTGCCATTGCCGGAGATATTGTTATAAGCATCCTTCACACTGTTCTTCACGAGAATGTTGCCATACCCATTTAAGAAGTTGTTATAGAGGGCTAAACCGGAGTTCAGTTCATTATCGCTGGCATTCACGTTGGTGATGGAAATGTTTCCCGCGGAGTTCACAGAAAGCCCGGAATATTTATTGCCGGAGAAGTCCGACAAACCCAATGTACCGGAAAGGGTTACATTGCCCACACCCGTGCAGCCGCTGGAGTACATGCAATTATCCAAAGTGGCGCCGTTGTCATTCAGGTTGTTGCTTGCGCCGACGTTCTTCAACGTGATCGCGCCGATAGATTGTACGTTGAATCCATAGGTCGCATTTCCATTAAAGGTGAGGCCGCTGAGGCTGACCGGACGGTAGGCACCGGCACCATAGTTGCTGATGATAGCGCCGTTGCCGGAGCGGCTATAGTTAGCGCCGCCATTGATCCAATTGACCACACCTTTGGTCTGGATACTCACGCCAGCATAGTCATTGAAATCAAAACTGGTATCTTTAAGAGTGACTGTTTTACCATCCACATTTTCATTCGAAAGGTTCGCTCCGCGGTACCCGTTGTAATTGATGGTGGACCCTGAAATGGCGATGTTCCCTTTGGTGGTAATATACACACCCGAGTAGTTGTTATCGCGAACGTCCAGACCGTATCCACCTTTAGGTGCGGTAACCGTTACATTTCCGGTCCCATTGTTAAAGGTATTATCGATGTAGACACCCATGTAGCTGCTGTAGTTGCCATTTTCCTGGCTTGCCCCGGTCATGTTAAGCAAATATTTTCCATATTCATCCGCCACCACGCTGCTGACCCGTACATAATACATGCCATCGGTCGGCAACGTGTATGTGATCTGCGCTACGGTGCCGGTACCGCTGTTATCGTCCGCAGTCAAGAGCACCCAGTTGGCATCGAAGAGCTCCAAATATGGATCAAAGTAATCACTGCTCAATAACAGTTCAATCGATTGGCTAACTTCTCCAACAAAGTACCAAATCTCGTCATATTCCGCTTCATAAGGCAATCGGTCTTTTATTTGGTCTCCTGTATCATCACGGATCTCCCAATAATGCTTCGAGCTGCGCAGCACCTGCACGGAAGTCAGGGTGACCGGTCCAGTGCATTTGATATACAATCCATCCAATTGGTTATCGTTTATCTCTGCGTAAGCCAGGACCACTTTTTTATTGGCGGGACCGCTTGAATTGTCAAGCCATACACCGGATGTACCGCTGGTAGCGTTATTATTATTTGCCATGAAATGCTGCAGAGTAATATTTCCATGTGTCTGAATATAAACACCCTCGCTATTGTTTCCGGAAAATGAGTTGGTTTTACCGGCGGAAGCATTCAGGGTGACGTTGCCGATGCTATTCTCATAATCATTATCGACCGTCAGGCCATTAAGCCCGTTATTATCCGCCACGATGTTAAGCAGATTCACACTGCCTCGCAAAATGAGATATAACCCGGAGTTAACGTTATTGTTGAATTTATTATCACTGCCAATGATGCTGATATTGCCGCTGCCCTTGCAACCCGGAATGCTGCCGTCATATATACAGGTATCGATCAAGACACCCGACGCGCCATTCAGATTGGCCTGCACGCTGTTCAGGGTTACTGAACCCAGACTGTAGAGTGTCAGCCCATAACTGGAGGCGTTGCTGTTGAACACGCCATTGGTAATCTTCACGACCTGGGCTTTTGAGGCGCCGGAATTATTGATATCTACGCCCAAACCATTGGTGTTGTCATTGGAGGTGACATTGGTCAGCGTGACCGCGCCTTTGGAGTTGATGGTCAAACCGCTGCCGTTGGTCGAGCCGGAGAAATCCGCGTCGGTGATTGTAACAAACTTACCTTCTCCATAGGAGTTATTAATTGACGCACCCAGGCGGTTGCCAGTGGCAGCAATATTGCTCAATGTCACCGTGCCTGACCAGTTGATATAGATCCCGGTCTCTCCATTCCCGGAGAAATCGCAAATGTTGCCCTTTGTTCCGATAATGCGGTAACCCCCGGATCCGACGCCTACGTTGGTGCTGATTCCGCGGGCGCTGATATTGTCATGGGCATCGACATCCTGTATCGTAATATTGCCTTTTGAGCTGACAATCAAACCCGTGATCGCATTAAAAGAGAAACTGCTGTTCTTGATCGTGATGGTTTTAATGGCCGGGCCGGTGTCGTTATTGATATTAGCCCCGACATAGCCATTATGCTCCGCCACGCACTTATCCACCATAATATTCCCGTAGGAATGGATATAAATACCATAATGGTCATTACCGGAGGCGGAGTTCACCCATTCCCCCGCAGGCGGGACGTAGGTAACGTTCAAGGTGACTATCCCGCTGCGGCCAGTGTACCCATTAACGAGATAAACGCCATCATAGTTGCCATCCGCCTGGAAAGAGGACAAAGTAATGTTTCCACTGGAGAGAATTTTAAAACCAATCCCGTTGCTACTGCTTCCATTGTTATTACTGATATTGGGTAAGTTGCCGGATATCGTCACAGAGCCATTTCCCAGACATCCGCCGGTGGCTGAATCATAATCACAATTATCAATATTAACCCCCAACAGGCCATTATCCAACGCGGTGATGCCATTGATGTTAACGTTCCGATAAGATTCAACCTCAAAACCGGACCCGCCGTTATTGCTGGATGTACTATTGTAAATGGTAACGGTCCCCGTTCCGGCAATATTTTTGATGTAGATACCATCGTAGTCATTGATGAGGCCGTTTGCGTCAGCCGATACGTTCTTCAAGGTGACCGTGCCCGCGTTGATCAGATAGATACCGTAAATATCATTGTTATCCGCGCGAACGTTCTCCAAGAGGATGTGGTTGTTGGGTGTTGTTTCGTTGAAATAGAGGCCGTTGCCATAACTCAAAGCACCAATTGCACTCTCGTTATCACTAAAAACGCTATTTTTGATGGTGATGCCTTTCGCGGAACTGATTCTCGCGCCATTGCCATAATTATCGCTGGCGGAAACGCCATTGAATGTCACCAAACCGTTCGAGTTAATATTCACGCCGGCCCAGTAGCTGCCCACGATCCCGCTGCCGTTATGGCTGAATTCGCTGTTGGTCACCGTGACCCCGCCGCTGCCATTCCTGTTATCCAGATTCAAGCCATAATTCGCATTATTGTTCGATTTAACCCGATCCACATTCACAGCACCGTTATGGATAGCTACAGTAATTCCCGAAGAGGTGGGTGATGAGACATTCAGGTCCGAAAGGTTTAAAATGCCGACATTATTACTGAGCGAAACATAATAACCATCGATGGTAAAACCACTCAGCGTAAAACCCAACACAGTATTACTGATCGTAATATTCCCGTTGATGAAGGTATTACCGGAAGTCCCATCACTGACCAGCCCTTTCAATTTTGCCAGATTTCCGTTACCAGAACTGCCATCAATGGTCACGTCTTCGTTGTACGTATCCGCTTCCACGTGCAGGATGCCATCCGTAGGTACCAGGTTGTATGTATCGATGTAATTAAGGGCATAAGTGATCGGATCATCGGCAAACATACAAAGCGAATCGTCCGGACAGGAACCGCCGGTTTTTACGACTGCGAACTTTTGAGTTCCCACCATCCACCAGGGATCAGCCGAAGAAATGACTTCCTGACCCTCCTGGCTGGCCATATTCAAGGTCTCGCCATCTTCATTTTTGATGACGATTTCTACATCGTCGGTTTCAGTATCCCCCTGAGCGTCATCAGATAAAGCATCCTCGGTAATTTCCGGGGATACCGCTTCTTCTGTTTCGCCGTCCTGTCCATCAGCCGCATCCTCCCCATCGATCGGTTCGGGGTCCTCTGCGGGGTTCTCTTCCGTATCCGTCTGACCGGATTCATCTTCGCCGGCGGGAGATTGAACTATTTCGCCCTCGTCCGGCTGCGCTGTTTCCGGCAGCTGATCCGTTATGACCGGTTCCGCTTCAAGCGTTTCAGCCGGCAAATCCGGCGGCAGGCTGTCATCCGCATAAACTGAGTGAGGAAGCAGCATACTTAAAAAGAAAATCAAACTAAAACCTAAAATTATTGTCCAACCCTTCCATGTACCATTTTGAAACATCCTCATCATTTCCTCCGTTGTCAAATTAAGTCAGCACTCCCTTACCCCCTTTAACCACGTAAAAAGAACCCTGCGAAAAAAAATTAAATTTCAGATAAATCGATTTCGGAACTCCGCATTTTTATTTCCCGAAATTAACGCGGCTTAAAGATATTATATGTATTTTTTATACATTGACAACTAATTTTGACTGTTCATATATTTTTAACTGAAATCAGTGGATAACAGATAAACGGACCTTTCGACACCCCACGCTTCGCTCTGGGCAGGCCCCACGCTTCGCTCTGGGCAGGCCCCACGCTTCCCGTTCAATAAGCTCAGGGCAAGCGCTCTGGGCAGGCCCCACGCTTCCCATTCGACAAGATCAGGGCAGCCGCTCAGGGTTCGTTCTCTGTTTCATTCTCATTTCTTCTTAATACACCCACTCTTCAAACAATGGAGTCAAGTCGCAGGCGCAGGTTTCTTCGGCTAAAGTTTTAAATTTCTGGCCATCCGCAATTCCCCAGCGATATTCATCGGTATAGGTACGCAGGAGCGTATTCAATTCATCCTCGCCCAGCTTTTCTTTCAGCGCCGCAAAGAATAACGGTCCGCGCCCATATACGATTGGGCCGTATTCATCCTCGCTGTAGGCTGCGGCGGGCATACCGATAGGTATGGACTCCAATTTAACACTGGCCCAACGCTGATACCAGCTATCCACGAAACCTTCGGCGTTGTTTTCGCCATAACGATCGACATAATATAGATAGGTAGCGTACTGAACCAGGCTTTCGTCCAGCCAGGGTTCCTCAATCTGATCGCTCATCACCTGGTTAAAGAACCACTGGTGCGCAATCTCATGCGCTACCACCGATTCCAGGAAAGTCAGATTACCGATGTTGTGGTCAGGGTTGTAATAATACAGCGACAGAGAAACCGCGGAAGAGTACTCCATCCCGCCGGCAAACATAGGGGTGCTGATCAGATCCAATTCCGTGTAGGGGTAAAGCCCAAAGCGTTCATTGTAAGATTCCAGCGCGTGTACGGCTGATTCCAAAACCAGCATGCCGCCATCACGGTATTCATCCAGAAAAAAGCTGGTGACCTTGGTGTCGCCCACCTTGCGGCTGGCCGATAGAAACAACGGACTGGCCGCCAGAAAGAAATCGCGCTGCGGTCCGCCGGCATAACGCACTACCTGGCGCCCATCCTGGTCCGAGCTGCTGATCGCCACGCCCGACCCGGCCAGCACCAGCTGCGAAGGCGCGCTGACCTGGACGTCAAAAAAAGCCTCATCACTATAAAGCATATCGGCGTTGATAGGCGGATCTTCCACATTCCACCCCTCTTCGTTGTAGACCGGGATGATGGGGAAAAACTGATCCAACGACAAGATCTCGTCCAGGTAGACGTACAAACCATAATTACCTCCCATTTCGGAAGGAACTGTCTGATTAAAGTCCATACAGATGCTGACCGATTGGCCCGGTTGTAATTCATCCGGCAGCTCAACGCGCATGGCTGTGTTGCGATGATCCAGCACTACCTGCACCGGCTCGCCATCCACCTTCAAGTCTGAAACAGTCATGTAGGAGCCTGAGTTATTCGGGAAAAGCCGGAAATACACTTCCTTCAGGGGTACGTCTTCATTGTTGCTATAAAGCACTTTTTGATATCCAGCGATTGCAGAAATACTATCCGCTATCTCAATCTCAATCCGATAACGCGTTGCCGTTTTCATCTCCGCTAATACCGGCTGGTAAGTTTCCACCAGATTGGCATCATATTGTGCCAAAGGATCCGCCGCTGTTGGGGTAACCTGCGACCGGCCTTCAGCTTGATTCGCAATTTGTGTTTGGACAGCCGGCAGAGATGCACATCCCGCCAGGGAGAAAAGCAGTATAAGAGAAATTAACAAACGGTTGGTTAGGGTCATCTTTACTCAATCAATTGGTATCAGTGTCAGGTTTGGATTGGACCATGGCGAAGGTTACCCCGCTGGGTTCGTTGAACAGGCAAATGCGTGAACGGGGAGAGATATCAAAAGGCGCTTCAACGATGAAACCGCCCTTTTCCTCAACTAAAGCGACTTTGGCATCAATATCTTCGACCTGAATGTAAATGGTCAGAAAGGGCAGTTTGGCCCGCTTCAGCGTAAAAATGGCGCCCTCCAGACTTTCCTGCTTGGGAGTTGTTTCGGGAATCAGGTAGAAACCCAGGCGCTCATTGAAGTCAATCTGCCAATCGAACACCTCATGGAAAAACGTTACGGATTTTTCCATGTCGTTGCTGGCCAGTTCCCAAAATACCACCGGATTCGTCTGCATTAGCTGCCTCCTGATTGATTATCGCTAATGAAAAATATATCAGAACTTTTTCGAGATTGCACGTCCTTTTTTTAACACAGAAGACCGTCTCTTCAGACGGTCTCTGCTTTTGGCTGCGGCATCCGTTTATCGGATTCCGAGGAGGGATGCCGCAGCTTTACGTTGACTACTACTCATATGGACACCACCTCCTCATCCTAAAGGATAGCAAGGTAAGCGAGAGTTTTGTTCTCTCTAATTTCATTTTACACCATCTCGAAAGCAGCTCAAACAGTTTTGCGCGGCCGCTCTCTCAGCTATAATTGGATGTTAATATGGAAAGACAACCCAAACTTTCATCCAAGCGCATTCTTTTTGCCGCTCTGGTGCTGCTGGCCGTTTTCGGCATCACACTCAATTGGTTTCATCTGACACCCGGCAGCTGTTACAGCAAGGGCATGGCTATCGGTGCTTCGGTTTGCCACCAACTACCCACGCATTCCTACATCCGCGACGATATCCAGTTTCCGCTATGCGCGCGCTGCAGCGGCCTTTATCTGGGCTGTTTCATCGGCTTCCTGTATTATCTGACACAGGGGAAAAAAGCTGGGCTGCCCGCCAAAGGCTACCTGATTCTGCTGGGCGTGCTGACGCTGGCCTGGGGCGGGGACGGGACCAACTCCTTTATGAGCGACATCCTCAACCGGCCATTCCTGTACACCACCAACAACATCACGCGTCTGGTGACCGGTTTCGGCATGGGTTTGGTGCTTTCCACTGCCCTGATCACGCTCTTCAACCTGACCATCTGGAAAGCGCCCCTCAAGCAGCCGCTGCTGTTCTCCCCCTGGCAAGTGGGCGCTTACGCAGGCGCGTCCGCGCTCATGGGCTTGCTGCTGGTTTTTTCCGGGGCAACCATTTTCCTGTCATTGGCAGGCATCGCCATTTTGATGGTTGTACTGGTAATTTCGTTGCTGTACACCGTCTTCTGGGTGATTGTGACCCGCCATGAAAATTCCTTTGAGCAGCCCATCCAATTATGGCTTTTCATGCTGGCCGGGTTCGCCACCGCTGTTCTGCAAATCACCCTGATGACCGGCCTGCGCGCCTGGTTATTGGGATAAAATTAACTTAAAGTGTAAATAGAACCAAATAAGGAAACCAATGGGAAGTGCTTTAGGAATTTTTTCAGCTTTCGGATTATCGGCCTCCGCCGGACTGAACGCGTATATTCCCCTGCTGGTGATCGCCCTGACCGCGCGTTTCACCGACCTGATCAAACTGAACAGTCCATGGGACGCGCTGACCAGTTGGTGGATCATCGGCCTGTTGGTGGTGCTGTCGCTGGTGGAATTCCTGGTGGATAAGTTCCCGGTAGTCAACCACATCAACGACATTTTCGTGCAGAGCGTCGTGCGTCCGGCCGCCGGGGCGATCGCCTTCGCCGCCAGCACCAACGTCATCAGCGACGTGCATCCCATCCTAGCCATCGGGCTGGGCATCCTGGTAGCGGGCAGCGTCAACCTGGTCAAGAGCGCCGCGGTGCGCCCGGCCGTCAGTGCTGTGACTGGCACCAGCGGCAACGTGCCGGTCAGCGTAGCCGAGGACGCCACCTCCACCACCCTGTCAGTGCTTTCCGTGGCAGCGCCTGCCGTGGTGGGTATCCTGCTGGTGCTGTTGGGTACATGGATATTGTATTATTTCTTCCTGCGCACCCCGGACGAAAAAGACTAGACCAGCTTACGCACATCCAGATCGGGATTTTCCGCAAACAAGCTCTGAAGTTCGCGCAGCCCCGCGCGCGCCTGTTCCTGTAATTCCGAGGGCAGGTCCAGTTCGGTAAACTCATCCTCGTCCAACACCATTTGGCGCCCGTCCGGGAAGACCAACAGGTCCAGCGCCAGGTCGTCGTAGCGGATAAAACCGTCTTCGACTTTCACCGGTTTGGTCACGTTGCAGTACCAACCTTTCAAATGCCCGTCATCGCGGTCGTAGATCTGATAGATGTTGAAATACTTCTCCAGCAAATACAGTTCCAGGAAACGGTCATTGTGCTTCAACAGCATGCTATTAAAATCAAAGTCGCTGCGATTGAAGTGCGCCTCGAACAAGTATCCGCGCGCGGATTGGGCAATCAACTGGCCGGGATAGCGCCAGACTTCCTCTCCCAAATGGTTATTCTTAACGATGGTTATGGGTAAATTCATTTTTAAGCTGTCCCAAGTGCGGGAAAGCATAACATGGATTGCGCTTCCAACGCCAGGAATACCAAACTGCCCGGCTTTTGGGCATCCTTGAAAAAGAAAGTCAACTCCGTGCCGTCCGTCAATTGAAAATCCACCAGGTGGCCCATGCCCTGGAAGCGGCTGTCGGTGACCCGTGCTTTAAGGGCGCCTTCAACCTGCTCCGACAGACTGGCCGTGTCGGAGGGCAGCACCAGGGTCACTTTCTGCCCTATATTAAATTCGCGCGGCTGCGGGCCGCAGGCGATCAGGCCGTCGTCCGTGCGCACACGCAGCGGGTCAACCGATTCCACTGTCCCCTGCAAACGGTTCTTGTGCCCAAAGAAGGTTGCCAACCACAGCGAATCGGGGTGGTTGTAAACCTGGGAGGGGCTGCCGGATTGGATGATGCGGCCGTCGTGCAGCACAAACAGCCGGTCGCCAAAGGCAAAGGCTTCCTCCTGGTCATGCGTCACGTAGATAACGGGAATGTCCATCTGCTGCAGCACGGCGCGCAGATCCTCGCTGAGCTGCGCGCGCAGCGCGCGGTCCAACGCTCCCAGCGGTTCATCCAGCATCAACAAGCGCGGGTGCGGTACCAGGGCGCGCGCCAGGGCCACGCGCTGCTGCTCGCCGCCCGACAGGTCGGTGACACGCCGTTTGGCGAAAGCGCTCATGTTGACCAGCGCCAACGTTTCCGCCACGCGCCGGCGGATGTCATCGTCCGGCAAGCGCTGCATACGCAGCCCAAAGGCCACATTGTCACTGACATTCAGGTGGGGGAAGAGGGCGTAATCCTGGAACATCAAGCCGAAGTTGCGCAGGTGCGCCGGTTCGGCAGTGACATCCTGCCCATCCCACAGCACCTGTCCGCTTTCGGATTCTTCCAATCCGGCAATGATACGCAGCAGGGTGCTCTTGCCGCCGCCGGAAGGTCCCAACAGGCAGACGGTCTCATCCGCCCCCAGCGTGAAGGAAATGTCATCCAGCAGCAGCTGGTTTTCATAATATTTGCGAATTTTGAGGATCTCAAGCATCAGGTTGCGCCTTTCTTTGATTATCGCCCCAAACCGGAAGCTGCAAGCGGTCCACCACGAACATGCTCAGCGCGCACACCGCCAGCAGGACCACTGACATGGCCATGGCCTGGCCGTAGTTGAGTGCGCCGGGCAGGGTCAAGTAACGGTAGACCGCGATGGGCAGCGTGGGGATGTCCGGGCGGGTCAGGAAGGAAGTCGCGCCGAACTCGCCCAGCGAGATGGCGTAGGCGTACACGAATGCGGTCAGGGCCGAGCGCCAGATGATGGGCAATTCCACGCGGCGCCAGACCACGCGCTGCGAAGCGCCCAGCGTGCGCGCGGCCCATTTCAGGTTGGCCGGAATGGCATTGAGGGCCGGCTCGATCAGGTTGAGCACGAAGGGCAGCGCGATGAGCGCGTGCGCCAGCGGGATGAGCAGCGGATACCAGCGCAGCGCGCCGTAACCGGTGCCGTAAGCCAGGTACAGCCCCAGTCCGAAAGTAACCGCCGAAGTGCCCAGTGGCAGCAGCACCAGCCAATTGAGCAGGCGGCTGAGTGTACGGCTGCCGCGCGCGGCGTTGGCCAGCAGCATACCCAACCCCAGCGCCAGGGCGGAAGCCGTCAGTGCGTACAGCAGCGAGTTTCGCAGGGCAATAATGGGCGGGACGTAGAAAATGGATCGGCGGCTGTTGACGAACAACTGCCGGAAGTATTGCAAGGTTGGATGCCAACCGCTGTCATTCGAGGTGAAAAAAGCCTGCCCGACCAGCGCGACCAGCGGCAATACCAGAAGGAAAATAAGGACGAAAGCCATAATCAGGACGAATAATTTTTCGACCGCTTTTTTGGGTTTGCGCAGGTTCTCCTGGTTGCCGCGCGGCATGACCGGCACGCTCAGTGAACGTCCCGTGGCGATGATCAACGCGGTGATACCCATGCAGAAGACCAACTGGATGAGCGAAAGCAGCCCGGCCAGGGGCAGGTTGAGGAACTGCATGGTCTGGATGTAGATCTCCACTTCCAGCGTGCTGAACTGCGGGCCACCCATCATCAGGATGACGCCGAAGCTGGTGAAGTCGAACAGGAACACCAGTAAAAAGGCCGAGATCAGCGCCGGGCGCAGCAGGGGCAGGGTCACGCTGCGGAAGACGCGCGCCGGGGAGGCGCCCAGCGTACGCGCGGCGTTCTCCAGGCGCAGGTCCACGCCCTCCCAGGCGGTCGAGACCACGCGAATGACGATGGAAGTGTTATAGAAGACATGCGCCAGCAGAATGGCCGTCAAGCTGTTTTGGATGCTGATGGGCGCCTGCTCCAGGTGGAAGAGCGCCATCAAACCCAGATTGAGCCAGCCGTGCGGACCTATCAGGGCATTGAAGCCGGCCGCCACCACCACGGTAGGCAGGATGAAAGGCAGCGTGGAAGCCACCCGCAGGAAGCCTTTGCCGCGGAATTGAAAGCGGCTGAACAAAAAGGCCGCCGGCATGCCCAGCACCAGGGTCAGCAAAGTGGAAAGGGCGGCCTGGTAAAAGGTGAAACCGGCCGTGCGGCCCACCAGTCCCCAGTCCCAGCCGGTCAAACCGTTCTGGCGCCATTTTGAAAGCGCCAGAACGACTATTTTACCCATCGGGAAGAAGTAGAACGCCAGCAGAAAGCCCAGCGGCAGCAGCCACAGGGCCAGCTTGCCGGCGTTCCAACGTTTGGACGGCATTATTGCGCCATCAACTCCCGCCAGCCCGCGATCCAGGTTTCGCGGTTGACCTCGATTTCATCCATCGGCAGCGAAGCCGGGTGTTCGGGTACCTGGTTATACAGGGCGAACTCCTCAGGCAGCTGCGCATTCTGGTTGGCCGGGAATACGAACATGTTCAGGGGGATATCCTCCTGGAGGGTCGTACCGAGCATGAAATCCACGAACTTCTCGGCCAGGGCACGCTGTTGGGTGCCCTGCAGGATGCCCACGAACTCAATCTGGCGGAAGCACATGTTGTCGCCCACCAGCGAAGCCGTGGGAGCATCGGTCAGCGGCTCTTCGGCGTAGACCACTTCGACCGCCGGGCTGGTGCCGTAGGACACCACCATGGGTTGGCCGCCCTTGCCGGACGAACCGGAGAAGTTGGTGTAATAGGCGGTCTCCCAATCGTTGACCACCACCACGCCGTTGTCCTTCAGGCGCAGCCAATAATCCATATAACCATCCCCATATTGGGCGATGGTGGCAAACATGAAGGCCAGGCCGGTGGAAGAGACGGCCGGGTTTTCGACCACCAGCAAACCGTCATATTCGGGTTTGGTCAGGTCTTCCAGTGAAGTCGGCAGGGCCAGGTTGTGCTCGGCAAAGTAAGCCTTGTCGTAGTTGACGCACACGTCGCCGTAATCCACCGGCAGGGCGCGATTCTGGTCATCCAGCTTAAGCGCATCGGGGATCTGGTCCAACAGCGGCGAAGCGTAGCTCTCGAAAATTCCTTCGCTTAGGGCACGCGACAGGAAGGTGTTATCCACACCGTAGAGCACGTCCGCCACCGGCGCGTCCTTGGAAAGCACCGCGCGGTTGAGCGTGCTGCCCGCATCGCCGCTGAGCAGGAAGTTGACTTTGACGTTATTCTCTTGTTCAAATTGCGCAATGACGTCGTCGCTGACCTTGAACGAATCATGCGCCATGACGGTCAGAGCAGCCGGTTCTTTCTGGCAGGCGCTTAAAGCCAGTGCCAGAACCAACAAAACCAGATAAATCGTTTTCTTCATCAGTTACTCCTCGTAATTTGTGTAATTATTGATTGTTCCGGCGGAGATGCACGCACAACAGCTCTCCGCTCTCGATCTCAACCGCGGCCTGGGCGGACAGCATGACGTTGCTGATGCCGCGCGTTTCGCCGGGGCTGAGGGTTTCCGCGTTCAACGGATATTGCAGTGCATGGGTGCGCACCCCTTTCACAACCGAAGCCTGGGGAATGAGCGAGACGATGTCGCCGGTGTGGCCGTGGATGGTGAGGTTCGCGGTGATCAGCCGCACCTCGGTCAGGCCGTCATCCAGGCTGACATCCATCCCGGAAAGTTCCGGCAGGCGCAGCAGGGCGATATTGGCCAAAGTTTGGTCCAGGCGCCCGCCCAGGGCTGCCGCCAGGAGGATACTCTCCGTGCCGCGTTCACGTGCCGCGCGCAGCGCCAACTCCAGGTCGGTGAAGTCCTTCTCGGCAGGGAATTTGCGGATCTCCGTGGCGCCGCCCGCCAGCCATTCCACGTCTGGTTGGCTGACCGAGTCGAGATCGCCGATCAGGAGCTGCGGGCGCAGGTCCAAAGCGCGCAAGTGGCGCAAGCCGCCGTCGGCTGAGATGAGATAATCATCCGACCGCAGCAGCGCGCGCAGGCGCTCCGGCTGCTGCAACTCTCCATTGGCAAAGATCACTGCTCGCATAAAAAAAACTCCCTTACCATTGAAGGGAGTTTAAAGGCTATAAGATACTCCCTCCGCCGGTATTATCCGGTTCAGGTTCTACGGGTCGAGAATTTTGCATTCTCCTCTCAGCCTGGCATTTCAGGCTCCCCGGTTCGGTTGTTAACTACAGTTTAGGAGCTATTGGGCAATCTGTCAATAATAAAAATCTCAGAATACCTGCCAGTCATATCCTTTTAAAAATCTTCCTCAATAATGACATAGATTTTCTTGATCAGCCATTGAACGAATTCAAACGCCACCATAGCCAGGATGATCGGTCCAACAATCGCCCAGATCGAATTGATCGTACGATCCGAAAAGAAGATCGGAATAACACCAAAGATTGCGGTGACGCCTGACTCCTTGCTGCCGGTTCCGGAAAGACCGGCACAGCTCTTAAGAATGGAAATAATAGCCATGACGGAGGTCAGAATAGCAGGGATGACCAGCATCACAATGAAAGCTACTTTGATCGAAGTTTTAGTCTTCTTTTTTTTCTGTGTAGAAACCTCAATGCCTTTGGCTTCATTATTTTTAATAACCATTCCTTGGATCAAGCTATATAGGAAGTATGCCAATGGTATTTCGAGAACCAGGTCTATCAAAATAACCTGGATCATAGAATTCACATCCTCTCCTACCAGAAATGGGAGTATGGAACACTCGACCAGAACGAAGGCGCACAAAACGATCATAACGATCAATAGGGTTTTCAGGCGTTTGCTCATGGGTTGATTTCCTCCTCAGCTTGGTTTTGACAACAAACTCTTTGTAAAAAGATGTGCAAGATCGATCCATGCACATAATAAATTATACAATTTGTTTCTGTATTTATTACATTAGAGGGGTTTTTATTGGGGGTCTTTAACGGTCAGGGTAATCTGACAGGAGTCTGATCCTGCTTCACTGCCGGCATAGTTCAATTGGTAATTCTTTCGTGAATCGAGCCAGGTGCAAAATTCTTCCAGCAAACCGAAATGGTAGTAGATCGCGTAGGTCTGCTGCGCAGGTTGGACCTGCCAGGCATAGGTCAGCCCACCCTGCGCTGCCACTTCGGCGCTCAGGTCCAATTCACTACTGACACGCTGCGCCAGCACACCCAGAGAAGACAGGAAACGCTTATCCAAGGGTTTGAGGCGATTCTCAATAGTGCCCAGCTCGGAGATATCGCTGAAATAACGCCGTAGGAAAATGAGGGAAGCCCGCCCCATGCGGATCAACAATCCCATGGCAGTCTGCGGGTTATATTTGCGCGCCAGAACCACGCCCATATCCTCCAATGAGAAACGCGAGGCATCCGCCGAAATGAGGGTGGGAAAGCCCATCTCTTTCAGAGTTGTGAAGGCTTCCTTTTCACCCAATATTTCTACCGCTGCCTGGCAGATGGCGTCTACAAAATAATTCTCCATTATCGGCGTTTTCTTTCTTTTTATGTGCTCCAGTATAATAGCAGATTATGTCCAAATTGGATAAAAATGTCCAGCCCTGATCAGAATTTTAAGTAATGCCGGTTTAATCGCCACAATGACTCTGGCGGTCTGCCAAAAGAAATCATAACAGATTATTTCTTAAGCTATTATAAAGTCATGCCAACTTTAATTGAAAGCATCATCGATTACGAGCCCGACCAGCTGGATATGCTGGCCGAGCAGTGGGGCATCCAGCAGGAATTGGATCCCGCCAAGTCTGCCGCGCGCCAGATCGCCGCGCGCTTGCAGGACCGTGAGCTGTTCGATGAAGTGCTGCAAGCCCTGCCGGACAAGGCCTATCAAGCATTGCTGCGCCTGGCACGCTCCGGCGGGAGGCAGCCCTTGGACCAATTCCAGCGCGTTTTCGGCGAGCTGCGTGAGATGGGGGCAGCCCGGCGCGAGAAAGTGCGCCCCGACCGCAATCCGGGTTCCATTACCGAAAAGCTGTACTACAGCGGTTTCATCGCGCGCGCCTTCCTGCGCGAGGGCGGCCAGCCGCAGGAATTTATTTACCTCCCGGAGGAATTCCAACAGTTTATGAGCGCCGAAATTGAGCGGCTGGAATCGGATAATATTCCGGCACTGCCCAACTACACCCCTGCGCGTGTCTACACCGCCAGCGACATCATTTTGGAGCACGCCTGCACGCTATTGGCCGGCCTGCGCAAGGGCCTGGCACCTGAACAAATCGCGCTGGTTAACCCGCAGGTTCCGGTAGATTTCCTGCAGACGCTTTTATCCGAAGCCGGACTGCTAAACGGCGGCAAACCCGACCCGGAGCGCATTGGCGCTTTCCTGGAAGCGCCGCACGCGCGCTCCTTTTCCACGTTGAACCAGGTCTGGCAGCACAGTACGGCTGTCAACGAGACGAAATTACTGCAGCACCTGGCATTCGAGGGTACACTTAAAATCAACACCCTGCAATTGCGCCAGCGCCTGCTGGCCCTGTTCGCGCCCCTGCCCGCCGGGCAGTGGTTCGACCTGGACGAGTTCAGCGGCTGGATCAAACAGCGCCAGCCGGATTTTCTGCGCAGCGCGGGAGATTACGACAGTTGGATTATCCAGCACAAAGAGAAAGGTTTTTACCTCAAGGGCTTTGAACATTGGGATGAAGTCGAAGGCGAATTGCTGAAAGCGGCGTTGACTGGGCCTTTCTTCTGGCTGGGTCTGGTGGATTTGGGCACACGCAGCAAGAGTGGCAAAGCCCAGCTTTTCCGGCGCTCCGCCTGGACTGAGGCGCTGCTCGAAGGGCAAACACTCGAATACGCACCGGCAGAGGTCGATAGCTTCGCGCTCAACAAAGACGGGGGCCTGCTGGTGGAACGCGGATTTCCGCTCAGCCTGCGCTATCAGCTGGCGCGTTTTTGCGATTGGGGCTTGGAAAAGAAAGGCAAGTACAGCTACCGCATCAGCCCGCCCGCCCTGCAGGAAGCCCTGCGCCAGGGCTTGCAGGTTAACCAGCTGATTGTGTTGATCAACAAACACGCGCGTAAACCACTGCCGCCCAACATTCCGCAAGCGCTGGAACGCTGGAAGCAGCATGAACTGGAAGCGGTTTTCGAGCAGCCGGTGCTGCTGCGCGTGCGTTCAGCCGTCATTCTCGATCAATTATTGGCTACACGCAGCGGCAATACGCTGACGCGCCTGAACGATACCACCGCTGTGGTCAAAAGCGGCAGCGTGCAGGCTCTCAAAGAAGCCCTGCTGGATATGGGCATCCTGGCGGATGTACGCCTGGAAGTATAATGAATTTGTAAACCGAAACCTGAAATTACACACGAGGAAATCGCATGGCAAGATTAGACTGGATTCAGAAAGAACTGAAAAACCTGAAAGAAGCAGGTTTATACAATAACATCCGCACGCTCGGCTCCCCACAGGGCGCCTGGCTGGAGGTGGACGGGCGCAAAGTGCTTAATTTCTGCTCCAACAACTATTTGGGATTGGCCAACGATCCGCGCATGGTTGCGGCCGCGCAAGACGCGCTCAAACGCTACGGGGTTGGCCCCGGCGCAGTGCGCTCGATTGCCGGTACGATGGACATCCATACCGAACTGGAAAAACGCGTGGCCGCCTTCAAACAGGCCGAAGCCGCCATCACCTTCCAATCCGGATTCTGCGCCAACCTGGGCACCATCCAGGCTTTGGTAGGCAAGCGCGACGTGATCTTTTCGGACGAACTGAACCACGCCAGCATCATCGACGGCTGCCGCCTGTCGGGCGCCACCATCGTACGCTACGAACACTGCAACCCAGCCAGTCTGGAGCAGGTCATCAAGGAAAATGAAGGCACTTACGAAAAAGCCATGATCATCACCGACGGCGTGTTCAGCATGGACGGTGACATTGCCCCGTTGGATAAACTATACGAGATCGCTCAGGCGCACGACATCATCCTGATGGTGGACGACGCGCACGGCGAAGGTGTATTGGGCAAAAGCGGCCGCGGCATCGTGGATCACTTCAACCTGCACGGCAAGGTGGATATCGAAATCGGCACTTTCTCCAAAGCCTTCGGCGTAGTGGGCGGCGTGGTCTCCGGCAACGCGGTCATCATCGAATGGCTCAAACAGCGCGGGCGCCCCTTCCTGTTCTCGTCGGCCGTCACCCCGCCGGACGTAGCCGCCTGCATCGCGGCCATCGACATCCTAGAAAGCTCCACCGAGCTGGTGGATCGCCTGTGGGAGAACGGACGCTACTTCAAGGCCGGCTTGAAGGACATGGGCTTTGACATCGGCTTCAGCGAGACGCCCATCACACCGGTCATGTTGGGTGAAGCGCCGCTGGCGCAGCAGTTCAGCCGTGAGCTGTTCGAGAACGGCATCTTCGGTACCTCCATCGGCTACCCGACCGTGCCCAAGGGCAAGGCGCGCATCCGCGTGATGATCTCGGCCGCTCACTCGCGCGACGACCTGGACGATGGCCTGGACGCCTTCGAGAAGGTCGGCAAGAAGCTGGGTGTAATTTAATAGTTTTTGCCACAGATACACACAGATAACAGCAGAAGATCTTTTTATATTGGATTCACACGGATAAAAACTGAACTCCAATTATTTAGTAAAACAGCCAGTCTATTAGACCGGCTGTTTTTTATTAACTATCTTTACCTGTCATTCCGAGCGAACGAAGTGAGAGAGGAATCTCGGCCGGATTTCTGAATCCCCCTCACCTCTGGTCCTCTCCCCCGAGGGAATGCTGCGCAATCCCTCAAGGGAGAGGAAGAATACGTGGGTCGCCTTCCCGAATTTGTCATTGCGAGCTCTGATTTGTTCCATACATTCAGGCACACCAAAGGGTGCAGGGAAATACCCGACCCACCCTGTTTTTGTAGGTCACACATTCCTGTGTGACACAAAGACGTGCCTTTTTTATTACCCCTTCGCTCAAGCGATTTTTTAACCACAGATTACAGCAGACAATCCCCCTCACCTCTGGTCCTCTCCCCCGAGGGAATGCTGCGCAATCCCTCAAGGGAGAGGAAGAATACGTGGGTCGCCTTCCCGAATTTGTCATTGCGAGCTCTGATTTGTTCCATACATTCAGGCACACCAAAGGGTGCAGGGAAATACCCGACCCACCCTGTTTTTGTAGGTCACACATTCCTGTGTGACACAAAGACGTGCCTTTTTTATTACCCCTTCGCTCAAGCGATTTTTTAACCACATATAACGGCAGATAATCCCCCTCACCTCTGGTCCTCTCCCCCGAGGGAATGCTGCGCAATCCCTCAAGGGAGAGGATGAAAACGTGGGACACCTTCCCAAATTTGTCATTGCGAGCTCACCGCAGGTGAGCGAAGCAATCTCAGTATCTGGCTGGAGATGTTACTTAATCAAATTGGATAGCCATAAAAAGAAATTAGCATATCTGGTAATCGGGCCGGGATCCTCTTCCCCGAGGGAATGCTCCGCGAACGCGGACTTCCTCCGCTCAGGATGACAATAAGGGTTAAAACAAAAACTCCGCCGGGTGGCGGAGTTTTATATTAGTCTTTGAATTCGGCGTCGATCACATCCTCGTCCGGCGCGGCGGGGGGTTGGACAGGTTGGCCGCGCAGCTCCGCCAGGTGCTCTGCCACGATGTCCTTGGGGCACATCTCAATGAACACATCCATGCCCAGGTACATCAAAATGGCATCGTCGATAGGCCCGATCAACAGGTCCATGGGCACGATGAAATACACCAAACAGGAAATGGGAATCAACTTCAACCAGAAGCTGACACGATAATCTTTTACCAAACGGAAGGTCAACTTGACCTTCTCTACAATATCAGCAAAGAAATACTTGTTCATAAGGCAATAGTTTAGCACAAATTAAATACAATTTCGGGCTATTCCGGCGGGTAGACCTTCTCCGGTTCATGGCGGCGTTTGGGGCGCTCAATCAGCTCGATGGTCACGCCCAGGGTCTCTTGCGTGTCCAGATAGGCGTAATGCCCGTCGCCGTCCAGCCCAAAGCCGGAACCATCCTGGATCATCTCCAGTCCGGCCGCGCGCGCCTGCTCCAATGCCGCCTGCATGTCCTCGACCAGCACGCCCAGGTGCTGCAGGCCGTAACCGTGCTCGGCGATGAAATCCTCGTAAATGGACTCCCCTTCCAGCGGCTGGATCAGCTCGATGCGCATATCGCCAAAGTAAGACAGTGCCACGCGGAAACTGTGCTCACTGGGTTGGCCGTGGTAGCTCATCTCTTTCACCAATGGCTTGCCGTAGGTGTAAAAAGTCCATCCATCGATGCCAAATAGTTTATGGTACTGTTCAACGGTCTCTTCCAGGTTTTTCACAACCATGGCAATTTGAGCAATTCCATTGTTTAAAAAGGGTAAAGGCAGCGGGGAATTCGAGGCCATACGAGCATCCTTTCCCAGGATTCAGTCTGGACGACTAATCCTGCTTGAACATGCGCTTTCGGCGCCAGCGGATGAAAGGCGCGGCCAGCTTGCGGATGTAGTACTTCAACACGATGGGTGCCAGAAACGAGCCGCCCTCGCGGTAATGCACACGCAGCATCTCCGGCCAGCAGCGGTCATCCGCCGCAATGGTCTTTGCGTCGGCGTGCAGGCGGAAATTGGCCCACACGCGCCCCTCCAAATAGCGCAATTCAGAGACGGCCGCCAGGCGCGTCCACAGGTCGTAGTCCATGGCAAAGAAGAAACTGTCATCCAGCGGGCCAACCTGATCCCACAGGGATTTACGGAAGAAGGAGGCCTGCTGGGGAATGTGCACGTAACCCTTACGCAGCTTTTTCAAATCGGTTTGCGCAGCCGGGAAATTGCCAATCACGCGGCTTTTTTCATCAATGTAATGGGCATCGCCGTACACCAGCCCCACCTCGGGGTGCTCGCTCAGGAACGCCACCGCTTCAGCTACAGCCTGCGGTTCGAGCGTATCATCCGAATTCAACCAGGCAATGATCTCACCTGTAGCGCGCGCAAAGCCCTTGTTGATGGCGTCCGTCTGGCCTTTATCCTTAACGGATTCCCAATAGGCCAACTTATCGGCGTACTTCTTGATCACATCCAGGCTGTTGTCGGTTGAACCGCCGTCGATCAGGATGTACTCAATGTTGGGATAGGTCTGCCCCAACACGGATTGGATGGTTTCTTCCAGATAACCGGCCTGGTTGTATGAAGGGGTGATGATGGACACCAACGGCGCCCGCGGATCGTTCACTTTCACTTTTCCACCACGTGCAGGTCGTAAATAATCACTTCATCGGTGTCTTCGATCAGCGAGAAATTCGCGTCCAAAGCCTGCTTCAATTCCGGCTGGCGGGCTAGCTCGTCCATCTGGGTGATGACGAAGTAATCCTTGCCTTTGACTGCTTCCTGGAAGGCCGCGTTCAGATCCACCTCGTTGCCGGCCAGCTCGCGCAGGTTGATGTCGGCCGTGTCCATCCAGGGGCTCACGTCCACCCAGCCCCAATAGGCCAGGCGGTAGCCGTAGTCGGTCAACAGTCCTTCCACATGGCTGGCGTGCCCTAACTGGTCGCCTAACTTCTCCCAGAAGCGAGTCTCATTGTGATAATCCGTTTTCTTGAGCGTCACGCGCGCATCCCAGGCTTTCAACATCATAAAGGAAGCCAATACCAGCGCAATGACCGCCAGCGAGAAGCGGCGGTTGCCCTTCGGCAGGTTGTCCACCAGCGTCTGGAAGACTGCCCCCAGCCCCAGGGCGGTGATGGCCAGCAGGGGCATCTGGTAATAATCGTGTGTGGAGATATGATAGGAAAAGGTAAAGCCGTAAATGAAGTAACCGGCCAGCAGGCCGATCAACAGGCCTTTCCAGCGTTTGGGCGCAAAGACCAGCAGTCCGATCACGCCGGTCAGGAACACTTCCAGGCCGACCACGCTTTTGATCTCGCCGATCCACTGCAAATAGAAAACCGGATCGATCCATAAATTGGGGAAGAAGCGCAGGCTGAACTGCTCGCCCAGCAACTTGATGATGTACACGCCGAAGATGTGATAGGCAATATACGGGCTGACGGCCAGCACAAACAACAGCCAAACCTGCTTGTTCTTCAGCAAGTCCTTGAATTTAAAATTGGTCAACAGCAAGCCGGCCAATGCCGGGGCGATAAAGAAGACCGCCACGGATTTGACGTAAATGGCCAGCCCGCACAGCAGTCCCGCGCGCACCACGTTCCACCAGGTGGGTTGTTTGAGCCAGCGCACGGCCGCCCACCAGCCAATGATGATGGCTGCCACCATCAGCGATTCAGGTTGGAAGGCACGGCTGGACATGACCGCGTAGGGCCATAAGAGGAAATAGACGACCGCCAGCACGGAACCGGCCAGGCCGAACAACTCGTTCGCCAACAAGCATAAGAAAATCCCGCCCAGGGTCCAAAACAGGATGGCCCATACGCGCGCCACCCACAACTGTTCGGAACCCAACAGCTGGTAACCCCAGGCTGTCAGGCGTTCCATGATTTGTGGTTCAATAAGCCCTTCGGTCTTCCACTGCTTGAGAGCCATGTCTTTCTGCCAGGTGGGAGCGTCCTCCAGCGTCTGGTAATACATGCCGCGCGCGATCAGGGCGGAGTGCAATTGGCGGGTGGGGTGAAAATCCAGCGGGGCGTCCGTCAGGTCGTAAAAACGCACGGCCGTTCCCAAAATGAAAGCCAGGGCGATTAGCGCCAGCCACAGCCAGCGGACGTTATTCTTCTTTTCTTTGGGCATAATTAAATAATCTCGTATATTCCTGAAGTTCCAGGCTGCGCACTTTTTGCGAGCGGCTTTGAAGATAGCGGTCGCGCAGCTTATCCAGCGGCAGCACCAGACTGCCCAGGGCAAACAGCATGCGGCGTCTCTCGCGCCAGGCTGTGGCTGGATGATACCACAGAGACTTGAGATAGTGAACGAAGGCGCGGCCCTGCCGGCCGCCGTCCTGCAGGTAGCGCGCGCTCAACAGATAAGCGCCTGCACGGATGCTGCGTTCGTCATCAGCGAAAAGCGCTGCCAATTCAGGATTCGTCTGCATCCAGTCCACAATAGCGAAGGCTTCACGCCCAAACTCGGCCGCCATAGCCACGTTCTTGGCCTCTGCGTGGAAGCGCGCCGCGGCGAAAAAGTCGTCAACGTGCCGGATGGGCGCCTGGGCCGCCATGCGCAGCCACAATTGGTGGTCCAGCAGATAGTGATAATCCAGGTCCAGATAACCGGCCCGCTCCAGCACGGAACGGCGCATGAACACGCCCGGCTGGCCGATGATGTGGAAGGACATCAGGTCCAGCAAATTCCAATCGCCGTAGCGCATGGTGTTGAATACTTCATTATTCGCATCGATGGAGAACACGTCGGAAAAGACCATGCCCAGTTGCGGGTTGGTCAGCAGGACGGCCACCGCTTTGCTGACCGCGCCCTGCGCGTACAGGTCATCCGAGTTGAGCCAGGCCACGAACTCGCCTTTGGCGCGCCGCAGGCCCTTGTTGATGGCCTCGGCCTGGCCGCGGTCCTTTTCGGACACCCACCAGCTCAGGCGCGGTGCGTAGCGCTGGATGATCTCCAGACTGCCGTCCGTCGAAGCGCCGTCCACCACCAGGTACTCGATATTGGGGTAATTCTGCTCCAGTACGGAGCGCAGGGTGGCTTCCAGGTATGCGGCCTGGTTATACGAAGGGGTGATGATCGAGACGAGCGGATAATCTGTCATCAATCAAACAGGGTGTTATAGTCCACCTTGGGGAAGATGGTCAGCTTGCCGCCCACGGTGGCGTCCAGCACGCGTCGTCCATCGGCTTCGTAAGCCTGGCGTGCCATGGCATAGCCCACCTCGGAGGTATCCAGGTCGGGCAGCTGCCAGCGGAAACCCTTGCCGAAATAAGCCGGGTTGAAATGGTTGGGATCATCGCCCTCGGAAACAATAGTCGTGTTGGGCTTGCCCTTGGTGGCGAAGCTGTGGTCCACGCCGATCAGGATGACCTCGCTGAAACCCAGGTAATAAGCCACTTGCAGGGCCACATACGTGACCGTGGCGCCTTCCCACAGGCGCTTGGTGATGTCGGTGGCAAATTTAGGGCCGGTGTAGGACGTGTGCAGGAAGAACATATTCTCGTCCGGCTGCAGCCACTGGTGCGCGTGCCAGGCGATGAACTTGGGGATATTCAACTTTTGGATGTCCGCGGCGCACTGCTCAATCACCAGGTCGTTGATGGACACGAAGAAAGAGGTCTCGAAGCCCAGTTCCGGGAACATCAGGTAGATGCGGTTCATGCCGAAGGTATATTCGCCGCGCAGTTTGCGCATGTCGGTGTTCTTCAGGCTGGGGCCGTTGCCAATGATGAAGCAGCGCTTGCCCTGGTAAGCATTATGCAGCGGGCGCAGGCGCGCGTTGACTTCCCGCCGCCAGGGATGCGTGGAAGCCTCAAAGTCATCCGGCAGGCGCTGAATGCTATCGCAGCCGTTCTTCAGGACGGACAACAGCGGGTCGGGCAGGCTATTCTTGAGTGTTTCTTTAAATGACATTTCTTATTCCGTACTCAGCTTGGCGGTCGCGCCGCCGTCCACTACCAAAGCCTGGCCGGTCATGAAGGAGGACTGCTCGTTGTCCGCCAGGAAGTAGATGGTCTGGGCAATCTCGCGCGGGGTGGCGATGCGCCCGTTGACGGTCTTGTTGGCCAGGTTATCCAGGCGCTGCTGCACGGAGGGGCCGTCGAAATGCCCGCGGCTCATGCTGGCGCGCAGCATGGGCGTGTCCACCGCGCCGGGCAGCACCGCGTTGACGCGGATGTTGTCCTGGGCGAATTCGATCGCCACGGCGCGCGTGAAAGCCAGCAGCCCGCCCTTGCTGGCCGCATAAGCGGAAATGTTGGGCGAGGTGGCGATGGCGTGCACCGAGCTCATGTTGACGATGGCGCCGCCGCCCGCAGCCTTCAGCAGCGGATAGGCCAACTTGCAGCCCAGAAAGGCCGAACGCAGGTTGGAAGCGATGGTGGTGTCCCAATCCTCCACGGTGGTTTCCAGCACGGGTTTGCCGATCTGCACCCCGGCATTATTGACCACCGCGTCCAGCACCGGGCTGAACTCGGCTGTGTGCCGGTAGATTTCTTCGATATCCTGCGGTTTGGAGATATCCGCCTGGAAAAAGAGCCCGTCTTCAGGAAAACCTTCGCCAAACTCGGCGCGGTCCACACCCACCACACGCCAACCGTGTTCGTGGAAAATCTGCACGACCGCGCGCCCAATGCCGCCGGCCGCGCCGGTGATCAACATAACCTTTTTTCGATCTGCCATTATCTCACCTGCTGTATTTTTGTCTGATTTCTTCAAAATCGGGATGGGGAATTTCCAGCCCATCCAATAAGTTCAAAATAGTGTTCCAATGCACGTGCTCCCAGGCTGTGGGGGACGAATTGGAATTGTGCGGCGCCAGCATGACGTTGTCCATGCCGCGCAGCGGGGAATCTTCCGGCAGGGGTTCGTGTTCGAACACGTCCAGCGCGGCTCCGCCCAAGCGGCCGCTCTGCAGCGCCTGCACCAGCGCGGGTTCTTCCACCAGCGGGCCGCGCGCGGTATTGATCAAAATCGCGCCGGGTTTAACCAGCGCCAGGGTGTCGCTGTTGATGATGTGGAAGCTGGTCGGGTTGAGGTCGCAGTTCACGCTGATGAAGTCGGCGCGCTTCATTAATTCCTCCAAACTGACCATTTCCACCTGATGGGTGGTGGTCACTTCGCGCGGGATACTGACGATGTCGTTGCCCAGCAAGGTCATGCCGAAAGCGCGTCCCTTGCGCAGCACTTCACGGCCGATGTTGCCCACGCCGATCACGCCCAGCACGCATTCGCTCAGCGCGCGCCCGGGCAATTTCTCCCAGCGGCCGGATTTGACCTCACGGTCCATCCAGGGCTGGCGGCGCGCGAATGCCAGCATGTAGGCCATGACGCTGTCGGAGACCGGCACGGTAAAAGCGTTGGTGGTGCGGCAGACTTTAACGCCTGATTCGGCGGCCGCTTGCTGGTTGATGGAATCGATGCCGGTGCCCCACTTGGAGATGACCTTTAAGCGCGGAGCGCATTGCTGAATGACCTCGGGCGTGTAGCGGTCGTCGCCGCACACCGTACCGTCAAATTGGCCGGCGTATCGCAGAATTTCGGGCGCCTCCAGGCGTTCGTTAACCTCCGGGATGATCAGCTCGCAGTCGTAATGCGCAAAAACGGGCCGAAAATGCTCCACGAAGGGCAGCATGTAAGGTGCGGAAAGCAAAATTTTATAAGTTGGCATATTCACCTGATAAACCATAGTGATGCTGGGATTATACCAGTCGAGGCCGCTTCAAGGCTTCGTCAAGATCGCAAGCGGTTCTTCATCAAGAGGTCCGCGATAAGGAAATCGCTCTCCTCGTCGATGTCCAGGGCTTCCTCCACAGGCGTCTCGAACATGAGCGGCTTGCGCCCGATGCGGTTATGGCGCGCGCGCAGGTTGTCGGCGGTGAAGATGTAGATGCAGGAATTCTCCTCGTAAACCGGGGGCAGGTCCTGGGTTTGCAGCAGCACTTCCGGATCGTGGTTGATGGGCTGGGTAAAGCGATCCCACAGGCGTGTTTGCAGGCGCGTCACGGAGAAAAGCGAGTCGTATGCGTCTTTTTTATCCAAAAATTCGTGGATGGCCTTGGAAACTGTGCTTGATTTCAACAAGGGGTTGGTACTGTGGGTTTGCAGGTACAGGTCGGCCGGCACGTGCTCGGTATCATATAGCAGGATGTCGTTCATGGGGATATCGTCCGCGCACAGTTCCGGCGGGCGTACCAGCACGGTCACCTGCGGGTAATGCGCCGCCAGGTCCTCCTGGATGGGCTGGCTGTCGGTGTTTACCACGATCCGGTCGATCTCCGGACAAGCCGCAAGAGTTTCGATGATGTAGTGGAACAGGGGTTTCCCGGCCAGGTCGCGGAAGTTCTTGTTGCGCACGCGCTGTGAATGGTGGCGCATGGGCACCAGCGCGGCAATTTTCAAATCGTTCAAACTAGCCTCCAGCAGAATATTTAATTGAAAAGCTTACAGCTTTATTTTAATCGTAAGTGATGGGTTTGACATCCCGTTTGGCGTTTTTAGTCTTATCCCCATTTTCGCGCGGGTAATAGAAGGACTGCTTGAGCTGCCAGGTGAGCGGGCCGGAGCGCTGGTAGCCCACGTAAGTGCCGTGGAATTGCATCCAGCGGAAGCGCAGAATGCTGCCGAATTGGCGGAAAAAGACGTGCTGGCGGGCCGCTTGCCCCAAGTCGTTGAAGGCATTTTTGAGGAACAAGCGCAGCAGGTCGCCCAGGCTGAAGGTGGCGTGCGGGTAGATCTGCTTGAAGGCCATGCCCTCGCGCGTGTAGCGCTTGTGGATGCCTTGCCAGGATTCGCTGTGCACGTGGATAATCTCAGCCTCGGCGCTGTAAGCGATGCGGTAGCCCTGGTCGAAAGCCCATTGGGCCCATTCCAGGTCTTCCAGGCCGGGCAGGCTTTCGTCGTAAGCGTGTTCGTTCCACAAAGCCTTGCGGATGGCGGCGTTGGCATTGTTGCAGAAGGGATGGTCCTGGATCTTCTGCGATTCATCCGGGTACCAGTGCGTGAAGATCTGCTGCTCGGAGAACTGTGAGGTCGAAACGCCGCGCTGTTTGCCGTACACCAGCGCGATACGCTGGTCGGCGAAGGGCTCCAGCATGCGCTCGATCCAGTCCGGGTAGACCGGATAGACGTGCGCGCTGGCGATCAACAGCAGGTCGGCCTTGGCCGCGCGCACGCCGACGTTGAGCGAACGCCCGAAGGTGAACTCCTGCGGGGAGATGTGCACTACATCCGCGCCGCCGGCTTCAGCGATCGCGACTGTACGGTCGGTGGAACCCGAATCCACCAAAATGATCTGCACGTCCTTGACCGTCTGCTGGCGGATGCCGTCCAGCAAGCGGCCGATGTGCTGCTCTTCGTTAAACGCGCGGATGATGATGGAACATACCGGTTTCATAAGTCCAGGATAAAAGGCTTCCCTTTCAAGATGCCGTCCAATACCACCTGCAGGGTGGCGGAGTTTTGTGGGTCGAGTGCCTCGGCCTTGAAGTCCTTCAGGCGCACGTAACCCTTCCACACGCCGTCCTCTTCCAGGAAGTCGCCGAAGGGCAGCGAAGCGCGGAACAACTGGCTGTAGAGCACGCGCCGTCCGTTGCGCTGAAATTCATCAGGCTGTTCAACCGTCTCGGCCGCCAGGAACGCGCGCAATTGCTTGTGGTATTCCTGTTCGCTTTGCGGGAAGAACACTGTGGGGATCTGGGTATAGCGCGCTTTGCCGGCGCATAATACAGGTTTGCCTAACACGGAAGACTCCAAGCCGACGGTGGAGTTGTAGACCATCACGAATTTGGCATGCGCGATCAGTTCGTAAGAACTGATGAACTGGCGCGGGCCGATGAAGAGCACGTTGGGCAAGGCTTCCACATTGCGTGACTTGACCCAATCGGAAACCGTCTCGCGGCTTTCCTTGCCGGGGCGTTCCTCGTCCGGGTGGGCGCGCAGCACGAAGAAAACCTCCGGATGGGCTTTGATCTCCTCCAGCACCAGGTCCAGCCAGGCGAACATGTGCTCAAAGACCACGTTGGCGTGTCCTTGAGAGGTGTCAAATACCACGTTGGTAAAGACCGGCACGACCGCCTTGAATTGCCCCGCGCGTCCCCAAAAATCATCGTCCAGTTCGCGCATCTCCGGCCAGAATTGCACGCCGGCAGTGACGAACTTGCCCTGCGTGCGCTGGTTGAGGTAGGCGTCCAGGCGCGCGTTCTGTTCGTCGTTCAACTGGAAAGCTTCATCCACTCTGACCGGGTAAGCCGTGGCTTCCTCGGCAGTGAAGAAGGCCGAGAGCGGCAGCATACCAACCTCGTGCGAATAAACGGGCAGTCCGCGGCGCTGGGCCACCCAGCGCGCGGTGCCTTCAGGATAGAACATACCGTTGAAGACCACTACGGCCAGGGGGTTGTTCTTCTCGATCAGCGCCTCGAACTCACGCGCCACGTAATAGGCCGAGAGCATGAACTCGCGCGCCAGGTAGCGGGTGGGTTCATCGTCCTTGAGATGATGAATGCGCAGCACCCAGCGCAGGGAGGGCAGCACCAGCTTGCCCAGCGGGATATCCTGCCAGGTCACCTGCAGCAATTCTTCCAACAATAAGTTATCCAGATGCGCGGCGAGTGCCTGGTCGCGCTGGAAGGTAAAGGGCTGCACTTGCGCCCCTTCGAAGATCAGGTTTGAAGTGCGCGTGCATTCGGCGCAGGGCGGCGGGGTGTGCGGATGGTCCTTATCCGTGCCCAGCACGCAGTGCGACAGGCCGCATTGGCTGACGAAATGGATAACGGGAATGCCGGCACGGCGCAGCGCCAGGCTGCTGACCAGCGAGAAACCGGCGTTTTGGCTCAAGCCGGACAGGCGCGTGGAGGCGTTGAAGAAGATCACCGGCTGTCCGCCGGCGGATGCGGATGCAGACGCGGCCGAATCGATCTCGGCCGTGAGTTCACGTACCCTGCGGTAATTGCGCCGCAGGGCCAGCTCCCGTTTAACGCGCGTTTGCGCCCGTTGGATCAAATTCATAGCAGAAGCTTACAGGTAACGCCGTAATTTCTTCATGGAGGATTTTTCGCTGTCGTACACGCGCTTGACCCCATCGCCCAGGGCCATTTCGGTCACGCGGATGTACTTGACCAGCCGGCGGAAACCGCCCGGCTCGACTGAAGCGGCCTGGTCGCTGCCCCACATGGAACGGTCGAGCGTGAAGTGGCGCTCCACGATGCAGGCGCCCATGGAAACCGCCACCACGGAGGTGATCAATCCGACTTCGTGGCCGGAGTAGCCGATCGGGCAAGGATAGTCGTCCTTCAGGGTCTGGATCATCTTGAGGTTCAGTTCCTGCGGGTCGCAGGGATAGGTGCTGGTAGCGTGTGTGATGGCCAGGTTATCCGTGCCGATAGCCGCCACGGCGTCCTTGATCTGGTCGCCGGTGGACATGCCCGTGGAGACGATCATCGGGCGCCCGGTTGCGCGTACTTTGCGCAGCAGGTTGTGATCGGTCAGGGAGGCGGAAGGCAGCTTATAGCAAACCGGGTTGAAGGCTTCGATGAAATCCACCGAAGGCTCATCCCACACGGACACGAACCAGTCGATGCCCAGTTCTTTGCACAATTTGTCGATCTCGCGGTATTCGGCTTCACCGAACTCGACCCGTTCGCGGTAGGCCATATAAGTGATATAGCCCCAGGGGGTTTCGCGCATCAGGTCGCGCTGTTCTTTGGGAACGCACAATTCAGGGGTACGTTTCTGCAGCTTGATCGCGTCCACGCCGCAATCTTTGGCCGACATGATCATTTCCTTGGCGGTGTCCAGATCGCCATTGTGGTTGATGCCAATTTCCGCGATGATGTAAGCCGGATGCCCGTCCCCAATCATGCGATTGCCAATTTTCATTTCTCGCGCCATTTTACGCTCCTTTAGATCGGTTTAGTTGATTTACAGAGTTTCAGGAAGCCAGAAAACTGCCGACCAGCTGCATATCGCACTGTTCGGTGCATTTCAGGCCGGGCGTCAATTCAAAATGGTCCCGGCGGAAGCGTTTGTATTTTTCACCATTCCAAATATCGTAAAGCGATTCGGTCTTGGCGTCGCCCAAGACGATCTCATTGTTGAAATCTTCCACACATTCCACGGACTCACCGTTGGATTTGACGGTCATGGACGACCAGGGGAACTGGCAGAATTCCAGCCAATGGATGGACTGCGTGCCCTGGTTGTTATCTTCGTACCACATCTGGTCCTGGCTCTTCAGGTAAACATACACGTCCATACCCTTAAAGGCTTCTTTGACCTTTTCGAACTCTTCCTGCTGCCAGGGTTTGTTCAGGTTGATCATGGTGATCACGATGGTGGTATTCAGGTTGCGCTGGGCTTTGACGTCCAACAGCTTAAGGATCTTCTGGTAGCTCTCCGAGAAATTGGACTGCTGGCCGCGCACTTCCTTGTGGCGCAGGTCGTCCACACTCTCGACCGAATACTTGATGTAATCCAGGCCGTTCTCAAAGGTTTCGATGGTACGTTCCAGGTTGATGTTGGCCGGGTTGCAGCTGAAATAGCTTAATAAGCCGCGCTCGGTCATCATTTTCACGTAATCGGGAATGTTCTTGTCCAGCAGCGGATCGCCGTAACCGTGCAGCACGATCACCTTGGGGATGACGTACAGGAAGAAATGATTCTCGCTCATATCATTCTTGTCGATCTTGTAATTTTCGGCCGCGAAGGCTTCCCACTTTGCCCATTCTTCCTGTGACCAGGGGCGCAGTTGGTTGATGACCTTTTCGAAGGTCTCCTTCTGCATGGTCTCGATCGGGCGTGTCATCATAGTCGTGCGCGGGCACATCTCGCAGCGCATATTGCAAGCGTTGGTGGTTTCGATGTTATAGACCACCGGGTTCGGGGAGCGGTATTCCTCCAGTTTTTGCAGCAAGTACTCGCGCTCGAACTTCTGGCCCTGCATCATTTTATATTTCAGGTCGAAAACTTTCATGTAAAAATCAATATCAAACATTGTTTATCTCCATTGATTTGTTTGCGTCTTTCCATTATATTGAAGGACAGCCATTATAACGCTTTGTAAAAAACCTCTCAAATCGCCTGTTCAGCTGCTCAGGCGTTCGATCAGCAGTTCGCACAACTCACGCACCGCGCCGAAGCCGCCGGGGCTCTGCAATACCAGGTCGGCGCTTTGGCGCACTGCCGGAAAAGCGTCCGCGGGCGCCGCGGCAAAGCCCACCAGCGGGAAGCAGGGCAGGTCGTTCAGGTCATTGCCAACGTAGAGCACATCTTCCGGTTTCAGGCCGCGTTCCAGAAATAGATTCTTCAGGACGGAGGCTTTGTCGCCCACGCTCTGCAGCACATCCAGTTTAAGTTTGGCGCAGCGCGCCGCCACCACCGGGTTGGTCTCTTTGGACATCACCAGCACCTGCATGCCAGTCAACTGGCGCAGGCGCTCCAGGCCCATGCCGTCCGCGCGGCTGGCAGCCACCATCTCGTGCCCGTCCTGGTCAACCCACACGCGGTCATCGGTCATGACGCCGTCAAAGTCGAGGATCAGCAGGCGCGGGGTGGCCGGAAAAGGCCGGTGTCCCTGCTCGGGAGCCACGATCTTCAGGCGGTCTTCCATAATGCTGGTCTCGGCGCGCTGCCAGTCCAGCAGCGTATCGATGTCCACGGTGTAAGCCGGGTCAATGAACAGCGGCAGGATCACGTCGCCGCTCATGGAATTCTTCTCCAAAATGGCGCGCGGGCGAATGGCGTCCACGTGCCCGGTCTGCCAGTATGTATCGGGTAATTGCTGGCGGGGCGCGTTGAAAGCTTCTTTGACACCCGCCACCGTCAGGATGGGGCTCATGCTGCCGTCGGGGTTGACCGACCACATCTTATAGGGATTCTGGCCGGAGGGCACCACCCCGCGCACCGAATCCGCCTGCGGATGGTCGAGCAGCAGCTGCACGGCCTGATCCAACAAATCGGGCGGGCGGAAGGGCGAAGTGGGGCGCAGTTGGATAAGCACATCGGGATGATAATCTTCGTGCTCGGCCAGCCATTCCAGGGCATGCTTGAACACCGGGAAATCCAGAGTCTCGTCGCGCGAGAATTCCTCCGGACGCATGAAAGGCGTCTTGGCGCCATACTGGCGCGCGACCGCCGCAATCTCTTCATCGTCAGTGGAGACGATGGTGCGCGTGACGGCCTGCGACTGCAAGCCGGCCGCGATGCTGTAGGCGATCAGGGGCACGCCGCCCAGCGGGCGGATGTTCTTGCGCGGAATACTCTTCGAGTTACCGCGCGCCGGAACGACTGCCAATACTTCAGGTTTCTTCATGAGATTATCCTGTTCTTAATCATAGATCACGCGCTGGTGATACTGGCCGGACTGCAGAATGCCCCAGGCCAATTCCAGCGCCTTTTTACCATCTTCGAAGGTGCAGCGCGAGGGTTCTTTACCGCCCGCCAGCTCGATAAAATGCGCCATCTCGTCCATAAACATCTGGTTGCGTTCAAAGCCTTCCGGTGCGGGGAAGCGCTGCTCGCCCTGCGGCGTGCGCAGGCGCACCGCGCTGTCGGCGTAATCCCAGTATAACGTGCCAGACGTACCAACGACCTCCAGATCGTGGCGCTTGTCGCGCCGGAAATAATCCAGGTGCAGACTGCCGGTCAGATCGTTCTCAAAGGTCAATACAGCCTCGGCCGTATCCTCCACATCCACTTCCAGGTCGCTCAGGCGGCCGGTGAGGGCAAAAACCTCGCGCACCTCGCCGAAAAGCCAGCGCAGGTAGTCCATGGGATGGCACAGGGTCAGCACCACACCCCCACCCAGCTCCTTGCGGGCTGCGTAGCTCTGGCGGTAATCCTCCCAGGGATGCCAATCAGGCAGGTATTCGCCCCAATAACATTGGAAGGTCAGCGGGCGGCCGATGGCGCCCTCTTCCAGCAGTTGTTTGACCTTGGCCAGGCCGGGATTGAAACGGAATTGGTAGGCAGAAAGCACGCGGCTTTTGCCGGCCTGCAATGCGCCTTCCAATTCGGCCAGATCTTCCGGCCGATAAGCCAGCGGTTTTTCAATGAAGAGCGCACAACCCTGTTTGGCGGCCGGCACGGCCACACTCATGTGCAGGGCGGTCGGGTTGGCGATGATAACTGCGGCCGGCCCCTGCGCCAGGGCAGCACCTAGATCGGTCTCAACAGGGTAGGCAGCCAATTCGGCATCATCCAGCGTAGCATGATGGGTGCGGTAAAGCAGGATGTCGCTTTGGCCTAAAGCCGCCAAATTGCGCAAATGACGGCGGCCAATGGAACCCAACCCGGCGATCAGAAATTTCATGCTACCCCTTTACTCCGCGTGTGTCTTCTCAATATCAGGCATTGATAATCTTGAACATGCGCTCGTATAACCGGTAAGCGATTTTTTGAATGAGCGGCAGGCGCGCGATGCGGGTCTTCCACCCGGGCGCGTCTTTCTTTTCCGCGGCCGCGGCCTGCACTTCCACGCCGTACTGGCGGATGACCGCCGCGGCGCTTTCGTCGATCTGGTTGCCCAGCAGGCGCAGCGTGGGCGGTGTGGTGCACAGGCGCAGCATGCCCAGTTTGTCGATGGTCACGTCCAGGTCGCGCATTTGGCCCATCAGGTTGCTGGACCAGTTCTTGGGCAGTGCCTGTAAAATCGCTTCTTTTTTGGTCACCAATTGGTAATGCCCGGCGGATGCCCAAACGCTGATGCCCTTATAGGTAATCAACACGTCTTCCAGTCCGGCCACCTCGCCGCGGTATTTCTCCTCGGTGCGGCCCATCTGGTCCATGTAATGCTGTTCCAGGGCCGGGTCCACCAGGTTGCCGCGCTGCATTTCCACACCCTTGGATGCGGCAAACTTCAGCGTGGATTCGATACCTTCTTTCATGTGCGGCTTGATATACATGCCGCTGACGATGCCCACGTTGGGGAAGGTATCAAGCACTTCCAGGCTGCGTTCCAGCCAACCGGGCAGGTAGAATACGTCATCGTCGCAGTAAGCGATTACCTCGCCGGGCGCGGCCTTGAACATGAGCTGCAGCGCGCCGATCTTGCCGATGTTCTGGCTGGAAAGCATCAAAAAGTCGATATCGCCGGCGTCCTTCAACTGGCGCAGGTAATCCACCAGCTCCGGGCGGCTGCCGTTGTCGAACACCATCAGGTCGTAAGGAACCGAGGTGTGTTTGAGGATGCTCTGCAGGCAGGTTTTGGTGACTTCCAGCCGATTTTCAAAATAACCCAGGGAATTGGGCACGTAAGTTAATACGGCCACCGTAACGCGCGCGGGGACGTAATCCGACTTTTTCCCGCGGCTGGGATTCATTCCAATTCTAGGCAAACTTTATCTCCATTTTGCAAAATTCAGGTATTGAATTGTGTTTCCGTCCAACAGTTTGGATTGATATAATGCTACCATAATTACACTTTTTCAATTAACAAAAGAAAAGACCGCTATGAAACCAACCTTCCTCACCGCGTTGTTTACTTTAAGCCTATGCGCAGGCGCATTTCAAGGCAGCCCGCAAACCCCCGCCCAACCTACTGCGGCGGCGGGAATAACAGCGCCGGATGAACAGCCTGAAGAATCCCGCAGCCTGACCATCTGCCTGGGCTACGAGCCCGAGTCGCTCTATCTCTACGCGGCCCAGTCGCAGGCCGCCCGCGAAGTGCTGCAAGCCATCTACGACGGGCCGTTCGATGAAAGCGGCGGAGAAGTCACGCCGGTCATCCTGACGGAAGTGCCCGCCTTCAGCCTCACCCCGGTAACAGTGCAGGCCGGCCAAACGGTGGTGAACAGCCAGGGCCAGGTCGTTAACCTGCAAGCCGGCACGCAGGTCTTCCCCAGCGGTTGCGGCAGCGCCGACTGCGTCCTCACGTGGGATGGCAGCAGCCCGCTGCAGCTCGACCAACCCAGCCTGCTTTTTACCCTGCTGCCCGATCTGAAATGGTCGGACGGCGAGCCTTTAACCGCGGCAGATTCCGTTTACAGTTACAGCCTGGCGGCGAACCCGGTCACGCCCGCCACTCAAAGCGAAAAAACGCTAGTCGAACAGACCGCCAACTACCAGGCGCTGGACGAAAAGACAGTGGCGTGGGTCGGCCTGCCCGGGCTGGTCAGCGACCGCCCGCAGGATTATTTCTGGCCGCCGCTGCCCCGCCACGCCTGGGCAGAACTCAGCGCAGCGGATCTGCTGCAAGCGGACGCTTCCAACCGCAGCCCGCTGGGCTGGGGCGCTTACGTAATGGATGAGTGGCAGAGCGGCGAATATATCCGCCTGACAAAGAACCCTTATTATTTCCGCGCCGATGAGGGCCTGCCCCATTTCGATACACTGGTCTTCAAGATCACCGATTCCCATGGCGACACCAACCTGGCCAACCTGAAATTCAACCGCGCACCCTTCGCGCAGTTTAAGTACGACCTGGGCGAGTATGAGGAAACGGTCCAACAGAACGGCTGCGACCTGATCTCCACCACGGTGGACATGCGCGACCAGTTAGAAGTGCTCAATATTTTATTGAACTACTTCTCGGACGCAGGCGTGCAGGTTACGCGCGGCGCGCAAAACGAAGCCGCCTGGCTGCTGTTCAACCAGCGCATGCATGAAGAAGAACCCGCATTGTTCAGCGACATCGCCATGCGCCAGGCCGCCGCGGCCTGTTTGGAGCGCGGCGAGCTGGTGGATACCATCTTCCATAACCTAGCCCAGGTGCCCGGCGCCATTTCGTTAAACTCCATCGTGCCAACGGGAGAGGCCAACGCCCAATTGGCGCCCGACCCGGCCAAAGGAAAGGCCTTGCTGGAAAGTGCCGGATGGCTGGCCGGTGAGCCACGCACGAACGCCGGCGACGGCCGCCCGCTTTCGGTCAATTACCTGACCCTGAACGACAACCTCAATCTGGCGGTGGCGCTATCGGTCAAAGCATCCCTGACGGAATGCGGTTTCCAGGTCAACCTCATCGCAGTCGACCCGCAGGTCTATTGGGACAATCAAAACATGGAATCGATCTTCGCGGGCAATTTCGACCTGGCGCAGCTGAACTGGTCGCTGCCGCTTGAGAATCCCTGCCCGCTGTTCAGCGGAACGGTTGGCGAGGGTGACAGCCTGAACTTCAGCGGCTACGATAACGCCGAGCTGGACGTGCTGTGCGCTCAATGGGAAAGCACGCCACTATCGAAAGATAAATTGGACTTGGTTGCTCAAATGGAAGTTTTGCTGAACGAGGAGCTGGCGCTGGTGCCGCTGTACGTCTACAGCGACCTGCGCGTGGCACGCGTGGATTTCTGTCCGGTACAGGCCGACGATCTGAACAATATGGCCGACATTGAGTCCTTCAACTTCGGCGGCGACTGCGCGCTTTAGGTCTGCTAGCCCTGCAGCCAGCGCCGGAAGGCCAGGTAAGCCTTGCGCGGGTTGTGCATGAAGTAAGAAAGCTTTCCCAGAAAGTGTGAGTGCAGCCCGGTCAAGGGGAAGATCTCGACCTCGCGAGCGAAGCGCTCCCAGGTCAGCGGGCGGCGTTCCACCCTTCCCTTCACTAGGTTGTACTGTGCGTCGGCCATGGTAAAGATGGTGTGGTAACCCCCAGCCTGTTCCACATTCTCCTCGGTTTCCGGCAGGCGGTAATGCGCCTGGCCGCCCGGCAGGTGGCGGTAATCGTGCGACTGGTGCACGATGGTAACGTCCTTGGTAGCGTCCACCAGCTTCCATCCCTCCCAGCGGCTTTTGAAAATGAACCAGTTATCCCAACCGGCGCGCCCGATGGCAAAATCGGGGATGCTGGCGTAGCATTCGCGCGGGAACAGGAAATAATCGCTACCCATGGGCGGATGCAGGTTGCCTTTGGTTTTCACATCTTTTTTGAATTGCGCGAAAGCCTGCGCTCCGGCTGCCAGCTCGCTGGTCACGTCCATATCCCAGCGCTGCCCGATCATGACAAAGCGCTCGAAGGCGTTGGCGGTGGCGCGCACGGCTTTGAGGATGTCCGGGAACAAGATGATATCGGTGTTGATGATGGCTAAATAAGGGCTGTCGCTGTTGGCGCGCGCCTGCTCCAGCATGGAGCTGATCAGCGGGGTGCCGTGCGTGTTGCAGCGTACCTCGGGGATATGCCGCACGCCCAATTCACGCGTGTTCTCCGCCACACCCTCGTCGTTGCCGATTACCAGCACCTCCACCTCGTCGCCCAGCGCCTGCCAGGAACGCAGCGCGTTGCGCTGGATGGTGATGATGTGCGGGTCTTTGAAGGGTTTGGGGGTCGTGAAGAGGGTCAGCAGTTTTTCAGCCAATATTCATTTCCTTTACAGCTTTATTCCTTGTCTTTTTTGAGGGAACGTTCGTCGATCTCGTTCATGTACTTGTGGCGCACATCCGCGTTGATCTCGCACAATTCCGGATGCGCCTCAACCAAAGCCAGCACATCGTGCCAGCTGAAGTCCATGCGGCAGCCCATCAAGGCAGCCAGCTTGCGCATGAATTCCAAATCCTCGGGGGTATCCACCGTCCAGCGCTGCGATCCGTAATCGGCCTCAGCGTTCAACACGCTGGTGTTGTAGATGGCCGGACCCGAATACAGGTAAGGCATAACGTGTTCACGTTCGTGCTGCTGGTCGGCATTTTTCCAGGCTTCGCTCAGGGCGGTCATGGTGGCCACTTCCACGTCCAGACCAATCGGGTAGGTACGTTTGAAGGGCGGCGGCAGGCGGTTGGCGGTAAAATCCAGCCCGCGCGTGAGCAATTCCTGCACTGCCTGGTCAATCAACTGCGGGTCGATCAACGGGCAATCGGCCGTGACGCGCACCACCACTGTGGCGCGATACGCTCGCGCGGTCTGGTAATAGCGGTCCAGCACATCAAAAACATCTCCGCGGAAACAATCAATCCGGTTGGCCCGGCAGTACGCCGCGATCAGGTCGTCGCCAATATCAGCCGTGGTAGCCACCACCACCTGATCCACCGTGCGCGCCAGGCGCACGCGTTCCACCACCCAGGCCAGCATGGGTTTACCGCAGATGTCTTTCAACACCTTACCGGGCAATCGACTGGAGCCCATACGGGCTTGAATGATACAGACTACTCGTTCCATCGGGTTCGCATACCGTTTCAAAAATTTTTCCAATAAGTCTATCACTGCGGAGCCAATTTTTGATAAGTTTGCAACAATTTACCAAAATTCCGCCCCCAATCGGCATCCTGTTCGGCCTTAAGTTGTGCCGCCGCACCGCGCTCGGGCACTTCCCGGCGGTTGCGGGCGATCTCAACAATGCGGTCAGCCAGGCTCTTGGAGCTGCCGTCCTTGAAGACCCAGCCTTCGCGCCCGTCGTGCACCCATTCCAGGTTGGAAGGGATATCCGATACCAGCGCCGGGCAGCCGCACGACATGGCTTCCATTAATGCCACAGAGGATCCGTCCACATGCGAGGCGCTCAAATAAACGTCCGCGGCGCGGTAATATTGCGCCAGGCTTTCGTTCTCCTTGTACCCGCAAAACAGGACGCGTTCTTCCAGGCCTTTGTCTTTGACGAACCCCTTGACCTGCTTTTCCTGCGATCCGCCGCCCAGCATGAACATGCGCAAATTGGGCTGCTGTTGGATAGCCTGCCAAAAGCCTTCCAGCATGACGTCCACCCCGTAGCGCGGTTCCCACGAGCGGGTGTGCACAATCAGCAGATCTTCCTCGTAACCCACCTGGCGGCGCATAAAGCCGCGGTCTTTGGGCTGGAAGATTTCATGATCTACACCCCAGGGGAAGATGGTCATGCGTTCGGGTGGAAAACCGAAGGTTTGCGCTTTGCGCCTGACTGTATGGCAATCGGCCGCGAACCAGTCGCTGCAGTCCAGCACGTATTGGGTGGCCGCGCGCCACAATGGGCCGCGATCGGCGTCCTCCAGCATATCAAAGCCCCAGGACATGCTCAACAGCGGGTGAAAGCCCGCCAGCGCCGGCAGCAGCGCCACGCGCTGGATCGGCCCGGCGTGCACCACGTCCGGTTGTACTTCTTCGAGAACCGCCGCGAATTTCTTTTTCAAGCCGATGTAATCCAGCCAGCCAGTGCGGGTGGCGGGTTCGCGCCAGCTCACTTCCTTGATGCCTTCCGGCAGCGGGCGCGCTTCCTGGGTGCGCCGGTCTTGTTCCAGGCGCAGCCAGAAGATTTCATGCTCCGTGCCGTTCAAAGCGGTCAGGAAGCGGTGGTCATGCGGGCAGTAATTTTGAGAACAATATAAGATTCGCAGTTCGAATTCTCCCAAATCAATTTGAAAGCATGCCCCAGCGCAATTCCTTGCCATAAGGGGCATCCACCAGCAGTTTCATGCCGATGACAGCCTGGATGTGGTCCGGCAGGATGGCGCCGGGCGTGGCCGGGCGCAGCACATCGATCATGTCGCGCGTCAGTACTTCGCCGGCTTTTAGGTCGCGTGCGGCCCGCAGACAGCGGCGCTGGATCACCACGGTGTCCACTTCGTTATCCGCTACGCGTTTATCCGGTGAGCCCAGGGCCATTTCCAACTGGCGGGTGTTTTCCACCATTTCGGCCCAGGTCTGCGGGTTCATGGCAAATTTGTGGTCGGGGCCTTCGCGCGAGTTGTCATCGGTGAAGTGTTTCTCGATCACGCGCGCGCCCAAAGCCACCGCACCCAGCACGGTAGCGTGCCCGTGCGTGTGATCCGAAAGGCCCAACACCACCTCCGGGAACATGGCCGCGTAGGTCTTGAGCACGTTCAGATGAATGTGATTGTAGTTTTCCGGGTCGGCGGTGTAGTTGGTATTGCACTGCATCAGCACCAGTTCTTTGTTGATGGACAGGATGGCGTGCACGGCTTTCTGTACCTCGCCGATGGTGGCCGCGCCGGTCGCGATGATAATCGGCTTGCCTTTGGCAGCCATGCGCTCCAGCGCCTCAATCCAGTCAATCTCGCCCGAACCAATTTTGTAAGCCAGCATGTATTCATCGAGCTGGTCGATGGCTTCGAAATCGTAAGGGGAAGAGAAATAATCGATGCCGACCTTGTCGCATTCTTCTTTCAGGATGGGCGTCCAATCGAAGGATACCGAAGCGTCCTGGTAAACCTCGAAGACGGATTTCTTCCATTTGGACTGGTGCGATTGCTGGCCGCCCAGTGATTTGAAACCGTAATCCGACACGATCTTGGGCGCCGAAAAGTTTTGGAACTTGGCCGCGTCCGCGCCGGCATCTTTGGCCAGTTTGATAAGCAATTTGGCGCGCTCCAGGTCGCCATCATGGTTGGCGGCAATGTCCGCGATGAAATAGGTGGGATGTTTCTCGCCAATCCAGTGATTACCGATTTTGAATTCCATTTTTTCCTCCTGAAGAAAGTGAATTGATCTAGCTTGCGTAAGACTTGACCAGTTCCGGGTATCCGTGGCGGAAATGCCTATGGAAACGTTCCAGGCCTTCCGACTGCCCCGGCAGGTCCACACCGGCGCCCTGCAATTTATCCACCCGCAGGGTCAGGTTGGGCGAGCGTTTGGCTAACAGGTTGCCGTCGTTGACCGACACCGGCCGGATCAGGTTGCCGTCCAGTCCGAATTTATCCGCGATGCGGCGTCCGAAGTCATACTTGCTCAGGCATTCCGGGCTGACCGCGTGGTACAAACCAGACAACTGATGGTCTAAACACGAAAAAATCACGTCTACCAAATCCGCCACATACAGCGGGCAGAAATGCACGTCGGTGAAGCCGTTGACCGGCTGGCCGGCCGACAAATTATTCAGAAAAAACTCAGCCAGGCTGCGTCTGCCGCTCAGGCTGTAGCCGTAGAAGTTCACCCGCAGCACCAACGCACGCGGATTGGCATTAAGAACGCCCTGCTCTCCTTCCAGCTTGGTGCGGGCATAAACGGACAGCGGGTTGGGGCTGTCTTCCTCAGTATAGCTGCCGCGCTGGCCGTCAAAGACCGCGTCGGTGGAAATGTGCACCATGCGCACCTCGCGCTGGGCGCACAACGCCGCCAACTGCGCAGGCACTTCTGCGTTGATAGCCTGGGCGGTTTGCGGATTGCGTTCGCAGCTGTCCACATCGGCCATGGCCGCGCAGTGGATCAATACTTCCGGCTGCACTCGGTCAAACAGCTTCTCGGCTGCCCCCGCTTCCAGTAAATCTGTCTGCAAGGTATCAAAAGGCGCGTCTGTCAAAGCGCGCTGGTTGACCAGCCCGGTCAGCTCGTGCTGCGCGGCGGAGGTCAGGCATAAATTCAAACCCAGAAGGCCGGAAGCTCCGGTCACTAAGATACGCATATGCGCTCTACTTTGTTTTGAGACTCTCTTCTACTTGTTCGACAATACCGCCGATCTCATCGGCTGAAAGCCATTCGGTATTGTTGTTACTGGCGTAGCGGAATTCATCGTTGATGGCCTTGCCCTGTTTCTCCCAATCGCGCCCGAACCACAACGCTTCGGCCGGCTGCACCACGTACATATCGTCCAGTTCGACCACAGTGCGGGCTTCGTCTTCGGAGATGAGCACTTCGTGCAGTTTTTCGCCGGGGCGGATGCCGATCACATTAATCTTGGCTTCCGGAGCAACCACTCTGGCCAGGTCGATCACTTTCATGCTGGGGATCTTGGGCACGAACACTTCGCCGCCATGCATTTCTTCCAGGCAGCGGATCACGAAACGCACACCCTGCTCCAGGGTGATCCAGAAACGGGTCATGCGCTCGTCGGTGATGGTGATGGCGCCCTCTTCGCGCTGGCGCAGGAATACCGGCACCACACTGCCGCGGCTGCCGACCACATTGCCGTAGCGCACGCAAGCGAAACGCGAAGCGCGCCCGCCGGCATAGGCATTGCTCTGCACGAATAATTTCTCGGCGGCCAATTTGGTGGCGCCGTACAGGTTAATCGGGTTGACGGCTTTATCGGTGCTCAGCGCGATGACGCGCTCCACACCGGCGTCCAACGCCGCGTCAATGACGTTGCTGCTGCCCAGGATGTTGGTCTTGACCGCTTCCATGGGGTTGTATTCGCAGGCCGGCACCTGTTTCAGCGCGGCCGCGTGCACCACGAAATCGACGCCTTCAAAGGCGCGCCGCAGGCGGGCCGCGTCGCGAATATCGCCGATAAAATAGCGCAGGTTGGGATGGTCGAAACCCGCCTGGCGCATCTCGTGCTGTTTCTGCTCGTCGCGGCTGAACACGATCAGCTTGGCCGGCTGGTATTCCTTCAACATCACCTCGATAAATTTCTTTCCAAAAGAACCGGTTCCGCCGGTCACCAGAATTACTTTATTCTTCCAATCCATTTCTTCCTGATCCTGTTCAAATAATATTTTTACTGCTTTTATTATCGGTTATTTTTTCGTAAATGTGATCAGGGGATATTGCCCCTTTTCACCGTAATAACGCGGGAATAGCTCTTCCAATCCGTACAAAACCGCCAGCCAAAAACGGCCCAACAGCCAGGGCTGAATCATAGCGCGCAGAAAACGCACGCTGACACTGCGCCAGACGAAGATTTCCACGGGGAAATCCTTCCCCAGCATCTTTCGCAGCCCATCCGCGTCCAGTTTGTAGGCGAAGGTGTGTTCGGGTTTGCCCTTTTCGGCTTTCTTCTCTACCTTATCTGTAGACTGGCCGGATTTCTCGCCGCTCAGCACCACTTCGTTTCGCCGTGTCAGGCGTTCCATCAACAAAATGGGGCGCCGGAAAGTGTTCATCATGGACGAACTGCCCCAGCCGTTCACCACTACCGCCCGCGCGCCGCTCTTCAGTACGCGCCGCAGGTCATGATAGGCCGGCAGGTAATCCGCTTCCGGCAGGTGATGCAAGGTATGCAGCGATACCAGTCCATCCATCACGCCTTCGGCGAAGGGCAGGTTGGCCACGTCAGCCACCACGCATAAGCCGTGGTCGCCCACGCGTTCGCGCGCATCCATCAAAGCCACGATGGAGATATCCAGGCACACGCGGTACTGGTAGCCCTCGGAATAAGTCAGGTATTCGGGATACTGGATGGGGCCGGAACCCGCGTCCAGCATGTATTTGCCTTGATGGTTGATGTGGCGGTTAACCCGCAGATGGCATTTATGGATGTATGCGCGCGATACCGGGCGCAGGTCTTCAAATTCAGCATTCTGGTAAACACCGCTGCTGATCTTCTGCCAGCCAACCTGGTCATAGAAATGGCGTACATCCTCTTTAATAGAATTATCCGTCATGCACTTTCCTTAATTAATCAGACTGAGCCCGGATGGCATTCCAATCCAGCGGTTCCCCGGCCAGATAATCGAACACCTGTTTATATTGGGGCCATTCTTTCGACTTGACCACCTCACCCAGCGGGTGTTTGCCATAGTCTTCCCAAAGATAAACCAGGTGCCAGGGATAAGGTCTGGGATATTCGTAGAAAAAGCGGTAGGCATAAGCCCAAGCCAGATTGATCTGTTCTTCTGAAAGCCGGAAATCTTGCGGATTCTCCAGTACAGCCTTCAGCGTTTTGTGATATTGTACCCACGATTGAGGATCCTGCGTGAAGCCGCGCCCGCGGTAATGCGTGTCGCCCACCACAATGACCGGGATACCGCTCATGGCCATTTCCAAACCGACTGTGGTCGTGTACACCAGCCCCACGTCTGCCGCGGCGATCAGATCGTAAGTGTTGACCTTTTCGGTTGGAGCAATCACACGGATATACTCCGGCAGCGTGGGCAGAACGCGTTTGATGACGTCCATCATAGACTGACCATGGATCAGTACCTCTCCCGGATGCACGCGGATGACCAGTTGAGCGTCATTGCGCCCGGCGAAATATTGCAGCGTCTTTTCCAGCCAGTCTTCCATGGATTGCGAAAATACTTCGCGCCCCAATGTCAGGCTGTCGCCCAACACATTGGTGGCCAGTAATACCATCGGCCGTTCATCCAAACCGAGTTCCTGGCGCGCTGCTTCCACACCCTTGGCCGGTACGGCCTGCCAAAGGCGCGCGAAATTCTTCCACACGGAAGCATTGCGGCGCGCTTCGAATTGCTCGGTGATCTTGGCTTTCTCCGGCTCGGTCAGCTCTTTATCCCGGAAAGCTTCCCACATATCACAAGTTTCCTGGCGCATGACTTTGTCATTCTGCGCCAACCAGATGCGTTCACGCTGCTCGCCGAATTCATAAGTTACCGCGGGGATATCCAAATAGCGGGCTACCTCGTAGACTACCCCGAATTCCTGGATGGTGCCGTTGGGTACGATGACCACATCCGGTTTATTCACCTTCAGGTATTCATAAGCGTCCCGCGCGGTGCTCATATTGCGTTTCAAGCGCAATTTGTAAATTTCGCTGGAGGTATCCACGTCTTCCACTTGCAGGGTATACATGCTGTCGTAGCGGGAAATCTGCTCAATACGCTCACGCAAATCTTCAGGCACGACCTTATACCCGGTGTGCAAACTGAGGAAGGAAATTACATCCATGACCGGTTTGGCCTTGGACAGGATCTCCTCCGCATACAGGTTTTGGCGGCGCAGGTCGAATTTATTAATAGGGTTCTGCCAATCGTGGAAGGGCAGATAACCGAGCGTGACTTTGTGGCCCAGCCCGGCCAATGTAATGCCCATTACTGCGGCATGTTCGATCCAATAATGCAGCGTGGCAAAGACAAAAATCTTCTTGCCTTCGCTGCCGGTTTTTTTCCTCAGCGCCTCGGCATCCGCCACCAACTGGGGCAGATGTTGGTCCAGATTCTTGAGCGAAAAACGCGAGTTGATATTCTTGTCATTATGGCGCATCATCCAATACAATTCAGCGGTCAAAGGCACCTGTCCCAGGACAGATTTGATTACGGTTTTTGCACTGCTTTTTTTGTCTGCCATATTGTTATTCCCCTCCTCCATTCGTTTGGGTGATTTGCCAGGTTAACTTCGGGCGCACCGGTCCCAGGCGGTTTTCCGGCCACTGCGTTCCGGGCGCGCCGGTAACATCCATATTGAAAGCCAGCGCCTGTTCATCGTGGAAATAAGTCTTGATGCGATACGAGCTGGCATTCACGCCCACCACGTATCGCCCGCCATTCAACAGATATGGGGGAATTTCCACCCGGCTTTTATACGTGCCGGCCGTCCGCTGGGAATATTCTTCAAATTTTTCAGGATCGTCCGTATCAAAGGAGGTGAACACAAATTCACCTTGCGAGGTCAAAATATAAATGCCCACGCGCAAGCCCTTAATAGCTTTGTGCAGTTGGTATTCCACTTCCAGATAAAATGGCTCGCTGCAGCGCGCAGCTTCCATCACATGATCCTGTTTATCCAATAAGCGCACCGCCACCGGTTTGAAGGGAGCGGCTTGCGCAGGAATCTCATCCGGCTGCCATAAGCGTTGGCCCTCCTGGGTCAATCCGCGCGACAGGTAAAAATCCACCGCTTCCACAGTGGGCGCGCGCAGCAGCAAATGGCCTTTGTCAATCACCAGGGTTTCCTGCGTCAGGCGCAGGATGGCGGACATGTTATGGCTGACGAACAGCACCGTGCGGCCTTCCTTGGCCACGTCGCTCATCTTGCCCAGGCACTTGCGCTGGAATTCTGCGTCGCCTACCGCCAGCACCTCATCCACTACCAGAATTTCCGGCTCTAGATGAGCCGCCACGGCAAAAGCCAGGCGCAGGTACATGCCGGAGGAATAGCGTTTCACCGGTGTATCGATAAAGGTTTCTACTTCGGCGAATGAGACAATCTCATCAAATTTGGCTTCAATCTCGGTTTTCTTCATGCCCAAAATGGCGCCGTTCAGGAAAATATTTTCCCGGCCGGTCAGTTCGGGGTGAAAACCGGTGCCGACTTCCAGCAGCGAACCCACGCGCCCATAGACTTCCACCAGTCCTTTGGTCGGTTCAGTCACGCGCGAGAGAATCTTCAATAAGGTACTCTTGCCGGCGCCGTTGCGCCCCACCACGCCCAACACCGAGCCCTGCTCGACGTCGAAGCTGACGTCCTCCAAAGCCCAGATGGATTCCGGCAATAGCGCTTTTTGTTCTTCGGGCGCTTTTTTCGCGCCAAAACGTCCGGATAAAGTCTCGCGCAGGGTGCGGTAATTGCCGACCTGCTGGCCGAGACGATATTGCTTGCCTAAGTTTTCGACATGAATGGCTGTTTGACTCATCTTTGCACCTGCCTATACCATATCCGCAAACAGTCGTTCCATGCGTTTGAAGTAGAACATACCGCTGACCAACAAGACGATCGCGACCAGGGTAGAAACCAGCGTCATCATACCGGGAGCCTCACCGCTGCCCAGCAGCGCCCAACGGAAACCTTCCACCACACCGGTCATGGGGTTGACGGCGTACAGCAAACGCCACTTTTCCGGCACCATGCTGGAGGGGTACGCGATTGGGGTAATGTACATCCAGAATTGGGTCAGGAAGGGCAGCACATAGTTAATGTCGCGGTACAGCACGTTCAAAGCCGACAGCCACAAGCTGACGCCGGTGGCGGTTATCAAAGCCAGTATCAGGAATAAAGGAATGGTCCAGATATTGGCCGTGGGTACGACGTGATAGAAAGCCATCATTGCCAGCAGTACCACAAAGGCGATCAAAAAATCCACAATGCCGGCCAGCACGGAGGCCAGCGGCAGGATCATGCGCGGGAAATACACCTTGGTGATCATGTGGCTGGAATTGACCAGCGAGCGGCTGGCGTCCTGCAGCGCTTTGGAAAACAGCGTCCAGGGAATCAGCGCGGTGTATGAAAAGATCGGATACGGCACGCCGTCCGAAGGCACACCCGCCAGATTGCCGAAGAAGATGCTGAAGACCACCATAGTCAGGAACGGCTGCAGAATGGCCCAGGCAGCGCCCAGCGCGGTCTGTTTATAACGCACCTTCAGGTCGCGCCAGGTCATAAAATAGACCAGTTCGCGGTATACCCACAGGTCGCGTAAATTCAAAGCCGCCCACCCGCTTGTTGGCCGGATAATAATTTTCCGGGCTTCAGTGCGCGTCACGGAACGTTCCTCTACGCTTTGTTTTCCTGATACCATGCGATGGTTCTCTTTAATCCTTCTTCAAAAGTCATCTGCGCCTTGAAGCCGAACAGTTCTTCGGCCCGTTTGGTGCTCAACGCGCGGCGCGGCTGGCCGTTGGGTTTGGTGGTATCCCAAACCAGCTTGCCGTTGAACCCGGTCAGCTTGGCAATCAGTTCCACCAGGTCCTTGATGCTGATCTCATTGCCCGAACCCAGGTTGACCGGCAGATTGCCGTTGTAGCGCTCCGAAGCCAACAGGATGCCTTCGGCCGCGTCTTCCACGTACAGGAATTCGCGCGTGGGTGAACCGTCGCCCCACACCACAATCTCATCCTGGCCGGCTTCCTTGGCTTCCAGGCACTTGCGGATCAGAGCCGGGATGACGTGAGAGGAGGCTGGGTTGAAGTTGTCGCCGGGCCCATACAGGTTGACCGGCAGCAGGAAGATGGCATTGTAATCGTATTGCTGGCGGTAGGACTGCGCCTGCACCAGCAGCATTTTCTTGGCCAGGCCGTAAGGCGCGTTGGTCTCTTCGGGATAACCGTCCCATAAATTTTCTTCTTCAAAGGGAATCGGGGTGAACTTGGGGTAAGCGCAGATGGTGCCGATGGCTACGAACTTGCTCACACCGGTCTCCCAGGCGCGGTGCATCAGCTGCACGCCCATCATCAGGTTGTTGTAGAAAAATTCGGCCGGGTGTTCGCGGTTGGCGCCAATGCCGCCCACTTGCGCAGCCAGATGAATGATCAGGTCCGGTTTGGAATCGTCCAGCAGGCGGTTGATATCCGCCAAATCGACCAGGTTGTATTCCGGAAAATTGGGCACAAAAATATCTTTCGCGCCGCGCTCCTGCAGTTTGCGCACCACTACTTTACCCAGAAAACCGGCCCCGCCGGTTACACATACTCGTTTAGATTGCCAGAAATTTTCTTGACCCATAAGATTTCTATTCCTTTTCTTCAATGAAAATTTTTAAACCGATCACTTTCAGGAGTGGATACTCCCGGTCCGGGCTGATATTGAGACCCTGTTCCATACTGGTCAGTTTCAAAATCTCAGCCACGTCCCCCTCCCCCTCAACGCTGACCGTGGTGTAGCCCATGGCTTTGACATCTGCAATCGCTTTCAGCGAACGTGTGCGCACCAGGCGGTATAGCTCCAGGGACGACTGAATGTAATCCACCGTCAGGCGCGCGCGCAACGCGAGGCCTTCCGGCGTGATGATATAGCGTAATTTCTTGCGTTCTGCGCGTTTTACCTTGACGTAGCCCTTCTCAACCAGGCGCTTCAGGTGCCAGTTGACCGTCCCAACTGCCACGCCCAGCTTTTCCGCCAGGCCGGCTTGGGTGGTATCCGGTTCATCTTCAATATGTTCCAGAATGGTTAGATCTGCGTCAGTGGCTTTAAATTCAATTTCCATGATTCAATATTCAACCGTTGAATTATAAACCTGCGTCCGAAATGGGTCAAGCGGCAGCATCCAATGTATAATGTTTAACTCAATTTATAGAATGTAGTTAAGTATGAATATGGATAAAACCAGGCAGGCATTTAATAACGAAAGACAATCCCACTGGGACAAAGTCGCGGAAAAACTGGAACACTGGCAGGGCTGGGGCGGATATTACCGCCGGCGCGTGGCCCAGGTGTTCAAGTTCAACATTCCGGCCAACCAGGATATTCTGGAAATCGGCTGCGGCAACGGCGACCTGTTGGCCTATCTGGAGCCCAAATACGGCCTGGGAATGGATATTTCTCCCAAAATGGTACGGCTGGCCGGGAAACAGCATCCCAACCTGGATTTCATCCAGATGGACGCGCTGGAACTCAGCCTCAAGCGCCAGTTCGACGTAGTGGTCATCTCCGACACCGTCAACGATTTGTGGGACGTGCAAAGCACCCTGGAAAACGTGCACCAGCACCTCAAACCGCACGGCCACCTGGTACTGAATTTCTACAACCGTTTGTGGGAAATCCCCATCAACCTGGCCGCCAAATTAGGCGTGTCCAAGCCCACCCTGCTGCAAAACTGGCTGACGGTGGAAGACGTTTCCAACCTGCTCAACCTGGCCGGTTTCGAGCCGGTGCGCGAATGGGTGGAAGTGCTGATGCCCTTCAACATCCCGCTGATCACCCCGCTGTTCAACAAATTCCTGATCCGCCTATGGCCCTTCAAATTCTTCGCCATGACCCATTTCATGGTGGCGCGCCCCAAACCGGATTGTGAAAAAGTTGAGGACTACAGCGTCAGCGTGATCGTACCCGCCCGCAACGAGGCCGGCAACATCAAAAGGGTATTCGAGGAACTGCCAAAGATTAGCCCGCAAACGGAACTGGTCTTCGTTGAAGGCCATTCCACGGACGACACCTACGACGAGATTCTGCGCCAGATCGAAGCGCACCCGGACATTCCGGCGCGCGCCTTCCGCCAGCCCGGCAAAGGCAAAGGCGACGCGGTGCGCCTGGGATTCACGGAAGCCGAAGGGGACGTGCTCATGATCCTGGACGCCGACCTGACCATGCCGCCGGCCGACCTGCCACGCTTCTACAACGCATTGGCGAGCGGCAAGGGCGACTTCATCAACGGGGTGCGCCTGGTTTACCCCATGGAAAAGCACGCCATGCGCCCGCTCAACCTGATCGGCAACAAGGCTTTTACCTTGATTTTTACCTACCTGTTGGGCCAGCCCATTAAGGACACACTGTGCGGTACGAAAGTGCTATGGAAGGAACATTACGAGGAAATTCGCGCCAACCGCGCCTATTTCGGCGACTTTGACCCCTTCGGCGATTTCGAGCTGATCTTCGGCGCGGCCAAGCTCAACCTTAAGATCGTGGACATGCCCATCCGCTACCGCGAACGCACCTACGGCACCACCAACATCCAGCGCTGGAAACATGGCTGGCTGCTGCTGCGCATGGTGGTTTACGCGGCCGGACGGTTGAAATTCATCTAGTCCCCCTCATTCAGAGTTATTCGTCTTTGTGGAAACGCGGGTCTTCCGCGATGGTGCGGGTTAAGCCCTCGACCAGGCTGACCTTGGGTTTGTAGCCCAGCTTCTTTTCCGCCAATCCCAAATCGGCTCGCATGCGCGAAGGGCCGCTGTCGTGTGTCTTATTGGTTACGATCTCAGGTTTAGCCTTGGTGATATCCAGCACATGCTTGATCACTTCCGACACGGAAGTTTCCTTGCCGCTGCCGACGTTGATAATCAGGCGTTTAATGTCCGGAATGGTAGCCGCGCTGGACATGGCATCCACCACATCATCAATGTAAACGTAATCGCGCGTCTGTTTGCCGTCCCCATGCACCACGATGGTGCCATGGTCGATGGCCTGGCGGATGCAGTAGGGAATGACCGGCGCGTTGGTGGGTGGCAGGCGCTGCCCCGGCCCATACGCATTAAACACGCGCAGGCAGACCGTTTCAATGCCCCACAGATCACCGATAGTTCGGATGTAGTATTCAGCAGATAATTTGGAAACCGCGTAAGGTGAACGCGGGTTGGGCCGGCAGGATTCACGCACCGGCTGGGTTTTCTGGTTTCCGTAAATCGTACCGGAGGAGATAAAGACCACCCGGCGCACACCTACATCGCGCATGGCCTCCATTAAAGTCACAGTTCCCCCAACATTGACCTGGTTGTATTCGCGCGGGTAGAGCACCGATTCCGGCACAATCACACGCGCCGCCAGATGGTAGACGCAGTCCACCTCCTGTAAAAGCGACCATAATTTTGGCCGGTCGTTGACATCTCCCCGCACCAGATGCACTTCCGGTGATAATCTTTCAGGATCCCCTGTGGACAAATCGTCCAGACCTACTACCCGATGTCCCTCCTGGATGAGCCTGTTCGCTAAAGGCGCGCCCAGAAACCCCGCAGCTCCCGTAATTAAAAATCGCATATTTACCGCCAGTGGAAAGTCTAAGTACTCTGCATTATAGCATATCGATCTTTTTAAGATATGCGATAATAATTTAAAAATATTTGATATAGGGAAGAGAGCTCATGAAAATAACCATGGATAGCCTGGATTTTTACCCGCTGACCCCTCAGCGTTGGGATGATTTTATAGAATTATTCAACACCAGCAGCGTTTGCCGCGCCTGTTGTTGCATGTTCTGGCGCGAAACACGCCAGGAATTTGGTGTGAATTGCCGCAATAAGGGAGAAGGCAACCGCCAGGCCATGCGCGCGCTGGTGGATTCCGGCATGGTCCCCGGCATCCTGGGTTACCGCGAGAATGCCCCGCTGGTGTGGTGCTCCATTGCGCCGCGCGAGGATTACGCTTCATTGGAACGCTCTCTCACCCTGAAACGCCTGGACGGGCAGCCGGTTTGGTCAATCGTGTGTTTCTACATTGCCAAATCCGCCCGCAATAGCGGGTTGATGACGGCAGCCATTCGCGCGGCGGTGGAATATGCCCGCCAAAATGGCGCGCGCATTGTGGAAGCCTACCCGAAGGACGTCCATACCCGCCGTTCCTCCGACGACCTGTACATGGGAAATTTGAGCGCTTTTCTCAAAGCCGGCTTTGTCGAATTGGAAACACGCGGCACACACAAGTTCGTGCGGCTCTCGTTATAGATTTCAGCCAATCCTGCAGAAAATGCCAACCAGGGGGAGAAGGAATAGAATCAGGTACAATTATCCCCGCTAATTCTCAACGAGGTAAGAATGCATTTAAAACAAACCAGATTACTTCTCGCAATATTATTGGCAGCCATGCTGTTGTTGAACTCTTCGGTAGTCCTCGCCCAGGGCGAAGGCGAACAGGAGCCCACCCAACCGGCTGACCAATCCATGGATGAAACCGAGACCGTCATATCCGAGACACCTGCTGCCGAAAGTGTGGAACCCACGCCGACGGAAGCACAGCCCACCCCTGAGCCGACCCCGGCGCTGCCGGATTATTATGAAACTTATGAGGGCCTGCCTGTCTGCGCGCCGGGCGTCTACCTGATCGCGCCAACCGACTGCCTGCCAATGGGCCCTTCCGAAACGCTCACCAATTGGGCGCGTCAAGGTATTCACATTCCCGCGCAGCCGTTGATCGCGTCGCATCCGGACGCCAGCTACCTGCCGGTGGATAGAAATTATGCCAAACTGAACGTAGCCCCCGGGGTTCAGGCCGCCTGGTATCCCAGTTTGGATGCCGCCATCACCGGATGGGGTGCTTCCAATTATGTGCCCATCGGGAATACGCTGTATGTCTCTTACGATAACATTTCCTACAATGGCAATGATGCCTATGTGCAGAATGAATACGGAGAATGGATCCGCGCTTCACCCACCAATTACTCCTCCTTCTCCGGCTTGTTGTTTGATCAGAAACCCGATAACGATTTCGGTTGGATTATCGATGTGGTCAACCCGCGCAGAGAACCCAGTTATTTAGCTGCGGTCGTGAAAAAGGAACTGGTCCGTAATACGGTAGTTCAAGTGTACGACCAGATTGAAGCCGAAGGCACCACCTGGTATATGATCGGTATCGGTGAATGGGTGGAAGCCCGCGCATTAAAAGTGGTATCTCCCAACCAAACCGCGCCGGAAGGTGTGGACAACGGCCGCTGGATTTATGTTGACCTGCTTCAACAGACCCTGAGCGTGTTTGAAGATAACCAGCTAAGATTTGCCACCATTGTCGCCACCGGTTATGAACCTTATTACACCCAACCCGGATTGTTCCAGATCCGCGAGAAAAAAGATTACGAGACCATGACAGGAGCGTTTGCCACAGGAAAGACGGATTATTACCTGCTGGAGGACGTGCCCTGGACCATGTACTATGACGGCCCGCGCGCCCTGCACGGCGCTTATTGGCGCGCCTTGTTCGGCTACGAACAGTCGCACGGCTGCGTCAACCTGTCCATTACCGACGCGCACTGGTTGTATGACTGGGCCGAGGTGGGCGATTGGGTATCCGTCATTGACCCCAGCGGCGCGACACCCACCGACCCGTCCTTCTACACGGTCAACGCCGCGTTCTAAACATAAACGATCGAAAAAAAGAAAGAAGCTCCTGCCAAAGCAGGAGCTTCTTTTTGTCTCTGGTCAATCAGTCACACACCCGGATGGTGCAAGTGAATATGCGATCCACAAGTCCTCACTTAAGTAGGTCACACATTCTTGTGTGACATTATCCTGGCAAAAAAAAACGCCATTAATTTTTTCGGCGAGATTGGAATCCCGCCCCACGATAACACTCACTGCGTAGGGTGCGGTCCTACCTGTACTCATGTCGTTGGAGTAAACGCACCTGTCACATAGTCATCCTTCAAATTTTCTACGCAGGTCAGGCATTCCATTCACCTGTGCCCTACGGGGTATGCCTGACTTACAACAACATTCTTTTAGAAATAGGCTGCACTGATACTGGCCCAATTGATGATCAAGTCGTAAATCCCCAATCCCAGTATCAGCAGGCCGCTGACAAGGTTGACCCAACGGCTGTGGCGCGCGAAGAAAATCGTGATGGGCCGCTGCAGCGCACCGCCCAACAGGGACAGCACCAGCAGCGGCAGCCCAAAGCCCAACCCGAACCAGAAGAAGGTCGCCACGCGCGCCAGCAGCAAGGTTGATTTCAGACTTAGCGCGAAGATGGAGATCACCAGCGGGCCGGAGCAGGGAAAGGCAATCGGGCCATACAGTAAGCCGTACAGGAAAGCGTTGGCAAAGGGATGCGCCAGGGCCGGTACATGGATCTGCGGCAGCTGTTTAAAGGGATTGATGTTTAAGATCAGCATCACACCCAGAACAATCAAAATCAGATCGACCAGCGGTACCACCACCGACAACACCCGGCTGATGGAGAGCGACAACAACGAGATCGCAAACCCCATGATCAGCATCATGACCAGCACGCCCAGCAGGACGAAAAAGCCCAGGAAAACTGTGCGCGTGCGGCTTTTCTCGTCCTGCGCCCGGCCCTGGTTGGCGCTTAGATACGCCAGGTAGCCCGGGTAGAGTGGAAAGACGCATGGGCTGGTAGTGGCCAGCAAACCGATGCCGATGGCCGTAATAATTTGTGACAGGTCCAAACTTTAACCCTCGTTCAGAAAAGGTTCAAGCGCGCCTTGCAAATCTGCCGCGCTTTTAATGCCAAAGGGCAGCAAATGAGCCTGCCCCTGCCGGTCAATGATCAACATGGGCGTTGAAGGCGGATTGAGATATTGCGCGCCATACAAACTGCTGATCTCGTTGATCAATTCTTCCGATGCTACCACATATCGCCAATCAAAGCCGTGCTGCTGCGTGTAATTCTGCAGGGTGGCGCTGTCCTCATTGGGATCGATATCAATAGCCAGACTGACAAAATCATCGCGCGGGCCCAAAGTTTCCAGCAGCTGACTGACTTCCTGCTGCTGCTTCAAGCAATTGGAACACCAAACCGCCATGGTTTCCACCAGTACGACCTTGCCCTGCTCATTATTCAGGTTGAAAGTTGTTCCATTGTTGATGTCCGTCAATTCCCATTCATACCAATCCGGGGTTTCCATGCCGGTTTCATCCGTCATGGCTTCCGGCGACTCATCCATCATAGCATCGCTGCTCGCTTCTTCCATGGGAACAGCTTCCGCCACCATCTCTTGCGGCTGCGCGGGCTCGACAGCGTGTTGTTGGGAAGGGCTTGCGCAACCCGCGGCAAGGACTGCTAAAAAGGCAATGGCCAGCCAGGGGCTAATTTTTTGTATATTCATAACACCTCCGTATGGTTTATATTGTCCTCGATAGCCTGCCGGTCAAGTATTAAGGATTTATAAATAAAAGGGTTGATTATCCCTCATTTTTTTTACGCCACTCTCTCGATACTGTCATCGCGAGGAGTTTGCCCACATGCATTTCTGTGGGCAAGCGACGTTCGCGAAGCATTCCCCCCGGGGAAGGCGATCTCAGTTCGCTGCTTATATTTTTCATGCCTCTCCTAGCTTTTCTTTTCTTCGATTAATATTAAACACACAGCTGAGATTGCTCCCTCCAAGAGGGTGCTTCGCGATTCCCCAGGGGAATGCTTCGCGATCGCCCGCATTTCGCGGGCTCGCAATGACAGTTCCTTTTTCTCATACTCTATTTTTCAATCTTGATCTATATAATTTCCTTTTGAATTATTCTGTCATTTTTATCAAAAACCTTCTGTATTACCCTCCATCCTCCATCTGGGTAGCGAGTGTTTTTTTATTTCGGCCAACCCGCTCTCAATTCGCTAAAGCGTTAACAAAAAAGCCCGCCGTGTTTGGCGGGCTTTGCTTTCATCAGTTTCTGGATCAGAGGGAATAAATATCCTTGAATTTCTTATCAAGATAGCGCATAAAGGGTTCCGGTGTGATCTTCGATCCGGTAACTTTCTGCACCAATTCCTGCGGTTCAAACTTGGCGCCGTAGACATGCACATTTTCGCGCAGCCAATTGAGGATAACGGCGAAGTTGGCGTTTTCCACCTGAGCTTCCACATCCGGGATATCCTGTTCCATGCGTTCCCATAACTGCGCGGATACCAGGTTGCCCAGCGCGTAGGTCGGGAAATACCCAAATCCGCCGAAGGACCAGTGTACGTCCTGCAAGACGCCTTGAGCGTTATCGGGCGGAACAATACCGAGGTAATCCTTGAATTTCGCGTTCCAGGCTTCCGGCGCGTCTTTGGCTTTCAAACTGCCTTCCATTAGCGCGATTTCCATTTCCAGGCGCAGCATGATATGCAGGTTATAAGTGGCTTCATCAGCCTCCACACGAATTAAAGAGGGTTCCACCGCATTGACCGCCTTATAGAACATTTCCGCGGTTACATTACCCAATTGGCTGGGGAAAAGCTCCTGCAGGCGCGGATAGAAATGTTTCCAAAATGCGCGTGAGCGGCCCACCAGGTTTTCCCACAAGCGCGACTGCGATTCATGCACGGCCATGGAAGCACCGGCGCCCAGGGGCGTGCGGTTGTACTTCTTGGCAATACCCAACTCATACAGCGCGTGCCCGCATTCATGCATGGTGCCGAACATGGCTGTGGGCAGGAACTTGGTATTGAAGCGCGTGGTGATGCGCACATCGTTCAAGCCAAAACCGGTGGTGAAGGGATGCACGGATTTATCCTGCCGCCCATGATTCCAGTCATAGCCAAACTTGGAGATCACTTCCACGCCGAAATCCAATTGGGCTTTTTCGGGGTATTCCAGGAAGAGGAATGATTTTTCAACCTGCGGTTTCTCGGCGATAGCTTTGATTAGCTCCACCTGTTTGGGGCGCAGCGCGTTGAAAATCGCCTGGACATCGGCCGTCTTCATCCCCGGTTCATAGTCATCCAGAAGCGGATCATAGACGTGATCCCAGGGCTTGAAGAAATCTGCGTATTGCTGGCGCAAACCGATTAATTGTTCCAGGTAGGGTTGGAAGATACTGAAATCCGATTCCGCTCTGGATTTCTCCCATACCGATTGCGCCACGGTGGAAACACGCGCGAATTCACTGACGAATTCCGCGGATACCTTGGTAGCCTTATCATAATTATGCTTGGCCACTTTGATCAGGCGGGCATAGTCGGAATCCGCATCCATCTGCTTGGTTGTTTGCGTTAAATCCTCCAGCAAATTACCAATCTCGTCGGAAGTCGATTTAGCATGCAAAATCTGCTCGATCGTGGCAATTTGCTCGCCGCGGTCTTCCGCAGCGCCCGCGGGCATATTCACCAATTGGTCCCAGTTCAATAAAGCGCTGGTTGCGCCCAAATCGGCAATTTCCGCTAACAGACTCTTTAACTTTGCCAGTTTCTCTTCCATCAAATTCTCCCTGGATTTCTATTCTTTAGACAATTTTCCAATGCAATTTATCGCCTTTTAAAGCAGCTGTCACTTCTTTGGCAATGTCCATGGAGGCACGCCGCTGCGCTTCGTTGGTCTGTCCGGCCATATGCGGGGTTGCAATGACCTTGGGATGATTGATCAACTCCTTGAAAACGGGAGGTTCTGTCTCAAACACATCCAAAGCAGCTCCGGCTACCTTCCCAGAATTCAACGCGTCCAATAAGGCTTTTTCGTCAATGATGCCGCCGCGCGCTGTACAAATCAGATATACGCCATCTTTCATGCGTGCGAAGGCTTCCGCGTTGATCATGCCGCGCGTCTCGTCGGATAGGGGTGTGTGAATGGTGATGAAATCGGATTTTTCGATGATATCGTCCATCATCAACAGCTCACCGCCGATGATGCGGATGGTTTCGGGAATGCGAAACAGGCAGCAGGCCATAATGCGCATGCCAACCGCCGCGGCCATCTGGCCCACGGTCGAGCCAATGCGGCCAAAGCCAATGATACCGAGGGTCTTTCCGTAAAGTTCTACACCTTCGAATTCCTTCTTGGCCCATTCGCCTCGTTTCATGGATGCATCTGCGCGGGGAATCTCACGCGCCAGGGCAAAAACCATGCCCATGGCTAATTCTGCGACAGCCGTGGTTGTGGCAGTGGGAGCATTCACAACGATAACGCCCTTTTCTTTGGCATAAGCCGTATCGATGTTGTCCACCCCAACGCCTGCCCGTCCGATTACCTTCAATTTCTTTCCAGCTTCAATTACTTCGCTGGTGACCTTGGTCCGCCCGCGCACTATCAATGCATCATAATTGCCAATTTCTTTCAATAGCTCTTCGGCAGAGATGCCTTTATGGTCATCCACCTGAGCTTCTTTCGATAAAATGCTAATACCGGTATCCTGTAATCCGTCTGTAACCAATACACGCCAGGGTTCCATCGACACTACCTCCTGAAGTTTTTTCAGGCTAATTCTAACCGATTCTCACTGTCGTAAGCAATGCTTTCCAAATTTGCATAGTCAATTAACTTGAATTACCAGCGGCTTGCAACCGTTTTTTCTAAACAAAAAAGACAAGCGTTTTTTTGCGCTTGTCTTTTTTTAAGTTAGGTTTTTTACACCAGAGAAGATTATTCGTACCGCAGAGCTTCCACCGGTTCCAAATTGGCCGCCCGGTTGGCTGGGTAAATGCCAAAGAATAAACCTACTGCCGTTGAAAAAATGGTCGCCAACAGGATCGCATTAATACCCACCGACGGGTTGAACGGGGTTCCGCTGGCGGTGGCAATTTTGCCGATCGCCATCGCAATCAACCAACCCACAATAATGCCAATCAATCCACCGAACAGGCTCAATAGCGAGGATTCGGTCAGGAATTGCAGCAGGATGTCCGCCTTGCGCGCGCCCAGGGCTTTGCGCAGACCAATTTCCCTGGTGCGTTCGGTTACTGAAACCAGCATGATATTCATAATGCCGATCCCGCCAACCAGCAGCGAGATGGCAGCGATTCCGCCCAGGAAGATCGTTAATACGCTGGTGATCGTCCCGGCTACCGAGAGAATGTCTTCCTGGGTATAGATGGTGAAATCATCCAAACCTACTTCCGTGCGGTGCCGGCTGCGCAGAATCTGGGCTACTTCCTCGCTGGCAGCGGGGACCGATTCAGCATCCATTGCCTGCACATAAACGAGATCCACCTGGTCGCGGTCGCGATCCAGCAGCCGCACCCGCGCCGTGGTAATCGGTACGATGATGACATTATCCTGGCTGCCGAAGGATCCGCCGCCTTTGGATTCCAGTATACCGATCACGCGAAAAGGCTGTCCGTCCACACGGACGGTTTCTCCGGTGATCAGGGTCCGGCGGCCGAATAGTTTATCGGCCACATCCGGCCCCAGCAGTACCACCGAAGCCCGGCCATTGACGTTCTCGTCCGAAATGAAACTGCCTTCAATCATGTTGTAATTGGATACCACTGCAAACTCAGAAGTGACACCATAGATTTCAGGACTGGCGGTTTCACCACCGTAGGTAACCGTGGTATTGCCGTAAACCATCGGCGCAACCGACTGCACATGCGGTGCCTGGAAAACATCACTCATCGCGTTGACATCATTCATTGTCAACGGCTGTTCATTGCGTACATCTTCCTGTGTATTACCTTGAAAGACAAACAATAAGTTTGTTCCAATACCGCTGATAGAACCCAGGATGGTATCTTGCGCACCGGCGCCAACAGCCAGCATGGCGATAACAGCGGCAACGCCAATGACAATGCCCAAAATAGTCAGCCCTGCCCGCATTTTATTTGCGTTCAGGCTTTCCAAAGCTTCTTTTAACGCTAAAACGATATCCATATTTTTTTAACTATCCACAACCTGGCCGTCATACAGCCGGATCACGCGCTCCGTTTCCTCAGCGATTCCGGGATCATGCGTGACGATAATCAACGTTGTCCCTTTCTTTTTATTCATATCCAGCAATAAACTTAAGATCTCTTTACCGGATTTCGAATCCAGGTTACCGGTAGGCTCATCCGCCAAAATAATGGCAGGATCATTGATGATAGCGCGCGCTAATGCCACACGCTGCTGCTGGCCGCCTGATAATTCCATGGGTTTATGGTCCATACGATCAGCCAAACCCACTGCTTCCAGCGCAACTACTGCGCGTTCACGTTGTCTTTCGCGCTGCCCCGCATAGCGCAGCGGTAATTCCACATTCAACAATGCACTCGAACGGGAAAGCAAATTAAAATTCTGAAAAACAAAACCCACCTTACGGTTGCGAACCAGCGCCAATTGGTCATCGTTCATACCTGAGACCAGTTCTCCATCCAGGTAATATTCTCCGGATGTAGGCCGGTCAAGGCAACCGATGATATTCATCAACGTTGATTTGCCGGAGCCCGACGGCCCCATGATCGCGACCACTTCACCATGCTTAATCTCTATTGACACGCCGCACAGTGCATGTACCTGCACTTCCCCCATCTGATACACTTTGGTCAGATCTTTCGCAACGATTGCTTTCCCTTTCTTGGACATGATTTCACCTCGTGAATGCTGGCTGCCCGTTGGCGTCCATTATGGATGCCGGCGGGTTTAATATAATTAGATCTCCTTCACTAACATCACCTGAAACAACCTCGACACTGGTGTCGGACATCGCGCCGACTTCAATGTCAACCGCTGTCAGGGAACTGCCACGCATTACATACACAATCCGCCTTCCTTCGCTGGTGCGTATTGCCCGGCTGGGGATAGCGAGCACATCCTTCTTCTCGGTCACTATGATATTTACAGCTGCGGTCATACCGGGCCGGACTTCCTCATCCGGGTCAACGATCCGCAGTGTAACAGTGAAATCAACGCCGGAACCGGTATCTTCGCCAACCTTGGCTACTTCTGTCACCTCACCGGTATAAGTCTTGCTGCTGATGGCGTCAAAAGTCAATTCAGCTTCCTGACCGACAACAACCTTGTTGATATCCACTTCTGAAATCTGAACATCTACATTCAACTCGGATAAATCATCGATGCGGAATGCCGGTGTACCGGAAGATATCTGGTCACCCACTTTAGGATCAACCTGAGTAACCGTACCGTTGAAAGGTGCTTCAATCCAACCCAAAGATACCGTGGCTTCCGCAGCGGCAACTTTAGCTTCTGCCGCGCTGATGTCATCCGCATTTGCGCCGTTCTTGACTCTGTCCCAATCTCGTTGGGCATCGTCCAGCTTTGCTTGGGCAATATCGGCATCGGCAAAATCTTCAGCAACTTGCTGTCCATATGCTTTTCCCAAAAGGTAGTTTAATGCGCGCAGTGCTTTATCCCGTACCAGTTTGGCGTCATCTCTTTCCTGTTTGGCTTTCACCCGTTTAGGATCGTCAGCCGGAAGATTCTTCACAGCTTCGTAGGCTGCCTTATAAATCTTATATTCTTCTTCCTTGGCAATAAAGTCAGCCCTGAATTCATTGACGCGATCAATATTCGCATCGTTATAATTCCATTGGTCGCGATCATCTTCCTCATCGCGCAGATCTTGTTCAGCCTCCAGCAGCGCTTTGTAAGATTCCGCGCTTTCTGTGTTAGAGTTGATTAAATCCTCCATTGCTTTTTGAGCATCAACCAGATCGGCTTGTGCCAGAATGACCGATTGAGGCAGCGTGTTATCCGCCAAATCCGCCAGGATATCCCCCGCTTTCACGCGGTCGTTCACAGCAACATTAACGCTCTCTACCCGCCCGGTTGTCTGCCATTCCAGGTCAGCAGTTTGGTTGGCTTCTACAATACCGGTCGCGCCTACTATGACTACCATATCACTGCGTTCCAGTTTCACGGTCTGATACTCATCCATTGCCGTCTTTCGTGCACGGCTTTGATTATTGGCAACAAAAACGACAATTATCAGCAGTGCGAGGATGGCAATCCAGCGAATCGGTTTGGCAAGAATCCAATGCCAAACTCCCATTATCCACTGCCAGATACCTTTAAGGCTGAATTTTCTCTTCTTTTCGCTTTCCTGTACTTTTTTTACAGGTTTTTCGACAACCTCTTTTGGCGATTTCTTCTTCTTTAGTTCTTCATTATCCTTTTTGACCATTCCGATTCCTCTGTTCTACTATTATTATCTTTACCTATATACGGATGAAACCTGTAAAAAGCTTCCGTATTAATCCGCCAGAACCGGAATTTGCGGTCGGCATTTAATCCAATGCTTATCTACAGGTTAGGAAAAATTACTTAAGGCATTCTTACAATACCATCACAATTTTGTAACTTTACACAAAAACAAATAATATATCAAAAAGATTACAGAGAACCTTAATAATAAATAAGAAATCCTTAAACAAAAATGCCCTGATCTAACAGGGCATTTTTATTATTAATTGGTATAGATCGCAGCTTAATTTGTAATCTCAGGCCTATGTCTCAAGATATGCAAAAATCGCTCTGGTAATTTGTTCCAATAGTTCTTCGCATTTAATATCCTGAGGCATTTTTTTGCATTGCTCCATAATTATGGGACCATTGATAATCGCCATCACTGTGGAAGCTGCCAGACGTTCGTCTTTCTTCTTAAATTCGCCCTTATCCATGCCAGCTTTCAAGATTTTACCCAAGCTGGTCAGGCTATCATCCAGTTGAGAAAATTTTTCCGAGTGGGTGGTGGCGCCTTCTACCGGATCCAGCCAAAACAGGCGGAAAATTTTCGGGTGTTCTCGCGCTGTCTGGGTATATTCCAGAATGAGTTCTTCCATAACTTTTTTTGTAGGAACAGTCTGGGTTTCTCTGAGTTTTCCGGCAAAATGTTCATTGATACGGTTTTTCTCCCGCTCAACCAGTACATCCATAATCTCATCACGGTCTTTAAAGTATGTATAGAAAACCATATGAGAAACACCAACTTTTTCCGCTATCATCCGGATGCTGACTTTATCTGGAGGTACTTGATCGAGTAAAGAGATTACAGCATCCATCATTGAATTTCGCATTCGCTCAATTTTTTCAGGTGTGTTTTTTGGTCTAGCCATCTCTTAATCCTATTATTATTCTTACGTATATTTTATACAATATATTATATCGGATAATATAAAGAAACATGTAAACAATTCATTAATAATAATTACAATATTTTAGTATTTGCGCAGACGGCTATAATTAGGCCGAATCTTATGATGCAAAAGGTCATTCGAACCCTTAATTTCGCAGCAGCTTCCTGCCTGGTTTTACTGCTGATAACCACCAGTATATGGCAGCCGGTAAATCCCGAAGATGTCATCCGTCCGGCTACACGTCCATATGAATTCGATTATCTTGCCTGGACTGTGGGTGCTTTTTGGAATAAATCTGCTGTGGCAAGTTTAGGCATTAGCCATTATTCAAGCTTTTACCAGGATCGTCAAATTATTAAAGGATACTTTACCCTGCTAAAGGATAATGAAGAGCTGAAAAATGAGATTGAGAAGCTCTATACCAATCCGGATGTAGAAGATCCCAAACTGGAATCAACCGCCATGCAAGTTGAGCTGCAGTCCAACCAGAAGAAACTGGACCAACAATCATCGCTTGCCGAAGCCGTCATCCAGAAACAAATTTCCATTACATTGGACCGCCTTGGGCTCACCAGTTTGAGACAGCCCTTTCCCCCGGTTCTTTACCACTCCACCGAGCTGCCTAAAGAGTTGATTATTTCGCAGCGGAACGTGATTGAACAAGTTGCCAGTGTTTCCCTGCGCGCAGATATGAGCCTGGATGAAATGAATGCCCTGGAGGATGAGGTTGAAGCCGACAGTGACTACTCCGCCCTGGTGGTGGATGTCGGCGGAGTGGGTACTTACCCCACCATGGTCATCCGTACCAGCAGCATTTCCTACCTGATCGAAACCGTCGCGCATGAGTGGACGCATAATTACCTGAACCTGCGCCCTTTAGGAATCCGCTATTCCAGCTCACCGGAGCTGCGTACGATGAACGAGACTACCGCTTCCATCGCCGGTGAAGAGATCAGTCAGGCTGTTACGCGCTATTTTTATGCCGACCTGCTCGACACCCCCAATACCCCTTATAAGACGTACGAGGCAAAATACGTTGTGGAGAGCCCGCCGCCCGGCGGATGGGTCAACGTTGACTTCCGCAAGGAAATGTACCAGACACGCGTGCACGTGGATGAGCTCCTGGCCGCTGGGCAAATCACCGAGGCTGAAAGTTACATGGAGGAAAGGCGTCAGTTATTTTGGAGTCAGGGTTTTTCCATTCGCAAATTGAACCAGGCATATTTCGCCTTTCATGGCGCGTACGCCGATCAGGAATACAGTGCCGCCGGTGAGGATCCGGTTGGCAGCGCGGTGCGTTCCTTACGTGCGCGTTCGTCCAGCCTGGCGGATTTCATCAAAAAAATGAGCTCATTTTCTTCTTACGATCAATTATCCAAAGTGGTTAACGCGTATTAGGCTGTAAAACTCGGGGTTCGTTTTATTCCGGGTCAGGCAGGTCGTTTTCCAAATCCGCGCTGGTCTGGCCGTGTTCCAACCGATCTACTACCTCGTTGAATTCCTCCCCCATTTCCGCTCCGCTTTCCTGGCTCATTTGGCGCATCATGCGGCCAATCTCGGCCGGGTTTTTATCAATATCTTCCATTTTTCGTTCATCCGCAAGATCAGTGAATTGCTGCATACGGGAGTCATCGGATCGGGATACGCGCACCTTGCCAATGCGGCGCGTCACTTTTTCGCTGCCGCAGTGCGGGCAGGCAGCCGCCACATGCCCGTATTGCGCGTATGAAATATGCAGGCTGAAAGATTGGTGACATTTATCGCAGATATATTCGTAAGCTGGCACACCTGCCTCCGGTTGGATGGGAAGGTTTTCTATTATAATCATAGCAAACTTATACAAACCATAATCGAGCGAATTTGAATAAACTTTCTGTTAATTTTGATATTCTGGATAAATACCCTTTAATGATTGTCATTTCCGGACCCTCCGGAGTGGGAAAAGACTCCGTGCTGCGTGCCATGAAAAACAGCGATTCACTCATTCATCACGTTGTTACTGTTAATACGCGCGCTCCGCGCCCGGATGAACAGGAAGGTGTGGATTACTTCTTTGTAAGCCGTGAAAAGTTCGAAGACATGATCGCGAACAATGAATTGATTGAATATTCGCATGTCTATGATGATTACAAAGGTGTCCCAAAATCTCAGATTCAAGACGCGCTGGATAGCGGCAAAGATGTTGTCCTGCGCCTGGACGTGCAGGGCGCTGAAAAAATCAAGAAGATTTATCCGCAGGCCATTTCCATCTTTCTGCTGCCCTCCAACCAGGATGATTGGTATAAACGTCTGGGCGGCCGGCGCTTGGGGAACGAAAAAGACCTGGACAAACGCATCATGACTGTCAAGGATGAGCTGGTCAAAGCACGCGAGTTCGATTATCTGGTCGTCAACGAACAGAATAAATTATCCCAAACAGTGCAAATGATCGAAGCCATTATCACCGCTGAACATTTACGTGCCAAGCCTCGCAAAATCAAACTCTAACCCCAAATCTTATGAAAAGAAAATACCCTATCTCGTACTATATCATCGCAATCACGGTTGCGTTTTTCCTGCTGCAGCAGCTGTCCAAGATGCTGTTCGGTTACGATTTTCCCCTGCTATATGGCGCCAAAATCAACGAGTTCATCCTCAAGGGTGAAATCTGGCGGTTGGTTACACCGCTTCTGCTGCACGGTTCCATTCTGCATATCGCTTTTAATATGTACGCGTTATATACAGTCGGTCCCGGATTGGAACGCCGTTATGGGCCGATTTCCTTCATTACCCTGTATCTGATTGGTGGTTTATGGGGCAACACCGCGTCCTTTTTATTCTCCGCCAACCCTTCCCTGGGCGCATCCACCGCTATCTTCGGTCTGATTGCCGCACAAGGTGTGTACATCTACAAAAATAGATTCCTGTTAGGCCAGGCAGCCCAACCGCTGCTGGTTAACGTGATAGTGGTAATTGTGATTAACCTGCTGTTTGGCCTTTCCACCAGCGGAATCGATAACTGGGGCCATCTGGGCGGTTTACTGGGCGGTTTATTCTATGCCTGGTTTGCCGGCCCAACCTACGGGATCGACTCCACCATCACCTTTGGGAATGTGGTTATTGCCCATCCCAAAAATCCGCGTATGATTGGGTTGGGTGCTGCCCTAACCGCACTCTTGCTGGTTTTAGCCAAGATCTTGATGGCTTAATTTTTCAGACCGGTATTGTGAATCTTCCAGATTGATTAGATCCGGGATAAAAAACCCGCTTGCGCCAATCAAAAAACATCCGGCCGCAGCCAAGGCCAGCCAGCCGCGAATGCCAATCCATTCCGCTACCGGTGCCGCCACCAGCATGCTGATCGGCATCATACCGGTCGCCAGGCTGCTCACCAATGTAAAAACGCGTCCCTGAATATCCGGTTCTACGTGTGTTTGCAGGACGGCATAGAAAGGGCCGTTCACAATAGGCATCATAAACCCGGATATACTCATGCCCACAACCGCCAAATAGAATTGATTGACCCCGGCGGCAGCAATGAGCGCCGTACTGAAAGCAACCCCCAGAATGCCGACCAGGATGGTGAGAATCTTCTTTTTAAACCCGCCCCATGCGCCCAACACCAATCCGCCGGCAATCATGCCAATGCTGAACATCGCTTCTATTAAGCTGAGTTCAAACGCGCCCAAATTGAAGTAATCTTTTACCAAAAGCGGGGTAAAGGTATAGCCGGGATTTAAAAGAAAATTCAGGATAGTGGCAATGGCGATCAGATAGAGCATGCCTTTCCAGTGGCTCAGGTATTGGAAACCCTGCTTTACATCGCGCAGCAAATCGCGCGCTCCGGACAGGATGGGTTGATCGGAAATTTGAACCGGCTGTGGGATGGTGACAAACAACAGCGGCGTAATTGCGATAAAGGCTGTGATGATGTCAATTGCCAGAATGCCCTGCATCGGCAGTACGTCCAAAAGCAGCGCGGCCGCCATCGGTGCAAGAATACCCATGGCGCCTTGCAGCGTCTGGTTCCAGCCGGAAATGCTCGATAATTTTTCTTTGGGAACCATCAGCGAGGTGGATGCCTGCATGGACGGCCAATGAAAACTGCTGCCAAGCGCGCGCATAAACATAATGGCATAGATATGCCAAATCTGTACCTCACCCAGCCAAAATACCAGTACCAGAATTAGGGTAAAACAGGCAATGGCCAGATCGGCAAAAATCATTACGCGCTGGCGATTCCAACGATCTATTAAGGCACCGATAAATGGGGAAAGAAATACTTTCGGCAGCAGCGCAACAAAAGAGGCCATTGCCAAAACTGAAGCCGAGCCGGTCTGTTTTGTTAAATACCAAACCAGCGCAAACTGCACCAATTCGCTGCCAAATAAGCTAAACGCTTGGCCGAACCAGATTATGAAAAATGTTTTTTTCCAACCAGCAACAGGGCTGCGATTCATTTGCGATTATTCAATATAAATCTCAACATGTTCGTTATCTTCATCATCGAACACATCAAGAATTTTCCCCACTTCCCCATCACGAACTGCCCGCATCAATTCTTCACTTTCAATCCCGTCAATCTGAGGGGCAAAATGCGCTCCAAATTTAGCACCGGCGCCCATCACGCTGAGAGGAATACGGATATTTGCACGGACTTTTCCATTGGTTGCATCTGTAATTTTGACTCTGAAGAATTTGCCCGACCCCTTGAAAACTTCAGGTTCATCCACAACTTTTGTTTTCTTCTTAGGATCAGTTTTTTCGATGGTTTCCAGCAATTTTGCCGCTTCATCTGCTGTAATTTTTCCATCTTTGAGCAACTTCAAAATCATCATCCGCTCATCTTCACTCATTCAATACCTCTCGCCTAATTTACTTCTTCGCATACCGCGGGAAAGTAATAATAATGGTCTGTTCCGGCCGTATTTTTCAGTATTTTCAGTTAATCCACAGGATTATTTCTGAAAACATAGATTCATTTTCAAACTTCGCTTTTGCATTATATCATTGCTAAATTTGAAAGTCGTTTGACCAATTACCCCTTTTAATCCTGCAATTCGTATAATAAAACCCAACTGCCATTGCCTCCGTCACCGCGGCGGGGTGTGCGGTCATAGTAAAGCGCGAAAATCCTGCCTGTTGTGGTTTCGACGCAAAAATAAAAACGCCCGCTGCCCCACGAACCGAGCTTCTCTGCACGCGTCAAATGGGCCGGGCGCATGTTATTGGCCTGGTTGCCCCGGCGCGCCAGGTCGCACCATTCGGAATTCAGCACTTTGACCGTAAACCGTTCCCCGCGCCAATCAAAAAAATCGGGGCAAACCGGCACCTTCGGCAGGAGCGGTTCTTTCCGATAACTCACCTGGATTTCTTCATCAATGAATTTTTTCGATTTATCGTCCGTTGATTTCACAATTTCCTCTCGGTTTATTTAACAAATTATTAACGGAAGAATGAAAGCTGTTTTATACCTCTATGTTATACTAATTTCGTCAAAATTGTCCCAGGAGATGAAAAGCGTGAAAAGATTATTACTAATGCGCCACGCAAAATCGAGTTGGAAAGATTCCGATGTCCCAGATCATGAACGCCCTTTAAAGAAGCGCGGTCAGCGAGACGCTGAAAAAATGGGAAAAATGCTGAAGAGCAAAAAACTGGTCCCCGATCTTATCATTTCATCCACTGCAACCAGAGCTGAAAAGACAGCAGAAATAGTCGCCAAGGCAAGTAAATACGAAGCCGAAATTGTGTATTCGGATTCTTTATATATGGCCGAACCTGCCGACATCATGAAAGTAGTAAAAGACCATGCCAAGAAGCAAAAAACGGTCCTGGTCATAGGTCATAACCCCGGGTTGGAAGCCTTCCTGCAGATTATGACTGGCAAGGTCGAAAGCCTTCCGACGGGTTCCATTGCCTATCTGGCAACCAAAATTGATAATTGGAGCAATCTTTCCAGCGAAGAAGAAGTCAAGCTAAAGAATCTTTGGCGTCCAAAGGATGATTAATTAACGGATTTATTGATATTCACCGCCGGTCAAACCGGCGGTTTTTTTATTTTAAAATGAAGTATAAAAAGAATATGGACAACAATACTACTCCTTCCCCGATACAAATAGAAACTCTGAACCAGCTCAAACGGTTTAATGACGTGCGCCTTACCCCCGATGGGTGCGGCCTGTTTTGGATTGAGTCTATCAATGGACGCGGCAGCCTCGCGCATTTGGACGCAGACGGTCCATCGCAAATTCTCAGCGGAGAATACGACCTGCGCGGAAACGTGGGCTACGGCGGCGGAGAATTTGACGTAAACACCGCCGGTTTGGTCTTTGCTGAAAGCAGCGGCAGCTTATTCAGCTCTACTCCGCTGGAATCCGCAAGCATCCATCGTATTACACCCCCCTGGGGCGGTGCAGCCGCGCCGGCCCTTTCCCCGCACGGGGATTGGGTGCTGTACGTTTACCAACAAGAGGAAACGAACGGCTTAGCCATTTGCCGCACGCATGGGCTGACCTGGCCGGTGCAGTTGGCGCTGGGCGCGGACTTTTACATGCAGCCAACCTGGCACCCCTCCGGAGACATGATTGCCTGGGTCGAGTGGAACCACCCCGATATGCCCTGGTTTGCCGGCCGCGTCAAGCTCGGTAAGTTGGGCGGAATGCAGCTGCGTTTATTGGAAGAGAACTGGTTGGATGGAGAGGCAGGCGCCCCGGCCGGCCAGCCGCGATTCTCCCCGGATGGCAAATGGCTGAGCTATATCCGCCGCGAAGGCGATTGGGATAGCCTGGTACTTTACAACCCGAAAAATCACCAGCGGCGTGTACTGCTGCCGGGCGCGGAAGGCCATTTGGCGCAGCCGGCCTGGGTGCAGGGCATGCGCAGTTACGCCTGGTCAAGCGACAGCCACTCGATTTACTACTTGCTGTACTTCCACGGCGCCACCAGCCTGTGGCAGGTCAACCTGCACTCCGGCAAGAGCAAGCCAATAGCCATCGACCCGGTTTGCTGGGCGGAGCAGTTGGACTGCGCCGCGGATGAAAACGGCGATGTGTTGGCTTTCCTGGGTAGCACGGCCCGAACACCCAAACAAATCTGGCGCTTGGACGCACACGGATTAACCTGCGCAGTCCCCAACCAATTGGCCGGGGTTTCCATGGAAGCCATCAGCCTGCCGCAGGAAATTCGTTTTAAATCCACTGGAGACAGCGAAGTTTATGGAATTTATTACCCGCCGGCCGGTCCGGAGCAGCCCGGAACTCCAGCGGTTCTTATCCTGGATATTCACGGCGGCCCCACCGGAATTGACCCATTATGCTTTTCCAACGAAGCGGCTTTCTTCACCTCACGCGGCTATGCCTATGCGCGCATTAATTACCGCGGCAGCAGCGGTTTTGGATACCAATATCAGGCAGCGCTTAAGCACAGCTGGGGCATTGTGGATGTGGAAGACACCCTGCACTTTACCGAAGAACTGGTACGACGCGGGTTGGCCGACCCCAAAAGACTGGTAATCAAAGGCTCCAGCGCGGGCGGCTTTACCGCCCTGAATGTCCTGATTCAGAAACCGGGCTTGTTCAAAGCGGCCATTTGCAGCTACGCGGTAGGCGATCTGGTGGACGACGCCCAGCATACGCACAAATTTGAGAAGTTTTATCATCGTTTCTTGACCGGTAATTTTGATAAGGATTACCAGCGCTTTGTGGATCGTTCGCCCATATTCCACATCGATGGCATCCAGGATCCGGTAGCCCTCTTTCACGGTAACAGCGACAGGGTGGTTGCGCCCTCCCAATCCATGCAGATCTACGAGCAGCTCACGCAGCGCGGTATCCCCTGCACGCTCAAAATTTACGAAGGTGAAGGGCATGGTTTCCGCAAGCCGGAAAATGTGGCGGATTACTACCAAAGCATGCTGGATTTTCTGCAGGAACACTTGCGGTAAGAATAATTAACCACAGATGAACACAGATAAAAGCAAAAGCTTTAATATGGTTTGATAAACACAGATGTAGACATGCTTTTTGTAGAGCTGGTTTGCGATAGGTAAGCGAATTTCATTTTAAGGTTGGCTGAGCACCCGCCCAGAGCGAAGCGTGGGGTGTCGAAGCCAACCATTTTTTTTGCACCGGTTATTGCCATTTAATCGAGGGGCTCCTTCACGATCAACAAACTTTGGTCTATTGATCCGAGCAAACACTCAAGGTATCTCCATCTGGAAATAAACGACTACCCAAGCATGTTGGATTTTCTGCAGGAACACCTGGGAAAGAGTCTGCCACAAATGGACACAGATAAAAGCAAAAGCCTTAATATGGTTTGATAAACACAGATATAGACATGCTTTTCGTAAAGCTGGTTTGCGAAGGGAACGCGCTTCGTTTAAACATAAAGAGGAGATGACAACATCTCCTCTTTTCAAATTCTCACGTTTTTTCTTACTGCGCCATGAAGGCTTCCATACCCGCCAGCAGTGTATCCACATCCTGCATGGAGGTCTCGCCCATGGTGGCGATACGGAAGGTTTTATCCTTCAAATCGCCGTAACCGTTGGCAATACGGATCTGGTACTTTTCCATCAGGAATTTGTTCAAATCCGAAATGTTCAGATTGCGGTCGTTGCCGATGGTGGCGACTGTCTTGGAACGGCAGCTCGCGTCGGCGTAAGGGGTCATGCCGTGCGCTTCCGCCCAATCATAAACGCGCTGCGACATGGCCGCATGGCGCGCGAAGCGCGCATCCAGCCCTTCGGCCAGAATACGATCCAGTTGGAAATCCAGTGCGTAAACCAGCGGGATGACCGGGGTCATGGCGGTGGAATTCTTAACGCGATGTTTTTCCATCAACAGCAAGTCGAAATACCAACCGCGGTTTTGCACTTTCGCGGCCTTCTCCATGGCGCGGTCATTCACACCGGCCAGAGATAATCCCGGCGGCAGCGCCAGGCATTTTTGCGAAGAGGTCAGCAGAAAATCCACGTCCCAGGCATCCATTTCAATCTTGGAGCCGGCCAGGGAAGAAACGGCGTCCACCAAAATGAAAGTGTCAGGACTGACCTCGCGCACAACAGCGGCCAGCTCTTTCAGCGGGCTTTCAACGCCGGTGGAAGTCTCATTGTGAACAATGGTAACAGCTTCATAATGCTTCTTTTTCAGCGCATCGCGCAGGGCATCCGGTTCTACGGCTTTGCCCCATTCGAAGTCAAGGCGGTCGGCGGATTTGCCGTTGGAGACGGCCACGTCGTACCAGCGCTCGGAGAAAGCACCGTTCACGCAGCTCAGGACGTCTTTCTCAACCAGGTTGCGAATACCGGTTTCCTGCATACCGGAACCGGAATGAGTGCCGATGAATACACGATATTGGGTATAGAAAATCTGTTGGGCTTTTTCAGCCGCGCGCCGGTGGATCGCTTCGTATTCCTTGCCGCGATGCGGCAGCATGGGCTGAGCCATGGCTTGCAGCACTTCCGGGGCTACATCCACAGGTCCGGGAACAAACATATGAGCCATTTTTCCTCCTGGATAATCGATGGTTAATAGTAGTAAAAACTAAAGGACAAAAGACAGGGCAACCAGAATCACAAAGAATGTAATCGCCAGGGTGCCAATGCGTTTCAGATCTTTGATGACGTCCGTGTAATCCGGGTTGAATTCATCACTCTTTTGGGCAGTAACAGTACTGGAGCTGGGTTTAAATTGACTGGTATTCAGATAATGTTTCTTGGATTTATTGCTCATTTACAAATCTCCTGATTAATTACTAGGCAAATTTATATCACTGATGCTTTGCTTTGTGTACACAATTTTATCGCTATTTATTGGGAGAGTGGTTGGGTAAAGTAAAAAATCCTACTTAATTACTACGCTTATCTCAAATGTTTTCTCCGGCGGATTATCCGGTTCAAAGGGACGGTTGTAAACCAGCTTCAAGGTCGTCTGGCCTGCTTTTAAGGCTTTGAACGTGTATGTGGCGGTTCCACCCGCGCCAATCAAATCGCTGTCGCTCTCATAACCCGCTTCCCCTTGCTGCTGTAAATACTGGTCATCCAGCTCTGCAATTGACCAGTTATATCCAGTAGTAATGTTCCCCTTCAAACTGACGATAAAAGTTTCCCCGGTTTTCACTTCGATTATCTTTCCGCTATCTTCTTCGGTTAACTTCAACTGACCGCTCACGCTCTGGCAGCCCGCCAAGCAGACCAGCAGCAACCCAATCCACAATATATTTCGATTCATGCATTCCTCCATGATTCCCTGCCTATATCATAACCAAATTTTCCTCTTTTGATAATCTTAAATAAAAACGGGACGGAGAATACTCCGTCCCGCATGTCTTTCGCCAATTTCTCTATTTCTTCATCTGGTTGAACACATCTTTGGGCGTCACGCCCTCCGGCAGGGTCACGGATTGCGCGCTCAAGGACAAAGCTGTTGCTGCAACCGGCTGCACCGGCGCCCCCGCCAAAGCCGCGTCCACGGACGCGCCGGTGACGCTCTCGCCCCAACTGACCACGCCCAGCTTGGTGCCGGAAAGGCCGCTGACGGACTTGCTTAAGATCAGGTAATCATTGACGTAGAACTTCATGGTACTGCCTTTGGCATACACCTTGAGGTTGTTCAAATCACCGTATACTGCCTCAGCGCAGGAGCCGCCCAGGTAATACCATCTGCCGGATATTATTTTATATGCCAGCGCGCAGGCATACTGGGTGCTGGTCAGGCTGTCATTGACCTGCCGCACGGTGAAATATACGCCGCTGGTCCAGTCGTTCCATGCATCAAACGAAGGTGTGCCGCGCAGTACCAGCCCGTAAGTATTGGATTCACCGCTGGCGGGTGCGTCCATCCGCATGTCGGCTTCGTAAGTAAAGTCGCCGAAATCCGCCGCGCTGTAATTAGCGCTGGTGCTGTACCCGCCGGCCATCCCCGCCGTGGACAGGCTGCCGGAAGCCACCGACCAGATCGCGCCGGCGGCAGCCGTCCAATCTTCAAAATCAGCATCCATTTCAAAGGTGCTGTTGAATTTGGGATAGATCGTAATATAACGGGTGGAGCTCCAGGGACCGGCCGTGTTGTTCTCGTTCACGGCGCGCACATGCCAATACCACCTGCCCGTCTCCAGCGGTTCCGTAACGATAGAAGTAGCCCCCGCTTCCGAAGTACTGCCGCTGTAATCCACACTGCTAAAGCGCGAGGAATCATCAATCTGGTATTCGTAAGTATGGCCGTAAAGGACCGCGTTCCAGGCCAGGGTCAACTCGGTATCATCCGTTAGGGTACCGTTGCCGGGGGACGTGGCAGTCACCTGTCCGGGCTTGGGCGGCAATACAATAACGGTGTTGCCTGCGCTCCAATCGCTGGTATTGCCGGCCTTATCCTGGGATTGTACGAACCAGTAATACTGGGTCAGGAAATCCATTGAAGTAATTTTCATCGAGGTGCTGGAAACCCAATCCGAGGTATAGAGGGCAGTTTCCGGATTATCCGCTGTGTTATAAGCCAGCCGATAATATTTCGCACCGGAAGCGCTGTACCATCTAAATGTCGGGCTGCCCACCACCGTACTGATGTCAATCGGGCTGCGCAGCACCGGCACAGCCGGAACGAGAGTATCCACAACGAAATAATACGCGCTGCTCCAGGAACCGGTGCCGGTGTCATTGATAGCGCGCACACGCCAGTAATACTTTCCGTCAATTAATTCGTCAGTTGTAAAAGTCAATTCCGTCTGGCCGCTGGCTTCGCTCTGGATTGTGGTAAAGCGGGAACTGGATGAAACCTGCACGTCGTAAGTCAAGCCATAATCCACTGCGTTCCAGCTCAGCTCCGGTGTCGCGCTTTTGACATAAGAGCCTTTAGCCGGAGCAGACAGCACCGGTTTGCCCGGCACAGGTGCCCGCACCGTAACGGTGTAGGGTTCGCTCCAATCGCTCCAGTTGCCGGCCCTATCCTGCGCTTTCACGAACCAGTAATAGGTCGTGTCGATCGCCATGGCGTCCGGTTGATGCGTATTGCGGCTGGTCAGATCGGACTGGTACACGTAAGTATCCGTATCATCGATGGTGTTGTACTGAAATATAAAATACTTGGCCGTATCGGGGCGCAGCCACTTGAAGGTGGGCGTGCCAATCACCTCGAAGCCATTCGTTGGGGTGTAGAGCGTAGGTGCTGCCGGAGGCGTGTTATCCACGGTGAAATACCAGGCACTGCTCCAACTGCCCTGCACGCCTTCCGTGTTGACCGCGCGCACGCGCCAGTAATACTTGCCGTCGGGCATATCGGCGGGTGTGAACTCCGCGTCAGGTATTCCGGTCTCATTAATATATAGCGTTGAAAAGCGCGAGCTGGTCGAAACCTGCAGATCGTAGGTATCCGCATAGGTAACCGCGTTCCACGTAAAGGTGGGCGGATTTTCCGATGGGTTGATCAGGTCGCCTTTCGCCGGTGCGCTCAGGGTCACGCGCGAGGGAGTGGGCGGAACGATATGGATGGTGAAAGGCGCGCTCCAAGCGCCCCAGCTGCCGGCTACGTCGCGCGCCTGCACAGACCAGTAATAATCATCCTTATCCAAAGCCGGCGCTTTAAATTTATACGTGCTCAGCTCGCCGGATTCATATATTACTTCTGAATCGGATATCCTGACGATCTTGATTTTGTAATACTTCGCGCTCGAAGGCCGCGACCACTTATAGGTCGGCTGGCCGGCATAGGTACTGTTATCCAACGGCGACAACAACAGCGGCGCGTCCGGCGCGGCAGTATCCAGCGTGAAGTAACGCGCCCCGCTCCAGGCGCCATAATCATCCGAACCGTTGCGGCCGCGCACGCGCCAGTAGTAAACACCATCGAGGCCTAAATCACTCGGCAGCGTATAGGTCTGACCAGTGATCGCGTCCTGATCGAAAACGATATTGGTGAAATACTTGCTGTCCGCGATTTGCAGGTGGTAGTACTCGCTGTTATCCAAAAGTACCCAACCAAATTGGGGAGTTTTGTCATTCGTCAGGGTTTTATTGGCCGGGGAATCCAGCGCAACCTGAGCCGGTGTATTACTCAAAACAGTGATAGTATTGGAACTGCTCCAATCGCTCCAGTTGCCGGCCGTGTCGCGCGCGCGCGCAAACCAGTAATAGGTCACGTTGGTGTTCTTTTTGGGGGGCTGGATGGAAGTGGTGCTTAATACGTCCGAACGGTAAATATATTCTTCCCCGTTGTCAACCAAGCCGTATTCAAACTGGTAAGCTTCCGCATCCGCCACGCTACCCCAGGAAAAAATCGGCATACCGGCTGATTGCGCACCCGAAACGGGGCTGATCAACTCCGGCGCAACCGGCTTGGACGTGTCAACCGTAAAGTTGCGTACCGCGCTCCAGGCACCATAGATGCCATATTCGCTCTTCGAACGCACCCGCCAATAATACTTGGCGTCACCCAACGGCCCGGCCGTATAGGTTAATTCGGTCAAATCCCCCGAACTTTCCAGCACCGTATCAAAGGCATAGGTTGAGGAAAGCTCAACCTGGTAGGCCACCGCGCCGGATACCGCCGTCCAGTCCAATTCAGGCGTGGAAGTATTGAGAAACTCGCCATAAGTTGGCGATGTTAGCGTAGGTCCAGCGGGGCCGGGCGGCACGACTGTCACGACAAAAGATGAGCTCCAAGCACTCCAGTTGCCGGCCTCATCGCGCGCCCGCACATACCAATAATAAAGCTGCTTCTCAGCCATAGCCGGTGGAGTGAAAGACGTCCCGGTTAATTCATCCGAGAGATACAGCGCTGTGGATTCATCAGAATTATCCACAGTGTTATATTCGAACTGGTACGCCGCCGCGTCCGCCACCGTGCTCCAACTGAAGGTCGGCGTACCGACCACGTTTACGCCGTTGGCCGGGCTGCTTTGGGCAGGCGCTGAGGGCGGGGTAAGGTCAATAGAAAAGCTGCGTGTCGTACTCCATTCAGCTGTTATGCCATAAGAATTATATGCTTGCACACGCCAATACCATGTTCCAACGCTTAACCCACTAACAACCGCACTATTACTTTCTGTTGTTGTTGTATAAAAAAGACTATCAAAGGCACTGGAATCATCCACCTGCAGTTCATATGTACTTCCGGAATATGCCGCTTTCCAGCTGAGGGTTACATCAGTTTGATTTGTTTCAGAACCATCCGCAGGTTCATCAAGCATCATCTGGCCGTATACAAACAATAATAAATTTGGAGAACCTGACCCTATACTTGAGAGTACTCCACTGGTAGATTTGGAAAGTAAAGCAGATGTCACTTCAGAAGGTGAAGCAGAGGGATGTTCACCTAGATAAAGAGCGGCCGCGCCGGCCACAAAGGGGGAGGCAATGGATGTGCCGCTGTCAGTGTCAATGGAGGAATCGCTGGCATAAGTTGTAGTAAGAATGCTCGATCCGGGAGCGAACAGATCCAGGCAGGATCCATAGTTGGAATAGGATGCACGAGCATCACTGCTGGTTGAAGCGCCTACTGTTAAGGCGCTTATCGTAGAAGCAGGAGTCCAGTTACAGGCATTCGTACTACCATTACCTGCTGCAACCACAACAGTAATACCGGCAGCCACCGCGTTGTCTATTGCCTTATTAATTGTAGTTGAGGTGCTTGCAACACCCAAGCTCATATTAATGACCGCCGGGCTGCTGTGGTTTTCGATCACCCAATCAATGCCGGCCACCACGTTCGTGAAAGAACCATCCCCGGTATCATCCAAAACCCGTACCGAATGCAGGTAAACGGACTTGGCTACACCATAGGTGCCGGAGCCGATTACCCCGGCCACCTTGGTGCCATGGCCGTATTCATCATCAGGATAGGGATCATCATCCACAAAGTCATACCCGCCGGAAACACGCCCGCCGAATTCAATGTGGCTGGCGCGAATGCCGGAATCGAGCACGTAAACGTGCACGCCCGCTCCGGCGGAAGTGGGGTAGTGGTACAGGTTATCCCGCGTGAGAATAGTCTGATCGATGCGATCCAATCCCCAAAGACCTGGGATAACAGTTCCATATTCAGTATCTAGAAGATTCTGTGTGCTCTGATCACCAACCGTCTCATCCACCGCGTAGATGTACTGGTCGGGTTCGATGTAAGCGATATCCTTGTCCTGGCGCAGGGTCTTGAGCGTGTCCTTGTCCATCTGGGCCGCGAAGCCCTTCATGTTACCGTTGTTGAACTCAACCTTGATCTTGCCGCCTTTGGCTTTGACTTTATCGCGCTGCGATTTCAGTCCCTGGCTGCTGACCTTATTATTCTTATAAATCACAATGTACTGGCCGGGGATGATATTGGAGGTGTCCTCCGGCATAAGCAGCGGAACGACCAGCTCGGCTTCTTCCGTTGCCGTGGGCGTCAGCTCGCCTTCGGGGGTCAGCGTGGGTGTTTCTGTGAAGGATAGTTCTGGGGTATCACTGGGTTGGGCTGCCGGGTCCGGTGTGTCGGTTGCCTCGGTACTCGCGTTCGATGAGACATCCACGGAAGTCTGGGTGGGCTCGGCTGTGGGTTCGGCGGTCGGCGTTTCCCCGCCGGCATCCGTGCCCCCGTCCTGTTGAACGGAAACCTGTTCGAGGGTGGCGGTGGGCGTCAGGGTAGGCGTGGCCGTCGCGACGGCTTCACTCTGCGGATCCGCTTGCGGGGTACTGTCGTCCGCCAGGGTTATGCCGCTGCTGAGCAGAGAGGCAGCCACCATGGAAACCAGGACAAGGATAGAAAGGCCTATCCGATTTTTTGTATAGCGATTCTTCATAAGCTTACTCTGATATCTATCCCTTTAAATTCAGTCCGGATCCGGATCGCATCTGCCGCATGATCAAAGCTGCATTTCCTGACCGTTGATGATTACGCGGAATGTTTGCGGATCAAAAAATTCCATTTTAAAAGCTGCTTCAAAAGGCTCCAGCATCTGAGCGCAGATCACCTCAGGCTCGGAGACCGAGTAGATGGTGAAATCGATCTGCCGGCCGTTTTGGCTGATGGTTGCGCGCAGTTGGCTGCAAGGAGTGGGCAGGCTGCCGCTGAAAATGAGGGTTTGCGCCGGTTCATCCCAGCGAGCGCCGTCCACCATTGCGCCGTCCTGCAGCCAGGCCTCATCGCCCTCCTGCGGGGCGTACGGATTTTCAATCGCCACAGCACCCTCCTGCGCATCCTCACCGGCTTGCGCGGCGGCGCAGCCAATCAGCAAAGCGGGAATGACCAAAACTGCGAATACGCGCATTTTTTTCATTAATTTTTCCGATAATTGTCCATTATAAGGAAATCCTAACATAATTCCATTATACGCTGTAGGGCCGACCCGAACAGTTTTTTATGTAAGTGTTAACAAATCTGTAATATTAATGATTTAACGGGAAAAAACAGGCTTCGTTACAGAAAATAAGGAGAGCGCGGAATCGCGCTCTCCTTATTTTTAAAATACTTTAATCGATCGTGAAAAATCTACTACCAGGCACTGAAACGCAGGTTCGCCTCTGAGGGGACTCGATCATAATCCGTGTCATTCCCAAAATAAGTCGTGGAGATCATCGACAAAACCGGTCTAGGCCTTGTACCTTCATATTCGATCTCAATACCGTTACCTTCATTGCTCATGAAGTTGGAGTTGCTGATGGTCACCTTGGTGGTTGAGGATGCAGCGATGTGTAAACCATCGCCATCGTTCCCGCTGCCGTTCATCCAACTGCATACGTTAAGCAGGTTGATCGCTGCATCACTCGTCAAATAAGCACCGCTATAACCGGAATCACGGATGTCGGCATTACTCAGGGTGATCGTGCCCAGAGTTGTTCGCGCTTCAACTCCGTTGAATGTAGTGCCCTCCGCGGTAATTCCGCTCAAGGCAATTGCTCCGGTGGACGTATAAGCATATAGTCCAGCCGATTCGTTATCTATAAAGTAATTATCTCCCGTCAATGTGATATTACCCGTACCCGAATAGGTGTTCAGATTGAGGCCGTAATCGTTTCCGCCAGCGGAGACATTGCTGAGTGTGATCATCCCGATGCTGGTAATTTTCAATCCGCTTCTGAAATTTCCATTCAGGTCAAAATTTCTTCCGGTCACGGTTTTCTGGGACTGCACTTTAATGCCATCGGAACCGTTATTGGTTGCGCCTAGATAGTTCATGTTAACAGTACCGTTGGTTAAAATCTTCAAACCTTCCCAACCATTGGCGTTGAATACACAGCGGCTGCTTTCACTGGCTCCCGAAACATTTATATTTCCAATACCATTAATCATGGACTGATTATCCAGGACTGCCCCTTCTGTGCCATTTGATCTGGCTTCCACATTTAACAGGCTGATATTGGCCGGTGTTTGAACAAACAAACCGGTCAAGGAGTTATGGTTCAAATAACTGGGTTCGCTTCCGGAGAAGGTGACATTCTTGCCGGCTTGAATGCTGAGGCCGTCCACATAATAGGTGACGATGTCTGAGAAATTCTCATTGTTCATGCTCAGCCGGTAGAAACCGCTGTGAACATTGTCATCAATAACTTCCAGGTAGTAATGACCGCTGGTCGAAGGCGTCCATGTCGCAATTAAATTTTGATTCGTAAGATTGTACGAATCAAAGGAAACCTGAACACCATCGGCATCAAACAACGCCAAATTGCCGGTAAAAGAATTGATATCCAGATTGGGGTCATCGGAAGGATATAAGCGGAAGCTCAGGTTGACGCCGGCTTGCGCGTCAAAATCCCACCGGTCCGGTCTTAAATCCGCATTGTAGTACTCGCTGACCGCATCCCCATCGTTCAGTGTGCCGGTGGTCTTGAAATTGTGCCGGGTGGTTATCGCACTCAACGTAACCAACCCATTGGTAGTCAATGAAATGCCGGTATCATTATTGTCTTCGGCCGAAACACTCTTTAAGGTAATATTTCCCACGGAACCATTGAACTGATTAGAAACTACCATGCCTTTTTCATTGTTTTCGTTTGCAGATACGTTGGTCAAGCTGATATTGCCCTTGGAGTTAACCAATAAACCTGTCCCGCTATTCATTTCCGCTGTGATACTGGTCAAATTGATCACACCGCTGCCAGTGCAAACGGACAGGGCATCATCGAATATGCAGTTATCCAAATTCATTCCGGAAAACCCGTTGTCGGTGGCTGCGGCAATCCCGTACACGGTAATGATGCCTTTCGTGCGTATATACAGCCCTTCCCAGCCATTGTCATTAAACATGCTGGCCGGCGTCAGGGATTTATCCTGCACGGTAACCGCGCTGGTTGAAGTTGGATTATACAGAGACAACCCCGTGCGGAAGTTGCCGCTCGCGTTGGCGTTCGAAATTGAAATCGTGCCGAAGGACGCAACTTTCAATCCGAAACTATCGTTATTGTCGAAAGAGTTATATAGATTGTTCTTGGATCCCGCGATAGTAACGTTGGCTTTAACACTTGAGTTATCCAGGACAACACCGGAACCGGGATAGAGAGCATGCTGGTGGTCTGCATCATTGACCGACAAAATATAACCACCAGATTCTCCGGCAACATTGTTGGAAACATAGATCTGGTAGATTTCCATATTGTTGAGCGTGCAGGTAAAACTGACATCGCTTCCACCATTAATAGTCTGGACTATATTGTTGGAACCATCACGCAGCTCAAACTTGAGGTCGAATTCACTACTCTCCAAGCGGAAGGTGACTTCTTCACCCTTACCTTCAATTCCCCAAACATCGGTCATATCATCGCTAACTTTGTCGAATACCGAGATGGGGGAATAATCCAGCCAGCTATTCACAGGCGATTGGTTGTCCGCAGCACTCACGGCGTTGAGAATTATCGCCCCGCGGCTGTAAACCTCCAACCCGCTGCCTATGTTGTTGTCAAATTCGCTGTCAATCAACGTGACACTTTTGTTAATGCCATCCAGGTTGTCCAGGTAAGCACCGGTTTTTCCATTTTCGTAGGATTTTACCCGCTCCAGTTTGATAGTACCGGAGGTATCCAACCAAATACCGTATTCTTCGTGATTTGAATGAACCTCGGTATCGCTGATAGCAACGTTGTTTTTGGATGAGATCCAAAAACCGTTCAACCCGTTATCATAAACGCCATTCACCCAGTTGGGGATGGTGACGTTCACGGTCACAGTACCGGTGCCTTGGCACACACCCGTGTTGTAATCAGCCACGCAGTTGTCCAGAACCATACCCGTCGAATCATTTGAGAAGGAATCCGTGTTGGAAACGGTTATATTACCCTTGGAACGGATATAAACACCATAACCGGCATTGCCTTCACTGATATTGGCTGCGGCTCCGCCGCCGGTTTTTGGACTGTTGAGGGTTACTATGCTGGGTCCGATCACAGTTCCAAGCCAGATGTCGTTTATCTCATCATAGGTCCAATTGGTAAAGTCCTCAACATCAATACCATTTCCATCATTGAATCTGGAAGTGATGGACGACAAGGTCACTACCTTGCCAGCCATGATGTAAAGGCCATCCAGTCCGTTATTCTCTGCTTTTAACTTATTGACTGTCACGGAACCCAGGGTAATCGCGTGTGTACCGATACCACCGTTGGTAGATGTCTCCAAATTCTTCATATTGATGGTATTCGCATTGCCTTCAACATTAACACCATCCGATTGATTATTCTTTGTAATCACATTTTCCAAAGACAGCAGAGATGAAGTCGATGAACTCAGTTTCAAACCATAGCCGAAATCCGTATTAGAAAGAGAGACATTATCGTTGGCGACAACATTTTTTATTGTTGCACTGCCGGCGTTGATCAGAATACCCGTACCATGGTTATTGCTGGCACTAACGCCATTGAGAATCACCTGTTTTCCCGGAGCAATGGTATCCAGATACAAAGCATTGACAGCATCATCCACACCATCTTCGCCGCCATTGCTATTAAAACTCGAATTGGTTATTTTGATGGTGTTATTCGCCTTAATATAAGCGCCAGTACCCAAATTTCCGCTTGAGTCCACATCCACCATCGTTACAGTCCCTGAATGATACCCATCGCTGCTTGTTGAAATATGGATACCATCGCCATCGGGATTTGAAATATTCAAATCCGAAAGCAAAATATTGCCAACGCTATCGGTGATCTGCACACCGCCGGTGATGCTAAAGCCGCTCAGGGTGAACCCCCCGAGGTTGCCATTCAAACTGACATTCCCGATAATGGTTGTATTGGCAGAACCATTCACACCGATTAACCCATTCAACTGGCTTAAATACGTGCCGCTGATATTGAGATCACCAGAGTAAGATCCGTCCAACACATATAGCTTGCGATCGGTAGGTAGTAAACCTCCCTCAATTTTTTCCAACGCAGTCGCAATTGGTGTACTGCTAACCCAGCAGGTACCGGCGCCGACGCTGGTTCCGGAGTAACAATCGTCCTCAGATTCGACTACAGAATAATATGTAGTGCCAACCTTCCAGTAAGGGTCTCCCGCGCTGATCAACTCTGCGCTTTCCTGACTGGCAAAATCAATTGGATCCCCGCCTTCATCCACAATTTCCACGTTGGTCTCATCCTCGACAATTTCTGAAATTTCGGAAGATTCCAAATCCGGGCTTATTTCAACAGCCTCCTCGGAGGTGTCTTCCCCTGTTGACTCCGACTCATTACTGGCTTCTTCCACAGGAAGTAAATCGTCAATCGTTACTTCATCCTCCACAACCCCGAGTTCATCAGGCGGTATTTCTTCTGATGAATCTTCTACTTGTAGTTCTTCGGAAACCGGCGCATCCGGTTGCGGTGTCTCCGAGGGAAGATCGTCATCGGCAAATACAGTGCCGGTAATAAACAGAGTTGTGACTAAAACCAACAAACACAACCACAGGTTAATCCTTTTCTTATGTAAAAATTCTTTCATCATTTTTTCTCCCAAGTTTTATACTATTTTTGATGCTTGAATTTATTATTTTTCGAAGTTTTCCTCCTTCTCTTTGCCATGTAATTCGAATGAACCAGCTCCCCAAAAGGCTGGTTCTTCTATTTTTTATTATTTAAGAGCAGAGATTTAAAAACCTAAATTTCCTCCCAGGTACAAAAAAAATTCACGATGAGTCGATTTTAAATTTCGTATTAACTAAAGATTCCCGCAGAAATCTGCGGGAATTTATATTTCATCAAGGATACACTATCCAATTTGAACTATTAATATTTTCTTCAAGGATGTTTTATTACCCACTCACTCGTAGAATTTTGAAAGCGTATATGTAAAATTAATTATATGCATTAACTATGTTTATGCAAGGTTTTATATTTTATTTATATCGGCGGGCATTTTCCGGCAAATTTTATGGTCGAAAAATAATTGTGACATTAATCTATCGCAATCCATTTATATATGAATTAAGTAAGGTCCTGCTTACCTGGTAGTTGCGCCGCATCGGTTGTGATGACCAGTATTCCCAAGTCAATCCCATCCGACGGCAATACACAATTCAATCACCCGCTTTTGGAAATCCCTTCACCGCGCCCGTCTTCGACACCACTGGGTAAGCCGGCCCATTCATCGGCTTGAACCAACTGAAATGGACGACACCATCGTCCCGCAATTCCAAAGCCAGCCCTGCGGCTACTTCGTGCGCAAAGTGCTGGAATGCTGCGTCCGGGCGATCCATCTCCTCTGCGGCACGAAGAGCTACCCTGGCTGACCCTGATCGCCTGCAAAGGCTGCGGCCCCGCCAGCGGAAAATACGGTTGGCGCTATGTGGCGCGGGCTGTGCAGGTCGAGATCGATTGAGGCAGGGGCTCAAAACTCCAGATTGAAATAGGAAGTATAAAAAGACGGGAGGGTGCTTGCACACCCTCCCAATCGATCCCTTGCTGATTTTCGATTTTACAGTCTAGATGAAGTAAAAATATCCGCTTTCGGAATCTCCGTCGTCATCCGTGTCGTTGCCGATGCAGACCGTGTCGATAAAGATCAGCTTTTGTCCCATATCATCCACGTAGAAATAACCCAGCACACCATAACCCACGTTGTTCATGAAAGCGCTGGATTTTATGGTGGCCGTCGCATTGTTATGCATCATGACGATCAAACCGGCGCCATTGTAAATTGGCTCGCCATTGTTGAAAGAGGACACTCCCGTTACGAAAACCGGGCTGGAACTTTCCAGGTAGATGCCGCTCAATGTTGAATCGCGTACGTAGGATTTGGAAAGCGTGATGCCTTTATCCGCTATAACCCACACCCCATAATCGTCGTTGGAACGCACATCGACGCCGCTGATCAAAGCCAGGCCGTGAGTTTCAATTGCCAGGCCGGCCGATCCGCTGTTCCAGAAATAGTTCTCACCGCTGACCGTGACCTTCAAAAGATCACTGCCGGAGGTGCTATCTACAGACACGCCGATCATGCCGTTGCCTTTGGCGTTGATATTGCTGAGGGTCACGTTGCCGATCGAAAATGCGATCATGCCGTTACCGCCGTTGCTGAACAGGTTGAGATTTCTGGCGGTCACTGCCTTGGGGTACAGTGCGGAGGTGTTGTTCAACGATAAACCGTCCGACCCGTTGAACATCGCGGTGACGAAATTCAGGTTGATGGTGCCGGTGGTCATGATGGTCAGGCCTGACCAGCCGTTCATATTGAAGCTGCCGCGGATGGTGTCCTTTATTCCGTTGACATTGACCAGGCCGGTGCCGGCACTGTTGTTCAACAACGCCCCGCCATTGCCGTTGGAATTGGCCGTTACGTACAACAGGCTGATATTGCCCGGTGTCTCAACGGACAATCCGGTTTGTGAGTTGTGGTTGATGTTATTGGCGATCTTTCCCGTAAAACTGACATTCTTGGCCGCTTCAATATAAACGCCGTCAACGGTGTAGTAAGCCATATCGCTGAAGGTTTCATTGTCAATACTCAAGCGATAGTAACCGTTGTTGCCGCTGTTTTCCGATACGTTCAGGATAAAGTACCCGCTTTCGGAAGCAGTCCAGGTTGCTTCCAGCGCATTGGTACCCGCACCAGTTACAGAGTCAAAGGAAAGCGAATTTCCTTCGCTGTCGGTAAGCGTCAAAACGCCAATGAACGCGTTCACGTCCCAGGAGGGATTATCGCTGGCATACAAGCGGATGGTATAGGTCTCACCGTTGCTGGCACCGAAGCCCCATTGGTCCGCCGAGACATCGGTATTGTAATAATCGCTGACCGCGCCGCCGATGTTGAGGTAGCCGGTGGTCTTGAAATTATCACTGGCGGTAATGGTATTCAAATTGACCAAACCGTTGGTGACCACGTTCAAACCGGTGTTGTTATTGCTTGAAGCGGTGATGCTCTTCAGCGTGACATTCCCGATACCCAGCCGGTTGTTGATGGTTATACCGAAGGATCCGTTGGAACTGCCGTCCACCTCATTGAGCGAAACGGTCCCGGCAGTGAAGATATCCAGGCCGCTATCGCCATTGTTTTGCGCTGAGACTTTGTTGATCGTCACGATCCCTTTGCCCAGGCAGGCACCCAAACCGCCATCGTACTGGCAGTTGTTCAGAGCAATGCCCTGCCAGCCGTTATCGTCGGCGGTGATACCGCTCATCAGGATGTTGCCCAGCGTGCTGACGGTTATCCCGCCCCAACCGTTTTGTGAGTAAGAGCTGGAAGGGACCTTTGACTTGTCCACGATATTTACCACCCCTGCCGAGCCGGGGTTGTCCAGGCTCAAGCCGGCCCAATCGTTGCCGGTGGCGCTGGCTGAGGCGATCGTAATGTTCCCGTTTGAGAAGACCTTCAAACCAAATTCATGGTTATCGGCAAACACACTGGGACCGGAATTCGTGGAGGAGGACACGTTCACGGCTGCTTTGCCTGCCGCATTATTGAAGACCGCGCCGCTGCCGGGGTAGGCCGGATGCGTCTCATCCACATCATTCAACGACAATTTATAGTAACCGACACCTTCGAAAACACCTGAATACGAGACATAAACATGGAAATAGCCACTTGATGCCGCTGTGAAGGTGATGCGGGTATACCCGTTCCCGGTGTAATTACCGCTTTCTGATGCGATCAGATCGAAATTGTTGTTATATACAGTTACCAATGATTGGAAATCGTCCGATTTAACAATAATGTCCATCTGCTGCCCGGAGATGACGTAAAAATCCCAATCTTCAAAAAGACTTACACTATAGAACGTATCCAACAGCGTAACGGAATCGTGTATGATGCCGCTCCCGGTGGGCGAATGATTGGAGGAAGCCGAGGAACCCTTGAAGTTGATCGCGCCGGCAGTCAGAACGTAAACGCCCATACCCTCGTTATCGTCGAAGACAGAATCGGTAATGGTGACGGCCTGCGCTTTAGGAGCGGATAAGTTGACCAGATAAGCGCCGTTATTGTCGTTGCCGCTGGCATTACACTGATCCAGTTTTATGGCGCCCTGTGCGTCCACGTAGAACCCATCATAGCCATTGCCGCTCACGCTGGTTTGGCTGATCGACACGACGCCTTTGGAGTGAATCCAAATTCCATAACCGCCGTTATCTTGCGCGCTGTTCATCCAATTGGATGTGGTCACGTTTATGGTCACGTTGCCCTTACCGGTGCACAAACCGGTCACGTTATCCCACAGGCAGTTGTCCAATAACATGCCACCATCCGAATTGCGGGTTGCGTCCGAATTTGTGAGGGTTATTTGGCCGTTTGCGTAAATTTCAAGCCCAATACTGCCATTATCCTCGAAAAAGTTGGCTGTCACAGGGCCGCCCGACTTTGAACTGGTTAATGTGACCAGCGTCGGATACGTTGCGCCCCAACCAGCCACCAGCAAGCCATTCCTACCGTTGTTGCTGGACGTGATCGAGCTCAGGGTCACGGTCTTTCCACCGTTAATAATGATGCCATCCTTGCCATTTTCAAGCGCTAATGCTGTATTGATGGTAACAGAATTGGAAGTTACGATCCTGAGACCCATATCGCCATTTGAAGAAGCCTGCACATTCTTAAGGGTAACAACACCCAATCCTATAATGTAAATTCCTATATGGTCATTATTGTCAGCTTGTACGTTTTCCAGCGAGATCTTGGCCGATGTGAGAATGCTGGAGTAGATGTAGATGCCATCACCATAGTAGGTTTTAGCGCCGCAGGGATAGTTCATGTTGTCGCTCACAACCGCATTCTTGATCGTCAAAGCGCTGAAATTATCGATGGTCAAACCACGCCCAAAGTTGCCGGAAGCTTTGACACCGTTAAGGTTGATCGCACCGAGCGTATTGATGTACAGCCCATATTGATCGTGGTCGGCTTGATTTGTACCGTTGCCGCTGAACATGGAATTGGTGATGGTGACCGTGCTGGTGGCATTGATCTGCGCGGCGGATTCGGAGTTCTGGATAAAAGTTGAACCGCTGATGGTAACGGCGCCGGCATGCGCCGGGGAACCACCGCTGAGGCCAACCACCAGGCCATCGCTGGTCGCGTTCTCTATAACCACATCTGTCAGCGTCAGCGTGCCGCTGCAATTTTCCACGAAGATACTGCCCCAAATGGTGAATCCGCTGAAAGTAAATCCGCCGGTATTGCCATCCAAAGTGATGGTGCCGGTGATGGAGGTCGTGTCCCATCCGCTGCCGATCAACCCGTTCAACTGGTTTTGATACACACCGCTGATGACAATGCCGCCTTCATCGCTAAAAGTACCGTCGAGATATAGCTTGCGGTCGCTCGGCAGCAGGCCGCTCTCGATCTTTTCCAATGCCGTGGTGATGGGAGTGGTGCTGACCCAGCAGGTGCCTCCTGCCACGCTGGTGCCGGTGTAGCAGTCCCCCGCGTCCGCAACCACCGAATACCAAATCGTGCCCACTTTCCAGTAGGGGTCGCTGCCGCCGGCCTGGGCAGCGCCATCGGCGACTGTCTCGCCATCCGGGTTGACGATCTCGATATCCGCTTCCGCCAATATCCCGGCTGCGTCCTCATCCACAATTTCAGGCGATGGCAGATCTTCCCCAGGTACGTCAACCGGTTCGTCCCCGGCCGCAACCTCGCCACCATCTTCCTCTGAAGATAGGGGATCGTCGACCTGTGTTTCAGCCGCTTCGTCGGCAGGTTCGGCAGCCCCTTCATCATCCGCTGCACCCGGATCGGCAGGCAAGCCTTCATCCGCGCTTTCCCCGCCCTCCTCGCCGATTGCTGCTTCATCCACCACGGGTGTTTCAACGGGGTCACCTGAGGCGTCCGTACCTTCGAGGCTTGCCTCTGCGCTCACCGGCGCGTCCGCCGGCAGGTCGCCATCGGCCAGGACCGTACCGCTGATGAAGAAGAGCGCCATCAATGCCAGCAGGCAGATCCATAGCCCTCTGCACCGGTAATTCGCAAATTTTAAAACGTTCATTTCTATCCTCCGAATTTACTTATTTTGGGTCGATCAACTGACCCACAACCGTATAAAAATAGTTAAATGGAAATGTAAAACTCAGGAACTTATGATTAAATAGATATCCCCGCTTCAAGCGAGAAAGATGAGATAGGCATTATGATGGATAGAACGTGATGGCTTAATAATGATGGCTGGAGAATGATGGTTCGAGAATGATGGCGGGAAATTTACTATTAAATTGCTTACCCTCCTTGTATATCAGTAATTATTTAATAACAATGTAAAAATTATAGCGAATTTTTTATACAAAAACAAGTTAAACAAATAGAGTTTTTTATACATTGGAAGGATGATTCTCTTCCTGTTTATGCTGAAGATCAAAAGAAAAAATGGATCCTTCGGAAAAAATGAGGGTATGGCTAATCAATTTAGTGGGAGGATATTGTCGCTAATGTATGATGTTTTGATCGATTGACTCGACAGCTCATATCATCGTATTGAAATCAGGATTATTAAATAGACAGGGAGGGCAATTACGCCCTCCCTGTTTTATACTGTAGACTTTCAATTTTGATTAATGAGAATTAGTGATCTGCAAATTCTCATCACCACTATTATTCGTGTCATTACCGGTATAAACGGTATTGAGCAGCACCGGTTGAGGATAGGTTTCTACTGTATACACAATGCGTATACCGTGGCCCTCATTGCCCATAAAAGCTGAGGACTTGATGGTCGTCTTGGCTGCCTGACGCATGATGATGAGGACGCCGTCATTGTCGTCACTCCTGCCATTGGCAAAGCTGGAAACGTCCGTGAGGGTTACAGCGCCGCTGCTGTCCAGTCTGATGCCATCCAATCCTGAAGCCTTGACGTAGGTCTTGGAAAGGCTGATGCCCATAGGCGCAGTCACGTAGATGCCGTCCAAACCGTTGTAACGCGCATCGATACTGCTCAGGGTAGCCATACCGCTGGTTTCAATGTGCAGTCCGTCGGCGCCGCTGTTCCAGAAGTAATTATCGCCGCTGACCATCACCTTGTTTTTTGTGTTGCCGTTATCATTGATGGCATACACACCATTTAGCCCATTACCCTGCGCGTTGATGTTATTGAGCGTGATGTTGCCCTGGCTGACCACCGATAAACCATCCGTGCCATTGTTGTACAGGTTCAGGTTCTTGGCAGTCACAGTTTTCGCAATCAGCGCGCTGCTGTTATCCACATCGATGCCTTTATCACTATTGCTCATGGCAGTGACATAATTCAGGCTGACCGTGCCGTTGGTATTAATCACCAGGCCCTGCCAGCCATTGGCGTTAAAAGTGCTGCGGCTCGTGTCGCTAGACCCATTCACTGTGACCGTGCCATAACCGCTGCTGTTATCCAGCTTTACTCCTTCCGTACCGTTGGAATTAGCTTGAACGTTCAGAAGGCTGATGTTGCCCTGGGTCACCAAGAACAAGCCGGTTAAGGAATTATGGCTCAAGTCGTTGGTATCCTTACCGGAGAAGATCACATTCTTAGCGGTTTGAATATTCAGCCCATCCACGTAATAATAGGTCATGTCACCGAAATTCTCGTTGTTGACGCTCAGGCGGTAGAAACCGCTGTTGTTGCCGGCTTCGGTGACTTCGACATAATAGTAACCGCTCGAAGCAGCCGTCCAGGTGGCGGTCAGGGCATTGGTGCCCGTTCCGCTAACCGAATCGAACGAGACTACGTCCCCATCGCTATTGTAGAGCGCCAGGCTGCCGATGAAATTATTGACATCCAAATTGCTATCGTCGCTGGCATTCAAGCGGAAGGTGTATTCCACGCCTGTTTCCGCGTCGAAACCCCATTGGTCCGCGGAAACATCCGCGTTGTAGTAATCGCTGACCGCTCCCCCATTGCTAATGGAATCATGGGTTTTAAAATTGTCTTTGGCAGTGATCGTGCTCAAGGTCACCTGGCCATTACTATAAATGTTGATACCGGTATCGTTGTTGTTGTTGGAGGATACTTTCTTAAGAGTGACATTTCCAACACCTTGTTGGTTGTTCAGCGTGAAACCAACGAAGTTGTTGCTGCCATTCACATTGGTCAGGCTGATATTGCCATAGGAGTTGACATACATTCCGGTGCCATTCCGATTGCTTACCAAATTGCTCAGGGTTACCGTACCTTTGCCACGGCAGACGTTCAGGGCAGAATCGTATATACAATTTTCCAGAAAGAACCCTTCCCGGGAATTATCCTGCGCTGTCAGGCCGTTCAATACGATATTGCCCAACGTGCTCACAGTCAGTCCGGTCCAACCATTGTTTGCCAGTATATCGCCCGACCCAACGTTTTTATCCAGGATAGTCACAATACCCTTGGCGGATGGATTTTCCAGGCTCAAACCCGAACGGAAGTTGTTGGACGCCGTTGGATTGGTGATCGAAATATTGCCATTGGAAATGATCTTCAAACCATAACTGTCATTTCCGTCAAACGTATTTGACAGATTATTGGACGTGGTGGATACCGTAACATTAGCCTTGGCTGCCGAATTGTCCAACACAGCGCCGCTTCCGGGATAAATAACATGGGTCTGATCAGGGTCGTTAAACATCAACGTATAAATGGTCGTCCCATCGTACTCACCCGAATACTGGACCCAGATGGAATACCAATCGCTGGAGGTCAATGTCAGGGTGATGCGTGTATAGTTGTCGTCATAATTGCCGCTCTCGCTGGCAATCACCTCATATATACTGTTATACAGGGTAACCACAGATTGGAAGTCGTCCACTTTTACAATAATGTCGATTTCATCTCCCGCGTTGCCGTAGAAACCCCAAACCTCCCCGCCGTCTGAACCGATAAAATTATCTTCGATCGTGATCGGCCCTTTCAGCGGACCGCCGATTGTGGGAGAATGATTTTCTTTGGCGCTGGAACCGCTGAAAGTGATGGCCCCAGCGGTCAGGACGTAAACGCCCATGCCGTTGTTCTGGTCGAAAGTGCTGTCCAGGATGCTGACCAACTGGCCTTTGGGTGCCGACAGGTTGGTCAAATAAGCACCATTGCGATCATTACTACTGGCGCTGACCTGGCTGAGTTTTATGGCACCCTGGGTATCCACATACATCCCTTCGTAACCATTTGTGTCGGCATTGGTTTGGCTGATAGCCACCACACCCTTGGAAAGCACCCACAAGCCATATTCATTGTTTCCCTTGATGCTGTTTATCCAATTGGAAGATGTAACGTTGATGTTGACATTGCCACTGCCGCTGCACAGACCTGTCTCGCTATTCATCAGGCAGTTATCCAACGTCACTCCCCGACCAGAATTATTAATAGAGTCAATATTGGTTAGCGTGATTTGCCCTTTGGCAAACACTTTGATGCCGTCCTCACCATTTTCTTCGATGTGATTTGCCATGACACCGCCGCCCGATTTGGGGCTGCTGATGGTGACCAGGGTCGGGTAAGTACTGCCCCAGCCCTCGACCAGAATACCATTTGCTCCGTTGAAACTCGAGGTGATCGAGTTCAGCGTGACCGTTTTGGCAGACGCGATATAAATGCCCTGCGCGGAATTATCCTCAACATGGGCGCCATTGATGGTGACCGCGTTGGATGTCTGCACGTCGATGCCGGAATCGCCATTAGCAATGGCTTCCGCGTTTTTCAAAGACACAATACCCATTCCGTTGATGTAGATGCCGAAATGGCCATTGTTGTTAGCTTCGATATTTTCCAGCGTGACTTTTCCCGTCAATATACCGCCGGGATACACATAGAAGCCATCCCCAGCATAAGTGAAATAGCTCTTATTGCTATTGGTGATGATATTTTTGGCGGTCAGCGCGCTGAAATTACCAATGTCGATCCCGCGTCCATAGTTGGCGCTGGCGGTGACGCCGTTCAGGTTAATGACACCGGTGGTGTTGATGTACAACCCGGTTTGTTTCAGATTGTCAAGACTAATTCCATTGTTATTAAAAGTCGAATTGGTGATGGTCACGGTACTGGTGGCTTTGATGAGTGCGCCAGAGTAATTGCTTTCATTAAAGGATGAATCACTAATGGTGACCGAGCCGCTGTGCGCGGGTGTACCGTCCGCCATACCTACTTCCAGTCCATTCCCGTATGGATTGGAAACATTCATGTCTGTCATGACCAGGTTGCCGGCGCTGTTCTCCACTTCGATGCCGCCGGTGATGGTCAAACCGCTGAATGTGAACCCGCCCTTGTTGCCATCCAATGTGATTTTGCCGATGACCGTAGTGGTTTGTGAACCGCTGCCAATCAAACCATTCAGTTGGCTGAGGTACACACCGCTGATCAGGATATCGCCTTCATCGAAAGTGCCTTCATCGATATACAACTTCTTATCGCTCGGCAGCAAACCGCTTTCAATCTTTTCCAAAGCGGTCGTGATGGGTGTGCTGCTGACCCAGCATGTGCCTCCGCCCACACTGGTGCCTTCGTAGCAATCGGCTTCGTTCGCAACAACGGAGTACCAAGTGGTGCCCACTTTCCAACGCGGGTCGCTGCCCGTTGTGGGTAAGCTGTTATCCGGTGTGACAGTCTCTCCATCCTGATTGACAATTTCCACAACAGGTTCATCCGCAAGCGGCGCGGTCGGGTCAGTGGTTTCGCCGATCTCATCGCCGGTCTCATCGCCAGCCTCATCGCCGGCTTCATTCTCGGCTGCGTCCCCATCCGGCGTCTCGGATTCATCCGCGGGGTCCGGCTCATCCACGTCCGAAGCGGGGTCTTCCGCAGGTTGTGGATCTTCCTCACCCTCATCCGCACTGACTTCTGCGCCCGCAGGATCGTCCACCGCGGGGCTTTCAGCGCCAATTTCATCCGGGGAAGGAGCAGGCTCGTCTACGACCTCTTCCGCGGGAAGTGTTTCCTCGACCGCAGGCGTACTATCCGTCGGAGGATCACTCGGCAAGTCGCTATCCGCGAAGACCACACCACTGAAAAACAGAGTGGCCATCAATACCAGTAAAAAAGCCCACAGGTTTGCCTTGCCTTTCTTTTGCCATTTTGTAATCTTCATTTCAATCTCCTTTGTTGGATTTCCCTTGTTCTTAAATGAAAAATGTTTGTTTAGTGTTATTCGGTAATGGTTTTTTGAAGATTTTCTCCTATTGCAATTTGCCACTGTTTCCGCCCAACCGGCAAGTTGAAATTCCCTAATTACCCGCGAAAACTGAAATGTCTGTGAAAACTACTAATCTCCGCCTAAGCAGGCGGGAAAAGAATTTGTCGATATTTTTAAATTATCAGGAGGTTTGTTTTGATTTTCTCCCTATTCTGAACAAAAGATCATTAAACGATTTCATTATATACATTAATAAAATTAAATCAATTATTTTCTTGTAATGAGACTGTCACAAACTATTAATAACGGTTGGATCCTTGCATTGGGACAAACCAGATAAAAAGTAATCTTCTTTTCGCCTTTTTTCTTCTTATAATAAAGAAAACTTTGAAAGCGAAAATGACCTTCATTAAATGACCAATCCCGATATGAACATCTCATTCGACCTGCGCACCCAGGTCCTGACCGCCTGCCGGCACCTGCTGAGCGAGATCAACCGCGACCCGGCCACGCCCACCTACGGCTGTTTTGACCGGCGCTATTGGGGCTGGAAGCTGGTGGACTTTCCCGAAGCCACCTTCCAGCGCAACCTGTCGGCGTTGGCGTGGCTGCTCCAGCAGCCGGAGGCGCAGGAAATGCAGGCCATGCTGACAAGCACCCTCCAAGCCGGTTTGTTGTACGCCGCGCGCATCCAGCACCACAGCGGTTCCTTCGACCAGGCCTACCCCTACGAAGAGAGCTATGGCGCCGCTGCTTTTCTGGTGCCCGACCTGCTGGATGCCTATCTGGCCGTCAAAGCCGATTGTGACTATGATGCCCAACTGACTATCGAGGCCATGCTGGCGAAAGCGGCTGCCTTCCTTTATCATCACGCCGAACTGCACGGCACCATCTCTAATCATCTGGCCGGTGCGGCGCTGGCGCTGCTGAAGGCCGGAAACTTTCTCAAGCAGCCGGATTACAACGCCAAAAGCCGCGAGATCCTGGATTTCATCCTCAGCAAACAATCCAAAGAAGGTTGGTATGTGGAATATGGCGGGGCCGACCCCGGTTATCAAACCCTGTGCATGTATTACCTGGCGCAGATCTATGCCATTGCGCCTTATGATGAATTGCAGAAATCTCTGTCCGCTTCGCTGGACTTTCTGCAATATTTCGCCCAACCGGACGGCAGTTTCGGCGGAGAATACGGCAGCCGCCGCACCGAGATCTACTACCCGGGCGGCATTGCCCTGCTAAGCGGCGAATTCCCGCTGGCCGCGGCCCTGACCGCGCACATGCTGGATGGCATCGAACAGGGGCGCACCACGCGTCTGGCCGACATGGACATGGGCAACACCGCCCCCCTGCTGAACAACACCATCAAAGCGCTGCCTTACCGGGATATCCGTGCGAAAGTTGGCCTGCCATTTAAAGCGGAGACACTTGCACAAGATTTCCCCGAGGCGGGTATTTTCATCCGCGCGACTGAAAAATATTATTGCGTGGTGGGGGCTTCCACCGGCGGTGTGACCAAGGTCTATGACAAGAAAAAATCTCAGTTAGTGTGGGACGACTGCGGCCTGCTGGGACAAACCGGCCGCGATGCGATCATTTCTACCCAGGCAGCCGCGCCCGACCAGGGCTGGAAAACGGATACGGATAAATTGGAATTGTGGGGCAATTTTCAGCCGATTAAAAGCACTCTGCCCGGCCCGGGCAACTTCCTGGTGCTGCGCCTGATGAACCTGACCGTCATGCGCGTGGGGTTCCTCAACGAGCTGGTCAAGAAAATGATGGTGCGAATGCTGATCAGCGGCGGGAGCAGCCTACCCCTCAAACGCACGCGCCGGCTGGTTTTCACTAAAGACAAGATCAGCATCCACGACCGGGTGGAAAAAACCGGCAGCATGCAGGTGAAAGCGCTGCGCTACGGCGGTAAGTTCTCCGCCATTCACATGGCCTCTTCGCGCTACTTCGCGCCTAACCAGGCCAACACACAGGAGCTGCCGGCGCTGGACGTTCAGGCGCTCAACCGCGATGGGGTTTGCGAATATCAGATAGAGATCAAAATTGGGAGTTAGCGGGCACTAGTAGAATATCCAGCCGAGATTCCTCTCTCGTGCCCTCACGGGGCACTCCGCTCGGAATGACAATGTTAGGGGTATCCAGAAGATGCCGGTCAGTGTCATCCTGAGGGAGCGCTTGCCCTGAGTTCGTCGAAGGGAAGCGACCGTGAGGATCTCGGATGGCATTTCGCCTATTCGAGTCTTCCTATCCTTCCGGCCGAGATTCCTTCCCCTGGGGAATGCTTCGCGATCGCCCTAAAGGGCTCGGAATGACAGTTCAGGGATATCTGTGTTCATCTGTGGTTAATAAAATCGGGCTGAGAACTTCAGCCCGTTTCTTACTTATTTTTTGCTTTTATAAATTCGCAAATACGTAGTGGGGTCACAGGGATCCAACGCGTCGGTATGCTGGTACTCGTCGAAATCATCCGCATTGAGGAAAGTCAGCCATCCACCGATCATTTTAATGTTATTGTTGACGACAAAATCAGCCTCGACGCGCCAGACTTCCACCGATTCCTGATTGTAATAGCCGCTCTTTTCCAACTCCGCGCGATCGCCGCCTACTCGTTTGGAATAGACGCCGTTCAATAGCTGCGGCTGGACGTACACATCCGGGATATAGAGTAACGGCGTGACCACACTGCTGCCGGCCCAATAAACGGTCGAACCGGTCGGGATCAATTCCTGCAGCTGCTTGCCGACTGTCTCATAAGCGGCCAGTACATCCCCGCCGCAGGTGTTCTCCGTGACCATGCTGCCCAACAATGGGCTGGGCATCAGCACGAAACCCAATATAACCAGCGCGATCAGCATAAAATTACCAATATACGCGAACTTCTTCTTTCCCATCCAGCGGTACAGTCCCCATACCAGCAGTAGAAAAACGACCGTAACTCCCAGGCCGAAAGCAACCGACAGATACGGAAGAAGCTGGTTATACGTATAACCGAAGCGGTTCTCAAACAGCTTCCACAGTTCCGTGCTGCCGGAAAGGAGCTTGCCGCCCTTGACGCGCGGAACGGCCAGGCTCATCACCCAGCGCCCGACTGTCTCCAGACTGCCCAGGAAGGCGCCCGGCAGGAACACCAGCACCAGCAGCAGCGCCCACAACGTGTTCACCCTGGATTTCAGTTCGGCCAGGTTGCTAAGCGCGATGACCGCCAGCAGCATGGCAATGGGGATGAAGAATGCCAGGTAGTTGGGGAAGCAGTACACACAGTAATCCTTCCCCAATGAAGCCCAGGCGTGCATCAGGAACATGACAGTGAACAGCACCAGCAGGTAAGCCGCCATACTGCGCTCGTACTTCGATCGCCAGGCTTCTTTGCGCGGCAGGGCCAGCAGGCACAGCAACACCCCGATCAGCGGGATAAAGTAATAACGCACTGCCGTAAAGAACGAAGTGAAGCGTGTCAGCAGGCCAATGTCCGGCGACCAAACCTGCTCGCCTCCGCCTGAAACCGTATAAAGGTTGAAGGTTTTCTTGATAAAGCCGGGCAGCCACACCGCCCATAAACTGAGGATCTTCGGGAAGAAGACTACATGCATCAATAGGAAGGGCAAACCGGCGCTCAACAGTGCTACCCAACCGGCCTTCCTGCCGAACAGAAAATAGGCATACAGCACCACGAAGACCATCATGAAGATCATGTTCTGGCGTGTCAGCGTGGCCAGCGCGCAGAAGAATGCGCCCAGCCCGATCTGCAGTAGACTGCGTTTCTCATCAATCAGGAAATACAGCGCCCAGGTCACCAGGCAGGCCACAATCACCTGCGAAACTGCCTGCACGTAGGTCTTGATCAAGGCCGGATTGAGCGCAAAGAACAGCAGCGCCAGCAATGCCCACCATTTTCCGCGCAGCCGCCGCACCAGCATCCACATGCCCAGCATCATCAACAGTGCGACAAAGATAGCAAAATAACGCCCGGTTTGCAGACTGGGACCAAAAATGGCCTGCGCCAAACCGGGAATGTAATACGCCAGCGGCATGTTGTTGGTCCAAGGGCCGTAATCCTGGAATGGCTGGTAGATGCCTTTGACGTAGTAGTAGCCTTTGATCAGGAAGGAACCTTCATCCACGCGCGAGGGCATCTGATGCGCATAAATAACCGCCTGAACCAGAAAAGCCATTACCACGACCATCAATATCAGAGTGTAGATCCACTGGTTATCCCGGATTTTTTTTAGGATTTCATTCATTATGCAAGTCCTGTAAAGTCAGATCTTCTTTATACATAACCACTTTGAATTCCAGTATACGGAATCAGCGTAATTATACAATCGCCTAATTATAAGCATATGGCACCGATTTTCAGGGCAATCCTCAAGCACCTTGTATGAAAGGCTGGTTCCAATTTCTAAGGACATCCACTTCGATCCCAACGATCTCATATTGCCCAACCATTCCGGAAAAAAGAGGGAAATAGCGATTAGTCGAATCGTTAAGCCCTTCGACCTCATTACCTGTGAGTTATCCAAAATCCGGCAGTATTTCTCCGGGATCCTCCACACGCCAGTCAGGACTGGGTTATTTAAAGTGATATATTAATGAATGCTAAATTCTATTTGTATTATTGGAGTTATTAATGAGCAGGGAGAACGCTAGTATTTCCATTGATGTAGATACGCTCTCATCAATATATAAAGGTCAAGGCTGCACACGGCCCGGGGGATATACCTACGTTGAACTTCAAACCGGCCTTGAAAATCTCGCGAGATTTTTTGAAAAGTGGAATATTAAGACCTCACTTTTTATGGTGGGCAATGATTTCAAACTTCCTAAAAACCGTTCTTACATCCAGGATATTCATAAAGCCGGCCATGAGATTGCCAACCACTCCATGAGCCATCCGCAGGGCTTCAGATGGTTGTCACTTCAGGAAAAAGAAAACGAAATATTAGGCATGGGAGAGATCTGCAAGGAAGTTGTCGGTGAGTATCCGGTTGGATTTCGCTCGCCAGGGTGGAATACGGATGATATGACCATCTCTATTCTAAAAAAAGCCGGATATATCTACGAATCCTCCGTCTTCCCCACATCCATCATGCCCCTGATGAAATTGGTCCATTGGCTCAATATGTCAAAACAAACCAAAACCGACCGAACGACGATGGGCCAGATAAACTATATGTTTGCACCAGTTAAGCCTTATAAAACCAGCCTGCATTCACTTTCAAGCAAGGGAGAAGATGGGTTGATCGAATTTCCGATATCTGTATCCCCGGTTTTAAGAATTCCCTTCTTCGCGACTTTCTTATTGTTTACCGGCGCGAACTTCAGCCAGCTCCTCTACCGGCAGATCCACAAGTGCAAGATGCCGATTCACTTTCAGATGCATCTTTCCGATTTTGTCGATTATGATCTTCCCGAACTTGCCAATCAAATCCCTGTGAGTGGGTCGGGCACTGCCGTACCGCAAGCCCTGCACACACCTTTATCCAAAAAACTCGAACTCTTTGGCCAAATGATCGAATTAATGGTTGCAGATTACGATTTCTCAACACTCAAGCAGTGGGCAAAAAGGATTGATGTTTAAGGGATGATCCCTCGCTTAAAACCTTACCTCGCTCAAGAAGAATTTTCTGCTCTGTTCCATTCACATAGCAGTTCTGTAATGTTGTTCGAGGATCAATTTGCTGAGGTATTTAGCGTCAAGCATGCGCTGACCTTCCCCTATGGGCGGAGCGCCTTATGGGCCTTTTTTAAAGCCATGCAGATCCAGGGGGAAGATATCGTACAGCCTGCCTATACCTGCTCGGTGGTTGCCCACGCAACCGTCCTGAGCGGGAACAATCCGGTCTTTGTCGATAATTCTCTGTCCGATTACAACATGGACTACGCTTTGTTGGCGGAAGCGATCACAGCGCGGACGCGCGTTGTCATTCCCACGCACATCTTTGGTTATCCCATGGATGTCGTCCGGGTAAATGAAATTGTCCGTGAGGCCGAGCAGTGTTATGGACACCGCATTTACGTGATCCAGGACTGCGCACATTCCTTTGAGGCAGAATCCAACGAAGCATCCGTGATAAAAGCCGGCGACGGCGCCCTTTTTGGCCTGGGGATCAGCAAGCAGATCACCTCGATCTTCGGCGGGGTGTTCACCACGGACGACGATGAGATCGCAGGGCGGATGCGAGACTGGCGGGATCGTAATTTCAAAACCGCCGATTGGGGTAGATGCCTTGATCGCGCGCTCTATCTTTTGGCCGTTTATCCCGCTTTCAACGAGACATTCTATGGGCTCGTCTATTGGCTGCAGGAAAAGACGCCGCTATTGAACCGCCTGACCAAGGCCTACCATTTGGACGAGAAGATCCACTTTCCACCCGATTTTCAGATCCAAATGAGCGGAGTCGAGGCCAGCGTCGGCTTGGCGCAGCTAAGCAAGTATTCCGAGATCAAAAAATCACGGCGGGCAATCGCTGAACGATATTTCAACGAACTATCCCTACCTGCATCCTGGATCCTGCCGCCCAAGGTGAATGGGGCAACCTATTCCCATTTCGCAATTCGTGTACCGGACAATAAGGAAGTCATGGATTATGCCGCGCAAAAAGGTGTGCAGCTTGGCCAACTGATCGAATACAGCGTTCCCCATTTATCCGCATACAGCGCCTACAAAGGGAATCGCGAATTTCCCAACAGCCTGTACTGCAGCCAGCACATGATCAACCTGCCGATTCACCCTGGCTTGAAACAAAGCCAAATTGAAAAGATCATCTCTGCCCTTAATGCGTATCGGGTGGAACAATGAAAGCGGTCCACGTTGAGCAGTTGAAACCGGAATGGATCGCGGAGGTCGCTCAAATTCACATGGACGCGCTGCCCAACGACTTTCTGCCGGGTCTGGGCTTCAATTTCCTCAACACGGTTTTCTACCCGGGTGTGCTGAAATCCAACCACGCTAAAACCTTTATCGCTGTCGCGGACAACCAGCCGCTCGGTTTCGTGATCGTCGCCCAAAACAGTGCGCGGTTATTCAGCGAAATTGTCAGAGATAACTTATGGGAATTTGTAAAAATAGGCCTGCTTACTTCCCTATCCTCCTTCGCCCAATTCAGAAAGAATGTCCAAATACTCTTCTCTTCGTTAAAAAAAGACGCAGCAAGTCAATATGGGGAGATCTATGAGATCGCGGTGCGTCCGGACAATCAGGGCCGGGGAATGGGCAAAATGCTGGTGCAAGCATCCCAGGATTACTTGAAACATGAAGGGCTGCCGGGCATATCCATCAAGACACGCCGGGACAACACAGCCTGGATACAGTTTTTCCTACATCAAGGCTGGCAATTGAGCCATGAAGTCAATTTAATCGGCAACCAATACGTCATATTAGTTTCTGCTTTCTAGACTTATTTACAGTTTTATCAGAAAAGGGGCGCAATAAAAAAGACGGTTTTAAACCTCCAAGTCAGTATGATCTCGCCATTTGGAAAACCGCAGATGTATTTCATCTTCCCCTCATGGGAAATATAGAACCTGTTGGGAATCAAACGGGCTTTGAAAGAAAAAGGCAGGTTGTTGATCAGCCTATCCATTATGAACATGTGAATACCTATCCCGAAATTGCCGTGATCGTGTTTGAAGTATTCAGGGTTATAAGGAAGCATTATTTCCCCTTCCCGTTTCTGCCTTCCCACCACCTCAATGGCGTCATATATTTGCATGCAGAGAATTATTTCCTTCCAGCCAGATCAAAATTCCAACTTAAAAACACGAATGCCTTCTTCGGAAGGCATTCATTATGGTCAAGAAAACCGGTTAATCCGCTATTTTCGTGATGATTATTCAGTTTCTTCTTCGGGCCAGGAAACGATCAATTGGTTTTCCTCACCCAAGATCAACACCGCGCGGGCTTCAAATTTTCGCTGTTCCTCTCCGAGGACATACACCTCCACGCCGTCCGGGAAACGGATGGATTCATTCTCGGTTTTGATATAAACCTTCGTATTGGGAACGCCAACCGTGCGGAAGACCAGCCGCCCATAATCCTGATTGCCAAAGTAGGGATCATACTTACGGGGATAAAAACCAGTGCCGGCTTTGAAATAGCGCGGGGAGATTCCAATACCCTTATAAGCCAGGACGTTCTCCTGCATACAGAAATCTTCAAGGTCAGCCTGTAGATACTCCTTTGAACTGCCGACTAAAGCATCCTGAAAGGCATCGCAGACTTCCTCGCGGGTATAGTCCGGGTAAGCGACCGGTAGAAGCATCTCGCGTAAGGGAATGTACGCGCCGGTGATAAAAAACACCAACCCAAAGACAATTACAGTGCTCCACGCAAGCGGCCGCGGTTTTCGCTCGGACGAATATTGGGCTAAAAAATGATCTGCGTCGGATACACCAAGTCCAAACAAGGATGACAGGCCAGTGCGCAGCAGATCGATCAGGCCGAAGGAATAAAAGGCAATGATCAACCAATCCACAGGCTGGATAAAGCGCCAGCCGGATATCCGCACCAAAGCCGAACTTAAGCTGTAAATACAATAGAAGCCTAATACCAGGAGAACGGCCGGCAGGTGTTTCTTCGCCGCCGACCCGATACCCACCGAAATGATGATGAGGTTAATTAGCAGGTTGAAGAAGTTCAGGAAATTGGCGCGGCTGTAAACTTCGCTCCAGAAAGGTTCGTCAATTTGTAAATAGCTGAGAAAATCGATCTGGTTGCCCAAGCGTACCGGGAAAATCAATATCGTGGAAATGACATTGTGCAGGAAGTTATCCGCCATGGACAGGACCAGCGGGCCAAAGTTTTGCGTCAGGACCTGTTTGATGACGCTGATATTGCGGTTCAGGATATCTTCTTCCGTCTCAACTGTAGGGATATCCAGGTCATCTGTGTTTTCATCCAGGAAAAAACTATACAGGGCAGAGGAAGTGGCAGGATCGTCCAACCAATATACCCCGGTTATGGAATGATTGCGCATCAAAACCGGCGAGAGCACCAATACCAGGGCCAGCAGAACCAATCCCAAGGCTTGAAAAAGTTTCTTGTATTGTTTCCAGTAGCGGATCAGCAGCAGCACAACCAGGACCGGTTCAAGCAGCATGGTCTGGATGCGGATCAGGTTCAAACAAGCCACAATCCCCCCAATCAGGAAGGGATACTTATCCACCTTTTCCGCCGGCGTCTTGAACCAGCGGATGGTTAACAGCAGTAAAACAGCGACCAGCAGCGTTGCCGGCGTGTCGGACAGGAGAAGTTTGGAGTTGGACACATTGGCGAAATTGACCGCCCGGATCGAATTCATCTCGCGCAAAATGACGAACAATGCCAGCGTCAACCCGCCCAAACGGCTGTGCATCTCTTTTCCAAGCAGGTACATCACCACAGGGAGCAGCGCCAGCACCAGGGTTTGCAGCAGAATGACCTTGCCATAATCCAAGCCCGCCAGCGCATGCAGGGTGGAAAGGAAAGCAACATACAGCGGTTTGGAAATCACAATATCCTTAATAGCGCCTTTCCAAACCCAGATCGAATTCAGATCGTATTGTTCAGCATCCGAAAACGGATAAATGCTGTAATTGGGCGGCAGCACACGGGGAGCAAAGTAATTATTAAGAGGCAGCGGCAAACTGAGCCATAACCCGGCTGCCAGCGCCCATAAAGCTATGCAGATCAACAGATCGGCGCGCAGCCAACTTGATTTTCCCTCGCGCCCCGGCAAACGCGACCAGCCACCTGCCAGGCACAATATCAAAACGACCAGCCCTGCCATGAACCAAACTTGACCTTCGAGCAGCGGAACATTCAGGGAAATGATGGATACAAACTCAGGCGCAATGCCTAAACCGGTGAGTTCAATGGTCAGCCAAATTACGACAAAAATCGCCAGCGCGATCCAGAAAGTCTTCCCAAATAGCACTTTGAATCTTGGTCCATTCTTATCTTTCCTGCCGCCCAACCATACCAGCGTAATGAATAAGATACACTCCAGTCCGATAACGAAGCTATAAGTGAGCAGCGGTAGAAGACGGATATAGGCATTCAGGTATTTGGTCAAGCCGAAAAAATGGAAGAAGAAAGCGAAGCTCCAACTTACCAGAGCTAATAGAAAACCAGCCAGTATTCCGATCCGGGAGAAGCTTGCCCGCCGGCGTTCATCCATAAGCACAGATTGCCAACCGGGCCGCTTTTTCAACCCCCAGCTGAGCAGCCCCGTTAAAATAATGACGAAAAGTGCCGGGATCAGTAAAGCCAATCGCTGATAGGAATATCCGAAGATACCGGCGCCGCCGGCTTCCTTACGAATCAATAACAGCCATACCATTGCCATGATTCCCTGCAAGATAACCATCAGCAAGAATCTCACGGTCAGTTTAATAAGGCTCAATCCGTCTTTCCTGGTCATAATGTCATATCCCAACAATTCTCCTGCATTTTAACACTCGCACGCCGAAAAACAGGCATTTCATTCTTCCGCATCCGAGAAATCAGCGGATGATACGATCAACTGCGGTGCATCACTCATAATCAGCACAATACGCGCTTCGAATTTCGCATTCTGCGGTCCCACCACGTACACCGGTGTGCCGTCCGGAAAACGAATGCTTTCATCGTCCGTCTTAATATAGACCTTGCTGTTGGGTTCTCCCACGGTACGGAACACTAACCGTCCATAATCCTGAACGCCAAAGAAGGGGTCATTGAAGCGGTTGTAGAAACCGGATTCCGCTTTGAAGAAACGCGGATAGACGCCCGTGCCCTCATAAGCCAGAATATCTTCCCGCTGACAATAATCCACCAGTTCGGTGCTTTGATCTTCCCAGGGGCTGCCCACCAAAGCGGATTGGATGGCCGAACAAACTTCCGCGCGGGTGTAATCCGGGTAATCAGCCGGCAGGAAAGTCTCCCGCAGGTTGATGAAAGCGCCTGAAAGGAAAAATACCAAACCCAAAGTCAATACAGGTTTCCAATTCAATGACGAAGTCTCCAGCAAAGGTTCATAAACCATCAACCGGTCCGTCTCATTAAACCCATTCCAACCCAGTACGCGCGCGCACAGCCAGCGCAGCAAATCGATCAGCCCAAACACAAAGAATGCCATGACCAGCCAATCGACCGGCATAATGTATCGCCAGCCGGACAATCGCACCACGGCTGAGCTGAAACTGTATACGATATAGAACAACAGCATCAACAGCAAAACCGTGCGGTTCTTGCGAGCCACGGACGCCATACCGATGGAAATGACAATCAAATTGAAAAGCACCACCAGCGCGTTCCAGAGGTTGCCCTGGCTGTACATTTCGCTCCAGAATGGATCACGAATTTTCATGAACTCGATGAAGTTGACACCATTGCCCAAGCGCACCGGCAGGATCAGGATGGTCGAGAGCGTATTGTGCATGAAGTTATCCGCTACATGATACGCGTAACCCCAAATATTGCTGCCGATGATGGTCGAGACAACTTCCACATTGGCGTCCATCATCTCATCCGCTGTCCCGGATTCCGGCACAGCCATCTCGACATCACTGCCCCGCAGCAGCCATTCGCCCAGGGCGTAACTGGAGGGATTATCCACCCAATACACATTGATGATATTGTGATTTCGCACCAGTACGGGTGTAAGCACCAGCATCAAAGCCAACAGGAGTAAAGCGCCAACCGCCAGCATCTTTTTGAGCTGCTTCCAATAGCGCAGGATGATCAGGAAAATGAACAACGGTACCAGAATCAGTGATTGAATACGCATCAAGATCAGGCAGCCGATGATCCCGCCCGCCGCGAAGGGCGGCAGGCCCATTTTTTCCCGCGGGGATTTGAACCAGCGGACCATGACCAGGATCAGCACACACACCAGCAGCGTGGCCGGCATATCCGAAAGCAGCAGCTTGGAGTTGGCCACATTGGCCACATTGATGGCCTGGATGGAATTCATTTCGCGCAAGATCACCAACAACGCCAGCATCAAACCGCCCAAGCGGCTGTGCATTTCTTTGCCGATCAGGTAGATCACTGCCGGCAGGATCGCCAGCACCAGCGTCTGCAAGAGAACCACCTTGCCGTAATCCAACCCAACCAGCGCGTGCAGGATGGACAGGAAGACAACATACAGCGGTTTGGAAATGACGGTGTCTTTAATGGAACCCTTCCATACCCATAAAGAATTCATGTCGTATTGTTCGGCATCGGAGAACGGGTATATGTGGTAATTTGGCGGTAGGGTTTCGGGCGCAAAGTAGTTATGCTGCGGCAGGGGCAGGCTCAACCACAAAGCCGCCGCCAGAGCCCACAACGCCAGGCAGGTCAACAGGTCCACATTCCACTTCCGCCCATGTCCGGCCTGCTGGGGAAGGTTCGACCAGCTCCCCGCCAGGCACAGGATCAAAGCGATCAATCCGGCCATGAACCATATTTGCCCTTCCAAAAGGGGCACGCCAAAAGCGATGATGGAAACAAGCTCCGGCGCCTTGCCAATGCCGGTTAAAGCAATGACCAGCCATATGACCAGCAGAAAAGCCAGCACAATCCAGAAAGCCCTGCCGAAGAGCGCTTTAAATCTCGGGCCGTCAAGATTTTTCCTGCCGCTCAGCCAGGTAAAGTTGACAAAGAAAATACATTCCACACCTACCGCAAAAACGTAGACAAAAAACGGCAGCAGGCGCACGTACGCGCCAATATCATCGGTCAGGTCCAGAAAGTGGAAGAAGAACAGGAACAGCCAGGCCCCCAACGCCAACAGGAATCCAAACACAATTCCTGTGCGGGACAGAGCTGCGCGCCGGTGGCTGTCTGTCAATTGGGTCTGCCAGGCAGAACGCCTCTTCAATACCAGACGCAGCAGCCCCGCCACGGCAGCCGCTCCCAAAATCGGGATCAACAGCGCCAAACGGCGGAAGGAGTATCCCAGAAAATCAGCGTTTCCGGGCTCCTTCGGGATCAACAGCAGCCAAATCGCCGCGATTATCCCCTGAAAAAACACAAATGATAAGAATTTCAAAGTGTTTTCAAGTACATCGGTATATTTTTTTTCAGACACGATAGGTCTTCCTTCCTAAAATCAATCGGTTGTGATGAAAGTGATCATCGATAAAATTTATCCGATAAATACCCATCAGAACAATTGCTATGGGCTGGGTGTGTCATCTTTCACAGGCGTTTTCTCCGGCAGAAATAGCAGTCCCAGTAAAAATAATCCTACCAGGAAATTACTATACTGGTAGCGTATGGCAGGAGCGTAGCTGACCAGAAACAGAATGATATCCTGGACAAGAACCGGCATCAGAACCAGCAACGCGCGCGGATCCTTAAACCGGAGTACGATGACCAGCACGAAGAAAATAGACAGGTAAAGATACAACGCGGGCCGCAGATAGACCACCAGAAAATCGTCCCGAAAGCCAAAAACGCGCAGCAGGTCCACATAGGGTTGAACCAACGTTGGGATCTTCGAATCATTTTCCAAATTAGCATCATTTGGCACAACCCAACTGACCTCACCCGGTACCCAGGAATTGAAACCGTGCGCGGACTTCATGTAGCAAACATTGTTCTGGTAGCGCCAGATCTGCTCGCTGGAACATAACATATGCTGAATGTCCACTTGCGGGTCGCGCAGGAACAAGTCCAAGGCCAGTTTGCGATTCTCGGCACTGCTATCCAGAAAACGTTCACGCTCGAAATCATTATCGTACGAAATTGTCCCAACGTAGCAGCAGTAATAATCCCACTCATCGACCGGTAGAAAACCGTTCAGGTATTCTTGTTCATCCGTGCTCAGGGGGGTGCCGGCATTCAGGTGCGCCGCGATGTGGTGCAGCAGGATCAGGTTGGATTGGCCGCTCTTGCTGCGGTCCACCCCCAGCCAATCGTAAACCGGCCCTTTCATAAATAACAGCAATGCCGCACAGAGCAGCAGGCTGAGCACGAGCGATTTCCAATATTTACGGTAAAAGATCGGCAGCAAGCACAGCACCGCGATCGCGACCGGTATACCATTCTGGCGCAAAATGGCCACCAGAAAGCCCGAAAGCGCCAACCAGAACCAGCCCAATCCTTTCAACCAGGTTCCCTGACTGAAATAGATGTTGAGGATGATGACGGTCATCCAGAAAATCGCGAGCGCATAGGGAATGTCACGCCACAGCGTGATCGCATAGATGTTATTGATTGGTAATAGCGCGAACGCCAGGCTGATCAGCCAAAGAACGAATTTAGATACACCGCGACGCTCCAGCGACTTCAAGCCCCAGGCAACCAGGAAAGCCATCAGCAAGATCTGCAATATCGCGATGAAAGCCGGGGAATAGCAAACCTTCATCAGAACCGCCAAGGTCAACGCGTAAAACGCGGACTGCCAATCCGAATATTCGCCAACCAGATTCTGGCTCCACAACGTCACCGAATCGCTGCTCATAATCGCCGGCCAGAAGACAAGCAGGGAAAAGCCCCACATGAGGACCATCGGCAGCATATAGAACAGCCAAGTATATCTACCATGCAATCGGCCGGCTTTCATGCGCGGCTGCCAGGTACCCAGGAGAACCAGCAGTGCGTAGAAAACAAAACCGACGGTGAAGATAAATGAAAGGATGAAAGGGAGTTTATACCAGATCGGTATGTCCAATGCTGTTTTGATGATGATTTCGGGAACTTTGGGGTTATTCAGGTTGTATTCGACTTCCTGACCATTCCAGGCGACATAAACCGGTTGGTCATAAAGCGTCATACGGAAGGCGATCTCGGGTTCTGGCCCGACCTTGCCGTGCCACGTGATCTCTACGTTCTGGTTTGGCGCGAAGAGCACATTTTTTTGAACACGTTCCCACTGGCCGACATAGTTCATATTCTCGTAATAAACATAGCCCTGCCCTGTTTCCACCCAGAGCAGGCGGACGCTTTCCTGACCTTCGGGGATATCCCCAATTGGAATGCGAATGCGGAGCTGTGTATCCGGTAATAAGTAGTACATCGGTTGGATCTCCACGTTGGCAAGCGTGACCAGCGTTAAAAGCAAAGTGGCTGCCAGGAGCAAGATCCGCAACCCGCGTGAAAATGAAAGAAATCTCGCGCGCAGGATGTGCTGTTGCAGCCAACTAATCAAAACTGCGGTAAAGATCGAAATTAAAAGCGCGTATAAAAAATAGGTTTTACTGAAAAAATGGCGCTGCAAGGTTCCCAGGTAGACTACCGAACCGGTGCAGACTCCGATCACCAGACTTAAAAAGGTCGTCTTTGTCTTGGGAAATATCTTTGCGAATAGCTCTCGTACAAATTCCATGACTTAGGATTTTATCTCAAGATAAATACCTTCGTTAACTTTTTGGGATTTCGACCCAACCAAAAAGTTATTTTGATCTACCTGATCTGACAATACCGATAATGCGGTAGACTTCCCGCTTGATAGAGTCGTTCTTAAGCAGATAGATGTAGAAATAAGCCAGGGCGCAAACAACCGAGACCAGCAACAGCACCACATAGTCCAACGGCAGGCCGGTCGATCCGATGGTCACATGCGGCACCGGATTCCATAATTTGAAAGCCAGAATGATCAGCAAGAAGGGTAAGCTGGTTGTAAATCCGCGGAGCAGATAATTAAAGGTTTGTTTGGCTTTCACACCCGTCAGGCCTGTAATCCAAAACAGCATGGCCGCGTACACCACGATGCCGCTGAGCGTGAACAGCCACAGAGCCAGCCAAACATCCCCGCGCATACCGCCGTAAACCAGGGAGCCTACGCGCGTGATCAGATTGATGATCTGGTAAAGCAAGAATTTTTCGTATTTTCCATAGACGTTAGGAATGTAACTCAAGGGGGTGGTCATAAATACTAAAAAGACCCATAAGCTGAGAATTTGCGAATACGAACCGGCATCCGCCCAACTGTTGCCAAATACAACCACAAACAGCTCCCTGCCAATAATTGCAATCAACATCATGGGAAAGAAGCTGATTAAACTGAGGTACTTCAACGTACCTTCCATGATGGGTTTATTGCCACCCTCGTGATAAGCTTTGGCGCTGCGCTGGTAAAAGACCTGCCCAATCGAGTTGCCGAAGATTGATACCGGCAGTCGGATGGCGTTATTCCCCATGGCGTAATACCCGGCAACCGTGGTGGAGAAATACGCCGACAATAGAATGCTGGGGATGTACAAAGCAGCATTATTAATCAGGTTGCTCCATAAATTGAATAGTGGGAGCTTTTTGTACTCAACGATACCCTGTTTGATAATCTTCCAGTCAAAGCTGTCGCGAATGAACTTCAGGTCTTCGCGAAAGACCATATAGCCAAATGCCAGGGTAGCAAAAACCTGCCCAATCACCTGCATGATGATCATTAACGTACCGCTGGTGAATCCGGCAAAACCGAATCCGGCCGTCAACCCATCGCCCAACACTTCGCTGCCCACCTGGGCAATGGACACGCGCATATATTTCCGTTCGCGTGAGTTCCACTGTTTCAATGCTTCGAAAATACCCAGGGCGGCCACTGAAAGCGGAATGAACCACAGAAAGTCTGCCAGTTCAGGCGAATTCAACAGGTTGGATACCTGCACGCGGTATAAATCCACCAGGATAAACAGGCTGCTGGAAGTAAGTACATTCAGCGACAGGGAAAGCACCAGCATATTGGCCGCGAATTTATCTTCTTTGGGAAGCACTACCGCGCGGTCATAACGCAGTGAGGATATCAAACCCAGCGGTTTGGCAATGGAAAGGTAATTTTGCAGAATGCCAAAATATTCCGGCAGGAACAGCCGGCTCAAGACCGGAGAGATGAGCATGCGGAAGACTTGCACAAAACCGCTGCCGGTCACCAGTTTCAGCGTATCTGAGAAGAACTTGGTATCTTTCTTTTCCAGGTTCTGTTTTTCAACTTTGTCGAGGTCTTCGGAATTAGGTGAATTAGGATTCATAGAGGTTTTTGTTTTACCTGAAAATCACATGGATTTAGTGAAAGAATTCTATCATCTAATCCAGCGCGAGAAATTCGCTTCCATTTCCCGCGTTCAATAATCAGAATTGCACCCGGAGATGATAGTGTTAGTCTATCTTCTTTAATTGAATTTGGTAAAAATAACCGGATTGGGAGAATTTAATACCCTCAAGCGCGTCAAAATCTTTCTCGTCGAGGTGCATAACATCAATTATGCAATCTCCATAATACGCACGGAAAAGCATGCTCTCATCCGCTGCGATCTCCTCACTGGGAATGAGCTCATTGTTGGTGTACCCATTGAAATTCAAAGCTTGATGCCAGGACCGGATAATACGCGCGGTTGTGTCCGCAGGAATCTCCAGGGTAACTTTGGCCGTAGCGGGGTCTTCCACCGCACAGTTATCAAAAGTTTCCATCAGGTTGTAGATTTGTGTATTGAGCAGTTGGCGCGGCGTCAATTGTCGCTGGTGGACCAGCACGCTGCCGTAGATGTTAAAGCCCAACAGGAGCAGCGCAAACAAACCGATCTGTAGCGTCCTTTTCTTTCCGAGCATTAACACACAAGCCAGCGTAATAACCAAAGCCAGGATGGGATATCCAATCTTCATGGACAGCACCAGGCTGCCGTAAGGGGAATTGACCGAAGACGCCAGCGGATAGTCCAGGTAAATAAACCCTTCTCTCAAGACTGCGTAGGCAAAAATGGTTATGCCGGCTGACAAGACTATCAGTACCAGGGCGAATAAAAGCGATTTCCTGGTTTTGAACGTTTTCCCAAAAAAGCTGAAAGCTGTAATGAGAAACAATGGGCCAAAATACATGATATAGCGGCCCTGGATTTTCACCGGGTCGGGGTAGTTATAAGCTGCCCGCCAGGAATGGCGCACACAAGCCAGCAGGAAAAAGAAGACAATCAAAGCCAGGGAAATCCACCAGCGGTTCTCGTCCGATTGCCAATCCTTTAGTTTAAATCTCGTAAACGAAGCCAGCATCAAGCCCAGATACGGCGCCGCGATCAGGATAGTATAGGAAAAGTAGAAGATAGCCCACATCAAGAGCCGGCGCTTGCCTAACTGGGCCGGGTCGGGATGGTCGGCCACCGAAAAACCCAGCATGGTCTTCAGTGATACTCCCTCGCGTACCCCCGCGATTTGCCAAACAGCCAGGATAAGCAGCATGGGTGCTAAAACCATCAACAGGTGAGCGAATTTCTTCCATGAAAAGAGCAGCGGAAGTTTTTCCTCCGCGAAAGGCTTCAACCACCAGACCAAAAGAAAAGCCGGGATAAGCACCAGGCCAATGAAGCGTGTTGCATACAGCAAAGCCAGCAGTACGCCAAACAGGACATTCTCCAAGATATGGGCCTTGTGGTTGACCGGGAATAAATGAGTAAATGCCAACAGCACCAGCCACATGAAGATGGGATAGAAGACGTTCTCGCTGATCAACGTACGCGCGATCACCACCTGGATCGGCCCGCACAGGAGCACGAAAACCGCCAACAGGCTGGTCCGCCTGTCCAGGAATTTCCTCAGGAGCAGAAACGCCGGGAAGATAGCGCTGGTCAAATAGAGGGCATTCAGCCAACGAGCCGCCGCGTAGCGCGCAAAAGGAGAAAAGAGGTAAAAAGCCGGCAGCAGGGAAATGGAGTAGAACGGCGGGTAATCGGCATCCGCCGCGAAGGAGAAACTTCCTTCATAAAAAGCGCGCGCAATATCCCAGTAGCGCACTTCATCGTTGAAGTGCATGGGGCCATGAACGTTGGCGTCCACCACAAAGACCGTGAATAGCACCCCCAGGACGTAGATGCATACCAGCGCGATCGCCGCTCCTCTTTTCGTATTCAGGAATTTCAGCACTTTCCCCGGGAAATTTTGCATAAGTGAAACGACCTTTCCTCCGGCTAATAGCTTGATTGAGATTTTACCAAACAAAGCATCAAGCCGTATCTGCAATTGGTGCCCCGTCCTGGTACATTCCCTATACAAAGATTGGCCGGCAACAACCCCGGATAAAATTTCTTGCATTTTATTTTTGGGAACTCTATAATGATTCACATAACCAAGGCTTAAGCCTCGTACATCAGTTCAAACACTTTACAGGAATGAATAAATGGGATTAACGAAGAATATTGCCTACACCTGCACGCGCCGGCCATGCGAAGCCGGACACGCAGACGAGCAAGCATTTAAATGGATCCATAATGACTTGACTGAGCAAATCTTTACTTTCCAGGAGTTGGATACGGCTTCCAACCGCATGGCAAATGTGCTCCAACGCCTGGGTATAAACAAAGGCCAATGCGTCAGCATCTACCTGCCCAAATCGGTAGAATTGCTCAACAGTTTCTTCGGCATTCTTAAAAATGAAGCGATCTCCTGTATTCTTTTTTCCACCTTCGGCGAGAGCGCTCTCTACGATCGGCTTTCTGACAGCCGGACCCGTATTCTGATCACGCGCAAGAGCCTGCTGAAAAAGGTACAGAAGATCGAAGGCGAATTGAACGAACTGCAAGCTATCCTGGTCACAGATTTGGAAACGCACCAGGATGACTACATCCTCAGCTTGCCGCAATTGCTGGCAGATGTACCGGACAGCTTTGCATTCTCTGCGGAGATCGAGCCCGAAACACCTGCGTTCATCCAATACACCTCCGGCTCCACCGGTAAACCCAAAGGCGCGCTGCACGTGCACGGCGGCCTGGACACCATGCTGGCTTCATTTAAGGAAGTATTCGAAATACAACCGGATGAGTGCTTCTGGTGTACCGCCGATCCGGCCTGGATCACCGGTCTGGTATACGGCGTGATCTCGCCGTTGGCACTGCTGACTAACCAAATCCAATTCGGCGGGAATTTTAGCGCCGAATCCTGGCTGGAAATCCTGCAGCGCGAACAAGTCAACGTATGGTACACCGCCCCCACCGCTCTGCGCATGCTGATGCAGGAAGAAGCTGGATTGTTCAAGCAGTACGATTATTCCGCCCTCAACCGCATGTACAGCGTGGGCGAACCGCTCAACCCGGAAGTATATTATTGGGGCAAGAAAGTCTTCGGCTGCGAGGTGTACGACAACTGGTTCCAGTCGGAAACCGGCAGCATCATGATCACCAACAAACCCGGCCGCGCGGTCAAACCCGGCTCGATGGGCCAACCGCTCAGCTATATTCAGGCCATGATCCTGGACGACGACATGCATCCCCTTCCTGTGCGCCAGCAGGGCAACCTGTGCCTGAAAAAAGGCTGGGGCTCCATGTTCCGTACTTATATCAATAAGGAAGATCTCTATCAGGAAAAATTCAACGGCGATATTTATATCTCCGGCGATCTGGCGTATCGGGACGAGGAAGGCTATTTCTGGTACGTTAGCCGCGCCGACGACGTAATCAACACCGCCGGGCATCTGGTCGGGCCTTTCGAGGTCGAGAGCGCCCTGCTGGAAATCGAGGAGATCGTGGACGTGGCCGTCATCGGCGTGCCCGACCCCATCCTGCACGAGAAGATCATCGCATTCCTGTGCCTCAGAAAAGATTGCGAATGGTCGCGCGCGCTGGAGCTGAAATGCCGTGTAAACATCTCCAACAAGGTCTCCACCACCGCAACTCCCCAGGAATATCACCTGGTCGATAGCATTCCCAAGAACAAAAGCGGTAAAATTCTGCGGCGGGTATTGAAAGCCCGCTATGAGGGCAAAGACCCCGGCGACCTGTCCACTATGGAGGAAAAATGAACGTAACCGAAGAGTTGACCGCGGTTTTCCGCGAAGTGTTTGATGATGACAGTATTCAGCTTACCCCTGAATTGACCGCCGATGACGTGGAGGGTTGGGATTCGCTTTCACACGTCAACCTGATTATCGCGGTGGAAATGAAATTCGGGATTGAATTTACCCAAAAAGAAATCCGTTCGTTTGCCAACGTGGGCGAGCTGATCGCCTGCATTGAAAGCAAACTGAACGCATAACACCCTGGCAGTTAGGGTTTGATGGCGTCTTCAGCGGAATAATACGTCACGGTCGGCTGTCCAAAGACCAAAACGTCCGTAATATCATAATCATCAATAAATTGCTGCAGCCGTTTGGTGCTGTTCTCTTCAAAGCGCAGATCGATCACATAAGTATCGTGAAAGTGCGAAGCCAGATACATCTGGATGGTGCGCGAGTAAGAGGACGTGACCATCAATAAGTTGCGCCTGGTTTCGTTATTAAAGTGGAACTGGATCAGGATCTGCTGCTTGCCGTAGAAACCCCGGTAATGATTGAAGAACTTTTCCCGGCTGTAGATCCCATTGAGATAGTTTTCCCGTCCGCTGTAGTTGCTTAACTCCCCATCCACGTACGTGTCATAGGCGGGCATCGAAACGTTGGCATATTCAAGGATATCCGGTTCGACTGGGTAAAGTGATTTGCGCGCCATGGAACCCTGAAATTCCAGACCATCAATTTTCTTGATCGCCTCCGCCGTTAGCATGGGACTGATGTCGGGATATTGATCTTTCAGCAGGGCATAGATCTGTTCATAAGCATCCAACGAAGCGCGGATGTTCCAGTGCTGGTCGGTCCTAAAGAAGCGCTTCTGGTAATCCGCGTAGCTGTTCAACGCAAAGTTCGCGAAGGCCAGGTTTTCCGGCTTATTTGCTAAAAAGTAATCGAGCGATTGGCCGTTGTCTGCCTGCGGGAAGTAGGCATTCAACGGGTAGAAGCGCGAATAGGGCAGCGTTTCGATGTTGTACACGTAGAAGTGAATATCAGGATATTCCGCTAGTAGTTGTTCATAATTGGCAATGCGCGTGTCGATCGCCTCTTTTTCCGCCTGATTGAACAAAGCCAGGTCCTGCATCAGGTTCTCACCCCGGCGGTCGACGTATAAGCCGGAATTAAATGAAGCCGGGTAAGCTTCGTCCGGCAGGGCTGCATATGCACTGTGGATAACCGCGCGGTCGAAAGACTTCGCCAACTCGACCAGCGGGATGCGCAGCAGCATCTGCTCCGCTGCGGCCTTGTTAACCGTACGTTGGAAAGAGCCGCTGATGAACCGGTTAAAAAAGACCTCACCCGCCTCGGCGTACAAGCCCTGATAAACGCGCTTCAGGCCGATCTTAAAATCCTGAACAGAAACCTGCGGAAAAACCACCAGCTTGCGGTCCTCTAAAATGGAATCTTCGGTCCATGCCCCATTACGTGACAGCCAGAAAATCAACGGGCTGATCAATAGGGCAAAGATGATAAGGATGAAAACCAAATTTTGAATATATTTTTTCATGCTCGACCTAAAACTCCGAATAGAGAAATGCCTGGTAACTGCCGGAAACGGTGACTGCCGTACATAAGAGAAATACACCAACCAGAAGGGCATCCAATACAAGGGACGTTACTTTGTTTTTCCGCATGCGGTCATAAATTTCTTTAAATAGCGGTGTGCTGGCGATGATACCCAGCAGCAGCAGCGGGAAATACATCAGGATATTCAGGGTGCGGGCCGTGTTCAGCCCGGAAGGCTGTCCGGCTCCTACCAGCGCTTTGAAGAACGGTCCCCAATTGGCGACGTCCTCAATCTTGAAGAACACCCAGCCAATCAGGATGAGCAGCAACGCATACACGCGCTGAAGAAAAACCGGCAGCTTTTTCAGCCAGCGTCCCAGGAAACTGGATTCCAGCACGCTGATTAGCCCAAAATACAGCCCCCACAGGATGAAATTGGGCGTAATCCCATGCCAAAAACCGGTCACCAGGAAGACAATCAACAGGTTGGATTGTTGGCGAAAGTGCTTCAGTTTTCGGCGCGCGATTTCAAGCGGCATGAAGATATACGTGCGGAAGAAGTTCATCAGCGACATATGCCAGCGACGCCAGAAATCGGCTATGCTGCGGCTGAGATAAGGGAAGTTGAAGTTCTCCGGCAGCTTGAAACCCAGCATACGCGCCAGGCCAATGGCCATGTCCGTGTAGCCGGAAAAGTCCATGTAGATTTGCACGGCAAAAGCCAGCAGCCCATACCAGGCCAGGCCGGCAGCCATGTCGCTGCCCTGCAGCCCAAACACTTTATCAGCCACCACGGCCAGGTTATCGGCAATCAGTACTTTTTTGGTCAAGCCAATGATGAAGCGCCGCAGCCCATCGGCTATATCATCCAGGTTCGTGCGGGGAGAGGCCAGGTCTGTCTGCATATCCTTGAATCGCGTGATCGGCCCCTGCAGCAGCTTGGGAAAGAAGGCCATGTAGTTTGCCAACCGCAGCAGGTTTGTTTCTGCCTCAATCTCCCCGCGATTGACGTCCACCAGGTAAGAAATAGCCGAAAACGTGAAAAAGGAAATACCCAACGGGAATCTCAGGTTAGGGAATTGCGTGCGCAGTGCGTTGAGCAGCGGCAGGTTGAATTGCGCCGTAGTAGCGGCCTTCAGCAGCACCAGCGGCAGCAGGTTGACCGCGATGGAAATGCCGGTCAACAAACCGGCATCGCCGCCCGCGGCGTTCTTTTTATCAATCCAGCGCCCGGCTGCCCAGTTATAGAGGATCAACAGGAGTAGCAAGAATACGTAAACAGGCTCGCCCCAGGTGTAAAAAACCAGCGAAGCCAGCAGCAGAATGACGTTGCGGTAGGCAGCGGAGCGGTTTAAATTGTAGAGGATCAGGACGATGGGAAAGAAAATAAATAAAAATACCAGTGACGGAAAAAGCATAATTTGGCAGACCCTGATTCTTAAGTATGGCTTATTCTAATATAGCGGCGGATGCCCGGCAAGCCGCATATGACTGGTCAGCGTTAAATCAACCATCAGTAGGAATCTGAATAATTGCTGAGTAGGAACAGCAATGCGAAAATTGTTTTCCTTTTTCCGGGGAAAGAGTCAAAGGTGAAGGACTTTTCCTAATCTATTTGGTGATTTTTACAGGAAGTGACTGAAAAACTTGTTTCAATACACTCACATTGCTCATTAATATACATGTGTTTGTGGTAAAAATGAATTAAATAGGAATTCTCAGGGAAAAAACTATCCATGGCACGTATAGACCAACTCTTATCATTTTGCACTGTAGTGGAACTGAAGAGTTTTTCGCTGGCAGCCGAACGGTTGGGACTGACACAGCCCACCATCAGCCTGCAGATCAAGGCTTTGGAAGGCGAATTCGGCACTGTACTGCTGCATCGTGAAAGCCATCACATCATGCCTACCAGCGAGGGTAAGATTGTTTACGACAACGCAATAAAAATTCTGGCCTTGTACGAAAAGACACGCCAGGCGGTCTACCAGAATCGTGGGGACTTCAGCGGCAACCTGACCATCGGCGCCAGTTCCGGGCCGGCGGAATATCCCATTCCTCTGCTGCTGGGGAAGTTTAAGAGCGAACACCCCGAATGCACTATCAATTTGCAGGTGGGCGATTCCAGCGAGGTCATCGATAAAGTTTTCAAACAATCGTTGGAGTTAGGTTTCGTTGGCACCAAGCGCCGCGATGGAAACCTGTACTTCGAACCTTACCTGGAAGACAAGTTGGTGTTGGTAGCCGCCAAGGATCACCCCGTCGCGCAAAAAAAACGCATTTCCTTCCAGGAATTATTCGAAGTGCCGCTCATCATGCAGCAGCCCGGTTCTGGCGCTACCATCAATTTGCAGGAAGCCCTGTCCGCCGGCGGTTTGAATTTCAACGACTTGAACATCCTGATGGAACTGGGCTTGCAGGATTCGGTCAAAAGCGCGGTGGCGGCCGGCTATGGGGCAGCCATTATCTCTTCTTTAGGCATTAAAAAGGAAATTGAATCCGGTATACTCCAGGAAATTGAAGTGGAAGGGCTGGATTTATACCGCCAAATTTTTATCTGCTATAATCGCATGCTGCCGTTAACAAATATTACCAAGGAATTTTTAGCTTTTGCCATCCGCAACAAGGGCCTCTGATATGTTTTCTTCCGCAGCTATTACTTATACCTGGAAACAGATTTTTTACCGTTTGGGATTGGAGTATCAGGCGGAATTTATTCATATTGGCAATAAACGCGTCCGTTGTGTTTATGACGCGCAAGCTTCCAGTGCGGATGATTCAGCAGCGTTTACCCTGCACATTCAACCCTGTCCGGAAAGCGCCCTGGACGAAATGGCCGCCGGGAAGCCGGATAAATTGACCAGCCTGTCTCCCTTTCAATTCCTGCCCACTGGCGCTTCCGACTTCCCTTTTGATACGCTCCCCATCCTTTTCTGGGGAGATGCTTCCACCGGGAAATTCGCCGAAATACAGGGAAAAAAACTGACTCTGCACGCGGACATCCTGGCGGCGACATTCTTCATGCTCTCCCGCTACGAGGAGATCGACAGCCCGCACTTGGACAAGCATGGACGCTACCTATACAGCGCCAGCGTAGCCAGCCGCTACGGATTGATCGACCTGCCCATCGTAGACATTTATGCCCTGGTGTTGAAAACCTGGTTGGAAGCCCTGACCGGCGAACACATCACCCCGCCGCATCGCTTTACTTTCCATTTCTCTCACGATGTGGACTTCATGTTCCTGTCACATCCCTTCCACAAATGGTTGGATGTGATGGTGCGCGACTTGGCTAAGGGCCGCCTGGATTTTTTCAAACAGGATTTTCCCAGTCTGTTCCAAAGCTACACAGAAGACGTTTATTATCGCGATCTGCGCCGCCTGGTTGAAATGGCCCAGGCGAACGGAGGACACGAGGTGTTCTACCTGTTGACTTCGCGGGAACCCTTCGCGCGCGACGGCTACTCGCTGAAAGCCCGGCGTGTCCGGACTGTGCTGGAATATCTCAAAGAAAACGGTATGGAAATCGGCCTGCATGCCAGTTACCGCTCATACGACAAACCTGCGCTGTATAAAGCAGAAAAGCAGCGCCTGGAAATGGCCATCGGCCGCACCTGCCGTGGTTCGCGCCAGCACTACCTGCGTATCCGCACACCCTACACTTGGAACCAGATGAAAGCAGCAGGGTTGGAATACGATGAATCCTACTGCTTCTCAGAGCATGAGGGCTTTCGCTGCGGTACCTGTTATCCTTATCCCGTTTTCGACGTCCAGCAGGACCGTGAGTTGGATTTTACCGAGCTGCCCCTGATCGTGATGGAAACCAGCCTGCGGGTTTACCGCAAATTGAGCGCCGCGCAGGGCATTGAGAGCATCATGAAATTGGCTCACACCTGCCAAAAAGTAAACGGCACCTTCACCATGCTGTGGCACAACACCTGTTTGGATCGCGAATGGCAGGAATGGGGCCGGCAGCTGCCGGATTGGGTAAAGACCCTGACGGAAATGGCGCACCAATAGAATATAAAGGAAACTCGATAATACGCTATGGCTAACATTCTCGTTCCGGATTACGCCGGCCAGCAGGTCATCGCCGGTATCAAATCGCTCTCTCTTCATGGAGATACCTGCGATTTGGCCTGGGATATTAAAAAGACCGACCAATTATTCAAAAGCAAATATATCCGGGAGCTCTATTCCATTCCCCCGGCCCGCGAGGATTCTGATGATTACGCACATGGGTTGGTTGAACTGCTCCAATCGCATCCGTACGATATGATCATCCCTTTCGGCAACGACGCCAACCACGCGGTTAACCGCGCCCAGGACGAAATCCGGAAATATACCCGCGTACTGACCCCTTCGCGCCGCGCGCACGAAATCGCCTATGATAAGCAGGCTACCGCGCAGCACTGCCGTGAAGTGGGCATCGACGCCCCAGCCACCTTTTTTGATTACGCGGAAACAGACCTGCCGGCCATTGCCAACAATCTGCGCTATCCGGTGGTTATCAAAGCCCGCAGCGGTTCCGGCGTAAAATCCGGTTTGCGCTACGCTACCAACCAAACCGAACTGCTGGCCAAATATCACGAACTGAGCGACCTCATCCACGCCAACGACCACGCAGAATATGCCAATCCAATCATCCAGGAATTCATCCCCGGCTACGTGCATGATGCCTGCCTGCTGCTGGAAAATGGGAAAACATTGGTAACGCTGACACAAATCCGCCATCTGATGTACCCCATCACCGGAGGCGTAGGCGCCATCAACTACACCACCCATGATGCCAAACTTAAGGAAGTCTCGATCCAATTGATGGAATCGTTGGATTGGACCGGGCCAGCAGAGGTGGAATTCAAGTACGATGAGCGCGATAAAAAGTACAAACTGATCGAGATTAATCCCAAGCTGTGGGGAACATTGGACCTTTCCATTCAATCCGGAGTTAGTTTTCCGGTGTTGATCCGCGACCTCTTAATGGGCGAGAAGGTCACCCAGCCATCTTATGATGCAGGGAATTGTTATTATTTCCTCTACCCTCAGACCTCTTTGGCGCGCCTGCAATCGTGGATGACTTTCGGGAAAGATAATCCCCCGGTACCCATCCGCATCACACGAAAATTCCGCGACGTGGACTGGGGTGACTTCAGGCCGCTTCTGGGGCGATTTCTCAAGACTGCCGCCATTGCCCTCACTGGTAATTTAGCCAATGAGACGCACAATCTGCCCAAAGAATTGATCAACCGCTAAATTCTTTCTTTCGACGCTTGTTCCTATAAAATTTCTTTATTTGCTTGCACTCAACAGCCGCATTTATAAAGTGGCTTAACTTGATTTTTCCAAGGAGAAGATATGTTTAAACATAAATCCAATCTATTGAATTTTTCAATTGCGATCATTTTGGTTGGCATGTTGATTTTGACCGCTTGCGGCAGTTCCTCCGGCAGCGCAAAATCTGAAATGGATACCGTAAAATACGGTGGCCAGCTATATCCGGAAGAATACCTGCTCAAAGGCCAGGATTTCTGGTCGAAATACGGCCTGACCGTACAGCACACCCTCTTTAGTTCGGGTGGAGAAAATAATCAGGCACTCATTTCCAACGCAATTGACATTAATATAGGCTCCGATAGCAAAAGCGTGGAGCTTTTCAACGCGATGGGCGACAAAGTTGTTATCATTGCAGCTTCCCAACGCGGCGATCGTTACTCCACCATGGTTCAAACTGATTCCGGCATCACCAGCTGGTACGACATGAAAGGCGAAACCGTAGGTATTCGCCTTGGGACTGGCGCGGAGCAGGTAGTGCGCAGATACTTTGAAGCCGTCGGCGACCTTTCCTGGGACGATTTCAACTGGGTTGACCTCAAGGTTGAAGACATGGCAGCAGCGTTAGCCGACGGCAGTATTGCTTCCTTTACCGCCTGGGAACCCACCCCGGCCATCGCGGAAGCAACCGGCAACGCGCAGGTCATGATGAGCTACGGCGATTATGCCCTGACCCCAGTCTTAATCCATACCAGCAAGGCTTATGCAGAGTCACACCACGATGAACTGGTCGCTTTCCTGAAAGGCCAGCTGGATAAAGTCGATATGATCCAAAACAATCCTGATGAAGCTGCGCGTATCGCCGCCGAAGCCGCTTCCGCGCAAGGCAGCGAAGTCGCTCCCGAAGTATTCAAAACCATCTTCGAACGCGTAGATTTTTCTCTGGATGTGGATGATGAAGTTTTGGCAGCGTTGAATGACACCGCCCAATTCTTGAAAGATCAAGGCAGCATTGATACAATTCCTGAATTCTATGTAGATATGAGCTTCCTTAAAGAAGCAGAAGAATCCCGATAGTCAGGATTTTTATTGAGACGAAAAATTTTTCTGGCCATACTTCCCATCGTAATCTTCCTTCTGGCATGGGAAGTATCGGCCAGACTGGAGTGGGTCAATCCGGTTTTATTTCCAGCCCCTTCAGCTATCTTAAATGAGCTAGTAGATCTCTTCCAGGAAGGTCTGCCGGCTCATTCCATATTAATCAATCACACGTTGGCAACACTGAAACGCCTGGGGATCGGCTTTAGCGTAGGTGTTCTGGCAGGAGTTCTAATGGGTGTGTTAATGGGATTGAGCAACCCCTCCTTCCATTTTTTCAATCCACTCATTCTGGTGCTCATGTCTATCCCCGGCATTGCACTGGCCCCCTTATTCATCATCTGGCTCGGCTTTGGCGACCCCACCATCATCACCTTAGGCGCGTTGAGTACCTTTTTCCCGGTAGTTTATTCCACTACGACCGGTGTGCGCAGCGTTGACCGACAGATGGTAAGAGCCGCCCAAATCATGGGCGCCAGCCGGCTGCAGGTTATCACCAGTGTTTATATTCCCTGGTCGGCCGCCTTTGTATTCAATGGCATCAAGCTGGGTTTGGCCCGCGGCTGGATGACCGTCATTGCGGTGGAATTTGTGGCCGCCAGTAATTATGGATTGGGGTACATGATTTGGTATGCTACTGAACGGCTCAAAGCGGATGTAGTTTATGCCGGAATATTGGTCATGATCCTGATTTACTTTATTCTGGATAAACTACTAATCGGGAATGTCGAGAAAAAGACCATTTCCCGCTGGGGTATGATCACTCAAAAGCAGGAAGAGTAGATAAATGACTGAGCAGAAAAAGAAATCAATCTCTCTATCCTCTAAATTAAAGTCATCGCTGGATTTTCTTTTCCCATTCCTGATAATCGGCATTGTTTGGGAAATTTTGGTGCAGACCGGCATCATCGAACTGCGCTCGCTCCCCGCCCCATCCACACTGCTGGCCAAGTTTTGGGAACTGACTTTCGTTAATGGCATCCTCTGGAAACATTTGGGCAGCAGCCTTTACCGCCTCGCCACCGGTTATTTGCTGGCTGTTCTGATTGGCACAGCCTTGGGCGCACTGCTCGCTCAAAAACCTTTGCTGCACGACATGTTTGAACCATCGCTGAACCTGCTCATGTCCGTGCCGACCATAGCCTGGATTCCGATATTTCTAATTACCCTGGGATTGGGCGATAAAACCGTTATCATAGCCATTTTCACCAGCAGTTTCTTTGCTATCACGTACAACACCATGCGTGGTATTGAAATGATCGACAAGAGCATCGTCAATGCCGCCCATCTGATGGGGCTGCATGGATTAAACCTGTTCCTGGAAGTACTGCTGCCGGCCTCCATGTTATCAATCATCAACGGTCTGCGCCTGGCCATCGGCTATGCCTGGCGCGCGCTGGTAGGCGGTGAGCTATTGGCAGCCATGATTGAATGGGGCTTGGGGAAGATGGTTTACCAGGCACGCTACTTCAACGACGCTTCGGTCATGCTTCTGGGCTTGTTGATCATCGGCATCACCGGCTTCCTGCTGGACAAGACATTCCTCACCATTCTGGAACGCAACACAGTGGAAAAATGGGGCATGACGGCTAAAAAATAGAAATGTATGGAAAATAAGATGGACCCAATTATTCAGATTCAGGACTTATATAAGACCTTCACCGAAAACGATAAGGAGTTGGTGGCGCTGGACCATATCAACCTGGATATTCCCCGCAACCAGTTCACCGTATTGATCGGACCTTCCGGCTGCGGCAAGACCACCCTGCTTAACACCATCGCCGGTTTCGAAAAAGCGACCAGCGGGAAGATCTTGCTGGACGGCAAGCCTATCCTGAAACCAGCCCCGGACCGCGGTTATGTCTTTCAGGATTATGCGTTATTCCCATGGCTGACTGTATTGGGCAACATCACCTTCGGACTGACACATAACGGCTGGGAGAAAAAGGGGGCTGAGGAAAAAGCGCGCGAATATATCGACCTGGTGCATTTGCAGGGCTTCGAAGAGGCATATCCACACACCCTCTCCGGCGGCATGAAGCAGCGCGTGGCCATCGCACGCGCGCTGGCTTACAACCCCGAAGTGCTGTTGATGGACGAACCTTTTGGCGCGCTGGACGCCCAAACCCGCAAGCACATGCAGCGCGAGCTGGTCAAGATCCTGGAAAAAGAACAGAAAACTGTGGTATTCGTCACGCACAGCGTGATTGAAGCCGTCTTTCTGGCCGATCTGGTGATCGTTATGACCGCCCGCCCCGGCAAGGTCAAAGGCATGGTAAAAATTGATCTGCCGCGCAAACGCTCTTACGTGGAAGACCACTACCTGCACTACCGCGAACAAATTTTGGAATTGCTTGAAGAGGAAGTGGAAAAGGGATTCGAGGATTAAACCCGCCCGCGACCTACTTTACGGGCCGAAGAAAATGGATTCCGGATTCGATGGTCACTTTCATGACAAAATCATAGCAGTCTATTGTAGAAGCGATAACCAGGTCTTCTCTTGGGAAGATTCGATCTTCCCAGTCAAAATATTTCTCACCGCTTTTCGATTTCGCCACTCGATCTAAAATCTCTCCACACCTTACCTCTTTTTTTAATAAATGTGCCTCAATCATATCCGCACAAGCTCTGTCCTCATCCCCCCAACCTCCTTCGAAAACGCCGGATTCGACCAGAGTCAAGGATGAAGGTTGTACCTGATTAATATAATAAACCGTAGCGTCGAGACAGCAGAGTGAAGCCGCCAATAAATATCTGGCGTTTGATGATCGCAGGACACCTTGTGTACCGGCTGTCGTCCGTTGGATCAACCTTCTACCGGATAAATCCACATTTATTAATGCAGAGGGAGAATTGCCGTAATCCACTCCCTCAATCGGTATGCCGTTTACTTCGCCAATCAACAGCGAACCAGGGTAAGTCTTGGACAGGTTAAATAGTTCATCCACCGTACTGACTAAAATGATTTCGCTTGCCCCATTGGCAAAAGCGACCGCGGCGGTGGTAAACGCTCGCAAGACGTCAATCACCACAACGAAATCCGTTTCTGTACCGCAAGTCTCCAAGTTGGCTCGCTGTATTTTCAATGGATTCTCCACAAATGATTGCTTAATATTCTAAAACGTTAATTAGGTTGAGCAAAGGGCAACGCCAGGAATCAGTTTTTCATATCTTTTAAGAAAATCTCCGGTATTATTCAATCCGGAATTTTTTTATTAAGATTTTGATTGATGGGAATTTGAATTACTCGGCCAATCCTCTTCCAACAAATTGGAGCAGTGCAGTTCCACAGCAAACTCCGGTACGTTGGAAATAGTGTCCATGACCGGGCAGTTTTTTTCAACAAATTCAACCAGCTTGCAAACTTCTTCTTCCGTATTGTTGGCATTTATGTAATACGTAGTCGTCACTTTGGTAAGACCGATCTTGGCATCCTTATTCCTGCCAAGAAAGCCATCCGGGTCGAAAATACCGTTCACATCGATCTGTACCGATTTAAGGTCGATGCCATATTTTTCCGCGAACACTCTGGCTATAATGCATTTGCTGGCTCCCAATGCGGAAAGCAGCACCTCCAACGGATTCATACCCAGATCATTACCACCTATGGATAACGGTCCATTCAGAATAAATGAAAAGCCTCTGGATTCACATTGGGTGGTAAACCCATCGTACAATCTCGCTTTGGCATAAACCATTACATCAGCCACAATCAGCCTCCGTGGATTCCTTTATAATGAAGATAATACTAGAAATAATACCCTTAAAAATATATTATATGAAACCTGCACATATTTTCCGAAAATTTTTTCAATCACTCATACTCATTTTATTAACCACCGGTATTTCCGCCTGCCAACCGGCCAAACAGCCGCTGCATTATGGCGGCCAGCTTTACGCCGATGAACTTCTCTTACAGGGGATGAATACCTGGGCAGCTCATGGCAGCCAGGTGGAACATGTTCTTTACAGGAACCCTGACGATTTGATCACGGCATTCCAAAACGGGATAGCGGATGTGGCGCTTTTTTCGGACATTCAAACCGCGCAGATTTTTAGCGCGATGGGTGAAGACGCGCTTATCATCGCCGTCTCTGAGAGCGGCAACCGTGTCAGCACCATCGTACGTGCTGATTCTGAAATTACAAGTTGGGCCGATTTGTCGGGCAAAAAAGTTGCCCTGCGCAGCGGCAGCGGCGCTGAACTTGCGCTTAAAAGGTATTTCGCTTTGAATAGCAATTTGGATTGGGATGCAATTGAATGGGTCAACCTGCCTGTGGAGGACATGCCCGCAGCCCTGTCAGGCGGAACTGTCGACGCCATCACGGCTACAGAGCCCATCCCGGCTATGGCACAAGCCGGCGGCGGCATGCGGGTGATGCAAAGTTACGGAGACTGCTGTCCCGCGCCGTTGGTATTGGTAACCACGCGCGATTACGCCCGGCAAAACAGCCAGCTTTTAATCGCCTTCCTGCAAGGCCAATTAGATAAAGCCGCCCTAATCCGGAGCGACGCCGCTCTGGCAGCGCGCACCGCTTCCGCCCAGGCAGCTGTTTACGGGCTGGACGTGCCAGCCGCCGCATACCATATCGTATTCAAACGCGTTAATTTCGACATGACTTTGGAAGGTCCGCTGCTCTCTGCGCTGGAAAACACCGCCGCAGATATGGTGAATGCCGGTTTATTGGAAGAAGAACCGTCATTTCAGGTTGATTTGCAGTATCTGGAATCTGCAATAGAGAAGAATTCACCCGAAATTCCGTAGTTTCGAATTGTCAGATTATTCTTAATGCTTTTGAATCAGCTTGCGACTGATCTTAAAGCATGATAGAATTTCCAAGTAAGTACAAGCTTTATTGTTCCCGTCGAAAAGTGGGTTGTCCCCACTTTTCTGCTTATAATAGAAAAGTAAATTTTGGAGTAACTCTGGCATGAAAAATGAATTTGTGCTGGCCTTCAACGAAGTCCTAGAAGAAAAAGGGCTGCCCAAAGAGACCATTTTGGAAGCTTTGGCGCATGCGCTTGTTTCTGCATACCGGAAATCCATGAACGTTTCCAGTGCGCAGGAAGTAAAAGCCATTATCGACCTGGATAAAGGTGAATTCGGCATCCTGGCAGAAAAAGAAGTTGTCGAGGAAGTTCAAAATGATTTGACCGAAGTCACCCTGGAAGTCGCCAGGCAGTTTGACCCCGAAGCCAATTTAGGCGACCTGGTCATGGTTGACAGCACACCGGAAGACTTCGGGCGCGTAGCAGCTCAAAATGCCCGCCAGGTCATTCAGGAAAAAATCCGCCAGGCTGAATACGCTGCTCAAATTGAATATTATGAAAAACAGTTGGGCGAGATCATCAGCGGCATCGTTCAGGCTACCAATTCCCAGGGTATGACCATCGGCTTGGAATTGAACGCCGAAGGTACCATGCCGCGCAAGGAAATGATCCCCTTTGAACGCTTCCGCATTCATGACCGTGTACGCGCTTTGGTCGCAGAGATCAAAGAAACCGGCCGCGGACCGCAAATCATCCTTTCCCGCACCCACCGCGATTTCCTGCGGCGCTTGCTGGAAAACGAAGTTCCTGAAATTTTCCACGGCGTGGTTGAAATTCGTTCCATCGCACGTGAACCCGGCCATCGCGCCAAAGTAGCTGTCTCCACCTCCCAGCAGGGCATTGACCCGGTGGGCGCTTGTGTGGGCCAGCGCGGCGTACGCATCCAGGCCATTGTGCGCGAGCTGCACGATGAGAAGATCGACGTGATCGAATGGAATCCGGATCCGACTGCCTTCATTGCCAAAGCTATCAGCCCGGCACGCGTCAACGGCGTTTATTTAAAAGAAAGTGTGGACGGTTCGCGCAACGCGCTGGTAGTGGTACCTGAAGACCAGCTCAGTCTGGCTATTGGCCGCGATGGGCAGAATGCCCGTTTGGCCGCCAAGCTGACCGGCTGGCGCATCGACATCAAGAGCCTGCCGGAATCTATTTCGGATTGGCTGTTCTCGCTGCAAAATAAACCCGAATTGAAAGAAATGGCCGAGGAAGAAAAAGAGGCTATTGCGCAAGCCGAAGATATCATGGCTCGCAAAGTTGACGGCCGTGTCATCAATCCTGAAGAATATGATTTCCTGACCAAATTCAATGACCGGTTGGAGAAGTATGCCACCCGCAAACATCAAGCGGAATTTGAAAAACAGCAAAAGCTGCGCGATGAAGTTATGGAAACCATTCCTCCGGCTGCCTTTGAAATGGATCTGTCTGGAACGGGATTACAAGCCAATATTCTGGAAGCACTGGTGGAAGCCGGTTATGATACAGCCGGGAAATTAGTGCTGACCAGTAAATTGAATCCGGATGCCCTTCTGGAAGTGAATGGCTTTGGGCCGAAAGCTTTGGAACGCGTGGCGGAATTCGCCGAAGTGCTTCCCGAGCTCATTCCCGAGCCCGTTGAGGAAGAAGAGCCCGTTGCCGAGCAGCCGGTGGAAGAACAACCGGAATTAGAGGCTGAAATTCCAGTAGAAATACAGGAAGAAACCATCCTCGAAGCCGGGCAACCGGAAGAACCTGAAGCTCAACTTGAAGAAACCGTCGCAGCTGAAGCGGAAAAACCAACGGCAGAAGAAGGCGAAGAAGAACTTTCCTTCGACCAAATGTTCACGGTAAAACCTGAAGCATTTGAGCCTGAAGAGGAAAGCGAAGACGAAGAAGAAAGCAGCGAAGAAGGCGGAACAACCGACGGCAAGAAAAAGAGAAAGAAAAAAGTCAAACGGTTCCGTGAATTGGAATACGATCCCGAGCGGGATGTTGTGGTCGCGAAGAAGAAACACAAACGCGATGGAACCCCTTGGAATGAATGGGAAGAAGAATAAATTTTAATAAACGTTAAAGGCGGTGAATAAACAAAAGTCTCGCGTGAAGCATATTCCGCAGCGAACATGTGTTGGCTGCCGGGAAACGCTCTCCAAAAGAGGGCTAATGCGCATTGTATGCACTCCGGATGGAGTCCGCTACGACGCGACCGGCAAAGCGGAAGGCAGGGGCGCCTACCTGCATGATAAAAAATCATGCTGGGAGCGAGCACTTAGAGGTAGTTTGGCACACGCATTGAAAACAGAATTGACACAAGCGGACAGAGATTACATCGCTCAAATCATTTCAGAACTAAAGGATGATGAGTGAAATACACTGACCACTTATTGCTAACAAAGGCTAATTCAATGTAGACAATCAAGCGTTCAAATCGCTCGCCGAGCTACCAAGAGAGAGGCAAATGTTTCAAAGAAGTATTCACTGCAGGGGCAATCTGAAATGGAGGCATCTATGAGCGATAAGAACACAAAGACAATCGATTTACCCAATGTCACGACAGTACGTGACTTAGCAAAGAAAGTTGATAGCAGTCCCATCCAGGTCATTAAGGTATTAATGGCCAATGGGGTTATGGCAAACATCAACCAGCAAATCGATTTTGACACGGCGGCTGTGGTCGCGGCTGAAATGGGTTATGAAGCCTCACTGGAAATTCCCGAAATCTCTGAAGAACAAGTTGGCGAAATACCGCTCTGGCGGCGCTTGATTGAAGACGAAGACGCGAAAAACCTGGTCAACCGCCCTCCGGTGGTGACCATTCTCGGACATGTAGATCACGGTAAAACCACACTTTTGGACGCTATCCGCCACACCAATGTGGCCGGGGGCGAATCCGGCGGTATTACCCAACATATCGGCGCTTACCAGATTATGCACAAGAAGCGCAAAATCACCTTCCTCGATACACCCGGACACGCGGCTTTCACAGCCATGCGCGCACGCGGTGCTCAAGGCGCCGACATTGTGGTGCTGGTGGTGGCGGCTAATGACGGCGTTATGCCGCAGACCCGCGAAGCCATCGCCCACGCACGCGCCGCACGCGTTCCGATCGTGGTCGCACTGAACAAAATCGACCTGCCGGACGCCAACCCGGATTACGTCAAACAGCAGCTGGCTGATGCCGGCCTGGTTTCGGACGAGTGGGATGGCGATACCATGATCATTCCCGTTTCCGCTAAGAAAAACATGGGCATCGACGACCTGCTGGAAGGAATCGTACTGGTAGCCGACAACTCCAAGATTATGGCCAATCCTCATGGAACCGTAATCGGCACCGTCATTGAAGCAGCCGTGGACAAGAGCCGCGGTGTCACTGCCACCCTGTTGGTGCAAAACGGTACTTTGAATGCGGGCGATGCCATTGCGGTCGGCATGACCTGCGGCAACATCCGCGCCATGTTTGATTTCAAAGGCAACGCCATCGAATCTGCCGAACCCTCCACCCCGGCGCAAATTCTGGGCTTGAACGATGTTCCCAAAGCCGGAGATATCTTCCAGGTTTGTGCTTCCGAACGTGAAGCGCGCGCGATTGTCAACGAACGCAAGATGAAGGCCGAACAATCAAAATCCACCCGTTCAATGACGACTTTGGAAGATCTGTTCTCAAAAGTAAAAGCCGGAGAGATGGGTGAGCTGCGTTTGATCTTGAAAGCGGATGTACAGGGTTCATTGGAGCCTATCATCAATGCGCTAAATGATATTGACCAGAGCGAAATCAAGATTAACGTGCTGTATACGGAAGCCGGAAATGTCACAGAAAACGATGTTCTCCTGGCCACCGCATCAAATGCGATTATCCTGGGTTTTAACGTGCATGCCGACGCATCCTCCAAGAATTTGGCGGAAAAAGAAGGCGTCTCGATTAGAACCTATGATATTATTTACCGTTTGATTGAGGATGTAGAAAAAGCTGTAAAAGGCATGCTGGCGCCTGAAAAGAAGGAAACCGCCATTGGTAAAGCTGAAGTTTTGCAGACATTCAAAATTACCAAAGTTGGTACCGTTGCTGGTTGCCGTGTCACTTCGGGAGAAATCCGCCGTAACGCTATGGTGCGGGTGATGCGCAACAACGAAAAAATCTTTGAGGGTGAGCTGGCCTCGCTCAAGCATGAAAAAGATAATGAAAAGGAAGTCCGCGAAGGTTTCGAATGCGGTCTGCGTGTCCGTGGATTTAATGATTTTGAAATTGGTGATACTGTTATCTCCTATACCATTGAGGAAGTTCAACGATAGGTTTACCTATTGGAGTTGGAGGTGATTGAATGCCATCTAAATTACGATTAAAAAGAATTTCGGATCGGATCAAACAGGAAATTTCCGAAATGTTAGTTACCGGTAAAGTCAGTGATCCGCGTTTAGGTTCCGTTTTTGTCACTGATGTTATCGTTGATCGCGAACTTTATTTCGCGAATATTTATGTCTCTTCGCTGGATGGTCAAGACCAATCTGAAAACATTCTCAAAGGTCTTGAACACGCGAGTGGCTTTTTGCGCAGCAACCTGGCAGACAAAATCGAATTGCGCTCGTTTCCCAAGTTACGTTTTTTTTGGGATGAGACGCCAGAACGTGCAGATAAAATCGAACGTATGCTGGATAATTTGAAAGAGAATTCTTCAGAGAACGAGTAAGACTTAAGAATGACCAGGGATAATCAGACTTGCAGCCAGGAAATCCGTTCCCTTCTGCACAGCAAAAACCAGCCTTTAATTCTTGCGCATATTCGTCCGGATGGTGACGCTGTTGCTTCCGTGTTGGGTATGGGGTTGGCGCTGCAGGCGGACGGAAAGAAAGCGCAGCTGGTTTTCCCTGAAGGTATTCCTTCCAAGTTCAAATTCCTTAAGGGCAGCGATACAGTCCATACGCAAATTGAACCGGGATATGATCTGGTCATTGCTCTGGATTGTTCTGATCAAAAAAGGATGGGCGCAGAATTTGCCGACCTGAACGTCGACATCAATATCGACCATCACATTACCAATGAAAATTTTGGGCATCAGAACCTGGTGCTGCCGGAGGAACCGGCCACTTCAGCGATTCTGGCTCAATACTTACCCCAATGGGGTTTTCCCATCACCCCCGATATGGCGGAAACATTATTAACAGGTATCCTGACCGACACAATTGGGTTTCGCACTTCCAACGTGTCGGCAAATACTTTGCATCTCGCCGCTAATCTAATAGAAAATGGGGCCAACCTGACGGAGCTGTACGAGAAAGCATTGATTAGCCAGACATTCTCCGCCAGTCAACTCTGGGGCTTTTCACTTAGCCGGTTGGAAAAGAAAGGACGAATTGCCTGGACTTCAATTACATTAGCGGATCGTAAACAAGCCGGTTACCCCGGCCGTGATGATGCCGACTTAACCAATATCTTATCCGCTATTGAGGAAATTGATGTCAGTATATTATTTAACGAGCAAAATAATTGTAAAATTAAAGTGAGTTGGCGCTCCAACGCGAATATTAATGTTTCGGTGATTGCCCAACGTTTCGGAGGCGGCGGGCACCCACCAGCGGCAGGAGCAGAAATTACAGGTGGTCTTGAAGAGGTGCAAAATATGGTCCTTGAATTTACTGATAGTTTTTTAAAGGAAATACAATCAAAGGGAGAAAACGATTATGGAAAATAGACATAATCCAGCCCGAAATTCAGCATCGGGGGTGCTGGTTGTGGATAAACCCATCGGTATGACCTCTCACCAGGTTGTGCAGGTTATTCGCAACGGCACACACATTAAAAGAGCTGGACATACGGGCACGCTGGATCCCCGTGCGTCTGGTGTATTAGTGGTACTTATCGGTCCAGCGGTACGTTTAAGCGAATATGTTTCAGCAGAGGATAAACGTTACCAGGCGACAATCAAGTTAGGTGAGCGAACCGACACATATGACGGCGACGGTACCATTATGGGAACATCGGTTGTTGATGTCACGTCGGATCAATTTGAAGAAGCCCTGCAGCAATTTGTAGGTGAAATTGAGCAGGTTCCCCCACCCTATTCGGCCATCAAGGTCCAGGGGCGGCGCGCTTACGACATGGCCCGCAATGGTGAAGATGTCGAGCTCGAACCGCGCATCATCACCGTACACAGTTTAGAGTTAATTGAATGGAACTCACCGGAAGCTGTTGTGGATGTACACTGTTCTTCCGGAACGTACGTGCGTTCACTGGCCCATGACTTGGGTGAGGTATTAGGCTGTGGAGCCAACCTGACCGGTCTGCGCCGTACCAAGAGCGGACGGTTTACATTGAAAGACGCCATTCCGCTGCGCAAGTTGGTGGAAGCGTTTGATAACAATAGCTGGTATCAATATTTGATTCCAGCCGCTGAAGCTTTAGGCGATTGGCCTTCCATTATCCTGAATAACGAAGAAGTGGATGCCGTACGGCATGGCCACCGCGTTCCAAGAGAAGACGGCACGGATAAAATGGTTCGCGCAATCACGGAACAAGGCGAACTGGTTGCATTGATGGACTTCGATGTGGAAACCAGCGAATATCAACCTCGAAAAGTATTTTTTGCATAAATGACACCTGATCGGGAAAATGACCACACAAACAATAATGCCGGTACCTGGGCTACCATTGGTTCATACGATGGAGTCCATCTTGGACATCAATTTCTCATTAGAACATTGGTTGAAGAAAGCCACCAAGCCGGAAAACCCTCTACAGTGGTCACATTTTTCCCTCATCCCGTTAAAGAGTTACGGGGTCTTAAAGGCCCTTATTACCTGACTACCCCGGAAGAAAAGAATCAAATACTGACTTCACTGGGTGTGAACTCCGTATTAACGCTGAATTTCACCCACAACCTGGCAATCCAGAGCGCCGATTCTTTCATCCGAATATTGCACAACCACATTCATTTTTCCTGTTTATTAATTGGTTATGATTTTCGTTTAGGGGCTAACCGCGACGGCGACATCCATACACTAAGCGCTTTGGGAAAAGAGCTGGGATATTGCGTCAGAGCCATTGAACCGTTTATGAAAACTGAGCAGCCTGTCTCTTCCTCACGGATTCGAGAATTGATTCTGGCAGGTGATATTCGCAGTGCAAATAGCTTGTTAGGCCGCCCTTATTCCGCCGGGGGAGCAATTATTCACGGCGATGCCCGCGGCAGGCAAATTGGAATGCGGACAGCCAACCTGGATATCTGGCCGGAAAAATTATTGCCCGGTACAGGTGTATATGCGGCTTTTGCCGAAATGGACAACCGGCGCTATCCGGCTGTGGTGAATATCGGTTCCCGTCCAACTTTCTACGAAAAACCTTCTCTGCAAACTGTCGAAGCCCATTTGCTTGATTTTGACCAGGAAATATACGACCAACAAATGCAGCTCAAGTTCATCCAGCGTATTCGTCCGGAAAAGAAATTCTCCGGAGCCGAGGAATTGATGGTACAAATTAAGCAAGATATTCAATTCACACGCGAGGTATTGACCGATGAACCCAAACCGACAGATTTACCTGCTTGACCCCAAAAAACTAAGCCCCGAAACCATTGCCGTAACATTCGCAAAGACCTCCCGTTCAGCGCAGTCTTTCAGCGAAATTGCAGCTGAACTTTCTGATGAGAAGTCGGCAGATTTCAACGAAAAATGGGTGGTTGGATACGGCCATTCCTCCGTTGCCGAACACGCGGTACTGCATATTGCGGTTGAAAATGTATCCAGATTAGCTGTTGAATGTCTGGAATCCAACCGTCTGGCTTCCTACACCGAGAAATCTTCCCGCTACCAGATTTGGGGCATGGATTATTTCCATATTCCCAGTGAATTCACCGGCACAGCAGTAGAGACACGCTATACCCAAATCTGCCAGCGCCTTTTTTCCAATTACGAAAAAGCGGTAAAGGTTATTCAGGCTTATCTTGAAAACACCTGCCCGCAGCAGGAAAATGAATCCGCAGGCGCGTTTAAAATGCGCCTGCGCACAACAGGCGCCGACGTCTGCCGCTATTACCTGCCGGCTTGTTCGCTGGCCAACCTGGGCATGACCATCAATGCACGCGCGTTGGAACACGCGTTATGCAAGATGCTTTCCCACCCGCTGGAAGAAGTACAGCGCATCGGACAGGACATCAAGCAGGTGGCCCAGGACAACGTACCCACTCTGGTTAAATATGCCGCCCGCAATGAATCCATGCAGTGCGTCAGCACGGATTTCAATGCTGTGGCACAGAGCATGCCGCTTCTCGAAGAACCCGCCGCGGATTGGCTGCAGGTTATTCAAAGCGATCCGCACGGCGAAGAAAACATACTGGCAGCCCTGCTGCTGCGTTTCGGCGAGGCTTCCTACTCTCAAGCCCTGGCTTATGTCAAAAGCCTTTCACAGGCTGAAAAAGCCGCCATGGCTGAGCAGTTTCTGGGCAGGTTGGGCGAACACGATATTCCCCTGCGCGAACTGGAATACGCAACCTTCACGGTCGAGATGGTTTTGGATCAGGGCGCCTATTTTGAACTGAAACGCCACCGCATGATGACCCAAACGCCGCAACGTTTCACTGCCCGCCTGGGGTATGCCGTACCCAAGCTGATCGCGGATGCCGGATTGCTGGACTCTTACCGGGCGGATATGCAGGAAGTTATCTCCATCTATGAAGAATTGGCGCTGATCAACCCAGAAGCAGCCGCTTATATCCTGCCGAACGCCTTCAACCGGCGCGTGCTGCTGTGCATGAACTTGCGCAGCGCGCTGCACTTTGTCAAGCTGCGCAGCGCCCCTAACGCTCATTTCGCCATCCGCCGGGCAGCCCAGCGCTTGGCTGACGAATTGGAAATTCGGTTTCCTCTTTTTGCCGATTACTTCCGGCCGGCATCATCGGAGACCTGGACTTCCATCACCGACGAATATTTCACCGATTACCGCTAAACAATGAAATTTCTCAACATCTTTTGGAACCGAGAGCTGCGCAGGCTGCGTTTAGTGCCGCGTCTGCTTTTGTATGTGCTGTTCTACCTGCTCAGCTATATTGGGCTATCCATACTGGTCAAGCTGACCGGCGCATTTTCAATAACCGGAAGCCTGATTACCTCCGGCATTATCGAAGCAACACTGACATTATTGGTGGTCTGGTCAGCGGGCAAGCTACTGGATCGCCGCCCCTTCGCCGGATTTGGCTTTCATCTCAACCGCCGCTGGTTTGAAGACCTGTGTTTCGGTCTGGCATTAGGCGCCGGATTGATGGCCGTCATCTTTTTATTCGAATGGGCCATGGGGTGGATCAGCATTACTGAATTCTTTGGCACCAACACCATGTATTCCTTTATTCCCACCCGGGCTTTTTTCTGGGGCCAATTCTTTCAGGCGCTGGTTTTCTATTTTTTAGCGGCATTCTCCGAAGAATTATTCTTTCGGGCTTATCCGTTTATCAATCTACTGGAAGGTTTCCAAAAGATCAAGATAAAACGGGAATTGGTTGCCTGGCTGGCAGCCGGACTGACTTCGGCTGTGTTCGGCCTGGCTCACATGGGCAACCCGCATGCCACCTGGATATCTACTTTGAATATTTTCTTCGCCGGTTTGATGTTGTGCATCGGTTTCATCTACAGCAAGCAAGCCGCCCTGTCCATCGGCCTGCATTTCACCTGGAATTTCTTCCAGGGTGTCATTTTCGGCTTTCCCATCAGCGGGACAATATCCCCGGCTAACCTGATCCGCATCAACCAACAGGGACCCGAGCTGTTTACCGGCGGTTCGTTCGGCCCGGAAGCAGGTCTGGTTGGGTTGGCTGCCATGCTGCTGGGATCCTTCCTGATCATTCGCTATCTCAAACGCCGGCAAACTTTTGAAGAACAGCCTTCGTAGTAATTCTTATCTCAGTAATTTGTAATAATTTTCCGGGCCATTTCTTCTATTGCTATAATAAAAACAGAAGAAGCGAGGAAATTATGGGCCATTTAAAATATGTTATTAAGCGCAATGGGGCGAAAGTGCCCTTCACCGCTCAACGCATTTCAAATGCCATCTACCGTGCCGCAGTAGCGGTAGGAGGGCGCGACCGCCAAATGGCTGAAGACCTGACCGATGATGTAATCCAATATCTGGAGGCAACCCTGCCAGAAGGCCAAGTTCCAACCGTCGAAGATATTCAGGACGCGGTGGAAAAAGCGCTCATCGAAAAAGGCCACGCCAAAGTTGCAAAAGCATATATCCTTTATCGGGATGAACGTGCCCGCATGCGCCACCAACGCGAATTCCAAACCATTCACCCCTCTGAAAATATCCCCTGGGCAAAAATCTGGCAGGTTTTGGACTGGGCAGCCTCGCACGATTTGCATACTATTGAAAAATACAACCGGCGCCTGGCCAACGGCGAGCTGCAGCAGGTCACTTCCGAATCGGAAATCTTCTACGAAGAGGATATCAAACTGGCGGCCGAGAAAATTTCCCAGCGGCGCGGAAAAGTCAAAATCGTATTGATTTCAGGGCCTTCCTCCTCAGGCAAGACCACTACTACCATCAAGATTGGGAAAATCCTCAGCCAGCAGGGTATCAGCCTGGTGGCTTTGAACGTGGATAACTATTTTCACGACCTGGACAAACACCCCAAAGACGAATTCGGCGATTACGACTTCGAAACACCGCAAGCACTCGACCTGGAATTAATCAACGAGCACTTGAACGGGTTGATCCAAGGGCAGGAAGTCATGCTTCCCATCTATGATTTTAAAAGCGGCCGCCGTCTGGATAACAGCACCCCCATGAAAATCGGCCCAAACGACATCATCCTGATTGACAGCCTGCACGGTCTTTACCCGCCCATGACTGCCGACATCGCCGATGAAAATAAATTCAAACTCTACCTGGAACCGCTGCTCCAGATGAAGGACAAACACGGGAATTACATCCGCTGGACGGATATCCGCCTGATGCGGCGCATGCTGCGCGACCAGGCATTTCGGGCTTACGACCCTGAAAAGACCTTGACCCACTGGCATTATGTGCGCGACAGCGAAATGCGCAACATTATTCCCAACCACGTTCATGCCGATTTCATCATCAACAGCGCCATGCCTTATGAGCTGTCCATTTATAAAACCAAACTGGAGTCTTATTTTGATAAATGGGTGGATGTATATAAGGATGATCCGCTACGTGAGGACGCTTTCAAACGCGCGGCCCGCATCCAACAGGTGTTGAAAGAAATCACACCGCTGGAAGATGCTTCCTTCGTGCCTTCCGATTCCGTCATCCGGGAATTCATCGGCGGCAGCTCACTACAATACCACTAATTAAAGGATCCTAACGCATGCCCTACGCCGTTGTGCTCTATTTCAACAAACCATCCGAGAAATTTATCCGCGATATCTGGAGCAATCTATCCGAGAATGGAATCCCCAGCGAAATCCATCACGTGGGCATTCGTCCGCATATCACCCTGGCAATTTACGATGAATTGACCTGCCAACCCTGCGACAGCGAACTTTCGCGCTTTGCGCCCCAAACCGCTCATTTGCATCTGGATTGCACCCACCTGGGAGTTTTTACTCAACCGGAGAAGGTGCTGTTTTTAGCTCCCACGCCCACGCGCGAACTGATCGATTTTCACGCGCATATCCACAGCTTGCTGGACCACCAAACCAGGGGGCCCTGGGAGTTATATCAACCCGGACAATGGGTGCCGCATTGCACGCTGGCTTTGGACTTGGATCAAGTGAAATTGGACCAAGCCATGTCCGTTTGCGGCAATATCGAACTGCCGGTAAAACTGCATGCCACCCAAATTGGCGTGGTGGAGTTCCTGCCGGTTACAGAAATGGTCCACTTCGACTTGAAGGAAATATAAAAAGCTATTTGCGTTTCCGCCCGCGGCGGAGCGTGAAAACCAGGAGCAGGAATGGCCATAACCAGGCCAGACTGCCCGGGCCTTCCGCGCCGGTGCAGGGGGATTGGCGTTTAATACGCAGTACCGGAAGCTCTGTCTGCTCTTCCTCAGGCAAATCCAGCCAGTTCACTCTTTCCCAAACCTTGAAAGCCGCCCCGCCGTTTTTCAACAGCTTCGGCAGAACCTGAGCGCGTTCTTCCTCATCCCTCACCAGTTCCGCTTTGCCGGCATACCAGCCATCCGGCAGCCAGACTTCCACCTGCGGGTTGGCCATCATGCTTAAATACCAATCCGGCTGTGCGTCCCAAAAAGCGGTACAGTAAAGCGCGTCTCCCTGGGCGTAATAAACCAGCGGCATCTGCGCGGGTGATTTAGCCTCGTGCCGGGAGAAATCCACCACCAAAGTTTTGCCGAATACAGCAGGGAATAGATTGAAGAACTTACCCAAGCCTAATTTCCACAGGATTACCGCCGTGAAATTGGTGTATTTATATAAAAAGGGTAAGGTATTTGTTAATTGTTCACGATTCATGGTTCTCTATCCTCCTGAATATTTTCTTTTGAATCTTTTTTAACAAGCATCATTCTCATCATCTTGACCATCAACTTTATTGGCGATGAGTAGACCAACCGCGCACCTTGCTTGCGGTTTTGCAGGATTTTTTCAGCCAAATTGCCAGCCACTTTGTCGACATCTTCGGACAAGGTAGTCAGGATCGCTCTGACTTTCTTCCATTCTTCCGGATTTTCCCGGTAACGGCTCATGACCATATCCGTCAACACCATCCCGGGCTGCAGTGCGCCAATGATCACGTTCGAGCTTTCCAGCTCAGCCGCCACGGCCTGGTCAAGGTAATATAAAGCGGCTTTGGTCGTACCGTAAATGGATTGGCCTTTAACCTTGCGGTTATCTTTACTGCCCAAGCCTTCCAGGTTGTACAGCGCGCCATGCCCCTGACGGATAAAACCGTTCAAGGCAACCTTCGATCCATACATGGCGCCAATCAGATTGGTGGTTACAACATCCGCGTAAGCGTCCGCATCCAGCTCCCAGAAATTCGCCATCGGGTTTGAAATACCGGCGTTGTTGATCCAGATATCGATCCCACCCATTTGCTTTTCAGCGTACGTCCAAAGCATTTCCAATTGGTTGTATTGTCGTACATCGCAAATTGTCCCAAAGACCGATGCCTGCGGAAAACACTCGCGGATTTCAGCTAAAGCGCTATCCAGAGCAGCCTGCTGCCGGCTGGTAATGGTCACCGCACAGCCGCGCGTGAGAAAAGCTTCGGCCAATGCCCGGCCAATGCCGCGTGTTCCGCCAGTGATGACAACTTTGCGATTTGCTTTATTCGCTTCCATGGTTGTTTTCCCGCTTGATTTGCTCGGCCAATTGTTGTTCCGCGAAACGCTTCACGCGGGCATGCATAACATAGTATTGGCGGCCGTCCTCAATTTTTTGTGGCTGCGGCTGCAGCGTACTGTCGCGCAGCCCGCGGATGCCTTCCAACATTAGCTCCACCATGACCACTTCCAAACGTTCACGAATGGTATGGAAATCATCCTTGGGTTCGGTGGAAATGGTTCTCTTTAATATTATAGGGCCGCTGTCCACACCCTTATCCATGAAATGCAAAGTGGCGCCAAATCCGATTGTGTCGATCGCATTTTCAGCCGAGGTCCATTCCACCACATCCATGCCGCGGTAAGGCGGCAGAATGCCGGTGTGGCAGTTCAGTACGCCCAATTTGGGCAGCGCCAGGATGTTGGCGCGAATCAAGCCACCGCCAGTGAAGGCAACCAGATCCGGTTGAACCTTTCGCAGCAGATCTTCGCTGGCCGGGTCGTTCAGGTCCTTGACCAGGCAGTAAGGGATATCCTTCGTTTGCGCGAAAGCCTTAAGCGATTGGATATCCAGACTTTTCTCCTGCGCGAAACGGCTCAGATTGCGATTATCGGAATTGCGGAAGCGCGCGTCCCCCAACACGTATTTCTGATAGATTTTGCGCAGCAGGCGCGCGCCGTCGCGGCCGAATTCGCTGCGGAAACGCTTCAGGTTCCAGTGGCTGCGCACCACAATGGCTTCCAGGGATACGCCTTCGGTCTTGCTCAGCTCACCGGCCACCAGGCGCGCGTACAGGCTGTTATCGATGGGGGCAAAAAGGACAATTTTCAACATGCCAGCAGCTCCTTCGCGCTGAGTTCCTGTTCGGCTAAAGCCAACAGGAAACGCACATGAACAGCTTCCGAGTCCGTCCGTTGAGTGTGCTTCAGATACCATTCGTTCATCTTAAAGGCCGCGTTCAGAAAACGCAGGTCATGCCGGCGGCGGGCATAGCGGCTGAACAGGATGCTGACATCACTGCGTTCCAGCCACTGCGCCTCCTGCGGTAACTCCTGCGAGAATTTGCTCAGCGAAGCCTGGCGTTTAACCTCCACGTGCCGCAGCAAGTTCTCCATGAGTGAGTCGGCTTGCGTGCTGGTGCTGCTGATGCAGTCCAAATAGCTGCCGCAGCCGGGGCGCAGCACCCCGCGTGCGAAGCAATTCTCGACGGTTAAGTCTCCGAATTCTGCCATGGAGGGCTGGTTTTTTTCAAGCGCAGTCGGAGATCCGTACGTTTGCCAACCCAATTCGGCCATCAAATGTTCCAGCAAATGCAGGTCTTGACGGCTGTCCTGTGGAAATTCGCCGCTGCAGGCCAACCGGTGATAACCTTCCTCAACAAGCGAACGTATCTCCGCGGCGCTCATCTCGCGGTCGACAGATTTTTCCAGCAGATCCAAAAAGCGGCTAAACTCATTTCCGGTCAAGGTCGTTTTCCTCTACGCTAATTTCAGCACGGATGCTGCAGCCATCCAACCCCACCAGGCCTTCCCCGCTCAGATACAGTTCATCCAGGCTGAGTTCGCCGGACGGGCAGGAAATCACGCCATATTTAAAAACTTTGACCGGCCGCCAAAAATCCTTCTTGAATCCGAAAATTTGCTCCCAATGAAAAGCATCCCGGCTGACCAGCACCGCACTTTCATTGCTCAGGATGCCCGGGCCTTTCTCCACAGTAGTAAAAGCCACATAAACACCTTCATTGGTCATGCAGCCGTACCAGGCGGAACAGTCGATATTCTGCCCCACTTCCAATTTACCATTCTCACGGCTCATGCGGCAGGCATGATTCAACTCCAGGTTGCTGTCGGTCAGCCAATTGACGTGCTCCTTCGTAAAGAACAATGTCACCGCTCGCCAGATCTGGCTGCCGTCGCCATACAACTGCATACTGTTAAAGCCGTCTTCTGTGCGCACCAGGTGGCACTCACCGGCAAAATCGCCCACCGCGGCCCAAAACGTATCGGGGTTATAGGGATCGGCAAAAATACCATGTACGTGACGCACGCCGGGCAGTTCGCAAGCCACATCCCAGCTTTTTAGGTCCGGGGATACCCGCCAGATCTTGACCGGGACGCGTTCCGGGTTCATAAAATATTCGCCAAAGTAGATATTGCCCTGCGCATCCTCGCCAAACGAGCGATGCAGGACACTGTCGCCGTTGATCTGGAACAACGGTTGCAAACGTTCTCCCCGCAGCGCATAGGCCCAACCGCCGCGAATACCCAGTACATTTCTCAGGCGGTTGACGTACAGATTGCACTTATCCGCCCGCATGGCGCGCGCAGTGGGGCGCGACCAGTCAAACAGGTCGCGCGGGTAACTTCGCGGGAAAACACCCGCCGGTTCCCACGCTTCCCCGCGCTTGACCAGGATGCGCCGTTTGGCTGTCGCCCACAACTCTCCGTCCGCGCAGCGGTGATGGATGATGGTGATGCGAGGGTATTTCTCGCGAATCTTAAATGTATATTTCAAGGCTGGTTTACTGCTCCTGTGATTTTTATAGTTCTGTGCTAATTCTAACCGGACTCATCCTATCCAACTATCCTGCTACGAATAGGAAACTCACGCTGTGCCTTCATGAACAGCCCGCATTGCTAACGATACAAAGTCCGGGAGGCATCCGATGCTTTACGCTTCAATTTATTCTAACATCCGCAGCCGGGTTTGCTTTAACTCCTGTATACTAATAAAAAAGTCGCATGGCAGAGAAACCACTTCCATATCTCCCTGCCAGTCAGGGTTTGTACAATCCCCCTTTGGGTTTATTTCTGCCCGCCCTGCCCCAAGGGGTCATCGGCGCCTGGGCGACTGAAAACACTCCGCCGGGCAGCCTGATGCTTGATCCGTTAGGCGCCCATCCCCTCCTGGCAACCGAAGCAGCCGCTACCGGGCGGCGCGTATTGATGGCACGCAATAATCCCATCCTTTGGCTGATGCTGGAAACCATTTGCCGTGCGCCCGGCAGCAATCACTTATGGAAAGTGCTATCTCCGCTGCTCATCTCACGCCGGGCAGACGAATCCATGGAAGACCACCTGCGCGGGTTATATGCCACCCCCTGCGCCGGCTGCGGCCAGATGATTCAACCACAGGGCTTTGTGTGGGAGCGCGGCGGTAGGCAGCCAATCAGCCGGGTTTACATTTGCCCGCACTGCGGTGACGAAGGCGAGCGTGAAATCAGCCCCTACGACCTGCAGAATTTGGAACGGCTGGGCAGCTTACGGCTGCATCGCGCGCGCGCCTCCCAACGGGTGCTGCAGGGCAGTGAATATGAACAGGCCAGCATCGAAGCCGCCCTGGACTGTTACCTGCCGCGGGCGCTGTACGTTTGTATGTCCCTGTCCAACCGGATGGAACAGCTGGAATGGCGCAAGGAAGATAAGCTGCTCGTGCAAGCCATGCTGCTGCTGGTGTTTGACGATGCCACCTCGCTGTGGCATTGGCCCGGCCGCGGCCAGTATCACTTTCAGTTGAGCGTGCCGGCCAAATTCCTGGAGAAAAACCTGTGGTTAAGCCTGGAAAGCGCCCCGGAAAGTTGGGGCCGTTATTCCACCCCCATCCCGATAACCTATTGGCCCAAGCTGCCCGATGATCGCGGCGGTATCTGTCTGTATAACCGGCGCCAGCCGGATAAAGGGAATTTATTCCAACAGGAAAATCCCGCGGCTGTCGTGTGTGTCTTTCCGCGCCCCAACCAGGCTTTTTGGACTTTGAGCGCCATGTGGTCGGGCTGGTTGTGGGGCCGCAAAGCGGTAACGCCTATGCGCAGCGCATTGACGCGCCGGCGCTATGATTGGCGCTGGTTTGCCCTGGCGCTGGAAGCCGCGCTGCGTGATCTGTGCGACGCAATCCCGGTGGATACTCCCATGTTCGGTCTGCTGCCCCAGGCGGCGCCCAACCACCTGCTGGGATTGCTGGCCGGTGCGCATGCCTCCGGTTTTGAGCTGGGCGGATTTGCCGCCAACCTGTCCGAAGAAGTGTATCAATGCCTGTGGCAGGCCGGTGAACCGGCTCCCAGCCCCAGCGGGCCGCAGATTCAATCCAACCTGCGCGCTTACATGCAGGCACGCGAAGAGCCCGTCCGGCTGCCCGCCATCATAAGCGACTACCTGGCAAGGCTGGCCATGCAAAACAGCCTACCGGTTAACATCGAGAATTTGGAAGAGACCTATTTCAGTCAACTTCAGCAAGCCGTCAGCGACAGCCTGAAAAAGGGTGGATTCGCGCAAGAATACCCCACACCGGCCGGCGGCAGCAAATGGGGATTGGTAAACCAACCGGCAGAAGAAATGCCTTTAAGCGAACGATTGGAAATAGCCATACGCGACAAGCTATGGGAGCAGCCTGACAGCCTGCTGCAGGAATTGGAATTGCACATTTTCCGCGGCCTGCCCGGACGCCTGACTCCTGAAACGGATGACCTGCGTTTGTGCCTGCAAAGCTATGCGGAAGAAGATGAAGATACGGCCTTTTTATTCCACCTGCGCGCCAATGAAGAGCGCGCTGTGCGCCAAGCCGACCGCAGCGAAATGGCCGCGCTGCTTGAAAAACGCGCGCGCAGCCTGGGGTTGGAATTCACGCTGGAAGATAATTGGGTAATGGAGTGGAAAAACGCTCAGGGGAAAGCACTGCACCGCTACTACCTGCTGAACAGTGCCATCTTCTCCGAACCGGTGCTCAACACCTCTGCAAACGACCCAATCCAAAAGGTCCTGGTTTTCCCCGGCAGCCGTTCGCGTTGGCTGCAGCACCGCCTGCAGGAAGATCCGCGCCTGAAAGCCGCGCTGGAAGCTGGCGGCTGGCATCTGATGAAGTACCGTTATCTGCGCTGGCTGGCTGCCCAGGAGGAAAATAGCCTGGAACGCTGGGAAAGCCTGCTGGACGGCGACCCACCCCTGGAAGAACCCTCCGACCAGTTCCAATTGTTCTAATTTTTTTTCGAGCGACTTTCCAAAGATGGAAAATCACCCCAACCTTCGCATCCATTGCTTGTCATCCTGAACCCCATCGGGACGAAGGATCTCGGCCAGATACGGTATATCCCAATGAATATCATTGACAAATCAGTAATATTTGCATACAATAGACCAGTTGGTCTAGACCGCTCGGTCTAATCGAAAGGAAAGCTATGGAAAATACGGCAGAAATTGATTTTGAGAAAAAAGAAGAGCTTATAAAAGCCGCGCTGGATGAGTTCACGGAGAAAAACTTTTCCGAAGCTTCGCTCAACACAATCATCAAAAAAGCAGGCATCAGTAAGGGTTCTTTTTATTATCACTTTGAAAATAAAGAGGACTTATATCTCTATCTATTGAACCATGCGTTCAATGCCAAATGGGAGTTCATCCGCGCCAGAGGCGATCACAATCCGGCAACGCTTGAAAAAGATGATTTATTCGCAAAGATAAAAATCCAGGCGAGATTGGGAGCGGAATTTGCCGCTGCATATCCGCAATATTACCAGCTTGCCATGAAGTTCTCCTCGGAAAAAGGCCATGAAATTTACGACACAGCTTTAGACATGTTGGGAAATAAGTCTGAGAATATTTTCGATGAAATGGTAGAAGCCGCAATCAGGAATGGCAATATCAAAGATCATTTCTCAAGAGATTTTGTGGTGAAAATTCTGAGGTACCTGATTAACCATTTCAACGAGATATTTGACCACCAAGAGGGGATTGGACTTGATGAGTTGCTTGCCGATCTCGATAATTTTGTAGATTTTCTAAAATACGGATTAAGCCGTTAACTTAGAACCAGGAAAAGGAGATTAATTAATGAATAATTCAAAAACGTTAGATAAGATTTTTGCGTTGGTGTTTGCTTTGTTGACAATAGCGTTGGTCATGCTGGCAATGTTTAACTCTGCATTTTTCAAGTGGGCTTTTGAACGCCATCAGAATATGATCAGTTGGTATCTCCGGCCGCTGGCCCTGATCCCATTCTGCTACTTCGCCTATAAACACAGCTGGTCAGGTATTTTTGGAACCGTCTTCTTTCTAATGACCAGCATGTTTTGGTTCCCCAAACCGGATTCTGTTTCCCCGCAAGCTATTCAGTTTTTGGCAGTAGAACAGGAATACCTTACCGGTGTTTGGGACCTTCCTAAGATTTTGACTAGCTTGCTGGTTCCATTTTCACTGGCCGCCCTGGCCTTCGCTTTCTGGAAAAGGAATATTTGGAGCGGTTTGCTCGTAGTCGCGTTAATGGCTATCGTAAAAGGGATTTGGAGCCTTGCTGTTTCCGGAGAAGCCGGAAAATCCACAATGGGGCCGGTAATTCTTGGTGTGCTGATCTGTCCATTAATCTATTTAGGGTATAAGAAGCTGAAGAAAACAAATTAATACAAGCCCTGGCACCTCATCATTCACTTTTATTAAAACAAAAAAGGTCCGGAATTTGCTCCGGACCTTATCTTTTTAGCTGACCAATTCTGCGATGAAAGGAACCTGTTCTTTGACGAATTCTTGAATTTCCTGCGGAGTTTCCAATTGCAGTACTTTATCCGCCAACGCTTTCATTTCCTCCGCGTTCAGGCTTCGCAGGATCTGCTTGACGGTGGGAACCATGGGCGGGCTCATGCTGAACTCATCCAGACCGAGGCCCAACAGGATGGGCGTCGCCAGCGGTTCGCCGGCCAATTCGCCGCACATACCAACCCATTTATCTTCGGCGTGCGCGGCGTCGATGATCATCTTGATCAGACGCAGCACAGCCGGGTAAAAGGCATTGGACAGGCTGGCAACTTTGGGGTTGGTGCGGTCGGCCGCCATGGTGTATTGGCAGAGGTCATTGGTGCCAATCGAGAAGAAATCCACTTCTTTGGCCAATTGATCGGCCACAACAGCAGCGGACGGGATCTCGACCATGATGCCGATCTCGATATTCTCGGCACAGGGTTTGCCTTCAGCGCGCAGCTCCGCACGGCATTCTTCCAACACCTTGCGTGCGTCGCGTACTTCACTGGCTGTGGCAACCATGGGGAACATAATCTTCAAGTTGCGATCCACGCCCGCGCGCAATGCCGCGCGCAGTTGAGGTTTGAAGATATCCGGACGAACCAGGCATAAGCGCAGCGCGCGCTGGCCCAGGAAGGAGTTGCTCTCCGCTTCCAGGCCCATGTAGGGAATTTCTTTATCGCCGCCGACATCCAGCGTGCGCAGGACTACCGGCATTTGGCCGAACACATCCAAAATGGCGCGGTAAGCCTGATATTGTTCTTCTTCGGTCGGCAATGTGCTGCGTTCCAGGTAGAGGAACTCAGTGCGCAGCAGGCCAACACCTTCGGCGCCGTTTTGCACCGAACTGTGCGCGCCTTCCACGTTGCCAATATTGGCAACCACTTCCACCTGACGGCCGTCTAAAGTCAAGGCAGCCTCATGAGCATGCTTCATGGAAGCATCGCGCATGGTCTTGGCAGTCTCGATCCGTTTTTCATAATCCTGAATCGCATTTTCAGTTGGGGAAAGGATAACCTGGCCTTTGGTACCATCCAGGATCATTGTTGAACCGGTGGTTTGGGCAAGCACTTCATCGCCCGCGCCTGATACTGCGGGAATACCAAGTCCGCGTGCCAGAATAGCCGTATGAGAAGTGGCGGAACCGCGAGCCGTACAGAAACCAACCACCAGACTCTTATCCAGTAAAACAGTGTCGGACGGAGTCAGATCGTCCGCAACGATGATAGAAGGTGCTTTTAAACTCGCCGTTGGCGATTCAGCCACACCTAATAAAATTCGCAGCACCCGGTTACCGACATCCATAATGTCAGTGGCGCGTGCTGCGAAGTATTCATCTGCCATGGCTGCCATCATGTTAGAAAATGTTTGCGCAGTCTCTTTCATGGCAAAATCGGCACTGCAATGTTCTGTTTCGATCTTCTTCTTTACTTCTGATAGGAGTTCGGGGTCTTCCAGGATCATCAGGTGAGCCTGGAAAATCTCTGCGTCGGCCTTGCTGGCTTCTGTTAATGCTTTTTCGTAGATACTGGAAATCTGGTCTTTGGCAATCTGAATGGCCTCTTCCAGCCGCTTTATTTCTTTCTGCGAATCATCAACTTTGCATTCAGCTACAATTAATTCCTGTCGCAAAAACTGGAAAACCGGGCCGATGCAAATTCCGCGAGATGCGGGAATGCCCGATAAGGTCTTCATCAATCTTCTCCGAAATTATTCTTAACCAGCTCGGCGAGTACTTCAACCGCCTGCGCTTCATCTTCCCCATCAGCCTTGATGGTGATGTCCATTCCCTGGAAGACGCCTAATGTCAGAACACCCAAGATTGATTTAGCGTTTGCTTCCCGCAGTTCTTTCGTATCCGGATCCTTGCACGAAACCTGGATATTGGAAGAATATTTCGCGGCAGCTTGAACGAACAATGATGCTGGTCTGGCATGTAGTCCTACCTTATTATTGACCATTACTGTTGTTTCTTTCATGCACACACACTCCAATATTTTTTTATCGAGCTAACGAACGGCTCGTATGTACCAGACATTAAAAAAAACCGCATAGTTCCTGCGGGTGATAATTTTATCACGGTTGCGAAAGAATGGGATTCCTATGGCGCAGGCGTGGCTTCATCCCCGTCGGAACCCCCAAAAGGCGTATTTGTCGGAACCAATTCCGGCGTTTCGGTTGCAATAATCGGCTCCGCAGTAGGTGGTATGGGCGTTAGTGTGGGTATTACTGTCATGGTAGGCGTTAATGTCGGCACCAGCAGGTTCAGATGAATACGTTTTTCAGCGAAAGTTCCCTTGGTACTCTCCATATATATGCGCAGGGTGATGCGGGTGGCATCGGCCTCGTACACATCCCAGCTAATGAGGTGCTTGGGTTGGTCGTATTGCTCGGTACTGCTCATCAGTGTCTTCCATTTTGTCGGATTATTGCCCACCCCATATTGCAGTTTGAATTCTTTAAAATTCTTGGTCGCGTTAACCACCGCATAAATATCCACATAAGGTGTGCTGATATCGCCATCCTCATCCAGGCCCACAAAAATGATGGTCGGGCGCGGGCTGTCGCCGCTGCATTCCTCCTGCGGGGTAAATACCAGTGGAGAGGAAAAACCCATATCTTTGGCCCAGGTTTTACCCGCGTCATTCCCGGTCAGCCACTTAATGGCCCAGGGATCGCTGACATTGACCGTCTTTTTCTCTTCAACGTACTCGGAGCAGGCCGAGCTGGCCTTCAGGTTCGTCCAGGTATCCACTTCCACATCTTTCCACAGGTCATCCTTCTTGTCCAGCGGCGGCTGGCCGTCGGCAAAGAGCTCTTTGGTTTCGCTGGGGCAGTTTGACGAAGGTGAAGCGCCGGAAGCAGCGCATATCGTTTGTCTCTGAACGGTATCCGGCTGAACGAATTCGGAAGGGCTGCCGCCCCAATAGTAACCCACCGCCCACTGCATGACATTCGCCCACAACGGCGCCGCGCCGGTCACACCGCTGATGTTGGACATGGGGGTGTAATCGGCATTGCCAATCCACACGCCGATGGCGATATCAGGGGTATATCCCAACGTCCAGTTATCGCGGAAATCATTGGTTGTGCCAGTTTTCACCGCCGCGCTGAAGGGCAGCTTCAGCACAGAATTCGAACCGAACGCTGGTGTGCGTGCCTGGTTATCGGAAAGGATGTTGCTGATCAAGTAAGCATGGTCTCGGCTGATGGTCTGTTCCGCCGCAGGGGTCTCATGCTGGTAAACGATATTTCCGCTGTGGTCCTCGATGCGTTCAATGGAATAAGGCGCCATGCGCTGGCCCTGGTTAGCAAAAACGGCGTAGGCTCCGGTTAATTCCAGCAGCGAAACGTCCCCGCCGCCCAGGGTGAGCGACAGGCCGTAATCATCGCGCGTCAGGGTGGTAATGCCCATGCGTTCGGCAAAGGCGATAAAACCTTCTTTTTCCGTCGTTGCAGGATCGTCATAGATACCCACAAAATTCAGGGTCTTCACAGCCGGAATATTATAGGAATTCGCCAGCGCGGTACGCGCCAATACCGGGCCGTGGTATTTACCGTCGTAGTTAACCGGTTTGTATGGATCGCGGGTATCGTCCGGGTCTCCGGAAGGCGGAAATTCACTGGCTACGTCCCAAATCAGGGTGGCCGGTGTCCAACCCTTTTCAAAGGCGGCTGTGTACGTGAGGGGTTTGATGGATGATCCGGGTTGGCGCGGTGCGATCGCCATATTGACCTGGCCGGAAATGGCTTCGCTAAAGAAATCGGCCGAACCGACCATCGCCAGAATCTGCCCGCTGGAAGGCTGAATGGCTACCAGCGCGCCATCCGTGGCGTTATTGGCTGCCAGCGCGTCCACCTGTTCAGTCAAACTGGCTTGCGCATAATCCTGCAGGGTTGGATCCAGTGTGGTGTACACGCGGAAACCGGAACGGTAGATGGTCTGCGGGTCGTATTGTGCTTCCAGTTGGGTACGAATATAGTTGACCCAGTGCGGGTAAGGCATGTTGATGTTGTGGTACTCAAAGACGGTGTTGTCAATCTCCTGCGCGGCCGCCACAGCCTCATTCAGCGTCACACAAATAGGTACGTTGGACTGGTTTACGCGGATGCAGTTGCGTTCGCTGCTGAATTGAACCATCAGGCCCAACACATCTGACTGGCGGAGTTCGGCCGCGTCGCGGTTGGTATACACGTCATATACCGCCGGCGCCTGCGGCAGGCCGGCCAGGAAGGAAGCTTCGGCCAGGTTCAGTTGGCCGGCAGTGGTGCTGAAATAGGTCTCGGCCGCGGCTTCGATGCCGTAGGCCAGGTTGCCGTAATAGATTTCATTTAAGTACAGTTCCAAAATTTCATCTTTGCTGTAGCGCCGGGTAATCTCAGCCGCCAGCACGATCTCGCGCGCTTTGCGCTGGGTAGTGATCTGGTTGCGTTCCTCAGGCGAGAGCAGCAGCGTGCGTGCCAACTGCTGGGTAATGGTCGAAGCGCCGGAAACCACCTCCCCGCTGGTGTAGTTCTGCCAGAACGCGCGCACAATACCCAGCGGATCGAAACCGGGGTTGGTATAGAAGTCTTTATCTTCGGTGGCAATCGTCGCGGCGATCAGGAAGGGCGAGACATCATCCAGTGTCGTGTAGGTTCGGCGCCCGGCATTCGGATCAAGGATCTCGTAAATCAGGTTACCGTTGCGGTCATAAATGCGCGTTGTCTCGAATTGAGAGGCATACTGGCGCAGGTCCTCGACGCTGGGCAAGCCGGCCGCTATGGTGAAATATTGGATCAATATAAAGGAAAGGCCCAGAATCGTGACGATAACAAAGCTAAAAGCCAGAATAACCAACCCTCTTACCAGGCAGCCGGATTTCCCGGTGCCGGAAGAACGCGGCGGTTTGCGGTGGCCGCGGCCGCCGCTCCCCAGGCGGGGCAGTTGAATGCTGCCAATCCAATTAGCCGCTCGATCCACTGCATCTTTCAGGAGGTCGGAGGCATTATCCAGAAATTCGTCCCATGCAGAGGGCTGCGCATCAGGTTCTTCCGGGATGGGAATTCGCTGCGTATCACCGGATATTGTCCTCCCCGCAGCTTCAGTCCTCTCTGCAGGTACCGCATCATTTGTGGGCAGCGAGGCAGGCTGCACTGCGGATTCCCGCGTGGGTTCTTCCAATGGCCGCCGCTCTGCCGGTTCTTGAGGCAAGCCTTGACCTTTCCGCTGGGACGCAGCCAGAATACGGCGTAGCCGTTGCGCCGGGGTTTCTTCTTCCGGATCTATGGGATTTTGTTGGCTGTTATCTTCCATTCGACTCAGTTTTATTCTTCCTTAAATTCTTCCACTTGATAAATAGATACATCCAATTTGTGGATGCGCCAGTAATCAGAGGGAGCACCCATTTTAACGCACAAGTGGTCCAAGAAGTTCCGCGGGTCGGGCAATTTTTCCCAAACCTGCGGGAGAAAGGTCGCGCGCCGGACACCGTCTCTAATTAAAACCCCGTCCAGGCCGGGTCGTAGCTGATCAATCAGGTCCTGCCAGTCTTCATATAACAGCGGTTGGGTGGGCGTCAATCGCGATATTTCGATTTGCAGCAGCGGTACTTCTTCCGGCCGGACCGGCCTGAAACGGTAATCCTCCGAAGCCGCGGCGGCCGCGTGCTCTTGCACATCCAACACCAGCGGTTGATAGGCTTCCAGTGCACCGATGCATCCGCGCAACTGTTCGTCGATCGTAAGGGTCACAAAACTGGCGCCATCACGCTGCAAGTCTTCAGAATAATCAGCCGGGTTCAACCGCGGCAGGCGCTGGCCCGCAGCTGTCTGTTGAATCGTATGCCTGGCAAGATCCAGCAGGGTCTTGCGATCGGCTTCACATAAAGTCTGCTCCAACTCCATGGCATCCATCCTTTCCCATCATTCCATACTCTTAATTTTACAAACACAATGGCCTGCTTCAGTTATAATCTTCATAATACGGAATAGCAATAACCGTCCAAGCGGAATTATACATTCCGTAAAGATGAATGGATTGATGGTTAAAGAGAATCAGTAAATGGAAAATCCACTACCTGAAGAACCACTGGAAGAACCGATTGAAACGCCTAAGGACGAAGCGGCGGATGACGCCGGTGATGAGAGCGATTCACCCAGACGGCAATCGTCCTACACGGTGATGAACGGCGTGCAGACTGTGGTCAGTATTGCGCTGGTCATGGCTACCCTCCTGACGTTGTGGAATCCGCGCAAGGTATTCAATACACCCAGCCTGGCTGCCCTGGTGGAAGCCGGGGCGACCGAATCCGCGTTGAAAGCGGAGGAAAAAGCCAAAGATGAACGCAGCCAGCATATCGGCATTTTGGCGGGACACCTAGAAGACAGCAACCCCGGCGAAGTCTGCCAGGATGGTACAGTCGAATCGGATATTAACGAGGCAATCGCCACGCTCGTCAGCCAAAAACTGGAAGATCTGGGATACATCGTGGATGAATTTCCGGAATACGACCTGGAATTGTTGAACTACGAAGGCGCCGCGTTCATCGCCCTGTATACCGGCTCCTGTGCGGAAAACCCGCTGCCTCCCAGCGGTTTCAGCATTGGCGGCAGTTACTCCGCCCAGAATCCCGAATTGGTAGACCAACTGGCCACCTGTCTGGCGCAAGAATACCAGCAGGCAACCGGCTTGCCCTTTACATACGAAGTCATCAACGCTGAAGATACCTCTTATCATATTTTCCGCGATATCAGCGTGAATACTCCAGCGGTGCGGTTGGAGATGGGTTCTCTAAAAACCGACCGCGCTATATTGACGAATCATTCCGACCAGGTTACGGAGGGAATTGTTGCCGGAATCCAATGCTTCCTGAATGCCGAATAAAAAATAATAATGAACCGATTGATTGAACCCCAACACCGCGCCCAAACCAGGCGGCAGCCGTTTCTTCTATCCGCGGCCGCAGTTTTGCTTTTCATGGCAGCCGCTTTGATCCTGTTCTGCCTGCAAGTCCCCATGGTATACGCGCAGAATCTCGGCGGCGAGAATTCGGCAGGCCTTCAGATAGAAGCAACGCCCTCGCAAACGCCCGATAAATATTTCGCCGATTACTTTGCGCATTCCTGGGATATTCCGGAGGAAGCTTCGGCTGGCAACAATTTCTGGATCGAGGTTGATTTGAACACCCAAACCTTGTTCGCGTACCGCGGCAACCAGATCATCAACGCATTCCTGATTTCCAGCGGTACGGAAGCTTTCCCAACCGTGACCGGCACTTATCAAATCTACGCCAAGTACAGCCAGTACACCATGCGCGGGCCTGATTATGATATTCCGGATGTGCCCTATACCATGTTCTTCTACAAAGGTTATTCCATCCACGGCACCTACTGGCACCACAATTTCGGTACGGAAATGAGCCGGGGCTGTGTAAATATGAAAACCGAGGAAGCTGCCTGGATTTATGAAAACGCACCGGTTGGTACTTACATATTCATCCATAATTAATATACGGAAAACTATCCGATGAAGATTGAAAACATAAACCGCCGTGATTTCCTAAAATATTCCGCTCTATACTCCGCAGGACTGTGGATGGCCGGCAGCCGGGCAGGCTCTAAATTTGCGGGATTGCATAAAGCTGATACGGACGCATCCAAATTGGGCCGGGTGCTCTTCGATGATATCTCGGTGTTTGCCCAACCCAATCCGGACAGCCAGGTCCTGAAAACACTGATGTTTAATGATCTGGTGGAGTATCGTTACGAACAGGCGGTTCAGAATAGTCATCCGCATAAGGAAATTTGGTGCCGCCTGACCGACAGCGGCTACGTTCCATACAAATACCTGCAACCTGTGGAAAATCAAATCAACGAACGGGTGCTGGATATTCCCTCCGGGGGCCAGCTGGCCGAGATTACGGTGCCGTTTACAACCGCCGTGGTTGATCAATATAAACAGAATCAACGGGTAAAAGAAGACCAGATGTTCTTTTACGGATCTACCCATTGGATTTACGGGTTGGGGAAAGATGAAGCCGGAACGTACTACTATAAGGTCCAGGAGGATCGCTGGGAAGATTCATTTTACGTTGACGCGACCCATATGCGTTTGATTGCGGAAGACGAACTGGCGCCCACTTCCACGACGGGAGATCAGACCAAGAAAGTCATCCGCATCAACCTGAATGAACAGTACCTGGTGGCCTACGAAAACGAACGGCCGGTTTTCATGTCCGCGTTATCGTCGGGGCAATTGACCGGAGATGTGGATTTAACCACGCCGCAGGGAAATTTCAAAGTAAATTACAAACGCCCTTCGCGTCACATGGTCCACACGGATCGTATCAGTATCAATGACAACGAATTGTACGGCGTGCCCTGGGTATCTTATTTCACGGACAGCGGCATTGCTTTCCACGGCACTTATTGGCATAACGATTTCAGCCAGCCGAATAGTCACGGCTGTATCAACCTGCCCATTCCGGCAGCGCGCTGGATCTACCTGTGGACCCAGCCGGTGGTGCCTCCGCGTGAAAAGAAATACGTCTCCAATTCCGGCACCCGCGTGGAAGTGTATTAACATTCATAGAAATTATTAAGACATTTTTTTCGCTATTGTCGTTAAAATGTTCGGAAATGATGAACACAACTATGAATACAAAAGCAGTATTTGAAGGTCTGGTATTTGATGAAGAAGACCAACAGCTGGCGATTTCGTTTGTAGGAAACGAAGCCTGCTATGTTATCAATGATGCTGGTTTTCTACGTCATATTTCATCCGAACAAATTGACCGGCAGGTGTTGAACGCCCTCTTCGGCCAGATTGAAGAAAACAAAGAAGCGATTACCGAACAAACAGTCAAAATGATTGGCCAGGATGACCTTTTCACGCATGCCATCATCCAAAATCAGCTCGAAAACGTGGATGAACAAATGGACAAGATCCTGGAAAATGGCCTGCCTGAAGCCGGCCGCTCCTATCTGGGAATGCTCGGTTTTAAGATTGTGGTCAATTACCACGGTGAAGTAATACGAGTAGAACAACCTGCGTTACCGGCAGAAGGTGATGAATAGCACCTGATCTGCAGGAGTATCAAAGGAGTAAAACCTTATGAACGCAACCGACCATGTAATTAATGTCAATGAACTCAATTTTGAGTATGAAGTTGTCGCATATTCCCAGAACATTCCTGTCCTGGTTGATTTTTGGGCTGAGTGGTGCAAACCCTGCCAAGTCCTTGGACCAACCCTCGAAAAGATCGTCAACGAAGCCAACGGCGGTCTGCGCCTGGCCAAAGTAAATATCGACCAAAACCCCAATCTGGCTACACAATACAATGTACGCAGTATCCCAACCGTGAAAGCCTTTATAAATGGGCAGGTGGTGGCGGAGTTCGTCGGCATGCAGCCCGAAAGCCGGCTGCGCGAGTTTATCAGCAATCTGACCCCGCCCAGCCCGTTGGAGCTGGACATCAAAAAAGGTCAGGGATTGCTGCTCGGGCAGAACTGGAGTGAAGCCGAATCCGTCCTGCGCGCTGCGCTGGAACAAAAACCGGACTCGCTCCCCATTCAACTCGCATTAGCCAAAGCGCTGCTGGCTCAAAACCAGGCAGAAGAAGCAAAATCATTATTAGATGAAATTCCCTCCGGACGCGAATATGCCCAGGCCGAAATATTAATCCCATACGCGCAAAGTTTACTGGACGCGCAGCATGACCTGCTGCCCGACGAAAGCACGCTGGACGCCATCTTCAAGAACAGCCTGCGTCTGGCCGGTCAGGGGAAATTTCCCATCGCGTTGGATGGGCTTTTGGATATTCTACGCGAGGATAAACGCTATCAAAACGGACGGGTACGCCAGATTATCCTGGCTATCCTGGAAATCATGGGTGAGGAAGACCCGCAAACCCGCGATTATCGCGCGGAGTTAAATTCAGTGCTGTTCTAACAGCCATATAGATAAATCGAACAGAGGAAAAGGCTGCCTTGATCGGCAGCCTTTTTTTACTTCAAGCGAAATTACCCAATAGCATGGTAAATTTAAGCACATACAGCCATATTAAGATCACGCCCAAACAACCAGAAGAAAACAGGTATGACCGCACTCTATTTCCTGATCAACGCAATTGAAACCGCCTTATTGGCAGTGTACTTTTACCTGTCTGGTTCAGCTCCCAGTGAGCAGGTATTCTTAGGCCTTTCCCCCGAACGACTGATCCTGGTGTGCGGGTTGGCAATTTTGGCATTGGCTTTCCTGGGTGCGGCAGTTCTGAGCCTAAAAAATGGCAATTGGCTCACCAGGCAAGTGCATACCTGCCTGAAAAACGAGCGCACCTGTTGGCGGATGCTGGCAGCCGGCCTGCTGATGACAGCGGCGGTCATCTTCCTCTTTACCCGCGGCCCACACACATTTGGCGATTGGAGCCAGGTTTACATTCAATTTCAACCGGTGCTTTCTTTAATATTTCTCTTCTCCATCCAAACTGTGCTGGTGCTTCTGGTTTGGATTGCGTTTCACTTCACGAATTTCAAACCGGAAAGCGACAAAGAAATTCGACGCATCTGGATAATTTTTGCTGCGCTCGCGGCTTTCAAATATTTTTTGGGGGCTGCAGGGGCTTACGGTCCCATCAACGGCGATGAGATGGAATATTTTTCGCTGACGTACTACCTCAGCCAGGGAAACCTCTTTCAGGCGGTTGACCCAATCCATTATCCGCCTTTGTATCCCCTGCTTCTGACAACCACGCTGCCTTTTGGTTTTTATACCTTTGATTTGATCAAAGTCATCAACGTTCTGTTATCTTCCAGCATCGTCTTTCCCATCTACCTGATTTCCAGACGGTACATGAAAGCGGAACAAAGCCTGTTGGTGGTGCTGGGGGCCAGCCTGCTGCCCTTTCACCTGGTCTTTCCTCGCCGAATACAAAGCGAGAATTTATATTTCCCGTTATTCTATTGGGCATTGTATTTCATAGTCTCCGACTCGCAAGATGAGCGCAGGCGTTCTGCCTGGGATATACTCAGCGGCGCTTTATTAGGACTGCTGTACTTAACCCGCTATATCACCCTGGCCCTTCTGCCCGTCTTCCTGCTGGGTTGGGGACTGAAAGTCAACCGGAATTCAGCCGGCTCGCAGCAGCGCGCCTCCCAATGGATCAGGCGTTTTCTATTGCTGGCTGCCTGCGGATTGGGATGCTATTTGCCCTGGATCACTGCGGGCCTTTCGCATGGATATACTTTTAAAGATACGCTCGGCCTTTTCATCACCGCCAGCGTGGAGAATCCCCAACAACTCAGCTTTGCCAACCTGATGTTGTGGGTTTTGATTTACGCGGCTTACCTGGCTTTAATGGCAGCCCCAGTGCTGCCCTTCCTCGTCCTGCTGGTGCGCGATTTCTTCTCAAACCGGTTAGGCCGGGAAAGCAAACATTGGTTTATCTTATCCATTGCGCTTACCGCTGTTTACAGCGCCGCAGTCGTGCGCCATTCCTGGCGGGCCAACTACAACGCGGAGATCCCCATGAAGATCATGGGGCGTTACCTGATCTTTCTCGCGCCGATCTTTCTGATCTCGGCCATGCTCGCTCTACGCGAACGCAAAGAAAACGAAACACCCGCCGCACTACAGTACGGTTTATTGATGCTGATAATTCCGGCGGGGTTGATCAGCGGCGCTTACCTGCTGCTCATCCGCAAATCCATTCTTCCCATCAGCGCAGGCGCGCTGAATGCGCTGGGGGCGGTGGACGGCTATATGGTCGCTTTGATGGAAGAATTTTTCTTCCTCCTGCTTTTACCCTTATATGGCAGCTACCTGCTGCTCTATCTGAAGAAGAAGATCCCCGCGCTTCTGGCCGCGGCAGCCCTGGGTCTGGCAATTTTTTACCTGGCCGCGCTGCCTGCTTATCAGGGTGAGTTGAAAGATCAGCAGTATTACAACCGGATAGGCGAACAAACCGCCAAAGCACTTGCCGATCTGGATATTGATCCATCCGGCGCAGGTCTTCAACTCCTGCTGCCGAATGAACTGACATCCATTCAGAAACAGCAGATCTATATGACCGTGCAAGTCAGAGGTTTTCCGCTTCTGTCTCCGGCTTCGTATAATTCTATCCGGCAGTTTTCTGATCTCGAAGAAAACACGCTGGTAATCTGGGACAGTCAAAATGAATGGTCTTCACCACAAGAGCCCATTCAAAGCCTTTCTCTGTCCGGTACACCTTATCTCCTCGAAGTGTTCTAAATTTCCTCCCTTTTCCATTTACTTTATCCATCCGATTCCCTTAAAAAAGATTGTCATACAATCTTTATTTGGATATAATATGCCAAGGAATTCTTTCCATGGATAAAACAATCAGCCGGAAGTTTTTTAACGATAGGGCAGAGCATTGGGATGATACCGTTAGAAATAACGATGCACAAAAGCTCCGCAGAATGGCCGACCGGCTAGATATTCAAGAGCCCAATTTTGTTTTAGACGTAGGCACCGGCACCGGTGTTTTTATCCCATATATCTCCGAAAAACTGAATGGCAGCGGCAGAATCATCTCCATGGATTTCGCCATCAACATGCTGATCAAAGCGCAATCCAAATTTTCCGACAGAGAAAGCCTGGAATACGTCTGTGCTGAAATCGAAGCCCTGCATCTCGGCAGCGCTCAATTCGATACAGCCGTATGCTATTCCACTTTCCCGCACTTTCATGATAAACCCCGCGCATTACGCAATCTGACTCATTTGCTGAAAAAAAACGGTACCTTGTTCATCTGTCACACCGCCAGCAAAGAGACTATCAACGATATCCATAGAAGTATCCCCGACTTTCAGGATCATCTAATTCCCGATAACGACGAGATGGCTCAATTGTTGGAAAAGGCCGGCTTTGTACAGGTAAAAATTGAAGATAATGAAGATTATTACCTGGTTACAGCCAAAAATAGAGGTTAATTTAACAAGAGGAAAAAAAATGCTTTATACTTGTGCCATCAAAGGGAAAGTTGTAACAAACTGCAAAATTCTCATTGGTACTATTTGGGGGATAAAAAACCTTAATAAAAAGGAGGTGATTTTTGTTCGTAATAGATAAATATAGCCTCAAAATTATTGGAGAGCAACAAAAATATATTTACTTGGTTTATTAATAAAGGAGAAGATTTTATGAATAAGAGATTACTAGCCATTTTGGCAATCCTGGTTGTCGGATCATTGCTGTTCACCGCTTGCGGTTCCGCTCCCAGCACCACCGAAGAAGCTGCCCCGGCAGCTGATGAAACCGCCGCTGAACCCGAGTTCACCTGCGCGCTGATTACCCCCAATCCCCTGGGCGACCGTTCCTTCATTGATTCATCCGCCCGCGGTATTGAACAGGCTAACGCCGAACTGCCCGTGAAATGCGACATCATTGAGACCAATGGCGTTTCCGAGCACGAAGCTGCCCTGCGCGGCGCAGTCGCCGAAGGTTACGATCTGGTTTTGGGTCTGGCCATCGACGCGGAATTGTTCGCCAACCTGGCCAATGAATTCCCGGAACAGAATTTCTCATCCCCGTCCGAACTCTTCCTGGACCAACTCCCTGCCAACCTGGTTTCCTATCAGGTTGAAGTACACGAAGCCAGCTTCCTGGCCGGCTTGGTCGCCGGCACCATGACCGACAGCAAGATCCTCGGCGTGGTCAACGGTGGCGATTCCCCCGCCATGAACCAGTTCACCTATGGTTTCAAACAGGGTGTCTTGGAAGTTTGCCCCGATTGCCAGGTGCTCGTGAGCTACCTCGGCTTTGATTTCTCCAACCCGACCCTCGGTCTGGAAACCGCTCTGGCCCAGTACGAACAGGGCGCCGACATTGTCTACCAGGTTGCCGGCCGTTCCGGCGAAGGTGTCTTGGAAGCAGCCGCCCAGGTTGGCAAATACGCCATCGGTGTGGACTCCAACCAGGACTACATCCAGCCCGGCAGCATCATCACCTCCGTTATCAAGCGTGTTGATCAGACCACCTTCGACTCCATCGCCAGCGTGGTCAACGGCACCTTCGAAGGCGGCCAGTTCATCACCAAAGGTATGAAGGACGGTTTCGCCGGCCTTTCCTGGGACGAAGGTTCCACCGCCTTTGAAGAAAGCGGCCCCGCAGATATGGTTGCCAAGTTAGCCGACGCGAAAGCAGTCGTCGAAGAATACCGCGCCAAGATTTTGGCCGGCGAATATGCAGTTTGCGATTCGCTCTATCCCGATACCCCCGAATGCGTTGCAGTCATCGGCGAGTAAATATTATTAGATAACAACAAACAGGACCCCGGGGAACCTTTCCCGGGGTCTTTAATGGAGGATGATCGCATGGCACTCGCATTAGAAATGAAAGGGATCACCAAGTATTTTAGTTCGACCGATGTGCAGGCGAATGACAACGTTAATTTGACAGTTGAAGCAGGCGAGGTGCTTGCTCTGGTGGGGGAAAATGGCGCGGGCAAAACCACATTAATGAACATCCTGTACGGTCTGATCAAACCGGATTCCGGTGAAATTTTTATTAATGGCGAAAAAGTTCAAATCGGCCACCCTGATGATGCCATCAAAAACGGCATCGGTATGGTGCATCAGCATTTCAAATTAGTCCCGTCCTTTACAGTCGCCCAAAACATCATCCTGGGCATGGAACCGAACAAAGCCGGTTTCTTATCCCCAAAAGAAGAAAATAAAGTTGTGAAAGAGCTGGCGGATAAATTCAATCTGCCGGTTGACCCTAAAGCTCAAATCCGCGACCTGCCGGTTGGCATGCAGCAGCGGGTTGAGATCTTAAAAGTACTCTTACGTGAAGCAAAGATCCTAATTCTGGATGAACCTACCGCGGTTTTGACGCCCCAGGAAGTTAAAGAACTGATGGACGTGGTCCGCCAATTGGCAAAGATGGGTTATTCGGTAATTTTTATCACCCATAAGTTGATCGAGGTAATGGAAGTCGCAGACAAGGTCAGCGTTATGCGCGCGGGCAAGAATGTTGGAAACAAGAAAGTCTCGGATACGAATATTCCAGATTTAGCGCGTATGATGGTCGGCCGTGAAGTTCTGCTGCGCGTTAAAAAAGACACCATTCAACGCGGTAAACCTGTTTTTGAAGCAAAGGATGTCAGCGTTTCAGATGTACACGGGCTGGCTGCCATTTCCCACGTTTCCTTCAACGTACATGAAGGAGAGATCGTCGGCCTGGCTGGCGTGAGCGGTAATGGACAGACCGAACTGGTTGAGGTCATTTCCGGTATGCGTCCTCTGGACGGCGGAAACTTATATCTGAACGAGCAGGACATTACGCAAGCCAATGTGCGCGACCGCCGCAATGCCGGTGTGGCGCATATCCCCGAAGATCGTATGGAAGTCGGCTTGAATTTGCAGACCAATCTGGATGAAAACCTGATCATCTCGCGCTACAACCAATCCGAATTCAGCAAATTTGGTTTCTTGTTAGGAAAATCCATCAGCAGGTTCGCTGAAACAGTTGTCAAATCTTTCTCCATCGCGGCCGCCAAGCCGGGCGAGGATATTTCCATGCTCTCCGGCGGCAACCTGCAAAAAGTAGTCGTAGGACGTGAACTCTCTGGACAGCCATCATTCATTATCGCCAACCAGCCCACCCGTGGTCTGGATGTTGGCAGTATCGAATTTGTACATAAAACCCTGATTGAGGAACGCGACCGCGGCGCCGGCGTTTTGCTGGTTTCGGTGGAATTGGAAGAAATCATGGCCCTGGCCGACCGCATTCTGGTGCTTTTCCGCGGGCAAATCCAGGGTGAGTTGGACGCCAAGACTGCTACCGAAGAAGAAGTCGGCATCCTGATGGCCGGCGGAAAACTCTCTGACCTGCAAACAAACCAAGCGAAGTCGGGAAAGGAATCAAAATGAAAAACAAGAAACTCCAAAAGATCCTTGACGCCATTCTGATCCCAGTCCTGGCTATTTTATCTGGCCTGGTGCTGATGGGCATTATGATCGCCCTCACCGGCAAACCGGTTTGGGAATCATACGGAGTCTTATTCAGCAAGGCATTTGGCTGCGAAAAAGCCAGCAACTGCGCTATTGTTACCACCCTGGAGCGCGCCACCCCGATTATTTTGACCGGTCTATCGGCCGTGGTCGCGTTCCGCTCCGGTCTGTTCAGTATCGGCCAGGAAGGCCAATATCTGATGGCTTCCATCGCCGCCGGCTGGCTGGGATACAACATCCACCTGCCCAACGGCGTACATCAATCCGTCATTCTGGTCGCCTGCATGGCCGTAGGCGCGGCTTATGGGTTCATCCCCGGCGTTTTAAAGGTCAAGTTAGGCGTCAATGAGTTGTTATCCACCATTGTGCTGAACTCCATCGCCACCCTAATCATCGAATACATGGTGCAGTTCCCCATGCGCGCGGACGTATCCACCACGGCGCACTCCCCCATCATCGATGAAACCGCGCAATTGCCCATCTTTATGCCCGGTTCCAAATGGGGCGTGGGCTTCATCATTGCGGTTGTGGCTGTCATCCTCGTCTTTATCTATTTATGGAAAACCAAATCCGGCTACGAACAGCGTATGGCGGGCCAGTCCAAACGTTTCGCTTTATACGGTGGTGTTCCCAGCGATAAAGCCGCAATCCGCGCCATGATCATCAGCGGCGCTCTGGCCGGTTTGGCCGGTGCGGTTGAGGTGATGGGCGTGCACCGCCGCATCATGACCGGTTTCTCTACCGGTTTGGGCTTCGACGGTGTTACCGCGGCCATTCTTGGCCAAACCCATCCCTTCGGCGTCTTCATCGTTGCCATCTTGTTTGCCGGACTAAAACTCGGCGCACAATTGGGCCTCCAATTGAAACTGGGCATCCCCCGTGAATTGGGCGCAACCATCATCGGATTCATCATCCTGTTCGTGGCTGCCAGTAAATTCTACGAAGGTGCGATCGATAGCGTCCGCTCCTGGTTTACCAAGTCGAAAAAGGTGAAAGCGAAAGGAGGAGGAGACTAATGACAGGCTTTTTTAGTGTCTTCACTGTTGAATTATTAAATAGCGGCATCCGCTTGGCCACCCCTGTTATTCTGGCTGCCCTGGGCGGCGCGCTGTGCAACAAAGCCGGCGTGCTCAACCTGGCGCTGGAAAGCATGATGCTGATGGGTGCTTTCGTCGGTATTGTTTCCGCTTACTTCGTCGGGAACTCGTATATTGGTTTGTTGATTGCCATGGCCTCCGGCGGTTTGCTTGGACTGGTGTTCGCGTTTCTATACCATAAGTATGACGTGGATCTGGTCATTTTGGCCATCGCGTTCAACCTGATCATTCAGGAGCTAACCGTGTATGTGATGCGCGTTATGTTCGGCAACGTCGGCAGTTGGTCGGACCCCAGCATTAACCGCATCCCGGATATCGAGATCCCGTTGATCAAGGACATCCCCGTTTTGGGCAACATCCTCAGCGGATACAACATCATCGTTTACTTCTCATGGGCTGTCACCATTGTGATGTACCTGGTTCTTTACAAAATGAAATTCGGCCGCCATATCCGCGCGGTCGGCGAGAACCGGGAAGCCGCAGAAACCGTGGGGATCAACGCCGTGCGCATCCAAACCATGGCCCTGATTATCTCCGGCGTACTTTCCGCCCTGGGCGGCGCATTCTTATCTATCGGCCACTTGAAGTTGTTCACTCGCAATATGAGCAACGGCCGTGGTTGGACTGCTGTAGCGGCGGCCCTTTTCGGCGCCAACCACCCCATCGGTACCGCTCTGGCCAGTTTGTTCTTTGGCCTGACGGAAGCATTCGCGGTGCGTATCCAAAACGTCACCGACCTGCCGCCAAACCTGGTGGAACTGCTGCCGAACTTTGCTACCTTGATCGTGCTGATCTTCATCGCCCTACGCGAAAAGCTGCGTGAGAACAACGCACGCCGCCGCTTCCGCGCGGAATTGAGAGCGGAGGAACAGCAAAAGGCTGCTTCATAGACGAATCGAAACCTGTAACACAAACAGGGGTGCAGACATCTCGCACCCCTGTTTTTTCAAGCAATCATATGGACAAATTATTTATTTATATCGATACAGATCTTAGCTTAGGTACGCCCGGTGCGGAAATAGACGACGGCGCGGCACTGCTGATGCTGCTGCGCAACCCGGCGGCTCAAATCGTCGGCATCGGCAGCGTTTTCGGCAACGTGCCGGTACGGGACGCTACCTGCAACCTGGCGCGTATGCTGGAAATAACCGGGCATACGGATATTCCCCTGGCACAGGGCGCGGCTGGCCCGCTGGAAGGCGACATGAGTTGGTTTGCAGAGTGGCAGGCCGGTTACAGCGCCACGCTGCCTTTTGAATGCAATGAACCGCGGGAATCCTCCGCGGATATGCTGGTACGTTTGGCAAACACCTACCCCGACCAATTAAGCGTCATCGCCATCGGCCCCTCCACCAACCTGGCCCTGGCACTGGAAAAGGACCCCGAGATCGCCTATAAGGTCAAACAAGTGGTTGCCATGGGCGGCTCTTTCGGCAGCCAGCCGCAGGCGCCCGAGTTCAACGTGCACTGTGATCCAAGCGCCACCCGAAAAATATGCGCGGCTGATTGGCCGCTGACCCTGTTGGGGCTGGATATCACCCGCCAGGCGGCTTTTTCACGCGCGAAATTCGCCGCGTTACCTGACAGCGATCCGATCCTGAGCCTGCTCAAAGAGCAGGCGGACAGCTGGATCACCCGTGTGGAAAGCATGGGTTGGGAAAAAGACGGCTGCTCTCTGCACGATGCCGTAGCCGCGGCTTACCTGCTGCAAACGGATCTTTTCAATTCCGTTCCTGTGGAAGTGGAAATTTCCGACGGAAGCCGCCTGCCAATCGGCACCACATTGATCAACCCGGTGCCGCGCTCGCAGGGCAGCACTACGCACGTGGTCAGCACCGTCAAGGCTAAAATGGTGCGGGATTTCATTTGGTCGTTCATCGACCCTACCGCTGCAAAATAAGGAGAAATACTATGGAAAAATTATCGGTCTTCTGCTACGGTGAAGTGGGCGTGGATAACATCATCCAGGCCGACCAACTGCCCAGTCCGGAAATCGCGGTTTTTCCGCAAGCCGAAAGCTACCACATCGGCGGCGCAGCCGCCAACACCGCCGTCTGGCTGGCGCGCATGGGTGTGCCGGTCGGGCTGAGCGGCAACGTCATCGGCAGCGACCTGTACGGCAGGCAGCTGCAGGAATGGCTGGGGCAGCACAACCGTCTGGATCTGGCGGCGCTCGAAATCGTGCCGGGCACGACCACGCCTTTCACACGCGCCATCGTCACACCTGACGGCGAACGCTCCTTCCTGATTTTTTATTACCCGCAAACTCCCAAGAGCGTCTTTTCGCTGGATATGCTGAAAGGCGCGGGGTATTTAGCGCTGGACCTGTACGGCGGCCCGGAGCGCATTCAATCCGCCAAAACCGCCCACAACGCCGGCGTGCAGACCACCATCGGCGACGTGATCTGGCCGGAACATGAAGTGTTGCCTTTCACGGACATCGCCACCAATTCCGGATCCTACATTCGAAACGTCTTCCCGGGCGTGGACGTGCACCAGCACGCCCGCAGCCTGCAAGCCATCAACCAGGGCATCGTGATTACCACCGACGGCGGCGATGAGGTTTTCGCCATCGACCGCGACGGCAGCGCCTTTATAGCTCATCCGCCAAAGGTTGAGGTAGTGGATGCCACCGGCGCCGGGGACGCATTCCGCGCGGGTCTGCTGTTTGGGCTGGATAAGGGCCTGAGTTTGGCCGACAGCGTATGCTGGGGCATGGCGACCGGCTCGCTGAAGGTCGGCCACGTCGGCGCGGCCACCAGCCTGCCCACATTCGCTGAAATCGAAACGCTAGCCAAGCGCCTGATAGCCCAGGGTGTTACCCCCGCATGAACAATAATGGCATGAACGAACCACTAGGCATCGTCAACCACATCCTCAAAAAGAGCTTCGTGGACGGGCCGGGCAACCGCGCAGTGATCTTCCTGCAGGGCTGCAATTTTCACTGCCTGTACTGCCACAACCCCTACACCATCAACCACTGCACGGCCTGCGGGCTGTGCGTGGAAACCTGTCCGCAGCACGCCCTGACACTGGGAAAAGATAAAATATTCTGGAACGAGGATATTTGTGTGGAATGTGACGAGTGCATCCGCGTTTGCCCTGAATCCGCTTCGCCGCGCACACGCACCTACACACCCGCAGAATTATGGCAGGAAGTCGCCCGCATCGGGCCTTTCATCACCGGCATCAGTGTGTCCGGCGGCGAACCTTCGCTGCAGGTGCCCTTCCTGGCGCGCTTCTTTCAATTGGTCAAAGAGAACTCGGATCTGACCACCCTGATCGAGACCAACGGTTTTGCCGGTCAGCAAGCCTACACGGATATGCTGCCCTGGCTGGACATGGCCATGGTTGACCTGAAATGCAGCGATCCGGACAAACACCTGGAATTGACCGGGCAGCCGCTCGATACGGTACTGGAAAGCATCCGCTTCTTCGCCGCCCAGGGCAAATTGCAGCAGGTCCAGCAGGTGATCGCGCCTGCCTACACCGACCAGGCAGCGGACATGCAGCGCACCGCCGGCCTGCTGGCCGGCATCGATCCATCGATACATCTGCGGCTGCTGCGCTTCCGCCCGCACGGCGCCAGCGGCCCGGCCGCGCAATGGCAGTCCCCCACGGATGAACGCATGGACGCTTTGGTGGAAACCGCCCGCAGCAATGGCTTAACATCCGTGGAACGTTCGCTATAATTGAGACAATCGCTGAAAAGGAATTATTGTTATGGATAAACAAAATTTGCCTGAACCGTTCATGGATTTCGAAAACCTGCAAGAAGGGCTGACCGCTGAAACGGTCGCACCTTTCAAGCAGCACATTTCGGATTTACTGCACGCGCGCGACCTGATCTTCGAACAAAAGCGCGACGCGCTGGCTGCCGCCGCGGTAGGCAGCATGCCCTATCCGCCCATTTCGGCCGAAGCGCGTGAGCTGATCGAGTCCGGCGCGCTGTGCCTGTTGGCCGAAGGCGCCACGCCCTACCACCCGCGCTACGTGGCCCCCGATTACGCCAAAATCCTGCGCGAAGGCAGCCCCTTCCTGGAATTGCAGCCGGCGCAGAACCTGTTCGACGCCACAACCAGCCTGCTGACGGCTTACAAGTACTTCCCGGCCGGCGGTCTGCCGGTCTTCATCGGGCGCCTGGACGAACTGCTGGAACCCTACATCGACAGCGTATCGCCTGAAACCGCGCGCCAGGTGCTGAAGTCCTTCTGGCTGCTGGTGGACCGCCTCAACCCCAGCGGGTTCGTACACGCCGACTTGGGCCCGGCCGCCAGCAAGACCGGCACGCTGCTGCTGGACGTGGACCGCGAGCTGGGCACCATCACCAACGTGACCCTGCGTTACGACCCGCAGCATACCCCGCAAGAATTCGCGCTCAAAGCGGTCTCCAACGCGCTGGCCGTCACCAAACCTTACTTCCTCAACCATCCGGCCATGGCAGCCGACTGGGGCAAGGATTACGTCATCGCCAGCTGCTACAACGCCCTGCCGCTCAAAGGCGGCATCTACACGCTGGTGCGCCTGAACCTGAAAAAAGCCGCGGAGATGGCCGGGAATGACCCCGAGCGCTTCCTGGATGAGATCCTGCCGCAGATCAGCAAGCGCTGGACTGAGGTCATCGCCAGCCGCGCGCGCTATATCATTGAAGACGTGCGCTGGTTCGAGGACAACTTCTGGATCGAGGAAGGGCTGTTGGATAAATCAAAATTCTCCGCCTACGCCGGCGTTTTCGGGCTGGCTGAAGGCGTCAATCATTTCTTCCAGAACAAGGCGGGCTATGGGCACGACCCGGCTGCCAACCGCCTGGCGGAACGCATCACCACGCGCATCCACGAAGTGCTGGAAGATAACCCGGTAATCTATTGCGAGGGCACAGGCGGCAAAGCCTGCTACCATGCCCAGGTGGGTATCACTTCCGACCTGGAAACCACGCCCGCCACGCGCATCCCCTCCGGCGAGGAACCGGAACTGTACGAGCACATCCTGACCGAAGCGCCCACACATAAGTGGATCAATGGCGGCATCAGCACCATCCTGGAATTCGACCAGACTGCCGCGCAGAACCCAGCCGCCGTGCTGGACATCATCCAGGGCGCCTTCAAGGCCGGCATCCGCAACCTGTCGATCGGCAGCGCCAATTCCGAGTTCGTGCGCGTAACAGGCTACCTGATCCGGCGCGCCGACCTGGAAGCGCACAAGGCTGAGAAAGCCCTGCGGCATTCTTCCGCCGCGCTGGGCAGCGGCGTGATGGAAAATCATCCCAACCACCTGCACCGCATCACGCGCAAGGTTTAAGCCTTTTCACTGCCAGCATTGATGAAACCATCCACGAGAAGTACTATAAAGCTGCCCTTCAACGGAGCTCGGGGCGCTTTATTGAGAAAAACACTGCGCCGCGCCGCCAACCTGCTCATCCCGCTGGGCGCCTGCCTGCTGGCGGGCGCGCTGCTGATTTTGGCTACCGGCGAGAACCCGTTCACGACCTACGCCAACCTGTTCGACAGCGGTTTTTCCTGCCGCGCGGGCGCGGGGCGCTGTGCCTTTCTGACCACGCTGCAATTCGCCACCCCACTGATCTTCAGCGGCCTGTCCGCCGCGGTGGCCCTGCGGGCCGGCTTCTTCTCCATCGGCCAGGCCGGGCAAATGCTGGTGGGTGCCGCGGGCGCCTGTTGGATCGGCAGCCGCTTCAACCTGCCCGCGCTGGTCCATCCGGCGGCTGCCCTGGCCGCGGCGGCTTTCTTCGGCGCTTTGTGGGGGTTGCTGCCGGCCCTGCTGCGCGAGTTCACCGGCGCCAATGAGATCATCGTGACCCTGCTGCTCAATCCCATCGCGGGCGTTCTGGCAGGTTTTTTCCCGCTGGACCGCATCCTGGACAGCGCTAAATTGATGCCGCTGGTGGTCAGCACCAAACTGACCGCCGGTTTTATCCTGGCGCTCTTGTTTGCTCTGCTGGTTTATCTTTTATTGTGGAAATCGGGCTGGGGGTTGGCCGTGCGCAGCGCCGCGCAGGCGCCGCGTTTCGCTAAATACGCGGGCATCAATACCCATAAAACTGTCATTACCGCCATGCTGCTGAGCGGCGCGCTGGCCGGTCTGGCCGGCGCCGTGGAAGTGCTGGGCGTGCATTACCACTACGTCTCGACCTTCTCGGCCGTCAACGACTTCGACGGGCTGATCGTGGCCTTCGCCGGCGGGCTGCATCCTTTTGGGGTAATCCTGCTGTCAATCCTGTTGGGTGGGTTGCGCTCCGGCGCGCTGGTCGGGTTACAGATCCGCTCCGGCATCCCGCGTGAGCTGGGTGGCGCGTTGATCGCGCTGCTGCTGATCTTCACCGCCATGCACAAATTCTATCGGGTCAATGGAAATAGCGAGAAAAAAGTATAACTCGGCAAAAAACCGGCAGCAAAGTTCGCTGCCTGTTTTTTATAGATAGACCGAATCCACCCCGCTGATATATTTGGAGCTGCGCGTGATGCGGAAGGGCAGCGCCGCGCACACGCGCTGGGCTTCGCGGTCATCCGCTACCAGGTATTTCAATTCCACGATCAAACTGCGGCGATCCTGGAAATGCTGGCGGAAATGGTTTGACAGTTTGCCCAGGTGGTAAAAGCTTAGTTCAGCGTCCACCGTAATGCGGAAGGTTTCCTCCGGAGTGGCAAAATACCAGCGCTTGTAGCGGTTGAGCATGGCAAATTCCAGGCCGCGCAGGCGTACTTTCACAGCTTGCGGCAGTTCAGAAGCCGCCACAATTTCGCAGAAGTCCCGCTCCGTCAGAGTCTCGTCCATGTAAAAAGCCGGGAAGGGGAACTGCTCCTTGCTGCCCACTTCACCCTGCTTGTTCTTGAATTCCAATAGGGCGTCGTCCACTGGCCGGAAAAGCTCATGATACCAGCGTACGCGCACCTTCCGGCGCTGGCGGTAACCGTTCACGTTGCTGTAATAATCCGACAGCAGGGGTGTGTCCAGGTAGATGTTATTGACGTAGCGCGGCGGATACAGCTCGCGGAAGAGGGCCGGATGCGTTTTGAGCACCGCGATGGCTTGCGCGGCGCTCATGCCCTCCACCACAAACTTCTTCTCGTAGCGGCGATCCGCGCTTTCAGGCTGGAAAGCCTTTTTTGGCAGTCTCATCCTATGCCTTTGTTGTCCAGGAAGGTGATCTGGATGCCCTTGGAAAGCGCCTGCAGGGCATTCTTGGCGGCCTCAAATTCAGCGCTGTTCTTGAACTCCACCAGATAGGAGACCTCCAACATTTTCGCGTCCTCGTCGTAGCGCACCAGGCGCGACTGAGCCGCGTGCTTTCTCAGCGTGCCGGTAACGGCTTCCAGGCTGACTTTGTCGGGATTGCCGCTAGTGACGGTCAGGTGCAGGTTGAAATCGGACTGCCGCCCGCGGAACAGGCGCGCGATGCCGATGACCGCCACAACCACCGCCATGGCAACCACGGTGATCAGGCGCTGGTTGTCGCCCAAGCCGATGCCGATGCCGATCGCGAAGAACAGGTAAGCCAATTCCTCGGGTTCCTTGATCGCCGCGCGGAAGCGCACGATGGACAGGGCGCCCACCAGGCCCAGCGACAGCGCCACGGACGAACGCACGATCAGGATGATGAAGGTGGTGGTGATCGTGATCAGGATGAAGTTGGCCGCAAAACGCCGGCGGTTGGACAGGGCCGAACCCCAGTAGATGTACACCCGGCTGAGCACAAAAGCCAGCACGACCGACAGCAGCAGGTTGACCGAGAAGGTGGTAAATTCCGGCGGGCTGGCCTGGCTGCCGGAGAGTTGGGCCAGCAGGGATCCAATCCCGTATTGAGTGCTCGGCTGCGCGGTGGCCGCTGCGGCGGGCTGATCACCGGCCGGCGCGGGAGCCATTTCCTGCCCGCCGCCTTCGACCATGATAGGCGCAACGCTCAGGTCATCGAATTCAGCCGAAGATTCTCCATCCACTATGAAGCCCAATGAACCGCCGCCGGGCGCCTCGCCTGTTTCCTGGGTTTGCAGCAATACCTGTCCATTGACGCTGACTTCATACTGCCCGGATTGGGCAGTGACTTTAACGGTATCCCAATCTCCGCTGAACCCGCTCCACTCGGCGCCCGCCAATTCATTGGACTGCCCCGTGGCGGTTCTTTCGAGAGAAACCCGCTGCCCATCGAAGATCACGACGTTATCGCCGTCATCGCGCATGTGGAAGCGGAAAAAGATCAGTCCCGGTCCGGTGAAGCGTACTTTGAACTCGGCGGTAAAGTTGCTGAAATCACCCAAACGGATGGCGACGTTACCCGGCCCAATGACCAGCACACCATCTTTGACGATGGTTTCCGGGGAATGCTCCCAATTCGGGAGCTGGGGATCATCAAAGGGTTCGGTGAAACCGCCGCCATTCTCCTGCGCGGCAACCGTTCCAAGCGGCACAGCCAGCAATAAGATCAGGCTCAAAACCATTCCTGTCCAAATTCGATGGGTAGATTTCATTACGCACCTCACAAAACGATTTTTTCTTACGATTTATTCCTGTACTAAAGCGGATTGGATGTACGCGCTCCGCTGGGTTACAAAATTTTTCAGTTCTTCTCCTGAATTCTGGAAAGCATCCGGCGGGAACATCGACTGCTCGCCGTAAAAAGCCTTATCCCCCGTCGATTGGGCAACATAGGGCGCGATCATGTTGTGATATTGCTGGATCATGGGAGACAGGTTCTGCGGGTTGAACCAGTAGCGCGATAACAGATCGATATAGGCCCGGTAAGCATCCTGATACTTCTCCACCGAGAAAACCAGATCATAGAGCGGAGCGCCTTCCATCATGCCGGATTCCGAACGGGTGAAGAGCGGCGCATCGGTGCCCCCTCCCCAGGTCAGATCCCAGGGGATCCATTCAAAGCGCCCGCTGACAGAATCATTGAAAAGATAAAAATTATTGCCGGTATAGATATAAGAATCCCAGTTATCAATGATGATATTGACCGCCAGATAACGCAGGAAAGCGTCCACGTTCAGACTGGATTCCAGGGCTTGGATTAATTCCGCGTCGCTGGCGTATTCCGTCCCGTCCACCACGCGGCACAATGCCACGATATCACTGTAATCCGCTTCCGCTTCATTGTTCATCTTCCCGTAAGCGTATTGGCCATTTTGGACGGGATAGTCTTCAATGCTGTCGCCGTGGTAGATCAGGTCCATCGGCCCGCGCTGGGCGTGGCTGGCCTTGTATAAATTACCGCCTTTCGCGTCCTGCCCAAAACGGTTGCCGATATATTTGTTGTCCACGCGTTCAACCATGGAGTAAACGCCCCAGTAAATGGGATCCTGGCCATCGTCGCGGATATCGATCCACAATTCCACAAAACTTACGAAACTGGCCGGCAGGCCGGCAAAACGCATCATCTCGTATGCCAGCTTCTCTTTCAACAAACCGGGGTCGCCGATGTTGTTCAGCAGCATCAACTGGCGCAGGTTATGGTATTCCTGGTCGGCAATGTAAGCGTCCGTATCGATCTTCCAGGGCTTTTTGTCCCCGGACATACGCAGGGAAAACTGCCCGCGCATGCGGAAGCCCACATCCTTCAGCTCTTCACCGAACACATTCACATCCGCCTTGGCTTGGTATTTGGATTCCACATCCGCCCACATTTGGGTCCAATCCGCCTGGTCCAGGCTGACCTCGATGCGCCGCACGCGGCTGTCATCGAAGACCGTCCAGTAATCCACGCTGCTGGAAGCCGGATGGCGCACACTCACCCGGGTGGACGCAACCGCCGTGCCTCCGTTGGCGTCCGTCACCCGCAGGGAAATGACGTAATCGCGTGGTTTGCTGTAGGAATAAGAAGCGTACCCGCCGTTGGCGGTCGCGTCGGTTTCAAAGGAACCGTTGCCGTCCAGGTCCCACTCGTAACGTACGATAGCCCCGTTTGAACTGCTGGAACCCAACGGGCTGAAATAGGCGGTCAGCGGCGCCCAACCATCGTTGGGCATGGCATAAGCCTGTGCGCTGACGTTCGGATCAATTGCACTAATCTGGGAATCACCTGCATTGCGGCCGGAACCGACCAGCATGAGCGGCGCTGCCGCCAACAGCAGGACAATAGCGGCCAGTTCGATGCCACGCAGCCATTTCCCCTCTAAAAAAACCTGTTTTAAAGAAAGCGAATGCCTATCCCTTCGCATGTTTAATTATACACTTATTAATTACATTTATATATTATTGAAAAACTCGATTTAATATTAATAATAATTACTTGTTGTATAATATACATACAATTTAATACCTGCCAGCAATCATACAAATTGCATCCCCAATAAAACCATTTCCCAGGGGAAATTCATAGCAGTATTTTGATTTTCCTTCCCAGCTACCGTCCATTTCACCATAAATACAATTGCAACTTGATCGATTGTAAATATCTGAAAGAGAGGGAGTTATGAAAACCAATATGAGATCCTTGTTCGCCTGTGTATTGATCCTGCTGTTTGCAAGCCTGGCCTGCACCATCGACTTCGGCGGTTCGTCCGACGCGCAGGAAACCCTGACGGCCATCTATCTGCAGGAAACCTTGGATGCGCAAAGCATGGCGGAAGCAGCCCCGCCGCAGGAAGAAGCCGTCGCAGAACCCACCCTCACCGTCGAGGTGGTCCACGCTATCACACCCGGCAATCCCGGCTGGGTATCGCAGTGGTGGCAGGACACAGATTCCTCCGGCACTGCCTCTCAGAACCGCGCCAGTGGCGGCGATTACCTCAACCAGAATTTGCTGGAACGCCCCTTCACCGCCCAGGATATGACCTACCGGCAAGACGTGGACCTGGGCAAGGTGGAGATCAGCCAGGACAACACTTTCTACTACTTCCTCCTGCACTTGGATGGCGTGCACAGCCAGAGCGGTATGCTGTCCGCCTTCTACGGGGTGGAACTGGATCTGGACAAGGACGGCCGCGGCGACCTGCTGCTGTGGGCGCGCGGAGACGGCAACACTACCTGGAATATTGAGGATGTGTTCGTGTACAGCGATGAGAATAACGATGTCGGCGGCCTCCGGGCCATGCTGGCCGACGCGCCCAGCAGCGGGCTGAACGGCTACGAAAAGGCGTTGTTCTCACCCGAAAACCTGGGAGATCCGGACGCCGCCTGGAAGCGCGTGGATCCATCTGACAGCAGCGTAATGCAGTTGGCCATCAAGAAGTCCCTGATGAGCAACGCCAGCACCTTCATGTGGAGCGCCTGGGCGGACGATGGCGTCATCGACCCGGGCAAGTTCGATTACAACGACCAGTTCACGCTCAATCAAGCCGGCAGCCCTCTCAGCGGCGCGGCGGATTATCCGCTCAAGGCCATTTTCCTGGCAGACAACACCTGCCGCCTGGCCTACGGCTACGAGGAAACCAGCGACGCTTCCTGGCTGTGCCGGCGGGCCGAACCCACCCCGCAGCCGACCGTCCCAGAACCGGAGGAAGAAGAGGAAGAACCGCCCTGCACCTGCCCCAGCAACCGCACCTTTATCACCGACAAAGCCTGCTGTGAGTACTGCGGCTTTACCTGGGGAGATAACGACGAATTCCCCTGTTATTAGAACAGGGAATCCGGTCAGTAGAGAACAGTCGTCAATCGACAGGATAAAGTGATGCGCATGAATAAAATCTTATATATCGGTACCGCCTTTATGTTGGCGGGTTTGTTGGCATGTTCGGCGGGGCAAGAGCCAAACACTGGTGATCAATCCGCCGCTTCTCGCAGCGAATCCGGTGGCTCATCTTCAAGCTACAGCCAGCCGCTGGCGCAAACTTCCGGGGACGTAGTAGACCCGCAAGCCTTCGAATATCTGGGCGCCTTCCGCCTGCCCGGCGGAGAGGACCCGCCCCTCACTTTCGCCTACGGCGGCAACGCCATGACCTTCAACCCGGATGGGGATGCCGGCGGCGGTGATGGGTTTCCCGGCTCGCTGTTCGTGATGGGACACGACCGCATCGCCTATGGCGGCCTGCCGGACGGCGGCCAGATTGCCGAAGTCAGCATCCCGCAGCCGATCATTTCAGAGAACATCGAGGACCTCAACACGGCAGAATTCCTTCAGGATTTCCAAAACGTGCTGGCCGGTTACTTCACCAATTTGGAGGAAATTCCGCGCGTGGGTATGGTTTACCTGAACGCGCCGGAAACCGGCCCAAAGATCCATTTCACCTGGGGGCAGCACCTGCAGGAACCCGGCGACCCGTCGAACGGCTGGTTCGACCCGCAGTTGGATGACCCGCAGGTACAGGGCCCCTGGTTCATCGGCCAGCAGGATCCTTACAGCATCACCGGCTACATGTTCGATATCCCGGCCGAGTGGGCGGATGCTTACGCGGACGGATATACCCTGGCGACCGGACGCATGCGCGACGGCGGCATGGGCGGCATGGGGCCTGCGCTGATTGCCTACACCCCCTGGCTGGCGGACGGCTCCGCCCCGCCCGGCGGGACGCGCCTTGAAGAAAAAACTTTGCTTTTGTACGAAAACACGTACAACACGATCGCCATCGAGCGCAGCCTGAACGGCTACCAGCACCCGGATGAATGGGAGGGCGGCGCCTGGATCACCACGGCTTCCGGCGCCAGCGCGGTGCTGTTCGCCGGCACCAAGGGTACCGGGGACAAATACTGGTACGGCTATATCCACCCGGATGGGCCGCAGTACATCTGCGTGGATGAACAGGCCGCTGATATCGCGGATATGTGCCGTTACGCGGACGGTTCGTTCTGCACCGAGGCGGAATTGGGCGGCTGCTGCGACGCGGAGGCAGGCACCTGTGTCTCGGACCGCGGCTGGTGGACGACCCGCTTCGACGCGCAGATGATCCTGTACGACCCGGCCGAACTGGCCAAAGTGGCCGCGGGTGAGCTGGAGTCCTGGCAGCCGCAGCCCTACGCCGTCATCGACATTGACGAGCATCTTTACCTCGACCCGCCTGAATGGGACGAAATATACATGGGCTGGGGCGATCAGCGCCGCGCGCGCGTGGGCGAAGTCTCCTTCGACCGCCAGAACGGCCTGCTCTACCTGCTGGAGCTATACGCCGACGGAGCCAAGCCGATCGTGCACGTGTGGAAGATCAATTAGGGAGTTGACAGACCTATTTTCCGGACGGGATGTCTTTCCACAGGACCAGTGAGCCGAGGATACCGACCAGCAACGCCAGCGGGCAAATCAGAACTGCCAGGATGAAGAAGGTGCCTTCCAGGAAACCCAGCAAGCCGCTCAGGAACACTGAGGCGGTCATGCTCGCCAGCGCGTAGAACAGGTTGTGCAGCACCACGCCGACCAGGAACCCGGCCGCCGCGTAACCGCACGCAAGCAGAGAGATCTTAACCTTGCCGCTCAGTTTGGCTTTGTAGACCATCAGCACCAATCCCAGCCCGGCCAGCGTGAACATTCCCCACAGGGCAAAGATGTTGACGCCCGCCAGAATGCCCATGTTATCCGAGAACATCAGGAAGACCACCAGCGCTGCCAGGACAACCAGGATGATGAAGAGCGATTGGATCGTCAGGATACGGTTTTTTAGGATATGCATAGTTCCATCTTAGCGGATTTTGGAAGGAATTACAAATTGCCAAACTATGTTTTCGATAATTCTCGAGCAAGCGGACCCACGAACATGGCTATTAGTATTTTAAGGCGCGGTGATAATCATAGTGAGTCAAAGAAGAAAATTATTAATTTGTAAAAGCATATGCTATAAATATTCTGTAAATATATCAAAAATGCAGGAATTGATAAACTAAAGAGAGAGAAAATGGCAAAAGAGTTTTCGGAAGATACTAAAAACAAAGTCCTACTTTGGTCAGATCGGCATTGTTGTCTATGCAAGAAAGCATGTGGAGTTGATATTCAAGTCCACCATATTATTCCTAAAGAGAAGAAGGGTACTGGAGTAATTGATAATGCCATTCCACTTTGCTACGACTGTCACGCAAAAGTTCACTACAGTAGTCTTCAAGGCAATTCGATCAAACCTAATGAATTAAAAAGACGTAGAGATCAAATTTATGAGGAGTTTACTCATCATCTTCTGTCTCCGGTTATGTTCTTACTCACACAAAGAGGTGGAAGAGAATTCCCGAGTATAGGTTTTGATATTAGAAATACTGGTAACACATACCCAATTGGTGTTCGTGTTGACCTTTATGCTTATGCCAAAAGAAAAGAGATTCATTTCAAAAAGGGTGAGAACGGGTATTATTCAGGTAGACATATATGGAACCTAAATCCTGGGAAAGGGTTCATCAATGCAAATTTCATATTGCCAGATTATATGATGCCGGTAGGGTTTACAGAATTAACTGCCGAAGAACAATCGAGTTATAAATTACAGATCCGAATAAAGTTAACAATCATCGATATTCTTGAAAGAGAACACGAACTACTGCCTGAAGGATTTATCTACTCTCCAACTATACAATCAGAACAAAAATGGTATGCTGAACCATAAACACTTATTTATATATTAAAACAAAATATTAGAAAAAGGGCTGGATGAAATCATCCAGCCCTTTACAAATTCACGAAAGATTTTCCTAATCCCCTTGCGCGATCTTGAGCATGGCCTCCAGCGCGATAACGATGGCGTTCTCCTCGCCGCGGCGGAAGTCGGCTTCCTTGTCCTCGGGTTTGGTGGCCTTATTGGTGCCGTCGGAGGCGTACAACGCGCCGGTGCGCCAGCCGCGGTACTGGCCGACGATGAAGAGCGTGTCGCTTTCCATCTCGACCGATACGATGCCGGCTTTCTGGTAAAGCTCGCCGCGGGAATTATCCTCGCGCGGGGCATAGAATGCATCGCCGGCGGAACCCACACCCACGGTAACGGGGATGTCCAGCGCTTCGGCGGCTTCCACCAGTGCGCGCAGGACGGAGAAGGTCGGAACAGCCGGGAAGCGGAGCGGCAGATAAGCTGTGGAGGTACCGCCTTCGCGCACGGTACCGCTGCCGATGACGACGTCGCCCACCTGCTGGAAATCCTGGAACACGCCGCAGGAGCCCACGCGGATGAAGGTGTCGGCGCCCATGTGGGCCAGTTCCTCCAAACCGATAGCCACTACCGGGCCGCCCATGCCGGTGCCGATCACAGTCATGGGAACACCCTTGTATTCACCGGTGTACACCACGTAACCGCGGCTGTCGGCCACCAGGCGGGGTGAATCGAAGTGATCCGCGATCTTTTTTGCGCGCGCCTGATCGCCGGGGCAGAGCACGTAGCGGGCGATGTCCTTTGCGTCACATTTAATATGCCATTCCATAACTTCCCTCCATTTAATATTGTTAAGATTGTCCTACAATTATAGCAGAGCGGTATGCTTAGGCTGTATAATTTGGGTATCATTTTTCCGTATTAACTTATTTTATTGGAGGATCGCATGAGTATAGTGGTATTTGGCAGTATCAATATGGATTTGACTGCTTACGTCCCCAAACTTCCCCAACCCGGTGAAACGCTGCAAGGCAGTTCGTACATCACCGTGCCGGGCGGCAAGGGCAACAACCAGGCCGTGGCCGCCTGCCGGCTGGGCGCGCCCACCAAGTTCGTTGGACGCGTGGGCACAGACGGGTTCGGCGAAGAAGTGCTGAAAATCGTAGGCGAGCAGAAGGTTGACCTGAGCCAGGTCATGAAAGATCCCGAACACGGCACCGGCATCGCCGTGATCTGCGTGGATAAGAACGCCGAGAACACCATCATCATTATTTCCGGCGCCAACTTCGCCCTGGACGACAGCGACGTGGCGCGCGCTTCAAAGGTGATGACAGACGCCAAGGTGCTCATGCTGCAGCTGGAAGTGCCGCTGGATGCCTGCCTGAAAGCGGCCAAAGCCGCCAAGGAAAAAGGCGTGCAAGTAGTCTGGGACCCCGCTCCGGCGGTTCCCCTGCCGGACGAAGCCTTCAAGCTGATGGACTTCATTACCCCCAATGAAACCGAAACGGAAATCCTGGTAGGTTTTAAACCCGAAAACGCCGAGGATGCCTCGCGTGCCGCCAAACTCTTCCTCGCGAAGGGCGTCGGCACGGCCATCATTAAGTTAGGCGCCAGGGGCGTTTACTACGAAAACGAAAAGGAGAGCGGTTTTGTGCCTCCTTATAAAGTGACTCCCATCGATACGGTCGCCGCGGGCGACGCTTTCAACGCCGGGCTGGCCGTGGCCATCTCGGAAGGCAAGCCGCTGGCCGAAGCCGTACATTGGGGCGCCGCAGCCGGCGCCATCGCTACCACGCGCAAAGGCGCCCTGCCGGCCATGCCTCATCGCGATGAATTGATGCAATTAATGAAGGAGCAGGCATGAGCTGCAAACTGATCACCAGCGACGTCGTCCTATGTTTGGACGCCGACGATCACATCTATAAGAATGGCTACATGGTGGTGGAAGACGACCGCATCACCGAGATCGGCTACCAGAAAGATCTGGACAGCCGGCGCAAATTTGACGAGACCGTGGAACTGGGCCCGCGCCTGGTCATGCCCGGCCTGGTCAACGCCCACACCCACAGCCCCATGACGCTCTTCCGCGGGCACGTGGAAGGCCACACGCTCTTCACGCTGGACGGCTGGTTCAACACCATCCGCGTGCTGGAAATGAAGATAGACTCCGAAATGATCGGCCCGGGTGTGGCCGTGTCCTGCGCGGAAATGATCCGCACCGGCACCACCACTTTCGTGGATCAGTATTTCTGGATGGATCACATCTACCCGGAAGTTCGCAAAAGCGGCCTGCGCGCCGTGCTGGCCTACGGCATTGTTGAACTGGGCGAAGAAACCGCGCGCAAGCGCGAGCTGGCGGCCGCGGCGGCCTTCCTGGAATCCCTGCAGGACGATCCGCTGCTGACCGGCTGGCTGGGACCGCACGCTTTCTTTGTGGATAACAGCGAAACCGCCATGGGCCTGGAAAAAGAACTGGCCGATAAGTATAAGGTCGGCTTCCATACGCATTTTGCCACCGGGCAGGAAGAGAACGATTACTGCCGCGAGCATTACGGCATCACCGCCATCCAACAGTTGAACAAGATGGGTTTCCTGGAATATCCCATCATCGCCGCGCACAGCATCGGCATCCCGCTGGAAGATCTGGACACCGTCAAAGACAAACCTTTCACGGCCGTCTTCGCCCCCTCCTCCGGCATGCGCAACGCGGCCGGCATCGCCCCGCTGAACGCGCTGCGGGCGGCCGGCGTGAACGTGGCGCTGGGCACGGATAACGTCACCAACAACAACAGCTACGACATGTTCAAGGAAATGGCCATTACCGGCAAGATCATGGCGCTGTTGGAACGCAACGCGGACGCCATCCCTACCCGCTACATCCTGGACATGGCCACCATGGGCGGCGCGCGCGCCATCGGAATGGAAAAAGAAATCGGTTCGCTTGAAACCGGCAAGAAAGCCGACTTGATCGCGCTGGATTTGAACGAGATCGGCTGGGCGCCCTTCGGCGGGCAGGACTTCTACGCCGCGCTGGTTTACGCCGTCAGCGGTTACCACGTGCGCGACGTCATGGTGAACGGCAATTGGCTGTTCCGGGACAATGACTGGACCAGCATGGATTACCTGAAGGTGCGCGGCGAGCTGGAAGCCAAGCACGACGAACTGATGCGGCGCATCAAGGAATAGAAGGTTACCGGATGAAAAGATTTATTATCGACACCGACGCGGGTGTGGACGATGCCCTGGCAATCCTGATGGCCCTCGGCCAGAAAGATGTCAAAATTGAAGCTTTCACCACCGTGAGCGGCAACGTGGGCGTGGACAAGACCACCGCCAACGTGCTAAAAATTCTGGATTTGGTCGGGCAGGATATTCCGGTCTATCCGGGCTGCCCGCGGCCGCTGGTCTGCCCTACCTACGACGCAGCCAGCATCCACGGCTCGGATGGCTTGGGCGACGCCGGCATTCCGGCCTCCAAGCGCCAACCCGAAGGCAAGCATGCCGCCCTGGCGCTGATCGACCTGGCCAACCAGAACCCCGGCCAGCTCAGCCTGATCGCCATCGGCCCGCTGACCAACCTGGCCGCGGCCGTCACGCTCGACCCCGAGCTGCCGGGCAAGTTCGCCGAGCTGACCATCATGGGCGGCGCCATCTACGCCAAGGGCAACACGCACGTCACGGCTGAATTTAACATCTACGCCGACCCGGAAGCGGCGCACGTGGTCTTTGAACGCTGGCCCAAGGTGCGCGTGCTCTCGTGGGAGACCACCATGGCCTACCCCTTCAACGGCGAGCAGGTCAAGGGTTTCTTCGGCATGAACACGCCCAAAGCCCAATTTTTTCACGACATCTACCAGAACACGCTCGGTTTCCTGCGCGAGAAATTCCACCAGGATCTGCTGTTCTCGGCCGACGGCCTGGCGGTGGCCTGCGCGCTCAACCCCGGCATCATCACGGCTAAAGAGGACCATTTTGTCTCGGTTGAGTTGAACGGCAGCGACACGCGCGGCATGACCTCGGTGGACTGGTTCGGCCTGAGCGGCCAACCCGCCAACGCTGAAATCATCCTGGAGATCGACCACGCGCGCTACGTAGAAATGATCGAAGCCAGTTTGCAGTAAGCATGGCTACTTTCGATAAAGAGCAGGTGCTGGCCAAAGCGCAGGAATACGCTCCCCAGGTGGAAGCTTTCCTGGCGGACATCGTGCGCATCCCCTCGGTCAACAAACACGACCCCGAGGTGCGCGTGGCCGAACGCATCCTGCAGGAAGCTCAAAGCCTGGGTTTCGAGAGCGAATTGGCCGCCAAAGACCCGCAGCGGCCCAACGTACTGGCGCGTTACGGCCAAGGCGATAAGGGCTTTGCGCTGATCGGGCACATTGACACAGTCGCCGAAGGCGACCACGCATCCTGGACATTTCCGCCTTTCGAGGCGCACATTGACAATGGACGCATGCTGGGGCGCGGCACAGCCGACAACAAGGGCGGCGTCGCCATCAGCATGTACACGCTCAAACTGCTGCGCGAGCTGGACCTGATCGACCCGCAGCAGTGCGCCGTCACGCTGGCCGGTGTGGCCGACGAGGAAGCCGGCGCCTGCAGCACGCTGGGCGTGCGCTACCTGCTGGACAGCGGCAAGCTGCGCGCCAGGGGCGCCATCTACACCTACACCAGCGACATGGTCTGCATCGGCCACCGCGGCCTGCTGCGGTTGGAGATCCGCACCAAGGGCGAATCCATCCACGCCGGCATCGATGCCTGGCACCAGAAGACCAGCGGCCTGAACGCCGTGACCGCCCTGGCGGACATCCTGCTGCGGCTGGAAAAGCTGAAGGTCGCGACCGAGCCGGTCTCGGGTTTCGAGAACCTGGGCTTTACCATCACCCCCGGCACCATCTTCAACGGCGGTGTATACGAGAGCATCGTACCCGAAGCCGCCAGCGCCATCATCGACATCCGCCTGCTGCCCGGGCAGGACGGCCGAGCAGTGGAAGAACGCGTGGCCGAGATCGTGCACGCAGTCGAGCGGGAGCGCCCCGGATTGAAAACTGAGATTGTCAAGAAGGTCGATATCCCCGGCGCGGCTATTCCACTGGACCATCCATTGGCGACCATCGCGCAGGAATACACACGGGTTTATCATGGCAAAGCCTGGCCCATCGCGGGGGCCGGCCCCGGCAACGAAGGCTATATGCTGATCGGCGCAGGCATCCCCACGCTGTGCGGTTTCGGCGCCACCGGCGGCAACCCGCATGCCCCGGATGAGTGGATTTTGTTATCCAGCCTGCCGGAAACCATCGCGATTTACGCAGGCATTATTCACGATTATCTAAACCAAATTTGAGGAGAGAACATGTCACATCTTGATCGAGATCCCTGGGTGGATGTCAAAACTTTTCACGGTTTCGCGGCCGACCACGTCATTTCCGCGCTGCAAAAAGAAATCCGCCGCGGGCATACCGAAAACGCCGCGCTGCTGGCCTATGAAATGATCCTGACCAGCCCGGCTATGGAAGAATATATGTGGTACCGCCTGAAAGTCATTTCTGTGGAAGATATCGGCTTCGGCGACCCAATGGCCCCCGTGCTGGTGCAGAGCCTGTACGAAATGACCAGCGCCTGCGACCATTCCGTGGGCGAGCGCAAACTGTACGCCATCCACGCCGTGCGCTACCTGTGCGCCTGCCAGAAGGACCGCTCCAGCGACGAGATGATCAACTGGATCATCAACTCCGTGGAGAGCGGCGAGGCCCTGCCGGTAATCCCCGATTACGCATTGGATATGCATACCGCCGAAGGCCAGAAGAAGGGCCGCGGCCGGCGCTTCTTCTTCGAAGAGGCTTCCCGCATCGAACCGGAACTCCCCGGTCGCGATAAGAGTTACCTGGAGCGCATCATCAAGATGCTGGATGAGGGCAAGCTCAAGGATTAATTGGTTTCGTCAGAAGAAAAGCTGCCTTCGACAAGCTCAGGCAGCTTTTTTGTTTAAATTCCTCACGTTTATCCCCCTCACCCCCCTTTCTGTCATTCTGCTCCTCAGAATGCGCCGATCGCGAAGCACTCCCCAGGGGAGAGGATCTATCATGATCTAAATGCCAGCCGAGATCCTTCACCCCTTTCGGGGTTCAGGATGACAATGGTGGGAGAACGATCTGCCAAGTCGCCTATTTTATCCAGAAATTCAACAACCATTGTCATTCCTAATCTCCGCCTGAAATTCAGGAGAATCTTGCTCACTCCCTATTTCGACGAAGGCGAAATGGGGAGTGAGTCGCGCCAATCGCAGACATCAGGATTGGACCAGATTATCTGTGTGTATCATCCATAAAAAATCATCTTTTTTTTCTGTGTCCATCAGTGGCTAAAAACAATCCAGGTTGTAAAACAAACCACACCCTCACCCCCGGCCAATTCCTACAAAGAGAGGGAGCCGCGCCAATCACAGACATCAGGATTGGACCACATTATCTGTGTGTATCATCCATAAAAAATCATCTTTTTTTTCTGTGTCCATCAGTGGCTAAAAACAATCCAGGTTGTAAAACAAGCCACACCCTCACCCCCGGCCAATTCCTACAAGGAGAGGGAGCCGCGCCAATTACAGACATCAGGATTAAATAACATTATCTGTGTGTATCTCCAATAAAAATCATCGGTTTTTCATCTGTGTCCATCTGTGGTTAAAAACAATCCAGGTTGTAGAACAAACCACACCCTCACCCCTATGGGGAAGAGGGAGCCGTGTCAATCGCAGACATCAGGATTGGACCACATTATCTGTGTGTATCATCCATAAAAATTCATCTTTTTTATCTGTGTCCATCTGTGGTTAAAAACAATCCAGGTTGTAGAACAAACCACACCCTCACCCCCGGCCAATTCCTTCAAGGAGAGGGAGCCGCGCCAATCGCAGACATCAGGGTTGGACCACATTATCTGTGTGTATCTCCTATAAAAATCATCGGTTTTTCATCTGTGTCCATCTGTGGCTAAAAAACTCAGGATTTGATATGCAAACCTAAGCTTGTCCAATAACCCGGTACATCAAATGCACAAAGCCGCCCTCCAGCGCGTCGCTGCGCAGCCACTCCAAATCCACATTATTCTCCAGGTTCAAACTCCTGAATACATTCGGGCTCGACTGACCCACCAGGCAGGGCGAAACCACCAGGCTAATCTCATCCACCAAGCCCTGCTGCAGCAAGACATTGGTGAGCATTCCGCCGCTGTCGGTGCGCAAAACCTTGCAGCCATATCGTTCATTGAGCAGCTCGAACGCCCGGCGGTAATCGACGTGATCTTCACCCGCCAGGATGAAATCGTAATTGCGCTCTTTAAGGTATTCGAGATAAGCTTTGGGGGTGGCCTGTGAAACCAGCAGGATGATGTCTTTGCAGTATGGCGTATCACGGAAAACGTGCAGGTTGCGCAGCCGGCCGCGGCTGTCCGGGATGACCCAATTCTGCCGTGTGTCCCCTTCTTTAACTTCAGGCTTAACAAACGATTTTTCGGTTTCAGGCGGAAACTGCTCAGCCGCCATTAATACCGTTTCACTGCCAAACAACACCATATCTGAATTAAAATTATTGGCAAGCAAATAATAGATTCCCGTATCCTGGAACCCCCGGATACAACCATCCAGGCTGATTTGAGTATGCATGATTATCTTTGGTCTCATAAAACACCTTTCCAGTACAATGATTTTTCGACAGTATACTAAGAGCGTGTGACAGCGTTATGTCAGTAGTTAAAACTCTTTTCCAATGGGGATTTAAACCTTCAGCGGAGGTGTCTCATCGACCGGCTCGATAGATTAATGGCCATTTTTATCCACCTGCAATCCAAGCGCGTAGTGCAGGCGCGTGAATTGGCGCAGCGCTTTGACGTGAGCATCCGGACAATCTATCGGGATATGCGCTCGCTGGAAAACGCAGGCATTCCCATTGCCGCGGAGACAGGCAAAGGATATTTTCTGGTAGAGGGTTACCATTTACCGCCGGTCATGTTCACCCCGCAGGAGATCGGGGCTTTGCTGCTGGCGGAAAGAACCGCGGGGATGTTCACCGATTCTGCTTCGCAGGCCAGCCTGATTTCAGCGCTCACGAAAATCAAAGCTGTTCTTAAGGACGCACAAAAGGATTGGGCTTCGGCGGTAGAGGAGCAAATGTCCGCTTACAATCCGCAGGCAATGGATACGTCGCAGACGAATCGCTTCATCCAGGACCTGCAAAACGCTCTTTATGAGAAAAAAACGCTTGAAATTCGATATCGCTCGCTGAAATCGGAGCGGATCACCCAAAGGAAAATTGAACCGGTCCACATGTATTTCGCCGGTATGTATTGGTACGTGGTGGCGTTTTGTCACTTGCGCGATGCCTATCGTATATTCCGGGTTGACCAAATCGAGGACTTACAACCGACCGATCTGGATTTTACACATACTCACCCGCCCATTGATGAAATCCTGAGAACCATGCTCGAGTCCAAAGCAGGTCATTGTGTGATCCTGCGCTTCCCGGACGAGCTTGCCTGGGAAGCATTCAGGAATCACCTGTTACCGGGCTGCATTCTTAAAACGGAGAACAGCAGGGCCCGCGTTGAGGTCACCGTGTTAGTCGATTCGCTGCCGGTGATAGGAAAATGGCTGGTTGAATCCGGTTGTGAATATGAAATTGTGCAGCCGGATGAATTGAAGGCGGCTGCCCGCCAATACGCGTTGGAGATGGCGGATACGTATCAGCAGCGCGCCGAGGCTTTGGAATAAAAAAAATGCCTGTGCAATCACAGGCATTTTCGATAAGTAATTCTTATCCGTTAATTCTCCAGCGCGGAGCGATCCGCTAGGACGGTTGTATTAGCTGTTTTATTCAACATGCTGGCCGGCAGCGCGGGTGTGGGTTCAACCTGCAACACCTCGTTCAGGATAGCCCGTTTGGAAGCGCCGTTTACCATCAACAGGATCTCCCCTGAATCCTGAATCGTGCCCATGCCGATAGTCATGCCGCAGGAGGGCACGCTGCCCTGCTCCTGCCAATAGGCCGAATTGGACGCCAGCGTTTCGGGAGTCAGCTCGGCCGGGTGCGTCAGGACATCAAAGGGGGTGCCCGGTTCGTTCATGGCCAGGTGCCCATTTGGGCCCAAGCCCAAGACCATCAAGTCCACCTTACCCAGCTTGTCCATTGCGGCTTGGATGCGATCGCATTCCTGCTGTGCATCCGGTGCGTGAGGGTCGAAAGAAAAGACGCGTGCCGGATCGAAATCAACCTTGTCGATAAAAACCTCTTGCAGCCATTGGAACAGCACCGGCCCGGTCTGGCTGGGGCCGTGGTAGTACTCGTCCAATTCAAACAGATAAGCATGTTTAAATGAGACTTCGCCATCCTCAAAGCGTTTGACCAGTTCGTTGAACATACCCAGGGGGGTATTGCCGGTCGGCAGCACCAGGACAGCGTCTTGTTTTTGTTCCAGTACGGCGCAGACGCGCTCCGCGGCGGCTTGGGACAGTTCTTCGTATGTTTCAAAGCGACAGATTTGCATCATTCGGGTCATCCTCTGGCCCGGGCTGCCGCTTTGAGGATATCCACCTTGCGGGTATCCTTGTCCACGTAGACCTGTTTGAGTAAATCAGCCCAGGTAAACAAGACCAAGCCATCTATGGAAGGTTCTGCCACCACGGCTTCAACCGCGCTTTGGAATTCAGCTATGTCAATGCTGGTCTTGCGTCCATAAGATGCATGCATCCCTTCGGTATACAAAGGTTCGCCCTGCAGCGTGCAGACTGTGGTCCGTTCACTGCGCGCTTTGACTTCCCTGCCAATCTGCGGGATCCATTCGACCGGGCGCTTGAGGATCTGGTGATAAGCCATGACCTCAAACAGGTCGATTACCCCGGAAAGTTTTTCGAAGCTCTGCCCATAAACCTGCTCTTCCGCGTTGTCGTAATCGGCTTTACCAAAGGGCACCGTGTTGAGCGCTGTCTTAATATCGCCCTTAATGGCTGCGCAGTTGTCCTTGACCTGTTTGATCACCAGGCGCACTACGTCGCATTTCCAATCGACCCATTCAGTGTAAACGTTAGCCTTGATCCATTGGGCAGCTTCGTAAGCTTCCAGGCTGGGCAGGTCAACATTGCGGTCTTCCATGAAACGTTTGAGGGATATCTTGTCGAAACTGTATTCGATAAGTTCACTGCGTTTGTGCTCCGGCATCCATAATTCCCAAAACTGCGGCCAGCGCATGAAACCGAAATGGATACCATCCGGCTGCAGAATACGCACGGCATTCTCATACAAACCGCTCTTAAAATCCACATGTTTTTGCATGGTTGGCGGGATACCTTCATACCAATCGATTTGCTGCATGGGCTTGCCATTCTCGCCATAGGCTTTATAAGAAGGATTTTCCTCCAATGCCACTCGGTCCATAAAGAACAGGGTTGTCGCCCAATATTCAATCCCATTCTTGCGCAGGGCTTCGCGAAATTTGACGTCATCATAGGATTGATAGCGTTCCATCAATTCCGGCGGCACTTCACTCTTTACCGCGGTATCGGGCATTGGCAGCACCTTGCTCTGGGCGATAATGAAATTTACCCCCCATTCACTTAACAAATCGGCAGCCTGCGTGTAAGACAGATTATATTTCAGGTACCAGTCATTTGAATAGACTTTCAGACCCACTCGCATCTTGGTCAACGTCTACCTCCTTTAGGAATGATTATCAGAAAATTCTTATGAACCCCCATTGTAAACAATACAACGGGAGCTCACAAGAATGCAGCCCCCCTTCACAGGGGGGCTGTCATTATTTAAGGTCTACCATTCACCCGGGAACTGGTCGGCATTTTCAGCCGTGATTTCGGGCATGGGGATGATGTTGCGGCGTTCGGGCAATTCTTCGCCATTGGCAATCATCTTGGCGAATTTCAGAGCCTGCTCGGCATCAGTGGTGGGGGACTGATCCATGGTGCCGTAGATCAAACCGTCGCGGATTGCCTGGGTACCGTTCTTGGAGCCGCCGGTACCAACGATGGCCATTTTCAAACCGGCATCGCGCACAACTTCGCCGGCTGCTGCAGCGGTGTTGTCATCCTGGCTGAATACGCCGTCGATCTGGTCGCCGTAAGCCGTGATGAAGTCTTCCATAACAGCCTTAGCCTGTACCGGATCCCAGTTAGCGGTCTGCTGAGCCAAGATGGTGAAGTCATAACCTTTTTCTTCCATCTGGTCCATGAAACCCTGGTTGCGCAGGTTGGTGGTTGACTGGCCGGGGGTACCTTCGATGATGACGATGTTGCCCTTGTTGTCCAACGCCTTGGCCATCAGGTCGGCAGCGATCTTGCCCTGGACGTAGTCATCCGGGCCGGAGTAGCCGACGATGTACTGCTGGCCGTCTTCGGATGGCTCGTTGGAGACTGCCAGAACGGGGATACCAGCTTCGGAGGCTGCTTTCAGGGAAGGCACAATGGCGTCACCGTCAAGTGAGCATACCAGAATCACGTCCACGCCTTGAGCGATGAGCGTATCGAAGTCGGCTGCCTGTTGGGCAACATCACCTTCCGCGCTCAAAACAACGACGTCCACGTCCGGGTCCTCAGCGGCAGCGGCTTCGAAAGCGCCAATCCAGGCCGCAATGTAAGGCCAACCGGCGTTCGGCGCCGAGTAGGCGATGGTCAGGTGCTTGCCTTCGGCAGCAGCAGCGGCGGGTTCTTCTGCGCTGGCGGAAGCACATGCGCCCAAGACGATGGCTGAAACCAGCATGAGCGCGACGAGCAAATAATACTTTTTATACATATTCTTCCTCTCTTTTTTTCTTTTTTTTTATTTATTACGCATCTTCCTGTCCTGGAAAACGCGTTAAATACATACTCAGCAAATGATCAGGGAACTGGTGGAGTTTTTCGAGAAATTTAGTGATGCTTTCATTATTAGAAACCTTTATCTTCTGTCCTTTATACCGTGCGTTCCCAATGGCAGCATTGAGGTCATTGTGAGGGGATCGTCCGGTTTTTCTCAAAAAAGAGCATTCTTTATCAATAAGGCTTAGTTTCTGTCAGTCTGAAAGTATGTTTCGATTATTATAATATTTGCCGGGGGTTTTGTCAAGTGAATCTTTAGGGATGTGATTTTCTGGTACCAAAATAGAAACTTTCATCATATTCAAGACCGTTCCCTTTAACAATACTTTCATTCTGTTTGAAACTATAGTAGAATTTTAGCAATGAGACAAAACCATCAACCCTACTCCACTGAAATTTTGGGCCAGCTCAACACAATCGTCATTTTGGAGACCATCCAGGCAAATGGATCGATCACCCGGCCCGAAATTATCCGGAAAACCGGATTGAGTTTTTCTACGGTGCTGCGTTCCACCGAAAAACTGATTCAATCCGGCCTTATCGTCGAGTCAGGCCTGGAGGCATCCACTGGCGGTAGAAGATCCACTTTATTAAAACTGAATGATGACGATAAAGTTGTAATCGGCATCGACATGGGCGGCACCAAGATCCTGGGCGGGCTGATCAGCCTTTCGGGAAATATTCTGACCAAAATCAAGGTAGAGGTCGACATCACCAGCTCCCAAACCAGTCTGGATCAACTTTTTGAAATCATCCAACAATTAATTGAAGAATCCAAGCAGCGCAACCTGCGTCCGATCGGTATTGGTGTAGGCGTACCCGGCATCACCGACTCCAAGGGCGGCGAGATCGTCTATTCTCCCTCCTTAGGATGGGAAAAGATTTACCTGAAGGATATGCTCGATGAGCGTTTTCACTTGCCTGTTGTGGTTGAAAACGACGTCAACCTGATGGCGCTGGGCGAATATGGGTACGGCGTTGGACGCGGCGTGCCAAATCTGGTTTTATTAGCTTTTGGCACCGGCATCGGCTCCGGTATTATCATCGACGGCCGGCTCTACCGCGGCTCGACTTTCTCCGCCGGAGAAATCGGGCACATGGTCCCGGGACAGAAATTCCTGTCCGGCAAATACGAGCATACTCACGGCGCACTGGAATTTATGTGTTCGGGCACCGGTATCGCCGGAATCGCGAATACCCAGCTGCGCGAACAGAACCCCGACGCCGTTGCCATCACCGCTAAAGACGTGTTCGAATCAGCGCGCAAAGGTGAGGAATGGGCCGCCAGGATCGTCTCTGACGTGGTGGATTACATCACCATCAGCGTGGCAAATACCATCGTACTGCTTGACCCGGAAGAGATCATTTTCAGCGGCGGCGTGTTTGAATCAGCCGACCTGCTGCTGGAACCCATCAAGAAGCGTTTGGACGGATTGATCCCCATGCATCCCGAGATCGTACTGTCCGACCTGGGTCCTCAGGCAGCCATCATGGGTGCTGCCCACCAGGTATTGATCGAAGTAGCAAAAAACCCATAAATCAAAAGTTTTCAACGAGGTAATCCAATATGGAAAATAACGGTAAGCCCATCTTGCAAATGGAAAATATCAACAAGTATTTTCCGGGCGTGCACGCTTTGCGGGGTGTATCATTCACGGTGCTGCCCGGAGAAGTACACGCCCTCGTTGGTGAAAACGGGGCGGGAAAATCGACCCTAATCAAGATATTAGCCGGCATCCATCACCCGGACAGCGGTCAAATCATCTGGAACGATCAACCGGTCTCCTTCCAAACCCCTTTCGAAGCCTGGAATTCCGGAATTGCCACCATCCACCAGGAATTGATGGTCGTCCCGCAGCTGAGCGTGGCGGAGAACATCTTCCTGGGCAGGCTGCCGCGCACTTCCGCCAATTTGATCGACCACAAAGAAATGTACCGTAAAGCGCAGGACATCCTCGACCATCTGGACATCAACCTGGATGCGCACGAACTGGTGGGCAACCTGCCCATCGCCATGCAGCAGATGGTGGAAATCGCCAAGGCGCTTTCTTTCGACACCCAATTAATCGTAATGGACGAGCCGACCTCGGCCTTGAGCCAACACGAAATCGATATCCTCTTTGACCGCATCAAACGTATCCGCGAGCAGGGTAAGAGCGTCATCTTCATTACCCACAAACTGGACGAGGTCTTTTACCTGGCCGACCGCGTCACCGTACTGCGCGACGGGAGCAGTGTTGGCACGCAGGACATCCACGAACTTACCAAAGACAAACTGGTGCGCATGATGGTTGACCGCGACATCCGCGTAGGCACATTGCACGCGCAGCGCAAACCCGGCAAAAAAATCCTGGAAGTCCAAAACATCACGATTGACGGGCTTTTCTACGATATTTCTTTTGATCTGCACGAGGGTGAAATCCTGGGCCTGGCCGGGCTGGTCGGTTCAGGCCGCTCGGACGTGGTTTCGGCTTTGTTCGGTATTCGTAAGATCGAGGAAGGGCAGATACTGGTCAACGGCAAACGCGCCCGCTTCCACGGGCCGCAGGACGCCATCGCAGCCCACATCGGTTTTGTTCCGGAAAACCGCAAGGAAGAGGGCTTGCTGATGCGCATGAGCGTCCTCGAAAATTTGGTCATGCCCAGCACACCCGCAACTTCCCGCAAGGGTTTACTCAACAGCGCGGTTGAAAGCCGCATCGCCGATGAATTTATCGAAAAATTATCCATCCAAACGCCTTCCAAGTGGCAGTTCATTGGCAATCTGTCCGGTGGAAACCAGCAAAAGGTCATCCTGGCCCGCTGGTTGAACATTTCTCCGAAAATTCTCATCATTGACGAACCCACCCGCGGCATCGACGTGGGCGCGCGTTCCGAGATTCACAAATTACTGCGCAGCTACGCTGAGGACGGTGTAGGCATCATCATGATCTCGTCTGAAATGGAAGAAGTGTTGTCCATCAGCGACCGCATCGTGGTTCTGCGCGACGGGCGCGTAGCCGCATCACTGAACAGCGACCAGGCCACCCAGGAGACCATTGTCTCGTACGCTTTAGGAGTAACAAAATGAACGAGTCCAACATAAAAAAGCCCAACGCAGTCGCGTCATTTTTCCGCAATCTATCCGGGCAGACCATTTGGATGGTGTTTGCCGTGCTGGTGATCACTATCTCCCTGATGGAGCCCAAATTCATTTCCTCCAGCAACATCCTAAACGTGCTGCGCCAGGTTTCCATCGTCGGCCTGATCAGCCTGGGCATGACAGTAGTGCTGATCGGCGGCAACTTCGACCTTTCCACCGGCGCTATCCTGACGCTGGCAGCGGTCGTATCGGTCAACATTGGCCCGGAAAACGGTCCGCTGACAGCACTGGCCATCATCATCCCGCTGCTCCTGGGCGTCTTCGTCGGCTTGCTCAACGGGTTGCTGGTAGGTTTGTTGAAAGCCAATTCCATCATCGTAACGGTCGGCACACAATTCATGGTGGCCGGCGCCACCCTGATCTACACCGGCGGCCAGCACGTGTGGGTATGGTCCCCGACTCAATTCTATGAGGCCATTTCGGGCGGCTACCTGATGGGCATTCCCAACCCCATCTTTATCTTCCTCATCCTGACCGTCATTACCCAGATCATCCTGAAGAGGACTTCTTTCGGGCGTTACGTCTACGCGCTGGGCAACAACGACGATGCCTCGCGCCTGATGGGTATAAAAACCAACCTGATCCGCATGTCCACTTATGTGTTCTCCGGATTCACGGCCGCAGCTGCCGGCATCCTGCTGGCCTCGCGTGTCAAAAACCTCGACCCGACCATCGGCCTTGGATACGAATTCCAGGCGCTGACGGCGGTGGTTTTGGGCGGAACCAAGACCAGCGGCGGCGAAGGGCGCATCTACAATACCCTGGCAGGCGTGTTGACGCTGGGCATCATTTCCAATAGCATGACCCTGCTGAATATTTCCTACAACCTGCAGCTGTTGATCCGCGGCCTGATCCTGCTGACAGCCGTGGCCATCGACGCAAAAAGAAACCAGAGTGTGGCAAGATGAAAAACATCATTCAAAAATCCCTTCAATCCGGATTTGTCACCTTTCTCAAGAACCAAAAAGTTTTGGCAATCCTGATTCCCCTGCTGATTCTGGTCAGCACCCAATCGAACAAATTCTGGTCGCTGTACAACCTACAAGGATTGTGGGTTATTATTGCCATGGACGGTATCATGCTGGTAGGCATGGTTATGGTCATGCTGACTGCGGGGTTGGACCTTTCCATCGGCGCCATCATGTCATTGGCCGGTGTTATTTGCGTTTACCTAATGAACGAACTGGGGCTGCCTATGTGGGCCGGAATCTTGGGCGGTATTTTGGTCGGCGCGCTGGGCGGGGCCATGAACGGTTTGTTTATCACCGCTTTCAAGATCAATCCTTTCATCGCCACCCTGGGCACGATGATCACCTTCGAAGGTCTTGCCATGACGATCACGGATGGCTATCCGGTTGTAAATAAAGTGCTGATTTTCTCGGAAATCGGACGTGGAAAATTGGGCATCATCCCCATTCCGGCTATCATCCTGGCTATGATCTTCACCGCCGGAGTGATCTTCCTGCATTACACCGAGACCGGTCGCAGCATCTACGCCATTGGCGGCAACGAAGAAGCCGCGCATGCCTCCGGCATCCGCGTAAAGCGCGTCAAGTTCATCACCTACACCATCTGCGGCCTGACCGCGGGGATATCCGGTGTGATCCTGGCGTCGCGCCTGAGCACCGGCAGCCCTATCGTCGGTTCGGATTCGGCCCTAAACGTCATCACAGCCGCAATGCTGGGCGGGATCTCGATGAGCGGCGGCGTGGGCACGCTGGAAGGCGCTTTTCTGGGCGTCCTAACCATGGGTGTATTGAGCAACAGTTTTAACATGATGAACATCCAGGCCTATTACCAACAAGTTATTAAGGGTATTTTACTGCTGGTAGTGATCGTGATCGATCGCGTGAGCGCCAATTCGCGTAAAAAAGCACTCGAGCGCACCCGCGGTAAAAACCAAGCTTGATTTCGAGGTCTTCAGGTTTCATCGCAAAGCTGCTGTCCATAACCATCCGGACAGCAGCTTTTTTATCTATGAATACACCTTCACCCCCAGCCCTCTTCCCCTAGAGAATGCTCTGCGATCCCTTCAGGGAAAGGGAGCTGCGTCAATCGAAAATCACAGAACTGAGACGCAGCATCTGTGTGTATCGTCTATAGAATTTAATCTTTTTTATCTGTGTCTATCTGCGGCAAATAAACACTAGTTATCCAGATACCTCGCAAAGAAATCAACCGTGCGCTGGATAAAGAGCGGGTCGGCATCACCATTGCGGATAAAGGTATGGGGTTGATCCTCATAAAAATAGCATTCATAATCCCGTCCGGCAGCTTCCAGGTCGGCGCATAACTTGCGCGACCACTGCGGATCGATAACCTCGTCCAGTTCGCCATGATGCACGCTGAATGCCGCCGTGTCGCTGTCCAGGTTATACACATCAAAACCGGCCGACTCATTGGTATAGCGCTGGCTGACCGCGCCGTACAGCACGGCCGCCTTGATTTCCGGCACGAGATTGACTACGCGCAGTGCAATACCGCCACCGATACTGTGGCCCCAAATACCCATGCGGCTCATGTCCGCGTTCTTGAAAATACCGTCCTGCCCGGCCATCTGGCGCACGTAGGCCAGCAAATTCATCACATCCACCGTATAACCGGCCAGGTAATCGCGCGTGCGCCCGGGTGAGTCAGAAGGCGGAAAGTTGCGCATATTGGGATGCAGCACAATATAGCCTTTGCGCGCAATGGAATCCGCGTAGCGCGTGGAGTAATCCAGGGTCTCATAATCGCTGGCCGGAATATAACCGTGCAGCGCAATAATCACCGGGAAAGGGCCATTGCCCTTGGGGATATTGACATAGCCGTGGATATTGAGGCCGTCGCTGTCGTAAGTAATGTAATAGCGCGTGAATTCATCCTTATCCTGCCAGGCATATTCCACACGCAACTCTCCTTGCCCGTATTCACGGTTGGCTAACGCTTCCAATGAGTATGGACTGAGCGATTCCACCGTAGGCGCCAGCTGCGGGGCTGCCTGCGTCTCAGCAGCAATGGTCAGCTCTTGCGCTTCCGCACTGGCCGCTGCCGCGGCAGGGATTTGGGGAGAACACGCCGTCAGGAAAACCAGCAGCATGAAAATTGTTTTACTTTTGAGATTCATTGCCATGTACCTTGCTTTTCACCAATTCAATTGTTTTATGATTTTTATTATTAAAACATACCAAATAGTAAAAAATTGGGCCGGTGGCCCAATTTTATAAATCTCTAAGATAAGCATTCGCAAGAAGAAAAGACTAATCGCCCAAACAGGTACCCACCCGTCGGGCAGTGTCCACCCAAATATGGTCCGTGGGGACAGTACGCAACTTATTCACCACGCTCTTCAGCGGCACCGGCTTCATTTCCTGGCCTTTCACCGCTACCATCGCGCCATTTACGCCTTCGGAGATCAAGGCAGCCGCCGCGCCGCCCAACTGTGAACCCAGCAGACGGTCGCGTGCGGAAGGCGTACCGCCGCGCTGGACATAACCTAAAATGGTCACGCGCGCTTCCAAACCGGTCAGCGTTTCCAAATCCTGCGCCAGGCGCATGGTCTTTCCTGATTGTCCAGCATAAAAGGCTTCCAAGGCTTCTTTGGCTTTGGTTTTTTCCTTTTTGTTTTCGGCCAGAGTAATTTCTTCTTTTAGCTCATTTTCATGTTTGTGGTCATGGATAGACATGGCGCCTTCCGAAACCGCAACGATACTGAAGTGCTTTCCGCTGCGGCTGCGCTCCATAATGGCCTGTGCGATATTGTCCGGGTCAAAAGGAATTTCCGGAATAAGGATTACATCCGCACCTCCGGCCACTCCGGCGCCCAGCGCCAACCAGCCGGCGTTATGGCCCATGACCTCCACGATGATAATGCGGTGATGGCTGTGGGCCGTGCTGTGCAAGCGGTCGATAGCGTCCGTAGCAATTCCCAATGCGGTGTCAAAACCCAGGGTCACATCCGTGTTGGCGATGTCATTGTCAATCGTCTTTGGCAGGGTCAGAACATTCAACCCTTTTTCCATCAGGCTGAAAGCATTCTTTTGCGTTCCGCCGCCGCCCATACATACCAATACATCCAGGTGATGCTTGTTATACGTCTCAACCATCGCATCGCGCATATCCTGGTATTTACCGCCAACGATCATCTTGCGCGGCTTATCGCGGCTGGTGCCCAGGATGGTGCCGCCCAAAGTCAGAATGCCCGACAACGCCGACTCATCCAAGAGGATGCAGCGGTCCTGCAGCAGTCCGCGGAAACCGTCATAAAAACCAACCAGTTGCAGGTCGTAGCGGTATTCCGCTGATTTGCCCAAGCCGCGCAGGGCTGCGTTCAGACCAGGTGTATCCCCGCCGGCAGTCAAAACCCCTACATTAATGGTCATAGTATCGCTCCATTCCGAATATTTTCTCGCTCTTTTTATGATTATAGATGAAAAATTAACCTGAAACCACACCAGCCCTGATGCTACAATAAAACTATCGTGCAATTCGACAATTCAAGGAGGAAAAAATGTCAGATTTACCCGATGGTTTAGACGACAGTGCCATGACCGCAGCAGTGGCCTGGGAAATCGTAAATTATGCTTACCTGCGCACGGCTTACTTTAGTGAAAAACCGAGTGACGAAGTGTTCGTAAGGCTCACTAACGCATTTATCCGCGCCCGGCAAGCTATCTATCACGGCAAATTGCTGGAGAATTCCGATCAGGAGATATAAAAAAATGCGGCCGTTTGGCCGCATTTTCCTTTTTTTTGAATTAAAGTTGTGACAGATAGTCGTTAATGGACTGCGCAGCCTGTCTGCCGGCGCCCATGGCCGAGATGACGGTAGCGCCGCCAGTGACGATATCGCCGCCGGCGAAGACGCCCGCTTTATCTGTCTGCAGCGATTCGGGATTAACTTCCAGCGTACCGCGGCGCGTGAATTGCAATTCAGGCGTATCCCGCAGCAGCGGGTTGGAACCATTACCAATGGCAATTACAGTCAGGTCAAGGTCAAGCGTAAATTCAGAACCTTCAATCGGCAGCGGCCTGCGCCGTCCGCTCGCATCCGGTTCGCCCAATTCCATACGCTGCAAGCGCACGCCTTTCAGCCAACCTTCACCGTTATCCAGGAATTCCAGCGGGGCAGCCAGGAAAGTGAATTTGACACCCTCTTCCTTGGCATGTTCCACTTCTTCGTGCCGGGCGGGCATTTCTTCTTCCGAACGGCGGTAGATGATGTGTACTTCTTTTGCTCCCAAGCGCAGGGAAGTGCGGGCTGAATCCAGCGCGGTGTTGCCCGCTCCGAAAACCGCCACAACCTTATCCTTGAAATTAAAGATAGGCGTTACAGACTGATCCTGGTAAGCTTTCATCAGGTTGACGCGCGTGAGCAGCTCGTTGGAGGAATAGATGCCGATCAGTTCTTCGCCCGGAATACCCAGGAAATTAGGCAGACCAGCGCCCGCGCCGATGAAAACGGCGTCATAACCTTGTTCGTCAAACAATTCATTGATGGTCAAAGTTTTGCCGATGACCACATTTTTCTCAAATTTCACACCCAAACGGCGCAGCACGTCCACTTCATACGCAACGATGGATTTAGGCAGACGAAATTCCGGGATGCCGTAGATCAACACGCCGCCGAAAGCATGCAACGCTTCGTAGACTGTCACCTCGTGTCCGAAGCGGATCAGGTCGCCCGCGCAAGCCAGCGAAGACGGGCCGGATCCGATCAGGGCTACCTTCTTGCCGGTGGGAGCTGGTTTCTCGCCCTGCGGGCGCGCGGCGCGGTCGGCCGCGGTGCTGTCCGCGGTAAAACGTTCCAGGCTGCCGATGGCTACCGGGTTGCCTTTTTTTCCCAACACGCAGCGGGATTCGCAGAATTTTTCCTGCGGGCAAACCCGCCCGCAAACTGCGGGGAGCAGGTTATCCTGTAAAATAGCATCCGCGGCGCCCAGCATATTGCCGGCCAGGATCTGGTCGATAAAATCGGGGATGTGCACGTGCACCGGGCAGCCCTGGCTGCAGGGCGCATCTTTGCATTGCAAGCAGCGCTGGGCTTCTTCTCGGGCTAATTCAGAGCTGAAACCCTGATTGACTTCATTGAAATTGGAGACACGCTTCTGCGGTGCCTGCGCCGGCATGGTATGGCGCTGAATCTGCATGCGGTCTTTGAGCGGCAGCGGGTTATTGGTCATGCTGCACCGTCTCAATTTCCGCCTCGAGCTTGCAGGCATGTTCCTTCTCTTGCTCAATACCGCGGTAGGCGTTGTTGCGCCGCATCAGGCTGTCAAAATCCACCTGGTGCGCGTCAAACTCCGGCCCATCCACGCATACGAATACAATTTTTCCGCCCACCAGCGCGCGGCAGCCGCCGCACATGCCAATACCGTCCACCATTATAGGATTCAGGCTGACCACCGTGGGGGTGTTGTGTTCACGGGTAATATCGGAGATAAAGCGCATCATGGGCAGCGGTCCGGCTGCGATCACGCGATCAATTTTTTCACCGCGCGCATACAAGCCCTTCAACTGTTCTGTAACAAAACCTTTTACGCCATAAGAACCATCATCGGTAGCCATAATCAGCTCGTCGGAAATTTCGCGCAAATCATCTTCCAGGATGACAAAGCTCTGATCGCGAGCGCCGCTGATGGTAATAATACGATTGCCGGCTTCCTTGAGGGACTGCGCAACCGCAAAGGCCACCGCCGTACCCACGCCGCCGCCTACAATCACGACCGTGCCGTAGTTCTCAATTTCCGAGGATTTTCCCAGAGGGCCCAGCAAATCCGCCACCGTCTGCCCTTTTTCCAGGGCACACAATTGGCGCGTGGAAAGCCCTATTGCTTTTACAATCAGGGTGATAGTTCCGGCTTGCGGATCTGTTTTCATGATGGTCAATGGAACCCGTTCACTGGTCTCCAGCGGCCTCAAGACAATAAATTGCCCGGCTTTGAACTTCTTAGCGATCAAAGGAGCTTCGATTTCCAACCGGTAAATATCCGGCGCTATTTTGGTTTTGTCTTTTATCTCAAACATAGTTTTTAACTCGCACAAGTATAAACGATAATTTTCCCTTCTAAAAATTCTTAAACTTTCCCGGCCTGCACCAGGCGGGCGAAATGTTCAAAAGAACGGTCGTAGGTGCTTTCCGCATCGGGCGGAAAAACACATGCCGGTAATTCGCGGCTGCGTAGATGAAAGCTGATGCACTCGCAGCATACACCCTTACGTGAACAGGGTTCATAGCTGCAATTGCAGTGGGTTAGATTTGAGGTTTTTTTGCATTCCATGAAAGGTCTCCTGAACAGGATTTTGGCACTGAAATTGCATTATACTCGTAAGTCCATCGAATTTATTGTAAGATTGTAGTATAGAACTTCTGAAAACATGATGAAAACCGAAAAAGAGCCCGAATACACAACTTTTATCCAACAAGCTCGGCAAGCCTTTTCTCAGGGAAAAGAGGAGCGCGCGAGAGAATTAGCGCTGCTCGCGATAGCCGATCCGGCACAGGAGGAACAAGCCTGGTTAATCCTGGCTTCCCTCAGTGAACCGCCGCAGGCGATGGCTTATATCGAAAACGCCCTTAAAGTCAATCCGGACAGCCAGGCAGCGCGCAAAGCCATCCGGCTGGTTTACAGTCAAATGGCATCCGGGTCAAGAGCGCAATCGCAGCCCCCGGCCGCCTTGCCCATCCGACCGCTGGATGATACCGCACCCATCCCCATTCCCAACGATGCAGACATCGTGAATCTCAATGAGGAAGAATTTCCATTAACTGAGACCCCGCAAACGGAAGGTGAAGAGACTCCTGAAGAACAAGGTATTGAAGCATCCCACGAAGCCATAAAGGACGCCGAAGGAAATCTGGAAGAGATTCCAGAACCGATAGCGATGGAAGAAGCGGAAGCGGAAGAAGTAGAACCTCCTTCTACAACAATTAATAAAAAAGCTTTTCGAAAAAAACTGCGCCGGCGAACCAATCCCAAAGCGGAAGAACTGCCTCAAGAAACCCCTACCCCGGCAGAGAATGTATCCGAACCAAAATCACCACGAAAGAAATTCAGGATGATTCGGAAGCCAATTCCGGAGGCGGAGATTGAACCGATTGAGGACGCAGATAGTGTTGAAGCTGTTGAAATTTTCGAGAAGATAGAAACCGGGGAAACGGCCGCTGCCGAAGCAATCCAAGAGGAAAATCCTTCGGATAAACCGGTACCACAGTCAGTGGATACACCCCCCGTGCCCGAAGCAGAATCAGAGCCTGAAATGCCGGTGGAAACACAAAAGCCTGTTGAAAAGAGCGAAGCTCCCGAGGAACAGCCCGAAGAAATACAAGCGGCAGCTCCCGCCCCTTCTCCTGTATCTGTTCCCAGCGAACCTCAATTGGAACAACCGGTTGAAGTGCTGCCACCCGCGGAAGCAGAATCCACGCCAAGCCAGGCGGAACAACAACCCGCCCAAACTGCTGGTAGGGAATTGACCGGCGTGAAAATGGCTCGTAAGGTCGCGGTTAATAAACCAGACCAGGATTCACGAATGGTGCCGGATTATGCCATTAATGGGGTAGACAAGCAAAATAACAAAACAGATCCCGCCAATGTGGATACCATCGAACTAATCCTGATCTCCATTGCGGCCATTCTGATGCCGCTTCTGGTTTTCTTATACTTCTACCTGACTAAATAAGATAATCTTTTAATGAAGAAGTTCCTCTATTTCACCCTCATATTTTCATTATTACTCGTCGCAATTACAGCCTGCCAAAAAATCGACCAGATAATACTGAACTTCGGCGGCGGTGTTTCCACCCCCGAATACGCCGCTACACCTGAGCGGGTTTACAGCACACCGCTGCCGCCTTTTACTCCGCTGCAATTCGCCTGGTTTTACAAACCGCCCCAACAAGCAAACGATTTGGGCGCCGTGGCAGCCAACTTTTCCATGCTGATCCTGACCCGCAATGATGAACGTGAACGCCAAAGCCTGCGGGACATGGGCAGCAGCGCCCCGGTACTGCAATACCTGCGTTTTGAGGCAGTTATGGATCCAGACAGCTGTACTGCCAAGCCTTACCAGAACCAGGTCGCGCACCTTGAAGGAGATTTCTGCCAGCTGCAGGAACAGCATCCCGACTGGTTCCTGCGCGATATTAACGGCAACGTAATCCGTTACGACCAATCTCAATACGTGGTGATGGACCCCGGCAGCGAAGGCTGGCGCGCATACTTTCTTGAAAAGGTGCGCGGTTTTCAAAACGACGCCGGTTGGGCGGGTATTTTCCTGGACAACGTTGACGGAAGCTTGGGGCGTTTCGATAAGATGAACCTGATGCTGGCCGATTACCCCAACGATGACAGCTATCAAGCCGCTGTCAAGGACTTTCTGGCCTATTTGCGCAGTAATTACTTTGCCGGTTCGGGCAAACTGCTGTATGCCAATATTCCTTACATCGAAAATGAAAGCGCCTGGCTGGATTATTTGACCAACCTGGACGGGGCTATGCTGGAAGCTTTCGCGGCGGATTGGCAAAACGGCTATCTATCCGAGGAAGACTGGCAGCACCAGCTGGACCTGGCGGAAAAGACCCAGGCACAGGGTAAGGGCATCATCCTGGTCACTCAGGGAGACATCAACGACGTCGAGCGTATGCAGTTTGGGCTGGCATCCTTTCTGCTGGTCAACAACGGCCGCGCATATTTTCGCTACAGCAACGACCAGGCATACCGGGAATTATGGTGGTACCCGCAATTCGAAAGTAACCTTGGGCAGCCGCTGGGATCGCGTTATCAGGAAGGCGATCTATGGCGGCGAGATTTTGAGCGTGGAACTGTCAGCGTGGATCCCGGAAAACACAGTGCCGTTATCCAGGTAAACTAATCCTCTTCTTCCACCAGTAAGCTTCTGGCCTTCATCAGGATAAAAACCGTCCAAAAAAGATAGCCCCCCAATTTTGCGGCTTCCTCCAGCATTTTCATACTGCTGGTTATGGTAGCGCTGAGAGATACTTTATCGGTGAGAAGGTCGCTGGCCATTGATGCCCCGAACAAGAGGAATGAAATCACCAAGAAGACAATTGGGCCGGAGAGAATACCTTTGCGGTTGATGAAAAACAATGTGGCAAATACCAACCCGTAGGCCAGGAAAATCCTGCGTTCCCCAATTTGGAACCAACCGGTAAAAACGCGTTCATGCATGAGGAAAAGGTCATCAAATAAAAGAAAGAGGCTGACACCAGCCAGAAAAACCAATGCCATAAATATCTGATGGTCACCCTGGTTTAAGTCTTTCTTTTTTACAACTGCCAGAAGCAATACAGCGCCAATACCGGCAGCCAGAACCACCGCACCAATGGGTGTCAGGAAACCGATGAATTGGTCATACCCCAACAGGGAAGCTGCATCCTCCAACATGTATTCAATCGGGAGCGCCCGTAAAGAACTAATTCCCCAGGTGATTAACAAAATGGTATTTAATACCAGGATGGTAATCAAAATTATCTTGCCGTAATATTTAAATTGTTTCGCAAAATTAATATTCATGAAATTAACTCCGGCTATAATGGAAATCATGGAACATTCGCTGGATTTCCTTATTAATCATTATATTCTCACATTTGTCCACTCAATGGAAGCCGCATACAATAGCAGCCACGAGAAAATCAACGATGTGATCGTTTTTTATTATGGCGATGAATTTGCCAACTCCCCATATGAAATGATCCCTTACCAATCCATCATTTTCGCCTGGGATAAAACACCCGAGGAGATCGCCGAGATTGCGCGATCATATCCGTTCAAGGGTGACGGTTCCTATGGGATAGAAGCTTTCCATAAGAACATGGATCCGCAGAAGTTCAAACTGCGCTATCAACCTCTGGGCTTTGAGTATTTCCTGCCCAGTATTCTGCAGATGGCAAATTTACCTGCAAAACTCGATGCACCCGGCATTCCGGTTATACAAGTCAGCCAGCCCGACCAGGCGAATTTCATCAACCAAACCTTTGCAGAATGCAAACCCTTCCCGGAGAAACTGGCCAACGCCGAAGACTGTACGGCTTTCTATGCAGAAATTGACGGGCAAGCCGCGGGATGGGGATATCTGGTGCACCAGACGCCGCACATGGCATACCTGGCAGGCATGTTCACATCTCCGAAATTTCGGCACATGGGTGTGGCCACTTCGTTACTGGCCCATATGCATCAATTTGCCGAACAAAATAATATCCGGAATATTCAATTGGTACCCTCATTCATGGCTTGGAATTTCTATACAAAGCGCGGTTATCAGACGATTGCTCACTTCTCCGCTTTCCTGCCTGTAGAAAAGATGAACGCCCGCAGCCATTGAGCTGTTAGTTCATATAGGGATATTTTTTCCAGCCGTTTAAACACAGCCAACCAGCCGGTGTATGCTGTCCCCAGGGGAAGTTCTTCCAAAATGCACTCACCGGTTTCAAAATATAAGCCGTCGTCCTGTTTTCCACTAACCTTCTTATCAGCCCGTATTTGCAGCGTATCAATCTGCGCAGGCGAAATACGCAGCCCGCTGCCAAGCGCTTTCAGCAAAGCTTCTTTTGCGCTCCAATAGCAGTAGAACGCTTCCGTCTGGTGTGCAGCATCCAGCTCTTCCCATTTTTTTATTTCCTGAGGCGCCAGATATTTTTTTGCCATGGCAGCCAATTCCGGCAGGGGATCGATGTATTCCACATCCACCCCCACCTCCATCTCACGGCCGCAGGCAATCAGGCACAGCCCGTTCGTGTGAGAAATATTGAATGCCAGCGCGTGCTGATGGCCATCCTCTTCCAGCCGTGGTTTCCCATAACCATCCTCATGGATATGCACGTGCTCCGGCTCTTCAGCGCTTAATGCGGAGAGAAGCAGGTGCAGCACACCCCGGCAGATAATAAATTCCTGTCGATTTTCCTGGCCGGTAAGGCGCTCCAGACGCTTCATCTCATGGGCCGAAAGGTATTTCTCGAAACGATCCGTAAAGGGCAGCAGATTCCGGGGAGAAAATTTCCAGACGGATACCTCATCCGGCGCCAATACTGGCAATGATTCAGGCCGGGACCATGTTTGCGGCAGAAAATAATTTTGATGTTTTTCCACAATCGTCTATTTTTCTGCCTTTTCCAGCGCTTCGCGCAGCTCACCCGCCAGGCTGGCTACGTTAGGTTCCAATAGAATGGAGCTGTGGTTGCCGTCACAGTTATACACATCCAATTGGCCATTTGTTAATTTGCGCCAATAAGGTTCGGGATGAACAATCTCGCTCCACTCGCGCTGACGGGCTTTGAACAGAGTCACCCTGCCGGGATAAGGATTTGCGATATAAGCCCGCAGCGCTTCCGCGTTGGCCAATTCCACCTTTTGGAAAGCCGGCGGTTTACGCAGCCAACGTTCGTGATCCTCCCGTTGCTGTGGATTGATATATTTCTCTCTCTTGATAAAAGCTGTAAAGCGGTTCTTTACAAATTTGATGATTTTGGTAAAATACTCCAACTTTTTAGGCCAGCTTAAATTGAACCATTTGCGGGTGACAAACCCGAAACGTTCCACCTGGTCCAGCATGAGCATGGCCCGGCCGGGCTGTAATTCTGGCGGCATATTTTCCACCACAACCGTGTCAAACATCGCCAACATCGCGACTTTTTCGCCCGCCGCAGCCAGCTGTTGAGCGATCTCATAAGCCACCGTACCGCCAAATGAATACCCGCCGAGATAGTAAGGGCCTTTGGGCTGGATTTCACGGATCTCTTTCAGGTAAAAAGCCGCCATATCCTCCACTCGCCGGAAGGGTTCAACCACACCGCCCAATCCCTGCGAACGCACCCCGTAAATCGGACGGTCGCTGTCTTGCAGGTAAACAACCAAACGCCGGTAGCTGAGAATATCCCCGCCCACCGCATGAACCAGGAACAGCGGGGGTTGGCTGCCGCCCGATTTCAGACCCACAACTGATTTCCAGGATGGCTTCCATCCGGCGGAAGTGATGGTTTCAGCCAATTCACGGATAGTCGGTTTCTCCAGCAGCGTTACCAGGGGAATCGGTACTTTGAATTGACTTTCAATCTCAGTCATCATGCGGGCAGCCAGCAGGGAATGCCCGCCAATATCAAAGAAATTGTCGGTTACACCAATAGCCTGCCTGCCCAATGCCTCCTGCCAGATGACCAGCATTTTTTCTTCCGTTATGTTCCGGGGAGATTCCACCTTATCGGCCGTGATACCATGCGTCCAATCCGGATCCGGCAGGCCATTCTTGTCAATCTTGCGGCTGGGCGTGAGCGGGAACTCCGCCATCACCGTGTAAAAAGCCGGCAGCATATATTTAGGCAGGCGCGTCGACAAAAACGCGCGCAGCGCTTTTTCATCCAAAGCTGCGCCCTGGTCCATCACCAGATACGCCAATAATTGTTCGGTCCCGGAAGGATCCGCACGCTTCAACACCACTGCGTCAGATATACCGGCATATTGCAGCAGCGCCGCCTCAATTTCTCCCGGCTCCACACGAAAACCGCGGATCTTGATTTGTTCGTCGCTGCGTCCCAGGTATTCCAACGAACCGTCCGGACGCCACAGCACCAGATCGCCGGATTTATACATGCGAGCAGGCGCGTCCTGAACAAAGGGGTCCGGTAGAAAACGTTCGGCTGTCAATTCCGTCAAATTCAGGTATTCCCTTGCCAGACAGTCCCCGCCAATGTACAACTCGCCTGCCACGCCGGGCGGCACCCGCCGGCGTGCTTCGTCCAGGACATACAGGTTGACATTGTCAACGGCCTTGCCGATGGTGACTTCCCTTTGGCTGTACTGGTTCCTTTCCTGTGGGGTCAATCGCATGCGGGTTGCCACGCAGGTCGTCTCGGTCAACCCATAAGTATTATCCAAATGGACATTATCCAAACCCAGGTTATGCCAGGTAGTCAGGTGTGAAGGCGAAACCCGCTCCCCGCCGATGATGACCAGCCGGATGTCGGGCGGGAAGGGTTCAGCGGATTTATCCAAATAAAGGACCAATTCATGCCAAAAAGCGGTTGGTAAATCCAGCATGGTAATTTCCCATTCCCGGCAGCGCTGCAGGAAATGCGGCAGGGAATCGAGCATATCCGGGGTGCGCATCACCAGGGCAGCTCCGCTGGAAAGCGCCGGGTAGATCTCCTCTTCCGAAGTGTCAAAATTAAGAGATGCGAATTGCAGCACGTGGTCTTTTGAGTTTACGCCGTAATAACGTTGGGTAGACAGGACAAAGTTAACCAGCGGACGGTGTTCGACCAGCACACCTTTCGGTTTGCCGGAGGAGCCTGATGTATAGATACAATAAGCCAGGTTATCAGCCTCTACGGGGATATCCGGATTGTCATCTGCTTCAGCCGAAATCCGTTCCTGCCAATCCTTTAAATGGAAGATGTGTTTCGCATCGAAAGGTAAGCGCTGGGCCTGCAAATCCGTGATCATCAGGACCGGCTTGGCATCCGCGAGAATATATTCGAGATGCTCCGAAGGGTAATCCGGGTCAAGCGGCAGGTAAGCACCGCCAGCTTTAAGCACCGCCAGCATTGCCACCAGCATGTCCGGTGATTTCGGCAGACTAATACCCACCAAATCTTCCCGTTGCAATCCCTGGCTTAACAAGACCCTTGCCAATTGATTCGCGCGGCGGTTCAATTCGTCATAGGTATAAGTCGTTTCTTCCATGCACAGCGCCAACGCCTGCGGAGTTCTTTTTACTTGATCTTCGATCAGCCGGTGGATCGGGATATCCTGCGGATAGGGCACGCGCGCGCCATTCCAGCGTTCCAGCTGCTCTTTTTCGGAAGGCGTCAACAAATCCAACTGCGCCACGTTTTGAACGGGATCTTGCAGACAAGTTTCCAGCGCCAGCTGGAAATGATGCATGAGCTGTTCAATTGTCTCTTTAAGATAGATATCGGTGTTGTACTCAAAACCAAATTGGATACCCGTATCCGTGCGGTTAAACTCCACATTTAAATCATACGTAACCGTACCCACATCAAAATTGAAGTAATCCACATGTAGATTACTGGGTTGCATGCTCGAACGCGGGACATTCACAAAATTGAACACCACTCCAAAAAGGGTGCGCTGGCTGCTGTCGCGCCCGGCTTTGGTGAGTTCGATCACTTTCTCGATGGGTACTTCCTGATGCTCTTGGGCCTCATTGACGGTAGTTTTCGTCCGCCGCACCAATTCTAGGAAATCCACATCTCCGCTCAAGTCTGCTTGCAGCACCACTCCGTTGATGAAGGGTCCCATAATTGTCTGGACCTGCGTGTACGGCCGGTTGGCGAAGAAAGAACCGATATGCATGACATTCTGATGCGTGTGGCGGTTCAGCGCCAGAGCGAAAGCGGAGAGCAGCACAGAAAAGGGCGTGGCTTGCTGTTCCCGGCTGAACTCCTGCAGGTTTTCCAGCGTCCGGCCTTCCAGGGTCAACCACAGCGTGGCGGCATTCGAAGTTTTCATTGTCGGGCGCTTCTTATCCGCTGGCAGCTCAGCCACGCCGCCCCGGCCGCTCAGTTTCTCCTGCCAGTATTGGTACTGCGGCCGAATGCGCCGTTCAAATGCTTCGGACTGCTGCCAACATGCAAAATCAGCATAGCGGATCGGAGCTTGGGGCAAATCCACCGGCTCTCCCCTAGATACCTGCTCATAAATAGCCGTCAGTTCCCGCTTAAATAATTCCGCCGACCAGCCATCGATGATGACGTGATGGATAATGATTCCCAGCACATAATCTTCACGGCCTAACTGGTAAAGGGTCATGCGGTACGGAGGAGCAGAATAGATATCAATGCTCTCCAGGTTTGAATCCGTGATGCGCGTGCGCACCTCAACCAGCGGGTCTTTCTCCCGGGTGAGGTCCACATGGTAGAGGTGAGCATCCACATGGTCCAACACTTTTTGATAAGGGTTGCCATTTTCAGTATAGAAAACCGTGCGCAGGATTTCATTGCGCGCAATCAGCAATTCCAGGCTTTTACGCAGCAAATTTACATCCAGATCACCTCGCAGCCGCAGGGCAAAAGGCGAATGCGTCGAAGGATTGTCCGGCTCGCTTTGCACCAAAAACCAGGTGCGCTCCTGTGAAAAAGTCAGTGGAATCCGCTCGGTCTGTCCGCAGGCCGGGATTTCCAATTCATTGCCCGCTTCCATATTCTGCCGGCCGTCAAGTGCCTGGGCCATTTCCTGAACCGAGTTGAAAGCATAAAATTCGCTGAAGGATAGATCAATGCCGAATTGCTCATGCAGACGCGCCAGGATGCGGGCCGCCTGCAGGGAATTACCGCCCAAATCGAAGAAATTGGCCTGCATGCCAAAGGAGGTATTTTCCATCACCTCCTGGAAAATTCTCAGGATGTCCCGTTCAAAATCCGAAGATGGTTCGGCTTTTTCAACAGGCAATTCAAGCGCGGCCTGCATTAACTGTTGGCGGTCAATCTTCCCGTTACGGGTAAGCGGAAATTCTTTCAGGTGTACCAGCGTGCGCGGCAGCATATAAGCGGGCAGCTCACGACGCAAAAATGTTTTAATCTCCAACTGGTCCAGTTGGCCGCCGTCCCGGGTAGTATAGTATGCCGCAATAGCGCGGCAGCCCTGCTCCGGCTGCACCAGCAGAGCCAGAGCACGCTGCACTTGCGGGAAACGCAGGAGAGCTGCTTCAATCTCTCCCAGTTCGATGCGGTATCCGCTCAATTTGACTTGCTGGTCGCGGCGGCCGATGAATTCCAGGTTGCCGTCCGGCAATTCGCGGGCGTAATCCCCGCTGCGGAAACAACAACCGCCCCCTTTTACAAAGTAGTTGGGGATAAATTTTTCATCTGTTAATCGCGCATCATGATAATACCCGCGCCCCACGCCCACGCCGCAGATGACCAGCTCGCCTTCCTCTCCCGGATGTACTTCGCGCAATTGGTCGTCCACCAAATGAATTTGGTTGCCCGCCACAGCCTTGCCAATGGGAGTGCGCCGCTGGGGATCGTGCGCGCCTACAAATGGATAGAACGTAGCGCAGATGGTCGTTTCCGTCGGCCCGTAACCATTGATAATACGCAGCCGCGGCACAGCCGCCTGAAAATTCGCCAAAGTCTGCTGGGGAATCGGTTCCACCCCTACCAGCAGTCTTTCCAAAGCAGAAGGTCGCTTTTGCACTGCTATTTCTTGGATGAAATCGTCCAGAATCAGCGGCGGCAGGTAAGCGCTGGTGATGCCCTGTTCGCTGTAATATGCCGCCAATTCAGGCACCATTTCAGGGTGATCGATCAAGTGCAGGGTGCCGCCGAAGCATAAAACAGAAAATATCTCCCAGACAGAGACGTCAAAACCGATGGAAACCAGCGCGGAACCGATCAGGGGTTCCGGGCGCGGCGCCACCTGATCAAAACCCCGCAGCATGGACAGCACATTGCGCTGTTCGATCATAACGCCCTTGGGCATTCCGGTGGAACCGGAAGTGTACATGACATAAGCCAGCTGCGCTTCCTCTACGTCGACCGTCTTGGACTGGCCTTCCTTCCCTTTGCGGAGAAGTTCCGATACAGAAAGCACATCGACTTTGCCATCCGCTTTGAAAGCCAACCCATCCGTCAATACCAGCCTTAAGCCGGCTTCCCGAATGACTGTGCGGCTGCGCGCCAACGGCCAGTCCGCCGGTAAAGGCACATAAGCGCCGCCGGCTAATAAGATGCCCAACATGGCCGTAACGCTTTCTACCGTACGCAACCCGTGAATGCCCACCAACTGCTCGGGGGCCAATTCGCCATCCCGCAGAAGATAAGCCGCCAGTCTGCCCGCGTTTTCTGCCAATTCGGCGTACGTCACCCTCCGGCCATTATGCGCCAGCGCGCAGCGTTTTGGGTGCAGGGCTGCCTGTTCCATAAAGAGATGCGTCAGTGTGTTGCCCTTCATATTCCCGCCTTGAAATAATCATCTGTGTATTTTCGCAATGCTTTTCCCACCGCGTTCCAGTTATAGCGCTCCTGCGCCAGCCGCCAACTCTGCCGTCCAAACTGCGCACGTCTTTCTTCACTCTCCAGCAGTTTTTCAAGGGCTTCCGCCAGCGCATCATCGTCACCTGCCTGTACCAGATAACCGTTGCGGCCATCCGTTACCATATCCGGCAGCGCCCCAATGCGCGCCGCTACAATCGGCAGCGCGTGCGCCATGGCTTCCACAAAGACAACCCCGAAAGGCTCATTTCGGCTGGGCATGCAGAAGATGGTAGCGTTTTGATAATAGCGATTCAGGTCTTCCACGGATACGCGTCCAACTACTGTAATACCCGGATGGTCAATGGACACCTGGCTGCCAACGATGGTCAGTGTGGCATCCGGAAAATGTTCATATACCTGCCTGAAAGCATCCACCAACTGCGGTCCGCCCTTGCGCTGCCAATCCAGACCCACGAACAGGATGGCCCGTGCGCGGTAATCCTTACCCTTCGGATCCAACGACGGCAGGGGTGTATTGGCCCCGGCATAAATACAACGCACCCTGGATTCCGGCACGCCGTATTGTTCTGTCAGTGAATTGGAGATATTGCTGCTGCGCGTGAAAATACGGTCGGCGTGCATATAAATGCTTTTTTCGCAGGCGATCCATTCCGCCGAGTAGAGGTGCACCCGGATAGCCGGCGAATATTGCAGGTTGGCCAAATGAGTGTGGTCGGTATAAATGAAATTGGGAATACCGGCCAAATGTGTATCAAAGATGGACTGCAATTGAAAAGTAAAGCGGATGTCCTCATACTGCGCGCCGATTCGTGCGGCCAATCCCTGTACATAGCGAAACAGGTATACCGTGCGAAAGAAAGCCGCTTTGAACTTTAAGCGGCCTGATAAAATATCGAATCCATACTCCCATGCCACAGCCCACAGGTTTCTCAGTAAAACGCATTTGTCGGCTTTGACCCGTTCCCACAGGGTAATGACTTCCAGCGCATCCTCAGGGTAACTATCACGCAGCATCCTTTCCACACTACCCGCGATGGGCGGGTCACCCCAGATGCGGAAATGGAGAATCTTCTTAACCGGCACGCGTGTCCTCCCTCGGCAGGAAAGGTTGGATATGCGTCTTCATCTTCTCGGCAACCTTATCCCAGGTATAACGCTCTCTCGCCAGCTGATAACCAAATTTACCAAACTTACGGCATTTTCCGGGGTCGTCCAACAGACGCGATAACGCATTTGTCAAAGCCGGGACATCACCCGGTGAAACCATGAATCCGTTGCGGCCGTCCTCCAAAAAATCGGGGACTGCCCCGGTATTGGGCGCCACTAACGGCAGCCCATACGCCATGGCCTCCACAAAGACAATCCCGAAAGGCTCCAAGCGGGTAGGCAGGCAGAAGATGCCGGCGCGCTCATAATAAGGCGCCACCTCATCCAACGGCAGTTTGCCCACTATTTGCACATTTCGCAGCTCCACCTTGGGCGAGCAGCCCACAATGGTCAAATGCGCGTCGGGATGTTTTTCCAACACGCCCTTAAACGCCTCCACCAGATCCGGCCCGCCTTTGCGTTCCCAGGCCACGCCTACAAAAAGGATTTCCTTGGTACCGTAATCCTTGCGGTCCAAATCGATATCCCGCATGGGAATATTGCTGCCGGCGTACACCACGGCAGTTTTCTCCGCAGGGATGCCATACTGCTCCAGCAGCGATCGTTGGATGTGGCTGCTGCGCGTGAAGGTTACACAGGCATGCTGGTAAGTTTCCTTCTCCAGCGCGTGCCAGGCGGATGAATAGAGCTTGTCGCGCGTGTAATTGGGCGTGTATAAATTGGCCAGGTTGGTCGTGTCGGTGTAGATGAAGTTCGGCAAATCCGGCGTGCTGGCGTCGAAATCGGATTGGGTCTGCAGGGTAAAGAGGTAATTCCCATGCGTGACGTGCTCCCCAACCAGGCGCCGTACCTGCCGGTGCATGTACGTGGTGGCCCAAAACCTGCGCCATACTTTCCAATAGCCCAGTAAATGGCGCAGGGGGTACTCCTTGAACATATAGAAAATATTCAGCAGAAGGATACCCGGATGCTTTTTGACCATCTGTTTGATGTTCAGCAGCTCCAGGGTGTGCTTGGGGAACTGGGCTGCCAAGGCAGCCCGTACACTCTCCACATCCGGGTGATTGAATTTATAAACCAGTAAAATCTTTTGTTCTTCTGCCATATGATTGTTTATTTGGAATCCTTATCTTCCTCTTGATTCTCTTTTTTCTCTTTCTTCAAAACCGGCATCAGTTTGATCAGGATGACCGCCACGGTCAACATGGTGATCAACAGAATCGCCGGTATCATCCAAGCCCGGTTGGCTTTTTGGACTTCGGAAGCCAGCGGGGATTGTGCAGCGGGTTCCTGTACAGCCGTTTCGCCGCCGGCTGCCAGCAATTGGCTGTCCACCGGATAGCGTGAATCCAGGCTGACGATCTGGCCGCTGGAGATGATGGCAAAATTACCCGCCAGGCTGCCGCGCAAATCGCCGCCGCCCAACGCGCTGCCTGCCAGGGCTACGCCGTTTTCACTGTTTCCGGAAACCAACAGTACGGATTTGCCGTTTGCCCACGGAGAGTTGAACAGCTCCAGGTAGCCAACTGTGGACCCTTCCACCACGCGGTAGACAATGCGTGAAGCCGGGTCATAAGGTACTTCCGAACCGGCGCTGAAAGGTGCCGGAAGCGTGTCGCTCCAGTCATAAATAACCGGCAGTTGGCTGGGTTTACCCAGCAGCACCACATTATTGGCCGCCAGTTCTTTCAGGTCAAGGTCATTTACAAATTGAACGCTGATCTGCGATAACGCATTATCCAATTGATTGCCCATGGTAAAGGCTACCGCAGAAGCGGTTTGCCATACAGCCGGTGTATTTGGCGGCAGAACAAAAGTGATATTCCCCTGCACATCGCCAACCGCCAGATTCTCCGGGAAACCACTCAGGTTAAGCGTATCTGCCGCGCCGCCAGTATCCGTCACCAACGGTAAATGCAGACTTGAATCGCTGAAAACCGTGGCCCAGGCACTGATAAAGTTGGTCAGGTCGGTGCAGCTGTCATAAGGAATGATCTGAACCTGGATTTGCAGTTCGTTGGTGCCCTGGATAAAAGCCGAGGGCGGCAGACTGATCTGAACCTCAGTTAGCTGTGTGGTCGTTTCGCTGAATTGCACACTGGAGATTACGCGACCATTCAAGATCACGGTCATGCCGGAATTGTTAAAATTCAACATGGCTGAGTGACTGAAAAACAGATTCAGATAGGCATCCGAGCTGACGGTCTGGCCGGGCGGGATGTAGAACTGGTAATATGCGTAATTGGTACCACTGCTGCGCATATTGCGGTCCTCATAACCCAAATCCGCAAAAGTCCGGTCGGTAGCCGCCAGCGGCGCGCTGGCTTCCGTGCGGTAGGATTCTACCATGGCAACATCGTTGGCCGTAGTGGTCAGGACAGTACCGTATTTAATAGCCTGCCCTGCCTTGATTACGCCCTCATCCGAATTGCCAGACACAACCAGGATTGCGCGCGCTTTATTCCACGGCGACACAACCATTTGCAGAATGCCGTCGTTTTCATCATTGAGCGCGAACTTGGAAGCGCTGATAGCCACCGGCAGGTCCAGGTTGTTGATCAAATTTAGTGAAGCTGCCTTGCCAACCAGGATCAAGTTTTCGGCGTTGCGCTGCGTATTGGTCAGGTTATCCACCGTAACCGTGGTCAGGATCAGGTTGCCGCCGGTCAGACTGCCAAAACCGGCCGAAACATCCATAACGGCCTGTAATTCAGCTGCACTAGGATCTTGCGGCATCACCAGCAGCGCCGTGCGGTCAAATAACGCACTGGGCTGGTAGAACGGCCGCGGCAGCAAGGTCAGATCCGTTTCAGGGCTTGAGGAGCCATGCGGTAAATAAATATAAGAGCTTTCCTTTATAACCAGATTGACATCGAAATCACGCACACAGGATTCTTCGCTCACCAGGTTAAAGGTTATTTGCATACGTCCGTCAGTGCGGTCGCTGACCAATGCGCTGGGCGGAATGCGAATATCGCTGCTGAAATCTCCATCCTGGCTCAATGAGAAGGACGCCACTACCGTTCCGTTCACTTCCACATCTAGCACACCGCCAATCAATCCCTGCCCGGCAACATAATTCTGTCCGAAGAACGCCAGGGTGTATTCCAGGTGCAGCCGGCCATCGTTTGGATAGGTCCATTCCTCCGGGAAACTGACCTGGATTCCGGCAGAATCAAACGGGCCAATCAGGCGGGTTTCAGTAAAACCCAATATGGGGAAAGTGTAAATGTCCTCCTGGTCTGCCGCTGTTGCTGCCGACGGTGTCGCAGTTGGATCAGGTTCCTGTGCTTCTGTCTGCGCCAGGACCGGGCTGCTAATCAGCAGCGAGAAAATAATCATCCATCCAAATAAAATTCTTTTTTTCATTGGGCACCTCTCATCCAATTCATTAATTAAATTTTTCAAATTAACTCTTTACCTTCTGTTAACACGTTCCCAGGAAACCTCCTGGTTTTGATGTATATGTTTGAAAAAGCCCCGCAAAGTTGCCAAATTACTGCTTACCAAAAATGCGGGCAAATATAAAACCTTTAATGGACCGCCAAATTCCATCCAGCGGCCCAACGCGGCCAAGATATAAAAAGCACCCTGGGCAGCCAGCATCCACTTCACCCAGGCACCGACTTCAATCGCTCCAAACCAGGCTGCCAATACCAATGCCAGGTTGGAAAGCAACGCCAGAATCATGGCAAAAGGAATGAGCAGGCGGAAATACTTGTGCGAGAAGATCTGCCAGACCGCAACCGGGTTATTCCAGGGCAGCCAGCGCCAGGAATTCGCCAGCGCTTGAAAACGGCCGGCTGTGATGCGCGCGCGGCGTTTGACCTCGTCTTGTTGGGCTTGCGAAACCCGCTCCCAGGATTCCGCCTGCGGCACGTAAGCAATACGGTAGCCCGCGCGGATGATTGACAGCACGATAAAGAAATCGTCATTAATCACCCCTTTCGGAATATGCGGAAAGAGCGCTTTACGCACCGCCAGAATTTCTCCGACGGCTGCCGTACAGGTATTCATACGGCTCTCGTTTTCCTTGATCCAGGACTCATACTTCCAATATAAACCTTCCGAAGCGGATAACGTATCCTCTTCACTGCGGATATGCTTCGCGCCGGTTGCCGCCCCCACACGCTCATCGGCAAAAGGCTGGAGTAAATACTGGAAAGAACACGGCAAAAAGGAATTGTTGGCATCCGAAAAGACCAGCACATCGCCCGCAGCACCTGCCACTGCGTGCGCCATGGCAGCCAGCTTACCGCGCCGTTCCGGGCTGTAGCTTAATTTAACCCCTTGGGGAGCGAATTCCCTGACGATATCACAGGTATCATCCGTGGATCCGTCCGCCGCGACGATGATTTCCATCTTCTCACGCGGATAATTTAGCTCAAACGCATTTTCCAACTTTTTCCGCAATACAGCTTCTTCGTTATAAGCGGCAATGATCAAACTGATTTTCGGAAGTTCAGCGTTTGGAAGTTTTCCACGGGAATGGAAGAGCGCGAAAAACGCAATCACGAGCGGGTAGCCCAGATAGACGTAGACAAGAAAAATCAGACTAATCCAAAACACAATCATCATCAGCCTCCTCCCGCCAATTCCGCATAAATGGACGTCAAACGCTCCACGGTCTGATCCAGCGAATATTCGCGCCGCACCAATTCCATGCCATTGCGCCCCATACGAAGGCTCTCTTTGGGGTTTGACTGGAAGAATTCCAGCGCTTCGGTTAATTCCGCGGTGTCTCCAACCGAAATCAGACGGCCATTTTCCCCATTCTGCACCAGCTCAACCGCCGCGCCCACCCGCGTAGCCGCCACCGGCAGCCCGCAGGCCATGGCCTCCAGCATCGCGTTGGATAACCCCTCCGTCTCTGAAGGCAGAACGAATAAATCGCTGGCTTGATAATACAAGCATGGGTCGGGTACATACCCGCCGAAAATGACCTGTTCGCCCGCGGCCTGCCGCAGCTCAGCCTCCATCTCACCGCTGCCCAAAATTAGCAGCCGGGCTTGGGGATGGCGTTCGCAAACAGAATGCCAGCTTTGCAGCAGCGTGGATAACCCTTTTTCAGGCGCCAGGCGCCCGCTGTACAGGCAAATGAATCCCTGCGGCAATCCCAGCCTCGCCCGGATTTCCTTTTTCTCGCGCTCCGGCACCGGCTTATAGATTTGCGTGTCCACGCCGTTGGGCAAAAAACGGCAGCGCGCGGGGTCAATGCCCTCGGCGGCCAGTTCCTGGTTAATTTCATGGCTGATGGTCAGGAAGATATCCACATCCTTATTCAATCGCGCAATGCGCGTCCGGCCCGTTCGCCTGTTGTGCAGTTTGTCCAAATCGCCCAGCTTGCCGCCGCGCAGGACTTTCACCACCAGCGGGCAGCCCAGGCTGTGTTTTACCAAAATGCCCAAATCGCTGGGCGATAGCAGTTCGTGCGCGTGCAGTACCTGCGGCCGCAGGCTGCGAATTTTAAAATAACCGAAGAAGAGATAACAGAATGCCGCCAGGGGTTTAGGCTGCGGCGCGGGTACGCGGTAAACCGGCGTGCCGTCGATGATTTCGAAAGCAGCCATACCGGCATATCGGCGGGTAACGATGCTCGGCTCCAAGCCCCGCTGGCGCAACCGTCGGCAGACGGCTGCCAATTGTTTCTCCGCCCCGCCCAGGCGCGGTAGATAGGATTGGATAATCATGGTCACTCGCAGCCCGCGCAGATCAGCCATGCAGCACCTCGTCATACAGTGCCAGCAGGTTATCCGCCCATACAGCAGATGAATATTTCTCCTGAACACAGCGGCTGGCGTTCTGCCCTAAACGTTTTCTCTCAGCAGGATCCTGCGCCAGGCTCGTGATACCCTCCGCCAGTTTACCCGGCTGAGCGGCCGGCAACACCAGGCCGCAATCTGCCGAGATGATTTGGCGGTTATCGCCCACGTCCGTGGCAATCACCGGCAGCCCGCTGAACATGGCCTCCAGCACCGCCAGCGACTGGCCTTCATAATGTGACGAGCTGATATAGATATCGCCGGCTGCCAACAGCGCGGGCACATCGTCGCGTTCGCCGATGAGTTTGATGGATTCCGTCATTTCATTCTTGTCGATCTGCGCCTGCAATTCCGCTTTCCACGGGCCTTTACCGGCAATCAATAATTTGGCCGGTTGAGGCAGATTCGGAAAAGCCTGCGTAAATGCGTCGATCAAATCGGCGTATCCCTTTTCCGGGATCAAGCGGCCGACAGAAATCAACAGGAAACCCTTTCCATCAACCAGGAATTCCCGCCGCGCGCGCTGCTGTTGATCTTTGGTTATCTTCGGTAAATCGGGGACCGGGTTCGGAATGACATCCAGTTTTTTATTCTTGAAACGCGGCTGCTGCACGCGCGCCACGGTATGGCCGCAGGCAATAATGTGCCGGGCATACCGCGATAGCGCACGAGTCTCCAGCCGGGTGCGGTAAGGTTTATAAGAATACAAATGCACTGATGCGTTATGCAGCGACGCTACGCTGGGAATACCGGCCCAATGAGCGGCCAGAGATCCATGGATATTCGCGTAATTAAGCTGCGTATGCACTAATTGCGCTTCACTGCTGCGCAACTCCGCCTCAATTCGGCGGGTATGCCACAAATCGGCCAGCGAACGCAGCGGGATATTGCATAAGTCAACATTCATCTGCTGCAATTCCTGGTAGACCGGTGATTGGGTCTCCGGTGAGGAAAGCGAGATTATTTTCACATAGTGTCCGCGCCGCAGCATTTCTCGCGCAAAGACAATTTCCAATGTCTGGGCGCCGCCCACCTTCAGGGAGTCAATGATTTGAACAATCCTCACATCATCCTCCCTTTATGGTATTGCGCAGGATACCGGAAATATCGCGTATGCGCTGGGGGCCCTGTAGATATAGGGTACCGATGTAAACGACAGCGCCAACCAACACTGCCATGACCAACTGTAGCAGCGGATGCCAGCCCGCGATCAAACGCAATAGGCCAACCACGCCGCCGGCCATCAGTATGCCGCTAATCGCTCCCGGTCTGAACTGATCCAGGATATTCCAGACAGAAATATGAAACATGCGTCCTGCCACCACCAGACTGAGGACACCGGAAATGAGCGCTACAGACGCCTGCACCCAGGCTACCGCGATAATGGAACGGTAGCGTGAGAGGGCAAACCATAATGCCGGCAGCAGAATCGCCAGCCGTACAATCGTCAGGTAGGTTAGCACTTCCGGCTTTCCCTGGGCTTTATAAAAACTGCCGGCGTTGCGGAACAGTGAAAGCAGCAGCGCGTAAATAGCAATCCCGCGGATAACCGGGATAGCTTCCACCCATTTATCGGTAAAGAAGGCCATTACAAAGGGTTCGGCTGTTAATGCAATACCCAATCCGAGGGGAATCGTCACCAGCGAGACGTACTGCAGCGAACGCGTAAAATTCCGGTTTAGTGCCTCTGCGTTGTTGCGCATTTTTACATACACCGGGAAGATCACCTCGGAGACGATGCGGGCAAATTGGGTTAATACCATATCCGGTATGCGGAAGCCCAGCGTATAAACACCCAAAGCTTCAGTGCCCAGGTAGCGCCCGATGAACAGGTAATCGGCATTATTCAGTAAATTTGCCAGCGTATCCAGCACCACAATGTTCAGGCCGTATTTCAGCATGGATTTTGCAATGGGGCGCGAAAAATGCAGGGAGGGCTTCCAGGGATTAACCATTTTGGCAACCACCACTGAAGCCCCGTTGGCAATCACCTGGCCCCAAACCTGCGACCAGTAACCAAAGCCCAGAAAAGCCATCACCACAGAAACCACACCCTTAACCAGCGCGTAACTGACTTCCGGTATAAATTTCTTGCGAAAATCGAGTCGCTTGGCCAGGTAAATCGAATTCACGTTACCAAATGCTGATATCGGATAAACCAGCACCATCATGCGCACCACACCTACCGCGCGTTCATCGTTGAAATAATCGCCAATGAAAGGCGCGGCGATCCAGGTCAGGACAAACAGCCCGATGCCCACCGCCAGCCCCAGCCAGAAAGCAGTATCGGCCGTTTCCGGTTCATCTTTATGATAAATAAGTGCCGGACCGATACCCAACCCGTTAAGCGCATCCAGAAAGCTGGTCACGATGAAAGCATAGCCAACCACGCCGAAATCCGATTTGGATAACAGGCGCGCCAGGATGATGGTACTGACGAATACCAATAACTTTCCGGTATAAACGGACAGGTAAGACCAGAAAGTTCCCCGGATGGTGACTTTCGCGAAACTGCTGTGCTGATTACTTTCCATAAGGCTCGCTTTTACCAGCTTTCTTAATAGAAGCTGTTTCTTTCAATTTCAGCCGGTTGCGGAATATGGCGCGCACAATCAGCAGCTCTTCACTCTTCGCCATCTGGTACGCGGCCAGGCTGACGCCAATCAATAACCACATCGTACGCGGATAAGCGCCATGAATGAATAAAGCGGATACCAGATATCCGGTAAAACCAATTTCCAACGCCAACGCCAAATCGGCTTCTCCTTCCAAAGACACTTTTTTGAATACTTTATTGGCTTTGGACAGGCTGTTAAATGCTGAATAAAGCACGAAAACGAACATGAGAAAACCGATGATGCCCTGCTCGGCAAGAACTTCCAGGTAAAGGCTGTGAGCTGAGCGCTCGGTGTTGCGCGGGTCCAAACCCAGGCGCACCGAATAGGATAAATAATTATTGGCGTAATTATCATACCCAATCCCAAATATTGGATGATCTAAAAACATACGTGCTGCCACCTCATATTCACTCATACGGCCGCGCAATGAAACCTCGGTGCGCACATCCGCGCCGGAAAACGGCAGGTATTCCAGTATGGTTTGGATGCGGTCAAAGTATGAGCTGGGCAGGAATGGGATTAGGAGGATTAGTATTAATAATCCACTTAATAATGCAATCAACGGCGGTTTGCGCAAAAGGACCAATAAGCCCAATACCGCGCACAACGCCAGAAAACCGCCCCTGGAGAAAGTAAACACAACGGTTAGAAAACTGGCTGCCAAAGCCCAGGCAGCTAAAACCTTCAAGATGGTCTTCTTTTCATAGCGTAAACGGTTTAATGCCAGCGGAATGATCACCACCATAACTTGTGCAAAAAAGTTGGGGTCGCCGTAGGTACCCATGATACGGTAACCTTCTGTTCCGCTGACAATATTCATCAACTGCGATTCGGCAAGGCCCCAATAATCATTTGAAAAAGTTCCGGTGACATACTGTATTATGGCAATGGTCCCCAAGAGAATTCCGGTCGCCAGGAAACCCCAGGTTGCCATACGGAATGATTCTTTAGACTGGATCAGGAACACTAGCATTAGTGCGATGATGGCGTCTTTCATAAACGCCAACAGACCTTCCTGCGCGCGTAGTGCGTCTCCGGCGTAGAACAACGATAGAAAAATTACCATTCCATAAGCTGCAATGGTAGCCAGAGCCGGAAGCCAGCCCTGCGGTTTTTCACCCAATAGTACCCAGCGCAAAAACAGCAGCAGAGCCAGGAAAGCAATAAAAGGCTGTGCAACAGACGGTGCGCCATAATAGTGCACGGCCACATCTGAAATTCTGGCATAGGTCATTGCCACCAGCGCAAACAAGCCCCAATCAATCCTCCAGACAGTGGCAACCAGCATCACAATACCAACCAGCATCAACAGATATAAGCCGGCACTATGAATACGGGTGGCTAACAGCGCACCAACTATGCCGGCTGCGATTGCCGCAATGCCAATAACCAGGGAAACCCACTCAAACGAGGAAGTGGTTCCATCCGTTCGGCGCATTTATATTCTCCTAAAATGACCCTTATTCCGCGGCAGCTTTTAGCGCGTTTAATATAATCTCATCGCTGGAAGCATTTTCTGAATTATCCGCCACACCGATTGCCGGATTGAGTGAAATACGCTCATCCAGGGAGGCCAACTGCATGGGATTTTTCAGCGCTTTTATTAAGCGGCTGCGAATGGTTGTGGCTGCCTGTAACGGGGTGTCCGGCAGGAGTAATGAAAAGGTCGTTTCATTCCACCGGCCAACACTGTCATTACCGCGCAGACCGGCTTTCAATACACCCACGACGTCCACTAATAAATGGTTCAATACCTGCTGCGGCAATGTCTCGTAAAACTCCGTTAACCCGTTCAACTTGATCATCACCAGTGAGAAAACGCCTTCTTCCTCTTTCGATTTATCAGTCTGTTCGTTGATCAGGGTCTCAAAATATTCGCGATTAAAAGCCGTTGACTGGGAATCTACCAGGCGGCGCTGCCGGTAGGCTTCCAGCGGAATGCGCAGTTGGTCGCGCAGAATAGCCAAAATCGCGCCAATCAACAGTCCCAATACCGCGCCCAATGTGACGTCACGCGCCGGTTTGGGGCTGATGGGTTCAGTCGGAACTTCGGCCACGTCCAGAATATTGACTTCATAGACCTGGTAAAGAGTCTTCATATAATCAATTCCGGTACGGGCAACACCATTGGCCCATTGGGTTACGACTTCCGGGTTCGGTCCGGTAACGTAGATTTCCATGACGTTGGAATCCGGCAAGATAACCGTGCTTTGGGTGTATTCAGTGATTTCGTCCTCAGTCAGGTTGAGCGTATTAATGAAAGCTTGTTGGTTGAACTCGCTGTCAAACACATCTGCATAGGTTGTCACGATGGAAGAATTGTCCAACGATGTCAGGCTGCTGATAAAATCTTTTCCGGCAAAACTTTCCGCATTTGGCAGCACAATCATGCGGGTTACTGCCTCATAAACCGGGGAAGAGAATAAATCCATGATTAGCGTGACATTCATGGAGGCCAGAACAGCCAGGACGATAATCCACCAACCTTTTTGAATCATGCGAAGATACATTTTTATATTCATTTTTCACCTGCCGTTACTTTTTTCTTATATTGAAATTGTATAAATAAATTTGCCAATTCCATAGTGTTAATTTTGATATTAAATTCAGTTTCCACCAATTTTCGGCCATTCACGGCCATCTTTGCAGCTTTATCAGGATGTGCCTGTACCCAAATGATGTTTTCGGCAATGGCCGCTGCATCCCCTGCCGGCGCCAGAAAACCGCTAACCTGATCCCGAACCAGTTCGGGTATACCGGAAATATCGGAAGCTATCACAGGGATCTCTCCGGCTAACGCCTCCATCAATACCACCGGAATGCCTTCCATTTTGCCGCTGGAGGTAACCACGCTGGGCAGTACAAAACAATCCGCTCCGGCCAACAACAGCGCAACATCATCTTCCGTTTTAGGCCCGGTTAATTCCACATAGCCATTTAACCCGGACCCGTTTATCTGTTCAGCCAGGGCAGCCTGCAATTCTCCGCCCCCCACAATGAGGCAGTGAAATGGAAAGCTTCGTTCCTTTAATAGTGCGCAAGCTTCCACCAGGCGCGATTGGCCTTTATAGGGTTGGAGGGTGCCGATATTAATTATGTGAAATTCCGGAGAAGCAGGTTTCTGCCTGCGCGTGTAACGGTCCGGATAAATACCGCAATGAATCACATTTATCTTTTGTTCAATTTGCGGCCCATACCGGTTGACAAGGAAAGTTTTGTTGAATTGTGAAATTGCCCGAATGAAAACGGCATCATCTATTTTTTGTTTAAGCATGGTTCGATTCACAAAGATATCGTGGGCATGCACACTGATACTGTATGGAATGCCGGTAAAACGACTGATGATCCAGGCAGCCAGGGCTGGATGGGTGGCATAATGCGCGTGGATATGGTCAATCTCCAACGCTTGCATTTCCACGGCCATTTCCACCGCAATCGGAAAGATAAATAAAGCCCGTATTAGAAATTTCAGACTGGGCAGGTTGAACCACAGCATTTGGAAGAAAGTGGCGCAATAACAGCCCGGCCGGCGGAAAAACATGGTCATATTGGCACTGATACTCTTCCACGAAAAAGGACGGATTTCATGCAGCTTTTCCAGCCAATGTGAAGCATCCCGATGAACCAGTGCTTGTTCTTGCAGCACCAGGGGGAATAGTTCGACTGAGCAGCCTTGCGCTGCCAGTTCGTTCATTTCCCTCATGATGAACGTCTCCGGTAAATGGGGAAAACGCGAAACGATATAAGCCACCTTGAATGTCATGTAATCCCTTTTCCCTTGAAAATAGACGCAAACGTACGAAAAAGGATTTCAATATCCAGACGCAGGCATCGATGCTGGATATAGGCAATATCGATCAATAAGCGTTCTTTAAATTCAGATTCTCCTCGATGGGTGATTTGCCAAAGTCCGGTCATACCCGGCGTTACATCCAGGCGTTCGGTCTGCCAAATCTTGTAAGTATCCGGAGAAAAAGAAGTCGGACGCGGACCAACCAGGGCCATATCTCCCTTTATGACATTCCAAAGCTGCGGCAGCTCATCAATGCTGGTTTTGCGCAAGATTTTCCCCACTTTGGTTACACGCGGATCATCCGGAACCTTGAAATCCGGCCATTCCAGCACATTCAGATGCATTAGCATCGGTTTTAGTTCATCGGCATTGGGAACCATGGTCTGAAACTTATACATCCAAAACCGATTCCCGCCTTTACCGGTACGCAATTGTTTATAGAATACTTTTCTAGAGGGAGATTCATGCCAGACTGCAAATGTCGCGAGTAGTAATATAGCTAGCCAAAACGGTGAGGATATGATTGTTAGAAACAAGTCAAGTATGCGCTTAACCCACAGATAGTTCTCCCCTCTCAATAGGCACTTATCCGGATCATATTTTGAGATCCAGGCAATTTCACTGGCAATTGTCCCATCCCGCAGAGAATAACCGGATTTATCGGACGGTGTTGTTTGTTCCTTGATCATCCTGGGTTATTTCCTTTTTACTGATTTCTTTTTCTGCCAGATCTAACTCAGCTCTGCAAAGCATGTCTTCCAAAGTTAAGGCATCATCAGGAAAAGCGCATAAACCCACAGCCACTTCCGCTCCAATTGAAGAAGCAGCCTGATAGATTTTGCTGATAACCCTATCTGATTCTATTTTGTTGGTCTCAGGAGTAATCACGATAAAACGTCCTTTATCCGGCTGCTCAACCAACATATCTGTGCGGCGGATATATTCCCGTAGTGCACGCGCCAGCGAAATGGACACATAGCGCGAGATCATGGATTCCTGGACTTCTCTCACGGATTGATTCAAGATCATTTCCTGAGATCCTTTTAAAGGTTCCACCATGATCATTGTCAGGGGATGATTGTAACGGCGGCTACGATAGATTTCATTGTTGATTGACTCTACCGCATCTCGTAGATTACTGGCGCGTTTTATTTCCGCAAAGGTGATATTTTCTACCGCCTTTTCGAAATCATCCATATTGGCGCCCACCCAATGCGCAATAACAACACCCAGGGAAAACATAGTAAACTCAACCAGGGTGATATAGCTATAATATCCACCCCAGAATGGATTTTCCTTAAACACCGCGAATTTCAAAATGAAATAAAGCAGATCCGAGAAAAAAAGCAGCAGTGTAATTTTCATGCGCCTAAGAACCGGAAGCATGACAATAAACACCACTGCCAAAGTAATCAGGATGTATACAAACGTATTGATATTGATTAATTCCTGATCCCCTACATCAATACGTTCAAGATTGAAGAAAAATGCCAGGAAAATAATCAGTAATATTATGGAGACCGGTAATCTTTTCATCTAATTTCCCATTAATTGTAAAAAAATCCTGTATATGCATATTATATACATTTATTAATACAATATTTGTGCCATGAGTAAAATTTTTGGAAATAATAAGGGAATTTAACTAATATGTTTGGTAAATAAATCGACCACATCCGGGTCGAATTTTATGCCCTTTTGATCTATCAAATATTGAATAGCTTCCGATTTGGTCCAGGCATGGCGATAAGGACGTGTGCTGGTCATTGCGTCAAAAGTATCTACGACTGCGAATATTCGAGCTGAAAGAGGAATTTGCTCGCCCTTTAATCCCTGCGGATACCCGCTGCCATCCCAATTTTCATGATGGCTATAGGGAATGTCCAATGCATCCTCAAGCAGCTTGACGTTGGACAGTAAATCGCGGGCGATCTGCGGATGGCGTTTAATCTCCTCCCAATCCTTCTCAGTCAGATCCCCTTTCTTCAATAAAATTTCGTCCATAATACCGATCTTCCCAATATCATGAAGCAGCGCTCCCCGCTCGATATTCGGTAGTTCGCTTTCTTCCATTCCTAATTCGCGGGCCAGGCGGATCGTCTCATTGGTTACCCGATGAATATGCCCTTGCGACTCGATATCATGCAATTCCAGAGATCTCGACCAGGTCTCCAACGTGGTACGGAACGAGGCAGATACGTTTTGCTGCATTCGCTGCAATTCCGAATATTTTTTAAATGAATCGTACGCCACGGCCGCTTGCGTGGCTAGAGCCTCCAAAAAGTTCTCCCAATCCCGATCCGGGTAGGAAATTTTCCGCAGAAACACTTCCATGACACCTATGGTTTCGCCTTTAACGGCCATGGGATAAGCAAAATAGGACTTAAAATTCTCGACTTGCATATTTTTACGAATAAACCAGAGTGGATTCTGGTCAAGGTTATTGATGTAAAAACCTTTATTCTCCAGCAGCACCTTGCCGGCAATACTGGTCGTGAGCGGTACGCGAATACTTCGGATCATCGGATCCATGAATCCCGTTGTACCGACATTTTCAAGAATATTTGTGGCTTTATTCAAGATCAAAATATCAGCGGCATCCCCCCCCAACTCTTTACATACCTGGTCGAGGATAATTTTATTGATTACCTGAATATCAAAATTGGACGTAATCGCCTGATCAATTACATGTAGTGATTCCAAACGGTGCAGTTGTTTTTCGACTTTTTGAAGCAGGTTACTTCGTTCTATAGCCGGCACCAATATATCGGATATCGCGATCAGTGTTTCCAATTCAAGGTCGGTAAATTGGTTGCCTCGTCCTAAAACCAACATACCATTTTGGTTGGAGTCAATTTTTAATGGAAGAAATGCCATTTTAGCACTGGTTTTATCGTCCAAAATCGGGCATAACTTCATACCCGGTTCGCCGCGTGTAAAGAGAATAGTTCTCCTGTCCTCTAATGCTATTGGATCAAAACATTCAAATAATGGAACTTCTTCGCCAATTAATTCACTCCAATTGCCTTCAGCATATTGGATAGTTGTAATTGTTTCGCGACTCGTGGGTAATAATAAGGCTACACAATCTGCATGGTATATATCCTTAATCCTTTTCACCAATTTCGGGCAGAATTCATTCAGCCGCAATGTATTCCGTAGAATTTCTCCAGCCTCAATAATGGCCTGGATCTGGAATTCACGAAGCTTCTGTTCGGTAATATCCGTAATGTATCCTTCCAGAACCGGACCGTCGTTACCCGAGACTACAGCATTGCCTTGTTCCCACACCCATTTTTCTGTTTTATCGGCTGTAATAATTCGATAATCCATTTGAAATCGCGACTTTTCTTTCACCGCCTTCCGGATTTCTTTCCTGACCATCTTTTGATCCTCAGGATGGATTATGGCATTGTAAGCAATTACCTTATTTTCAATAAAACTCTCTGCCGGATAACCCGTAATTTCTTTCACCCCATCGCTAAGATATTCCATTGTCCAATCTGCCTCATTCCTACAACGGTAGATAAATCCGGGCAAATTGCTGACAAGATTGGACAGTTGGTTTCTGGCTTGAACGATCTGGTTGATCGCATTCTGGCGATTGTACGCTAATTGAATTAATGTACCTACTGACTTGCTTCCAAGCGTACCCACTTGAATAAAACCCTGGGCATTATGTTGAACGCAGTCATCAGCAATTTTCTCCTCGCCTGCTGAAACGACCACCACAATACCGGTATATGGAAGTATCTCTTTTACCTTTTCAAGACAGGCAATCCCTTTACAATCCGGAAGGTCAAGGCCTAATAAAACCAGGTTAAATTCTGAGGGGGGGATATCCTTGATGGCTGCAATAGACGCTGCTTCAATGAAATTTACGGAGATTTCTTTTAAAACATTGGATAACCAGTGTTTATTTTCACCTTCTATATCCAATAAAAGCGGTTTTATTCTCTCAGCCATGTAATTTGATCGTCCGAGAAAATTTTATATCGCGCCGTTGAACCTTTGATCAAATAGAGTGTTTTATCAGCCGCTCTCATCAATTCTTCCATGGTCTTTCCATGGGCTGGATAGATTGAAGCGCCCATGCTGGCACTGACTTGAATTTCCTTTTTATCCAGCGTAATAGCTTCCTGAAGAGTTAAAGTAATTTTTTCCATGATTCGAAGAACATCATCTTTGTCATGAATTTCCTCAGCGATGATCGCAAATTCATCCCCACCAATACGAGCACAAGTATCAGTCCCACGAATAGCTACGGTAAGGCGTTTTGCTACCTCATACAATACCTGATCACCAATTTGGTGCCCATGAGTATCATTAACTATTTTAAAGCGGTCCAAGTCTATTGACACAATGGCAAACCTTTTCCCGGTTCTCTCCGAACGTGCTTGCGCTTGCCTAAAACGATCTTCGAATAATAATCGGTTCGGCAAATTAGTCAGATAATCGTGGGTTGCCAAATAAATTAATTTCTCTTCCGTCACCTGTCTGGAAATTGCCGCTCCCAATATTTTTGCAGCGGTCTGGAGCGCATCAATCTCCACTTTCAACCAATCATTATGGGTTATACACTGATTAAAACCGATAAAACCCCACCAGGTATGATCGATAAATATTGGCACGTAAATAAGCGATTTCACACCCAATTTCACTAAGAATGGTTGTTCTTTAACCGGTAAATCTTCCACATCGCCCTGAATAACTTCACCCGTCTGCATGATTTTCACCCACCGGCCCAAATCGGCTTCCACGTAATCCAGGCCGTCTGCAATGGTGTTAGTTTTGGTAATCTGAAAATCCTCATTGACCCATTCAGCCTGAAATTCGCCAACCAAAGCCCCCTCATCAGAGACTGAATTTGAAAATACAAACACTCTATCCGATTTGGTCGCTTTGCCTAATGAAGCTAATACCTCATTGAGATAGGAACTCCAATCCGTCTGAGTCAGGAATATTTCGGCCGCATTATTAACCGCCTGCAGAATCTCATCGCGCATTTGGACTTCATTCTCAAAATTTTTTCGGTCTATTGCCGAAAGGATAGTTTGTGTAATCATATTAGTATTCAGGTAATCTTTACGGATTATCTGATGAACATTGCTTTTTAATGTGTTTAGAGAAGATTCATTGTCAGAGCGAGTAATCACAATCAAGGGAAAATGTGAACTGGCATTACATATTTCTTTTGCGGCAGCCGCGCAATTTTCCCCTGCTGATAGATCCAAGATTATTGAATCATAATCCCGTGAATTGATTTCTTTTATTGCCGAATCAACCGAGTTGACCTGGTTTATTTTAAAATCAATTCCTTCTTGATTCTGTAGTAAGTTGTATAAAAATTCGTTGTAGTTTTCTTCATCAGAAATCAACAGGATCCTTATCCATGACCCCAACATATTTCAATCCTGCCTTCCGGAACCCTCTAGGTACATGGTACCTTTGAAAGGCACTTCGGCATGAAGCAACCCTCCATCATTTTTTCCTTTTAAATTGCCCTACCCCTTTCCCTTTTGTATAATGATTATACAGAAGGCAAATACATTTTTCAACAGCTATAATAAATTGTAGAATCTGTAAAATATACAACTATTTCTTATATCCATCGACTTATCAAGGAAACTGGGCGTGTATAAGAAATGGTTTTGCTGATTTATCAAGTCCATTGGGATACTTTTATTTTACACTTTTTGAATATAAAATAAGAATAAATATCCAAAATGTTAGTCCTTTTCAACCAGTGAAAATTTTCTAGGTATAGGAACAACATGAATGTGCAGGGAAACAAAAGGGTTGGATCAAATTTTGCATTTGTTATTTCAACTTGTATCTTATTACTTTTAAATATCATCGGCTTTATAAACGAACTTCTTTTCCATTTCCTGATTGAAACAATCGCAATAATCTTGTGCTCCTGTCTATTCACGGTTATATGGATTCTTAGAGAAAAGATCGAGAATGGCTATTACAAAATTCTGGGGATTGGTTTACTCTTCTCGTCTTTCTTTGATTTAATGCACATTTTAACCTTTACAGGAATGCCGATTTTCCCAAAACTGGGAGTGAATCATTCATTCTACTTTTTCCTGGCTGGCAGGTTCTTTCAAGCTGTATCTTTTCTAGTTGCACCCATTTGTATTGGGAAAAAAATAAAAAACGGTCTGACTCTGTTGTTCTACAGTATATCCACTGTGATAGCAACTTTCGTAATTGTTCACTACTCACTCCCGCCCTTGCTTTCTCCGGCAGGGAGCCATACTTCACCAAGAACCCTGATAGATTTTTCGATAATCGTGATACTCATCCTCGCGTTCTTTTTTGTTTATAAGAAGAAAGAGGTCCTTGAAACAAAAGTCTTTTGGATCATTCTGGGTTCAACTATTTTGGCCATTTTAAGCGAGACTATCATTTCGTTGAATACTAATGAAACCCATTTAGTAAGTGTTTTGGGATTAAACCTGCGGATGATTGCATATTTTCTACTTTTCCAGATTACTATCGTAACCGGAATAACCAAACCGCAGCAAATTTTTTATCATGAATTACAAACCAGCCGGGAACAATTACAAAACCTTTTCAACAATCTAAACGAAGGAATTTGCATCCTTGATCAACATGAAAAGTTTATCTTCAGTAATCCGGCTGCAGATCTGATTTTCTTGGGGGGAAAAGGGAGATTAACCGGACATAATCTTTCAAAATTCGTATCCTCAGAGGAACTTCAGAAAATTACCGGTGAGACTAATAATTCTAATAAAAATTCATCCAGCTCACTTGAACTGGAAATTACTGACAGTAATCAGCAAAAAAAATCACTAATCGTATTTTCTTCACCCCGTGTAGTTGAAGGGAATATTGATGGCGAATTTATCATCTTCCACGACATCTCTGAAATGAAAGAAAACCGATCCAGGTTGGAAGAAGCGGGGCACCTTTATCAGAGTCTTTTCATGGATGCTCCCATCCGAATTTGGGAAAATGATTATTCGGAAATCAAGAAAGCTATAGATGACCTGAAAGATCAAGGAGTCATTGACTTTAAAGATTATTTTGAGAAGAATCCCCAATTTGTTAAGCGAATGGTTCAACTGGCAAAGGTTAGGACGTACAACAAGCTGGTTGAAGAAACTTATGTACAGGGAAATCCAACAAGAAAAATATCATCACTTACCCAGATTTTTTGGAAGGAATCATATAAAACCTATATCTCCGAATTAATGGCTATTGCTACAAATCAAACGAGAGCCACTTACGAAATGACAACAATAACACCGGACAACCGAATAATATACAGCATTATTAATCTTTCGGTTGTGTCAGGTGAAAACTCTGATTATTCGCGGGTCATTATCTCAGCCGATGACATTACAGAACGTGAGAAAGCACGATTGGAACTGCAAAGCAGCGAAGAAAAATTCAGGTTATTAGCCGAAAATTCAGGCGTTGGAATTGGTTATTTTGACCTGAAGGGCAATATTCTTTATCACAACGAAAAACTGATGGAACAGATCGGTAAACCATTTGAGGATGATATAGGAAAGCATATATCCGACCTTTATGATAAAGAGGTCGCCGAACGCACCTTGGAGCGCATCCGTCGAGTTTCACGTTCCAATGAAACACCCACATTCGTTGACTATCTCGATTTACCTGAAGGGCGTAAATGGTATTCAATGACCTATACACGCATTATGGAAGATGAAAACCATTGTATAGGTGTCCAGATCATTTCCCACGACATCACCCAGCAAAAAGAAATGGAAACTCAGTTGGAATCATTAGCCAGATTCCCTCGCGAAAACCCCAATCCGGTGATGCGTCTTTCTAAAAACGGAATTGTTACCTATTCTAATGAAGGCGGATATCCAATTCTTAAGGTCTGGAATTATGAGGAGAAGGGGAAAATTCCGGATTATATGAAAACCATTATCCAAAATTGCCTGAATTTTGGAAAACCGGAAATCATTGAAGAAAAGGTTAATGACAATATCGTAAGCCTTTACATGGCTCCTATCACCGATATGAATTACGTCAATATTTATGGACGCGATGTCACTGATTTAAAAAATGCGGAAGATAAACTCCTGGAATACTCGAAAAATCTGGAAAAAATAGTAGCGGAGCAAACCGATGAACTGCTACTTACGCAAGAACGTCTTGCCAGGCAAGAGAAATTAGCAGTTATGGGACAGCTTGCCAGCGGTGTAGGCCACGAGCTGCGTAATCCTTTAGCAGTCATCAATAACGCAGTATATATGTTGCGTTTGGGAGCGACAAGCCAATTGTCCGAACCTTCCGATGATTATCTGGATATTATCGACCAAGAAGTTGCGTCTGCAAATAAAATCATCACGGATTTGCTTACCTTTGCTCGTATCAAACCAGCCAACCTCATCTCCACAGATATTCATGTATGCCTTGAGGAACTTTTTAAGAAATTTGTACCTCCGGAAAATGTGAACGTAAAAATAGACTTACCGCAGAATTTGCCCAAAGTCTATGTTGACGATAAACAAATTGATCAAGTGATGGCAAACCTGATCATTAACGCTTACCAGGCAATTCCCAATAAAGGCAGCCTGACAATTACTGCAATGATTGAAAAAAATATGCTGCGGCTCGATTTCACGGATTCCGGTATTGGAATTCCTCCTGAAAATCTGGAGAAAATTTTTGAACCACTCTTCTCTACAAAGACAAAAGGAATTGGGTTGGGTCTTACCATTTCAAAAACGCTGATAGAGGCCAACGGCGGAAAAATAAAAGTAAGAAGCACCCTTAATAAGGGAACCACTTTTTCAATATATTTGCCCAGAGAACAACCGTCGAAATAAAAAAATTTTTTGGCTGGATAGGATAGAATGTAATCAGAAGATGAATTATAGGATTAATATGAGTATAAAACCATTAAATATCCTGGTCGTTGATGATGATAAAAATTTTGCCCATACTCTGTGTGCAATCCTGAAAAGCTCAGGATATGAATGCCAGGAGGTGCACTCAGTTAGAGAAGCTCAAAAAATCCTAAAGATAGATCGATTTGATTGTGTCCTTTCCGACGTAAAAATGCCGGAAAAAAGCGGCGCCGACTTCTACCAGGAAATCAAAGAACAATACCCCAATTTACCCTTTATTCTAATGACCGCTTACACATCCAGTGAAGTCATCGATGAAGCGATTAATTCCGGCGTATTGAAAGCTATTCAAAAACCCATCAACATTCAAGAAATTTTGAGTTTCTTTGCGAGACTTAGCAGGAATCTTCAAGCAGCAATTGTCTGCGAAGAACAAAAAGTTTGTTCAATTATCCAAAAAGCCTTAGAAAGAGACCGTTTTACATTTACAATTTATAAGTCCATCCGGTTGTTAATCGACGCGAACAAAAAAGATTATTCAATAGTATTTATAGATTCACACAACCATGATGAACATTTTTCGGGAGACATCCATGAGTTACTGGATCATCTACCGGAGAGGACAATCGTCATAATTTGCGACTATTCAAAGGCAGCAGAACAGGAAGAACCTAAACACGATAAAGTAAACCTGATCATTCTTCCAAGAGAGAAACAACTATCGCAAAAAATTAACAATATTCTAGAAAAAGAATATTACCAATATGCAAAGAAATCCATCCAATAGAGATTATCCAACATGGAAAATTCAAAGCAAATCTTGATCGTTGATGATGATGCCAATTTACGAAAAACACTCAGGGACATTCTACGTTTAAAAGGATATGAAGCCAGCGGGGTAAACAGCGGGCAAGCTGCTATCGATTTAGTTGCCAAGCAAAGTTTTATGGTTGCGTTGATCGATTTGCGGCTATCCGACATGCCCGGGTTGGAAGTCCTTAAAGAATTAAAAGAAATCACTCCGGAAACGGAATGCGTTATTTTGACCGGTTTTGCATCCACAGAGTCCGCCATCCAAGCCATCAACCTGGGTGCATATAGTTACCTGCAAAAGCCGTATGATGTCGACCAATTAATCGTGACTATTCAGCGTGCGATGGAGAAAAAAGAGACCAAATATGCACTTTCGGAAGCAGAAAAACGTTATCGCCAGCTCTATGAAGGGGTAATTGATGGAATCATCGCAATCGATCTTTCAGGAAAGATAGTTGACTACAATCCATCTCTGTCTAATCTACTCCAATATTCCGAGTCCGAGTTCAAAGCACTGACAATATGGGACATTACTCCTGAAAAATGGCATGAAGATACAAGGAAAATACAGAAACAGATACTGACCAAGGGTTATTCCAACCTGGTTGAAAAAGAGTATCTACGTAAAGACGGTCTTGCCATTCCCGTTGAGATAATTGGATTTGTCAGCCAGGATGCCCTGGGGGAAACGATCGGTATGTGGGCCTTTGTTCGAGACATTTCCGAAAAGAAAAATACGGAAGCAACCCTAAGACGCCAATTGCAGGAAGTTACCACACTGCATGGCATTGCCAGCGCCGGAACCGAAGCAACCAGCATTGACGAGCTTATTCAGAAAACGACAGAAATTCTACAGCAAACGTTATATACCAATAACTTTGGAATTCTGCTTTATGACTCCATAAAAAGTACTCTTAAACCTCATTTTTCCTACATCGGCCTTGATGAAAATCGCAGAGCGAAAGACGAATCGATAAAAAAAGGAATCACCGGCAGAACGGTGCGCACGAAAAAGGGACAGAACGTACCGGACGTTAAAACAGATGCAGATTACCTGGAAGCCAATCCAAGAACCTGCTCTGAACTTTCTATACCGATAGTTGTCAATAAAAAAGTCTTCGGTGTTATCAATTCAGAAAGTGATAAACCGAATTATTATACGGATGCGGATCGGAAACTATTAACTACCCTCTCCAATCAACTGGCAATTGCAATTGAAAAAATCCAGTTATTCGAAGCAGAAAAACAGCATACCAAAGAAATTACGGCGCTTTATGACACCGCATTGGCCACCAGCAGTGAATTGGAGACGGATACACTTTATCAAAAACTGTATCAGGAAGTGAAAGAATTATTTCCTTTGGATGTTTTTTCATTGGTTCGTTACGATCAATTAGCAGAAACCTTTGAAATAGCATATCTGAAAGAGAACGATAGATTAATCCAGGAATTTATCGGCAGAAAATTCAACCAGGAAGACAGCATTCTTTACAGAAAGGTGGTTCTGGAACAAAAGCCGCTCCTAAGCCGTGACCTGGTAAAAGAGAAAATCCCTCAAAGTACGCAAATAAGCGAAGAGAAGAAGATTCATTCCTGGCTGGGAGTACCGCTAATAACGCGCGGTTACGTCATCGGCGCTATCAGCGTTGAAGCTTTTGAATCGGGTGTTTTCAACGAAAATCACCGCAGATTATTGGAATCCATCGCTGCGCAAGCTGCCATCGCTTTGGATAACGCCCGCTTGCTTGAACAAACCCACAGCCAGATCGAAAGATTGGCAGCACTGCACGATATCGATTTGGTAATCAACTCCAGCCTCGATTTACGTGTCACACTAAATATCTTGTTGGACCAGGTGGTGGAGAAGCTGAGCGTGGACGCTGCCGCCGTGCTGCTGCTCAACCCCCGATCGCAAATTCTGGAGTACACCGCCAGCCGAGGGTTCCACACCCACATCATTGAACAATATCACCTGCGCATGGGGGAAGGTATCTCCGGACAAGCAGCCATGGAACGGCATTTGGTGCAAGCGTTGAATTTAAATGAATTGGAAGACGATCTGGCCTATACCAACCTGATGCAAGAGGAAGGTTTCGCCAGTTACTACAGCGTTCCCCTGGTCGCCAAGGGCCAAATAAAAGGGGTTTTGGATCTGTTCAACCGCACTCCTCTGAACCCCGATCAGGAATGGTTCAACTTCCTGGAAACGCTGGCCGGTCAGGCAGCCATTGCCATCGACAACACCAGCTTGTTGGAAGATCTTCACCGCACCAATGTGGAATTATCCCTGGCCTATGATACAACCCTGGAAGGCTGGTCCAAAGCACTCGACTTGCGCGATAAAGAAACTGAGGGTCATACCCAGCGAGTAGTGGATATGACCCTGCGAATTGCCCAATCTATGGGTATTGATAATGAAGATTTAACCCATATCCGCCGCGGCGCTTTGCTGCACGATATCGGCAAAATGGGCATTCCGGATTCCATCTTGTTGAAACCCGGTCCCCTATCAGATGACGAATGGGAAGTGATGAAACGCCATCCTGTTTATGCTCATGATCTCCTCTTCCCCATTACGCACTTAAGGTCAGCATTGGAAATTCCGTATCACCATCATGAGAAATGGAACGGATTGGGTTACCCGCTGGGCCTTAAAGGAGAGCAAATACCTTTACCAGCCAGAATATTCGCAGTCGTCGACGTTTGGGATGCGCTGACATCCGATCGTCCCTACCGAAAAGCCTGGACATCAAAAAAAGCCTTGGAGTATATTCGTGAACAAAGCGGCACCCAGTTTGATCCAAAAGTAGTTGATGTATTCCTCTCTCTAATCAAGAGTGAATTAATCAATCACACCGAGTAAATTTTCTTTTTCCAATGACCTTACGGAAGAAAACTTTTTTAAGCATCCTCATGGCTACCATGTTCATCATGGTTGTCTTCGGTGTATTAGCAAAAACAGTCTTTATAAATAGTTATCGAGAGCTAGAGCTTGATGAAATCCGATCAGATGTAAGCCATATTGTCTCTACGATAAACAACAAAGAAGGGAATCTTGCCGCCCTTACCAATGATTGGTCTGCCTGGGATGATACCTACCAATTCATGCTGGACGGAAATCAGGATTACCTGGATTCAAATTTGGTCAACGGGACCTTTGAAGGATTAGGTATCAATATAATTCTCTTTCTGGATACTGAAGGCAATATCATTTACCAGAAAGCATACGATCTGGAAGATAAGCAGGTCATTGCCGTTCCTGAGGACATAAAGGACTACCTGCGGATAAATCCAGATTTAGTCCATCTCAATGGTCAAACACCTGAAAACAGCTTTTTAATCAGCAATAATATTCCGGTGATGCTCAGTTTTTCTCCCATCCTGACCAGTCAGGATACAGGGCCCAGCCGTGGAACTCTAGTCTTCGGTAAATTTATTCAGGGAGATTTATATAATCAAATCGCGAGCATAACCGACGCAACTTTTTTATTGCTGCCCTATAACCCGGAGCTGATTCCGAGCAACAGTCAACTGATTTACCTTGATGATGCTCAAGAGAATGAATTTTTCCTGCATACCTCGAACAATCAAGAGATGGAAATCTATTCTTTAATAAAAGACTTCAAAGGGAATCCGGTATTCATCATCGAACTGAGGAAAAATCGTTCAATTTATCAACAGGGTTTAGCCAGTATTCGAAACATGATATTTGCGATAATCCTGACCAGTCTCAGCACCGGCGGAATAATCCTCACAATGCTCGATCGGAGTCTATTATCCCGCCTGGCAACGTTAATCGAAACTATCGGCGTTTTCCGTTCAGACCCTAAAGAGAGTTTGTCCACAGAATTGCCCGGAAATGATGAACTCTCAAAATTATCCCTAGAAATTAACCAGACACTCCACCATTTGCTTAATGCGCAGCATCAGCTTAAGCAAAACCTTGAGTACGAAAGTTTTATTGTTGATATTTCAACGAAATTTATTAATCTGCCTATTACACAGATAGACAAAGCTATCCAATTGGTATTGGAGACAACCGGTACACAGATTGGAGCGGAGGCAGGTCAGGTCCTTATATTTGATAATAAAGGCCACCAAATTCCCAGCGAAATTTATGACTGGCAAGTAGAGGACAAATATTCTTTAAAAAAGAAGATCGATACCCAATTAATCAAATCCTTTTCCTGGGGCAGGCGGAAATTTCGAGAAAAGGTAAATATTATATTTTCCGATTTTAAAGACCTCCCCAATTCCGCGGATGCTGAAAAAGCTTTTTGCGTGGCCAATCACATCTTATCCGCAATCTGTATACCGCTAAAATTCTCGGATGGTTTTAGCGGGATGATCTTTTTTGAGACATTCACTCATTTTCATACGTGGGATGAACAAACCGCCAACATTCTCGAGATTATCGCAAACATCCTCACCAACGCCATTGACCGAAGACAAAACGAAAAGCAACTCCAGCAAAGCCAACAATTCCAATTTCGCCTTAACCAAATTACAAAAACCAGTATCGCCAAAGATAACTGTGACGCATCCATGCGCGCATTATCCCGTCACCTGAAATCTTTAATTGATTCCGATCGGGCTTTTCTGGTGCTATTAAAAGATACGAGAACTTGTGATATTTTTGAATCCGGGAAAAAATTTCCGAATGGCCCTGATATCGATGCAACCATCCAATACTTGAAAAAACAAAATCAAAAAGATATATTGATTTTTGACGAAACAGAAAAGAGGGAGTTCAAAAAAAGACCCGAGTTGAATTGGTTGGGTGAATCAGTCATCATTGTTCCGCTTAAGGGAAAAAAGCAACACATGGGTTGGATCATACTGGCTGACACAAAAACCCGTTACTATAACAACCTGGAGTTGAATATTTGCCGGCAAGCAGGCAGTCAGGTAACGCTATCGATAATAAAGATTCTTTCTTTGGAGGAATCGCAGGAAATATCCAGAGAATTACGCGATCTGAGATCAACCATCGCCGATATTTCCTCGGAATTGGTGTTAAAAAAGCTGCAAGAGACTATCCTGGAACATGCCATCAAGCTTATTAAAGGAGAGGCCGGAGTATTCTATACTTTCAATGAAAGTTCACGTGAATTAGATTTCACCAATTCACTTAACATAAAGAAATCATTTACTCCAACTTCAGTAAAATGGGGACAAGGGGTATCGGGAAGAGCTATTCAATTTAAAAAGACCCTATTCATCCACAATTACTCCAATTGGAAATTCTGCCTTCCGAATGAGAATGGTTTAGAAATTCATTCAACCATCGCAACGCCCTTGTTTATCGGAGAACGAATCTTAGGGTGTCTGGTCATATTCCAGTACAACAAGGCGCTCAACTTTACAAAAAATGATCAGCATTTATTAGATATTTTTGCTCAGCATGCCTCCATATCCATTGATAATGCCACGCTGTTTGAGCAAATGCAGAGAATGGCCCGTTATGATGAAGTAACCGGACTTCTCAATCGGAGGGCATTATACGAAACTGGGGAATATGAATTGGCCAGAGCGAATCGGCTGGATCGCTCGATAGCAGTGGCAATGGTAGATTTGGATAATTACAAAGAAATTAACGATAACTACAATCACCTCATTGGTGATAAGGTCTTAAAAGAAATCTCGCGCCTATTTCGAGAAAATGTTCGTAACATCGATATTGTCGGGCGTTATGGTGGGGATGAATGCGTTATTATCATGCCGGAGACAGATATTGAGAATGCTTACGCCGCTATAGAACGGATTCGGAGTGTACTTGAAAACCAAGCCATAATAGTAGATGAAAATCAATTCCACATTACTGCATGTTTTGGAATATCCGTTTATAAAGAAAAACCACCGTCATTGGAGAGAATTATTGACGAAGCCGATACAGCCATGTATGCAGCTAAAGAAGCGGGGCGAAATGCTATACGCGTTTTTCAAAAATTATAAACTTCCAATTTGACAAATTTTATTCCTCGGGTAATCTTAATTTGATACGAAATATAAGGAGGAAGCGATGAAGATCACCAGCACCGCATTCAATGATGGCACGCCTATTCCACCCAAGTACACCTGTGATGGAGAGGATACATCCATTCCCCTGAAGTGGCAGGATGTTCCGGATAACGCAAAAAGTCTGGCGTTGATCATGGTCGACCCGGACGCGCCCAGGGGCACCTGGGTCCATTGGGTCATGTACAACCTGCCGGCTGAACAGGGAGAACTGGCTGAGGGACAACCCATCGCCGCGGTTCTGCCCAACGGCGCAATTCAGGGAAAAAACACTTCCGGTGAAATCGGCTACTCCGGTCCCTGCCCTCCGGACAGACAGCACCGCTATTTCTTCAAACTCTATGCCCTCGACTGCATGCTGGAAAAACAGACCGGTATGACCAAAGCCGCGCTATTGGAAGCTATGCAAGGACATATCCTGGAAGAATGCCAAACCTTCGGCGTGTATGACAGAAGATAAACAGGGAAAAAGGAGTTAGGATTGTTAAAAGAATTCAAAAAATTTGCCGTGCGGGGGAATGTGATTGACCTGGCCATCGGCGTAATCATCGGCGGCGCGTTTGGAAAAATTGTGACCTCGTTCGTGAACGATATCCTCATGCCACCCTTTGGGCTGCTGCTGGGGAAAGTCGATTTCAGCAATCTCTACATCAACCTGAGCGGCGGCTATTACGATTCATTGGCGCAGGCGCAGGAAGCCGGGGCGGTAACACTGAATTACGGCTTGTTCATCAACACCTTGATCGATTTTGTCATCATTGCGTTTGTGATCTTCCTGCTGGTCAGACAAATCAACAAGCTGGAAAAACCCGCGGAAACATCCAAAGAACCCAGCACAAAAGAATGCCCCTACTGCTATTCTTCCATCTCCATCAAAGCCACACGCTGCCCGGCCTGCACTTCCGAATTGAAATAACCTGCGATTCGCAGGATTAATCATCCTCTAATATTAAATAAAACCTGAGTGGTTATAATCAACTCAGATTTTTATGAATTAATTGATAAATATTATCCAGGAGGATTACGAATGGAAAAACAGGATTATTTGGAACTGTATCACCAGATGGTTTTAATCCGCCGCCTGGAAGAGACAGCAGCAGAACTCTACCAGAAAGGTGACATCGGCGGTTTTTTGCACCTGTATATCGGCCAGGAAGCCGTCAGCACCGGCATTTTGGCTGCCCGTCAGGAACAGGACCGCGTGATTACCGCGTACCGCGACCACGGCGTGGCACTTAACGCCGGCCTGCCGGTTAACCTGATTATGGCCGAGCTGCTCGGCAAAGAAACGGGCGTCTCGAAAGGCAGAGGCGGATCTATGCACATGGCGGACGTCAGCAAGAATTTTTGGGGCGGCCACGCCATTGTAGGCGCGCACATCCCCATCGCGGCCGGGTTAGCCCTGGCGGATAAAATGGAAAAACGCGACGGCGTGACCATTTGCATGTTCGGCGAAGGCGCCACCAACATCGGCTATTTTCACGAAGGGGTAAACCTGGCCAAAGCCTGGGAACTACCGGTCTTGTGGGTGTGTGAGAACAACCATTACGGTATGGGCACGCCTCCCTCCAAGGCCTCGGCTGTGTCGGAAATCATCCAGAAAGCCTGCGGCTACGGCATGCCGGCTTACGACGTGGACGGCATGGACGTGATGGCCGTCAAGAACATGGTTGCAGACCGTTTGGCGGAAATCCGCAAAGGCAGCGGCCCGCAGTTTTTGGAAGTGCTGACCTACCGCTTCCGTGGCCACTCTATGGGCGACCCGGAACGCTACCGCACCAAAGAAGAGGTCAAGAAGTTCATCGAGAACGGCCCCATCGACCGGTACCATAAATTCCTGACCGAACAAAAGATCGCTTCGGAAAAAGAGCTGACCGAGCTCCAAAAGAAAGCGGATAAACAGATCGAAGAAGCGGTCAAGTTCGCGGAGGAAAGCCCCGAACCGGCAGACGATACGCTGTTCGACAATATTTACGTGGAAGACCTTGAGGGAGGTGCATAATGGCAATCATTACCATGCGTGAAGCCATTTCCCAGGCACTCTGGGAAGAAATGGAACGAGACCCCAAAGTATTTATCATGGGTGAAGAAGTCGGCGTTTGGGGCGGCACTTATGCCGTCACCAAAGGCTTTTTGGATCATTTCGGCGCGGAACGGGTGCGCGACACCCCCATCGCCGAAGCCGCCATTATCGGCTCGGCCATCGGCGCGGCCATGGCGGGCATGCGGCCGGTAGCCGAATTAATGACCATGAACTTCGCCTTCTCCGCCATGGACCACATCGTGAACCAGGCCGCCAAGATCCATTACATGTTCGGCGGCCAGATGAAAGTGCCGCTGGTCATCCGCGCCCCGGGCGGCGGTGGACGGCAGTTGGCCGCCACACACTCGCAAACCCCCGACGCGCTCTTCGCGCATTTTCCGGGGCTGAAGGTAGTCGCTCCGGGAACGCCGGAAGACGCCAAAGGCCTGTTGAAGGCCGCCATCCGCTCGGACGACCCGATCCTTTATATCGAAAACGCGACTGTTTACCAACAGCGCGGCGAGGTGCCGGACGGTGATTACACCACCCCGATCGGCAAATCCAAAGTGCAGCGTGAAGGCAAGGACGTCACCCTGGTGACCTACTCCAAGATGGTGCCCTATTCCATGAAAGCGGCTGATGAATTGGCCAAAGAAGGCATCGACGTTGAGATTGTCGACCTGCGCAGCCTGCGGCCGCTGGACATGGGTCCAGTGATCGAGTCCTTCAAGCACACCAACCGCGCGGTAATCGCGGAGGAAGGTTGGAAATCGTTCGGCGTGGGCGCCGAAGTAACCGCTCGTATATATGAGGAAGCTTTCGATTACGTCGACGCGCCCATTCAGCGCGTCGCGCAAAAGGAAGTTCCCCTGCCTTATAACCGTCATCTGGAACAGCTGGCGCTGCCTCAGGTGGAAGACATCATCAAAGCAGTAAAGGAGGTGATGAGATAATGGCTGAAATCATCGAAATGCCCAAATTAGGCTTTGACATGGCCGAAGGCACCCTGGTCAAATGGCTCAAAGACGAGGGCGAGAAGATTGAAAAAGGCGACATGCTGGCCGACATCGAGACCGACAAGGCCACGCTGCAGGTGGAATCCTCCGCCAGCGGCGTTGTGCTCAAACACCTGGTGGAAGCCAACACAACCGTGCCGATCGCCTCACCCATCGCAGTGATCGCCACGGAGGGTGAGCAGGTCGACTTGGAGCAATTGCTGGGCGGCAAAGCCCTGCCGGCTGCCAAGGCAGCCCAACCGCAGGAAAGCCAGCCCATCCCATCCGCACCGGCGCCTGGCAGCACAGCGGCAAGCGCCAGCGTGAGTCAGGAGAGCGGGTTCATTAAAGCTTCGCCAGTGGCCAAAGCCATCGCCGCTGATAAAGCCGTCAACCTGGCTGCCCTCAATGGCAGCGGCCCGGGCGGGCGCATTGTCAAGCGTGACGTGGAAGCTGCCCTGCAGTCCGGTTCGGCTAGCCAGGCCGTGCAAAGCAGCCCGGCGCCCGGTATGCCGGCGCCCGCACAGGCGCAGATCATACCCGGACAGGATACGCGCATTTCGATCAGCCGCCTGCGCGGCGCCATTGGCAAGCGCATGCAGGAATCCAACCAGAATATCCCGCATTTCTTCCTCACCCGCAGCTATGATGTGGGCAGCCTGATGCAGATGCGCAAGCAGATGAACGAGGGACGCGACAAAGGCAACAAGGTATCGGTGAACGACTTCGTCGTGCGCGCGATCGCCCTGGCCCTGCGGCAGTTCCCCAACATCAACGCCTCCATCAGCGAGCAGGAGATCATCCAGCACGGCAACATCAACGTGGGTGTGGCCGTGGCGCTGGATAACGGCCTGCTGACCGTGGTGGTCAAGAACGCCGACCAAAAAGACCTCGACCAGATCGGCTGGGAGACCGGCCAGCTTTCGCAGCGCGCCCGCGACGGCAAGCTGCGCAACGAGGACATTGAAGGCTCAACCTTTACCATCAGCAACCTGGGCATGTACGGCATAGAGGAATTCTCCGCCATCGTCAACCCGCCCGAAGCAGCCATCCTGGCTGTGGGCAGCGCCCAGCAAGTGCCGGTGGTTGAAGACGGCGCGTTAAAAACTGGCTGGCGCATGAAAGCCACGCTGTCGGCCGACCACCGCATCACGGACGGCGCGGAAGCCGCGCGTTTCATGCAGCACCTGGCGCTCTATCTGGAACAACCCTGGCGCCTGGTCTAGATAAGAATTGAGTTGAGGCATCTCTCCAAAACTGTTATTGAGAGGTGAGATTGCCGAAGTTAAACAGATATGAAAAAAAAGCGCGGAGTTAACTCCGCGCTTTATATTTCCTACCTGCCAAAGGTCAGCCCTGGTTTTCTATGTTGATCGGGACTGCCAGCGCAACCATTCCAAGAAAGGCAATTAAGATTGCCCCGCCCCAAGCGGAATAATTCACCAAGGGTACTTGAGGAAATTTCAAGGCGATACCTACCAATGCCCAAATCAAGACCAGGTTAAATTCAAAAGCACGGCGGGTAAAACTCATCAGTGCCGAAATCCCAACAATCAACAACACGGTGATAATGAACCAAATCTCCGGCGCGATCCCAAACCTGTTCCAGTTAATGAAATCCAATACTTGCGTGGTATTGGCAATAGTCGCCACACTCACCCAGCCTAAATAGACACTGAAAGGAATTTCCACAATCCATTTCCAGGCAATATCTCTGCGCCGTTTCCCAATGCGTAATTGGAGAAAGATGATAATCAAGGAAACAAGCAGTACTACGATTAATACCAAGGCTAAAACAAATTGTCGATAGTGGAAACAGACCAGCCAAAGCGCATTGGCAATATTGCTGAGTACAAACCATCTATCTACTTTGGCTAAATCCTGGTTATCCCGCTGCCCGGGTAAAGCTCGATAAATTACAAATACAATCAACTCGGCATAAATTAACCCCCAAATCATAAAAACATAACCCGCGGGGACGAAATAAATATCGAAACTGTCGGAAATTTGTTTGGTGGTCAGGCCGTTCAGCGGCAAACTGACAGCTAGCGTATTCATCACCAAAACCGCAGCCAGGGTGAGGAAATTTAGGATAATCGGCCATCTTCCATTTTTCATCGGTTATTTTCCTTTCTCAATATAATGATGTCCCATCCAGAACTTTTGCCAATTGTTCTCGCTTTGCTGTAACGCCAGGTATGCGTAAATACCAGCGGGAAAATTACCCAGGATCATGATGGCCGCACTCCACAGCAGAGCAACCCACCAATCCTTTTCACGGTATACCACCCAGGCACAGAAGAAAATGAATCCGACATAGACATCCACCAGCGATACGATTCCCCAGGGATCACGAAAGAAAAAGCTTCCTGCGGCAGCGAAATCGCCCTGAGTAAACCCATAGATCAAGATACCGCCTTGCGCAAGTGCTCCCAGCAAAGCGATCCATTTCGCAACTCGCATAGATTTCACCTCCAATTTACACTGCCTGAATAAAAGAAAAACCGACCGCGCCCGGTCCGATGTGTGATCCTATCACCGGGGTCACTTCACCAACCATGGCCGGTAAACCTTGCGGTACTAAATAGGCAGCTTCTTCCTGCAAGCGGGCGATTTTTTCAGGAGCGTGGGTATGTACAAAGGCCAACTCTTCCAACTTCCCTTTCTCCTCCACCAACTCCATCAAGCGCCGATGTGAACCGGTAATCGTGCGCGTCTTCTCCAGATCGGTCACGCCATTATTCATTTTGATGATCGGTTTCAGGATCAGCAAACTGCCCAAACCGAATTGCAGGTTGGAAAGCCGGCCGCTGCGCCGCAGGAACTCCAAGGTAGAAAGCACCGCGAAGGTATATGTCCGCTGCGCTTTATCGCTGATTTCCGCCAGGATCGTTTTCACTTTCTCGCCGGCTTCCGCCATCAAGGCCGCCCGGCGCGCCAGCAGCCCCACACCCAATGAAAGGTTGCCGGTATCCAAAACATGCACGGGAATTTCCTTAATCCTTTCAGCAGCCAGACGAGCCACGTCCACTGTGTTGCTGAGCGTTTTGGAGATATGCAGAGAAATGACGGCATCCGCGCCGGTTTCCAGCGCGTGATTAAATGCTTTTAAAAAAGCATCGATTCCCGGAACAGCCGTCGTGGGGTGATGTTTAAAATGCGGCAGACCCAGGTAAAACGCTTCACGGGTCATATCCACACCATCCAGATAGCTATTTTCACCGATATTGATGTAAAGCGGTACTACGCCAATGTCATGCTGCTGCACAACTTGCTTGGGGAGGTCGGCGGTACTGTCGGTAACAATAGCAATTTTCATTTAAATTTTTCTCCTATTTCAATTATATAGATAATTAAAACGAAAAGGTACTCCCGAAGTTACGGGAGTACCTTGTTCAATTTATCTATTTCTTAAGTTCTTTCTTGCAGAAGAACCAATCCGTGCATTCATAGCCCTCATTCATGCGCTTTTCCGCATCGGCGGCCGTCCCGGGCGGGGGAACGATCACTTTATCGCCGGGCTGCCAGCCTTCAGGTGTGGCAACTTTATGCTTGTCGGTGGTCTGCATTGCCTCAATGATGCGCAGGAATTCGGGAATGGAACGTCCGTTATCCAACGGATAATAAACCATAGCCCGTAAAATGCCTTTATCATCGATGATAAACACCGCGCGCACCGCCTGTGTGGTGCTGGCATTGGGCATGAGCATGCCGTATTTATGCGCTACATCCATGGAAATATCGGCAATGATGGGGAAAGGTACCTCTACTCCGAACTTTTCCTTAATCGTCCGCACCCAGGCGATATGAGAAAACACACTGTCAATCGACAAGCCCAATAATTCCGTGTTCAATTTCTGAAATTCGGGATAATGTTGGGAAAAAGCGATAAATTCCGTGGTGCAGACCGGGGTAAAATCGGACGGGTGGGAAAACAGGACCAACCACTTGCCTTTATAATCGGTCAATTTCTTGACACCGTGGCTGGTAGGCGCCTCAAAATACGGCGCAGGTTCGTTCAAACGGGGTAATGCAAACTCTTTCTTTTCTTCAACTTGATTTTCCATTTTATTAAAAGCCTCCTGTAACTTTATTAAGATAAAGTTTGCCCTATTAGTATATATTTTCTTCCAGAGATTCATTAATTTAACGTAAGATTTCTCCGCAGAGGCTCTGCTCACGGAAAACTCAAATCGCCATCCTTAAGAAAGTTTCGCGATTTTATATTTCGATTCCCCCTATGATTGACTTTACAAACGATAATATTGCTTCAACACACGCAGCGCCCGCAGGGTGACCCATTTACTGGGTTGTTTCTTTTCCTCGATGTCCACCCAGGTCTTGCCATTGTATGTATATTCCATGATCCAGCGGCCGTGTGTATCCTGTTTGCTTTCCAGGAGCTTAATTGCCGCAAGCAGCCGCTCGTCACCCGCCAGCCCCAATCCCAACAGCGCTTCCAGAATCTGCAGGACATCCGTGATGTAAAAAACAGGGAAGCCAAATTTAAACCAGGACGTGCTGGTTTTGGGCGCGTAGGGATGCGGATAATCCGCGCCGGCCGGATCGGTGCTGAGCAGGAAATCCACGCACATTTGGACCGCTTTCCGCATGGCCGGCGTTCGCTGGTCAGCCGGAACTTTGGCTAACGCCAGCCCCACCTTGACGGCTCCCCAGGCGCAAGGCTGATGGTCATTAGCCGAGCACAGGAAACCCGGGCCGCTGATACCGCTGCGGTAATAATGAATGGGTGCACTCCGGCCATCCGAATCCTGATAGGGTTCGCCGGTCACGCTGCATGCCATCCATTCCAGCGCATGCCGCAGGCGTTCATCCGCGCCCATGCCCAGGGTCAACAGCGCAGCACCCAGATTGCCCTGCAGGCAGTTGATGGCCCCGCTGGGCGTGGCAGTCATGCTAAAACCTTCGAACTTGCCGATGGCATGCGACAACAGGTAATCACAAGCTTTATATACGCGCTCTTCGCGAACATCCGCACCCAATTGAGCTAAAAAGATGACTTGCCACACAATGGAACGATATTTAGGCAGATACCCCGGACCGGGTTCAACCCAGAATCCCTGGGCATCCTGTTGCGCTAAAATAGCCGGAATCTGGCCGCTGGTTAAAGCAGCCTGATGAGCTGAAATCACCAATGGGTCATTCACCGCCCTGTCTTCCAAATCTTTCAAAGCCAGGTAACGCACACCCGGATTCAGCGGGTCTTCCTCCAACAGCCATTCCAAAGGTTGCTTATTCACTTTTTCCATTCCGTTCATACCATTCACCTCACCTTCAGTATGCGCCAAATTTATACCAAAATACAAGGATTAATTTTACGGGATGCCACTCCCAGCACAATACGAAGAACACGGTTTTGGATTTACCAATAACTTTACACAATCTTCACAATTCCAACAGAAATACTTCATATTAGACCTTTATAGTCTAAATATAAAAGAAGAGGTGAAATAATGAATCAAACTTTAAAAATCGTCTTATTCGTCCTGGCAGGGCTGCTGATCGCCGCCGCCTTAATCTTTGCCGGATTTTTCTTCGGACAGCGCCAAAATCCGCAGGTTGAATATGGGTACGGTTATAACGCCAACAATGGTTTCAACATGCCCTTTTTCAACCGCGGTTTTGGCGGGATGATGGGTGGTTTTCGCGGCAGCCGCGGTAACGGTAATTTTGGTACGGGATTCGGTATGATGGGAGGCAATGGCATGATGGGCGGCTTCGGCTACTCTGCTTCCCCCAGCAATGCTGCTGCACTCACTGTGGAAAGCGCGCGCAACGCCGTGCAGGATTACCTGGACACATTGGGCAACGCTGACCTGGAAATTGAAGAAGTAATGCTCTTTAACCAGAATGCTTACGCCATCGTGGTTGAAAAGAGCACCGGTGTGGGCGCCATGGAATTGCTGGTCGACCCGGATACACTGAACGTTTACCCCGAATACGGCCCCAACCGCATGTGGAATCTGAAATACGGCATGATGGGAAACAGAGCCGGCGGCTGCAACTTCGGCAGCGGCGGCACCTGCGGCGGTAATTTTGCACAAAGCGACCTGAACGCAACCGCGGATATGGCCGTCAGCATGGATGATGCGGCCGACCTTGCCAATGAATATTTGGCAGCGAACATGAGCGGCGCAAGCGTACACCTTCCCGGTACCGCTTTCTACGGGTATTACACTTTCGACTACACGGAAGACGGACAGATGACCGGCATGTTGAGCGTCAATGGCAGCACCGGCCAAGTCTGGCTGCACACCTGGCACGGCCAGTTCATCGAGGAATGGGAACTGGAAGAAGCGGAATAAACCGCAAGAGAATCGATTTATACTATAGAGGAGGAAGAAATCTTCCTCCTCTAATTTTTTTAGGAAAAGCCCATGGGAAAATCTAAAATTCTGGTCATTGATGACGAACCGTCCATTCTAAATGTGGTCACCGCTTACCTGCGCGCTGAAGGATATGAGTACAACACCGCCGAAGACGGCCCTTCCGGCCTGAAGGCATTCCGTGCCTTCAAACCTGACCTGGTGGTGCTGGATATCATGCTGCCAGGCATGGACGGCATTGAAGTACTCAGCCAGATCCGGCGCGAATCGGACGTCTATGTGATCATGCTGACCGCCAAATCGGAAGAAGTGGATAAAGTGGTCGGACTTTCCATTGGTGCGGATGATTACCTGACCAAACCCTTCAGCCCGCGCGAATTGATGGCGCGCATCAAGGCTGCCCTGCGCCGCTTGCAGAAAAGCCCGGTCGAAGGTGAGCGTAAAGTACTCACCTCAGCGCACGTGCGCATCGACAGCGGCAGCCGGCGGGTATGGATAGATGACAGCGAAGTTGAACTGACATCGCTGGAGTTCGATCTGCTGAGTATCCTGGCTGAACACCACGGCATGGTCCTCTCGCGCGAGCAGCTGCTGGAAAAAGCCTGGGGCTACGATTATTTCGGCGACCTGCGCGTGGTGGACGTGCACATCGGCCACCTGCGCCAAAAGGTCGGCAGTGACTATATTGAAACCGTACGCGGGGCTGGGTATCGTTTTGAAGACCGCTAAACCCTCTTTAGCGCAAACGCTGCGTAGCCACTGGATCTACAAGATCTTGGCAGCTTTTCTGGTGGTCATATTAATCGCGGGCGCTATCCACGCGCTGGCCATGAACCTGTCCATCCAGGCTGCATTTGACCGCCACCTGGGCCGCATGAGTGAAAACATGCAGAGCATGATGGGTGCCGGTACCGGCGGCGGCAGCGGCGCCGGCGCGAACAGCAATTCTCGTGGGGTCAATCTGTACACCAGCTTTCGCGCGGCCGTCAATGAGACCCTGTGGATCTCAGCCCTGACGGCATTCGTCATTGCCGGTGTGGCAGCTCTGATCATCAGCCGCCGCATCACCCGCCCTATCCAAAGGCTCACCAATGCCAGCCAACAAATCGCAGCCGGCGAATACAGCCACCGCATCACCGAGAATGAGATTTCACAGGATGAGCTGGGCCAGTTGGCTCACAGCTTCAACCAGATGGCCGAGAAATTGGAAGGCACGGAGACAATGCGGCGTCAGTTGTTGGGCGATATCAGCCATGAACTGCGCACTCCCCTGACCGCTATTAAAGGTTCCATGGAAGGACTGATGGACGGCGTACTGCCGGCCGAACAAAGCACCTATCAGCAAATCTATCGCGAAGCGGACCGCCTGCAGCGCCTGGTGGAGGATCTGCAGGAACTCAACCGCGTGGATGGGCAAACCTATCCGCTGGAAAAGCGTTCGGTTAATGCTGCCGACCTGGTGAAAGCCGCCATCACTCCCCTGGAAAACACCTTCGCCATGAAAGGCGTGGAGTTGAAGAGCCAAGTCGAAGCCGGGCTGCCAAAACTTTTTGTGGACAGCGACCGCATCCAGCAGGTGCTGCATAACCTGTTGGGGAATGCCTTGCAGTTTACTCCTCCCGACGGGCAGGTCCTGGTTACGGTTGTGAAAGACGGTAACCAGATACGCTTCAGTGTGAAAGACAGCGGCATCGGAATTTCCGAAGAGCATCTGGCGCATATCTTCGAGCGTTTTTACCGCGCGGATAAATCCCGGTCGCGCAGCAAAGGCGGCGGTAGCGGTATCGGCTTGACCATTGCCAAATCGCTGGTGGAAGCTCACGGCGGAAAGATTTGGGCTGAAAGCGCCGGGAAAAACCTGGGCAGTATCTTTACTTTTACCCTTCCAATGAAATGATATAATGCATGTACAGATTTCGATCGATAGATGGTTTTCAAGCCGCCAGATCCAATGATCTGGTGGTATTTTATTTAAAAAGATAAGAGGACTCAGATGGAAACAAAATTGTATGTTGGCAACCTGCCTTTCGACGCAACCGAGGAAGAGCTGAAAACACTATTCTCAGAAGCAGGAGAAGTAAAATCGGTTGTCCTGATCAAGGATAAATTTTCCGGTCAGTCAAAAGGATTTGGCTTTGTAGAAATGGAAAACCAGGAAGGCATGCAAAACGCTTTAAAAACGTTTGAGTCCTACTCCTTCAAGGATCGCCCGCTGAAAGTGGACGTTGCCAAACCCAAAGAAGACAACCGGCGTCCGTTTGACGCAAACCGCCGTGGTGGCGGTGGTGGCAATCGACGCGGTGGTGGCGGCGGCGGCGGAAACCGCGGTGGCGGTCACTCCGATTACAACAACCGCTATTAGACGATAATCAAAACCACCCGTCAAACGGGTGGTTTGTTCTGAGGCTATAAGCCTCTAATACTGGCCAGCGTCTCAAGACGCTGGCTTTCACTTTCGTTCAAGCCACTTTGCCTTTGCCTCTTTCGCTTGTCCCTAAAGGGACTTCCGTATTACCTGCTACCCCTTGAAGGGGTTTTCATATTCTCTCACACTCAATTTATCCAGCGCTATATCGTGCTTCTCTTGCTCTTCGATATATTTCTTGATCGTTGCTTCATTCAATCCTACTGTGCTCACATAGTACCCTTCTGCCCAGAAATGCCGATTCCCAAATTTGTACTTCAAATTCGCGTGTTTGTCGAAGATCATCAATGCACTTTTCCCCTTCAGGTATCCCATGAAACTCGACACACTTATCTTCGGCGGAATACTTACCAACATATGTACATGATCGACCATCAAATGCCCTTCGATCACCTCTACCCCCTTGTATCCGCATAGTTGCCTCAGTATTTCCCCTATGCTTTCCTTGTACTCGTTATAGATTATTTTTCGCCTGTACTTCGGTGTAAATACGATATGATATTTACACATCCACTTTGTATGCGATAAACTATTTGTTGTATTTACCATCAAATCACCTTCTTCTGCTATGTTTGTGGCCTGAACATCCACTATTCTAGCTATTTAGGTGATTTGTGGTTTAACCTCTTATTTTCCACCCGCATAGCGGGTGGTTTTCTGTTTCTCTCGCTTCGCTCGTTCAACTGACTAAAGTCATAATAAAAAAAGGCAGCATTCAAATTTTGAAAGCTGCCTTTTTTATATTGTTACGAATTTAAAGCACGCTCAAATTGATCCCGGATTTCAGGGGGAAGCTGGTCAAAATAGTCAAATTGATATTGGTAGGTGACTTCACCCAACAATCCGCTATCATCCAGGCTGTAAATTTGCTCGGTTTCCTCCATAATAAAACCATTATCGAGATTGATTACCACGTTCACCATTTCATGAATGGGACCAGTCTGCACCACTGTAATAAAAAGGCTGCCCTCTCGAATGATGGCTTCGGTTGATTCGAGCATGTCCAGGTTCGGACCTTCGAGCATATTTTCAACCCGATCGAGCGTTTGGTTCAACAGATCCGGGCAGGCTTGATCCGGCAGTTTGACCAGTTTGGGCCGGCCCTCTTCATCGGGCAGTTGCCCGGCGCTATCGGCTGTCTGCAACTTATTCGCGCGAACCAGCAGGTTGGATTCTACCAGTCGTCCGTCTTCCGCATAAATGGTTTGCAGTAAATCGGGGCAAGACTGCACCCCGTCAAAATGGAACCACCATTCTGCGTTGATCCCATGTAAATCACCCAATTGGTAGATCATTGTTTTCCGTCCTTGCCACCAGCCTGTTTGGGATTGCCAGCGGCTATTGCGGACTTTTTCCATTTCATGCAGCATGAGCAGGAGGTCATCAGGGTCGTTATATACCTTCACGGTCGGCTGCGAACCATCGACAGCCTCAACCGGGCTAAAATCCACCTGATTAGTATCGAGAATGATCGACCAAAGATCTTCCCGACACCCAACAATCAAAGCAGGTATTGTGAGAAATAAAGTAAGAAAAACAGCGTACTTTAATGGGTTTTTCATTTTGTTCTCCTTGTTATGGGACTTGACAAGTCCCTTAGTTAACTCTATAATACTAGTTAACTAGTATACTGTGTTTAAATAATACGAACAAAACAGACATTTGTCAAGCAACGGAGAGATCGATATGAACAAACAGAAAAAAGGAACAATTTTTCATGGGTTGATTATTCTCGCTTTATGTGCACTTACCTTCAGCACGACCGGCAGTATCCTGGCCCAGACAGAACCGGAAACCACCCCATTGGCGGAAATCACACCGGAGAACATTCAGGACTTGAAACTGCTGCACTGGTTCGGACAGGGAGCGTATACCGGCACTCTGGAGCAACAGCCCAACGGAAATCTACTGGCTGCCATCACCTCTTCCGGGGTAGCCCTGCTGGATAAGGAAAGCGGAGAGCAAGCCGGTTTCATTCCTGTTGGGCTGCAGCCAACCGCCTTATCCATTTCCCCGGACGGTTCCACGCTGGCCATCGTGGTCAACTACCCTAACGGCAAGCTGGGCGATTTCATGGGGCTGCCTGCCTATGACCGGCAAATCCAACTCTATTCGCTGCCGGATGGTGAAAAGAAAGGCACGGCCATTCAAGACTTGGGAGAATGCGCAAACTCCAACATTTGGGACATCGCTTTCACACCGGATGGAAAAGAACTGGTTTTTGAAAAGAAATATGGCGTAAACAACGAAAAGGACGTCCGGAAATTCTGCGTCGCTTCCCTGGCCGCAGGTAAAGTCACCCGCAGCATGGACCTGAACACCAACGCATCCATGGCAATTTCTCCCAACGGGGAATTCACAGCCGTATACGAGAAACAATCCGGCCAGGTCTCGATTTATAGCACTTCCGATTTCAGTCTGGTACGCGAATTACCCGCACCGAAAACAGATTGGCCTGAGTTGTTATTCTCGCCCAGCGGCCGCTACATCGCCACGCGCAATATGACCACTGACGAGGATGGCCGGTATTCCATCCAGATTTGGGATATCCAGGATGGTAGAGAGGTCTTTAACGGGAAACCTGACCTCGAATACAGTCAGGAAATGGAACAATATGACATGGTCACTTCCTTTGAAGTCTCTCAGTATTACAACACTATTTACCTGGGCACGCAATCAGGGTATGTGGTTATGATTGCTGCGGATACCGGCAACGTGGAAAAGCAACTGGGGCAATTCACCTGGACGGCTTATTCATTAACCGGAAATACAGGTGGGATAACATCGGATGAAATCTCCGCTATGGTCGCGACCGTCCAGTTAAGCCCGGACGGAAAAACATTAATTGCCTCCGAGAATTTAACCACTTATGGGCAATCCGGCAGCATTCATATTTTTGAGCTGCCCTCAGGCAAGGAAAAGTTCATTTTTCGTGGTTCGTCAGCCGTAAGTGAAAGTTTAGGAATCGCCTTTTCTCCGGACAGCAACCGCATTGCTCTGGCCGGTGATGAAAGCGGGAAAGTGGCAATTTATTACACCGGAGATGGCCGGTTTGATCTGGAATTGACGGGGCACACCCAGGTCGTTAATAAAGTGGCTTTCTCCCCGGACGGTAAAATGATCGCCACCGCTTCAAATGACAACAGCGTGCGCTTATGGGACGCGCAAACCGGCAGCCCGCTCAAGACATTATCCGGCCACCAGGGACGTGTGACCCACATTGCTTTCTCACCGGATTCAAGCTGGCTGGTCTCCGGCGCTGATGACAACACCATCCGGCGCTGGAACACAGCGGATGGAAAGCTGCTCGAAACGCTCGAACTCAGCGATGAGAATTGGCGGGTGGATTTCCTGGACACCCTGAATGACAATGTTTCGGTCGTTTACCGCATCTCGAAATATCCCTCCCCCTATGTCGGTTTTATTCAGGAACAAGCCCGATGGAATACGCAGAGCGGAGAAAGAAAGGACATCGGCGGTTCGAAAATTTCCATCACACAATTCGACAGTGGAAAAGAAATGTTTTCGGGTTATTCCGACACGGACAGGGTTGTCGGGAAACTGCAGGCAGACGGCAGTATGGCAATTGCCGCATCCTTCCGCTCACCCTATGGAAACGGCGGGTTGAGCCTGCCGGCCGTCTCCCCCAATCAACAGCTGGTCATCTCGGGCAACGGCTTTGGCTTGCATGCCTGGGAGCTCTCCGGCAAAGAACTCAATTTCGTGGGGCTGGTTGCCGGGGACCAGCCGGTACCCTCCTACGGGCAGGAGTACCTCTTCTCACCGGATGGTAAATTCCTGGCGTATACCAGCGGCGGTGTGGCTTACCTGATGGGTGTTCCTGCCAATTGAACCGCCCGGTATGGTAATCGATATAATGGGAATTTAAATAACAAATCGTATAGAAATCGGAAAAGCTTATGGACCACATATTTGACGAAAACCAGCCCATCTACCTGCAGATCAAACAGCGCATCTGCGCGGCCATCCTGCGCGGCGATTACCGGCCGGGGGACAAGCTGCCCGGGATCGTGGAGATGGCCATGGAATTCAAGGTCAACCACAACACCATCCAGCGGGTTTACATGGAATTGATCCGCGACGGCATCGCCATCTCGCGGCGCGGAGAAGGCACCTTTGTCACCCAGGACAGCGCAACCTTGCAAAAGCTGGAGAACGAATTGGAAGGTTATCTCCTGGAGAATTTCGTGCGCGAAATGCAGCGCCTGGGCCATCAGGAGGATGAACTTGCGGACATCCTCGTTCAATACATACAGTCGAAGCGTCATAACCAGTAAAAAGGATAAATTGTATGAATAACATCTTTCACACCGAGCTGAAGCGCGCGTTTATCAATCCCCGCTTCATCCTTGGATTCATCCTGGCCGGCATCAGTTTTGCCTACGGCTATTTCCAGACTAATCCTATGCAAAGCCAATCCCCGGTTGGGGCATTAACCGCCTGGCAGGTGATCCTCTTCTCCGGCCATTATGGCTTTTTTGCCGCCGCGATAGCCGCGCTGCCCTTCGCCGATTCGCTCAGCACGGATAAACGTCAACACCTGCTGGAATCCGTATTGACGCGCACAGGTTATAAACGCTACCTGTGGGCGAAAACACTAGCCGTAGCATTATCCGGCGCGGCGGCCGTGCTGCTGCCGGCAATTCTGATGCTGGGGATCTGTTATTTGATCTATCCAGCCGAGCCGGTACAAATTTCGGGGAACTATTTCAATTTCAGCGAAATATTCAACAGTTCTCTGATTCAACCCGGATTAAGTCTCAATATCTCCGCTGGCGTTTACACGGCGCTTTGCCTGTTATTCCCCGGCTTATTCGGCGCAGCTTATGCCCTGCTGGGTATGGGGTTTTCATTCCTATCCAGAAACTCCGTGGTCGCCCTGGGCCTGCCTTTCATGTGCTACAGCTTTGGGTACTACTTTTTGCCGACATCACGCCACTTGAATTGGATGATATCAACGAGAGCGCTGCTTATTCCGGAAGGGAACCTATTCTCACCCATCCTGCAGTTCACCCTGATAGTTGCGGTCTTTTTTGTAACTCTAGGAAGCTTCGGGAAAAAAGAGACCCAGATTCTTCAATAAGGAAAAAACAATGAAAATTCGAGCCTATCTAAAATATCAATTTCATTTATATATGCTGCGTTGGCGCTGGCTGCTGCCCATCCCGGTGGGATTGGTTCTGGGATACTGGGCCGCGAAACTACTACAGGCATACCTACCGTGGGACAGCAACGCGCAAGCCAATGCCCTGGAAGCTTTCGTATGGGCTTTTGGTAAGCCGGAAATCGTGTATTACGTAATTTCCATCCTGTATATCTACCTGATATCCGGTTTGGGGTTGAAACGCTTTTCCGAACAAGAGGTTTTGCTGCAGTTGGGATCGCGCAGTCAATGGTGGTTGGGGAAGATTATTTTCATTTTCATGGGGACGGTCGGCTATACCGTTCTGCTAATGGCCGGTTTCTTCCTTCCTGTCCTAACCCAGTTTCCGCTATCGAAGGAATGGAGCCCTGCCGGTCAACTTAATGGCGGTATCAGCCTGGGATATGCCACATTGAACGGGTCACCAACCCAGGCTTTTTGGAGCATCCTGCTCCTTTTGTTCGTCGGATGGTTTGCGATTGGTCTGCTCATCCTGATCGTCGACCTTCTCTCGCAGCGCGCCTGGCCTGGCTACCTGGGCGGCATCATCCTGATTGTGTGCAGCAACCTGGGCATGATCGAAGGCGGCCCAATCGGTGGGGAAGGAATCAGCTCCTTCTTTATGCTGCAAAACCACCTTGAATTCACGCCGTTGTGGGCGCCCACGCGGGTGATCCCGCAAGTGTATTCCTGGATATTCTGGTCAGTATGGATCCTATTGTGCCTGGTAACCAGCCGGATCATCTATAAACGTCAAAATTTATACGCCATCGCGCGTCGGGAGGAATAAATGAATAATCAACAATCAGCCGTTGAACTCAACGCAATCGGGAAAGTATTTCGCAGCCACACAATCTTCGAGGACATCGACCTCACCATTCCGCAGGGCAGCATCACCGGCATCAGCGGGCCGAACGGCGCCGGCAAGAGCATGCTGCTGCGCATTATTTGCGGGCTGGTGCAGCCAACCAACGGCCAGGTCAGCGTGTTCGGCCAGCGCATCGGCCGCGACGCGGATTTTCCGGCGCGCACCGGCGCCCTGATCGACGCGCCGGGCTTCGTGCCCAACTGGTCCGCCGAAAAGAACCTGCGCATGCTGGCGGAGATCAACGGGAAAGTCAATGCGGCAACCGTCGCGGAAGCCCTGTCCATCGTGGGGTTGGCGGAAAACAGCCATCAGCCGGTCAGAACCTTCTCGGTCGGCATGCAGAAGCGCTTGGGCATCGCCCAGGCCATCCTGGACAAACCCGACCTGCTGCTGTTGGACGAACCCACCGATTCCATCGATCAGGACGGTTGGAGAGGTATTTACGAATATTTAATTGAATTGAAAGATAAAGGCACAGCCATCCTGTTGACCAGCAATAAACTGGACGAGATCAACATCCTATGCGACCAGGCTTACCTGCTGAAGGATAAAAAGCTGACACCTGTCCCGATCCAATAAAACCGGAACGGTCAGGAGAAAATCGCGCGGCTCAGGCGCCGGACACCTTCTTCAAGCTGCTCCGGCGTCAGCGCGCAGAACGGCAGGCGCACAAATTGCTCACCTCCGTCAATAAAGAAGCCGCGGCTGTCGCTGAGCGCCAAACCGGCTTTCTGCTGCGCAGTCCGATCCGGAACGCAGATGCCCTGGGCCAGGTTGAGGCCGACGAAAAACCCGCCCTCGGGTTTGACCCACTCCGCCCGGCCGGAGAATTCAGCTTCCAGCGTGGATAACAAAGTATCCAGACGCGGCCGGTAGAGTTCCTTCAATTGCCCCAGGTTTTCCGCCAGCCATCCGCGCTGGATGAACTCGTAAGCAATGGCCTGGTTAAGGTAGCTGGCGTTGATGTAAGTGTCCTCGGCAAACTTGCGTACCATCTCGGCCAATTCCGGCGGCAGAATCATAAAACCCACCCGCAGGCCGGGGCTGATCAGTTTGCTGTAAGAGGACATGAATATCACCCGCTCGGGCGCCAGTTCGAACAACGCGGGCAGTGCCTGGCCATGATAGCGCAGGTCGCGGTAGGGGCCATCCTCAATCAGGTAGAACCCATATGTTTGGGATAACTCAATCAACTTTTGACGCGCTTCCAGGGGCATGACCGCGCCGCTGGGATTTTGAAAGTCCGGAATCAGGTAGAAGTAACGCGGCCGCATGCCTGCGTTTAATTTCTCCTCCAATTGAGCCACATCCAGCAGGCCGTTTTGCAGGTCAATGCCCTCCAATTGGGTGCCGGAACGGCGGAAGATGGTCAGCACGCGGTCATAAGTGGGCTGCTCCAGAAAAACGCTGTCCTGCGGCTGGAGGGAAACACGCACCAGTGTATCCAACAGCTGCAGCGAACCCTGCCCGACAATAACCTGCCCTTTCGACACGGCATACTGCGCAGCCAGCCATTCGCGCAAAGGCACGTAACCGGCCGCCTGCCCGTACTGCAGCAGGCAATTTCCATCCCGTTCCAGGACAGTCTGGGCGCATTCTTCCAATCGTTTAATCGGGAAACTCTCAATCGGCGGAACGCCGCGCGTAAAAGCAATTATGTGATTATCTGTCATGGGTATCCGTTATTATTTTGATCTCAATTTTCTATGGGAGATTTTAATCCGCTTCCGGTTAAAGCGACAATTATTTTGGCTTTTTCACCCACCAATTTGCGCACCTGCGGCAGAACCGCGGCGGCCGCCGCGCTGGAAGGTTCGGCAAACATCCCGTGGCGGGCCAGGTCATAATAAGCCGCGCGAATTTCCGCCTCGCTGACGGTCAGCCCCGCGCCGCCGCTCTCGCGCAACGCTTGCAGGATGCGGTGCCCGCGCACCGGTTTGACAATGGCCAGCCCTTCGGCCAGGCTCTTGCCGACCGGTATGATTTCTTCGATCTCATCCGCGCCGCTGTTGAAAGCGCGCGCGATGGGCGCCAGCAATTCCGGCTGGGCCGCGAATAAACGCGGCATGCGCTTGACCAGCCCGGTTTTCAACATCCCTTTAAAACCCAGCCAGGCGCCCAGCAGCAGGCCGCCCTGCCCGACCGAGATGACCAGCGCGTCCGGCGCGTGACCGCCCAGCTGCTCCCAGCACTCCCAGGCAAAGGTTTTCTGGCCCAGCAAGTAGGCCGGATTGTAAGCGTGCGAGGCATATACCGCGCCTGCTTCCACTGCGGCCAGAGCCGCGCGCGTGGCTTCAGCGCGTGGGCCGGGGATGCGGCGCAGATCCGCGCCGTACACTTCGATCTGTGCCAGCTTGGCCGGTGAGGCTCTGTCCGGTGCGAAAATGGCCGCATGCAGTCCGGTGCGGGCGGCGTAAGCCGCCAGCGAAGCGCCCGCGTTGCCTGAAGAATCCTCGACCACGTCGCGAATGCCCATGGAAGCCAGATAATTCGCCTCCACTTCCGTGCCGCGATCCTTGAACGAGCCGGTGGGAGAAATGTATTCCAACTTGAAAAAGACTTCCGCAGCGTCCTTATCCCAGGGCATGCCGATCAATGGTGTTTGTCCCGCGCCCAGCGAAAGTGGTTTTTCCACCTCGCTCAAGCCCATTATCTCCTGGTAACACCAGACCGAATTCACGTTCGGGTCGGTCAAATTCGGCAGGTACGATTCGAATTCCCAGGGTTCCCAGGCGCCGCCGCATTTACAGCGGAACTGGCGCGGGTCGAATTCGTCTTCATGATGACAGCGGTCGCAAATTACGAGCATGGGAATCTCCCTGAAAGCTTTCTTCTTATTGTAATAAAAATCCCCCGAAAACGAGGGATTTTTAACTTTAATCCTTTGGCAAAGGAGGGAAATGGTTCAGATTGCTTTGAGCTGCTGTTCCAACACGTCCAGCGTGAGGGACTGCGGGCGCTCGATGGGTGTAAACAGGGCGCGCGACCAAACCAGGTTGGCAGTGATGCCGATGATGCGGCCGACGCCGAACAGCACGGTGTAGAAGTCGTACTCGTGCAGGCCGCAGTGGTATTGCATGGCGCCGCTGATGGCGTCCACGTTTGGCCAGGGGTCGCTGACCTTGCCGTATTCCTGCAGCACGCGCGGGGCGACTTTATAAACCAGTTCCACCAATTGGAACAGGCTGTCATCACCCATGTGTTTGCGGCCAAATTCCAGTTGAGCCAGAAAGCGCGGGTCGGTCTGGCGCAGGACGGAGTGGCCGTAGCCGGGGATCACCTTGCCGCGGTTGAGCGTGTCCCAAATGTATTCTTCCAGAAGCTGCTCGGTGGGGCAATCGCCAAACTTGTGCAGGATTCCCAGCAGCCATTCCAGACTGTCCTGGTTGGCACGGCCGTGCAGCGGGCCGGCCAAACCGTTCATGGCTGCCGAACACGCAAAGTAAACATCCGAAAGGGCCGAGTTGACCAGCCAGGCGGTGTGTTCGCAGACGTTGCCGATGCCTTGTTCGGAATGCACCACAAAAAACAAACGGCAAAGGTCCATGTACTCGTTATCCCATTCCTTATTGATCATATAGGCGAAATTGGCGCTCCAATCCAGCGATTGGCTGGGCGGCACCAGGCCCTGGTTGTGATACTTGATGTTATAGATGGCAGCCGCTATCGCCGGTGCTTTTGCCACCAGGTTAAGGCTGTCTTCCAAAGTGGGCTGCCAGTAATCCGTCTTCTGCAATCCGTTGACGTAATGGCGCGTGAATTCGGAGCGCGATTGCAGCGCCAGGATGGCCTGCGAGAACATGGTCATGGGATGGGTGTCACGCGGCATGGCGCGCAGCATATCCGCTACATGATAGGGCAGGTCGCTGCGGCGGCGCCACTCCTCTTCCACCATCAAAGCCTGCTCACGGGTGGGGTTATCGCCAGTTAACAGCAGGTAATACATGCCGCCGGCCAGAGGCAGCTCGCTCTTCTCCGCTTTTGGCAACATGTTCAATACTTCTTCGACCGAATGCCCGTAGAAATGCACACCGTCCTGCGGATCGACGTAGGAAATCTGGCTGACTAATAAATCCGCACCGCGCAGACCATTGAATAAATGCCGCACCTTGATTTCGCCGACGGATTTATCACTGTACTCTTTTTTGATCTGCTGCAAGCGGGTTCTCTCTTTTTCAACTTTTTCACTTAAGATTTCATGCAGCCACATAGGTTCGTCTTCCTTTCAAAGAGATTTTCTACCTTTTTATATTGGGGTAATACCCCAATTCGGTTGATATTTCCGCGGCGCCTTCTTTAACTAAGTGCGCCATTTCCAGAACCCGCTCACTGGTAAAACGCTGGGCCGGGCCGCTGATGGTCAGCGCAGCCGTAATCTGCCCGCGCGAATCGAAAACCGGGCCGGCCACACCGGCAGCTTCCAATATCCATTCCCCGCGGCTGTAGGCATATCCCAACTTGCGGATTTTCTGCAAATTCGCATGCAGATCATCCAGGTCGGTGATGGTCTTTTCCGTCATGGGAACCAGTTTTGTCTTATTTAATATTTCCTCACGGCGTTCTTCCGGCAAATAAGCCAGGAATATTTTTCCCGCTGAACCTGTGTAAAGCGGAATGCGCCGCCCGACGCGCGATACCATGCGCACGGTTTCCTGTGATTCCAGGCGTTCCACACAAACGCGCTCATCCCCTTCCAGCACGTACAAGCTGAGGGTTTCGCGCGTTTGCTCCTGCAAACGCACCATAATGGGCAGTGCCAGGGTGCGTACGTCGCTGGTGACCGTGTAAATGCCGGCCCAGGCCAGCGGCTTGGAACCCATCATGTAAGACAGTGTCTCCGGATCCTGGTTCAAGATACCCAGGTCCTTCAGGTAAACCATAATGCGGCCGACGGTGGAGGAAGAAAGCCCGGTCAGGCGGGCAACGTCGCGCACACCCAGGATCGGCTGATCAAGCGAAAAGCTGTCCAGGATGGCTACCGTGCGGTCGAGCATTTGTATTTTTTCCATTGTCATTATGTCTCACTGTATGGGACACTGTCCCAAAAACAATGTTATTATTTTACACGCTTTATATTGATTGTCAAGTGAGGTTCCCAACCGAAAACCATTAATACATCAGTCCAACCCGAGGTTTAAGCGTATGAATAAAAACACATCCACTACCATTCCTTATATCGCCGGCGACGGCATCGGCCCTGAAATCATGGCCGTCACACAGCAAATTGTCGATGCCGCCCTCGAAATCGCCTATGGAGGAAACAGAAGCATTACCTGGCTGGAGTGCCCCGCCGGGAAACACGCCTTTGAAACCAGCGGCGAATATCTTCCGGCAGAAACCCTGGAGACATTGAAACAGCATGCCGCCAGCATCAAAGGTCCGCTGACCACACCGGTAGGCGGCGGCATCCGTTCATTGAACGTCACCATGCGCCAGGAATTGGATTTATACGTATGCATGCGCCCGGTGCGCTGGTATGAGGGATTGCCTTCCCCGCTGCGCAACCCAACCGGAATGGACGTGGTTACCTTCCGCGAAAACACCGAAGACATTTACACCGGCATCGAATACCCGGCCGGCAGCGCCGAACAGCAGCGCTTCCTGGCCGCGTTCCAGAACAGCATGCCGGAGGATTACGCCAAAATCGCCCACCCGCAGGAATGCGGCATCGGTATCAAACCCATTTCCAAGACCAACAGCCAGCGCCTGGTACGCGCGGCTATCCGCTGGGCGCTGGAAAACGGGCGCAAGCGCCTGTCCATCGTTCATAAGGGCAACATCATGAAATATACCGAAGGCGCCTTCCGCAATTGGGGCTATGAAGTGGCCGACGGCGAGTTCAGCGACCAAACCTTCAGCCGCATGCGCTACCTGGCCATTCAAAAAGCCGAGGGAGAAGCGGCCGCTCAAGCCGCCAAAGACCAGGCCTTGAAAGAAGGCAAGCTGTGGGTGGATGATGTCATCGCCGACGTAACCTTCGAGCAGTTGATCACCAAACCGCAGAATTTTGACGTGCTGGCTACCACCAACCTGAACGGTGATTACGTTTCCGACGCGGCGGCCGCGCTGGCCGGCGGCGTGGGCATCTCGCCCGGCGCCAACATTAATTTCGAAAGCCGGGTGGCCGTATTCGAAGCCAACCACGGTTCGGCCGATATGCTGGCCGGGCAGAACAAAGCCAACCCCAGCTCGCTGATCCTGTCAGCCGAGATGATGCTGCGCTACCTGGATTGGACGGAAGCGGCCAACCTCGTGCGCGACGCGCTGGCCGCGGCCATCCGCGCCGGACAGGTCACCTTTGATTTGGCCGCGCAAATCCCCGGCGCCCAAACCCTGGGAACGCGCGAGTTCGCGCAAGCGGTCATCAACCATATGCGCTTATAAAGAAAAGAAGTGGATATCATGGAAAAAGAATCATCAAACTTATATCAACAAACGCTGTTCAGCGGCAAGAAGTTTTACCAATATTACAGCCTGCCTCGATTGGCAGTGGACAAGAACCTTTCTCTGGAAAAACTGCCGTATTCCATCCGCATCCTGCTGGAAAGCTGCATACGCCACCAGGGCGACGGCGGTTATCACAGCCAGCAGATCGATTGGCTGGCCCGCTGGCAGCCGCGCGTGGAAACGGAGCGCCAACCGGTAGCCTTCCTGCCGGCCCGCATCCTGATGCAGGATTTCACCGGCCTGCCGGTGGTGAACGATTTCAGCGCCCTGCGGGCGGCAATGCAGCGCGCCGGCAAGGATCCGGAGATTGTCAACCCGCAGATCCCGGCCGACCTGGTCATTGACCATTCGGTCACGGTAGAAGCTTTCGCCTGCGCCAAGGCGCAGCAGATAAACGAAGAGAGAGAATTTCAGCTCAACCGCGAGCGCTATGAATTCCTGAAGTGGAGCCAAAAAGCCTACCGCAACCTGCGCGTGCTCCCGCCCGGTTTGGGCATCTGCCACCAGGTCAACCTGGAATACCTGGCACAGGTCGCTTTTGTGGCAAAAGATGGAGATATGGATTGCGTTTACCCGGACAGCGTGATGGGCACCGATTCGCATACCCCCATGGTCAACGGATTGGGTGTGGCCGGTTGGGGTGTGGGCGGCATCGAAGCGCTGGCGGCCATGCTGGGTTATCCCAGCGAATTCCCCATCCCGGACGTGATCGGCTTGGAACTGGTGGGCGAACTGCCCGACAGCGCCACGCACACCGACCTGACCCTGACCATCACGAGCAAACTGCGCGAGATAGGCGTGGTAGGCAAGTTCGTGGAACTGTTCGGCGCGGGCTACGCCAGCCTGCCGGTTGAGACACGCGCCATGATCTCTAATATGTCGCCCGAATCCGGCGCGACCATGACCTATTGCCCGGTGGACGGGCAGACCCTGGATTATCTGAAACGCACCGGCCGCAGCGCCGAGCAAATTGAACTGGTGGAAACCTATTTCCAGGCGCAGGGGCTATTCCTGGACGGACGCGTCCCGCAGCCGGAATACTCGCAGGTCCTGACTATCGACTTAAGCAAGATTGAAGCCACCCTGGCCGGGCCTAAACGCCCGCAGGATATCTTCCCGCTTTCCAAAGCCGGCCAGACATTTACGGCTTCTCTGACAGCGCCCCTGGGTGTGCGCGGATATGGATTCAGTCCGGAAGAAGCGGTCAAGACCGTCATAGCCGAGATCGACGGAGAAAAACAGGAACTGCGCCACGGCGCGGTCATCATTGCCGCCATCACCTCCTGCACCAACACCTCCGACCCTTCCGTGATCCTGGCAGCCGCCCTGCTGGCACGCAACGCCGCGGCCAGAGGCTTGAAGAGCAAACCGTGGGTCAAGACCAGTTTCGCGCCCGGTTCGCGCGCGGTCACAGCCTATCTGAAGAATGCAGACTTGCTGGGCGGTTTGGAAAACCTGGGATTCAACGTGGTCGGCTATGGCTGCACCACCTGCATCGGCAACTCCGGCCCGCTGCCTGAGGACGTCAACAAAGCCGTACACGATAACCAGTTGGTGGGAGCGGCGGTGCTTTCCGGTAACCGCAACTTCGAAGGCCGCATCCATCCCGAGGTGCGCGCCAGTTTCCTAGCCTCCCCGCCGCTAGTAGTGGCTTATGCCCTGGCCGGCAGCATGGACTTCGACTTTGAGAAACAGCCCCTAGGAAAGGACACTGACGGCAGCACGGTTTACTTGAAAGACATCTATCCCAGCCGCCCCGAGGTGGATGAACTGACCCGCAGCGCCATCCTGAGCGACATCTACGTGCGCAACTACGGCAGCATCTACGACAGCAATCCGCGCTGGAATGAAATGGACGTAACCTCTTCCACGCTGTACAACTGGAAGGCCGATTCGAGCATCCTCAAAGAACCCGCTTTCCTGCTGGAAGGCCCTAACATTGTCGAAAAGGACGTCCACGACGCCTGCCCGCTGGCAGTATTGGGCGATTCCATCACCACCGATCACATTTCCCCCGCCGGACGCATCGCCGTGGATAATCCGGCCGGACGCTATTTAGAGGACCTGGGTGTAGGGCCGCAGGATTTCATTTCCTTCGGCGCACGGCGCGGCAACCACGAAGTGATGGCGCGCGGCACCTTCAGCAACCCGCGCCTGCACAACCTGATCGCCAACGGGCGCGAGGGCGGCTGCACGACTTACATGCCGGACGGCGACCTGATGAGCATCTATGACGCCGCCCAGCGCTACAAAGCCGACAATCGCGACCTGGTCATCCTGGCCGGTAAAGCCTACGGCAGCGGATCCAGCCGCGACTGGGCCGCCAAGGGCACCTACCTGCTTGGTGTGCGCGCGGTCATCGCCGAATCCTACGAACGCATCCACCGTACCAACCTGGTGTGCATGGGCATCCTGCCGCTGCAATTCCTGCCCGGCGAGAGCATCGAAAAACTGGGTTTGAAAGGCGACGAGCGCTATAGCATCCCCGGCTCCGCGGGCATCAACGCGCTGCGCCCAACCGTGACAGTCGAAGTGGAACGTCGCGACGGCAGCCGCTTCAGCTTCCAGGCCTTGGCGCGCATCGATACGCCGCTGGAATTGGCTTACTATCAGGCCGGCGGGTTGATGCGCAAGGTGGCATCCGATTTATAATCTAGGTATGAATTCGAAGAAAATATTCCTACCCTTCATTTGCATTCTACTGACAATCCTGCCGGCAGCCTGCGCCCCTTCGGGGACGGGAGCTGCCGGTACGGCTATACCGCCGGAGGAAACCCGTGAACCGGCCCAAGCCTCCCCTACTTCAGCCATCCTGCTGACCGCCACGCCCATCCCCGGGCTGCTGCCGGAGGACATTCTGGATCAGGGCAGCGCTTTCTGTCTGCCGGAAGTAGCCGACAGCTCTTTCACCCTGACTTGCGAGCAGGGCAACTTATCCGTGGCTCAATCCGAAGGACGTATCAAGATCGATGCATTGTTGATGCGCGGTCAGGATGTGGACGCCGAGCAGTTTAACCTGGAGGCCGACGTTACCTCGCTGGCATCGGTGGACGCAAAAAGCGACCAGAACGCATACGGTTTTTACTTCCTGGATGATGATGGGGCCTATAAAGCGCTGCGCGTGCAGGGACAGTATTTCGATTTTGAAACCTGGGACACCAGCGCCGACCCGAAAGTCAAGACCCGGTTATCTCAGTCTTTCTCCCCGGCTATCAAATATGCCGGCCAGGAGAACCACCTGCGATTAGCCTGTACGCAGTCAAGTTGTGAGTTGTATGTCAATGAAACGCTGGTTGGTCGTTCGCAAACCGGCATCACCGGTAAAGTACAGTCCAATGGAATTTTCACCGCTTCCGCCTGGGACGAATTGTTCGGCCAGGTTACCTTCCGAGGCCTGACGCTCAGTGACAGAGATGAAGCCATGCCTTCTTTCGAAACGTACAGTCTGCAAGACGATTTGCGCGCGGATACAGGTTCTTTTTCTGCCATCGGCATGAGCGGCGCTTTCAACAGCTACAGTGAGGCCGGGTTCCATTTCTCCCCGGTCATTCCCTATGGCTATTACAGTGCCAAAGCCGGCCCGGCCCTGCAGGACGTTGACGTTCAAGCTACCGTTACCATGGACATTGAGCCGGATCAGCCCGGCAGCCAGTATGCCGGATTGGTTTGCCGTTCCTCGCGCGACGGCATGTATATGGCCGTAATCGGGGTTGACGGCACGTACACAATTTACCGCGACACACCCCAAAAACCTTTTACCTTGCTGGCCGAAAAGAAAAGCGACGCCATTCTGACCGGTGCAGGGGCTGCCAACGCGCTGCGCCTGATTTGCAGCGGCGACACGATCGATTTCCACATTAACGAACAACTGGTAGAATCGCTGACCGACGGGCGTTATTTGCTCAATTACGGCCGCGCGGGCATCATCACCAAAGCCGGCGGCGATCCGAATGAGGATGCCATCATCTTCAGCGATTTGTCGATTGAGGAGATAAAAACAAAGGAAGAAAGTTAAATCCCCGGTTGGTGAGAGTAAGGAATATAGATAAAAGAGTCAGGCATGCGTGCCTGACTTTTTTATCTGGTTTATGTCAAACACACACCCCAACGGGTGCAGGCGAAAGGGTGACCTACAATGCGAAGAATTCTATGGGATTTTTAGGTCAAGCATTTCTGCCTGATAGATTCTGGCAGATTATCTTATGTTCTCGCTCACCATAGGCACTTTTTTTCACCCTCACCCTTGCGCAAAATTTGTTTGTAGCCCGCACATTCTTGTGCGGGTATTTTTTGAGTAAGAGGACTGCGGGAAGGAATCCCGCCTTACGTTTCGATGTTTTATCTGTGTGAATCAATTTTAAATAATGTTTTTAAAATATCAGTGTGCATCTGTGGTTAAAGCACCAAAGAGCCTATTGCATATCCTTCAGCCCCTTCCACAGATGATCGAGCGTTTGCAGGAAGGTCTTGCTGCGCACATTCCAGGCCGCCACGCTGATGTGGAAACCGTCGCGGTAGGGGTCAATGCCGTGGTCGCCCAAAGGCTGCGCGGCCGCCCACCAGTTCCACAACGGCAAGTCATATTCGGCCGCTAATTTGGCCGTGGTCAAATTTAGTGAATAATCCTTTTCGACGTTATCCGCCTTGGTAGCCAGGATTGGCACGGCGCCCTGGGCCATGGTGTATTCGATGATCTGGCGCATGTAGCGTTCGTACACTTCCGGCGTGCGCCCGGCAAACCAAAATTCCAAGCTGATCAGCACGAAAGTCGGGCGCGTGATGCGCAATTCGCATTCCAGCGGATTTTCATCCGGCAGGCAAACATCCGGATCCGCCCAAAGCGGGGAAAGTACCGCCGCCGCGTTGAAACCATACTGGGTGGCCTGCCCGTCGCGGTCAAAATAACCCTTGAAATTATTAATGGTGTCCTGCATGTCGCCAATACCGCTCATGCCCTCATACTTGCCGGGATGGTCAAAGAAACCCAAGAAAGACTGGCGTACATTTTGGCAATCGCCCACCTTGGAGAAAGCGTGTGTGTTGTTGCCCATGGCCAGGCCCTTGCGGTAGATTTCACGCGCGGTGTCGGTCACCTCCGGCACAACCGGCCATTCCATCCAGTCCTCCGGCGGCAGGCTGGTTTCGCTGGTTGGGGTAGCCTGGGCGGAATCATCTTCCGCTGCCTGCGTTTCTTCAACCGCCGCGGTTTGGGTTGCGTGCAGATATGGCTGGCTTTGTACATCCTCGGACAATGGTGTAGCAAACGTTGTGGCGGGTTCCGCCACAGTGCAAGCGGAGAATACCAAGACCAGGATTATTGTAGGAAGGAATTTGGATTTCATATATGGTTATTTTACCAGCCGGCTTGAATGATTCAATTCAATCCCCAAAGAAATGAGATTTATTAACTAAGAATAATGATACGTGAATTTTCTTTCATCTACCAGCAGGAAATAATCTAGTCAATATTCGGTCAAAAATGGCATCCATACCGTATAATTGGACCATTATGGTTGAATTATTATTGTTTTAAAGCTTTTCCGGATGAAATCATATCTCAATAACCGCCAATTTGAAATATTATCGACCTTATTAAACGAGGAAGGGCCTATTACAGTTGGGGATTTATCCAGGCACTTAAACCTAAAACCACGCATCATTCAATACAACCTCAATTCCATCGACTGCTGGCTGAAAAACAACAATATCAACATCCTTCATCGGACTGGAATTGGACTTTTTATTGATCTTTCCAAAGAAGAACGCGCTCATATTTTGGATCAACTATCCGACCTTGTAAACATCGAGCTGGTTTTTTCAACCAAGGAACGCCGCCGGATATTGATGATCTACATCCTTGAAATTGGACGAACATTTTCCTCTACAAAATTGAGTTTGGATTTTAATGTCACCCGTACTACCATCCTGAAAGATCTGGACTATATCAAAGAATATCTGGATCGGCACCAATTGGAATTAATCAGACTTCCAAGAAAAGGGTATGAAATTCACGGAAGCGTCGCGCATAAACGTTTTGTGATCTGCAAATTGCTTTGTGAAGAACATTTTGAAAACAAAATCTCGCTAAATAATGTTGAAGATTTATTTAAAACTAAAATGCCTTTTAAGTTCATCGTAGATGAATGGTTCCAATTTTCAGATATTGAATTTTCCCTGAAGAGCTTAAAGAAAATTGAACTGTTGTTAAACGAGAATTTTTCCCAAGGCAGTCTAATTGCTCTTTTCTATTATTCAATCCACATGCTTAAAGACATTAGAAAAGGTAATCAGATAATCGGGATGGAAATTTCCGAGGTCAACTGGTTCAAAGAAGCCCTGCTTATATTTCCCTTCAGGAAATCCCTCGAGGAATACACGAAAATAGCCATTGTGGATTCAGAACTCCAAACCTTAGTTCTGCACTGCCATTGCCAAGCCAGGTTTCTTGGATCGCTGGCGAACATTGAACGAGAAAAGAGTATTTATGAACTATTTCCCCCATCCAATCAATTAATCGCCTGGGGGCAGGAGTTAACCAAGGAAATCTCGCTGTTTTTAAATCCTTATCTTCAAATCGAAAAGGATTTTCAAATTGAGTTGACCGATTTTCTTGAAAGATGCCTAACATACAGGAAATACGGATTCTCGCTAAATAACCCGTTTTCCAGTGAGATCCGTGCCATGTTCAGCGACACTTATGACACGTTGGAAAAAATTATTAATAGAAATGTCCACGACGAAATTTCCCTATTCAATGAAAATGAACTAAGCATTTTGACTTCACTGACCATTTCTGCCATTAATCGTATCCAACAAATCATCCAGAAAGAATTAAAGGTCATTTTAATCAGCAGCGGGGATCGGCCAATGACGTCCTTTATGAAGGAACGCGTCTCCAACAATTTTCCCTGGTTTAACATTATCGACACGCTGCGCCCGGCCGACATTACCAGGGAAAAGGTAAAGGATGCCAATCTTATTCTGACTACGGATAATATCTGCGTTGATGGCGGAATACCAACCATTTATGTTGAACCCTTTATTACGGGAATGGACATTGAGAATATTCAGAACTGGATCCTCGACCATACCAAACAAAAGAGCATTGGCATCGGACTCCTGGAAAATAAAGGGTTGAATGATCTCCTGTTGGAAGAAAACATCACCATAGCTAACAAAGTTGATGGTTGGGAAGACGCGGTTTATTTAGCCGGTAAACCGCTAATCGAAAGCGGGGCAATCGAGGAAAGCTACCTGGAAGCCATTATCAAAGTTAATAGAACACACGGGCCATATTCTGTCATTGCCCCAAACATTGCACTTTTACACGCAAAACCCATCGATGGTGTAAACAAATTATGCATGGGGCTATTAATTTTGAAGCAGGGGGTTCGCTTTGGTGCGAAGAATTTTGATCCGGTGCGAATTGTATTTATCATTGGAATGCAAGGTGCATTCTCGCATCAAAACGTGCTGCACGACTTTATTCGGATCATTCGAGCCAAAGGAATCTGTGAACGACTGGTTCGATGCGAAACTCCTCAAGAAGTAAAAAGAGAACTCAAATAATCCCTCCTCAATTCATCTGCCAACCAAATTCCTATTAATATAAATGCTTTCTCCTCTGCTGCGATTTGCTTGAGCGGCTGAACCGTCCATTTTTGTCCACCAACAAAAACCAAAATATTTACTTGAAATTGAATTCACATTCAATAGAATGAAAGCTATCAATCCTTCGTTAAATATGAAGGTTTTTGCAACAAAGTCAATCCTGGAGTCTACTGAAGAAAGGAGAAAAACGAGGAAAGAATCTTTTTTTGTATTTATTAATAGAATTTGAAAAGGAGAGATATTCAATGGATGTAATAGCAATATTTGGAAAGTTTAGTGAGTTTATTAATACCTTCGGATCGCCGATCGTAATCGCGATCATTTTGTTCGTTATTTGTCTTGCTTTTAAAGTTAAAACCAAAAACGCTTTCATGTCCGCAACGTTCGCGGGCATCGGTTTAATGGGCTTTATGTGGTTGATTAATGAATATATCCCAATCGTTGTTCCCGTAGTCATCAGTATGATTGAAAACACAGGCATCAATTTACCCGGAATTGACGTTGGCTGGGCGGCGGTCGCGGTGGTTGCTTATTCAACCGAAGCAGGAATGATTTATCTTGTCCTGGGCACTATCTTCCAGTTAGTGCTCTTCCTGACAAGGTTCACCAATGTTTTCCAACCCAGCGGCGTTTGGGACCAATATTCCTATGCCATCTGGGGTTCAATGGTTTACTTTGTTACCAAAGATTTACTCTTGGCAGTTGCTTTCATGCTGCTTCTGAACCTGTACGTAACCATTTGCTATGAAGCGCTTGCGAAACGTTGGTCCACATATTATGGTTATCAGAACTGCACGATTGTGCAACTGCACCATGGGATGGGCGTGCCGGTTGCGATTTTTCTGAATTGGTTATTAAACAAGTGCGGTGCTTATAAGATCAACTGGAAACCCGAGAGAATTCGCGAAAAATTTGGATTCTGGGGAGACCCAATCGTTATGGGTGTCATGGTTGGTTTGGTATTGGGTATACTTGGAAACCTGACAAACCTTGGGACGATGGCAGGTTGGGGAAGTATTGCATCAGTGGCAATTGGTACCGCAGCAACGATGGCAATTTTCCCGCGTGTCGCGGCGATTTTCGCCCAGGCCTTTACATACCTCGCTTCGGCTTCCCGCACCTTCTCCAAAGATAAAAATCGCGAAGAAATTTACATCGGTGTAGATGATGCCAGTGGTTATGGTGAAACCTCTACATTATTAGCCGGGACGTTATTCATCCCGATCTTCATTATCATGTGCATCGTCGTTCCCGGCAACCTTTTTCTGCCCGTCAGTACATTGGTAGGATTCCCGTTTACATTTAATGTTTATTCGTCACTCAACAATGGCAATATTTTCAAGAGCCTGATAAGCTGCACCTTGGCATACATTCCAGGCCTCATATTAGCCTCACCGTTGTTCGCTACCTATACCCAAATTTACAATGGCGTTTCCGGACTTGAACCCATCGCTGCAGGTGCTTTCGCAGGAAACAGCTTTTTCATGGGAATGATTCAAAACCTGATGATGCGCAGTGTCTTCAGCTGGGGTTGGGTTGCATTGGGAGTATTGTTTGTGGCATTCTGGCCGCTCTGGTTCTGGTTCAAAAAGAATAAAGTTAAAATCGTGGACTGGATCGAAGAACAAGCATTAATGGGATCCACATCCAACTAAACCAAGCGATTATTTAGTGTACCTGAAGATAATAGTTAATAAATAAAGGTTAAATAAAATAAATCTGGGAGGAAATTCTAAAAAGAATTTTCCTCCCAAGTAGTTAGACAAGGAATTATCAATAAATGAAACTAATCATCGATGAACGGATTATCCTAACCGATCTATATGTTCAAGACAGTTCTGAATTATTCCACATAGTGGGGAAAAAACTATACGAAGCTGATTTTGTGACCGATCAATTTATTGATGAAATCATCAAGCGCGAAGAGAAATATCCCACCGGATTACCTACTAAAACCCCGATTTCGTTATGTCATACAGATTCAAAGCATATAAAACAACAATTTTTAACTTTGGCAACTTTAAAAAATCCTATTCCATTCCACGAAATGGGAATTTCAGAAAATGTTCACGATGTAAAAATTGCTTTCTTCCTTGGAATAATTGATAAGAAAGAACACATAACATTCCTCAGAAAAATCATGAACTTAGTTCGATCTGAGGAATTATTAACGACAATCTATGAAACAAAATCAGAAAAAATGATTAAAGAGATCCTAATTAAAAACTTACTATAGGTATTAATTATATTTTGGAGGAATAATGAAAAAAGAATGGTCAAAATGCCGAATAAACGTTTTAGCCGTTTGCGGTTCAGGTATTGTTACATCGGGAATGCTACTTGTACGCCTTCAAGAAGTCTTTGACGAAGAAGGACTACTAAGCTCAATTGATACAACCAGCCCTTCCGGGATGGAAAGAATTCTCGAATCCCGAAGGGTTGACTTGATAATCACCGTAACACCTTTGACCGAAATGAAAGGTATTGTTTGCCCTGTGATCCACGGACATGCTCTATTAAGCGGTATAGGGGAAGATGACGTAATAGAGGAAATTCGGAGAGTAGGTCATGAGGTTGCTGAAAAGCTGGAAAAAGAAAATAACAAGTAGATTTCATATTCTCACAAGGAGTCCATAATGGATTATCAGGAAATCATCGATCGAAAACTAGCAATTGTAAATTCACCCATCAAGAGAATTCCTGCAGAAGTTCTCGATAAAGTCACCAATCAATTTCACAAACAAAATCCTAAATCCTACGAGTATTCCAACCAAATGAAAACCGTTGTCCCCGGTGGGTTGCAGCATAATCTGGGGTCTACCGATCCGTTTGCACTAGTTTTCAAAAAAGCAAAAAGTGACAAGATTTACGATATTGACGGAAATGAATATGTTGATTACCTAATGGATGGCGGCCCGATCATCCTTGGGCATCATTTTGAACCGCTCGATTCGGAAGTGGTTAAGGTCATTTCAGAATCCGGCCCAGCAGTTGGATTGACTCACGAAAATGAATTACGCTTTGCCAAAGAAATCGTCAATAATATCCCCGGAGTAGAAATGGTCCGTTTTCTGGCTTCGGGAACAGAGGCCGATATGCTGGCCATTCGTATCGCACGCGTGTATACCGGTAAAGAAATCATCATCAAAATTGGTGGTAACTATCATGGATGGTCAGATCAATTACTTATATCGACTAATTTCCCCGGCACTGGCGCTTCAGAAGCGACTGGAATTCCAAGCGGTTGTTACGAGAATACCATTGAGGTAAACCAGAACGATTTCAACGGGCTGGTTCAAGCATTTGAACAACACAAGGGTAAAATCGCCGCTGTGCTCGCAGAACCAACCGGCGGCCACGCTGGTACATTTATCGCACATCCGGACTGGAATCAAACAATGCGAGATTTGTGCGATCAAAATGGTGCGGTGCTAATCTTCGATGAAGTCGTCGCGGGATTTAGGCTCTCGCTGGGAGGCGGGCAGGCTTATTACGGGGTCACGCCTGATCTGACCGTAATGGGTAAAATCATCAGCCACGGTTATGCCGCTGCAGGAGCAGTCGGCGGCAAGAAGGAAGTCATGCAATACTGCCACCCCAGCAGCGTCAATGGCAACAAAGCTTTTACCGGTGGGACATTGTCAGCAAACCCGGTCATGGTAACCGCCGGCTTTTTTGCCATGAAATACATAAAGGAATATCAGGCCATTGAAAAAGCCGCCGCTTACGCAGACAAGTTAACCAAAGCATTGAATGATTTATTTTCAACACGAAAAGACTTGCCTTTCTTTGTTTATAACATTCAATCAATCATGCACCTTGAGACCTCGTGCTATAACGGAATTTCATTGATTGATAACCCGGCATCCAGAGTTGCTGAGGTAACCGAGCGATATCTAGTCCTAAAAAGTTACGATTTAGCCCTAATGGCTCAGGGTATCCTGCCTCTGGGAGATCGCTTCTATTGCTGTATGCAACACAATGATGAATCCCTGCAAAAAACGTTAAACGCATGGGAATATGTATTGTCCCTGATCCCCGTTAATTAGCTGGGTCCTTGAGAGCGATTTTCTATGGATATTAAAACAATACTCACGATTGGCTTCTATTTGCTGATTCTCTGGTATGTGATATTCCTGGCGGGGACGTTTCAGTTTAGATCTTTAAAAAGGAAAACAGAGATCCTCGTTTTGGAAAATGTCAAAGCCCAAGCAGAAATCAGTCCGGCAACTTGTGAGGAAATTTATCAAGCGATTTATCCTAAATGGTGTGAAATGGTGCGAACGTCTGCCTATTTTATTCCAAGTAAATCCGAGTTGAGGCCAATTTCCGCATCAATCCAGAATGTTGAAGCTCGTCTTAATTTTTCATCTCAATGGATAAATGCCTATCTGGAAAAACAAGGGCTGACCAACTTGCATTAATGTTCCAAAAATTTGGTAAAAGGAAGAGGATATAAATGGAGCAATACACAAAAATTCTCGAAGAACTGTTGGACATCAAAGACGAATTATATCTAAAAGGCCTGATCACGCCCTTTGGCGGGAACATATCCGTAAGATGCCCGGACGATCCCTCGAAGGCACTGGTTACTCCCGGCAGTGTTTATAAGAAGAACTTAAAACCGGAACATTTTATTCAACTTGATCTCCAAGGTAATATTCTCAACGAAACCAAATTCAAACCGACCTCCGAGACACCGATCCACCTGGCGATCCTACGGGCACGCCCGGACGTCAATGCTGTGATTCACACCCATCCCGTGCATGCTACAACCCTGGGTGTTTCCGATCTCGATTTTCTACCCATCACGGCTGATGCTGTGATTATTGGAAATTTACCCATTGTGGAATGGACAGAAACGGGATCGCCAAAATCAGGCCAAATCATCGCGGACGCAATTGGAGAACATGGAAATTTCGTCCTCATCCGGAACCATGGCCTCTTTGTCTGCGGTCCTTCGCTGCAATTCGCCGCAGGTATCACAGATATGATTGAAACTGTATGCAAAGAACTCGTTCTTTGCAAAATGATGGGGGTTCATCCGCGCGTTCTACCAAAAGAGAAGATAGCGGTCATTCACGAGTTGATGAAATCACATTCCGTATAACCTAAGAATAATTTTCACTCCTGTTGTTTGAAAGTCCCCAAACATTGTATTGGGGACTTTTGATTGTTCTTTACCTAGCATTAATTAGCGCGTTATTTTCCCCAACCTTTGAGGGACACGTGTTTAAATAGGTAATCACTAAATTAATTAAAAGAAATGCAAAATTAGTATAGAATCAAGCCAGGAGAGAACTATGGAATATCAGGAAATCATCGATCGTAAAAAAACCATTGTTAATTCGCCCATTCACAGCATACCCGAAGCGGCTTTCCAGAAAGTCATCCAGGACTTTTATCAGCGCGGACCAAAATCGCAGGCACATTATGAACGCATGAAAGCAGTCGTGCCGGGCGGCTTGCAGCATAACCTGGGTATCTCCAAACCTTTCGCGCTGGCTTATCAAAGCGCCAAAGGGGATAAGATTTACGATATCGACGGCAATGAATATACCGATTATTTAATGGACGGCGGGCCGATTATCCTGGGCCATCACTTCGAACCTTTGGACGCGGAAGTGGTCAAGCTCATCTCCGAGCGCGGCCCGGCGGTAGGGTTGACGCACGAAAACGAGCTGCGCTTTGCCGAGGAAATTGTCAAAAACATCCCCAGCGTGGAGATGGTGCGCTTCGTAGCCTCCGGCACCGAAGCCGACACACTGGCTATCCGTTTGGCGCGTGTTTATACCGGCCGGCAAAAGATTGTCAAAATTTCAGGCAACTATCACGGCTGGTCCGACCAACTGACCCTTTCGATTAACTTTCCCGGAACCGGAGCGATGGACGCGGCCGGTATCCCGCCGGAATGCTACCAAAACACCATTGAAGTCATGCAGAATGATTTTGACGGGCTGGCCCGCACCTTCGAGCAGCACAAGGGCGAGATTGCCGCGGTACTGGTGGAACCCACCGGCGGCCACGCCGGAACATTCCTGGCCCACCCGGATTGGAATAAAGCTTTACGTGAGGTTTGCGACCAATATGGCGCGCTGCTCATTTTCGATGAGGTTATTTCGGGCTTCCGTTTGTCCCTGGCCTGCGGGGAGGAATATTACGGCGTCAGGCCCGATTTGACCGTGCTGGGGAAAATCGTCAGCCACGGCTATCCCAGCGCCGGAGCAGTTGGCGGCCCCAAGGAAATCATGCAGTACTGCCACCCCAGCCAGGTCGGCGGGAAAGAGGCCTTCACCGCCGGTACCATGTCCGCCAACGCCATCATGGTTACCGCCGGATATTTCTCCCTGAAATTCATCAGAGAATACCAGGCCATTGAAAAATCAGCCGCTTACGCGAACCGGTTAACAAATGCCCTCAATGAACTGTTTGCCACCCGCAAAGACCTGCCATTCTTCGCCTACAACCTCCAATCCATTGTGCATGTCGAGACAGCGTGCTACAACGGCATCTCCCTGGTCGAAAACCCAGCCGCGCGCCTGCCTGAAGCGATGCAGCGCTATACGGTCGTGCAAACCTACGCGCTGGCTTTGATGACCCGCGGCGTGCTGCCATTGGGAGACCGCTTCTATTGCTGTATGCAGCATGATGAGGATTCTTTGCGGAAGACGCTGGCAGCTTGGGAATATGTGTTAACGTTAATTCCCGCGGATTAGTTTATTGAGGGGAAATAAGCACAATACCTGTAGGTTTATGAATTAGAAATATCAATTTCGCTCGTTAAATATAATAATGGATTATATCTATCCGGGAACTTTTTCCTTGATAAATCGTTATATGAATGTATCAGAATGTTAACTAAACACGCCAGGATATTATAATAGACGCATATGGAGGCATATTTATGAACAAGACCCATTCCATTCTCATATTGGCAGCCGTGCTGCTGGTCAGCACTGCCTGCGCATTCCCGCTGGTGGTCTCGAGCAATGAAAGCGAAGTAGCGGATGCAGTAGCAGAAACTGTACAGGCTGCGCTGGCACAAACCCAAGCCGCAGCGACGTATACTCCCCTGCCGACATTGACCCCTTACCCGACCTACACACCTGTTTCCCAGCGGCCGTATTATCCACAGCCGACTTACGCTCCTGTGCAAAGCTGCGATCAGGCTAAATTTATCAGTGAAACCATTCCCGATTACACGGTTATGGATCCGGGCGAGAATTTTACCAAGAGCTGGCGCATCAAGAACGTGGGCACCTGCACATGGAATCCGAATTACAGCTTCGTATTTTACAGCGGCGATCGCATGAGCGGAGCAAAAACCACGGATTTGGATGAGTACGTCGAGCCGGGTGAAACCATTGATGTATTGGTGGACATGGAAGCTCCCTCCGATCCGGACACCTATACCGGTTACTGGAAATTACAGGATGACGACGGCAACAATTTCTTCCAGGTTTACGTCACCATTAAAGTAAAGTCCAACTTCGCTGTGACCAGCGTTCACTTGGACGCCGATCCCAATTCTTATTCCGGCGATTGTTCAGGCCCCATCAACTTCAGTATCGATGCCGACATCACCAGCAGCGCAGCCGGCAAGGTCACTTATCGATGGAAGGACAGTGAGGGGTTCACTTCCGATCTGTTGTCGGTAAAATTCAGCGACGACGGAACCAAGACCGTTACCTACGACTGGACTATCGACGCGCCGATTACAGATACGTATTGGGTCAAAATCTACATTGACAATCCCAATCACCAGACCTTTGGGCCATTGAATATCGATGTGGAGTGCATCCCCTAACCAGGATTTCACAAAAATATTAGCATCAGAAAATACCTTTCAGCTTTGAAAGGTATTTTCTTTTAAGGCAAATTGATATACACTCTATGCATTCTTTATCCGTTATGCAGGAGTGGTCAATGACAGAGAAAAAAATCAAAGTGGTATTGGTATGCGCAGCCGGAATGTCTTCCAGTTTGTTGGAGGAAAAAATCCGCAAAGCCGCGGAAGCAGCCGGCAAGGAAATGGAATTGAAAGCCGTGGATTCTTCGCGCATGGGCTTGTGGGATTTCGAGCAGGAGAAAATGGACATCATCCTGGTTGCTCCCCAGGTGCGCTTTACCAAGCGCAACATCATCAAGCGCGCCGAACCGTATGGCGTGATCGTGCAAGATATTGATACCATCGCTTACGGCATGGTGGATGGGGAAAAGATTTTCGCGCAAGTAATGGAAGCCATGCAAGGTTAGCTAGCTAATTTTTGCGCTCAGCCATTTTCAAGACACAAAATCGCCAAAAGAGTCTTTTGGGTAGGATTCATTTTGGATAAAATCAGACATAAATTTCTGCATAGGATAGCTAATTACATGAAAAACGAACAACCTTTACCGGAAGAAATTCAAAAACCTCCCCTCTGGAAAATCATCAGTATGTTCGCGCTTTTATTCCTGGGCGTGGAATTGATCGTTGTCGCGCTCGGCTTGGGAATGAACCTGCTTATGCGCGCAGTGGGTGCCGGCGACAATGTAAAGGTATTGCTGGGCAGCACTATCTCCCGCGGCGGGATGATAGCCGGCGCGTTATTGCTCACCATTCCCATGCTGACCAACGTGCTCAACAAACCCGGCAACCAGATCCTTTATCCGAAGAAGAGCGGTTGGGGCAAAGACCTGCTGGCCGGGATGGGCATTTCCGCGGCAGCCATGGCGGTAGTCTTTTTGCTTGAATTAGCCCTGGGGTGGATCAAAATAGACGGGTTTGCTTTCAGTAGCCTGCCCTGGGATGCCTGTTTGCGTGCTTTTTGGCTGGCCCTGCTGGTCAACGCTACCGCGGCCGTAAGCGAAGAAGTCATTTTCCGTGGATTCCTGTTTACCGGCGTGAAAGAAGCCTGGGACACGAACGGCGCGCTGTTGATTTCAGCCATTATCTTTGGCGGCGTACATATCCTGGCCAACGCTTCAGAAGGTACCAATTGGGCTAAACTCATCCCGATGGTAGCTATTGTCGGCGTGATGTTAGCTTGGGCTTACATGCGCACCGGCAACCTGTGGCTGCCGACCGGCCTGCATTTCGCTTGGAATCTTTTCCAGGATGACGTCTTCAATCTAAATGGGAGATTGAGCAGCGACACTCTGGTTGGTTTTCAGACTTCCCTGAATGCCCCCGGTTGGTTTGCCGGCAGTTCCTTCGGAATTGAAGTAGGTGCAGCCGGTATACTCGCACTACTGGTTACGCTGTTGGGTATTTGGGTATATTCCAAAAACAGATAATCCACAAAGAAAATCCATTGGATTTTCTTTGTGGATAGGTTTATCTCATTAATGTTCTTTATTTAATTCCAACACAGCCATAGCTGTAATTTCATCGGTACAAAGGACATTTGTCGCCCCTGATCGCAAAGCTCCTAAAATGGCAGCCGCTTTTTCGGGGCCATTAGCCAAAGCAATACTTATGGGTATCTTCTTTATTTCTTCGTGAGTAATTCCGATAACGCGATCGTTATATTCACATTCCATTTTCTCGCCATTTGACTTGATGATTTGGCCCAAGATATCACCCACGGCATCATTGGCAATTAATTCTTCCACTTCCTCTACTGTCAGAATCTGGTTTCGTACCAAAGTTGAGTTGACAGCGTCAAGCTTTCCAATTCCGGATAATACAACATCAGCGTTGCGCGCAGCATCCAGCGTGTTTTGGATGACAACCTGATTCTTCAGTATTTGAGCGGATTCGGGTGAGTTTGCAATCATCGGAGAAGACAAATAGATTACTTCCCCACCCAGCTTCTCGGATAATACGCGGGCTAATTCCGAACTATCTTTCTCTGTTGTTTTAAATGGCAAGCTGCCGACGGCTTGGGCAACCCTTACCTTTACACGAAAAGTTGGGTTTATTGCCTGGATAACTTCATAGGTGGAAGAACCCATACAAATAGCCATCGTCATACCATCAACAAGGATCGTCTCGAGATATTTTGCGACGATTCTTCCCATCATGGTTTTTACAGGCATTTCAATGGATTGCCGACTTTGAATAATGAAAGCCTTCTTCAGCTTAAAAATCTCTTCGAATTGTCTTTCAAGGTTTTGCGATTCTTTTATTGGCCAATTAATATTAATGACGACTACATTCTTATTCTTTGCTTCCTTTAAGAGGCGATAGATTTTCACGCGTGAAAGTCCCATCTCCTGGGCTATTTCGTTCTGCGTTTTTTCTTCTACGTAGTACTTTGAAGCAACTTTCGCCAATAATTCCAATTCTTCAATCGACATTCTTTCCCATTCCTGTTTTCTACGATAACTTTGGCAAATCTTCCCAATTTTCAGTAAACGCTGCTTTAGTTGCTGCTTCAACAAACGCCTGGACTTTAATACCATCCATCAAACCTGATGAATAACTGGTCTTATTAATTGTATGTGAGATAAAGTCCATTAAACTGGCAATATAAAATCGCATGATTCCCACAGGCGTATCCTTTCCAGGAAGTATCGCTTCCGGAAAATCTTGACCAGTCATAATATTAATCCATGAATTTGAAAAAGGTGAATCGATAAATGCAGCTTGCAGATAATTAGGCTGCATTAAAGACCATTTTAAGGATCCCTTGCTTCCATAAACCTCAATATTCAAATCATTATCAGAACCGGTTATCATTCTGCTGGTCTCCAAAGAACCAATAACACCATTCCTGATTTCGGTTTGCACAAGGTAGTGATCGGCGGCATCAACCTTCAAACCATTTCTTTCCGGAGTGTAAATCCGGCGGCTTGAAGAAACTCGGTCGGCCAAGCCCGTCAACCAGATTGCTAAGTCAATTATATGCGGACCGTAATCATTGATCACGCCATCGCCGCACTTTGACATCTCGCCTTTCCAGCGCAAATCTTTCTTCTCGGAAATGGCACTGGGGCGGAAATAGTTGATCCGATATGAATAAAGCTTCCCAATTTTTCCATTGTCTATCAAAGCTTTTGCTTTTTGGAGGGCAGGACAATACCGGAATTCAAAACCGAGATGACAATCTTTATTCTTATTCTTGCTCTTCGTCAGGATATCTTCCGCTTCTGAAAAATTCAAAGCCAAAGGCTTATCGACATAAATTGCCTTGTCTGTATCCAGCGCTGCCGAGATCATTTGATGATGTAGATTGTTCGGCGAGCTTACAATCACCGCATCTGTATTTTGATCATTTAAGATGTCCAAATAATTCTGGGTGGCATAGCGAAAAGCAAATTGATCAAGAGCTTTCTCGCCGCTCGCCTTTGAATTTGTCGCGATTCCGGATAGTTCTATCCGAGGCAAATCGGGGTAGTATAAATTGATCGCTTTTGATGCCGCAGCGTAGATTTTTCCAATCCCATAGCCAATGATTCCAATGTTGAATGTCGTATTGTTCATTTTAATTTCACTGATTCTTTTCATTTACAAAAGAGCGAATTGTAAGGATATTGATCCTTGGCGTGTTCATCATCAGCATGCAGCCAGGGCCGAGAATAAAACCGCTGCCATCGACTTCTTCGACAGATTTCTTAGCCTCGCTGACAATATCCGCGGGTGTTCCCGTTAATAGGGTTGACTTTCGCTGCAATCCCCCTAATATCGCTTTCTGCTGGCCTTTAAACAAAGCCTTTGCCTCGCGTAAAGACGGACCACTTTCCAAAGCATGCCACTGGACCACCTGCACCGGATAGTCAACTGCCAGATTGAATAAGATTGCCTCTCCGTGGTGATGCAGGATATTCAGCCATAGGCTTTTGCCGACATCCAGAATTTCGAGGTCATATGATTTCCCAAATTGATCATATGAAGCATCATCGAAATATCTATAATTGATATTTTCGAGTGCATAGAAAAATCCCGAAATTCCGGTGCTTAATGCAGCCTGGGCAAATCGAACGGTATTTTCGGACATGATTTTCAAAGCCGGGCAAATATATTCCGGATAACGATGAAGGTGTTCAACCATCAGATCAAACCCTGCCAGATTCTTAGCCTGGTTCAGCGGCCCAAACAATGTAGCCACAAATGGGGTGTCGTTACCCAATGCTTTACCCACATACTGCAAGGTTTTTAGATAATCGCCTAAAGTACCCTCGTTTGGATCCAAAGGCCTGATCTTCTTCCAATCTTCCGGTTTTTTGATCAGTCTTTCCTGATAGATGCGACAGCCGCGCGGATCTCCTGTCCAAACTGTCTTTGTTCCAAACGGGTGAATCATGTATTCATCCGTCGGAGATACTTTCACAAAATCGTTATCGTAAGCCTTTTGATAACTAAGCGTTGCCTCAGAAAGGTGCTCCGGTGTTTGGTCATCAACGGGAAAATGGTGCCAGAAAGCCACGGGCAAACGATCCGGTTTCTCACCTCTAATAACAGCTTCAAGTCTTTCTTTTTTAGATATCATCACGTCTCTCTTTTTAATCAGCGTTAATAGTCTTCAAGAAATAATTTCTTGAGATAAGTCCAATACTCAATAAATAAATTGAGTCATGCTCAATGTTTGGTTATTTTAATAATTTCTTTCTTTTTGATTCCAGGACGTTATTAAAATTAATTTTCCGTTCAATAGGCGTCCATTGAATTTCAAGCTTGATGTTCATATCGTTTAACTTGTACCAAGCCTGCACTTCTTCTGGAGTTGCCCACACTTCCCTATTAATTTCTACCATCCCGGCGGATTTTCTAATATTGCCGATATTAATAAAATCCGTTTTCAATCCTTTTTCAACCATTTCCAGCATATCTACCGAATTTCGAGTAATGAAAAGAATGACATCCTTATCCCAATTTCCACTACTAATATTTTGGAAGGCATCTTCTTTGGTCAAAATATCAATTGTCATTCCCGGTGGAGTAGCCATCTTCAATATTTTGCTCTGCATTTCATTGTTGGCGGCCTGATCGTTTGCAACCACAATATGATCAATATCCGCAGTATGAGCCCAAGCGGTTGTAATTTGGCCGTGCACCATTCTGTCATCGACACGCATCAGTTGAATAGTCATTGTCTTTAATCCTTGATACAATATTTGATCTATGGTGTACCTGGGTGGTTACACTCAAGAAGTGCTCAATCAATCACCCAGGTACACTTGTATTTCTAGCTATTATTTACGCCAGAATACCTAAACCACCGAAGACCAGACCGATTCCAATCAGTGCAAGCATGATCATCCAGGGTTTACCACCCTTCTTGTACCATAAAGCCACAAGAATTGTAGCAATCAGGGGCAGCATCTTCGGCATAATTTTGTTCAGCATGTCCTGCAGAACCAAAGATGTCTCACCTTGAGTGAAAACCAGGGGCGTAGTGATATTCAACCAGGTCCCAACCAGTGCGCCAACGGACATCAAACCAACTTCTGTCGCAATAGTCATTATGGTTTGGACTTTATCGCCGGAGACCTCATCAACTAATTTTGTACCCTGAGAGAAGCCGTATTTCGTCGCATACCATCTGACTGCCAGATGAACAACGTTCATCATGATAAAGAAGAACAATGGGGCAAACGTGTTTCCGTCCAATGCCATTGCTACTGCAATGCCACCCACAATGGGACGAACTGTCAGCCAGAATAACGAATCTCCGATACCGGCCAAAGGTCCCATTAATGCGCTCTTCATACCAGTTATGGCATCTTCAGAAACATCACCAATCTGCTTGCGTCGTGCTTCCATCGTAGCAGCCACACCCAAAGGAATGCCAGGCAACCATGTATTTGAATTATAGAAAAGCATATGGCGCTGTAAAGCGGGGGCGAATTCTTCAGTGCCCTTATACAAGCGGCGCAGAACAGGGATCATGCTGAAGCAGAAACCCAATCCTTGATAACGCTCATAATTAAAAGCTGAGCCGATAGCAAATGAACGCCAAAATACTTTTTTGACATCGCCTTTTTCGTAGAATTCCATGTCATCCACTGCCTTTGTGGCGACTTCTTTGACTTCCTTTTTAATTCCAGCGTCTTTAATAATGCGGTTTTTCTGCCATTCCAAAACAAGAGCAACAGCAACGGCCATAGCCGAAACACCAACGACACCAAAGCTTGTATAGATTGCGATGAAGAAACCAATGAAGAAGAATGGAAGGACTTTTTTGTCGCCGAGAATTGTTAATAACATACCGAAACCGAGAACCGGCAAAATGCTGGCCGAGGCGGAAAGTCCAGCCCGCAACCAAGCCGGGAAGGAACCGAACAAGCTTTCAACGTATACCGATCCGAAGCGGAGTGCCAAGAAGGTAGGAATGAAGTAAGCCAGGAAATGGATTGCGTTCCCTAAATGAAGCATCCATTGAATTCCGTTCTCATTCCCTTCGCTGGCATATTTGTCGGCCCCGCGGATTACAGTCGCGCTGCTGAGAATTTTTGCGAATTGTTCCAGGAATGAACCCAAAACAGCACCAGGCAGCGCGATTGCTATCGCCGCTTCCAGGCCTTCACCTAAAGTGATGGCAAATGCTGTTCCAAGCACCGAACCGACCGCCATGTTTGCAGGCGCTGTACCACCAACCAACGCTACACCCATGAAAATCAGTTCCAATTCAGCACCAATAAACAAACCGGTTTTGAGATCCCCAAGGATCAAACCAACCACCGGGCCAATAATGATCGGTCTTTCCAGAAACATGTCCCCCATAAACCGTCGTGAGAAATACGAAAAACCGGCAATAAAAGCCAGCAGTAGTGCAGTATTTACAGTCATAGTTTACTCTCCTTATTTATATTCCTTTAAATTTTTGTTTGTTCCAGCCAATTTTTGATTTACTCCATAACACCTCCTGGTTTGCCTGAATTTCAATAAAAGGATTTCTTTACATCACCCATTAATCCATTTCAATAATTACCTTCATGGCAGCCCTTGAACGCATCAGTTCAATCCCTTTTTCCAAATCGGCCAAATTGAGCTTGTGTGTGATCAAAGTTGAAAAATCGCAAGTATTGCTGTCCAACAATTTGATTGTCTGCTCAAAGGGATTGAGCCCAACAAAACTGCCCAAAACGCTGAGATCTTTACGTGTAATTTCATATTGTGTTATGGTTTGAGAATCATTTGGCCGCAAACCGAACAGGATCACTTTTCCACCTCTACGGGAGATTTCAACACAACTCATAATTTGATTTCCCACCGCATCAATGGCAATATCAACACCAAACGGACAAATATCAAACAGTTCGCTCTTCCATTGCTCAGATTTGACATTGATGGAGGCAGTGGCTATTCCTTTGTCTGTTGTAAAGTCCAAACGGCTTTGGGCAATATCCAACATGATTACCTTACCCGCACCCATGGCCTTACAAACCATTGCGAATAACGCCCCCATCGGCCCAGCTCCAAAAATGGCCACATTGTCCCCAATTTGCATGGAAGCTTTTACCATTGCCCCGACTACGCATGACAAAGGTTCAAATAAAACCGCATTGTCATTGTTAACATTGTCTGAAATTTTGTAAAATACTCTTTGGGGTGCACATAAATATGGGGCAAAGGCTCCATTGACCGTCGTGCCAATTGTCTTGTAATCAATACATTGATTGACCAATCCTTGCCGGCAATAAAAGCATTCTCCACAATTCATCCGAGGTGCTACGACAACCCGATCACCCGGTTTTAATTTCTGAACAGCGCTGCCAACTTTAACGACCTTCCCCACCGCTTCATGTCCAATTACAATATTATTCTCGGCTTTATGAGCAGGAGGAACAGCCATGATATTCAGGTCCGTACCGCAGATACCGCACTGGTCCACCTGGATTAATACATCGTTCTCATCTTCCAGGTTGGGAACAGGTATATTTCTATATTCCATTTTTCCATTCCCAATAAAAATCGGAACGTTCATTGTGTCCATAAAGCCTCTTTGATGTCAGAATATTTTTTGTACATTGGTTAAACTCTGAATTGCTTGATATTTTCAAGATAATCAATTATAATGTGCAAATGCTCACTTTATGTGCTATTGCACTATTAGCATAACATAGTCTGAAACAAAAGTCAATTAACTGAGAGAAATACGGAGGGTTCGTATGATTGGAGTGGTAATAGCCGCCCATGGATCATTAGCAGAGTCATTTATAGAGTCAACACAAATGATCATCGGTGATATGAAGCAATTATGTGCCGTGTCTTTGCTTCCGGAAGACGCCATGGACGATCTGTTTAGTAGACTAAATACTGCGGCCGAAAGTGTCGATAGCGGCGAAGGCGTAATCTGCCTGTTGGATTTGTTTGGCGGAACGCCATCCAATGTTGCCATGATGATTTCACAGGAAAGAAGCAATTTTTACCCCGTCTCCGGCGTCAATTTCCCAATGATTGCTGAATTATTTATCAATCGTCCTTATATCCAGGATATTCAGAAATTAGTCGATATTTGCACTGAATCGGGCCGTGGAGGGATTATCGACATGCTTGAAAGGTTTAATAACTTATAAAAACATCAATGATTTTTTAATTTATTGATATGCCATTATCGGATTGATAATGAATACAAATTCTTTTATATATCTCCAAGGGAGATACAATTATTTATATAGCTTGCCCAAATAAATAATGCTGAATTGAAAAATAAGTCTTGATTATTGTTTTTCGATCTTTCTTCTACTTTATGAACCATAATCTTCTAACCTGAGGTGAAAATGGACCCGCTAACAGATTTCTTAACGCAATACCCAACTTATCGGAATACCAGCCGCATTGATGAAATCCGGCAGTCGGATTACGCCATTCTGGATCAGCAGGGGCATATTTACCTGGATTACACCGGCGGCGGATTGTATGCCGCCTCTCAGCTGAAAGCGCATCAGGAACTGCTGCGCACGCACGTGTTCGGCAACCCGCACTCCTACAACCCGACCTCGGCTTTCTCGACAGAAATGGTGGAACGCGCACGCAAATTTGTGCTGGAATTTTTCAACGCGCCTGAGGACGAATATGTCTGCATTTTTACACAGAATGCCAGTGCCGCACTGAAAATCGTCGGTGAAGCGTATCCCTTCGGTGCGGGCTGCCGTTACCTGCTGACCTTTGACAACCACAATTCCGTCAATGGCATCCGCGAATATGCCCACGCGCGCGGGGCTTCCGTCACCTATATCCCGGTAGTCCTGCCCGATTTGCGCATCGACCAGGCGCAGCTCTTCGATGAACTGCACCGGCAGGAAAACGGCTGTTTCAACCTGCTGGCTTACCCGGCCCAATCCAACTTCTCCGGCGTGCAGCACCCGCTGGAATGGATTGCGCAGGCGCAGGAGCTGGGCTGGGATGTACTGTTGGACGCGGCCGCCTTTGTGCCCACCAACCGGCTGGACCTCTCGCGCTGGAAACCGGATTACGTGCCGCTTTCCTTCTATAAGATGTTCGGCTATCCCACCGGGGTGGGCGCCCTGCTGGCGCGCCGCTCGGCTATGAAAAAACTCAGCCGTTCCTGGTTTGCCGGCGGCACCACCACGGTGGCTTCCGTGCGCGGCAACAAATACTACCCCGCCGAAGCACCGGCGGCCTTTGAGGACGGCACTCTGGATTACCTCAACATTCCCGCGGTGGAAATCGGCCTGCGCCATATCCGGGACATTAGCTACGACCTCATCCACGAGCGCGTGCTCAGCCTGACCGGCTGGCTGCTCAAGGAATTGAACGCATTGAAACACAGCAACGGAGCGCCGTTGGTGAAAATTTACGGGCCGCTCAACACAGAAGCGCGCGGCGGAACGTTGGCCATTAATTTCTACAACGCAGAAGGAACCCTGATCGGGAAACACCTGCTTGAAGAAGAAGCCAACCGGCGCGGCATTTCCATCCGCATGGGGTTTTTCTGCAACCCGGGCGCGGGCGAAGTGGCGCTGGACATTTCCAGCGACGAGCTCTCCTCCTGTTTTTCACGGCCCAAGTACGAACAGCGCATCTCCGATCTCGATTTCCAACACTGCATCGACCCCAAAGCCACCGGCGCGGTGCGCGTTTCAGTGGGCCTGATGAGCAATTTCGCCGATGTACAAGCCTTCATCGAATTTGCCGGTTCATTCCTGGAATAAGGAATTTTAGTCATATAATTGCGCAGGCAAATTGGAATTGTCAAATCAGACATGTAAGGACGAAATATGAAAGTATACATAACTGGGATCAGCGGTTTTCTGAGCATTAATCTGGTCCGTTATCTACTGGACCACGGCGTGGATCAAATCGCGGGTATCGACCTGGTGGATTTTGATTATCCCGAACGCGACAAGATCGAATTCCTGCAGGGCGACATCCGCAATAAAGAAGATTTGAAGAAAAGCATGCAGGGTGCTGACGTGGTGGTGCACACCGCCGCCGCGCTACCGCTTTATTCTCCGGAAGACATTTACTCAACAGACATCATCGGCACGCGCAATGTGCTGGAGCAGGCCAAAGAATACGGCGTGAAGCGCTTCATCCACATCTCCTCCACGGCCGTCTACGGCGTACCAGACCATCACCCGTTGTACGAAACCGACCCGGTGGACGGTGTCGGCCCTTACGGCGAGGCCAAGGTGCAGGCAGAAGAGATCTGCAAAGAATTCCGCAATGACGGCATGTGTCTGACCATCATCCGCCCCAAGTCCTTCGTCGGGCCGGAACGCTTGGGCGTGTTCGCGCTGCTCTACGATTGGGCTGCCACCGGACACGGCTTCCCCATGATCGGTTCGGGCAACAATCTGTACCAATTCCTGGACGTGGAAGACCTGTGCCAGGCGCTGCTCTCCTGCATGACCCTGGACGAGAAAAAGGTCAACGATACCTTCAACATCGGCGCGGCCGAATACCGTACCATGCGCGAGGATTATCAGGCTGTACTGGACAAAGCCGGATTCGGCAAGAAGATCGTCGGCTTCCCGGCCGGGTTGGTGATCGCCGCATTGAAGGTGTTGGAGAAGCTCAACCTCTCCCCGCTCTACCCTTGGGTGTATGAAACCGCCTCCAAGGAATCTTTTGTCTCCATTGAGAAGGCCCAAAAGGTGCTCAACTTCCAACCCAAGTACTCCAATAAGGACGCATTGCTGCGCAACTACGAGTGGTATCTGGCCAACAAGGACAATTTCAGCGGCCAGGCGGGTGTGACCCACCGCGTGCCCTGGAAGCAAAAAGCGTTAAGAATTGTGAAAATTTTCTTCTAAATCAATCTACCTGATGAAATAAAAAAGCGATCCTTCTGGAAACTAAAGGATCGCTTTTTTTATCGGTTGAACAGATCAGGAAGATTTCACACCCAACCAACCGCTGATGACATTCCCCAGCAGGAAGGAGAACAGCGCTACACCCATGCTGATGGCGGCCATTTCGAAGAAACGCTGCTTGAAGTTGTAGCCGCGCGCCACTGAGATATAGTAATTGAACAAGGCGATCACCAGGATGGCGTTCAGCAGTGTCCAAACCAGGCTAACCATGTAGTTGCTCAAAATCAGGAACGGCAAAATCAAGAGCATCACTGTGATCAGGTAGGCAATACCGGTATAAATGGCCGAGCGCGTAGGGTTCTTGCCATCATCATCCGCTTTGTTCGACAGGTAATCGGAAGCAGCCATGGAAAAAGAAGCCGAGATACCGGTAATTAACCCTGCCAGCGCGATGGTGCGCGAATCCTTAAAGGCGAAAGTCAAGCCGGCCAGCGCGCCGGTCAGTTCCACCAGGGCATCGTTCAAGCCCAGCACGACCGAGCCTGCGTAGCGCAAACTCTCCTCATCCAGCATTTCCATGAGTTCATCTTCATGCTTCTCCTCATCCGCCAGGATTTGAGCGGCTTCCGGGACGTCGTCGAGCAGCTTGCTGTAGATCACCTGTACCTTTTCTTCCCCCTGCTCCATCAGGCGGATGCCAAAGGTCAAACCCAGGATTTTCGCAATCCAATAATACAGATTGATTTTGAATTTGTTCGGCTTGATATCTTCCCCGGTATAGGATTTCCAGACATTGTAATGTTTCAGTTCCTCGCCGGAAATATGTTTAATAACCGCGGCATTATTGGCGTCCTTTACCACTCCGGCCAATTTGGCATAGGTAAAATGCCCGTTGATTTCTTCCCGTTGCAATACTTTTAAATGTTCTTTTTGTTGAGCTGTAATGGTTGTCATTGTTTATCCTTTCAATCTCTTCTCTCCCCCATCAAAATCAGGGGTTTATGTTTTCTTTTATTTCTGCTTGCTTTTCCCTGCCGCCGGCAATATAAGCAAATAAAATGCTAATGGCGTATAAAACTAACAGCGGCGCCATCAACAAAGCCATATTAACCGGATCGACAGTGGGTGTGATCATGGCAGCTAAAATCGAAATAACCACAACGCCATAGCGCCAGCCTTTGGCCAGCGATCTGGCAGACACCACGTTCAATTTCGCCAGGGCAAAAATCACCAGAGGAAACTGGAACCCGACGCCCATCCAAAATATCAGGTTGGTAATGAAGTTGATGTATGATGACAAACGCGGCTTGGTTTCAATCGCCAGGAAATCTATCAAAAATTGCAATGAAGAAGGCAGCATGATGAAATACGCGAATGCCGCTCCCGCCAGAAAAAAAATGGTGCCAAAAATGACCGTCAGGTAAACCCAGCGTTTTTCGCTGCTCTTCAAAGCAGGCAGGATAAAAGCCAGGATCTCATATAAGATAACCGGCATGGAAATGCCTACGCCGCACAATAGCGCCACGCGCATAAACACGGAAATATTCTCGGTAATCTCAATGGATTGCAGTGCATCAATCGACCCCACCGGCACAGCCAGTAGATAGATAACCTTATCCGCAAACATGAAAGAACCCGCCGTTGCCGCGCCCAATGCCAGCAGCGCGATGAATAAACGCCGGCGCAGTTCTTCAATGTGTTCCCAGAACGTCATCAACGCCTGGTTGTCCGGTTCTTCCACCGGCGGGTTCTGCTGCCCGGTCATTTTTCCTCCCCCGATTTCTCTTTTTCAGGGTTGTCTTTTTCAGGAGGCGTCATGGTATTCTCTGCCGGTTTTTTGGCAATGGGCAATTCCGTAAATGAGGTTTTTTTTATCTCGCTGATCGTTCCCTGGGTTGTACGGCGCAGTTCTTCCAGGTCATCCTCAATACCGGCTTCACGCACGATTTTCTGGGGAATATCGCGGATCTCGCGAGACGTATCCATCACATCCCGCCAAAGCGGCGATTTGGCCACCTTGCGGATCAGCACACCCATTTCACGGGCAGCTTTTACCATACCCTTTGGCCCCAACACAATAATGGCTATAACGATGATCAGTAATAGCTCAAGCGGCCCAATTCCCAGAAATTCCATATTAAGAACGACGCCAGTTATTTATTTCTTGGTTTCGGATTCTGATTCCTCTGCGGATTCATCCTTCTCGGATTTATCTTCGTTCAAACCATCCTTGAACGCTTTGATACCTTTGCCCATCTCACTGGCTACTTTTGTGATCCTTCCAGGACCAAATACTAAAAGGACAATCACCAATACGATGATGATTTCCCATGTTCCTAATCGCGGCATATTTACTCCTTAGTTTCCTCTTTCACTGGTTGGATTATACTTTTAATGTACGGTTTTTTTATAATAAATACATATAAATAGGTTGCTGGGAAACACAGGTTGAAATATGTTGAGATTTCTACAAAAAAGTAAAGATTGGATCCTGATCCTGCTGGGCATTATTCTGATTATGTTCGCTGTCTTCAACCTGATCGACTTCAATCCTTTTACTTATGTGGAATCTTTAAAAGAAACTCCGGCCGTGGAGCAGGAAGGATTTGCACCCTTATTCATCCCCATCACCCGCGCTGATGGCAGCTCCGAAACATACCAGGATGGAGGAGTATCTTCCAACGCTTTTATTCCGGAACGGATCGTCATTGAAAAAATCGGACTGGACGCGCCGGTTGAGGTTGCCCATACTATCAATGTAGATGTGGACGGGCAGGAAGTGACCCAATTCCTGGTTCCGGAAGAATTCGCCGCCGGTTGGCACGAAGGCTCAGCGCCTTTAGGCGTAATCGGGAACACCGTCATCAGCGGCCATCATAACGCTTTCGGGAAAGTATTCGCCCATTTGGTTAACCTTGATATCGGGGACGAAATTACGATGTTGAGTGGAACGCACGAATTTCGCTATACCATCGTCAACAAGATGATCCTCCCGGAAAAAGAAGAAACATTAGAAATGCGCATGCAAAACGCGCGCTGGATTTTGCCATCCACAGATGAGCGCTTGACACTGGTAACCTGCTGGCCGGCCAACTCCAACTCTCACCGCCTGGTCATTGTGGCCGTTCCTGAAACGCTGCCGCCCACACCCACCCCAACAGTCACGCCGGTTCCCCATCCGACAGAGGTCATTCAAATCGGCCGGCCAATCACCGAGCTGCTCTCATCCGGAAAAAGTACGCCAACCCCCTTTCTGCAGAATATCATCGTCAGGAATGCCGGGCGCTATTCCGTCAACATTCGCGCGCTGCCGGATATGGAAGGAAAAATCGTGGAATCCTTTAAAGCCGGTGATGAAGCTACCGGCCTCAGCCGTACCGAAGACGGCGACTGGATCCTGATTGAATATAAGGATAAGCAAGGTTGGGTGTCAGCGGAACTGGTTGAAATTCTGTTACCGGTAAAATCCTTACCAACCGCGGTGGTTGCCACCCCCAAGCCATAATCTCTATTCATCTATATAGTTGACCTCCCCGCGATGATATAATGCCTGCATAAAAGGGCCGGGGAGTAAACCAGTGAATTTAACAGCCAAAATCGCGATTGTTACCGACAGCACTGCCTGCATACCCAATTATTTTCTGGAAGAATTGAATATCCACACGGTGGCCTATTACATCCACCGCAATAATGAAGTGCTGCGCGACCTGGTCAGCATTCAATATCAGGAATTCCTCAATTGGCTCAGCACGGCCAAGTCCATCCCGCAAACCGCCAGTCCCGGGCCCGGCGATTACCTGAGCATGTATGAAAATTTGGCCGAAGGAGGGGCGCAGGAAATTCTAAGCTTGCACATGACCTCCAAAGGCAGCGGGGCTTACCAGGCCGCGCTGGCAGCGGCCGACATGCTGCGAGAGAAACTGCCCCAGCTGCGCATCGAAGTTGTCGACACGCTCAATGTGGCTTTGTGCCAGGGGTGGATGGCCATTGAAGCTGCCCGCGAGGCTTTGGCCGGCACATCCATGGAAAGCATCCTTGAAAAGACCAAACGAATGATCAGCCAAGCGCGCATTATCCAAACCGCGGATACGCTGCGATATTTATACATGGGCGGGCGTATCGGTAAAGCCGCCCACCTGGCAGGATCCATGCTGAATCTCAAACCCCTCATCAGCATGCAAGACGGCGAGATTGTCGCGCTGGGTGTGGCGCGCGGGTTGAATAAAGCCTATGAAAAAATGGTTAATCTGATCCAGGCCGCCCTCCAACCCGACCAAAAAATCAAAATAGCTTATCTGCATGCCGGCGCCACCGAACAGATTCAACTATTAAAGAGTAAGGTGGAAAGCCGCCTGGAATGCGTCGAATCTTTCACAGCCGAGTTATGTCCGGCGCTGATGGTGCACACCGGCCCGGGCACCACCGGGCTGTGTTATTTTCCGGTTAATTAATATTTCCTGCTCTTGTATTGTAGAATTTTTGTTCTATAATACAAATGTGGATAATCTTCAGAAACTGAAATTATTATCTTCCGCCAGCCTGCTGGAAGCCGGTGAGGACGGCTGCCGCCAGGCGGCTGCTCATCCGGATGCACACAAAGGTATCGTGGTTACGGACGCGCGCCTGCCCAACGGCAAAGTAACCCGCCTGTTAAAATCACTGCTGTCTTCCTATTGCGAGAACAATTGCTTGTACTGCCCTTTCCGCAGCGCCCGTGATATCCGGCGCGATACCTGGCAGCCGGAGGAATTCGCCCGCATGGTGCTCAACCTGACCAATGCCGGCCTCATCCAGGGCGTCTTTCTGAGTTCAGGCGTGGTCAACGGCGGTGTGTTCACCCAGGATAAGTTGATCGCCGCCGCGGAAATCCTGCGGCATAAAATGGATTATCGCGGTTACCTTCACCTGAAGATCATGCCCGGGGCCGAATTCGACCAGGTGGCCGCCACAATGCGTTTGGCTGACCGCGTTTCCATTAACCTGGAAGCGCCCAATGAACACCGCCTGCCCGCGCTGGCTCCGCAAAAACGTTTCAACGACCAGCTTTTCACCCCGCTCAAATGGGTGGACGCCATCCGGCATCAACAATTCCCCACCAAAGCCTGGAAAGGACGTTGGCCCTCTTCCAGCACGCAATTCGTGGTGGGCGGCGCGGGCGAGAGCGATATCGAGCTGTTGGAGATCACTCAAACCCTGCACCGCCTGTACGGCCTGCGCCGGGCGTATTACTCAGCCTTCAAACCGCATTACGATACACCCCTGGAGTCGCACGCGCCTGTGCCGCTCAAACGAGAACTGCGCCTCTACCAGGCCGATTACCTGATCCGTGATTACGGTTTTTCACGAGAGGAACTGATTTTCGACCGGCAGGAAAACCTGCCGCTTGAATACGATCCCAAAGAAGCTTGGGCCAGGCAGTGCCTCAGCGATCATCCGTTGGAGGTCAACCGCGCCAGCCGTGAAGAACTGCTGCGCGTGCCGGGCATCGGCCCCAAGGGCGTCCAGGCCATCCTGAAAGCACGCCGCTGGCATACCCTGCGCGATTTAAGCTGCCTGGCACGGATCGGCGTGAATACCCGCCGCGCCGGAGACTACCTTTTACTGGACGGCAGCCGGGCGCCGCGCCAACTTTGCCTGTTTCCGATGGACTGACACAGTCATATTTTTCACTTTGGGATATAATTTTGCATAATGGTTGTAGGGACAACATGACATCTTGCTCAATACTTGAGCAAGACAGGCGAATGAGATTGCATGAATTTCGCCATTTTTTACCCAAATTCTGATATATTGGAAAAGATTATTAATATTCAACCATTAATACATTAACGAGAAAAGAATGGAGCGTTGAAGGTATGACAAAGGATTCCGTACAGGTTGGGTTGGTAGGATTGGGTTTCATCGGCAAGATTCACGCACATGCGTATCAAGCCATTCCTTATTGCTTTGGCAAAAACGAAGTTCAGGCAGATTTGCGCGCGCTGCTGCGCACGCACGTCGGCGGTGATGTTGAATTGCTGCGCAGTTTGGGCAGTCCTTTTGAAACCGCGCAGCCCCAGGAGTTCATCAATCAAGACCTCGACATGGTAGATGTCTGCTCCCCCAACTACCTGCACCCTGAACACGTCAAACTGGCACTGGAAAAAGGCAAACACGTCTATTGCGAAAAGCCGTTGGGAGCGAATTTGGCGCAGGCGCGCGAGCTGGCCGAGGCTGCCGAAAAAGCCGGCGTACTCACCCATTCCGCTTTTACCATGCGCTATTATCCCGCCGCCCAGCAAGCCAAACGCATCCTGGCAGCCGGTGTATTGGGAGAGATCTACAACTTCCGCGCATACCTGTTCCACAACAGCTACATGGATCCTCAGCGGCCCACTTCCTGGCGCTTGCAGAAATCCGTATCCGGCGGCGGCGCGCTGACCGACCTGGGCGTGCACAGCATCGACCTGGTGCGCTATCTGCTGGGAGACGCCAAATGGGTGCAGTGCCGCACACGCACCTTCATCACCCAGCGCCCCAAGAGCGCCGGCAGCACGGAAATGGTGCCGGTGGACGTGGACGATTGGGCGCTGTGCATACTGGAATTGGAAAACGGCGCGCGCGGCTCCATTGAAACCACACGCATGTGCGGCGGCGTAAGCGATACCTCGCGCGTGCAAATATTTGGCAGCGAGGGCAGCCTGGAAGTTGACTTCATGAACCCCATGCAGGTCTCGCTCTATGATCGCAAACGCGCCCAGACTGTGGTCGGTCCGATGGATTTTCCGCTGGCAGACGGCCAACGCGCACTGAAAGACATCTATCCGCCGGCGAAATTGTCCATGGGATCATTTATCGACACCCATTTCGCCAGCATCATGGATTTCCTGCACTGCATCAAAGAAAACAAACCTTCCCCGGCCGGCTTCAGCGAATCACTTAAAGCGCAGGAAGTTTTAGAAGCCGCTTATTTATCCGCCGATCGAAACGGAGAGACCATCGCTCTCCCATTGGCATAGGAGATCAGATGAGTATAAAAATCGCTATTATCGGAGCCGGTGGAATCGCCGAACGGGCTTACTTCCCCATATTGGTGCAAAAACCGGATGTAGAAATTGTCAGCCTGTACAGCCGCACCCAGGCCACCCTGGATAGAATTACCAGCCAGTGGAAAATCGACTACACCACCACCGATATGCACGCCGTACTTGACAGCCGCCCGCAGGCCGCTTTTGTGCTTTCCTCCAATCACAGCCATTTCGACATCTGCAAACTGATGCTGGAAAACAATATTGACCTGTATGTGGAAAAACCGCTGGCTACCTCCGCCGCCCAGGCAGAAACACTGGCAGCGCTGGCAGACGAGCACAAATGTGTCATGGAGGTGGCTTTCAACCGCCGCTACGCGTTATTGTATAAAAAAGCCAAGGAAATCTTCGAAGGGCACACCATTCAAACCGCCCTGGTGCAGAAACACCGCCCGGAAAGCCCGCACGTCAACCTGTTCAATCAATACCTGGACGATACCATTCACCAGATTGACTTGATGCGCTATTACGGCGGCGAGCTGGAAGCGCTTTCCACACACTACTCCACCCTGAACAACCACCTGATCGGCGCGGTCAGCATTGCCCGCACGCCCGAAGGCGGTCTGGTTACACTGGTCAACAACCTGCAGGCAGGCGCCTGGCAGGAAAGCGTCACGCTGCACGGCGACGGTATGACCGTGCATGTGGATGCCTTCCGTGAGCTGCGTATCCGCTACGGCGACCACGAAGAGGTCTACGGCACCGACCGGGCCGGCAAGTGGATCCCCGGGCTGCGCGAACGCGGTTTCGAAGGCGAAATTCTGCACTTTCTGGACTGCGTGCAAACGCGCCAGCGACCCATGACCGACGCCTGGGAAGCGGTCAAGACACAGAAATTCATGGAGGACCTGGTTGTGGCCTCCGGCGACCCGCTTTCCTCACCCGATAACAGTTGGGACAAAGTCGACCGCTGGGGAGACAGCTAAACCAAATCCTGTTGATTGTCAACGAGAGCCAAATTTATGCCGGATAATCCTCCCTGTCAATTCACAGCCGTGATCCTGATGGGGGTATCCGGCAGCGGTAAAACCACCATCGGCCAGTTGCTGGCCGCTCAATCCGGTTGTGATTTCATCGAGGGGGATGATTACCACCCGCCGAAGAACGTTTTTAAAATGGCCAACGGCATTCCCCTGTCAGACGCCGACCGGCAGCCATGGCTGACAAGCCTGCATGAAGTTCTATATGCGCATGCGCAAACACAGCGCTCCGTTCTGCTGGCCTGCTCCGCTCTCAAGCAGAACTACCGCCAAACACTTGCAGCGGGAATCCCCAACACTCATTTCATTTATCTCAAAGGAGATTACGGCTTGATCGCGCAGCGCCTGGCGGAGCGCCCAAATCATTATATGAAAGCCGGCATGCTGGCCAGCCAGTTCGAGACATTGCAGGAACCCGAAGACGCACTGGTGGTGGATATCGCCCAAAGCCCGCAGATTATATGCCGTATCGTCCGGGAATATCTGGACCGAGATTGATCGAAAACGGTTTCACAGAAATAAACAGGCCTATTTATAGTAAAATCAGCCAATGCCTACAGAAAAAGAAGTTTACGATTCCCACGCTGATCGCTATGAACTACTGGTATTCCGCGAAGATTACCAGAAAAACCTGCCCAAATTCATTTCCGAGATCCGTGATTTCCACGACATCGATATTGTGGAGTTGGGCGCCGGCACCGGCCGCCTGACGCGCTTTTTAGCTCGGGACGCCCGGCATGTATATGCCAGCGATTTATCACAGCATATGCTCAGTCAGGGCAAGCGCATGCTGAGTGCGGATGAAGCCCAGCGCTGCGTGTTGAGCGTGGCGGATATGCGCTGCGTACCTTTCCCGGACAAGTGCGCGGACATGGTCATCGCCGGATGGAGCTTCTGCTACCTGGCTGTATGGGGTGAGGACCGCTGGCAGGAGGAATTGGAAGCCGGCTTGGCGGAAGCGCGGCGCGTGCTGCGCCCGGGCGGCGTGATCATCCTGCTGGAGAATTTCGGCACCGGTTTTAAAGAACCTGCGCCCCCGCCGCATCTGAACGGCTACTTTGATTACCTCAAATCCAAAGGCTTTCAGTCCAATTGGCTGCGCACGGATTACCAATTTGAATCCATGCAGGAAGCCGCCGAACTTTCCGATTTCTTCTTTGGCGGCGAGTTGGCCGAAAAAGTCAAAACCAATCAATGGACCATCCTACCGGAATGCACCGGCATTCTCTGGCTTAAACTCTAAGCTGTCCTGATTTTCAGGATCAACACGACCAGAACCACTTGTCAAACGGGTGGTTTGTCCTGAGGCTATAAGCGTGTAATACGGGCCAGCGCTAAAAAACGTTGGCTTTCACTTTCGTTCAAGCCATCTCGCCTTCACCATTACACTTTTTTCTTTGCCCCCTCTCTTATTTTGTCATCGCGAGGAGCTTGCCCGCGGGTTTTTCCGCGGGTAAGCGACGTGGCGATCTCAGTTCCCTATTTATATTTCACCATTCTCTCCCAGCTTTTCTCAACCTCGTTTATTGTCTGACCCACAGCTGAGATTGCTTCGCCCGCTTTCGCGGGCTCGCAATGACAGTTTCTTTATTATTGCCTTGTAACCTGTATTGTCGTTATTTTCAATAAACTTCGGTATATCTCTTCGTCTTACACCCGCTTAGCGTATGGTTTTTTGTTTCTATCTCTTCGCTAACTCAACTGACCTAAGTCAACAAAAAGCTCCCTTCAAGAAGGGAGCTTTTCTATAATACATTAATAAATTAGAGATTATTTAGAAACCTTTCATGGATACGCCCAGCCACAACAGGACAAAGGCCACCACAACAAACCAGAAATAATATGCAGAAACGAAGGGGATGCTAACAAAGGAACCGAGCAAACCCAAAACCGCTAAGACGGTTGCAATCCAGTACACATTTTTGGTGGGGGGAGTGAGTTTCATAATTTATCTCCTTTCTTTATGATTTGTATAACTATATTAACATTATTATTTACAAAAAGATACCCGTTTTAACAATAATTAATAAAATTCTATGAATTTAATCCGTATGGGGTATATTTAACCAGAAATCCTGTCTGGAGGAAAAACATGAGCGCTTACCCCATATCCATTTCCGATGCCTTTCACCAAATCTATCCAAACGCGGCTGTAGGAATTCTGATCCTGGAAAATGTAAACAACCCGAAAAGCTGCTCGCTGCTGGACGAGCAGAAAACCGCGCTGGAGAAATCACTGCGAGAGGCTTACCCGGATAAGGCTGTGCTGCGCAGCCTGCCAACTTTGCAAGCTTATGCTGCCTACTATAAACGCTTCAAAAAAAGTTATCATGTCCTGGCGCAGTTGGAATCGGTCATCTTCAACGGCCGCTCGCTGCCCAATACCGCCGCGCTGGTGGAAGCCATGTTCATGGCGGAATTGAAGAACATGCTGCTGACTGCCGGGCATGATCTCGACAGTTTGCAGCTGCCCGTGATGATCGGCTGCGCGCAGAGAGAATTGCACTACACAACTATGAGCGGAAGTGAACAGATCCTGAAGAAGGACGACATGTACATGGCCGACAGCCAGGGCATCATCTCCAGCGTGATCTATGGGCCGGACAACCGCACCCGCATCCGCGAAGAAACACAACGAGCTTTATTTGTGGTTTACGCACCGGAGGGAATACAACGGGCACAAATTGAAGAGCACTTCATGGATATCCAGGCATTCATTCGCCTATTTGCGCCTGAAACCAGCCTGGTCCAGCTGGATATCCTATAAAGCGGCTTTTAAATCAGTAAAGGCGATAATCCAATTACCGCCTTTATATGTTTGCTTGTTGGTTAGCTTACAAGGATTACTTCGGAAGCCTGAGGGCCTTTGTCGCCCTGAGTGACAACGAATTCAACTCGCTGTCCTTCTTCCAGAGAGCGGTAACCGTCAGCAAGGATAGCACTGTAATGGACAAAGACATCTTCGCCGTTATCACGAGCTATGAAACCATAGCCTTTTGAGCCATTGAACCATTTCACGGTGCCCTGTTCTTTTTCGGACATGATTTGGAACTCCTTTCTTAATATTTTAAAGCTTGACAACAATTTGGTTCCAAATCAAAAGAACACTTCTTTTTTTCTAGAACTACTTTTACAAGCAATTAATTCTATCACAACCGCAAGGGAAACTCATCATTATTTTTTATCCATTTCATCCTATATAAAATTAATCCCTTTTTCCCCCGCGTTTTCGATTGACAAGCTGCATTCCTGCAGGAAAATAGGATCACAGCAAAATAATTTATCAGGAGGTAAAAATGGATTACGAAATCAAGTTACTGGACCTGCCTGCCCAACCGGTCCTAATCATGCATGCGGTTCTACCGGTGGAAAAACTGCCGGAGTTCTTTGGCAAAGCCTTTGGCGGTGTAATGGCCTATCTTGGTGAAATTGGTGAAGCACCAACCGGCATGCCTTTCGGCGCTTATTACAACCTGGATATGAGTGCGCTGGAAATAGAAGCCGGCTTCCCGGTAGCGCATAAATTACCGGACAGGGGTGAGCTCCTCTGCAAAGAAATCCCGGCCGGAAAATTCGTGTCCACCGTGCACCGCGGCGCCTATGACACCATGGTACCGGCTTACGAAGCCATGACGGAATGGGCCAAGACTAACCATCTGGAACCCAGCGGTGTAGCTTATGAATATTACCTAAACGACCCCAGTGCCGATCCTTCCATTGTGGCTGAGACGGAAGTGCGTTTCCCGGTAAAGGAGTAAGGATAAAAAAAAGACGCCGATCCAATCGGCGTCTTTTTTACTTCAGAAGATCATTAGGATGGTTCGGGCTCGGGTGCCGGCGCGGATTTCTTCTTTATCTGCGGCGGTGTTTTATAACAACCACCTGTCATTTCCTGCGGCTGGAATCCATTCGCCGACCAACAAGTGCTGTCCATCAGGTTAAGCTGATTGACCGGATAATCGGCGCTGTCCAGGTCAGGAGAACCGGCCTCTGCGTTGCTGTAGAAATCATTGAAGTCGAACTGGCCAACATCAATCATATTGCCGTTCGCCCAGGCTTTCCAGTAAAATTGGCCGGGCTCCAACAACGTTTTCTTGATGGCTAATTGGACCACGTTGGGCATGTCCGGGTCGACGCGCTTCCAGGCCAAATCCGCCTGATCGGTCACATCCGCTGAGAACACAACCGTCTCGTAACCGTCGCCCGCACCCGCATCCGGGATCACCGGCGTGGCGCCGCCCACGTCTTTATTCGCATCCTGCAGGACATTCACATCAGCGTGATTCCATTCCGTACTGTCGTCGCCGCTGACCCACAACAGGTAATCGCCTTTGAAGTCCTTATCGACATCGAGCTCGACGGCATAGTTGGCCGAGGGATACCCCACGCTGCCATCCACGTCATTCAATTCGAGCGAGAAATAATAATAAGTGTCATCTTCCGAGACCATGATGCCGACCAGGTCGGTCTCCGGATGATATTCCATATCCGTCTGCGTAAAGGGTCGTTCCAGAATACCCAGGCGCAGCGAATCGCCCCAAGCCATTTTTAAATACGAGGTTAAGGAAGTGTCAATCTCATCCTTGGTAACCCCTGCGGGTACTGTGGCTGCTGGTGTGGTGCCATCATCTTGTTTAGGTATAGCGGGTGATTGGGTGCTTTCAAAGCCGGGGAATGAAAAAGCGCTAAGGAGTAGAATCAAAATGATGGAAGGTATCAACGATTTAATCACTTTTGAAAATCGATTCATACTTACTCTCCTGATTATCGTTTAAAATGTTCCACCTCTATTAATATTACAAATATTCGATAAGCACCTCCTTTATATAAATCATTATATAAACTTCGCACGAAGATTTGCTATTAATAATTTATATAAGTCCCATCCACCCAATATGTGGATAAGCTCTATTCAGATGCTTCTCTTTCAACTTGCTTAATCGTTAATAATAAAAACCCGCTGATATGCGGGTTTTTGAAGTAGATTTTATCGAATTGGCTCTAACTCTCTCCAGCCTGCGGCTTTATCTTTGTGGGAAAACGGTCCACCAGGAACGGCACAAACAGCAGAGAAGTCAAGCCGATGGCCGCGTTAATCAGGAAAACGCTTTGGGTAGCCGCGTGGTCAAGCATATACCCCACTACCACACTGCCCAGCGCCGTGATGGAATAAGTAAAACCCAGGAACAAGCCGTTGGTCAGCGAACGATCCTGCGGGTTGTTTTTCTGAAGCATGGCCATCAAAGTCGGCATCAGCATGAACCCGAATATGCCCACCACCGCAATCAACGCCAATTGCCCAATTCCATTTGCGAATATGGTGACGGTGAAAGAAAGGGCAAACCCAAGCAGAGAAATGGCAGTGGTCCACTTTGACCCGATGCGATCATACAGGATGCCGCCGATATAATTGCCCACTATCCCCGCGCCAAAATAAGTGGAAACCGCGAATCCGGACATCCACAGACTGCCGCCTTTTTCAACAATATAGACCGGTAAATAAGCATAGGCACTGGAGCGGATAAACGCATTCGTGATCGAGATACCCACAATCGGGATAAATTGACGCACCAGGTTTTTGCGGGCGGCACTATCCAATTTGCGCTGCCGGGTTTCTTCGACATGCGGTACAGCTTCCGCCTGGGGCATCTTTCCCCACAATATATACAGTATTATGGAAAGCAGTACACCGATTAAAAACAGGTAAGGTATTTTGCTATACGCTCCGCTGGTCAGAATCGCAGTGATCACCAGCGGGCCAACCAGAAAACCGACCTGCCCGGCAATATTCCAGATGGCTAGAATGCTGCCCAGAGACTTTTCGCTGACCTGGCCGATATCGGCCGGGCCAATGGCATGGTAAAAATAAATGCTCAGGCCGCCCACAATCAGGACGATAAATAACAGGTAGAAATTAGGAACGAGGGTCAGCGAGCTCATGCACAAGGCAGTGATGGCCGGGGTCAGGAACATATACTTGCGAATGTCTTTCTTATCCGCCAGATGGCCCACCAGCGGCATGGTCAGCGCCATCAATTCCATACCCAGGTTCAGAATGCCCGCCTGCACCTTTAGGAGATGCATCTGTTCGATCAAGACCGGCAGTGTGGGGGCAAAGAACGCTAGGAATAAGTCGTTGGAAAAATGTGCCAGTGAATGGTAAATAGTCCGCAGGAGCACTACGGGGGAGATTTTGCTTTTGATACCAGTATTTTCGTTTTGCATTTGCTTCCTATGTTTTGCATGAAAAATTGAACAGAGCACAACAAAGCATCTGTTCAATTTTCAAACACAAATTTTCCTATTCGTTTGCGCGTTGGTAAGGTTTACAAAGAATTTCGTTAACCTCGAATTTTTTAAATTGAGTGAAAGAAGCCGCGCTGGCCACTACCGCCGTATCCGATCCGCGGTGTGTTCCGGCAATCGCGATCACTTTTTGGCCGGTCTCCAGGTATCCCTGACTGCCGGCAATCAAAGTGATCTCGCAGACCACCTTGAAACCCTCGCTTACACGGCGGTAAGCGTCCGCCACCAGTCCGGCAGCGGGTTCGCGCGAGAAAGTGGTCATGCCGCCCAGGGTTGTTCCCCAAATGACACGATGCCCCAAACCGCGCAGGTATTCCTGCACAGGTTCATCCGGACTTTGTTTTCCGTCCAGCACTTCACCCACAATCAACAGACTTACATCGCAATCCTTGAACAGCTCAGCCGCCTTGCGGGCAGTCTCGCCGTAAGATGACGCCAACACAATTGTGTCGATGCCGCCCTGAAGATAGCGCGCTTTGGCGATTTCCAGGGTGCGCTCTGTGTTTTCAGAGCCTGCTTTTTCAAAGTAAGTAATCTCTGCCATATTAATACTCGCTTATACCAGCCCTTCACGCATGATTTCAATAAAGCGCTCTCGATCAATGCTGATACCCACATCCACGTTTCCTTTGGAGGGATTGTTCCAATGCGGCGCGACGGTTGCGCCGCGCGTGTAGGTGCCGGTCAGTTCGATGTCGATCTGCATGCGTTCGGTTTTCACCACGCTGGGTTCAATTACAGCCGCAACCGCGCAGGCATCGAAGATGATACCGCCTTCACGTCCGAAGTGTTTGGTATGGATGTCTACCACGATATCCATGATGTCCGCGGCCGCGACAGCCCAGGGTGTTTGGATGGTGCGGATGCTGTCCACATCCTTGCGCATGACCTTGGCCGCATCGGTCACTTCCAAACCAATCATCTTGATGGGAATGCCGGAGGTGTAAACGATAAATGCCGCTTCCGGGTCGGCTTTAATGTTGAATTCCGCGAAGCCGGTGGCGTAAGCGCCGCCCATGGTAACAATCTGCGGGATAGCCTGTTTCAGGCGCGGTTCGATGCGTAGTGCCAGGCCTAGATTGGTCAGCGGGCCGATCGGCATGTAAATAGTGTCCTTGCCTTCGCCGCTCATGTAATAGTCGATCAAGAAGTTGACCGCGTGCTTTTCCTGCGGCTTGATGGTCGGCTCGGGGAAAGGCAGTTTGATGACCTGGTCGCCGTCGCCGGCGATGATGGGACCAACCAGTGGATAATCCGCACCTGCGTATACCGGCACGTGTTCCAGTTTGCCCGCGCACAACAGGCGCAGGGTGTTGTCCAATGTTTGTTTCAGGGGAGCATTGCCGTGCACCGGCAGGGCAGCCACCAATTCGGTGTCCGCGTGATGACCGGCCAGCAACATGGCTACCGCATCATCACAGCCGGTATCGACGTCTAAAATTACTTTTTGTTTCATTAAATTATTTTTCCTTGTCTAACAGTAAGTTGTTTAGGTAGGATAGTAAGCAATACGCGCGCTCGGAACGCGCTGGCTCAAACGATGCAAACGGCTCTGTACCTCTTTGCGGATGCGTTCTTTATCCAGAGTCAGCAGCTTGCGGCCCTGCATCAATACCTTGCCATTACACAGTACCGTATCTACATCCGTAGCACGCATGCTGTACACCAGCGCCGCCAGCGGATCGGATTTGGGCAAGTTGTGCAGTCCATCCTGACGCAGCAGGGCAATATCCGCCAACAAACCGGGTTTTAAATCCCCGATCTTGTCCGCCTGCCGGAATACTTTGGCGCTGCCGCGGAAAGCGATGTCCAGCACCTGGCTGATCGGCATTTGGGTCGGGTCACCGCTCTTATACTTGCTGTAGAGCGCCATCAGCCGCATCTGCTCCATGATGTCCATGGTATTGTTGGAAGCCGCGCCATCCGTGGCCAGGCCAAACGGAATGCCCAACTCCCAATATCTGTCGATGGGGGTCACCGCGGTAGCATGTTTCATATAGGTGCGCGGCGCAATAGCCACACCGGTATCCGCTGCCGCCAGTATCTCGAAATCGTCATCCTGCGGGTAAACACAGTGGCCCAGGATGGTGGGTACATCCAAAACGCCGGTTTCTTTGAGCTGTTTGACCGGCGTCATGCCATATTCTTTCAGGCTCAGGTCAACCTGGGGTTGGGTCTCAGAGACGTGGATGTGAATGCCCACGTTGTTCTCAGCCGCCTTCCTGGCGCACATGGCCAGGAATTCCGGGCTGGTGGTATAAGGCGCGTGCGGGCCCAGCCAAGTCGTGATACGACCGTCGGCTTTGCCCTGCCAGCGATGGATGAACTCGACCGTCTGGTCGACCTTTTCCTCGCCCTCATGTCCAAAGACGGCCCATACCAGGTTGGCGCGCATACCACTATCTTCAACCGCGCGGGCAATCGTGTCCACGTAGAAGTAATGGTCGGCCACACTGGTGATGCCGTTCTCGATCATTTCCGCCATGCCCAATTGCATGCCCCAGTAGACATCTTCCTCGGTCAGGTTGGACTCCATCGGCCAGATGTAATCGTTGAACCAGGCCGTGGGGGTTACATCCTCAGCCAGGTTGCGGAAGAGTACCATGGGAGTATGCGCGTGGGTGTTAATAAAACCAGGGACGGCTAGCAAGCCGTCCGCTGGAATATTTTCGACATCCGGCTCAACTTTCAGCGAGCCAGTGTCTCCGATAGCCTGAATGCGGTCTCCCTCAATCAGGATATCCTGTCCTGTGAAGACCTCAGCTTTCCCATTTGTAAAGCTGAGGAGATCACAATTTGTAATTAATTTTTTATTCATCTTCAAACCCCAATTCAGGCACGATTTTTTAGCCCTGGTGTTCGGCAGCCAATGAATCGATATGCTCTTTTTGATACTTTTTCATGCGCTCAAGCGCAGCTTGACGCTGCTGAATCGCATAGACTGCCAGCGCAACAACTGTGGTCGCGTAGGGGATCATTTGGACCAATTGGGAAGGAATGTTCAATGAACCTAACTGGTTGGAGATCGCGTCGGCAAAGCCGAACAGAATAGAAGCCAGCATAACGCCGACCGGTTTGCGAGCGCCCAAGTGAATAGCCGCGATACCGATCCAGCCGCGTCCGGCAGCCATTTCCTTTTGGAAAAGCTGCAGGTAGGCCATGGACAGGTTCATGCCGCCCAACGCAGCAAAAATGCCGCTGATGGCTAATGCAATCATACGGGTGCGAACGACGTTGATACCCAGGGTTGTGGCAGCTTCGGGATTCTCACCCACAGCGCGCAGGTGCGTGCCGAAACGGGTGCGATACAGGAAGATATAAACAAGAAATACGGAAAAGAACGCCAGATAGGTGAAAACCGGGTGCCCGCTGAGAATTTCTCCCACGAATGGGATGTCTTTGATCAACGGAATATTGACGTTCGGTACAGAAAGGCTGCGAACTGTGGATGAGTTGCCCTTATCACCTGTGATGATATACAGCAGGAAAACCGTTCCGCCTGAAGCCATCAGGTTGGCAGCCAAACCGGCAATGAATAGGTCCGATTTGAAATGCAGATGGAACACACCCAGCAGCAGCGCTAACAGCACACCGGCGATAATACCGGCCAAAATTGCCAGCCAGATACTACCCGTGAAGGCCGAAACCATCACGCCTGTAAAAGCGCCTACGTTCATGATACCTTCCAGCGCCATATTGGGAACTCCAGCGACCTGGGCTACCAGACCGCCCATAGCCGGGAAGATAATCGGCGTGCTGATGCGAATCACACTCGCAATAAACAGTGAACTAAAAATACCTCGGATTACAGTCTCAAGCGACATGGGATTCTCCTTCCTCTTTCAATTGCTTGGCGTTTTTACTGCCATTATTTCTATTGTCGGAATCTTGATTTTCGGCGATTCTGGTTCTCACAACCGGCAGCAGTCTTTCTGCGGTAACCAGCAGCAATACCATGGCTTGAATGACAAATACCAATTCCCTGGAGACATCCGAAGAACGTTCCATTACGTCTGAACCGGCCCGTAGATAGCCATACAAAAGACCAGCGATTGGAACGCCCAGTGGATTATTACTGGCCAGAATGGCAATGTTGATACCTTCAAAACCCAACCCGGAGGTCATATTCGAGATGAGTTTGTTGTGGATAGCCAGAGTGATGTGTACACCAGCCAAACCGGCGAAGATGCCGCTGACCATAATGGACATGATAACGGCGCGATTGACATTGATACCACCATAGCGCGCAAATTTTCCATTAATACCGACCATGCGCAATTCATAACCAAAGGGTGTCTTGTACAGCAGGTAGTAGACCACAATCACGGCCGCGATGACCACGTAGACCATCACAGTCACGCTGGTCTGTTTTATCCACAACTCACGAATATTATGCAGGAAAGGCAAGTCGGGGATAAAAGTTCCCAAACGGAATTCCTTTCCGATACTTTCCGAGCTGACCGAGCGCGATTTTTCATTCATGATGAAATTCTTGAGGACGTACTCAAACAATTTCAACGCGATCGTATTCAACATCAGGGATGTTACCAATTCGTTGGCGTTGTAATACGCTTTCAATAAAGCCGGGATCAGACCCCACAAAGCGCCTACGATCATGGCGGCCAAAAAAGCCAACAGGATGCGGGGAGCCGGCGGCAGGGGGACGTATAACGATACAATACCGGCTGCCATGGCGCCCAGGATCATCTGGCCTTCCACACCGATATACCATTGGCTGGCGTTGAAAACGATACAGATGGTCAAACCCAGCAGGATCAGCGTCAGAGATTCCTCCAGCCAGTCACCGATGCGGTTCAGGCGTGAGAGCGGCCCCAACAGGAATGATTTATAAGCATTGATCGGGTCTTCAGATACAAACAGGGTAATAATAAAGCCCAAGCCCAAGCCGATAAAAAGGGCCAGAGCAATACGCAAAAATTCTCGAAAGCCTTTTGATTTAAGGAAAGATTTCATAGGAACTTCTCCATCTCTTCAGGGGTTTGGTGCTTGATACCTAACATATACAAGCCCAATTCTTCCTCACTGACTTCAGCCGCCTTCGGGAACACACCGGTGATCTTGCCTTCATAAAGGGTAACAATGCGATCTGAAAGGCTCATCACTTCACCCAAATCAGCAGATACCAACAAGATCGCACAGCCTTTTGTACGAATTCTAACCAACTCTTCACGAATGAATTCAGTAGCGCCCACATCAATACCGCGGGTGGGTTGGGAAGCAATCAAAACGTAGGGATCGGAGGAAAACTCACGTGCAACGATTACTTTCTGCATATTGCCGCCGGAAAGTGAACCAACCGGCAATTTTCCGTTGGGAGTCAAAATGCTAAACTGTTTGATCAACTCTTTGCTTTTTGTATCAACCAGTTTGTAATCCAGCATGACACCTTTTTTATAAGGCGCCCGGAAATATCGGTCAACAATCAGGTTCTCTTCAATGGATGCCCGGATAGCCACTCCATTGGTCAAGCGGTCTTCAGGAATGTGCGCAATGCCTTTGAGGCGAATATCTCGGGGGGAGTGGTCGAGAATATCTTCATCTTTTACAATGACTCTGCCGCCGGCAGATTTTTTCAAACCGGTCAATACCTCAACCAATTCAGTTTGGCCATTGCCTTCCACGCCGGCAATGCCAAGGATCTCCCCGGCATACAGGTTGAAACTCACTTCACGGAGCACAGGCCGGCCGGTTTCAGAAAGGAAGGAAATATCCTTGATTTCCATGCGTTTCTCGGCGCGGTGCATTTCGGGTTTGGTGATATTCAGGAATACCTCGCGGCCAACCATCATGTTTGCCATTTGCTCGCGGGTGACATCCTTTGTATCAACAGTGCCAATCATCTTCCCATGGCGCATAACCGTAACGCGGTCGGAAATTTCTTTAACTTCTCGTAGTTTATGGGTAATAAAAATTACCGTCTTACCTTGTTGTACCAACGTACGGATTGCTTTGAACAAATCCTGGGTCTCCTGCGGGGTCAGCACGGCAGTAGGTTCGTCCAGGATGAGAATTTCTGCCTTACGGTAAAGCGTTTTCAGAATTTCAACACGCTGGCGCTGGCCAACATTAATGCTGTCCACGATCGCGTCAGGTTGTACAAAAAGACCGAATTGGTCAGATAATTCCTTTGTTACTTCGAGAACTCTTTCACGGTCAATGAGTCCTTTTTTCAGAGGTTCGCCACCTAAAACAACATTGGAAGCAACTGTGAACGAGGGTACTAACATGAAGTTCTGGTGAACCATTCCAATTTTGTGGTCAATCGCATCCAGGGAGGATTTAAATGTAACACTTTTTCCATCTACAATGATCTCGCCCTCTGTAGGCTGTTCAATGCCGTAGAGGATTTTCATCAAAGTAGATTTACCGGCGCCATTTTCACCAACCAGCGCGTGAATTTCGCCTTTATTGACTGTAAAATTCACACCATTATTGGCAACCACACCGTTATCGTAAACTTTTACGATTTCTTTCATTTCAATTATTGGCTGCATAAAAATTCTCCAATACCAGAATAGGGAAAGGGCAGGGAATAGAATCCCTGCCCTATTTAAACATTATTTTTTAGAAAACGGTCTCGATGACGATGTCGCCAGCGGTTACTTTTTCTTGCGTCGCGGCGATGGTGTCCTTGACGTCCTGCGGGGTCATGGATTCGTAGTAATCGTTGTAAGCCAGACCAACACCGTCTTCGGCAATACCCAGAACTTCGTTGGTGCCTACGGCCAGCGTGCCTTCAAAGTACATCTTCATGGCGCGATACAGGGATTTGTCCACGTTCTTCAGCATGGAGGTCAGGATCGTGTCGGCCAATTCGGGATTGGTTTCTTTTTCAATTGCGTACTGGTCGGAATCAACGCCGATTGCCCAGTTACCGGATTCTTGCGCAGCGTAGAAAACGCCTTCGCCAGTGCCGCCGGCAACCTGGAAGACAACATCCGCACCCTGCTGGTACATGGTCAGGGCTAATTCTTTGCCTTTGGCGGGATCGCTCCAGCTGCTGGCATATTGAATCAGAACATTTTCCGCGGGGATGCCAGCTTCGCCGGCGCCCTGTACGTAACCAACCATGAAGTCATTGATGACGGGGATATCCATGCCACCAACTGCGCCAACCATACCGGTTTTGCTCATCAGACCGGCATAGAGGCCAGCCAGGAATGAGCCTTCGTTCTGTTTGTATTGCACAGCGTAGACATTGCCGTAATCACCAGCGGTGAAGTCGACAGGGTTGTCGAACATGATGAAGGTTTTCTCGGGGTAATCAACTGCCGCCTGGAGGAATGCTTCCATCAGGTCAGCGGATGAAACAACGATAACATCCACATCAGCATCCTGAACGGCATCCATCAAGGCCGGTTCCCATTTCGCGGGATCATTGCCAGCTTCGCTGGTGACCAATTCGAAACCGAATTCTTCGGCTGCCTGGGTCAGACCGCGGTGAGCGGAATCGGTGAAGGACTTGTCGCCCAAGGTACCATTTACAACGTGAACAACCTTGGTTTCGGCGGGAACGGGCAAACCAGTGCTGTCGGCAGCTGCCGCGGCCGGTTCTTCAGCAGCTGCGGAACCGCAAGCGGCTAATAATAATGCGCCCAGAACTAAAAGGCTAAAGATCGTGATTTTTTTTGCTTTCATTTTTTCTCCTCAAATTTTTTTGACTAATTTTTATTTACTTACCACTAAAAAGTACCTATACGCTACAACCACCTCCTTCACCAATAATCATAAGAACAATCTTATGCAAAGAAAAAATCCATCCGCTGTGAGGTCAATAATTTTTTAGCGGACCAGTTGATGCGCGATTTTCCAAATGGACTTCCAATGTTACCGTTCGGCAGGCTTTATCAGGACTTTCAATACGGCTTAACAGGTTTTTCACTGCTTCCTCGGCCAGTTGGTGAACCGGTAATTTGATGGTCGTCAATGGCGGTACCGTATACTTCGCCCAATAGATATCATCCAAGCCTACAACAGACAGGTCGTTGGGGATGCTCAACCCATGGGTATACGCAGATTGCATCACACCCATTGCCATCAGGTCATTGCAGGCAAATATTGCGGTGGGCCGGTCTTCCATTTCCAGCAGACGGTTGGTGCAGTTCACGCCGCTGATGATATTAAAATCACCGCGCAGGACCAGCGCCGGATCATATTGCAGACCGTGCGCTTCCAGGGAAGCTTTATATCCGTACACTCTCTTATAGCTGGGAATGGTTTCTTTGGAACCGGTGATGCAGGCAATCCGTTTATGCCCCAAGCGGATCAAGTGCTCCGTGGCCAGTTTCCCGGCATAAAAATCATCGATCAAGACCGTGTCGAAATCGTATCCGGGGCAATCATGGTCAATTAAAATAATAGGCAGGCTGCCATCACCTACTGAGATCATCTTCGTCGGGAATATCATCGAAGAAACCAGAATGATGCCATCCACCTGCCATTGGGATAACTGATTCAAGTAAAACTGTTCTTTTTCGGGATCACCATCCGAGTTACACAGCATAACGCTGTAATTCTGGATATAGCTCAGGTATTCAATACTCCAGGCAATTTCAGAATAAAACGGGTTGGTGATATCCGCCACAATAAGACCCAGGGAGTTGGTTTGTTTTTTACGCAGGCTGCGGGCAATGCGGTTTGGTTGATAGTCCAAACACTCCATCACTGACAACACTTTGTTTTTCAAATCATCGCTGACGTAGCGGGTACCGTTAACCACGTGACTAACAGTAGAAACAGAAACACCTGCCTTCTCAGCTACTTCCTTAATGGTACTTATGGGGCCCTCCGCAGAAATACGTTTGCGCAATCGTTATTACGATAATAACAGAATCATTCCCCCCGCGCAACAATTTTTAAGATAAAAGGACAAATGTCATGTTTTAGTGCTTTTAATGCCATTTGTCCTTTTTTCGTCCAGACAATTAAGTATGAGCCAATTTTACAACAATTTTAGGGCTTGTTCAAAATCCGCAATCAAATCATCAGGGTCTTCCAAACCGGCCGAAATGCGGATCATACCATCGCGGATGTTCATCAACTTCTTCTGGTCCGGCGGTACATCCAGGAAAGCCATGGTGGCCGGTACCTGCGTGGTAGTGCGCACGCCGCCCAGGCTGGCACCAAAGGTGCTCAATTCGAGTGCATCCAATACGCGCACGGCCGCTTGCTCATCGCCCACCTCGAAAGTCAGCATGGCGCCGAACTTGGGCAGGAGCTTCTTGGCAATTTCGTGCTGGGGATGCGAGGGCAGTCCGGGGTACCAAACGCGCTGCACCTTGGGGTGTTTTTCCAGGTAATTAGCCAGGATCATGGCGTTTTTACATTGTTTCTCCACGCGCACGTGCAGGGTTTGGATACCGCGCAATAGCAGCCACGCATTAAAGGGAGAAAGCGAGCCGCCCAGCTTGGTCAATGTTGACCAGCGGATCTTTTCGAGTGTATCTGCCGGCAGCAGGCCGTTTTTGAGCGTGATTGTGCCGCCTAAAGCGTCATTGTGGCCGCCAATGAACTTGGTGGCACTTTCCAGGCAGATGTCCACGTCCCAATCCAACGGGCGGAAGACGTACGGGCTGGCGAAAGTGTTATCGCAGATCACAATCACACCGCGGTCATGCGCCATTTTCACAATGGCCTCGATGTCCGAGATCTTCATGGTGGGGTTGGCGATGGTTTCGAAATACAGCACCTTGGTATTGGGACGGAAAGCAGATTCCACCATCTTCGAGTCGGAGGAATCTACAAACGTAGTTTCCACGCCGAAATCGGTGAAACGGTGATCCAGAAACTCATGCGTGGTGCTGTAAGTGGTCCAATCCGAGACGATGTGATCGCCGCTCTTCAGCAAACCGAACAGCGTAATGGCAATGGCGGCCATGCCGGAAGCAGTCGCCAGGCAGCTATCGCCATTCTCGATATACACCATCTGTTCTTCGAATTTGTATTCGCTGGGATTACCGCAGCGAGAGTAGATGTTGACTTCCTTGCGGGCGCCATCCAGAATGCGTTGATAGATATCCTGGGTATATTGGAAATTACTGGCCATGTAGATCGGGTCGCTGACCGACATGGAACCCGGTTCGGGCGGGTAATAAACCATACGACTTTCGAGGGTTAGTTTTTTGCGCTTTTCGTCATCCATTAAAATCTCCTTAAATTAATAATCAGGCAATACGATTGCCTTGAATTGTAATAACGATTGCGCGTGAAACTATACACTAATTAAACCACATTTCGCTAAAGTTCGTCATCGAAAAACAAGTGAAATACCTTCATACTTGGGCATTTTTAGTTGGTGAGTGAGGCATTACAACTAACAGTATTGAATACCTGTAATCCATCACCATTATCTACACCTCACTCACCCTGATCAGGAGGTCAATCCTTGATGAGGTCGTATTGAAAAGCTTTATATGCCTGGCCGTACACTTCAGTCACAATAGTCGAGTTAATTTTCAAATCTCTTTCCTCAAAGATCGTTTTCTTCTTACGGAAGACAGTCGTGCCGCGTGTAAAAGTTCCGCCTCTTTCCACGTGAGTCTCAGCCGGGAATGAAGTCTTGATCAGATCGGGGTTGGAAAAGACCGCGTAAGTGACCGGATCCGGCAATTCCAATTCCCGATAACCGTATACCTTTTCGGCCAAGTCGTAAGTAGTGCAGTTGCAGTCCATACAAAATGCCGCCGTCTCGCCGGCCGCCCGCGTCTGGTCGATTTCTTCGTCGGTCAGCGGCGCGCCGTTTACCTGGCAGGCTTCCAGGGTGACCATAGTGAACGGCACCCCAAAATTGCACACAATGGCGGCCGCATCCGGATCGGCCATGATGTTAAATTCGGCGCAGGGTGTATGCGGGTTGCTGAAGAAATTGGCGCCGCCCATGATGGTGATGTGCGGAATTTTGCGCATGACTTCCGGCGCCTGCAGCATGGCTACCGCAATGTTGGTCAAAGGGCCAATGGTGATCAGCTCGATATCCCCTTCGCCTGCCCCAATGATACGGATGAGCGCGTCCACAGCGTGTTCGCTCTCTTCTTTTTGAGTTGGCGCCCTGAAACCGACATCGCCCATACCGTCGATGCCGTGCACCTGGCTGGCATTTTCGCTCTCGAAGCACAACGGCCGGGCAATGCCCTTATAGACCGGCGGTTTGTAAGTATTGGCATATTCGATGGATTGCAGTGCGTTGTAAGTTGCCTGGTCAACGTTGATATTTCCGGAGACCGTGGTGAACGCCAGTACGCGTACACTGGGGTCGCGCAGCGCCATGACCAACGCTACCGCGTCATCCGAACCCGTATCCGTATCGATGATAATTTTTCGCATTGATTTCTCTCCCATGTCATTTCACCAATAGCCCGGACAAGTATTGCCCAAAAGCCGCGCTGTCAACGCGATGCACCACCTGACAGTTGAAAGCGCCGATGGTTTCACTGGCATTGGCCCGGAAGGGATGGGTTTCGTCTGTACGCCGATCATTTACGGTCGCTCCATACACCTGCGCGCTGCCCTGCGTTTCTACGCGTGAATAACTCGCGAAACTGTCTTGAATCAGTTCCGGCCTGGCCAGCACCGCAAAAGCGAGCGGGCTGGAAAACAGCAGCGAACGCGCGTCAGGGTTTTTCTCACCAAGTTGGAGGAGGGTATTAAAGCAATCCTGTCCAAAACCGGAAGGCCGATTCTGGCCTGAGGCCAGGTTATCCAGGTCCTGCTTACTGAGGCCGGCACAGGCATCGGACGCTTCAGCGGTAACCATGACCAGCGGTACGCCAAAATTGAAGACGATATCGGCGGCCTCGGCATCCTGCCAGATATTGAACTCAGCCATCGGGTTAGCATCGCCTTCAAAAGCCGCCCCGCCCGTGAGGGTGATGCGCTTAAGCCGGCGCATGACCTGCGGCGCTTTGGTGATGGCCAGGGCTACGTTGGTCAACGGTCCCAGGCATAACAACTCAAGCGCTTCGCCCCATTCCGAAACCGTTTTGATAATGGCATCCACCGCATGCAAAACCTCTTTAGTTTGCGCGGGATGCTGCGCAACCGACAGGCTCCCCAAGCCATCCGCACCGAAAATCAGGGATGCATCATGCTGTTCATGGAACATGGGTTTGGCAATACCTTCAAAAACCGGCGGTTGATAGGTTCCGGCTGCTGTGATGCTCAATAATGTATTTCGCGTGGCAATGCCGGCAGGCACTTTGCCCATGACTGTAGTGATGGCTTCCACATGAATATCCGGTTCGCTTAAAGCCATAACCAAAGCCACCACCTCCGGTGCTGCCGTAGCGGTGTCGATCAAAACGCGCTTCATGGATTCTCCCGTGCAATTGATTTATCAGGAGAATAAGCGATGGGATTTATTCAAAAAAGGACCTAGGTCCCGTTTTTCATCAATTTTTGCAGCCGCTGTAAATCCAGAATCTGGACCTGTTTGTTCTTTTTTGTGATGATGCCTGCCTGCGACCAGCGCAAAAAAATGCGGTTGATATGCCGCGCTGAAATGTTCAACAGTGCCGAGATGGATTCACGATTTTCGAGCCGGATGACCATTCCCTGATTATGGCAATCCAACAGCAGGTAACGCGCCAGACGGGTTTCGGCCGGCAGGGAAGCCTGCATGATCAGCGGTACGTCCAGGTAAAGTCTTTGCGTCAGGTAGCGAATGAAGAATTGCAAGAAGTGGGGATCATCCATGTAGTAATCGCGGATGACATCTACCGGCATGGCAAACACTAAACTGTCCTGCATTGCCTGGACGTTCGCGGCAACTCTCTGCGCATTGAACAATTCCAGGTCACCGACGATCGAAAAAGGCTCATCCATGGAGAAAACCACCTGTTTACCGCTAGGGTGCAGTCCATCGACTTGCAATTTGCCTTCCAACAGGAAGAAAACAGCGTGGATCTCCTCATCCTGTCGGAAGAGGAATTCACCTTTTTCGTAGCACTGCAAATCCATACGCGCGATGATACGTTCGGGAATATGGTCATACAACGCATATCGGGAAAGATAAAATTCCTTCCTTTTCGGGTCGCTGATCCTTCTGATATTGCACCCCTTTCTGTTGGTCCGTTTTTTAAATTATATCCAAACCGGCTCGAAAACCACCACAATCCCGCAATCATGGGTTTTTCCACTCGGGATCGAATGGTTAAAATCATCAGCTATAATAAGCGCCATTCAATTAATTATCTTTTAACGGAGAATCCAAATGGAAAATAATAACTGGTATAAAGTGTTCCCCGGAGCCATTACCGTTACAGACGAGAACGGCACCATCCTGCAAATGAACGACGCTTCCGCCAAGATGTTCGAAAAAGACGGTGGATACGAAATCATGGGCCGCGATGCCATTACCTGCCATCCGGAACCCACCCAAACCAAGGTGCGCGGCCTTTACGAAACCGAATCCAGGAATGTTTACTCCATTACCAAGAACGGTAAGAAGCAGTTGGTCTATCAAACCCCTTACTATCTGGACGGCAAATTCTCCGGATTCGTTGAAATCTGCCTGGATCTGCCGGAAGAAATTCCGCACTTCGACCGCGACAAGAAGAAATAATTCGCGCGTTCCATCAATCCGCGACAAAAAATCAAAAGAAGTAGGCTTCGACATTGCTCAGCCTACTTCTTTTTTTTCAATACCGAATCTTTTTACACTCTTCTGATAATTCAGTTGTAAATTTGGTATAGAATGATATCAAAGAGTAAAGATGCAAAGTCATCTTACTTTTTTCATCTAGAGAATCCGGCCGAATGGCCGGATTCTTATTAACATTTTATGCGGTTCTCTTGCCGGCTGACATACAATAAATGTAAAGAGGAAGCATTAGTCATGGATTTACCACTTGAAACGTCCCGTTTAATCCTGCGCTCCTTCCGGGAAACAGATGCCCGGGTTTTCAGCGACTACCGCTCCGACCCGCAGGTGGCGCGTTACCAGGGCTGGGCCGCTCCCTTTACATTCAAACAAGCCAAGGAATTCATCCGGGAAATTCTGCCCATAGAGCCAGGACAACCCGGCCACTGGTACCAAATCGCACTGGAACACAAGGAAGATGGGGCGTTGGTTGGCGATTGCGCTTTTTACCTGTCCGAAGACAACCGCCAGGCTGAAATTGCTTTCACCCTGGCACCCACGTTTCAAGGGCAGGGTTACGCCGCTGAAGCCGTCGAACGTTTATTAGAGGCGCTGTTTATCGACCTGCAACTGCACCGTGTTTTTGCCAATGTGGATCCGGCCAACACAGGTTCAGTCAATCTGCTGACACGCCTGGGTTTCCGTTGTGAAGGCTGCTTCTGCCAAAGTCTTTGGTTGAAAGGCGTCTGGGTGGACGAGCAGTGGTACGCGCTGCTGCGTGAGGAATGGCTGGCAGCCCGCGCCCAGAGTTAAATCTATAATAGAAGAAAGAATCAGGAGTATCGGATGGAAAAAGCAGATATCGGCTTGATCGGGCTGGCCGTCATGGGCCAGAACCTGGTTTTGAATATGGAAGATCACGGCTATCACGTAGCGGTATTCAACCGCACGTTTGCCAAAACAGAAGAATTTCTGGCAGGCAGTGCCGCCAGGCGCAAGATCAGCGGCGCCAAAACGCTGGAAGAACTGACGGGCCAATTGAAACGCCCGCGGCTGGTGATGCTGATGATCAAAGCCGGGCAGCCGGTGGACGATACCATCGAACAACTCATTCCCCTGCTGGAACCCGGCGATGTGATCATCGATGGCGGCAATTCCAATTACCACGACAGCATCCGCCGCACGGCCTACCTGGAATCCAAGGGATTGCTGTTCATCGGCACGGGCATCTCCGGCGGCGAAGAAGGCGCGCGTTTCGGCCCCTCGGTCATGCCGGGCGGTTCGCCCAAGGCCTGGCCGCTGGTCAAGCCCATCTTCCAGAGCATCGCCGCCCGCGCCGGCGACCCGCCACAGCCCTGCTGCGATTGGGTGGGCGAGAACGGCGCCGGGCACTACGTCAAGATGGTGCACAACGGCATCGAATACGGCGATATGCAGTTGATCGGCGAGGCGTATCACATTATGAAGGAAGGCCTGGGCATGGGGGCAGACGAGATGGCCGCGGTCTTTGCCGAGTGGAACAAAGGCAAGCTGGATTCCTACCTGATCGAGATCACCGCCAACATCCTGGCCTACAAAGACAGCGACGGACAACCGCTGGTGGACAAGATATTGGACAGCGCCGGGCAAAAAGGCACCGGCAAATGGACCGGCATTTCCGCGCTCGAGATGGGCATTCCCCTGTCGCTGATCGTGGAAGCGGTGCTCAGCCGCGGACTGTCGGCATTGAAGGACGAACGCGTGCGCGCGTCCAGTGTGCTCAGCGGACCGCAGGCTGCCCTGCAAGGCGACAAGGCCGCCTTCCTGGCCGACCTGCACGACGCACTGTACGCGGCCAAGATCATTTCCTACACGCAAGGCTATATGCTGATGCGCGCCGCGGCCGAGGAATATGGCTGGAAACTCAATTATGGCGGCGTGGCGCTTATGTGGCGCGGCGGCTGCATCATCCGTTCGGCTTTCCTGGGCAAGATCAAGGAAGCCTACGACAAACAGCCTGAGCTGGCCAGCCTGCTGTTGGACCCTTATTTCACAACCGAGATCACCGAGGCCCAACCGGCCTGGCGGCGGGTTGTGGCGGCGGCCGCCGAGCACGGCATCCCCACCCCGGCCATGTCCAGCGCGCTGGCCTTCTACGACGGCTACCGGCGCGACTGGCTGCCGGCCAACCTGCTGCAGGCCCAGCGCGATTACTTTGGCGCGCACACCTATGAACGCATCGACCAGCCGCGCGGGGAATTCTTCCATACCGACTGGACCGGCCAGGGCGGGGACGTGACCTCGAACGCTTATCAGGCTTAGTGAATGTAAGGCGGCTTCCTATAGCCGCCTTTTTGTTTTTAAAAGTCCTTCCGAAACGCACCTGCCGTAGGGCGGGGTTCAATTCCCGTCGAGAGAATGGCTTTATTCGCAAAAACCCTCATCCCCGACCTTCTTCCCCAAAGGGGAGGAGGAATTGCATGTTCATCCTGCACATTGTTCAGAAAGGGCAAGCCAATGTGTGGGCAACAAACAATCTCCCTCTCCCAAGGGAGAGGGCCGGGGGTGAGGGGAAATCGCAATGAGCTTCATATCTGTGCCATTCTGACAGGCCCGAGCTTTTCAAGCGCGAGATTCGCGCAACAATCCCTTGGAAAGGATTCTCTCGACTCACTTGCCCCCTCATCCCTGACCTTCTTCCCCGAGGGAATGCTTCGCGACCCCCTTTGGGGGAAGGAGCACGCTTTCTCGATATTCAAAGTAAATGTAGGGCGGAATTCAATTCCCGCCGAGAGAACGGCTTTATTCGCAATGCCCCCTCATCCTGACCTTCTTCCCCGAGGGAATGCTTCGCGATCCCCCATGGGGAGAAGGAATTGTGTGTCGTTTCCCCGCACAAGAATGTGCGGGCTACAAGACAATCCAGAACTCAGCCATAACGAAGCCCAGGATGACATTTGGTACAAATTCCTCCAAACAATTGACAGCCACGGGCACAATCGGTACAATCAACTGGTATTAACAGTATACGAGGTTATCGAATGGAATCTACACTCCCTGCTGTCCGCGTAAAGAGATGGCCGTATCTGATCTACGGCTTCTTCATGATGCTGTTCCTGGGCCTGATCTACGCCTGGTCCGTTTTCATCACCCCCCTGGAGACCACTTTTGGCTGGGTGCGGTCGCAAACCTCGCTCATCTTTACCATTTCCATGTCTTCATTCTGCATCGGGGGTATCGCCGCGGGCTTTCTGATCAAGAAAGCCAGTTTTCGAAAGACGCTGTACCTGTCGGCGCTTTTCATTCTCAGCGGTTTTATTGGCGCCACGCGCATTCATACTCTCACGGGAATCTATCTCACCTACGGCGTTCTGTGCGGATTTGGGGTCGGCCTGGGTTACAACGCCACCCTGGGGCTGTTCGCAAGATGGTATCCGGATAAACCCGGTTTCTGTTCCGGATCGCTGTTAATGGGCTTTGGTTTCGGCGGCTTATTATTAAGTAACCTGGCCACTTATTTAATGGGTATCGTGAGCTGGCAGGGAACTTTTATTATCTTCGGTATCATCTCCGCATTCCTGTTGTCCATCAGCACGCACATTATCGAAGAAAACCCGCCAAAATTTGAATTTTCCGCATCCGCGAATCGATCCGCGGCCGCCGACCAAGCGGTTGTCGATCTGGAAGCCAAAGAAATGATCCGGCAACCCTCCTTTTGGCTGTATTCCTCCTTCACCATGTTCATGGGCGCTTCCGGCCTGGCAGTGATCGGCAACGCAGTGCCCATCGCACAGGAGATTGGCATGCCCATCGCCCTGGCCACCACCGTGGCCGGCCTGGTCTCCGTGACCAACGGCGCCAGCCGCATCCTGTTCGGCAGTGCCTTCGACCTGATCGGCAAACGCAAAACCATCCTGATCGACGCATGCATCGCAGTAATCGCCGTGAGTATATTGATCGCGGCCATTTCCCTCACCAGCATTCCCCTGCTGATCGCCGGATTTATCCTGATCGGGTTGGCTTACGGCGGAGTGCCCCCCACCAGCGCATCGTTCGTCAACCGCATGTACGGGCCCAAAAATTTCCCCGTGAATTTCAGCATTGTCAATCTCAACATCATTCCCGCGTCGTTGCTGGGACCGGCGTTAGCCGGAACCATGCAAGTGGCCAGCGGATCCTACCTGAGCGCATTTTACGTCCTGTTGGTATTGTGCCTGCTGGGTGGAACCGCCGGATACCTGATCAAAAAATAAGCTGCAATCTTATTTGCAGAAAAGGAAATCATGACGCAAAAGAATTTGGAAAGTGAAGTGCAGTTAGCCCCCGTGGAAACCCGGAGGGCATCCGAAGCCATTTACGACCAGATCAAGGACATGATCATCAGTGGCGACCTCAAACCCGGCGACCGCCTTCCTTCCGAGCGCAATATGATGGAAATGATGCAGCGCAGCCGCCCGCCCATTCGCGAAGCGCTACGCATGCTGGAAGGGTCGGGCTTTATTCATACCATCCCCGGCAGCGGCGGCGCGGTAGTGCGCGAGATCACCAGCGCCAGCGTGGAAGAACCGCTGGAGAACATGATCTCACTGAAACAAATCAGCCACCTGGAACTGTTGGAATACCGTGAATTAAACGAAGTTGCCTTCGTGGGCTGGGCAGCCGAACGGCGCACGGAAGCCGACCTGGCGGCCATGGCAGCCTGCCTGGAATCCGCCCGGGCCGTTACGGATGACCTGGACGCCTTCATCACCACCGATATTAAATTTCACGAATTGTTGACCGCCTCCGCCCATAACGGCGTGCTCAGCATTGTCAACCGCGTGCTCAGCCGTATCATCCTGGACCTGCTGCGCACCCGATTGCACGAATACCCAAAGGAAGAAAGCCGCAAAATGTGCCGGGATATTCTGGAAATGCACATGGAGATTTATCAGGCGGTTGTCCAACAGGACAGCAAAAAGGCACAGGAACTCATGCACCACCACCTGGAACGGTTCCGCGATGATCTCAGCTTATAACCTGAAGAGGACTATCCGGTGAAATAAAACGCCCTCCGGGACGTTTATAAAAACATTTTGGAAAAAGGAGAAGTCGGATTATATGGAAAAACAAATACTCAGTGGGAACGAGGCGGTGGCCAGGGGCGCATACGAAGCCGGCTGCGCGGTAGCGGCAGCTTACCCGGGCACCCCCAGCACGGAAATCCTCGAGAATGTAGCCTTATACAAAGACGACATCTATTGCCAGTGGGCGTGCAATGAAAAGGTGGCAACAGAGATCGCTTCCGGCGCGGCCATCGGCGGGGCACGGGCATTGGCCGCCATGAAGCACGTGGGCATGAACGTAGCCGCCGACCCCATCTTCAGCATGGCCTATGCCGGCGTCAACGGCGGGCTGGTAGTGGTCAGCGCCGATGACCCGGGCTGCCACAGCTCGCAGAACGAGCAGGACAACCGCCTGTTCGCCCCGCACGCCAAAATTGGCCTGCTGGAGCCTTCCGATTCGCAGGAGTGCAAGGATTTCACCAAACTGGGTTTCGAATTGAGCGAACGCTTCGACGTGCCCATGCTGCTGCGCATGACCACGCGCATCTGCCATTCCAAAGGCCTGGTGGAATTGCAGGAACGCGAAGACGTCCCGGTCAAAAAATACTATCGCGATATCAAGAAATTCGCCTTGCTGCCCTCCACCGCGCGCAACCGCCACGTGGCCCGTGAGGAATTGCTGATCGAAATGGAAGCATACGCCAACGACTGCCCGATAAACTACGCGGAATATAATCCAGGCGCCAGCGCGGGTGTCATCACCAGCGGTATCTCTTACCAGTACGCCCGTGAGATTTTCGGCGAGGACGTTTCGTATCTCAAACTGGGTTTAACCTATCCGCTGCCGCGCAAGCTCATCACGGAATTCGCGCAGAAGTTCGAGACCCTGTACGTGATCGAAGAGAACGACCCGTATTTGGAGAATGCCATCCGGGCGCTGGGTTTCACCAACGTGATCGGCAAGGAACGCATTCCGATCTGCGGCGAACTCAACACCCAAATCGTGCGCGAAGCGTTGTTAGGAATCCCTGCGGAACCGGCTTACCGGGTGGAATTGGAAGCGCCTGCCCGCCCGCCGGTGATGTGCGCCGGCTGCGGCCACCGCGGCTTTTTCTACGCGCTCAGCCGCAAACTGAAGCGCTTCGTGCCCGTGGGCGATATTGGCTGCTACGGACTGGGCGCCAACCCGCCCCTGAGCGCCTCAGATTACTCGCTGTGCATGGGCGCCGGATTGTCCTCCACCATCGGCCTGTCCAAGGCGCTGGCGCTGCAGGGCGATTCGCGCAAAGTGCTGGGTATGGTAGGCGATTCCACCTTCTTCCATTCCGGCCTGAACTCGCTGATCGACGTGGTCAGCTCCAATGCCAACGTGGTGGCCTGCGTGCTCAACAACCATATCACCGCCATGACCGGCCACCAGCAGAACCCCGGCACCGAAATCAACCTGATGGGCGAACCCAATCACATGATCGACCTGGTCAAGCTGATCAAAGCCACCGACATCGGCGATGATCGCATTCGTGTGGTCGACCCGCTGGATTACCAGGCTGTCAACGCCGCGCTGGACGAAGCCGCAGAAATCGAAGGGCCTTTCGTGATCGTCACCAACCGCCCCTGCGCTCTGCTCAAAGAAGTCGCGCGCGCCAACGCCGGCAAGTACTGTGAAGTGGACGAGGAGAAATGCCGCGGCTGCAAGAAATGCCTGCAGATCGCCTGCCCGGCCATCTCCTTTGCAGACGGCAAAGCCGTCATCGCCCAGGATACCTGCAACGGCTGCGGGCTGTGCATGCAGATGTGCAATTTCGACGTAATTTCCAAGGTAGGTGAATAATGACAATCAAGAGTATCCTTCTGGTGGGTGTCGGCGGCCAGGGCACCATCCTGATCTCCAAGATCATCACGGCCGGTTTGGCCGAGATGGGCTACGACGTCAAAATGAGCGAGATCCACGGCATGAGCCAACGCGGCGGCAGCGTGACCACACAGATCAAATATGGCGAAAAAGTCTATTCTCCCAACCTGGGTATCGGCGAAGCCGACCTGATCGTATCCTTCGAGAAAGTAGAAGCCCTGCGCGCGCTGCCCTACCTGAAAGCGGGCGGCTCACTCATCATGGACGACCGCGAAATTTATCCCATGCCGGTGCTGACCGGCGACGCGGTTTATCCACACGAAGCTTATGACAGGTTGAAGGCTGAAGTGCCCTCGGTTAAGTTAATCCGGGCCGCGGAAACCGCGCAGTCATTGGGAAACATGCGCGCGCAAAATATTGTGCTGTTGAGCGCCATGGTCAAGCTGCTGGGGTTGGATAATAAGATCGATTGGAAAAAAGTCGTGGCCGAAAACGTGCCGGAAAAATCCAGGGAGATGAACCTGGCGGCTTTTGACGCCGGTTCCGCCATGCTGGAGGCGTAGGCAGGTGTACCGGGATTTCTCCGAGATCGTAGAGAAAGCGCGTGCCGCGCAGACGCGCAGTGTGCTGGCGGTAGCCGGGGCGCAGGATGCGCACGTCATTGAAGCGGTGTTGAAGGCTCACGAGGAAGGCATTGCGGACGCTGTGCTGGTGGGCGGCGCGCCGGAAATCCACGAGCTAATCCGCGGCCAGGGCGGCGATCCGGCCGATTTCGAGATCGTGGCGGCCGACTCGGCCGAAAGCGCCGGGCAGCAAGCTGTCGATCTGGTCAAAGCCAAGCGGGCCAACATCCTGATGAAAGGCATCATAGAAACGCGCGACCTGCTCAAACCGGTGGTGGATAAAGCGAACAATTTGCACACCGGGCGCGTCATGTCGCACATGGCTTTCAACAAACTGCCCAATTACCCCAAGCTGATCGTCAACACGGACGGCGGCATGGTGGTTTACCCCAGCCTGGAAGATAAAAAGAACATCATCATCAACGCCGTCACGACCCTGCACGCCATGGGCTACACTTGTCCCAAGGTGGCCGTGCTGGCCGGCGTTGAAAAGGTCAACCCAAAGATGATTGAAACCGTGGAAGCCGACCAACTCAAGCAGATGAACCTGAACGGCGAGATCCCTGATTGCATCGTGGAAGGGCCGCTGTCCTACGACATCGCCATGGACGCCGAGATTGCGCGTTATAAGGGCAGCGACTGCCCGCACAGCGGCGACTTTGACGTGCTGCTGGTACCCAACCTGGCAGCCGGCAACATTCTGGGAAAATCCTGGAGTGTGACGGCTAAATCGGTCATGGCCGGCATTATCGTGGGCGCCAAAGTGCCTGTGATCATCGTCTCGCGCGGCTCCGGCAGCGAAGAGAAATTCCTCTCCATCGCACTGGCCGCAGTGGCAGCTGAACATAACCAGGTGGACTGATATGGCTCAAGACAAAATCCTGGTGATTAATCCCGGTTCCACCTCGACCAAGATTGCGCTGTATACCGGCAGTCAGCCTTTATGGCAGGAAAACATCGAACATTTGGCGGCTGAATTATCCTCTTTCAAAGCCATCTCCGAACAGCTGCCCATGCGTCTGGCACTGGTGCGTGAGACGCTGCAGCGCAAAGGGCTGGCGCTGGACGAGCTGGCGGCCATTGCCGCGCGCGGCGGACTGCTGCCGCCTCTGGCAGCCGGCGCTTACGAAGTAACCCCGTATATGCTTGAAGTGCTGGAGAAGCGCCCGGTCAACCAGCACGCTTCCAACCTGGCAGCCGGTATCGCCTACGCTATTGCCCAGCCGCTGGGCATCAAGGCTTACGTTTACGACCCCGTCACGGTGGACGAAATGATTGAACTGGTACGCATCACCGGCCTGAAGGGCATCCGCCGCCACGGGCAGGGCCACAACCTGAACATGCGCGCGGCCGCCCTGCGTTACTGCGCGGATAAGCGCATCGATTACCGCCAGGTCAACCTGATCGTCACCCACCTGGGCGGCGGCATCACGCTCAGCCTGCACGCCCACGGACGCATTATCGATATGGTCTCGGACGATGAGGGGCCTTTCTCCCCCGAACGCGCCGGCGCCCTGCCCAATTACAAACTGCTCAAGCAGGTATTTGAGAGCGGCGCAGCTTACCCGGAAATCATGAAGCAATTGCAGCGCAAGGGCGGCTTGATGTCGCATTTCGGCACAGCCGATGTGCGCGCCGTGCAGGAGCTGGCTAATACGGGTGACGCGCAGGCCGCGCTGGTGCTGGAAGCCATGGCGCTCAGTGTGGCGCAGAGCATTGCACGGCTGGCCGTGGACGTCAACGGGCAGGTGGACGCCATCATCCTGACCGGCGGTATCGCCCATTCCGCGGAATTTACCGGCAGCATTGAGGAACGCATAAAATTCATCGCCCCGGTGACGATCATTCCTGGTGAGAACGAGATGCAAGCCCTGGCCGAGGGTGTGGGGCGCGTGCTGCGTGGAGAAGAAACAGCCACAGTTTACAAAGCATAAACACGAGCTACCCCATGCGATCAACAGATAGCATGAATCCAGAGGCTGCCAGACCATCGGCCAACCTCTGTTCTTTTTCCCGCCGAACAATGAAGACTATAATTAATTTGAAAATAAGGGTGAAAATAATCAGCGGAAATAAAGAAAGGGTTATAAATGACAAACAAGGTCTTGGTAGCTTACGCGAGCAAGTATGGGTCAACACAGGAAGTAGCCGAAGCCATTGCGAAGATTATGCGAGAAAAAGGGCTGGATGTGAATCTGCAGCAAGCCAGCCAGGTGCGCTCCTTGGAAGAATACAGCGCGGTGGTCTTGGGTGCGCCCCTTTATCTCTACCGCTGGCACAAATACGCCATCCGCTTCCTGAACCGCCACGAAAAAGTGTTGAAGAGCATGCCGGCCGCGGTCTTCGCGGTTGGACCGTCCTTCAACGGGGATGAGAAAGAATGGCTGGAAACCCGCGACCAATTCAGGAAAGAACTGGCTAAGTTCCCTTGGTTTAAACCGATTGAATCCGAGGTTATGGGTGGAAAATTCGACCCCGCCAACCTGTCATTTCCGATTAAGTACTTCCTCAAGGATCTGCCGGCGGCCGACCTGCGCGATTGGGATGCCATCGCAGCCTGGGCGGCCGAAGTGGCCGATAAACTGCAAGACAGGTAATCCGGCTTCTCAGTTCAAAAGCAAAAATCCACTTATATAAAGTGGATTTTTGCTTTACGGACTTGCCCCCATTTTCCCCCCTTTTACATCGATATTTCGCAAAAAACCCTCAACATCGACATAAATCTCTCATAGAAACCACAAAACGGTCCAAAAACCGGGATTCGTCCCCACTAAACCATTTTTACAAGCTCTCCGCCGGCGGCTTTCCAGCCAGGCGATCTTCCAGCTCCCGGGTCAAGACCCGCAGGATGGTATCCACCACGCCCGGGCGCGCACCGAACATCAATTTCTGCCCGACCGCGTTTAACGGAAAAGCGAAGATGTCCATTTGCGTGCTATTGTCTTCCGCAGGTGTGAATTGGATCTCCAGTTGGCTACGATCCCCCAGGTAATTGCCAAAAAGTTTTTTATCCATCTGGGCGATCAATTTGGCGTTCTTCTCGTCCTTATTGACCACTTTGCCGCCCATATGTTGGACGCTGCTAATGGCGGTCGCAATGACTTTTTCCATGGGATAAGAGAAAGATGTGGATGATTTCTGTTCGTAGGGCATATTACTCCTCGCTGATTACAACCTGTTCAATTAACGCTTGCACTTGCGCGCGGGTCGGCATGCCCGTGCCCGGTAAGGCTGCCGCCGCGGAACCGGCCGCCAACCCCCATCGGTAAGCTTCCGGCAGGGTCGTACCACGGCTGAGCTGGTCCACCACAGCGCCCAGCATGGCGTCTCCAGCGCCGGTTGGATTCTTTTCCTCGATCTTGGGCGGCTGCCCGGACCACACGCGCAGCCCGTCACTGCAGATACTCATTCCGCCGCCGGCCGAAAGGATAATGTTTTTCACGCCCAACTTGTGCACGCTATTGATCGCCCGGTGGATACCGGCCGCATCCCCAACGTCCAGGTCGGTGATTTGTGCGATTTCCTCAAGGTTCGGCTTGACCAGGAACGGTTCGGCCGCGCAGCCCAGGCGGAAAGCTTCACCGCTGGAATCCAGCACCGCCCAGGCGCCTCCCCGGCGGATCAGTGCGATCAGGCGGGCGTAAATATCGGCCGGCACGCCGCGCGGCAAGCTGCCCGCCAGCACCCACCAGTCATCCGGCTGCACCAACCCCTCAACCTTGTGCAGAAGTTCTTCCACTTCAGGTTCGGAAACCTGCGGACCGGCTTCGTTGACCTTGTAATAGGCGCTGTCCTTATCATTGACAATGCTGATGTTGGTGCGCGTTTCCTCGCTTACCCGCACAAAATCGGTGGGGATGCCGGTGCTTTCCAGTCCTTCGCGTAGCACCTGTCCGGTATGCCCGCCGATAAAGCCCAGCGCGGCGCACTGCGAACCCAGCGCAGTAATCATGCGCGCAATATTGAAGCCTTTTCCGCCGAAATCAACCTTCACGGAAGCGGCTCGCAGCACGGTATTCGACAGCAGTTCCGCTACGTGATATTCCTTATCCAGAGCCGGGTTTAAAGTTACCGTGTAGATCATGCTTTGCTTTCCTTGTGATCCTGCCACTGCCAGGCCAGCAAAAGGCCCAGAAGAGCGCCGGCCAGCGTGCATTCCACGATCATCAGCGCGCGCCCGCCGGCGTTCAGGGCCAATTGGCGCAGCGCCAATGAGAGCATAAAGATCATAAAAGATGCGGTTGTCACCACAAAATCCTTTAGTATTTTCAGGAAAGGAAAGCCCTTCTTCCATGAACGCAGGGCTACCGTTACCAAAGCCGCCAGGACGGCCAGTTCCGCCGCGATTTGCATATCGGCCGCGCCGCTCGCGCGGTAGAAAACAGCGTTATACAAGCCCAGTAGCGCACCCAACAAGGTATATTGGACAAAACGATTGGGTTGGGTAGACTGCGTTCTCTTTTTCAAGCCGCGCTCCCCGGCCATAGTTCTTCGATCAGGGCTTGCTCGGCCGCAAGCGTCCACAGAGCATTTTCACCCAGTTTTTCCGCCACCCTGGGGTAATAGCTGCTTAATTCTTCCAATCCCAACAGGGGTAGGTCATTGAGCTGCGGGAAAATGATGATCTTGCCGGCGTACGTGCCATTGATGAGCGCCTCCAACCCCTTCTGCGCCACGCCCATGCCGCCGATGGCAGCCACCGAGCGGTTGGGGTTCAGGTCGCCTTCCAGTGTCTTGCGCAGGATGACCTCCTGGTCCAGCAGGCTGGAACCGGAGGTACCGGTGATCTGCTGGTTGCCCAGGTAAACCGGGCTGAGATCCACATCGATGTACGTGCCGTTGGGCACGCCTGCAAAACACACCAGCATACCGTCGGGCTTCAACAGCCGCGCCGATTCGGCCATTAACTGTGCCACCGGCACGCAGATGACCGCGTCATCCACCAAATCCTCGCCGGTTACATCCTTAATAAATTCCCCCAATGATTGATCAGTCTCGGATGGATTGAACAGTTTAAAAATCTTGCCTTTGGCTTTTGCCAGCGGTTCCATGGCCCGCAGCAACACATCCGCGCGTTCCTTTTTTAATTCCGATGCGATGATGACAGCCGGGCCGTCTTTCTTTTCGATAGCCCGCTGAACGTGCATCTGCCCCATCGGCCCGCCCGCACCGACAAAAAGGGCGCAGCCGCCCGGGCGCAATTCGCAGCGGTTGCGCGCTTCGCCGTAGGAAGCCGAAATGTCCGTGGTTTTATTGCCAACGTAAGCCGTGTAATGGTAATGGATACGCCCGGCATCGATCTGCGCGTCGCCCTCCAGAGGCCGGTCGCTCACAATGTTGAGCATACCGCGGAAGGCGATCAGTTTGGCAATCTCGCCTACCAGCTCGCCGGATTGAGGCGCCAACAAAATGATGTCGTCAAATCCTTTGCCGTCTGTCTCTTTTGTTGAGAAGTCCGCAAAATCCGCTGTTGTCATGGTGTCTGTTTTCACGATGCGGGCACCTTGAGCGGCATTTGCGCGCACAATCTTCTCCAGGCCGGCGGATACCTCTGTCAGGTAGATCAACGCGGGAGCGTCCAGCCCGGCTTCAAAAGTATATTCCCTTTGATCCCGGGCATTTCCCACAATCCACATGACACCCCCCTCCTTGGGTTCCAGCCGCCGCCGCTGGGTGTACGCCGCGTCCACGCAGGCCCACGGTTCGGTCAGGGCCGCTTCCGCGTAACCGACATGTTCGTCCAGCGGGATCACGTAAGCGCCGTCATCGGCATCCAGTACTTCCGGCCCGATCAGGTGGAACTGGATCAGACCGCCGGAGATGGTATAGCCGTAGGCCGTGCTGCGCTGGTTGTGATAGATATCCGGCTGCACCGCCAGGCGTTGGCCCGGCCGGTACTTGCCCGCCAAATCTTTGCCCACTTTTATCACGGTCAAAGCTACTTCGTGGCCGACGCGCGTGGGCTCTTTAGCCAGGTCGCGCCCGTACAGCTTGGGGTGATCGCCGCCCAGACGGATCAGCTTCACGTCCGAATAGCACAACCCCACCGCGTCCACACGCACCAGCAGCTGGTCGCCGCCGGGCTGCGGCACCGGGAAGCGCTCCGGCTTACCGTCTTTGCCGATGTTCTGCGTGCCCGCACCGTACAGGTTCCAAGCCAGGGTGGTCTCCGGCACGTTCAGGTCATTCTGATATGCTTGAAATTTCGAATTGTTCATGCTCCATTACTTTCCCATCGCGGTCGCTATGCGCAGCGTTCGCCGCGAATTCAATCTTCCAATAAACCCTGCTCGAGGCAGTCTTTCAATGCTGTGAAAGCGGCTTCCTCGTCCTCCCCCTGCACCTCAATGCGGATATGCGCGCCGCTTTCAGCACCCAACGTCAAAAGCGAGATCATGCTCTTGCCGTTGGCCTGCTTGTCCAGATAAAATACCCGGACATCCGCGCTGAATTGTTTGGCCATATTCACAAAGTTCTTCGCGGGGCGCGCGTGCAAACCGCTTTGATTATTTAAATTGATATCAAACGCTTTCATGCAACATCCTGTCATAGCCGCGGGCTGCAAGTCCTTGCACCGCGGCCGATCTTTAGTTTTCTTTATTGAGATAATCCAAAATTACATTCACGTCATCCGTGGTCTTCATCTGCTCCGCGACTGCTTCATCGTCGATGACTTCCGCCAGGTTGCCCAATACGGCCACGTGCTCGTCGCGCAGGGCGGCGATGCCGATGATTAAATATGCCCTCTCTCCCGGCTCCCACTCAATCCCGTCCGGAATTTGCAGCACGGAAATGCCGGTGCGCAAAATATCCCCGCGGTTGTCAAATTGGCCGTGCGGGATGGCCACGCCATTTCCCAGGTAAGTGGACATGATTTCTTCACGGGCCAGCATACCTTCCACGTATTGAGGCACCACGCAGCCTACATCCACAAGCAATTTTCCGCACTGCTGAATGGCGTCGCGTTTGCTTGCCGCAACCGCATTCAGGCAGATACTTTCCTTTGAGAGAATGCTCATGGTTAGCCTACGTTGCCGGTGATCACTTCCTTTGCAACAAAGGCCGCGACTACCTCATCGAAGATGGGATCATTCAGAAATTGGTTGAAAGCCAAAACGACCGCATTGGGCGCTTTGGCAACGGCAACTTTGGAAAGCCCTCTGTGGACGATCACCAGCTGCGCGGTCTCAGGAATATTGCGGGCGGCTACATGCACCACATCCACGCCCTGCACATCCGCTTTTTTCAGTTTTTTCTTGAGCGAACTTACGCTCATCACGCTCGAACCCATGCCCGCTTCACAGGCAAAGATGATCATTTTTACATCTGCGCTATTAATAGATTTTGCCATTCTACGCTTCCATTTCCAAACTTGAGGAAAGGCTTCATTTATAAACTTCGAAACCTTTCCTCTTTGATATTACGTGATTATCAGGACAAGCCGGGAACGCCGCCCATATCGTCGGCTTCTTCGGTCATTTCCTTTTCCGGTACAGGGTTCACCCGCAGGATGAAAGCACCCACCAGGAAAGCCGCAACTGTTCCGATCAACACGCCCGTCAAGACGGCGAAGTGTTGGCCTTTGGGAATCACAGCCAGGTAAGCGAAGATGGAACCGGGCGAAGGTGTTGCCACCAAACCCGCATTGGTGATCGTGAACCACAGGTCGGCGGCGAAACCGCCGGCGATGGTCGACAAAATCATGATGGGGTGTGCCAGGATGAAGGGGAAGTAAATCTCGTGGATTCCACCTAAAAAGTGTATAATCATTGCGCCCGGTGCTGACTCTTTTAACAGACCTTTACCGGCAACGTAATAGGCTAGTAAGAGACCAAGGCCGGGCCCTGGATTCGTTTCCAACAGGAAGTGAATCGCTCTCCCTGTTTTTTCCGCAGCGGCGACTCCCAAGGGAGCCAAAACCCCATGATTCAGCGCATTGTTCATGAACAGCACTTTGGCCGGTTCGATGATAAGCGCCATCAACGGCAGCAGTTTGGCTTTCGCCATCGCATCTACTACACTGCCAGCCGCATTGCTGACACTTACGACGACAGGTCCGATCAGGACATTGCCCAGGAGTACCAGCAACATGCCCAGGATACCGGCTGAGAAGTTGTTGATGAGCATTTCAAAACCGACAGGAATCTTATCTTCCAATACATCATCAATCACTTTGATCAACCAACCGCCCAACGGGCCCATGAGCATCGCGCCCAGGAACATGGGCACATCGGAACCCACAACTACGCCCATGGTTGCGATAGCGCCGACAACGCCGCCGCGCGTACCATGCACCATTTTGCCGCCGGTGTAACCGATCAGAATGGGCAGCAAGTAGCTGAGAATTGGGCTCACATTCGCGGCGAACTTTTCATTTGGCGTCCAGCCGGTCGTGATGAAGAAGGCGGTGATCAACCCCCAGGCAATAAACGCACCCATGTTGGGGATGATCATTCCAGCCATAAATCCCCCTACCCTTTGAATCTTTTCTTTCATATTTCTACTCCTTTTCCAAATTGTTTTTTATTTTTGCTCGATACTTACTTCATATCGCAGGCGCTGTCGGACACCTGCAAATACTTCAACCTAAAAATGCCGTGATGGCATCGATATCACATTGAAGCAGCTGCGGGGAAACCTGGATGATGGGCTTATCCTTGCCAAAATCCTCCGTCAGCGGCATCAGTGTGATGATCAAATCGGCCGTGGCCACCTTTTCCGCGTCCAATTCGCGGAAGGACACCACGGTTAACTTTCCTAAATGGGGAAAACGGGTTTTTAAACGCGCGGTCAGCAGCTGGGCGGTGGCCATGCCGCTGGGGCAGACCAGCAGCACGTTGCTGAACTGGTACGAGCGCAGGCGGATATAGGCTGCCCGCAGGAAAGCCACCAGCATGCGTTTGTCTTCTTCTTCCAGCGTTATGGACGTACGCGCGTGGATAATTTCAGCCAGACGCTCCACCAGGGTAAATTCATCCTGACACTCGTCGATGGTGGATAAATCCACTCCGGCTTTGGGAAACCATAACCCGTAGGCGTGTTGATTGAAGACCGGGATTAAATAATTAATAATGCCTTCGCGCAAAGTTGGATCTTCAGTCAGTCCGTCGATGTTGTATAAAGAATTGATGGCAACCAGCAGTTCTTCAAAAAGGTCCTTATACCCGTCCGCCTTCTCCAAATCGCTGACCCAATTTTCCAACAAAGGCGAGGAGAAGATGTGCATGACCACGTAAGCGATATCGCCCTTCTTCCACAAAGGCGCCTCATACGTATCCAGGTTGGTAACCATTTTCTCGGCCGCTTTCCATTCCAGCGTGTTGCTGAATTTAGACAGTTCGCTTTCGCTCACCTGGATATGCTCGCCCATTTTGATGCGGGCCAGCAGGATGGAAAAGACCAGCGCCAGATACAAAACAGCCTCGTCCGTGAAACGCCCGCCCAGCGAATCTTCAATGAAAATGACTTTGTTGAAGATCCTCTTCATGTTGAACAGGTGCATGAAATCGTCAATATCTCTAACCAGAGGGGTGCTTTGAACATCCTCGACCAGCGTAAAAGTCAATCCTTTTTGGTAGGAGACTTCGAAAACGGAAGGATGGAAGGGGCTCTTGCCCCAGATTAAAGCTAACAGCACCTGCTGGCGCTGTTTTTCCGTGCTGTTGATGCAAATGCCGTAATTCTGCTTGCGTTCCAGTACGATGCCCCATTCCTTCAGCCATTTCTCCACTTCAACAAGGTCGCTGATGACTGTCGAGCGGGAAATTTTCAGGTGCAGGCTGATTTGAGTGAGAAGGACCGGTTCAGTTTCGATCAGGAGCAAGAAGCAGATCAATTGCTGGCGCTGTTCAGGAGTAAGCACCAACTGGACATTGTCGCTTTTTTCCAGTTCAGCGACCAAAGAGGTTTTTTTTTCGGGTTGGCACTTCAGCGCGACCCCCAGCCCGGGGGTGGATTGCAGGGCTACGTTTTCCTGTTTCAACCAACTGCGCACGCCGCGCATGCTGTAATTGACCTGGCGCGCGGTCAAATGGATCTCTTCGGCCAGATCGGCAGTGCGAATGGGCTTGTCCGTGTTCAACAAGATTCTCAGGATATCGCGTTGGCGTGTGGTTAGTGCAACCATTCCCTCTTCTTTGTGACAATACGGTTAGTTTATATTTGTTATTATATAATCCCCGAACCGCGAAAAAACGGCCAATAAATACGCCTTTTTGCTTATGAGTAATTACAAATTCAGTACAATTCTTAGCACGGAATGCTTATTGACGTTGCGTTAAAGTCAGCCAAATCAGCTTTTGCGCGTATCCCCCCTTTTCACCACGTCTGAATTGAACCGGGAAAGATATAATTCCATATCTTAATCAGATTGATACCTTATGGACAATTCACCGCAAATCCTCACCTCCGCAACCTATCGCCGTTTCGTGCTGGGCGCGCAGGGCTTGTGGCCGGCGCGGCGCTGGGCCGGCAAAGACGGCACAGCACAAGCCATCCGCGCGGCCGAGGCCGTTCAGGTCGACCCGGTGGCGGTGGTGGCGCAGAGCCACGACATTGCGCTGTGGGGGCGCGTACGCGGTTACAGCCCGCAACTGCTGCAGGAGCTGGTCTACAGCGAACGGCAGTTCTTCGATTACGGCAGCACCCTGCTAATCTACCCCATCGAGGAGTTCCCCTACTGGCACAGACGCATGCTGCGCCGCCAGCAGCGGCCTGCGATGGTGGAATACTTCGAAGCCAACGCGGCGCTTCTGGAACAGGTGCGCGCAGAGATCCGCGCGCGCGGGCCACTGCGTTCGCGCGACCTGCAGGGCGAAAAGGTTTACCGCTACCGCTCCACGAAGGACAGTGGGGTGGCCATGTACAACCTGTGGCTGACCGGTGAGCTGACCATCCACTCACGCATCGGACGCGACCGCGTGTATGACTTCACCGACAAACTGATCCCCAAAAAGTGGCTGAGCACCGCCGCGAAAGAGGAGACGGACGCCTTTTTCCTGCACAAGGCGCTGGCGCAGCACGGCCTGAGCACACGGCGCGAGTTCACCCGCATCCTCAAGGCACTGAATGAGCACACACCCGGCGATGAAGAAATCCAGGCGAAAATAGATGATTTGCTGAACGAGGACACACTGCGCGCCGCACAGTTGGAAGGCAGCCGCGAAACGCTTTACTACCTGCCCGATAGCCAGCCGCTGCTGGACGAGTTGAGCGCCGGGCGCGTACCGGCGGAATGGGCACTGTTGGAAGATAAGCAAGAAGAAGTGATCTTCCTGGCACCCCTGGAATTCGTCAGCGCACGCGGGCGCGCCAAAGGCATCTTCCAGTTCGAGTACACCTGGGAGATATACAAGCCGGCGCATACACGCGTTTATGGGCCTTACACCCTGCCCATGCTGTACGGCGACCGGCTGGTCGGGCGCATGGACGCCAAACTCGACCGGCCCAACCGCACCCTGATCGTCAACGGACTGTGGCTGGAAGAAGGTTTTCACGCGGACGCGGCTTACCAGGCCGCTTTCGAGCGCGGGTTGGCGCATTTCGCGAGGTTTTTAGGGGCGGAGAGAGTAGACAAAAATAAATAGAACTTCCTGATTTAGGAAGTTCTTTAGCTGTATCAAATTATCGCCACGCGCACCCTTAAGGGGGCGAGCGAATGGGTGACCTACGCCTTATGACTTATGCCTGGTCCAGTTTTCACAGCACGTGCAACGCTTCGCTGTCCATGCGCGCCAGGGTTTTTCAACGCATGCCTGTAATGACACTTCACTAAAAAATGCTTTAACCTTTTAAGACTTGCTTTTCATTTATGATTTCCTCAATTCAGAAAACTAAATTATCACAACATTGTTTGTTGTGAAGCAAATGCTTGCCACTGTATTCGATACGCTGTTTTTTCTTCATCTGTGAGAAAGCTCGCTTCAAGGGCATTCAAGTTAAGTTGCCATAACTCATCCCAACCAAATCCCTGGCGCGCCAACAGGAGATATTCGCTGGAAAGGTCCGTTGAAAACATAGGGGGATCATCCGAATTTACAGTAACATATACCCCTTGATCCATAAGAGCCCGAATAGGATGAGGTTGATCCAGAGGAACCACCTTTAAACGATAGTTGCTATAAGGGCATATTTCCAGCGGGATGTGAATTTGAGCAAGATGCCTTACAAGCTGCAAATCTTCAACCGCACGTACGCCGTGCCCGATCCGTTCAGCTCGCAGAGAGCGTATTGCACCCCAGATACTTTGCGGGCCCCCATTTTCACCAGCATGTGCCACTACATGCAATCCATGCCGGCGAGCTTCTTCAAACACATCCTTAAATAATTCGGGTGGAAATCCAACTTCCTTTCCTCCCAATCCAAGGCCAATAAAGATTCCCTGATCCCGCCCCGCCAACACAAAATCAAGAACCTGAAAACGCGTCTCGGGAGTATGCCGGGTGATATCAGGAATGAAACGAGCCCGAACGCCATAATATTCCTCTCCCTTTTCAAGTTCCTCTTTAAGCACCGTTATGACTTCTGTCTGTGGGAACTTATCCAACATCAATGATGCGCTTAAAAACACCTCACAGTATTTAACGTGATGCTCAGCCTGCCGCTCCAGAAAACGTTGGACCATATACGCAAAATCTTCAGGTGTCCGCATACATTCGGCAGCTAATTGGTAAATTTCGATAAAATGGTTGAAGTCGCGAAATGAATATGATGCCTGCCATGCTTCCGGGGACTTCTCCGGGAGAGAAATATGGTTTCGTTGAGCAAGTTCCCATACCGTAGCAGCGCTGGTTGCACCTTCCAGGTGAACGTGCAATTCAACTTTCGGCATCGCTCGCAAGCGATCCATTAATTCGGTTGAGATATTGGTGTTGCTGAAAATTGAGTTCATTAGGTCGCTTTCTTTATTGGGAGAATTGTCGTGCATTGATCACGGTAAGCAGACAGTGACAGAATTGTCATCGTATTCTGTACACCTTCCACAGTGTAAATTTGGTCAATAAACTCCTTGAGAACCGTTGGAGAAATGACATGTGTCTGCAATAATAAACACCATTCGCCAACCACACCATGACAGGACTCGATGATTACTCCGGAGGTGGATAACTTTAATAGACATGCAGCAGTATCATCCGATTTATTACGACTGGATACCCAGATGAAAACAGTCAGTGGATATCCAAGTGCCGCCCAATCAACCTGAGCATGATATCCGTAAATAACGCCCTGGTCTTCTAGTTGTTTGACTCGCTTATGAATTGTTGGCCGAGCTAAATTTACTGCTTGACCAATTAGTTCATGAGAAAGCCTACCCTTCTGTATCAAGAGCTGCAAGATTTCACGATTGATATCATCCATTTTTCATCCATCACTATTTACAAAGATGACCCGATCATAACAGTTTTTCTACGATAAGTCCATTTATTCATAATTATTTCGACGTATCGTCAATTTCAAATCAGAATACCGGCAAAAGGTCATTTCTTGCTTTGACGAGTTGTCAAAAAAAATGCCTGACCAAACAAGTAGTGCTAACGGTTATAAATCAATTTTCAGCGTCAAGCCTTATTTTTAGGTTTCATAGGATTTCAAAAAAGCCTACCGATCAGATTCGGCAGGCTCCTTGATAAATATCCAAATGGTGGGACACACCCTATTCCTGCTCCCACAGCATGTGCAGTGCTTCACTGCCCATGCGCGCCAAGGTCAGCACCACACCCGCTTCCATCTCCGAAGCCAGAATATTCATCCATTCCAGGTCACGGTAATGTTCCGTGACCTGGATTTATGCCTAAATTTTCAGTCCATCTCGTAAAAGAAAAACATTTTTGCTGGTCACGGTACCTTCAGGATTATCGTTCAATTTCCTGTGGTATTTCTCGGTTGCATGGGCAGTCAGCGAAAAGGTCAGCATTTTATCTCGAAGACTGATCTTCTCATTGACAGCCACCGCCAGGAAATCGGAAAAAGTAGGTTGTTTCTCCCAATAGGCGCTGGTTATGGAATATTTTATAAAATTGGAATAGGTCTCAATCGCGACCTCCGGCGGCGGGCTGGACTGCACATCAGGGTTCAAGAATGAAATCAAATTCTTATTTCCCGCAATTTGAGTCGTATTCACCCCGATAACAATCCTGGAGAACCTTTCTGTGCCCGGTGAGGTATGAAAATGAGAATCCTCAATCTTTAGCTCAAGCAGGAAAAAATATAGTTCAAATTTATTTCCCTCCGCTAATTCCAATTTTTGGATTTTCTTGATGAGCTGCTGCGTTTCCGCATCGGTATTTTTCTCCTGTGTGATATCCCGCAATTCATAATCAATGCCGAATAGTTGTTTTAATTTATTTGCCATTCTATATTTTCCTTTCGATATTAACGATCCATTTATGCGTCCGGATATGTATTTCCGAATCCACATCCGGCTTTACTGTGCGCATTCCCATAAAATTCTTTTAAATAACCGCATCCTGCTCGAGGAACCCGTTCTTCTCAGGATTCCAGTTAATCGCTCCATCTGCGCGAATAGCCGGCCTCGTTTTTTTGCGACGATCCTGATCCGCTGCCCGATTTTGAACTCGGACTCAAAGTCAATTAGGGGAATCAGCTTGACAGTTTATGCCTGAAAATAACAGGTATCATCGATCTCAGTATTGATATAACTTGCCCAGATAAAGAATCAGTCAGCAATGGTTTATTATTTTTTTCCTACCGATAAAGAAACGCCTGTAAATATCCAGCCCCCATAGCTTCATTATAGCCATTTTTTATAAACCAAAAGAAATCCGAAATTCAATAACAGGTTCAAGCGTGAATTTTGGGTTTTTTTCATGCTTTTTAAAGACATATCGAGCGAACGCAAAATAAACAGAACCGCCCAAACCGAGAAAAAGGTCGGGCGGTATCTCAATTTTTAGCGAATGAAAGTTGCCTGATTTTCGTCACGCACACCCCAAAGGGTGCGAGCGAATGTGTGACCTGCACCTTTTGACTTATGCCTGGTCCTGCTCCCACAGCATGTGCAGCGCTTCACTGCCCATGCGCGCCAGGGTAGTAACGGTATCTTCGGATGTATCGAAGTCCTTGGTGGGGTCGTACTCATTCTGGGCTTCCTCGGCATGCAGCATATTGATCACGGAAACGGCCATGCTGCCCGCGCGCAAGCCCCACAAGCGCGCCAGAGTCAGCACCACACCGGCTTCCATTTCCGAAGCCAGGATGTTCATGCGTTCCAGATCGCGGTAGTGTTCCTTCCAATCCGACTGCCAGTAATTATTGAAGGAAGCTTCCGGTTCCGGGTGGCGCGCGTACAGGCCGTCATGCGAGCGCGTGCAGCCGACGTGATGGCGGATGCCCAGCGCCTCGGCCGCGCGAATGCAGGCCTGCAGGACGGTATGGTCGGCCACGGCCGGGAACTCCAGCGGCGCGTAGGTGCGCGAGGTGCCGTCGTAGCGCGCCGCGCTGTCGAAGATGACCAGGTCGCCGTCCTTGACCTGAGGCTGGAAAGCGCCGCAGGTACCCACGCGCAGGAAGACGCGCGCGCCTACACGCGCCAGCTCTTCCATGGCGATGGCGGTGGATGCGCCGCCGATGCCGGTGCTGGTGCAGGCGATGGGCATGCCCTTATATGTGCCGCGATAGCTGACGTATTCCCGATTGCCGGCCATCTTTTCGGCCGAGTCCCACACAGCGGCGATGGCCTCCACACGGCCGGGGTCGCCCGGCAGCAGCACATAGGGCGCGCTTTCGCCTTCATCAAGTTGGATGTGATACTGTTTGGTCATAGGTCACCTGTAAGTTTATATTTTGATTCAATTATAGGGGAGAAAAGGTCATAAGAAAATCCGGCCGGCCCCTCCCCACCCTCCCCATCCCGTCTTCGCCGGGATAGGGAGGGAGTTGACGCCGAGATTACTCCCTCCAAGAGGGTGCTTCGCGAGCGCTTCATCGGGCTCAGAATGACAATAAAAAAACATCTTTAGTTTTAAAAAAAAGGCGGCTATTGAAAGCCGCCTTGAGTTTAACGATCCAGCTCAAACAAATGAATTAATAGATTTACTCCAGCACACTCACTTCGAAATAATCAAATTCTGCAACTAAATTATCATCGATATCACCGCCATCGCAATTGGATGTTCCCAATCCAATTTGATTTACGTTGATCGACATAGGAATCTTACGCAGCTGCGTCCATTTCTCGCCATCAGCGGAATAGTAAGCAATGATTTCTTTTTTATCCCGGTTAACTGCAATGCGCAAGTAGACTGCTTCATCTTTATATGATCGTCCACTGAAGCTGCCCCATTCGCCCTTGTAGGCATAATCGGAATAGATCCCGGCACCACCTGGTTTGCATGGCAGGCAATAGCCGCGATTGATAGTAAAGTAATTATCAGTATCTTCAATTATATAAATTGATGCTTGCTGGAAATTGGTATCTGCATCAGCCTTGATTAGGGTTTCAATAACGAAATTCCCTTCTGGCGCATATTGAAGGAACAGGTTCTTTTGGAAAGCACTGGATAAAAGGCAATCATCCCCTGCGACAATTTTCAACCAACCATCATTAGTAAAGGCCCACTTCAAGGTATCTTCATTCTCGACATCCCATCCAGGCTGCAACTCCTTTTCAAAACCATCATAGAATATCTGCCCCTCCGGTGTAGGTGTCGGTTCGATGGTTGCAGTGGGTATCACAGTGGGGATAGAAGTTGCTGTCGGCAGCTCTGTCGGCGCAGGTGTAGCCGTGACTACGATGATCGTCTCTTTAGGTTGGCATGCAACAACTGAAAGAGTTAACAAGAATAGTAAACCGATAAACAATCTATTTCTATACATTTTTTTCTCCCTAAATAATTGTTATTAAAGATTATATCAAGGAGATTTTATTCAAAAGTAATAGACATTAACGCTCCAAAAACTCATTTGGGTGGCACCTGTGGCTCCTCCCATCTTTGGGATGAATGCATGTAAGGTGTTTAGATTGCTTTCCCTGAGGAAATGCTTTATGATCGCCTCGCCAACGCGGATCTCGCAATGACAATTAATGGGGATATCTGTGTGTATTAAGTATTCAACCTAATTAGGTTCTTATCAGTATTTATTTGTGTTTTGTAAAAGAGAGATGCGCATGAAGCAACCAACCGAGATCCTTCGTCACGTTCAAAGAACGAACGCTCCTCAGGATGACACTGAGCGAATCCTCTCATCTCCAAATTGACTGAATGATAGAAACTGAGATTGCTTCACCCACCTATGGTGGGTGAAGCAATGACAGCTTTGGGGGATATCTGTGTGTATTAGGTATTTAATTTAACTAGGTTCTTATCAGTGTTCATCTGTGGTTAAAAAAAGAAAAGTACTCATGAGACAACCAGCCGAGATCCTTCCTCGCGTTCAAAGAGCGAACGCTCCTCAGGATGACAATAAGGGGGATATCTGTGTTTATTGATTCTCAAGATAAATGTTTTTTATCCGTGTGCATCTGTGGCAAATAGAAAGACACGTGATGATCGGCCGAGATCCTTCCTCGCGTTCAAAGAGCGAACGCTCCTCAGGATGACATTAAGCCGGATATCTGTGTTCATCAAATATAAGAATTAAGAGTTTTTTATCTGTGTGCATCTGTGGATAAAAATCACAACAATGCCAGCCGTTTCTGCTGGCCGGCGATGATGCGCGTTAACGCAATGACCAGCACAGCCATCAAGCCTAACAGGATCAGCAGGTCGCCCCAGATGTCGCCCAAGCCCGCGCCCCGTTCGGCAATTTCCATCACCGGATTGAGAATGTAATAGGTGGGGAACAAGCGCGCGATCCAGGCCGGCGCTTTGGGGATCAGGTCCACGATGCCAGGGCCGATCAGCAGGATGCCGCCGCCTTTCAGCGTAGCCAGCAAGGTATTCATATCCCTGGCCAGCGCGCCCAGCAGCGTACCCAGCAGCGAAGCCGCCAGCGAACCCAACAGCATGACCCCTACCAGCAGCAGCGGCTGGCCGCCGAAGGCGCGGTTGAGCGCCAACGTGACCAAACCGGTCGCGGTGCCCATGGTGACGCCCAACAGGGTCTTGGCCGCGAACACCTCGCTCAGCCGGGTGGGTGTAACGTTCAAGGCCAGCAGTGTGCGGCTTTGCTTCTCGCCGATCATGGTCAGGGCCGGCACCATCACGCCGCCCAGCATGATGGACATCAGGATCAACAGCGGCAGCAGCTTTTCGGCCAGGCTGTCCTGATCGGCAGGGCCCAGAGGATGCAGCCGCACGTGCGCGGTTTGCGGCAGTCCGGCGACCTGTGAGATCACGTTTGCAATAGTAGTATCCGTGATCAGGCGGCTGTTCAGGCTGGCCTCGCCCCAGGCATATACGGTGAAATCGATCTGCGTACCGTCCTTAAGCGCCTGGTCAAAACCCTGCGGGACCACGTAGCCGGTTTCGATGGCGCCCAGATCCACATCGGAAATCATCTTGTCCAGCGAATCGTAGCGCGTGCTCTTCAGGTGCGTCTGCGCCATCATCAACTGGGCAAATTGGCTGTTTTCCGGGTCGTAAAATCCCAACACCGGCTTGCCGGAATAGACATCGCCGAATACCAGGTTGATCAACAATGAAAATACCACCGGTACAACCAGGGCAAAGATCATCAGGAAGTTGCCCGCGCTGGCGCGCAGCTCGCGCGCATACAATACCGCAATGCGTCTCAGGTTCATTGGAAGCGCCTCCTTAATAACGCGCTGCCCAGCAGCAAAAAGGCCAACCCGCTGGCAAACAAGATCAGCAGGTTACTACCAACCTGTGCCCAACCAGCTCCATAATTCAACGCCAAATGCAGCGGTTCCACCAGGTAGTAGGACGGGATGACCTTGATCCAGGCCGAGGCCATGGTGGGGAACATCACATTGAAACCCGGCAGCATCAACAGCAGCAGGAACAGCACGCTCCAGGCCATGACCGACATAAAATCGGTGGCAAAAGCGGCAATAAAGAAGGCCACACCGGTCATCAGCAGGCTGCCGATCAGCAGCGCGCTGACCACAATAGCCGGAGAGACAAACAATTTGCCGGTCGCGGCGGCCAGCAGCATCACTTCCAGGAAAGCCAGCCCCACGCCCATCAGCATTTTGGCGCTGAAAAACTGGCGCACGCGCAGCGGCGTGACCAGCAGGGCTTTGACTGTGCCGCGCGTCACTTCTTCGCTGATCAGGTTGGCCAGCCCCATCAATTCAATGGCGAACATCATCATGATCAGCATGGGCAGCATACGGTCGCGCAGTGCCAACGCTTCATTGATATCCAGCAGGTCCGGACCGAGCACGATGACATGGTCGTTGATGTGCAGCTGCTCTTCGGCTGAAACGTAGTTGACATTGTTCAACCCGGCCGTGTACAGACTGGTGAGCGCCTGCTTCAATTCAGGGGTCATGCCCGGCGTGGTATAAACCGGCACGTCCACCGGCCGGCCGTTAGCCAGGTCATCGATGATGGCATCCGTCAGCACCATGCCGGCCGAATAATCGCCCGCTTCGACGGCTTTCATCAGCGCATCCTGCGAATCCAGCAATTCGGATTCAAAGGCTTCGCTCAGAAAAGCGCTCATCTCCGCAGAGGTATCCGCCGGCAGCACCAGCGCGGTGCTGAGCGAGTCCTCCGCATGCGCCGGCAGCAGGAAATACAACGCGATCACCAGGACAAGGCTCAGCAGGGTAATGAGCGCAAAGAAGGGATTGCGGAAGTACAGTTTGAGGTCTTTCTCAATTAGCGCGCGAATCATCCCAGCAGTCCCCGTCCGGTAATTTGAATGAAGATATCTTCTAAAGTCGCTTCCTCAGTGTGAGCGGTCAGTACGCTGCCGGAAGCAAAAACTTGCTCCACCTGTTTGGCCGTTTCGGAACCATCCAGGGGAATACTCTGGGTGTGCGTGCCGCCCTGCCCGTCCTGCACCTCGATCTTGAGGGTGCGTTTGCCGTAATGCTGCTTCAGGACGGCGGGACGATCCATAGCAGCGATTTGGCCTTTATTTATAAAAGCCACACGATGCGAGAGCTTATCGGCTTCCACCATATCGTGCGTGGTCAGGAAGACGGTCGTACCGCCCGCTGATGCTTCGTTGATGATAGCGTGGATGGTCTGCGAGGAAACCGGGTCAAGCCCATCGGTGGGTTCGTCCAAAAACAGGATGCGCGGGTGGTTGATCAAGGCACGCGCCAGCATCAAGCGCTGCTTCATGCCCTTGGAGTAGTTGGATACGCGTTCCTTTTCGCGGCCCGATAAGCCTACCTTCTCCAACAATTCCATCGCGTCAAAATTTCTAAGGTTGAACAAGCGCGCGAACAATTCCAGGTTTTCGACGGCGCTCATGTCTTCATATAAATTTGTGGTTTCAAAGGAAACGCCCAGATATTGCTGCACCTGCTTGGCCGACGTGCTGATATCTTCGTCCAGAACCAGCGCGCTGCCTTCGGTTGGCCTTAATTGGCCGGTCAGCATACGCACCGTGGTGGTCTTGCCGGCGCCGTTCGGCCCCAGAAAGCCCAGCACTTCGCCCTCGCCCACCTCGAAATTGATATGGTCAACGGCAGTCAAATCACCATAGCGATAGGTCAGGTCACGCGCGGAAATTGTTGCTTTGTTCATAGGGTTCCCTCATTTTGTAAAATAAACACGAATGAGGATTATAATCCCGTTCGCATTTGCGATTATCACGACTGCAACGAGGTAAAAATGGCATTGGAAGAACATATTTTGGAACGCGCGGGAGCAGCGATCCATTACTGGCTGGGCGGCAAAGCAGGCGCGCCCCTGGTGGTGTTCACGCACGGCGCTACCATTGACCATCACGAATGGGATGCCGACGTCCTGCCGGTCATGCCGGACTACCATGTACTGGTGTGGGACGTGCGCGCGCATGGCCTTTCGCGCCCGGCTGTCTTCCATTTTCAGGAAGCCGTGGACGATCTGGTCGCACTGATCGAGCGGCACAGCGATATGCCGGTCGTGTTGGTCGGGCATTCCATGGGCGGCAACCTCAGCCAGGAACTGGCCTTCCAACGCCCGGAGCTGGTGCGGGCCATGCTGTGCCTGGACTGCACCTGGAACTTCCAGCGCCTATCCACGCTGGAAAAAGCCGGGCTGGCAGCCGCGGGCCCGATCTTCAAACTGTACCCGTACGAAACCCTCATCCGCCAGTCGCTGGACGTCACCGTCACGAACCTGCGGGGGCGCGAGGTTCTGGAGCGGGCTATGCGCCTGTTCAGCAAGGACGAGTACATTGCCGTCATGCTGGAACTGGCAAAGTGCCTGCACGAAGAACCGGATTACGTCTTCGGCAGCCCTTTGTGGCTGTTGATGGGCGAGCAGGAAAGTACCGGCAACATCAGCAAAGCCATGCCGCTGTGGGCTGAACACGAACCGCTCAGCCGCTTCATCGTTATGCCGGACGCTAAACACGCCGCCAATATGGATAACCCTGAATTCTTTCAGGAGAAGTTGTTGGAATTCCTGAATTCGCTATAATCTTTGACCACGAATAGATGAAGTACACGAAATCTCTTTATCGCGTTTAATCTTAGGCATCGTGCGAAACCTGACTGCGAATAAAAAAGTCCCGCTGAATTGCGGGACTTGTATTTATTTGGGGTGATTACCGTTCCTAGCGCGCCGCATCCCCATGAGTGCTGAAATAAACGTCCAACTCCTGTTTGAGCGCTACTTTATGCGGCTCGTCCAGGAAAGTGGCTTCAATGGAATTGAGGCTGATGCGGTAGAGGTCGTCGCGCGTCAGGCCCAGGTCTCTTTGGGCAGCGATGAAATTCTCGTTCATGTAACCGCCAAAGTAAGCCGGGTCGTCCGAGTTAATGGTCACTCGCAGGCCCATATCCAGCATTTCCTTTATATTGTGGTCTTTCATACTGGGAAAGACACGCAGCTTGACGTTGGAAAGCGGGCAGACCGTCAGGGGGATGTGACGGTCCGTCAGATATTTCAGCAATTCGGGGTCGTCCACTGAACGCACGCCGTGGTCGATGCGCTGCGAACCCAGCAGCTTCAAGGCCTCCCAAACGTATTCGGCCGGGCCTTCTTCGCCGGCGTGTGCCACGCTCAGGTAGCCCTGCGCGCGCGCCTGGCTGTAGACTTCTTCAAACAAGGCCGGGGGACGATCCTTTTCAGAAGAATCCAGGCCGACGGCGATGATCCAATCCTTATAAGGCTGGGCTTCATCCAGTATTCGCAGTGCCGCTTCCGGAGGAAGATGCCGTAAAAAGCACAGGATCAGGAAGGAGCTCAAGTCCAGCTTGTTCTGCGCGTCCTGTTGGGCACGGTGCAGCCCGTTAATGACTGTCTCTAAGGGGATCCCGCGGTCGGTGTGCGTTTGCGGGTCAAAGAAGATCTCCGCGTGCCGCACGTTTTGCGCGTGCGCTTTGCTGAAATAAGCCCAGGCCAGATCGTAGAAATCCTGCTCGGTTTGCAGGACGTTGGCACCCGCGTAATAAATATTCAAGAAGGATTGCAGGTCAGTGAAATTATAAGCCTGCCGCACTTCTTCCACCGATCCATAACGTAATTTGATATTATTGCGTTCCGCCATCGCAAACATCAATTCCGGTTCCAATGTTCCTTCGATGTGCAAATGCAGCTCAACTTTTGGAAGTCCCTCGATAAATTTTTGCATGCCCTGCCTCCTGAATAAAATTTCCCCTGATTTTGTCCAACAAACTGATATTGTTTTCCATTAAACAATATTTCGAGTCGAAAGTAAACAAGAAGGAAATCACATTAAATCACCCCGCTTGTAACCCGCCTAATACGAATGTTTAAAATACTTAGAGGATATAAATTAATTACTTTTGTTGGCTTCGACAGGCTCAACCAACAAAAGTATTGCTTATTAAAAAGAAAATTCCCCGCAAGCGCAGGGAATTTTCAATCATTTGGAGATAAATCTTAGAAAATGTGGAACACAGCAATGACTGGGGCGAAGAGCGTGGACACCAGCGACATAACCGTGATCAGGGTGTTCAATGAGGGACCGGCGGTATCCTTGAAAGGATCGCCAACGGTATCGCCAACCACACTGGCCTTGTGGGCTTCGGAACCAACACCACCATACTTGCCGGTTTCGATGAATTTCTTTGAGTTGTCCCACAGACCACCCGCATTGGACATGAAGAGCGCGAAGACTACGCCGGTGAAGATGGCGCCGCCCAGGAACCCGCCCAAAGCATCCGGACCGAGGACGAAGCCGACCAGCAGAGGCAGGCCAACCGCCAGGAAAGCCGGGATGACCAGGGATGAAAGAGCGCCTTCGGCCGCCAGGCTGACACAGGTTTTGTAATCAGGAACAACCGTGCCCTTCAGAATACCGGGCTCCGCGCGGAATTGGCGGCGGATTTCTTCGATCATGTCGAAAGCATTGTGAGTTACCGAAAGCATGGTCAGCGCGCTGAAAATTGGCGGGGTCATTGCGCCCAGGAACACACCGGCCACAACCAGCGGGCTGCGCAGGCTGATATTCAATGTAATCCCATGAGCTTCAATAACTTCGGCATAAGCAGCAAACAAAGCCAATACTGTCAACGCTGCCGCACTGATGGAGAAACCTTTGGTGATGGCTTTAGCCGTGTTACCGGCTGAATCCAGTACGTCCGCTTTCTCGATCACTTCGTGATCCATACCGGCCATTTCAGCAATACCACGCGCGTTGTCCACAATGGGACCGTAAGCGTCGGAGGAAACAATCATACCGCTGATGGCCAACATACCCACGGCGCTGATACCAATGCCGTAGATACCCGTGATAACACCGGATGCTTCAGCCACATGATAGGAAATCAACATGGCAATTACGACACCGACCACTGAGGGGATGATGCTCAATAAACCATAACTAAAACCGGTGATGATCGTAATGGCAGCACCGGAATCGGAGACTTTGGCAGTTTCCAACACCGGTTTGAAATCTTCCGAAGTGAAATATTCGGTGGTGAAACCGATTAGCACGCCGGTGACCAGACCAGTTACGGTTGACCAGAAAACGCTGATGTCAAAACCACCCACCAGCACCAAAGCGAGCACCATTACACCAAAGATGGAACAGGTAAATACGGTGCCGAAGTTTAATGCCTTGCCGGGTTTGCCGTTCTTGCCAACCCGTACAAATTGAATGCCGATCAGAGAAGCATAAATACCCAGGATACACAGAATCAAGGGAAAAATTGTGTACATTTCGCCTAAGGGGCCGCCCATAGCCGCACCCAGCAGCATGGATGCCACTGCGCTGGCTACGTAACTGTCGAAAATATCCGCGCCCATACCGGCCACGTCACCGACGTTGTCGCCCACATTATCGGCTACAACTGCCGGGTTGCGGGGATCGTCTTCAGGGATACCAACTTCCACTTTACCAACCAGGTCGGCCGCAATATCAGCCGTCTTGGTGTAAATACCGCCGCCGGCTTTGGCTAACAGAGCCAAAGTGGACGCGCCAAAGCTGAAGCCCAGCACAACTTCCGGATTGTTCGTTACCAGGTAGATGGTGCTCATACCAGCTACAGCCAAACCGACCATCGCCAAACCCATCACTGCGCCGGCGAAGAAAGCCACTTTAAAGCCCTTGTTCAGATGTTCGGCTACGGCCACAGCACTGCGAACGTTGGCCTGTACCGCCACCGTCATGCCCATATATCCGGCCAGAGCAGAACAAACGGCACCAACGATAAAGGCGCCGGCTGTTTCCAAGCCAGATGCAAGGGTAAATTCCATGGGGCCGATACCTACCTGGTTCAGATCAAAGCTGAAGACTACCGCGATGATAACGCCCAAGATCACTGCAACCAGGGTTAAGGCTGTATACAACCGTTTCAAATAAGAAGCTGCACCTTCACGAATCCAGCCAGCTACTTCTTGTGCTTTTTCAGAACCGGCATCCTGTTTCATCACCCAAAAATATAAATAGAGCGCGACGCCGACTGAAATCAAGCCAGATACTATTCCAACAACTAACCAATTCTGAACCATAATGATTTCCTTTTAAATAATTATTTTTATAAAGAGTCTTAAACCAAACTTCACCCACCTGGGATACCCAGCATAATTATTTATCACAAGTGAGTGTTAAAAAAATTACATCGTAGCTGAACGCCACCACCGATAATATTTATCCACCAGGGTCTTTTCATCCGGGAACGGGAAGTACAATAATTTTTTTGTGTTCCCTACGAAAAAGCCATTTTTAATCGTCCTGAAAGGGATACCGCTGGATGGCAAGCGGTCAACCATTTTGGAACTAACTGCTTTGGAACGCAGGCTAACTAAACAACTGCGCAGATGCTCCATGTTTGCATAAGGGAGATCACCTACTTCGGCGTATTCAGGATCGTGAGCCAGATCGTCCAGGCGCAATTCCAAAAAACATACTGCCGGTAGTTTTATCAGACTGGTTGGATTCTTCACAATCAGTTCGTAGAATGCTTGTGGACCATGCGCGCTGACTACCAATGGAGCGACCGGGGATATCTCTCGATATAAATGTAATCCAGTATCTGCAAACGGCAGATCCTGGCTGGGCTCAATTCCCAAAGTACGGCCATCTTGAGTAGTCAAGTACAATTTTTTAATTGCATCTAAAGGAATGTTTTCAAGTACACGATAAACGGAAATATAAATTGATCTTTTAGGAGATCCGTCTTCATGCGGAATACAGCGCTTAATCGCTTCATCCACCTGAAAACCTTGGCCACGGAACTGCGGATCAATTTCAAAGAAAATTGCTTGTCCCCTTGATTTCTTCTCTGATCCAACCGCGTAATAGGCACCGAACTCTTCCGGGGTAAGCATGGAAGCGATCAATGCTTCAGGAATAAGGGATAAATATAAGTGAACAGCCATGACACCTCCTTTCTTTTAATTATATAGACCAATTCTGAATTTAAGACAAATTGTGAGCATTATACCCCCTTTTGAGGGAACAACAACACAAATTATTATTTGTACATACGTATATATTTAAAAAGGGATTATATTTTAAGTAATCGGCCTTTTCTCTTTGGAATAATCTGCCTGAACAAATTCTGATATGAAGAAAATAGTGTCAGATAAAGATACAAATCTGAAATAACGCGGGGGATGCTTAGCGATTTGGATTGACCGGAGCCAGAATGTTCAAAAATTCTCGCTGCAGCAACCGGTACGAAGGATGGTAGGCTTTTCGGTAAGCTTCCGTGTGATGGACAGGCGGAAACTGATATTTTTTCAACCAGTGATCAAATTCCATGATTTCATCTATCGAGAATTTATTCCAACGCTTCTCGCGGACAATTTTGATCATTGTTTCCCAGCTAATTTTTAAATCTTCCACATTGCCTTCAAACAGTGTAGATGACCAGAAGCACAGCGTAAGCAGCTGCGGCACCTGCCCACCGCGTGCCTTATAGGGTGCCAGGTAGAAACGGACAATCTGCCCATCCGGACGTATGTTTTCCCAAATTGGAATACTGTCATCCTCTGCCAGTCTATCCCATTCAACCAATAAATCCTGTTCATATTCTTCAAAGGAATCAAGGAGATGTTCCGAGCCCATGCTCCCCTGATACAACAATTTATAGGCATCCTGAATACCCATTTGGGGATAGCGATTAGCGTGACTTACTAACAATCTGAAAATTTCAGAATGGGAACGCCACAAATTGCCAAATTTCAAATCGCCAATAATAACTGCCATAGATATTCACAAAAAAGCCTGCCTTTATTTTACATAAAGGCAGGCAAATATTTCAACTCTGTTAGTGCTTTTTTATATTTTTTAAGATACAGCGGGGTTATTTACCGGTGGTTTCCACAAGATAAACATCACCAGGGCTAGCAGTGCCATGGCCGCCCCAAAAAGAAAAGGCGCGGAAGGGCCAAAGCCCGTCCAGCCGCCGGCTCCCTGCCACAGGATACCCGCGATGAGCGATGCCGGGAAATCGATGATGCCCAGAATTGCGTTGTATGTACCGTAAGCTGTCCCGCGCAGTTCCACCGGAACCAGATCCGCCACCATTGCTTTGGTAGTACCGTAAGCCATGCCGTAATACAACCCATATACGATATAAAGAAGCCATACCTGCCAGGCGGCACTGGCCAGACCAAAACCCAAATAAACCAGCACATACACGATCCAACCGCCGATAATAATATTGCGCCGGCCAACTTTATCGGAGAGCGAGCCTGCCGGAGTAGAAATCACTGTGTAAACCAGATTGAACACTGCCAGCAATCCCAAAATGCCAATCACACTGATACCGCGTTCTTGCGCTCGCAGCACCAGGAAAGAATCGGAAGAGTTGCCCAAGTCGAATAGGCCCACGATGACCATAAAAGTCATAAAAGGTTTGCCCAACGATTTAAAGGCAAATTTGGGAGCCTCCCGCTCGGATGTCGGTTTCACTTCTTTCACTCCCAGGACCAGCGAGAGGACTGCCAAGAAAGCCGGGATGAGGCTGGCTAAAACGACTGTCCGGAAGGTAGCCTGTCCCAACTCCACATTGGAGGACTGCGCCATCCATACGATTAACAGGGCAACCAATAACCCAACCATGGCGCCGGCCGTATCCGCCGCCCGGTGAAAACCAAACGCCAGCCCGCGTTTTTCTTCGGAGATAGAATCCGCCACCAACGCATCGCGCGGCGCGGTGCGTATACCCTTACCGACACGGTCCACCCAGCGCACACCGGCCACCCACCCCCAGGTATTGGCAAAATAGAAAAATGGTTTGGAAAGCGCGGACAAGCCATAACCCGCCACCGCCAGCCATTTACGGGCATGCAGTTTGTCCGAAAGCCAACCTGAAAAAAGCTTCAGGATACTGGCTGTTGACTCCGCCACACCTTCGATTAGCCCAATGATATTGGTCTTTACGCCCAGCACATTGGAAAGGAAAAGCGGCAAAATATTGATGACCATTTCACTGGAAACATCCATAAAAAAACTGGTCAGCCCAACCGCCCAAATATTGCGCGGCAGGTCTTTAATTGAATTTTTTTCTTTCACATCCTTGTTATTCATGTTAAATCCTTCTTTTTAAAAAATACGTGCCCCTTCCGGTGGGAGGGGCAAAGACAATGCTTTATTTCTTTTCCCTCTCATCTTCCAGAATTTCAATCTGACGGAATTGGCACCTATAGGCAGTGCTTTCGCGCTGTCCGGTTGCCGAGGTTTCTCAGGGCCGATCCCTCCACCTCTCTGGATAAGAGTTCTTTTACTCGGCACTTATAACATAATATAAGTGGATGGTCAATTTTCATATAAAACTTTTGCAAGAGAATGAACGTATAAAGAATATAGTTAATTAAGAGACAGAAAAGGAGAAAAAATGAAACTTATCATTCGCTGGTTGATTGCCAGTGCCTCACTATTCGCAGCCGCTTATCTGGTCCCCGGCATCCGCGTGGAAGATCAAAACGCCTGGAAAGTATTCATCGTCATGGCCCTGATCCTGGGCCTGGTCAATGCATTGGTGCGCCCCATCCTGGGGGTGATGTCTCTACCCTTGATCATCCTGACGCTGGGTGTCTTCATGTTGATCATTAATGGCGTTTCCTTCCTGATCGCTGCGCGTATCGCGGAAGGTATGGGCGTTGGATTTTACGTGGACAATTTCTGGTCCGCTTTCCTGGGTTCGGTCATCGTCAGTGTGGTTTCGATGGTCCTGAACGGAATTTTCCGGGATTAATCCTGCTTATCAAAATATCTGGCAGATGCAGGTAACTTTTTACTCATCTGCCAGATAAAGCGCCATATTGCCAAGCACCGACCATGAGTTCTCGAAATACTCGTATTGGATATCGTAGAACTTGCCATTGTTCATATATCGCAGCGAGTCTTCATCGTAGCCGGTGATGATCACCACATGTTCGTAGGCCGCGACAACCACGGTGTTGCCCTGCTGGTCGGTATATTCATACGGAATCCCGCCCACACAATTGCCAATCACCCAGGCGATCACCGGCTGGCCTGAAGCAATTTCCCGCTGTATTTCTTCGATCGTGAATTCCTTGGTAGCCCGGGCAGTCATGCCATAATTATCACGCAGCACCTGGGCCACCGGTGCGGCATGCACGCCATAAGCGTAGGGCGGCACCTGACCCCAGGGACCCTCGACACTGCCGACAAAACCCAGATCGGGATTGTCTGAAACCGGCAATTCCATCTGGAAGTTGAATTCATTAATTTCCACGCCAAAATACCAGGCCCAATCATGGGCAGCCGAGGCTTCGCAGCCAATTGGAAAGTATTGGCGATGCCCCCAAATATTCCAGATGTAATGAGATTCCGGAAGTTCCGTGTTTTCCGCCTCCGTAATTTCAGGAACCTGTGTTTCGGTTTCCATCAATGGCTCCTGGGTTACTTCCATGGAAAAATCCTCACCGGGAGCCGCGACCAGATCCCCATCTTGCAGCGTGGGTGCCAATTGCTGAGCATATGCCTCGAGCGTCCTCCGGACAACCTCATCCAGAGACAACATGGGGGTTGGAGTTGCCGGAACCTGATTAGAAGTACATGAAACAGATAACAATAGTAGGCCGGCGATCAGTAGAGCAATGGATAAACGCATATTGAAAACTATATTCCTTGAATGTAAACATCCTGTTCAGGCAAAGTGTGCACCTGAATGGCAGCCTCGCCGCCAGCCGGACAATGATACTCGCAAATCCCGCAGCCGATACACAGCTCACGGTTCACCACCGGTTTCTTTAAAATCATCAAGCTGCCATCCGCAGCGGTTACTTCCTCGTCGATCAGGTTAATCGCCTTTTCCGGCAGCGGGCACATTTCCTCACAGACACTGCAAATTGTTTGATATGCCCAAGGCAGGCAGCGGTCGGTATTAATACTAGCCAGACCGATAGGCGTTTTTTGTTTTTCCTCAATACTCAGCGGCGGGATCGCTCCGGTCGGGCAGGTTTGGATACAGGCTGTGCAGGTATAGCTGCAGTAGCCCAGGCGGGGCACCAGATGGGGGGTATAGATATTCTGCCAACCACCTTCCAGTAAACTGGGTTGTAAGCCCTGGGTGGGGCAGACGCGCACGCATTCCCCACAACGCATACACACAGACGTGAACTCGGTCAAGCGGGCGCCCGGCGGGCGAAGGAGCCGGTCAGGCTGGCGCCTGCGGACAGGTTCGATACCTGTCAAAGCCAGTCCTCCCAGGGTGCCGGCCATAATTAATAAGGTCTGGCGTTTATCCGGGTCATAGGGCTGCACTTCGGCCATTTTCCAACCCGGCAGCTGCGGAGCAAAGCTGATCGCCTGCACAGGGCATGCGTTCACACAGTCGTAGCAAACAGTACATTCGGCCGGGTCGCTGGCATACGCTTTGGACGGATCGATTGTTCCGGTCGGGCAGATACGCGCGCACAGGCCGCAATCCGTACACGCTTCCCCAACCTGCCTGCGAAAGATGGACAGCCGCGAAACCTGGCCAAGCATACCGCCCAACGGGCAGAGATAGCGGCACCAGAAGCGCTCCGCCACCCAGTTCAGTGCCAAAATTACCGAGAAAAATATGAAGATTGGCAGCGCGGCAATGAATACCGATTCAATGCCCTGAAAGAGAGGCAGTAATATGCTGCGGTCAAAGCTGTCCAGTAATGGCCAAAGAAACTCGAATTTGTACAAAAAACTTTCCAGCCCATAGACCAGAAAGCGTACCGCGGGCCAGATAACAGCGGTCATGGAGCGGGTCAGAATAGAAATGGGATCCATAAACGCCAGCGTCTGGTTACCGAAGACAGCCGCAAAAATCAAAATGAAGAAGAGCAGGTATTTGACCGTGCGCCAGCCGGAGGGAACGCTTTTTCCATGGCTCTTAGGCGAAAACCATTCCAACAGCGAGCCAAACGGACACAGCCAACCGCACCACACCCGGCCGAAAACCAGAGCCGCCAGCAGGGTAATCAGCGCATATAACAGTCCGGCCTTCAATGCCCTGCCGGCCAACATGGCTGTGGCCGCGATAAGCGGGTCCAGCCGGTAAAACAAATCACTGGGCAGCGGCGAACCGTTCAAATAGACCGCCTGCACAAACAGGTACATGAAAAGCACGAAAGACAGAATCTGGCTTAGGATGCGAAAAGAATGCAGTCGTTTGCCGCTCAAACGGTTATCTCCTCGATTTTGATAGCCTCCAGGTCAAGGGTGCCAAGGCCCATGTTGGCAGCGGCCTGGATATAACCGATATCGCTCCCGCGTTTGCCAAACAGCGTAGCCGCATAAGCATCGGCTGCAACGATATCCGCGCTGGCGATGACCGTATTGGCCCGGCGCACATCATCCAGATTACCGCCGGTCGGTCCATTGTCCATCAGGATACGCACGGCATCCACCACGGTCAGGGCCGGACGCACCCGGCTGACCAGGTCCGCGATGCGCTGGTGAATATTTTGGTGGATCTGTCCGCGGTTGAGGATGGTGCCCAGCAAATTCTTTGAACCAAGGGTCAAGCCGGTCGTACCGTGATGCTTGGCGATGGGTACATCAATGACCACATCCGCGCTCAAAATATCCTTATAGAATGGCCATTCTTTAATATCCAGACCGTCCGGAATTTCCGCCGTCAGGAATTTATTGGAATTCATGACTTCCATTTCCCCACCGGCTGCCTCTACCGCGTCCTGAATCCCACTTTTTTTATAAGCGCTTTGAGCTGTACCGCCGAAAGGATTGTCCATCACGCGCACCCGTCCGGCGCCGGCGCCGAAAGCCAGGCTGACCAAAGTCGCCACGACAATGGGATTGGTCGTCGCGCCATATTCATAGGGATAATAATCCGTGCAGATGTTGGGCTTGATGATCACATCCGCGCCCCGGGACACGAATCGCTCAATCCCGCCGATAGCGGCAATCGCCCGCCGCGTCAATTCCGCCGCGTCTTCTCCGTGGGCAACCGAAAGGTAGACATCTCCATAAGATGGTGTTTGTGTGGACGCAGCATTGGAATTCTCTTGCGCTTCAACAGCGGTCGCGGCCTGGGTGGTATCTGAAAATGGCGTTGGAAGGGATGGGTTGTTCTTTTTCGCACAACCGGCCAGGTAAATTCCGGCCCCTATCACCCCCATTTTTTTAAGAAAATCACGGCGATCGAAATAGGCTTTTTCAGTCATATCGCTCTCCATTAACAGCAATACTTATTGAATAATAATCACCTTATTTATCCATATTGTATCATCCGTGAAAGTTAACAAAAGCGCGCTTATAAAATTTTCCGATAAACCTGGTAACGCTTATAAACCTGCGCCCCCACTCGTTCCGCCAGGGCCGGCGTGCGGGGATTGTCGTCCGAAGTGAGCGACATATCCACCCATTCATAGCCAGCGGCCCGCAGCCGCTTGATCATCTCCGCGAACAACATGATGGCCACGCCGCTGCCCCAATATTCCGGCAGCACCAGCACACTTTTGATGGAAGCGCTCTTCGGCTTTTGGCGCGCATAGCGGAGCGCTTTGAGATAATCCCAGGGATAACGCAGCCCATTGAGGTGGATGAGAATTTCATTAAAATTAGGCAGCGCCGGGAAAAATCCCACCAGCTTTCCCCGGTCCTCCGCAAATAGGATCAAGTCAGCCTCGGCCAGGTCGACAAAAGGCGCCATCAACTCCTGCAGCGCTTCCGGCTGCCAGGGCTCAAAACCGGGCAGATGCGCCAGACAGGGATTGATCAGTTCGTAAACGTTATCCACTTCCTCTTTCCAATGGCTTAAATCGGCAGAACGAATGGTAAAGTTCTTGCGTTCATTCACCCGAGCCGCAAAGCGGTTCAATTCCTCAAACTCATCCAACCCGCTGTTCAGGTCGCGCGCAAAGGCCAGGTTCTCGCCGCGCGCCGGTTTGAAGCCATACCCCTCAATGAATTCACGGTAGTAAGCGGTAGTGTGCCCGCATAGAATTGCCGGCGGCCGGTCGCGGCCGTCGATCAGCACACCGTAAGCATCCTCGTAATCCAGGTTGAAGGGGCCGTACAGGCTTTCCATGCCGTGCACTTTGGCCCACAAGCTGGCTTGATCCAGCAGGGATTGGGCAATTTCCGCATCATTAACACACTCGAAGAAGCCGAACACGCATTCCTTTTTATTGACGGTTTGGTTGGCTTTTTCATCAATCGCACAGCAAATCGTCCCCACCCGCCGGCCGTTACGCCAGGCAATGAAAAATTCCGCCTTACCGTGCTCAAAGAAAGATCCGCGGGACGCATCCAGGAATTTCATGCGGTCTTTCAGCAAAGGCGGCACCCACAACGGATCATCTTTGTAAAGTTTCCATGGAAATGTGGCAAACTGCCTGAGTTCCCGCCGGGTCTCGGCGCGGCGAATATCCAGATTCTGCATGGCTAGGCTTTCTCCCGGCGGATTTGGAGCTCATCCACCAGGGCGGTGAACTGTGTGCGGTCCAGCGGGTATTTGAGCGCGAAGATGATGCCAATGGTCAGGAAAATCGCCGGTATGGGGCCGACCAACATGCGGATTCCAAACACCGCGCTGTCCGGTTGTATCGTGGAATTTGCCTGGTAATGGGTCACCTCCAATAACACGCCCACCAATGGAATTGCGATAGAGGAAGCGATTTTTTGCATCAAGGTGATCAGACTGTAAAAAATGCCTTCATGGCGTTCACCGGTTTGATACTCATCCCATTCGATGGCATCCGGGATAATCGACCAGGGCAGCACATGCGCAGCGCCCACGCCGATGCCGGCCATCACGCACAGGAAATAGACCAGTCCCGCGGAAACGGATGGCCCAACCGTGATCAAAATGATCTGCACCACCGCCCAGAAACCAATCCCAAAGGCATATGCCAGGCGTTTGTTCATCTTGCGAGAGACATATTCCCAGAAAGGCAGCGCGGCAATAGCAGTAACGAAAATGAGTGCCATGAGTATTTCGCTTTGGCCTTCCATACCGAGCACATATTTAATGAAGAAAAGCAGCGTGGTCTGCAAAATGTCCATGCAAACCCAGGTCAGCAAATAGATCACCGCGCCAAATACGAAGGGGCGGTTTTTAAGCGCCGCTTTCAAAGACGCGATCAGTTTAGGTTTTTCCTGTGAGATAAAGGCTTCCTGTTCGCGCGTATTAAGAAAGACCAGCCAAAGCGGCAGCGCGCTGGCGGTTCCGAAGATGACCGCCATGATCAAGACGCGCGCAGCGCTCTCGGGAGAAAAAGTGCCAACGATCATCATGGGAACGGTAAAAGCCAGCAGGGAACCGAAAATCGAGAAGAACATGCGGTAGGAAGTCAATGAGGTGCGTTCGTCGTAATCATCGGTCAGCTCCGGTGTGAGCGCGTAATAGGGCATATACACAAAAGTCGCCGCCGCATCGAACAGCACATAGGCCAACGAGTAATAGACCGCCAGCGCGGCCTGGCTCTCATAAGCCGGCCGGTACCACATCAGCATGAATGCCAGCGCGAAGGGGATGGCGCCGAATAGCAGGAAAGGCCTGCGGCGGCCCCAGCGGGAGCGCGTGCGGTCGGACAGGTGGCCGATTAAGGGATCATTCAAATAATCCCAGGTGCGCCCAGCCAGAATGGCAATACCGGCTACCGCCGGCTGGATACCCACCACATCCGTCAGGAAGAATAAGAAATATGCGCCAATGATAGTTGTGGTCAGGCTAAAACCAAGATCGCCGAAGCCATAAACGATTTTTGTCTTGCGGGACAGCTTTTTATGCATATTTAACCCTCGATCCTGCTCAATTCATTGGATTTTATCAAATAATTTGTTTTTGAAGCCACTTTTGAAGCCCCCCTTTTGATTTAATCATCATGCTGAGGTTGTGGATACAAGCCCTCCGAACCATTACCTCACCTCTAGGTGCCCTGCCCCCTTCCCCTTTGAGGGGGCAGGAGTGTCTGGAAACCAATAGTGAATATAGCGAGTGCCCTGTATAGGGAAAAAGTTCGCTGATCGCCGCTGCCAAAAAAACAGGAGTTTTTTTAATATATTAAAGAAGGAGAAATGGTTCTAATAATCGCTGTACTGGCCGGTGCTATTTTTGGCATCGTTCGAGCAAAAATCTATAAAATGCCATATCAAGCTGTTCAAATCCAGCATATTTGGCTGGTTCTGGCTGCTTATATTCCGCAATTTTTTATCTTTTTTCTGCCCGCCACACGCAGCACGATCCCCGATCAATGGGTAGCCGTCCTGTTTGTTTTATCACAGGTTCTACTGGTGATTTTCATTTGGATCAACCGCAGAATACCCGGGGGTTGGTTGATGGGGATCGGATTGGCCCTGAATTTTCTTGTCATCATTCTAAACGGCGGCATGATGCCGTTGACACCGGAAAACGCCCAGCATCTACTTCCTGCCGGTAGTACTGTCACATTGACCCTGGGGGAGCGGGTTGGCGTCAGCAAGGATATCTTGTTGGAGAGATCAGCTACCCGCCTGTGGTTTCTCGGAGATGTCTTTCTCCTACCGGAATGGTTCCATTTTCCGATGGCTTTTAGTCCGGGGGATGTCCTGCTCAGTTTAGGAGCTTTCTGGCTTTTTTGGGAACTTGGAAATCCCAAATATCAAATGAAAGAGGTGCCAGTATGAAAACGCTTTTTCCAAGCACAAGACAGCGGCCAAGTTTACATAGAAATCATGCCGCGCATCCGGTTTTATTTAATCCGCAACTCGGATTGAATCTATGCGCAAACCCTTGCGCACCTTCCAATCGCCATTATTCTTCGGGTCTTTTCACACAAACCCCAATTAGAAATAAATCCACTCACGAAGGATTAAGCCTGGCTGATTTTGCCAGGCAGCTTGCCAACACATAGAGGTATTGAATTGTTTTTATTGGTCGAATGGGGAAGATGATCTTTCCAAAAATTATATTCAACCTGGATCGCCAATTGCAACAGGTAATAAACACAAAACAGGAGATTTGAAATGAAAAAGCTTGACAAAGAAATGACCTTAGCCACCAGCAGCCTGCACAGCACCAAGGGCCGCATGCTGATCGTAATCCTCACCATCGCTCTGTTCGTCATCAGCGCCGGTGCGCCTTCCTGCACCATCGGAATTGGAAAATAACCTTCTTTATACACACAGGAGATTTGAAATGAAAAAGCTTAACAAAGAAATGACCTTAGCCACCAGCAGCCTGCACAGCACCAAGGGCCGCATGCTGATCGTAATCCTCACCATCGCTCTGTTTGTCATCAGCGCCGGTGCGCCCAGCTGCACCATCGGAATTGGAAAATAACCTTTTTATACACAGGAGATTTGAAATGAAAAAGCTTAACAAAGAAATGACCTTAGCCACCAGCAGCCTGCACAGCACCAAGGGCCGCATGCTGATCGTGATCCTCACCATCGCTCTGTTCGTTATCAGCGCCGGTGCGCCTTCATGCACCATCGGAATTGGAAAATAACCTTCTTTATATACACAGGAGATTTGAAATGAAAAAGCTCAACAAAGAAATGACCTTAGCCACCAGCAGCCTGCACAGCACCAAAGGCCGCATGCTGATCGTAATCCTCACCATCGCTCTGTTTGTCATCAGCGCCGGTGCCCCCAGCTGCACCATTGGTATTGGAAAGTAATTCCTAATCAAGAGGAGACAGAAAATGCTAAAACAAATATCACCAACATCCCAAGCCCACGCAAAAGCAACCAGTACGGAGTACAGCCGAATCTTATCCGCAGCGGTTATTAACAGTAAATTTCGCGAAATGCTGCTCAACGATCCTATCAAAGCCGTAACTTGCGGCTACAGCGGTGAAATATTTGACCTCGACCGCGAAGATAAGAATCGCCTGGCAACCATTCGCGCCACCTCGCTGGCCGATTTTGCCGCTCAACTATCAGAAATATAACCGCCAAAACACAGGAGATTTGAAATGAAAAAGCTTAACAAAGAAATGACTTTAGCCACCAGCAGCCTGCACAGCACCAAGGGCCGCATGCTGATCGTAATCCTCACCATCGCGCTGTTTGTCATCAGCGCCGGTGCGCCCAGCTGCACCATCGGAATTGGAAAATAACCTTTTTATACACAGGAGATTTGAAATGAAAAAGCTTGACAAAGAAATGACCTTAGCCACCAGCAGCCTGCACAGCACCAAGGGCCGCATGCTGATCGTAATCCTCACCATCGCTCTGTTCGTTATCAGCGCCGGTGCGCCTTCCTGCACCATCGGAATTGGAAAATAACCTTTTTATACATAGGAGATCTGAAATGAAAAAGCTCAACAAAGAAATGACCTTAGCCACCAGCAGCCTGCACAGCACCAAAGGCCGCATGCTGATCGTAATCCTCACCATCGCTCTGTTTGTCATCAGCGCCAGTGCGCCTTCCTGCACCATCGGAATTGGAAAATAGACACCGATTTATACAACATCTTTTTTATCCACACCAAAAGGTGATATTCTTTTATGAATTGGTTCTATTCTTTAACTTTTTAATATTCTGAATATTATCGATTGGCATTATTGAACCAATGTAGCTATCAACAAACGCAGGTTAATGTATGGATATAAATCAAAAAACAAAATCTATTCAATCCATTCTGGTAACGAATACGCGCTCATTTACTGACGGCAGTTCTATTGCCGCAGATTTGGCGTCGTTAATTGTCCAAAATGGCAAGCGTGTGGTTTTGATTGATGCCGATTTACGCAGGCCGATTATCCATAATCAGTTTAATATCCCCAATCGGGTTGGCCTTGTGGATATATTGGAAGGTTCCAGGCCGCCGCTGTCTGTCATGCATGCTTTGAATGACAATCATCTATATATATTGACCAGCGGAAAGCTGCCCAAGGAAAGCAAAGATTATATTGGTTCGTCCAAGATGACCGAATTGATGCAATACCTGAAAGATCACTTCGATAAAATTATCGTGCACGGCCCGCCATTTTTCTATACAGAAGCTACCTCATTAGCTGCCCAGGTGGATGGTGTGGTTCTATTAATCCACCCCGGCTATAACAAAAACGAGACTTCGCGTGCAATTATCGAGAAGTTTCAAAAAACCGGTGCAACCATCATCGGAATTGTTATGCGCAACCAGCCAAAGAATCAGTTGAATCAAAAAGTCTTTATCGACCGGCTGTTATCCTACGATAAACGCGCCCATTTACTGCCATAATTTTATTATTTATTATTTATGGTCGGCATGGAATCCTGATCCAGGATTCTTTTGCTTTAAACCCCCGACTGCTTGGCTAGATAAAAAAATCGGCGGTTTTCCCGCCGATTTAATTCGGAACGCTATTCGCGCTTGCGGCTCAGGCCGGTTATGAGGACGTTGACGCCCACCGCGATGAGAATCAGCGGCCAGAGATAAGACCAGCTAAACCAACCACCCAAACCAACGCCAATCAAGACGATACCGCCGATCAGCGCGCCGCCCATGTTATGGCGCAGCTCCGGAACTAAAAGCCGTACAGCCGCTTCCACCAGCAAAATGGCTCCGGTTCCAAGGGCGATGAGATTCCATACGCCAAAACGGCTGAAACTCCAAGTCCAATTATTACTGATTACCAGTCCCATTTGGTCAAACCAATTCAGGTTGGATGCCAAAAATACGAGGCCAGCCCAAATCAGGATAAATGCCCACACGACGGTGCTCAATGCGTCATTTTCCTCTGCTTTATGATTATGGTTCATTTCCATCTCTTTTTCATCTTTTTCTTCAAAGTCATGATCTTCAGACATAATTCCTCCAGAACTTTTATTCATCTAGATATACGAAGAATAGACTAAGAGGTTTCCGGGAAACAACCCAAGAAACCCTTTCTCCGGTGAAGATTCCGCCCTAAAACCGTATCAGATTAAAAATGAAAGCTTACAAAGTTGGATTACTCAGCCGGTTTTAAATAAGTATCAAAGAAATCAAGCGTATGGGCTATCAATTGGGTGTCCCCGCTGTTTTGGAAAGTATGCGGCTGTTTGGGATAATACGTACACTGCACATCCTTCCCCAGCTCATCCAATTTATCGCAGAGATCCTGCGACCATTCCACCGGCACAACGGTATCCGCTTCACCATGCTGAATGCTGAGCGGCGCATTGATTTTATCCAGGAAATACACCGGGGAAATCAAAGTAAGCGCCTCCTGCGGAATGCGCTGTTTTTTATTTCCGCGGCCGTCGTCATCGAAATGCGCCAGGTTCAGTGCTTCGTCCGCGCTTACCGAGGCATATAGCAGCGCAGCACGAATATCCGGATCGACAATCAAGACGCGCTGGACAATGCCGCCGCCCATGCTGTGCCCCCATAACCCCAGGCGTTCCGGATCGGCTTTCTGCAGAAAACCGGGGCTGCCGGCCTGACTGCGCAGCAGGCTGATCAGGTTGAGCACATCCACTGTATCGCCGATGCCAAGGAAATTATCGCCTTTCGCTGAAGGCGCATAACCGCGCAGGTTGGGGTGCACGACAATATAACCGTCCTCAGCCAGGGTATCCGCGTAACGCGTGGAATAATCCAGGGTACTGTACTCGTCCGGGTCAACGTAGCCATGCAGCATCACGATTACAGGGAAAGGTCCCTTACCGAAAGGAATATCGATAAACCCATACATATCCAACCCTTCGCTGCGATATTTAAATAACTTGCGGATGAAGTTGCCGGCGGAATTCAGATCCCCGGCGTCCTGAATTAACCCGCCGCCGTACTTACGCTCCATCAGGCTGGAAATGTACAGGTCCAGGTAAGGGTCAGGTGTAGCGGTTGGAGTGGGAGTCTGGCTGGGCAGCGGTGTCAGGGTGGCAGTCGCGGTCGGTGTTGGCGTAAAGGTGGCGGTCGGGCTGGGGGTCAGCGTGACGGTGGGTGTTTGTGTATAAGCATGGTGTTCCACCAGGGGAGCCGGTAATTCGGTCGGAGTCGGCGGTGCTGTCTCCTGCAGCATGCGGTACCCAATAAAAATCCCGATTACAAGGAGGATAGCCAGCAAGAACAGAGGAATAAATGATTTATTTTGCATAACAACTTACGGTCTATGCTGAAAAGCAGGCAGCCATTTTACCAAATCTCTGCAGGAAATAAAACCATTGTAAACCCCTCTATGCTTTACGGTATTTTTCGATTTCACCGGCTGATGTTCTCAATAGTGAAGCTTTCCCCATTGAACTCATAGACTGTTTGGCCGGGTGCAGCCGGGTTAAGCTTATCGACCTTGCGGATGATAAAGCTCAGGTCGGTTTTCACGATACTGTTAGTTCCCTCCCTGGTAATTACAACGTCCGCATTGTCAATGCCGCGAACGCGCAGGCCGTTATACATTTCAACCCTGTCCTGCGTTTCATTGCCCTGTGGAATAAAAACAGTAATATTGTCGGATGCCAGGTCGACGTTGCCATCGGCGCGCACCATTTCGGCTATCTTATCGGACAGCCAGGGATAGGTTTGGTAATCCAATAAGACTTTGTAATAAGCGGGATAACCAGCCATGTAATAGATCAGCAGCCCGAAAGTCAACACGGATACAAAATATTTCCGTTTATCCTGCAGCAGCAGGTAAATTTCTACCGCATACAGAACGACAATAATCACGTAGAAATACGGGCCAAGGACGTCAGTGAAGAAACCGTCCACCGAACCCAGCGCATTGAACAGGTTTCCATCTGTAGGAAAGATTTTCCCGTCAAACAGGGCCGCATGGGAGAAAACAACCAATGCGATTGGAAAAACGCCTGTCCAAAAAATAAATTTGGCTTTGGATTTCACCCGGCTGCGGTCGAATTTGACCATAATAATCACTGCCAGGATGATATACAGGAGCGAATACACAATCAGGTAACGACCCATGATTTTGGAAGGCATCTCACGATTGTAGAAAGCCCGCCAGGAATGGCGTGTGACCGCTATGAAAAAACCGGCCATCAGAGCCAATACCTGGAATGCCAGGCGGCCCAGGTTTTCACGCCAGCGTTTCAAATCCAGCTGGGTAAAGGCAGTCAATAACAAATTCAGCACCGGCGCCGCGACCAAGATGTAATAACTGGCATACAGCCCCATCCAGGTAACCAGATTGTACAAGGTCAATTGAGCCGGATCGGTCTTGGATGCCACTCCAAAACCCAGAACCAGTTTCAGATTGACATGCTCGCGCAAGCCCGCAATCAACCAGGGGCTGTAAACAGCCAGCATGGCAATGCCCATCCCAACCAGATGGCTAAATTTCTTCCACCCGGGCTTGAATATGGAGCGTTCTCCTTCGAAAGGTTTAACCCACCAGGCCAAGACAAAAAAAGGAATGGCCGCCAGGGTGATATAGCGTGTCAGGTACAACACCGCCAGCATGACTCCATTGAGCAGATCCCATGGCAGTCGTACACGTTTATTTTTCGGCAGGGCAAAGGTGATGAACACTGTCCAAATGAATAAGGGGAAGAAAAGATTTTCGCTGAGGATGCGGCGCGGGAAGACCAGATGATAGGGGATCAGGCAGGTCAGCAGCACCGTAATGAGGCTCTGTTTGCGGTCCAAAAAATGACGCGCGATGAAGTAAACGGGAAAGATCACGCTGGAGGAGGCAATCACATTCAATAATTTAATGCCTTCAAAGGCATAACTTCCAAACACCAGCGCCGGCATGAAATAGAGCGGATAGAGCGGCGGATAATGGTGCGATTGGGCGATGGAAAAGAAGCCGCGGTGGAATGAATCGGCCATATCATAATAAGTCATCTCGTCCCCGCTGCCCAATGGGCCGTAGGAAGATGACGTTACCAGCAGCAATTTCACGAGGATAAAAATCGCGTAGATACCGAACAGCGCCGGCAGCTCCGATGCGTTCAGGGCACTTGGAGATTGGCTGTAGTCAATAAATAAAGCGCAGTACCAAACTACAGCAAAAAAGGCTGTCTGCGCCCCCATGACCGCCACCCAAACCAGCACCGGTTCCAAGCGATCATATACCTGCCTGAAATTACCAAATTTCGCCTTCTCGGTCGTCAGCAGGAAGTAAACCACAGCCACCACAGCCAGGCTGATCAGAAACACAACCCAGACTTTTTTTTCATCCTTTGAGATCGCCTGGATTTTCTGTTTAATCCAGCTGTTTTCAGGCCGGGATTTGGCTGCCATTATTCCGAAAGCGACCGCAATGATCCCGACAATTAAAACAATTATCAATCGGGATAGGGAAAGATTGAGAAAAACACGTTCACTGGGTAGCGACCCGATCGAGGCCAGGTAAACTGCCAGGAAAAAAGCTTCCAATGCATTAAAAATGAAATAGACCGAGATCATATTTGCTGGATTTTACCATACGCAGCCGTTTTCAATCTTCACTTTATCAGTATGCGAAATGCCAAATTGGTATTAAGCAGTGGGAGATGTGACGGAATTATCCTGTGATTTTTGAACCGTAAAAATGCCGATAAGGCAAACCAGCGCGCCAACCAACTGTAATGGAGAAGGGATTTCCTTTAAAATCACGATTCCAAGCAGCGTGGTCACCACCGGCTGCCCGACCAGAGCCACCGAAGCCGCCGCGGCAGGCAATTTGCCTAAGGCATGGTTAACCAGCACCCAGGCAATTACCTGTGAGGTCAGCGCCATCAGGAAGATCATAAACAGGCTGTTGAACGGGAGCGGCTCAGGGAAAAGTCCCATGATCCCGGCGGCAATTACCAAACCGGCCGAGCCGCTCAGTGTTACCAGCCAGGAATAGCGCAGGCTGCTCATATAGCGGCGGGCTTTTTGGGTAATCAGGATATAGAGGGCATAGGATAAACCGGAGGCAATACCAATCAGGTTGCCGGTGCTTTGCTGCCCGGAACTGTAGAGGATGTCCCAGCCGATCATGATGCCCGCGCCGCTAATGGTCACCAGCAGTCCCAGCCAATACTGCCAGGGCTGTCTTTCTTTTAAAAATAACCAGCCTATCAATCCAACCCAAACCGGGGCGGTGTTATCCAGGAGTGTAACGGCCGAGGCAGTGGTGAAATTTAACGCGCTGCACCACAAGCTGATGTTGGTGGCAAAAACCAACCCGCCCAGCACGGCCCATTTCAATCCGCCTCCGGCCTGCAACGGCTTTTCCTCTTTGGGTTTGATGATCAAAACCGGAATGCTCAACATGATGGCCGCGAAGAACAGCCGATAAAAACCGACCAGGACTCCATTGGCATGCACATATTTGACAAACATTGGCCCGGTGCCCAACAACAGCACACCCAGGCCAATAAAGATCATTGCTTTTTTTGATTCGGTGTTTTTCATCCGGTGAATTATCCTTTGACGTATGAGAGCAAATTCTACCCGATATCACCCATAAACACAGGGATTAAATTGATTTACGGATATAATTAGATTCTTACGTACTTATAAAGTAATCAAGCTGGAGTATATATGTCCTCATCAGATTTTTCCAAAAAAGACAGAGCGGAAGTTATGCAGCTGTATCATTCAGACGGCGGCCTGGACTTAATTGCCGGTGCCGTGCTGCTGAATTTTGGGTTGGATATCCTCAACCAAACCTCTGCAACTTCCTTATTTACCTGGATTCCCATCCTGCTGATTTCCTCGTTGAAAAATCGCTTTACCTTGCCGCGCCTTGGATTAAAAGCGCTTAAGGCCAACGAGAAGATTGCCCACAGTTGGACCATCCAAACAGCCGTTGGGCTGGCAATTTGGCTGCTGATTATCAGCACCATGATTATGCTGGATCCCTTTGACATGCAGGTCAAGCTCGGCACCATCGGCCAGGGCGATGTTCGCAACCTGATCATAGGCGTCGTAGGCGGATTGCTCTTCGCGGCCGCCGGATGGTTGATTCCCCTGCGCCGTTTCTATATTTACAGCGGTGTTTTGGCGCTTTCCTCGTTAATCAGCTATTTTCTGGTGCCGGTTCAGGTCCCTGTATTTTTAATCGCGGTGGTCATGATCGCCGTGGGCATCAAACTTACCATCGCATTCGGCAAAAAATATCCCGATCCGGATAAAGACAATAAGGATTCCTCCAAGGGAAATAAGAAATAAATGAAGACTAAAGAATGGACCATTCTTTGGGTCTTGGGTTTAATTTGGGGTACTTCTTTTCTGTGGATTAAAATCGCGGTCGCCGATGTAAGTCCGCTGGTGCTGGTAGGATTCCGCACGCTGTTTGCTTCGCTTGGGCTTGGAGCAATTATTTACCACTACCGGGAGAGCATGCCGTCCTGGAAAGAGCTGCGCAAAAGGGTGCCGGATTTTCTGATCATCGCAATCTGCAATATTTCCATCCCCTGGGCATTGATCTCCTGGGGTGAACAATACGTCGATTCCGGAATTGCTTCCATCATCAACAGCACCATGCCGCTCTTCACCATCATCATCGCGCCTTTGATGATTAAAGAAGAAGGTATTACCATATCAAAAATAGCCGGCCTGATCACCGGTTTCATCGGTGTGATCCTCCTGGCCCTGCCCAACGTCCAATCGGGATGGAATCAGGGGCTGAACGGTATGGCCGCCTGTCTGCTCTCGTCGGTGTTCTACGCTTTTTCAGCCGTCTTTGCCCGGAAAAAGGGCACCGGCCTGCCGCCGCAGCTGCAAGCCTTCCTGCAATTATCGATGGGATCTGCCATCATCTGGATCGCCGTATTTGCCACTGAAGGCATTCCCGCCCTCCCCAACCATGCGCTGACCTGGGTCGCGCTGTTGTGGCTGGGTTTGCTGGGCTCCTGCATCGCCTACATTCTTTATTTTTACCTGCTGCATCGCATCGGGCCGACCCGTGTGTCCACCACAACCTACATTTCCCCATTGGTTGGCGTTCTGCTGGGCATCATTTTTCTAGGCGAACCCTTTCATTGGCAGTCCTTCGCAGGCGCTCTCCTGATCCTGTCCGGCATCTTCATCGTCAACTTGAAGAATAAAAAAGTTGAGCTTGAACCGGCCGATTAAGCCCCCTTCTTTCACCATCACCGCGGGAATCTCCCGCGGTTTTTTTATCTCTATTTCTATATAATAAATTCATGCTTCTTCAATCCGCTTCACAGGCGCGCGCGTATGGCGCGCAGGTCAGACAAACGCTCGAAAATGATGGCGTTCCGGCTGCTTTGGATGTATTGAATGGCATCCTGCGCGAACGCACGCCCTTTCGCCTGCTGGATCTGGTGGGCGCAGAGCTGGACACAGCCGGTAAGGATAATGTCGATGAGCTGCTGCAAGCCATAGCCGACCAGCGCAGTGAGGTCGGCTGGGTGATCATCGCATCGGCGCTGCGCGAACGCCTGTCGCGGGATCTGGCCGGCGCGTTGGAAGCCAGCCGGAAATATATTGCGCAAGCCCAAATCTGGTACGGCTGCGACATCATCGGCGAACGTGTGCCCGGCCCGGCGCTGGTGGCGCAGTTCCAACCCGGCCTGGAAATTCTGTCTTCATGGCGCAGCGACCCGGACGCCTGGGTGCGGCGCGCGCTGGGTGTGGCAGGGCATTTCTGGGCCAAGCGCTCGCGCGGCCTGCCCGGCAGCGCCGAACAAGCCCGCGCGTTGTTGGACTTTCTCAGCCCCATGCTGGAAGAAAAGGATTATGACACGGCCAAAGGCGTGGGATGGGCACTGAAGACCTGCGGGCGCTACTTCCCGGAAGTCACTCAGCCCTGGCTGGAAGAACAGCTGCTGGCAGCCGGCCGCAGCCCGGCCGCTATTGTCAAACGCAAAGCGCTGAAATTCCTGCCCGCTGATTTCAGAAAGAAATTCGAGAGATAAGGCATGGGCCGCAAAGCGGAGTTTATCCCCTATGAAGTTAAGGCGATACTGAACAAACACAAACGCCCCGACCACTGGTTCTGGACTCGCTACAGCGTCTACCCATACATCGGCTGCCAGCACGGCTGCGAGTTCTGCTATTGCCGCGAACGCAAGTACGCGCCTTACGATGACCTCAACGATTTCCCCTACGTGATCAAGGTCAAAGAGAACGCGCCCGAACTGCTGCGGCGCGCGCTGGCCAAAAACCCGCGCGACGCCATCGCCGTGGGCGACTACCAGCCCTTGGAACGCAAATACCGGATCTCGCGCCAATTGCTGGAAGTCTGCCTGGAGCTAGATTTTCCGATCTTCATGCTGGAACGCTCCCCGCTGGTGCTGCGCGACCTGGATTTGATCCAGGACATCGCGCGCAAATCTTACGCGACGGTGGCCTTCAGCGTCATTCATACCGCGCAGTCGCCCAACGCCGCGCAGCTCGACCGCATGGAAGGGCTGGCGCCGCGCCCGGCGGAACGCTTTGCCGCCATGCAGGCACTGTCCAAAGCCGGCATCCGCACCGGCATCTGCCTGATGCCCATTCTGCCCGGTCTGGGGGATTCGCGCGAGAACCTGGAGCTGGTTATCCAGCGCACAGCCGACGCAGGCGGGCGCTTCGTGCTGGCTTCCACCCTGACGCTCTCCGACCAGCAAAGGACCTACTTCATGGATTACTTACAAAGCAGCCTGCCGGAACTGCTGCCGCTTTACCAGCGACTGTACCCGACCCAAAGTTACGGCCCGTCCGGCGACCATTGGCTGAAGATCGGCCGCATGGTGCGTGAGCTTTGCATCAAAGCCGGCATTTCCGACCGCATGCCGCGCCCCATCCTGCCGGGCGAAAAACGCGCTCTGAACAAACAAGCCGCCGAGCTGCTGGCGGACCGCACCTACGAGATGGAGTTGGATGGAATGGATGCCGCGCGCATCTGGCCCTACCGCAAAGCCGCCTGGGCAGTGGAGGAATTGGAACAGGACATTGGACTGGTTTACAGCCAGATGGGGCTGAAGGGGCTGCAAAGCATCCAGGGTGTGGGGCCGTCCATCGGAAAACAGATCGAGCAGTTTATAATAGGGCGGAAAGATTGACCTTCGATTTCTAACGGAGATTTTATACAACACTAATTTTTTTCTCGTATAATTGGGGACTTAATGGCCGTCGACAACTCCACCGCAATTAAACGCACCGAATTCCTGAGCGGGCTCAGGGACATCATTCCCATCCTGTTGGGTGTGGCGCCCTTCGGCATGATTTACGGCGTGCTGGCTACCGGCGCGGGGCTGTCCAACCTGGATGCCCAGGCCATGTCCTCGGTCGTGTTCGCCGGTTCGGCGCAATTCATGCTGGTGCAGCTGCTCAACGTGGGCATGCCCACCATCATGATGATCCTGACCGGTTTTGTGATCAATCTGCGCCACGCGCTCTACAGCGCCTCGCTGGCGCCCTACACCCGCCCCCTGACACCCCTGTGGAAAATGCTGTTGTCTTACGTATTGGTGGACGAAGCTTTTGCGCTGGTGGTGATGCATTACAAACAGCCCAATGACAGCGGCTACCGGCACTGGTATTTTCTGGGAGCCGGGTTGACCCTGTGGACCACCTGGCAGCTCAGCACCGCCGCGGGCATCTTCCTGGGCGCGCAGGTACCGGCCAGCTGGGGGCTGGACTTCACCCTGGCATTGACCTTCATCGCGTTGACCGTGCCGGCCATTGTCGACCGGCCTTCCCTGCTGGCAGCCCTGAGCGCGGGCGTGACCGCCGTGTTGGCGCGCAACCTGCCCTACAAGTTGGGCCTGATGGCCGCCGCTTTGGTAGGCATCCTGGTGGGCTTATGGAGCGAGAAGAAATGAGCGACATCTGGATCATCATGATCGCGGTTGGCATCCTGACTTACCTGACACGCTTGTCTTTTATCCTGTTGTTGGACAAATGGCAGCCGCCCCAAATCGTGACCAGCGCGCTGCGCTACGTGCCGGTGGCCGTGCTGACTGCCATCATCATACCGGAATTAGTCGTGGTGGATAACGCCCTGGATTTCTCGCTGGCCAACGCGCGCATGCTGGCAGGCATCGTGGCCATCCTGGTCGCCTGGCGCACCAAGAGCGCCCTGTGGACCATCGCGGTTGGGTTCGCCGCCTTCCTGCTGCTGAATGCCATCCTGGCCTAAGCCCGGTTTTTTTTACCCCTTTTAGTTGTCAGAAAATACGCGATTAGGAGCAGCACCAACCCGCCCCCGTCAAAGACAATGAAGCGCATCACGCTGACCGTGATGAGCGGGTTTTGATAATCGCTGCTGAATAAGATCCAGGTCTCCCCTATTAAACCAATAGCCTGCATGATATTCGCCTCGATCAATGAGGTGCGGTGTTTGAGCGGGTTCAGGCAAGCAAAGATATAGGGCACATTCCACATTACAAACAACAGCCCCATCCCGCGGATCATGCCCGCCCCAGCCGCCCCGCTCAGCCCAAAACCGGCCATGTAGGCTGCTGGGTCCGCCAGGAAGGCCAGGGCGCACTGCAAGTTGAAGAACAGCACTGCGCCGATCAGCAGGCGGGAGAGCCAGAGGCGTTGTGTGGTCATACGTTAATTGTAGTGGGGAACTTAATAATTTTTAATCCAATCTACGAATTCTCTTATTAAGATATCTCAAATATTTGGAAATAATCATAAAATCTTATATATTGGTGTATAAGGCGGATGGAGGGAAATATGCCTACAATATATGGTTTGATAAGAGAGATGGAAAGGGCAGCAAAAAGAGCTGCTCGTGAACAAGCTTATGAAGAAAAGAAACGAGCTAAAGCAGAAGCATTTGAAGTTGCAAGAACTGCAGTTGAACAATACCAATACTTATTATCTGCAATAACCACACTACATAAGGACTGCTGCAATTCAATTGATTGGAGCTATTTATCCCAGAAGGAACCGCCAAAGGAAATCCCGAAAAACAATCATTTTGAGGTTATTGCGCGAGAAAAAAAACAAGAATATCATCCTTCATTTTTTGTTAAACTTTTCCAAAGAACTGAAAAGCAACTATCCGACCTAGAAAATGAAATTCAACAAGCAATAGAAAAAGACAATCAAATTCACGATGAACAAGTCCTAGATTACGAAAACAGACTTCTAAGATGGGAAAGTGATAAAAATCTAGCATCGAGAATTATTAAAGGCGAGACCGAAGCTTATGGTGAAGTCTTAAGCTCACAATTAACAATAAAAGAAAACCCATTTATTGGTGAGAGAATTGATTTCCATTTTTCAGACGAAAATCCCCCCATATTTGAATTGCTTGTTCATCCGATTGATGAGATTATTCCAACATTCATATTAAAACTGTTAATAAATGGTGGTCTCTCAAAGAGAGAAATGCCCAAATCAACAAGGTATCTTCTCTATAAAGAATATGTATGCAGTGGTGTAATAAGATTAAGCAGAGAAGTATTCGCATTACTTCCCTTTGAAACAATTACTATTAATGCAAAATGTAATCAGCTAAATGGGATGACTGGTTTTATGGAGGAAGTTATCATCTTATCCGTATTTATTCCAAAAGGGACATTGGATAGTATTAATCTTCAGTTAATTGAACCTTCAATAGCTATAGATAATTTTTCGCATAATATGGAATTTAAAAAACTTTCAGGCTTCAATTCTGTTTCACAAATAACACCCACAATTCTCAGAAATAAAAATAATCCCCAACAGTTAAACGCTTGAGGATTATGACTAAAGTTTCATAAGAGAAATAGAAAATTTTATCAGTGGTTTAGTGGGCCCGGCAGGATTCGAACCTGCGACCAAGCGGTTATGAGCCGCGTGCTCTGCCGCTGAGCTACGGGCCCTGATGGGCGAAAAAAATTATAACATGGTTGCAACCACAGAACCACGCGGATAGAAAGCAGATGAACACAGGCTCGTTCGTCCGTGTCCATCTGTAGATTGGACAATCCCTGATGGACACGGATAAATTGATGCGGATATAAATTTACCTGAAAATCCGGTGAGGACAATGGATTACAGGCACATCCTGTAGATTTTTTCGATATCCTGCTGCTTGAGCGGTTTGAAACCAGCCAGTACGTCGCCCTTGCAGGCTTTCCTAGCCATCTCGCTGAAGTGGGTATCATCGATACCAATCTCGCTGAGGGTGCTCTGCAGGCCGATGGTCTTGAAGAAGAATTCCGACAGTAGCTCGATGCTCTTCTTTGCGACCAACATGGGCTCCATATTCTTATCCATGTCAAAGACATTGCAGCCGAACTGGTAGAATTTCGAGACGGTGGTTTCATTCAACGCATATTCCATCCAGCGCGGGGTCAGGATGGCCAGGCCCAGGCCGTGGGTAATATCGTAGAAGGCTGAAAGCTCGTGCTCTAAAGGATGGCAGCTCCAGGCTTTTTGTTTGCCTCCGTTGACAAAACCGTTGATCGCCCAGGAGGAAGCCCACATTAGATTCGCACGGGCTTCGTAATTGGCGGGCTCTTTGATCGCGATGGGGGTGTACTTGATAACAGTCTTCAGCAGCCCTTCCATCACGCAATCCAGCATGTATAGATCCTCATCCATGGTGAAGTACACTTCGAATATGTGCGACATGATATCGGCCGAACCACAGGCCGTTTGGAAAGCGCTGACCGAATAAGTATTGGTGGGATCCAGGAAAGAAACCCGTGGTAAAAGCGCGGGATGTCCACAAACCAGCTTCTCCCTGGTTTCCGGATTACTGATCACGCCGCCCGCATCCATTTCAGAACCGGTTGCCGCCAGGGTCAGGATGGTCACGATAGGAAGGCAATTAGTGATGGGCGCCTTCCTGATGACCAGGTCCCAGGCGTCGCCGTCGTAATAAGCGGCCGCGCCGATGAACTTGGTGGCGTCAATGGTAGAGCCGCCGCCAACCGCCAGCAGTACATCGATCTTTTCCCGCTTGCAAATCTCAGCGCCCTTGTTGACCGAGGCTACACGCGGGTTGGGATCGACACCAGATAGTTCGAAGACATCCAGGCCAGCCTGTTTGAGCTCTGCCATAACACGGTCGTAAAGGCCATTGCGTTTGATCGAACCTCCGCCATACACCAGCAGCACGCGCTGCCCGAACTGCTTCAGTTCTTCGCCCAGGTTGCCCAGCTGATCCTTGCCAAAATAAACCTTGGTGGGAATATGGTAAACAAAATCGTTCATTTCTTTTTCCTCGCTATTTATAAATTCCATTGCATTGATCGATATTATTGGGATATCTTTACCATTAGTGGCACATTTCCCTTTGTTGAGGTAAATTTCCATCAAGAGGAACAGGATTTTCTCAATCCCACAATCTTAATACACTTTCCATGGAATGTGAAAAAAGAACCGGTTTAACGACAAAACCGGGAAATAGCAGCCGCCCAGCGGCAGGGGCTCAAGTCATTGAAAACCGCTTTCTTGACCGATACCCCGTAGTTGAGTAGAATAATGGACACGCGGGCGTCGCCAAGTGGTAAGGCATCAGCCTTCCAAGCTGATATTCGTGGGTTCGAGTCCCATCGCCCGCTCTTTCTATTTATTTCCCCAAATATATACCTAGCTGTGCTCCTGTCCTGCAGACAGGTATTCGTGGATTTCCCTGCTGCGCTGCGCTCCACACGGACAGGCACCTCGGAGAGGTCTCTATGAGATAAATACAAGATTGATGCACTTGACTATTTTCTAGGATAAACTATAATGGAGTTGCCAGAGACAAAAATCGGCTTCACGCCGTGAGGTTCTTACGAGAATCCTATATCTCTGGTTTAGTATTTAATCACGCAAGACTTTTTCTTTTGTAATCGGATTACGATTACTATAATATTCACCGTATTTATTTTTTCTTGTATCATCAATATCTATTACTAATTTATAATGCTCTCGTAAATATTCTAAATACCTTATCTTAGATTTTTCATAAAGCCTTTGTAAGGCCCAAAGAAAATAGTCTGCCGCTTGTAAACAAGGTTCGTTCTTGGAAAAAGTTGGCGAAATCTCTATTCGGGAACAATCTGAGAGTCCTTTATCATCTAAATACCTTTGTTGAGCAATACGCAAACAACTCCCAAAAGCATCTGTTCTAGGTTTTTGTCCCCTAATTGCGTAACATATTTTATATACATCTGCGTTATGAAGACTGTTTTTAAACAATCTCCTAGTTAATAAATCATAAAGTTCATTAGGGTTGTACCTATATGTTGGATTCCCCTTACTTCTAGCTAAAGCATAATCCAGTACTTTTTTCTTATCTTTTACTACTGCAACAAATTTTATTCCCTCTTCCCTTTTTAATAATCTAAAAACTTTTTCCCGCACTTCCTGACAATCATCTTTCGCATGGAACAACACAGCTGTCTTATTCTGGTTTATCTTCATAGAGGGAATATTTGCATAATAAGGATCAACGAGAAGTTCTGTATGTAAAGTTCTTAGTCTCTCACGAAGACTTCTTGGATCAGCTACCTCTAAATATCCCAAAATAAAATAAGTTGAACATCCAGGTTGGCCAACTATAGAAACGCCGCCTTTTTTGAATATTTCAGGATTTCCTGCCTCATCCACAAAATAATCTTTTGAATCAGAGTCTATATCTGTCATACTTGTTAGCATAGTATAGAATTTTATATTGTCAACGAAATATAAATGATAATCTCTTAGAATTATAAAATATCACCTAGCATCCGCTTAACCTATATATATGTATGCTTGCTCTCTTATTGTTTCTTGCCTATTCTTTTTTGATTATGTAGTTCCTGAACATATTTATTAATCAAGTCCGTAAATTTCTGTTTACAGGACCTATATCCTCAAAGCGCAATTCGACAGCATTTCAGAATTTTGAAGAGAAAAAATAGGAAAAATAAAAATAAATAACTATGAAATTTTGGCATTAGCTATAAAATAGTTGATAAATATTTACTCTTTACTCTATAAAAGGCATTCTAAACGTTTGTGAAAAAAATTGTAGTATCGCCAAGTGGTAAGGCATCTACCTTTCGGCAGAAATTCGTGGGCTTCCCTGCTGCGCTGCGCTCCGCATGGACAATCACCCCTAGGGGATGCTTCACGATCGATAAACGCAGGGCAAGCGCTCAGGGACCACCCTTCTTTTTAAATAAACAGGCCGCTTCCAATGAGAAGCAGCCTGTCATTATTCATCAATCTGGAATACAGTTTTAGTTTCTCTCTTATTTAATCGTCTTGGCCCACTCGTCAATGGCAGCGTTGACCTTGGTCTTCAGCTTGGCAATCTGCGCGGAAGTCAGCGAGACGGAACCGCTGGTGCCTGAGGTGGAACCGCCGGTGTTGGTTGTGCCGGGGGTCTTTTCCACATCGGCGAATTTATACAGCGCTTCCAGGTCGCCGTTGAACCAGTTCAGGTCAATACCCTTGCTTTCCGCGCCGTAGGCCAGCCCGTCGCCATTGGCAGTGTACTGCCAGAGGGTCCAGCTCTTGCCGGCGCTGGTCCAGGGCTCCATATCCTTGGGCTTGCTTACCCCGGCTACGTATTCCTTGACATAGTGCGCCACCCACAGCGGGTAATACGCCCATTTGGCATCGAACTGCTTGGTGTACTTGTTGCGGCCGTGGATGTCCCAGTAGCCGGGGGAGGTATACAGGATGGGTTTGCGGCCCAGCTTGGTTTCGACCTCCTCCAGGAACTGCAGCAGCAGCGCGTTGGAAGGGTACAGGCTGCCGGAGCGCGGTGCTTCGAAATCCGCAACAGGCGGCAGTTCGCCGGGGTCATCCTGTAAAATCTCGCTGAAAATGCGCGCCTGCATCAAGCCGGAAAGGTCCCAGCGCAGGAAATGGTATCCGCCGCGCAGCAGTCCGGCATCCTTGGCGGCCTGCCAGTTATATTCGAAGTCCGAATCCAGCGCGCCGCGTTCGGAAACTTTTATGAACACGAATTTGGCGCCTTTTTTTGCGGCTTTTTTAAAGTCCATTTTTTGGGCAGTGGATTTATCATCCTGCCAATGGCTGACGTCAATTCCTTGTACCATATGCAATTCTCCTACATTTTCAAATTCGCTATTTATTAATAGTAATTGATTAATCCTTAAGTTATTTTATATCAAATTGGGCACATTATATAAGAATCGTAGAATTAATAAAAACCGGGTATGTTTTGACTCTGCCCGGTTTTTGTTTTCATCCCCAAGAAAACCTTAGGGTGTGCAATTCACGTGAAAATTAATCGGCCCAAACCATTGATGGTTGGGATTATCGATGTACAGTTTTGCCCAGTAATCGCCTGTCGACGCGGCAGTGACATTGTATTCCACGATTTTCGTCCCTTTATCGTCGAAGGTGTAAGATTTGGTGGAACTTGATCCGCCCGCGCTATCTTTCCATTTATACGTTACCTTACCGGCCGCGCTGCTCCTAATCTCGGCTTTGACGTTGATGTCATTAGGGCAAGCGGTATCAATGGTTGTATGCGGCATGTAGAATGACACTCCGGTCACGGCGAAAGGGGCCGGCGGTTCCCCAACATAAATATCCACCCAATAATTGCCAAACTTCTCACCATCGTCCGAGCGCAGCCGCCAAACGCCGCGGTATTCACCGTCATCGTCTGGCGCGGTTAGCTGCACCGACAAGGTAATGCTCTCACCCGGCTCAATGCGGCTGGACAGGTTTTGCGTGGACGCGCCGCCCATGCGGTCCCCTTCCACAAAGACAAACTGGTAATCCGTTGTCCAATCACAAATGCCGTCGTTGCGCAGCGTCCAGGATTTGGTAAAAGTGTCCCCGGCATCCATGGATGTGCCATCCGGGATTGTCTCGCCGGTCCAATGGCTTAGGTTGCAGGGTGTTGGGTTGATGGTGGGGGTGGGTTGATCTAATTCTTCCACCGATTCAGTGTCGGTTGGCTGTTCCTCCGGCTGCGGAGTCTCCCGCGGAGCCAGGGCGGTTTGAGTTTGCTGCAACGCCGACATTGTCAGCTGAATGGTATCGCCTGTATCATTTGCGGTCTGATCCCCCGCAAATGAAATTGTACAGGCCAGCGCCAAACAGAGAACGATCCCCAGGACAGTTAGTATTATCCAACGATTGACTTTCATTGATGCCTCCTTCTCAGGATTCCACTCTTCATACTGTAGCATAAAAGCGGCTGCCTGAAAACCACATCTCCTCCAGCTGTCATTTTTAGCTATAATCAGAATCCAGATGGAAAAAACACAAAAGAGAGTCCTGTGGGCCTTGATATTCGTCGGAGCGCTTTATTTCGCGCTCTGCTGGATTCCCAACGCATCCACCCAGGGATCGGACAATCCCATTGTTTTCCTTCACAGGGATGAGTACGTCACCTATCCCATTGTTGAGCGCATGCTGGCATTTGAAGGAGACATTCACACTATCTGGGGGCGGCTGATCATTTATGGAGATTACCATTATGGTTATCCATTTTACTTTTTCTCCATGCTGGTACTGCTGCCTGTACGCCTGATCCAGGGCAGCGATTTCTTCAACCACATCCCCACCAACATCCTGCTGCTGCGCCAGTTCATTAACGTGTTTCCGATGATTCTATCCGCCGGCATCCTGGCTTATATTCACACGCATTTCAAATCCTGGTGGAAGAGTCTATTGATTTTCGCCCTGATTCTGACCATCCCGGCCGTGGTGCGCAGCAACCTGCACTGGTGGCATCCGGATTCCCTCATGCTGCTGGCAATTGTGTTAACCTTCTTCTTCCTCGATCAGGATGACTTCAGGCTGGGCAAGAACTTTTACATGGCTGCCGCGGCCTGCGGTTTGGCCGCAGCCATCAAGCTGATGGGGTTTTTCTTTTTCCTCGCCATTCCGTTTTATCTCGTGCTGGCCTGGAAGAAAGGCCAATTGGAATTGAAAAAGGTGGCAGCCGCGGCGGCACTCTTCATCCTGGTCATGGCAGCGGTCATCGTTTTGAGCAATCCTTTCCTTTTCTATCAGGCGCCGCGCGAGGAGATGCTAGCCATCCAGACCTTCAAGACAGAAGAACTCTCCGGCGGGTACGAACACGACGATTCCCCTTATTATGCCAAGGGGCCGCAATTTTGGCGCTGGACGCTGAAAGTCTCTTATGGTCGGCCGTGGATGATACTGGTTTTCGCAGGGCTGCTGACAGCCGGCTGCGTTATCGGCCAACGGCGCAAGATCAACGCGCTGATCGCGGCCTGGTCGCTGCCGCTGGCGATCTACCTGTTATGGTTTGTAGCACCCAAACCCGACCATTACCTGCTGCCCCTGCTCCTGCCGGTATATTCCGCAGCCAGTGATCTGTATCAACCGCTGGAAAATCTGTGGAAAACACAATCAAAGTGGCAGCGCGCGCTGGCCGCGGCCGGGCTGTTATTGTTATCCTATGTTCTATTTTCGCAATTCCAATACCAGATTTCAAAAAGCCTGGCAGAGTACTGGGCCTATTTCAACGCCTAGCCCTGCCTTGATTTTTTTCTTACAGTATGGTACTATTTGTATAACAACTCGATAAAGGCAAACTCATCGAAAGGTGAGGACGCAAAGCCATGGATCTACAGCTGATTTCAGCCAGGATAGCCAGGTTGCCGGGTTCTATGGTTTTAATGATAAAAAAAACACCGATGCAAAAGCCAAAGTCCCAGAGTTGAATATAAGTAACCTAGGAGTGAGGTATGAACAAAAAATTTAAATGGACAGGTTTAATGGTTGCTATCGTGATGATAGCCGCCAGCGCGACGCCAGTCTTCGCGCAAAGCGATACGGAACCGACGGAAGTTCCAGCCGTGGTGGAGGAAAGCAGCAGCTTTTTAGACAATCCAATTGTCTTATTGTTGTCCACTTTCTTCTCCAACCTGTTTACAGTGGATGAGGTCGAGGAAACCCCTCCCCCGGATGAGGGCGACCCGGGTACAGGCGAACCGGGGACAGGCGAACCGACCGAAGTACCTGAAGGTGAAGGCGGCGATGAAGGCGGTGAAATTTCCGTCGAAGAACCGACTCCCGTTCCAGTGTTAAGCGCTGAAGAGCAAATTGCCGCGATGCATACCGAAGATGACCTCGGTTTTGGTGAGATCACCAAGTTACTGCAAATTGTCACCGAAGCGCAGGAATCCTGCGAACTGTATGGCACCAGTTGCGATGTCACAGTAGACAGCTTATTAGCTGAATACAATACCGGTGTCGGCATGGGTGAATTGTTCGCCAAGTACGGCAAACCCGAAATCACCGGTGTCGGCCAAACCAAAAAGGTCTATGACGAAGACGGCAACAAAGTCAAGACAAATAACGGCAAGGCCAACGGCAAAAACAAATAATTAAAAAGTGATCAACAGAAAACAGCCTCATGAAGAGGCTGTTTTTTTGTTAATTTCCCGGTTGCATCTATAATCATATTGATGTAATTTATATCAATTAGCTTGGATTACAATTTCATTGATTATTTCAAATCAGTTCACTCAGGAGAGAAACCATGAAAAAACACTATCGAATGTTAGCCGCTCTGGTCATTTTGAGCAGTTTGCTGCTTTCCTCATTCAGCTTTTATAACCCGGCTGTCATGTCCCCCACAGCGGACGACCCCGACGGCCCGGTGCAGATCACCGGGGAATTTGAATACACCAATGACTTTGTGGTGGAAACCTACTACGTTGAACATGCCGTGGCCCTGCTGGACATGACCGGGTTCATCAAGCGCGACAAGGAATGGGAATTACCTGTGGATGGACAGGTGCTGGGCTACATGGATCTGGACGCGGATAACAATCGCGCCACATTCAGCATTTCCCTGCCAATACAGCCCTTGGGAGAATTTAACGATGTGGACCAGGACGCCCAGGCGGAAAAAGGCGTGCAGATCTTCACGGTTGGGTACAGCCCCAACTTAACCGGCGATGTATTCTCCGACGGCGACGACCGCTCGCTGGGCTGGCCCTCCTATCTAGCTTCTGTGAAAACCGATACTGAAAATCAGGACGAGGTCACCGGCGGCAAGTTGGTGATCTGGGCAGCAGATGGTCAGCAGGACTTCCCCAGCGGATTTGGCGATGACGGCTTGTTGTTTACCGCAGACGACCCGCAGATGGCCGTGCCCGCGGGCTATTCCGTCATCGACCTGGATCAGTCCCCCTTTGCCATAATGCGCGACAGCGTAGTGAATATCACCCTGTACGAACCCAAAGATATCGCGGTGAAAGATTTCTCCGCGCAGACCTATTCACAAGCCTTCGACAGCTTATTCAACATCATCAGCAATGAGTACGCGTTCAACGGTGTGGAAGGCAAACAGCTCGATTGGGATACGCTCTACGCGCAAATCGCACCGCGTGTGGCGGAAGCGGAAAACAACCAGGATGCTTATGCGTACTTCCTGGCACTGCGCGACTTCGCCATGTCCTTCCATGACGGCCACGTTGGGTTAAGCGGCGGCGATCTGGAAGGAGCATACAACCAATACACAGTCCTGGGCGGTTACGGTTTTGCCGTGCGCGAACTGGACGACGGCACGGTGGTAGTGGTTTACGTCTCAGCCGATGGACCGGCCGAACAAGCCGGCATGCAAGTCGGCGCCGAGATTCTAAAAATCAACGGGCAGGATGTACAGACTGCGATAGATGAAGTTCCGCTTTTCTCCCCGCAGTCCACCGACTTTGGCAAGCGCTACGAACAGACCGTATTCCTCACTCGCGGCGGTATCGGCGACACCATGTCGGTTGAATTTATGAACGATGCCTCCACTCAGTCTACTTCCGCTGAAGGCGGCTTTTTCAAGAACCTGCTGAGTTCGATTTTCGGCGGTTCGAAGGCAGCAAGCGGCAAAGCTCAAACCGTGGAATTGACCTCCATTTATGAACTGGACAGCTTGTTCGCTGTCTATCAGGGCGGCGAAACGGACAGCTACGTCTTACCGATCGAATATCGCTTCTATTCCAATACAGGCATCGGCTACATCAAAATCAATTCCAATTACGATGATCTGGGTTTGGCTATCCGGGTTTTTGATCGCGCGCTGAAATCCTTCAGCGAAGCGGGAGCGACGGGCATTGTGATTGACATGCGCCATAATTACGGCGGCTCTCCCCTGGGTCTGGCCGGTTTCCTGGACGATCAGGATATTCTCCTGGGTCAGTTGGAATATTACAGCGACAAGACCGGCAAATTTGAACCGGACGGCCCGCGTGATAAAGTCTATCCCAACGAGGAGCAGTACAGATTCGAGAATATGGTCCTGCTGGTCGATCAATTCTGCTATTCCGCCTGCGAAATTGAAGCATACGGCTTCAGCCAGGTTCCCGGCATGGTGGTGATGGGCCAGTTCCCCACAGCCGGTGTGGAAGCTGAAACGGCACGCGGCGATTTCCTGCTGCCGGAAGGCGTGGAAATCACCCTGCCAACCGGGCGCTTCACCCTGCCCGACGGCAGTATTTTCCTGGAAGGCCAGGGCGTACAGCCCACTGTAAAGCTGCCGGTAGACCGCGCCAGCGTGCTTTCCGATCAGGATGTCGTGCTGCAATCCGCTTTTGATTACATTTTGAGCCAATCATAAGGTTCACAAATATAAAGCAAAACAGGCCGGTGATTACACCGGCCTGTTTTTTTAATCTTCCTTTACGCGGGCCAAAAGGATCAGGCTGAGCAAGGCGCCCACCCCGCCAAGAAGAAACAAGCCGGAATATCCCATGAACGCGCCCGGCCGGGCGTTATTCAACCAATCCACCGGAAAACCCAGCAATCGGCTAAAGGCGCTGGCGCCGGCCGTCGCCAGGTTGGTCAAACCCAAGAACTTTCCGGCTTGCGCTTTAGGCGCCAGACGGCTGGCCAAAGCCCAATTGGAAGTCAGGTATAAACCGATACCCGCGCCCAATACACCGGCATACAAGACCAGGCTGGTCAGGTCATGTGCGTTCGGCAATAAAAGGCACCCCACAGCCGAAATCAGGCTGGCCAGAACGATGACCCGGCGCGCGCCGTGATGGTCAGCCAGCCAACCACCCAACAGCGCGCAAATTACCAGCATGATAGCCAGAGCTGCCATCAAATCACCGGTGGCTTTGACCGGGTTGGGCGCTTGCATGACGTCCTGAATGTAATATTGCGCGAAAGCTTGCACGCCATAAATTCCCATGAGGAATACAAAGCGTGAAGCAATTAGCCAGGCGTAATTGCGGTTGAGCTGCATATCCAGACGGAAGGCTTCGCGAATATTGAAACGGGAATGCTCCTCCGTTTCCAAACTGGGCGTTTCGTCCGCTGTAACAAAGGTGATCGCAGCGCTGGCAGCCAATACCCCCATCACCACCAGCATGATTGTCGTTGGGTAACGGTCATCGGGTGACAGCAGGCGGCCGGCCGCAACCGAAGCTATGATCACGCCGCCTACATCCATCAGGTTCTTCACGCCGCTGGCACGCCCCATCTGATCACGCGGAATACGATCGGGGATCAGGGCCTGCAGCGGTCCCTGGGCAGTATTGGAGGTAATTTGCAGGCCGATATACCCCCATAAGAGCACCCAAATATTTTTCGACCAGGCTAATAATCCCAGAAAGACAAAATCGAACAGCGTCCCCAAAAGCGCCAGCGGGCGGCGTTTGCCCCAGCGCGAACGCCAATGGTCGCTGGCTGCGCCGGAAATGGGCTGAACGACCATGGCCAACAGCATTCCCAGAAATGTCAAACCGCCCAGATAGGAGTTTTTGGACGTTTCGGGAACCAAATGCAGCAGGATGGCCGGCAAAACAATCGGGTGCAGGCTGTTCCACATGAAAGAGAGCCCCAGCCAGTAGGTGTTCATTCCCAGCAATTTCGAAAGCGAAATTTTTTTCTGTGACGAATTGTCCATTGAAACCTCAGAGAAGAATTTTGCTCAACCCGGTAAATTCCGGCTGCACAATCATGAAAAAGCGTAAATCAGACTTTTCCAGTCTTTTTTCTTGAATCCGCTCAATCCATACATCCGCCAAAGTCATCATCCCAATGGCTGATATCCCTGCGGCAATGGGCAATCCCGCAGCCACGCACGCAGCAATTCCGCAAACGCATCCGGATCCTGTAAACTCCAGGCGTGGCGCATACCGGGAGCGAGCAGCCCGCTCGCATGAGGGTATTTTGCCAAATAGTGCTGTGTAAAACGACGCGCCGCGCGGGGTTCTTTTTCCCCAACCACCAGCAGCAGCGGCTGGCTGATATCATGCGGTAATTCCCAGCGCGACAGCGCGTCCAACATGGGACGCATAAAGTTGGGGTCGGTCGACTGGGCCAAATCCTCTTCGACCAGCGCGCGGTATTCCACCGGGATGCCCTGCTGCTGAAGGGTCAGGCGTGCGAGGGTTTGCGGTTTGAATAGGCGATAAGTCCACAGGCTGCTTTTTGCCAAGCGGGTCTGCCAGGCAGGAATCTGTCCGGAGCAGCCGGAGATCAGTACATGGTCAATTAAATCGGGATATTTTCCAAGGAGAGAAAAAGCCGCCGGGCCGCCCAAAGACAGGGCCGCCAGGTGTACTTTTTGATTGGGAACACGCTCGTGAATCAAACGCACACACCCATCCACGCAGGCTTCAAAACTGAAAGGAATTCCCCTACTGCCGCCCTGGCCGGGCAGGTCCGGGGCCAGACAATGAAATTCCGGCAAGCGTTCCATGACCGGCAGCCAGGATTTTCCGCTCAAACCGCCGGCGTGTAGAAACAAAATTGTTTCCTGCTGCTTTTCTCCGGATTCACGACAAAAAAGTATCGGCTTTTCCATGCTAATCAAGCCACAATCATACTCTACTTTAATTTAATCCAATCAACGCCCTATTTGAATGTTCACGACAAAGAATACTGTCTGTAACTTTTTGTAGAAATAATGGTTAATAAAAGAAAGTCCGCATTTATTCGTATTTACGAGGAGTATTCTATGTCCAAAATTGCATTTATTACTGACAGTACGGCCTATTTATCCCCGGAATTTGTGCAGGAGCACGATATTTCTATCATTCCATTGAATCTGCATTGGGATGAGAACACCTACCGTGACGGTGTCACGATCACCCCGCATGAATTCTACAATATGCTGGATGCCAGCAAAAGCATTCCCTCGACCTCACAGCCGACCTACGGCGAATTTGAGGTTCTGATGAAAGATTTAGCCGAAAAGAACGATGCAGTAGTTGCCGTGTTGATCTCTTCCGGCATCAGCGGCACGGTCGATTCCGCCCTGATGGCACAAAAACACCTTTCAAAGTACGCTATTGAAGTCGTTGATTCCAAGCTGACCTCAGCCGGATTGGCTTTGTTGGTCAAGGCGCTGGTTCAGGCGCGCGCAAAGGGCGCAGAAGCCAAACAGCTCGTCGAACTGGCCGAACGTATCATTGCAACTGCCGGCATCTTCTTCATGGTGGACACCTTGAAATACCTGCATAAAGGCGGCCGCATTGGCGGCGCATCCCGTTATCTGGGCGGCGCGTTGGATATCAAACCCATCCTATACCTCAATCAGGAAGGCAAGATCGACGCGCTCGAAAAAGTACGCACCAAGAAGAAAGCCCTCCAGCGCCTGATGGATTTGGCAGTTGAAAAAGCGGATGGAAAAAAAGCCTACGTGGGCATCATCCATGCCCAGGCGCCGGAAGAAGCCAAAGCCATTCAAATGGCCCTCAGTGAGAGAATGAAATACGCTGAGATGGAGACGTATGAACTCAGCCCCGTAATCGGCACACACGTCGGTCCGGGCACCGTCGGTATCGCGCTGCATACTGTTGACCTGGATTAGTAAATAAGCATTTTCATCACCCGATAATCAAAACGCATCCCGTTAGTTAGCTGCCGCTGGCATTATGGATGCGTTTTTTGATTTAACAAAGACAGGACAACCGGTAATCATCCGGGTATTAAAACAAATGCTATAAAATAACCTTAATCAATATCTTTTACGTGGAAAATGGGTGGAATCTACCAATACATTACAAAAAAATAGTGTAAGATAAAATTTTATACATTACAGCACAGTATTGAATACTATCAATTCAGGCAGAGAGGGAACAAAAATGGGATTATTCGAGAAAAAATTTTGTGATATTTGCGGCGAAAAAATCGGCTTACTGGGAAACCGCAAGTTAGAAGACGGGAATATGTGCAAGGATTGCGCAAAGAAGCTCTCTCCTTTCTTCAACGATCGAAGGGGCAGCACGATTGCGCAAATCAAAGAACATCTGAAATATCGGGAAGAGAACAAACAGGCTGTTGAAAACTTTCACGTTACCCGGACGTTGGGTAATTCCACAAAAGTCCTGCTTGATGAGGAAGCCAATTACTTTATCGTGACCTCGGCCTCAAGATGGCATGAAGCCAACCCCGACGTGATCGCTTTTTCTCAAATCACCGGCTGCGACATGGACATCGATGAGAACAAAACCGAGGTAATGCAGCAGGATCAGGAAGGGCATCGAAGCAGCTACAACCCACCTCGTTATAAATATAGCTACGATTTCTACATCACCCTCCACGTCAATAACGAATGGTTTGACAAAATCAAATTCAGAGCCAATTCCGGATCCATCGAAAGTAAGGGGTCTATCGATTACAGGGAAGCGGAGAGCCTGGCACGGGAAATAATAAAAACCTTTACGCAAATCCAGGAAAAGGTACGTGAGGGCATTATTTCGGCGAACACACCCAAAACCGCTCAGGTTTGTCCCTGGTGCGGTGCTACCACACTACCCGATGAAAAAGGCTGTTGTGAGTATTGCGGCAAACCGGTCAACAAATAATTGCGTCTAACGAATAATCACGCCAGCCACCATAAAGAGTAGAAATTAGTCTGCACAACAATTCCATCACAAATTTGCGTATCAAAAAAAAGAAAAGAGTTGAGTTCCATTAATTCTGAAACTCACCTATTATTATAAAAATAAAAAGGGCACTTCTGAAAATGAAGTGCCCTTTTTTCATTTTAAGCAAACAATACTAGTAATCCAAATTAGCGTCTCCGGAATTATCCATATCATTACCGAAGTAGGTCGTTTTGTAGAGTTCCGGGCTGGCGTCGCCGGTTATGTCGATACCGGAGCCATAATTCCCATTGAATACGCTGTAAGAAATTTTCACATCGGAGCCGCTCGCAACGGTCAAGGTTACGCCATCACCGTTGCTGAGTGAACCATTGAATACTGAACGCACCTTGAACAACGTGATGCCTTCATTTGCCGTCGCGTAAATGCCTGCTCCACCATTGCGGTTCAGCAACGCGTCGCTGACCAGCAAGCTACCGGACGTACTGATAGATACTCCATCAGTACCGTTGGCTTCCGCAGTCAGGCCGCTGAGGCTGACGTCGCCGGTGGATACAATCAACAGGCCATTCTGGGTATTATTGCTGAATACGCTTTCGCCAATTTTATTCGTCAACTTCACGGTCGCGCCAGAACCCGCACTGTTATCTATGAAGACGCCATTCTTATTGTTGGTGGCCGTCAGATTGTCCAAAATCACATCACCCTTGGTAACAACTTCCAATCCATTGCCAACCGTAACACCGTCAAACTTGGAACGGGTAACGGTGACATCCCGCGCAGAGCTGGCGCTGCTGTTATTCAGATAGATGCCGTCCGTGTAATCTACCGCGTAGCTCAGGCTGATGTCACCATTCGTCACGACGTGCAAGCCGTTATTGCCGTTGCCATCGTTTTGAATGCGGGTCAAAGTTACTCCATCAGCGTTGGCCGAGGTGGTGTTGTCAATGGTGATGCCATAACCCACGTTCCCATCCGCACTGACATTGCCCACGTAAATCGCACCGTTGGTGTTGATCGCTATTCCATTTGATCCATTATTAGAAACCTCAGAAAGGTAACTCTTTGAGGTCGCTTTGACAGTAATAACACCGGTTGAACCGTTATACGGGTTGTAGAGCACCAAACCTTGGCCTCCGTTGTTGTTAGCATTCACGTTGATCACGGTAATGTTGCCAAATGAATAGGCCAGTAATCCGATATCGCTGTTACCACTAAATGCCTCTGCGCCGTAGCTTCCCTGCACTGTGATATTCCCGCTGCCTTCACAAGTGCCGGTGACACCGCTTTCCTGGCAGTTATCCAGGTAAGCACCGGCTGTGCCCAGGTTGTTGTTGGCCGTTACCGACTTCAGGTCGATATTGCCCAGACTGTCTACGTACAACCCATAGGCGGAATTACCATTGAAGTTCGCACCGGAGACACTGACCGACTGGGTTGTGGCAGCGCCTGTGTTGTCTACTCTGGCGCCATGTCCGTTGCTGTTTCCACTGGCGCCGCCATCCTTCCAGGTCACACTGCCAGTGGTTAATATTACGACACCATCATAACCATTTTCATTAAAAATGGCGTTGCTTAAACTGACCCATTTTCCCTCACCCGTGGTGTTATCCAGGTGAGCCCCGTTATCACCGTTGCTATCCATTACTGCATCGGAAATGCTGATGTTGCCATCCGTCTCAAGGTATAGACCTGACCATGTGTTATTGTTGCTTTCAATCCCTGTTCCACCGCGCGTGGCTGACAGGATAGTCACATCGCTATCATTGGAAATAAAGGTGCCATATTTACCATTTGACGAAGTCACAACATTCTTGAGGATTACTTTTTTTGCATCATCGATATCCAAACCAGTTCCGGAATTGTTATTAGCAGTCGTGCTGGTCAGAGTAATACTGCCGCCGGTACTTCTCAGGAAAAGACCATCCACGATGTTGTCGTTGGCCTCCAGTTTGGAAAGTGTGATGCTGCCCGGAATGGTGATGTACACCCCATAGTTACCGTTGCCGGAGAAAGAATTGGTGTAACCGCTGGAGGTGCTTAATTTCACTGACACTTTAGACAAATCGAAGGTGTTGTTGATGGATAAACCGTTTTCGTCGTTTTTATCCGCCGTGATGTTAGTCAGCACGACCGCGCCATTGGTCGTGATCGACAGACCATTCAGCTTGTTCTCGTTGAATTGGTTATCTGATCCGATCACCTTAATACCTGCGGTATAAGTACAGCCGCCCAAGGCACTGTCGTATTGGCAGTTGTCAATTGAAACGCCCATGCCTTCGGTACCGGTGTTGTAATTCGCCTGCACCGCGCTCAAGATCACCATGCCGGTGCTTTCGATCAGAATACCGGAACCACTCGCGTTGTCGCTGGCCGTTGTGTCGTAGATCTTTACATTCTGTTTCTTGGTAGAAGAGGTATTATCCAGCTGCATACCATTCAAGGCATTGCTGTCAGAAGTCGCATTCTTCAGAACTATTGCGCCGTTGGAATTTACGACCAAACCGGTGCCTAGCGTAGAATCCGAGAAATCAGCGCTGCTGATATTAACCGCTTTGTTTGAACCAGTGGAATTATCGATGTACGCACCGTATCCGTTGCCGCTGGCATCCACAGCGCGCAAGTTGATGATACCGGATGAGAGGATGTAAATGCCATATCCGCCATTGTTTGTATAATTTGCAGTAAATGAGCGCGCGCCAGTGAAGCTAATGGTCTTGGTTGAATCAGAAGCCCAAATGTACAAGCCATTGGCACTATTGGAGTAAGAATTCACGCTGTATAGCGTCACCGCGCCATTGGTAGAAATCCAGATGCCGTGCCCGCCATTACCGGTTGCATCAACTGCTCTCAAAGAGACGGATTTAGATTTACCAGTGCTGTTGTCCAGGATGGCGCCATTAGCGCTGTTGTTTGCGATAGTCAAATCCTGTATGGAAATATTCCCATTGGAATAAATCTGGATGCCATTCAAGGTGTTATTGGAAACACTGTCGGTAAAATCTTCCAAGTCGGATGTATAGGTCTGTTTGATTGTCACCACGCCGGACTTGCCGGTGTAGTTATTTTTAATATATATGCCATAATTATTGTTATCAGCAGTGAAATTCATTAATGTTACATTGCTGCCTGAAAGAATATACAACCCCGTTCCGCCATTATCATTGAAAGAATTTACGGAATTCCCGGCAATGCTGACAATCCCATTCCCCAGGCAAGTGCCGCTGGCTGCATCGTAGATACAGTTATCCAGATAGACGCCATCCCCATCATTATCCTCGGCTGTAACACTATCCAGGCTGATATTCTTGCTGGAATAGACTTCCAAGCCATTATCACCGTTAGTTGAGAATTGGCTATCACTCACACTCACAGAACCTTTACCGCTGGTGTTATCAAGGTGAATGCCTCCGTAATCATAATCCAGACCATTACTGTAAGTGCTGACGCTTTCCAGCACAATATTTCCGCCGGTGACAACATAGATGCCGCTCAGTTCATTGTTATCCGCTTGCACATTTTCAAGCGTAACGTAAGCCGTGGTGGAAGTATTATTTATATATAAACCGTAGCCATAGTCTTCATCCAAAGATTCCGTAAAGTTGCCGGAGAAAAGGCTGTTTCCAACCACAATACCTTTAGAGGAAGTCAATTCTGCACCGCTACCGGCATTTGCGCTGGCGGTTACACCATCCAGTGTAATGACGCCATTGGAGTTGATGTACAGACCGCTATAGTTGGTGCTGGAAATGGAATCATCGTTGTGGCTGAATTCGCTGTTAGTGATGGTAACGGCACTATTTCCAGCTGTGTTATCTACGTACATTCCATAAGCGCTATTGTTGTCTGCCTTCACCTGGTCAACCGTCACCGCGCCATTCTGGTCGGTGATAGTAATGCCCGTTCCGCTGGAGGATTCCACTGTAACATCCGTTAACGTGATTGTGCCAATGTTACCGGTAATTTCCAATTGACCGATTATGGTCATGCCAATCAAGGTGAAACCGCTGGTGGTGTTGGAAATGATGATCGTACCCGTGATGGTTGTGTCGGAAGAAGTGCCTGAACTGACAATCCCTTTCAGCGCAGAAAGATTCCCGTAGCCGGATGATCCATCAACCGAGATGTCTTCCGTGTAAGAATCCGCTTCAATGTGCAAAATTCCATCGCTGGGTATCAAGCCATTTTCATCCATATATGTAAGCGCACTGCTGATAGGTGTGTCCGATTCGTAGCAATAAGTCGCATCTGATGGACAGGTACCGCCGGTTTTCACGTAGGCGTATTTTACGCCATTCACTATCCACCAGGGATCCGCACTGGAAATGATCTCAGCGTTACTTTCGCTGGTTGTGTCAACCTCATCGCCATTCTCATCTACTACAGTAAGATCACTTTCGGCCAGTTCACTGGCAACATCACCGGAATTTTCGCCCTGGTCATCGCCTGTTTCAGTTTCCGAATTATCAGCAATCACATCGTCAGATTCTGTCGAAGTTGAGCCTTCATCCAAAGAAGCATCCGATTCACCGGTATCATCGCCGGTATCATCGCCGCTTTCATCCAGTATCTCGTCTTGTGATGTGCCCTCATTCTCCAACTGATCGTCCGAGCTGCTGCCACTATCCGTGCTCTCGTCCAGCTGCTCATCTGCAGAAGTTTCATCCTGGGAATCATCAGTGGAATCAGCTATGTCGGTCAGCATCGGTGTATTCTCGTCGTCTGAACTTATCTCACCACCCGACGGACTTTCGGCTGTTGTTCCTGTGCCTGCTTCAGGGGCAGTCCCATCATCGGCAAAAACGGAACCGAATGCCATCAGGCTGATAATCAGCATGATCGGCAGCAAAATAGTCACCAGTCTTTTCTTACTTGATAAAGAAATCATCAATACCTCCGTGTCATGAAATTATTAACATCATCCAATTCCCCGCTAGTCAGATTTCCATGGGTATTTCGTATAAACCAACTCTGTCATTTTTAATTCAACGATTTATCGCGATGAAATCCATTTACAATGGATATCAGGGAAATCATCCACCGAATTTAAGTAGGGATTATACGATTCGTATATTCCCTATTCAATAGACAGTGGATTACACTTCTGTAATTCTATTTTTACAAAATATCGTTCTACAGACGGATGATTTATTAACTTGGATTGGTTAAAATAAATTTTTAAACAAAAAAGGCAGCCCAATTAGGACTGCCTTCATTTATTAATGGTTGTAGCTACTTTTTCTTGGCCTGGTTGGCAACTGCGTTGATGGCCGCGTTGACTGCGTCCTGGTCGCCTAGGTAGTAGTGGCGGATGGGGTGCATATCCTCATCCAACTCATAGACCAGCGGAACACCGGTGGGAATATTCAAACCGGTAATTTCGTCATCGGAAATATTATCCAGATATTTAACCAACGCACGCAAGCTGTTGCCGTGAGCGGCAATAATCACTTTCTTGCCTTCCTTAATTACCGGGACAATGCTATCGACCCAATAAGGCAGGAAACGTTCCACGGTATCCTTCAAACACTCGGTCAGAGGGATTTCATCCGTCGGCAGGCTGGCATAACGCGCATCTTTGCCGGGATAACGTTCATCATCGCGGGTTAAAGGCGGTGGTGGGACATTATAGCTGCGGCGCCACACGTGCACCTGCTCTTCGCCGAATTTTTCAGCGGTTTGCGCTTTGTTGAGGCCCTGCAGGTCGCCGTACATGCGTTCATTCAAACGCCAGGAACGGACCACCGGAATCCACATCAAATCCATGTCTTCCAGCACGATCCACAGGGTTCGGATAGCACGTTTTAAGACAGAAGTGAAGGCGATGTCGAATGTATATCCACCTTCTTTTAATAATTTGCCGCCGTTATGTGCTTCGGACACACCTTTCTCTGATAAATCCACATCGGTCCAACCGGTGAAAAGGTTTTCCTTATTCCAGACACTTTCCCCGTGCCGGATGAGTACTACTTTGTACATAGGCCACTTCCTTTGCTATTAGAGAATTATTAATTTGATTTCCCAAAATACGAAAACATTATAATACATACAAGTTAGAAACCAATGGAGGTATATTATGAAACTTAAAACAGGTATGCAAGCCCCTGATTTTACCGCTCCCTGCCATTTAGGCAAAGATGTCACCCTGTCGCTTTTACGCGGAAAAACGGTTGTTATCGCGTTTTATCCGGCTGCCTGGACCCCCGTTTGCACCGGTCAGATCCCTTCTTATGAAGCGCTGCACGATACCTTTGCGAAATTGGATGTGCAGGTTTTGGGAATCAGCACCGATCACGTCCCCTGCCTGCGGGCGTGGGCCGAAAGCCTGGGCGGTATCAACTACCCACTGGTCAGCGATTTCTGGCCGCACGGCGCTATCGCGGAAAAGTTCGGTGTATTCAAAGATGACGGGCAAAGCGAGCGCGCGGTGTTCATCATCGACAAAGACGGCGTTTTGCGCTATATCGACGTTCACGATATTCACGAACAACCCGATAACGAAGTGCTATTGGCGGAATTAAAAAAGATCATCCCGGACGCGGATGAAAAGCTAAAACATCTCTATCATGAAGATGAAGACCTTCCCAGTGGCGGTGTCGTGATCTACTGCACCCCCTGGTGCCCCAGCTGCCGCGAAGCCCGCGTGTGGTTGAAAGACAACAATGTTCCCTTTAAAGAGGTGGATATCTCCACCAACTTGACGGCCGCTCGCCAGGTGCGTTCATGGGGCAACGGCTATCAAATCACCCCCACCTTCGATATTGACGGCCAGATTGTTCTGGACTTTGACGAAAATAAGCTCAGCGAGCTAATTCTGAATAAATAACCGATAGATCAGTACTGGTCATGCGACCGCCGCACTATTCATGAGCCGAAAATCTCAGGAGCAGTGCCGTAGTCGATGACCAGTTTTTTTTTCTTCTTTACTGAGATTCCAACAATCTCTATTTCCATTTATTTTCATCAGCAGGGGTTTAAATGCAAATGAGGTTATCGCATAAACAATAACCTCATCTACAGTTTTGCTTTAATTTAGTTATTACATCGTCACAACGACCCGATAAGTCTCGGGGGTCATGGCAGCTTCAATCGCATCTTCCAACTGAGAGAAGGGATATACTTTCGAGATAAAGGGTTTTACGTCAATGATTTTCTTTGAAATCATGCGCGTGGCTAATAAAAAGTCCTCTTTATCCTGGCTTACCGTACCACTTAAAACAACTTCGTTACTATGGAATAGGTTTGGATCCACGGAAATTTTCGTTCCACGTGGGTGAATGCTGGCGTATACGGCTACTCGTCCGCCCTTTGCCACTGCCTCAACGGCTTGCTCGACAGCACTAGCAATACTGACAGCAACGAAGATTTTGTCTGCTCCGCGTCCATCCGTCAGTTCTTTTACACGGTCAACAAATGATTCTTTAATGGGGTCAATGACCGTTTCTGCCCCAATTTTCTTCGCAAAAGCTGCCCGTTCCGGGTTCGGTTCACTAACAATAACGCGTGCGCCCGCCTGTTTTGCCAGAAGGACGTGTAAAACGCCCATGATACCGGCGCCGATAATGACAACGTCTTCAGTCGGCTTGATATTTGCGTGCAAAATACTGCGTGTCACGCAGCTGACCGGTTCAGCCAAACACAATTCCTCAAAAGAAACGTCATTGGCACCTTTGTAAACCTGATAATCATCAACAAGGACATATTCACCCAGGCCAGCCGGTCCGGGAACATCGTTGTCGCTGAAAGGTTTACGAGAATTGTCGCAGTTGCTGTCCATGCCTGAACGGCAGGAATCGCAGTAACCACAACGGGTCAAACCGGCGTAAACTACACGATCGCCGGGTTTCGCGTCAATGAAGCATTTTTCGCCCACCGCAACCAACTCTCCGGAAACTTCATGTCCACCGGAAAGAGGGTAGTACTTCTCAACACCGCTGTACATTCGTTGTTCCCAGGTGCAAATTGCGCAGGCTTTTACTTTAATCAACGCTTGCCGAGGACCGGGTTTGGGAATTGGCAGCTCATCAATTCGGATCTGTTTTACTCCAACAAATACAGATCGTTTATATGTTTCAGCCATTTTGTTCCTTCCTAGACTACTTTAAATATTCGAGAGCTTTTTCTACAGTTGCATCCTCATGAACAATAGCTACGATGGCAGCTGTGAGTTTGTCCGGGTGCGGGTGACGGTAAATATTGCGGCCAACAGCCACACCGGCTGCGCCGGCGTTTACTGCATCATAAATTGAGGTCAGCAGGTCAGCGGGATCTTTCGATTTGCCACCACCGAGTACAACGATAGGAGCGTAAGTTTGTTCAACAATTTTCTTCCAGCTTTCCGGATCGCCGCTGTAGGTTGTCTTGACGAAGTCAACACCCATTTCAACGCCGACACGGCAGGCATGACCGATATTTTCGGGGGTCCACCACTTGGCGGGATCTTCGAAACCACCGGGCAGCATTTCTGCCATTACCGGAACGCCCCATTCCATACCCTGGGAGATCAAATCGGCCAAGTAGGGCAGATTATCGGCTTCATAGGAAGCGCCGGGCATACCCATGCAGCAGACTGCTTCCGCGCCCAAGCGCAGAGCTTCGTAAACATTGAAGACCAACTGGGAGCTGTTGCGTTGTTCGGCCAGCATAGTGCTGCCGCCGTCTACACGCAAGCAGATGCTCATGTTGCCGATTTCTTTAGCGAAATTTTTGACCACACCCACATTCGTGAGGATGGCGTCCGCGCCACCGGCTTGTACCTTGGTGATAACCTCACCGGGTTTTTCCAATCCTTCCATCATACCGAAGGAGGCAGCATGGTCCATGGCAAAAATGACCGTGCGTCCTTTTTTGCTGAAAATTCGATTCCAGCGATGTGCTTTTGAATCTGACATTATTTTTTGACCTTTCAAATTTTATTTTTACAGGGTGGAGGTTCGGTACCAGTAAAAATTTTGAACCTCCACCACCTGTAATTACATTTAGTATCTACACAATCAAATTATTTAAGAAGTGTAGATGGTTAGCTGGAAAGCAGACCAGCTTTGATCACCTCACCGGCTTCATTGATGCTGGGCCAGATCGGAATCGAGGCCAGGATGCCAATGAGAATGATGGCGAACATGATTTTGGTCACGCTAACCTGCTTCTTGGCAACCAACCACCAGACAACCAGGGTCAGAATCAAGGGGAGCAAGTTGGGCATGAACATATTGAGGATGTCCTGAATGACGAAGGAAGAACCGCCGATCATGAAAGCCAGGGGGGTTTTCAGGGAGACAAAGCTCACGGTCAGGGCACCGATAACGAAGTTACCCAGGACCATAGCGCCACTCATCAAGCGATCAAGCGTGCCACTGCGCAGGATGTTGGTAACTGCATCGCGACCTTTTAAATAACCGGTCTTGTAAAGCCACCAACCCACACCCCAAACGAAAGCAGCCATGGACACAAAGAAGAACAGCGGGCCCAGAATGTTGCCTTTGGTCGCCGTGCCAACCTGGCCGCCAGTAGCGATGTTCATACCAATAGCGAGCAAAATCGGGATAACGATACCCTGCTGGATTGTGTCGCCAATACCAGCCATCGGGCCCATCAAGCCGACTTTGACAGCGTTGATGGCATCGTCAGTGATGTCCGCACCCAGGGCGCGTTCTTCTTCCATAGCAATGACAATACCGTTGATGATGCCGCCAATATCAGGTTGCGTGTTGTAGAAGACCAGGTGCCGTTTCAATGCAGCGGTTACGTCTTCTTTCTTGGTGTACAGTTTGGCAATGATGGGGGTCATTGAATGGCCGAAACCAATACCCTGCATACGTTCCCAGTTGTAGCAACTGTGTGAGAAGCACAGCCAACGCCACCATGAGGCAAAGACGTCTTTCTCGGTGAGGATGCGTTTCTTTTCGGCAACTTCCTTTTCAACTTTCTCGGTTTTCTCAGCGGAATCACCCTTACCGGTGAATGTAACATGCATGAAAGCCAAAACGCCGCCGAGGGCAGCAAAAGGCAGTAAGTTGACACTGCCACCCATCAGGGTAGCGATAATGTAACCGGCGAAGAAGTACGGCCAAACATTTTTTACCAATAGGAATTTCAGGTTGAGCGCGATACCCAGAGCAGCCAGCATACCGGAAGCGGTGTACAGACCGGACATCACCCAAATCGCGTTAGCGGCCACCCAGTTCAAACCGGCTTGCACAGCGGCAGAGCCGAGGTAAGCTGCCAATGTGACCGGAACAGCATACAGCACGAACTGGAAGGGCTGCGAGTAGATGATGTTTGCCCTGGCAACACCTTTGATGTCGCCTTTCTCAGCGAAAGCATCCGCCTTGTGGGCGAAGGTGGCGCAGACAGCCATACGCAGTGACCAGGTAATGCTTCCAAGCAAACCCAGCGGCGCGGCAATAGCCAAAGCACCATTCACGTCCAAACCACTACCCAAGGCTAATGCAGTACCCAGGTAACCGGCCAGACCAGGATCACCAGGCAGTGAACCACCGGCTGAGATCCAGCCGAGGTACAAGACGTTGATGTTCGCGCCAATGGCAATACCTTCCGCAGGATGGCCCATGACGATACCAACCAGGGTACCGGCAACCAGAGGCCGATAGAAAACGGTGTAACCCAGGTTGCCCAGGAACGGGGACATGGACATGTAATACATCAAGCCGATGATAATAGCCATCGGGAGACTCATGGTTACCGGTGTATCTTGAGCAACCGGAGCAGCCTGTGCGAAGATGAAGCTACCAGCGAGTAAAAGCATGGTGATCATCATAGCAATGGCAATTTGCTTTTTATCTTTCTTTACTGGAACATTCATTACTATATCTCCTTTAAGAATTTAATAATTTTTTATTTTCGACCTACCTACCAATAAAACTCAATAATTTATTAAGCACCTCCTTATTTAATATTTTTAGTACCGTTAATTACATAGCTTATATAGCCGGAATGTCTTTAAATTCTTTGGATTTTTCCCCAGGTACAGACATGAAAGTAATTTCCACGCCGTCATCCTGCAGGGATTTTAAAACCTGATATTCCTCGCTGGAAATGGATGTATTTTTGAATACATTTTTCCTGCCAGGGCCCATACCCATACCACCGATATTTAATGCAGAGAAAGTAATACCTGCATCATAGAGTTGTTTTGCGGTTTTCGGATATTTCATTAATATCATTGTTGTTTCGGGGGTCGGATTATCCTGCAATGATTTCACACTGTTCTCGATAGTTTCCGCGACAACTTCCAATCCCGCGGGAGCTGCCAAACGGAGAACATCCACCATAAATGAGTCAGCAGCAACTAAATCATCGACGATTTGAATCCGGGTGAAAGTCTTGGTTTTGCACCAAACCGCAATCACTTGACCGTGAATTAATCGGTCATCAATACGAACAAGGCTCCAGTTTTTGATAGTAAACACCTCCTTTCATTAATAGATTAAATGCCGGATCTTAATTCCTGTTTAAAAATGGCTTAAGATTCTTGACAGAATCAGCTCCCACACTTGTGATGGTTTCTGCTAATTCCGAGACTGTTATTCCATCACGGCTGAGCAGCGCTTCAATCAACATGGGTAAGTTCGCGCCCGTGACGCATTCGACGTTATTCTTTAACACTTGGCGGGCTGTAACGTTGTAAGGCGTTCCGCACAAGATATCAATTAAAATCAATACTTCCTGGTCTCCGATTTTTGCCATGGTGTCATCGACTTTTTGTGCAAAATCCTCCGGCTTATCTCCTGGCTGGAGCGTTAAAGCATATACATCTTCAGCAGGGCCCGCAATCATTTCAGATGATTTAATTAACTGTTCAGACAGATTTCCATGGGAGACTACTACAATACTGATCATTTTTTTATTCACCTTTAAAAATTTTTTCTGTTGCATCTAAATTTATAAGTAAATGGTAAAAATCACCGCAATAGGTTGCGGCCGAATACTCAATAATTTCACCTGTATCCAAATAGGTTGTGCGATACTCATGCAGGACAGCAGATGGTTCAGGCAAAGCTAAAAGTTCCCGTTCGCGTTCATTTGAAAGGGAGGCAAATACTTCCTGGGTTGCCCGGTCAATTTTCAAATGGAAGACATCCCGCAGTATTCTAAATAATGAAATTTGAGCGAGGTTGTATTCCAGGATCTTTGGGCAGAAACGATGATTCACTAAAACCAGGTGAATCGCCAGCGGAACATTATTGACCAGGCGCAGTCGTTCAATTTTTATCAGTTCATCGCCCGGCTCTAATTTCATTGCTTGGGCAAATTCTTCTTTGGGTTGTGTTACGACCTCGAGACTGAGCAAGCGACTGCTGGGCGTTTTTCCGGATTTGATTAAATCATTAGAAAAACCATTCAGGGATACATTCACTGAAATATTGCGGTTGGGTTTCTTCACGAACGCGCCCCGCCCGGCTTGGACGTTGACCAAGTCCTCACGGATAAGCTGGCGGATGGTTTCACGGACAGTGGTGCGGCTAACGTTGAATTCTTCGCAAATCTCCCGCTCAGAGGGCAGCTTTGATTCCACCGGGTAAAAACCCGTACGAATCCTATCCCGTATAACCTCGGTTAGCTGGGAATGAAGCGGCTTCTGATGATTCCGGTCGATTTCCATTATTTTTATTTCAGCCGATCTATCCGTCTACTTGTAACAACTGGTAATTACAGGTTGACTTAAATATTATAGAAATAATCCTCAAAGATGTCAATAGACAAATATCACACAAAAAAACACCGATCTTATAGGTCGGTGTAGAAAATTATTTTAATTCCGTTGGGATCGTTGACAGAGAAAGCGCGCTGCCCCCAGGGTTTATCGGCAATTTCACCGAGGATGGCAATGCCTTTTCCCTGGACAAACTTGTAGTATGCGTTTACATCGTCAACTTCAATGGACAATTCAAAACCTTTGGGTTGGATGGCTTCCTTGCCCGGTGCGACCGCCAGCATTTCAACTTTCATGCCGCCTAGGTGAATAACAGTTCCTTTTTGGGCCGGACCGCGGTCCCATTCCTGAATTACAGGGCATTCAAGCTGATTTCGATAGAAATTTACCGTTTTTTCGTAGTCATTTGCCCGAAATATGAAACAAAATTCCTTCGTCATTGCTTCCAATCTCCTTAATACCGATAAATTTGAGGTTCCTGATTAGTCTTCTTCGCCAAAATTGGTTGCAAAGAGTTCACTAAAGGTATTCATAGCTTCTTCGGCATTATCGCCATCGATAGTCACTTTGACCACGTCATTTTGATTGGCGCCGATGGAAAGTACACAGGTAAAACTCTTAGCGTTGACCTGGGGAGTTTGCTTGCTTACATTTGCGATCACGATCGAATTTCCTTCCATCTTGGCAGCTGCTTTTACAAAACGAGCCGCCGGACGGGCATGCAGTCCAACTTTATTCGTAACAGTAAATTCTTTTGTAAACGACATAACTACAAAATCCTTTCGAGATAAACTTGTAACTACCAGTTATAACAGATTATAAGTATATATTATTTTTATTACTTTGGAAGGATTTTAATCATTAAATATTGATTACACATCTCTAAGCGCAAGAATAACTCCAATCGCGTAGTACAAGCTTTACAATTTAACCCGGGGCTGCCCGGTTCGATGCACTTCTTTACCAAGCGGTTTCTCAAATCGTTTTCCCGATGAAAAAAGAGCCTGCTTGTCGGCAGGCTCTGATCCTTCATTTTAGTAAAGCTCAATCCTCGTCAAACTTGCTTTCCACGAGTTCAGTCAAGGCTTTCAACGCTTCGTCTCTCTGTTTACCTGTCGCCGTAACCTGAATCTGGTGACCTTTCAGTACACCCAGGAAAGTTATCGCGGTGAGACTTTTAGCAGAGGAAGGCCCCTTGCCGGTGGTAAGATTCGTCACCATTATATCTGCGTCGTACTTGGAAGCGGTTTGAACAAATCGGACACCCGGGCGGGCATGCAATCCATGCTCATTTTGAAGTGTTAAGACAACTTCATGCTTATTCGGATCAGCATTTTGATCCGCCGGCACTTCCACCGGCTGCTGCGGTAATTCCGGCTCGAATTGTTCTTCCTTGGGTTTGATGGAGTTGAAAGCTTCGGTGTAAACCTGCTCCAAAGTGCCCCCCGCGCTGGCTTGGGCTGCCCCCACTACGGCCCCTTCAATAAAAGGTCCCGGGCAAACACGCACCCTGGTACGCACATCATCCGGAAGTAATTCCAGCGCCATTTGAGTGCTAAGTACAGCGCTGCCTAAATCCATCAACACCAAAACCCCTTCTTTCGAATCGACCTTCTGGATAGCATCCGCAATTTCTACCGCGTTCGTTCCAAAATCCTGGTTGTCCTCCCCCACGCCCGCAGCTGTGGCGATTTTAACCTGTCCGGAAGCGATCATTTGCAATGCCATGCCAGCCGCACTCTCAGCCAACTTTTTACTGTGAGATACTAATACTAAATTAACCATTACAACCTGCTTTCGGATATATTGTTCTCTGGTTTGATTTTAACTCAGGAATTCTTTTTCCCTTTTTTATAATTATCCGGTTTGCCAAATAAGCTATGAAAATAATTCATCCCCAAAAATACCAACCAAATACTTGCGCCCATTACAACCCCCCATAAAATTCCATTCCAGAGGGTGCCGCCTCCGGAAACCGATTGCCATGCCACCCAAATTGCCAGCGCAACACTGACAACCGTTATGGCCGTGAACCCGGTACTCCTTGGGATCCACGCCTGCCGCAGCGGTTTTTCGTCCTTCTCTTTCTTTTTATCATTTTTCTCAACGGTATTTTTTGTCAAAAGCCACCTCGCCCAAATATCTGCCCGGTAAAGCAAAACTTAATAGAAGGGGCGGCTGATATGCGGCCGCCCCGGGAATGTTCTTTCAGGAAGAAATTACTCGACCCAATCAAAGGTGCGGGTAACAGCTTTCTTCCATCCTTTATAAATCTTCTCGCGCTTAGCCTCATCCATAGCAGGCTTCCATTCCTTGTCCTTGCCCCAATTCGCGCGCAGGTCGTCCACCTTAGCCCAGAAGCCAACCGCCAGGCCGGCCGCATAGGCGGCGCCCAGAGCGGTGGTTTCGGCAACGGTCGGGCGGATAACCGGAACGCCCAGAATGTCGGACTGGAACTGCATCAGCAGTTCGTTGAAGACCATGCCGCCGTCCACTTTGAGAGCTTTCAGCGCCACGCCGGAGTCCTTGTTCATGGCATCCAGCACTTCACGGGTCTGGTAGGCGGTAGCTTCCAGTACCGCGCGGGCAATGTGGCCGGCATTGACATAGCGGGTCAGGCCGACGATCGCACCGCGGGCATCGCTCTTCCAGTAGGGAGCAAACAGACCGGAGAAGGCCGGTACGAAGTAAATGCCGCCGCTGTCATCGACAGTCTTGGCCAGATCTTCAATTTCCGGTGACTTCTTGATCATCTTCAGGTTATCGCGCAGCCACTGCACCAAAGCGCCGGTGATGGCGATGGAGCCTTCCAACGCGTACACGGCCGGCTGGTCGCCGATCTTGTAACCCAGGGTGGTCAACAGACCGTTCTTGGACTGGATCGGTTTGGTGCCGGTGTTCAACAGCATGAAGCAGCCGGTTCCGTAGGTGTTCTTGGCCTCGCCGGGGTCATAGCAGGTTTGGCCGAAGAGGGCCGCCTGCTGGTCACCCAGGTCACCCGCAACCGGGATGCCGTCCAGGCCGCTGTTCATGCACTTGCCGTAAACTTCGCTGGAGGCTTTGATGGCCGGGAGCATGGAGCGGGGGATGCCCATGACTTTGAGCATGTCCGGATCCCAGTCCAGGGTTTCCAGGTTCATCAGCATGGTGCGGGAAGCGTTGGACACGTCGGTGACGTGCACGCCGCCTTTGGGGCCGCCCGTCAGATTCCAGATCACCCAGGTGTCAATGTTGCCGAACATCAGTTCGCCTTTGTCGGCTTTTTCGCGCGCACCGGGGACATTATCCAGCATCCATTTGACTTTCGGGCCGGAGAAATAGGTCGCCAGGGGCAGGCCTACTTTTTCGCGGAAGCGATCCTGGCCCCCGTCTTTCGCTAATTCATTGCAGATTTGATCGGTGCGGGTATCCTGCCAGACGATCGCGTTATGGATCGGTTTTCCAGTGGCTTTTTCCCATACTACGGTGGTCTCGCGTTGGTTGGTGACTCCAACTGCGGCCAGATCGCTGGCCATTACACCGGTTTTCTTCAAAGCGCCTGCGATTACTTCCTGTGTTCTTTCCCAAATTTCCATTGGGTCATGTTCCACCCAACCGGGTTTGGGATAGATCTGTTCGTGCTCTTTTTGATCAACACCGATGACTTTGCCACTGTGATCAAAGATCATAAAGCGTGTACTGGTTGTACCCTGATCTACTGCACCAACATATTTAGCCATTTTGTAATCCTTTTCAATTTATTCCTTAGTCCATACATCGGCAGCAGTTTTTAAAAGCAGGTAAGATGAAGTTGCACCCGGATCCTGATGTCCGGCACTGCGTTCTCCCAGATAACTGGCTCTGCCTTTACGCGCTACCAATGGTATGGTCGATTCCATTCCTTTTTTTGCAGCATCCGCAGACAAATGCAACGCTTCCTCAAATGATGTTCCATCCTTAGAAGCATCCAGTAGTGTCTGTACGGCCGGGGTCAATGCATCTACCATTGTCTTATCCCCCACAGCAGCTTTCCCAAGCCTAATGATGCCGTTATTTGCAGCTTCAAGAGCCTCTGCCCAATCCGATAACGTGAGTTCCATTTTTCCATTCAACCGGTTGCCTGCCTGAATAAACAAGGTCGAGTAAAGCGGCCCACCGGCTCCGCCGACAGTTGAGAGAAGGGTCATGCCGACGGTTTTGAAGATTGAACCGATATCTTTATCTTGTACACCCGGTAATTTTGTCACTACAGCCTGAAAACCACGATGCATATTCGCTCCGTGGTCAGCGTCTCCGATGATCGAATCGAGGTCGGTCAGATAATCTTTATTTTCCGTGATGACCTGATCGTAGGTTTGAAGCCATTTGATAACGTCGTCGTTGTTAATTGTCAAATCGTTCTCCTTTTTTGGCTGAAGGCTGTGGGGAATTCCCCGCAGCCTTCTTATTAATAATCAATCGACGTTAAATCCCCCAGCGCAATCCAGCGGTTTTCACTGGCGCGTCCCACAATTTGATCAGGTCGCTGTCCATTTTCAGCATTGTGATGGAAGTACCGGCCATTTCGAGGCTGGTGATATACGGGCCGATCAGTTTGCGTACGACTTTAATGCCATGTTTCTCGGCGATTTCTACCGCTTTGCGATAAATAATGTACAGTTCGATCAGCGGAGTTCCTCCCATGCCGTTCACAAACAGCAGCACTTCATCACCGGATTTGAATGGCAAATCCTCAATGATGGGCATCATTAACATTTCAGTGATTTCATCAGCCGGTTTGATCTTCATGCGGGTGCGGCCAGGTTCACCGTGGATGCCAATACCGATTTCCATCTCGTCTTCCGGAAGGTCAAAGGTCGGTTTTCCGGCGTGCGGTACAGTGCAGGAAGTCAAAGCCATGCCCATGCTGCGGCCCTGGCTATTGATCTTGCGGGCCAGATCGGCAACTTCTTTGAGCGAGCGGCCTTCTTCTGCGGCGGCGCCGACTATCTTTTCCATCAAAACGGTCAACCCAACACCGCGTCTTCCTGCGGTATACAGGCTGTCTTTGACGGCTACGTCGTCATCCACGACTACGGCTTCTACGTCAATTCCTTCGCCTTTGGCAAGATCAGCAGCCATTTCGAAGTTCATGACATCACCGGTGTAATTTTTCACAATGTGCAGCACACCCGCGCCGCCATCGACGGCTTTGGTAGCTTCCAACATCTGATCAGGCGTCGGTGAAGTGAAAACAGCGCCCGGGCAAGCCGCATCCAGCATGCCTTTGCCCACAAAACCACCGTGCATGGGCTCATGACCGCTGCCGCCGCCAGACACCAATGCTACTTTCCCTTTTACCGGTGCATCAGCACGGACGATGAAGTTGGGATCATAGTGAATTTTCACCAGATCCGGATGAGCAATCTCGATCCCCTGAAGTTCTTCCAGAACGACATCTTCCGGTTTATTGATTAACTTTTTCATTTAATTCACCCTTCTCTTATTTGAAACTCATTTTAATACAACTTCAAATTGGGCATTTATACGTTTGACCTTATCCTTTGTCAGGTAAGTTCTTGCTGATGAACATATCATACAACGCCACCCCAATAGGACCGGCGATGCAGGGAATCAGGACAGGCGGCAGCAGCCAATAAATACCATTGAACAAACCGGTTGTGCCAACCAGGGCACCGAAGAGGCGCGGGCCAAGGTCACGGGCTGGGTTGATGGAATAGCCGCTGGGGCCGCCCAAGGAGAGACCAACTGCCAGAACGGTGAAGCCGACCAACAGCGCGCCCAAGTTGTCTTTCAGACCCATGTTCTTCATGTCGCCGCTGGCCAGGATACCCCACAACAGCACCATGGTGCCGAAGAACTCCGCCACGCAGGCTGTCACCAGGGAATATGAACCCGCCGCAGCCGCACCAGTACCACCCCAGAAGGATGTTTCGAAGATCGAACCAGGACCGGTTGACCAAACATTGGGCATACCGGCGGCCACCAGGCCATCACGATAGATCAAATAAACCGCTCCAGCGCCCAGGAAAGCGCCGAGCATTTGAGCCACAATGAAGGGCAACACTTTCTTCCAGGCAAAACCGCGTTTGAATGCCATGGCAAATGTCACAGCCGGGTTCAGGTGCGCACCGGAAACGCCGCCGGAAATATAGACAGCGACCACGACTGCGAAGCACCAGCCAATGGCAATGGTGTTCCAGTTATAGGCTGGAGCTGCCAGGCGAGGCGCCAGACCGACATTGGCGACTACACCGTCGCCAAGCAGGACCAGGACGAAGGTACCAAAGACCTCGCCCCAAAACTCACTCATCAAACCTTTTGCTTTCATTTTTTTACTCCCTGATAATCTTTCTTATTTACAAATTTGGTTGATTGAAAATATTGTGAATCGATGATTAGGTTCAATTGTTTAATCGATAAGCACCTCCTTTCATCTAATCAATAATTTTTGAAAGATGAGAGCTAAAGCCAGGCAAGGTAAATACCAATGCCGGTTTGTTTTAAAAAGCTACCGATGTAACAATAAAAGAACCAATAATCCCCACTATCCCAACCAATAAGGCCCCCGCTTTTAAGAACTACTAAATAGCTGAAATCAGTTACAACACTACTTTGCCGGCATATCCCGGCTGGCAATGATGTTAGCGCCTGTTCCAAGCACATTCTCAAGTACAACACTGCCCTGTTTTACCGGAGCAGTCAGTTCTACTTTGCGCAACTCCTTTAATACATTCTGAATTAACGGTTTAGGTACCGGTTGAAGTGAATAGACTGGAACCAGGGGATGAAAACCGTTCTTGACACGCACGGTGGTGGCGATCATACGGCGCGGGTCGCTGATCTCTTTTTCCGCATAGTCCACTCCCTTTTTGCAGGTTTCACCGCTGACCTTCACCACAGTGTCCCCGTCCACCGTCACTTCCAGCGTGCATCCCTTAGGGCAGCTAATGCAAATCAGTTTTTGAATTTCTTTCATTTCACTTCCTATTTTTTCAACGCAGAACCATGTCGATGGTCAGGCTATCTGCCTTACTGACCTCCGCGAAGTGGTCCGGTTTCAACACCACCGTAACCATCTCACCCGGCCGGACATAGCGTTCCGCCCGGCGCGTGATCAAGTTATTTTTATCATGCACTTCCAGCCAAACCGGCTGTTCCACCGGCTTGGATACGCGCATTTGCAGGCGGATCTCATTTCCTTCCAGGTTGCGTTTATCCAGCATATGCGGCACGATATAGCGCACATTATCGCCGGCAATCAGAGGGATAAGATGATGTTCTTTCCGCCGCACTTCGATGGCATGCGCGGCCGCGCATTTGCCTGCCTCGTAACCGGCTTCCGTGACCCAATCCACCAGGTCATAAACGTGCACCACGTTGCCGGCCGCAAATATACCGTGGACGTTGGTTTGGAAATTATCGTCCACCACCGGACCGCCGGTGATCGGGTCGAGAATGACGCCCGCCTTGCGTGAGAGTTCATTCTCCGGAATCAAACCAACTGAAAGCAGCAGGGTATCACAGGGAATGACTTCCTCAGAACCCGGCACCACATTCCATTTGGCATCCACCTGCACAGCCTCAATGGCTTCCACATGTGTATTGCCAATCACCCGCTTTACGGTATGGCGCAGCTGCAGCGGAATGTCGAAATCCAACAAGCACTGCACGTAATTACGCGTCAGGCCGGTCAGGTAATCCATCACTTCCAGCACTCGTTCAACTTTCGCGCCTTCAAAGGTTAAGCGGCGCGCCATAATCATACCGATATCACCCGAACCGAGGATCACCACACGATTTCCGGGCATATAGCCCTCAACGTTAACCCAGCGTTGGGCCGTACCGGCAGAGTAAACACCGGCCGGGCGGCTGCCCGGGATGCGAATTTGCGGACGGGTGCGCTCACGGCAGCCCATAGCCAGCACAATGGAGCGGGACTCGATTTCGATAAAGCCGTTGCGTTTACTGGCTGCGTAAATCTTGCGCTGGGGAGTAATATCCAGCACCATAGTATCCAGCAGCACTTCCACGCCGATCGCTTGCGCTTCCTTAATAAAGCGTTCCGCATAAGTCGGGCCGGGCAAATCTTCTTTGAATGTCTCCAAACCAAAACCGTTGTGGATACACTGCAACAGGATACCGCCCAGTTCTACATCGCGCTCAATGATAAGCACATCCTGGGCGCCTTCCTTCTTGGCAGCCACTGCCGCGGCCAGACCGCCGGGGCCGCTGCCAATCACGACTACGTCATAGACATTTTTAAGAGTCATCTCAGTTTTCCACCTGTTTCGTTGGTCTGGCTAAGAATTCTGATCCCTGGCCTTTCTTGGTCACCTCCAGCGGAGAGACGCCCAATTCATCCGCCAGGATTTTGACTACACGCGGCATATCAAAACCCGCCTGGCAGCGCCCGGTGCCCAACCAGGTACGCCGTTTAATGGCATCGTAGGTCAGGGCCGGGATAGGAGAATGGATTTCCGCCACAATCTCCCCTTCGGTCACATTCTCACAGCGGCAGATGACACGTCCATAACGTGGGTCCATATTGACCAGGCGTTTCTGTTCTTCGTGATTCATATCGCGGAAGCGTGGGCGCCCACGCCGGATGGGGTCCCAACCTTTCTTCTCTTTCAATTCTTCTCCGGCATCTTTAAGCATATCCACCACTTCCTGCGCGATAGCCGGGGCCGAGGTCAAACCAGGCGATTCGATACCGCCCAGATTGACAAAGCCTTGTACTTTCTCAGGGATTTCAATGATGTAATCGTGCTGGTAATCGATGCCGGGAGTTTTGCAGGGGCCGTTGCCGTAAGGCCGCAGCCCGGCGAACATGGCGATGACGTATTTCAAACTGAGCGAGGGCACCAGTTTCTGCGCCCCTTCCCAAATCTCATCCAAGCCGGGTTTGGTGGTGGCGCGGTCTTCCTTATCATCAATGAGGTTGGCGTTGGGGCCGATGATGGTATTGCCGTGCAGCGTAGTGGTCACCAGGATGCCTTTTCCTTTTTCCGATGGCACAGGGAAAAGGACATTGTCGATGGTGATGTCCGCACGGTCAAAGACGAAGTATTCACCGCGGCGCGGTTTGATGATGAACTCGGGGCGTATGCCGGCTTTGTGCATGACAACGTCGGAGTAAACTCCGGCGCTGTTGATCGCCCAACGGCAGCGGATATCACCACGGTTGGTTTTCACCCCCACAATGCGCGAGCCGTCCATGATGAAGTCTTCGAATTCCGTGTTGAGCATGACCTTGACGCCGTTTACTACAGCGTTCTCGGCCGCCGCCACGGTCACCGCGAAAGGATCGCAGATGCCGCCGGTGGTGGCCCACAGCGCGCCGCTCACGTCCGGATTAATATTCTTCTCGCGCACGATCATTTCCGCTTTGGGAAGAATTTGAATACCCATGACGCCGTTTCTCTTGCCCTGCACCATGAGTGTATCCAGGGCGGGCAATTCATCGTCACCAATAGCAACCACATAATCACCGCGGCGTTCAAAGGGGAAATTCAATTCACCGGAGAGTTGGTCCCACATCTGGTTACCGGCCACGTTCATGCGCGCTTTCAACGAACCGGGAAGTGGGTCATAACCCGCATGTACGATGGCGGTGTTGGCTGCGGTAGCCCCCATACAAATGTCCGCCTCTTTCTCAATCAATAGCACGCTGCCCTCATAGCGCGACAGCCAGCGCGCCAGCATACATCCTACGACCCCTCCCCCAATTATGACGAAATCATAACTTTCGGGCATAACACCTCCACCCTTCTTTGATGTTAGATTGAATTAATCGACCTCAATTTTAACCACACTCGTGTACCTTGTTGGTACCCGTAAAGTATGGCAATCGCAATGTATTTATTCGATATTTATCTCCGGCATGGAAGAATTGATTTGTGGCTACCTCATAAAGGAAAGAAAAAATCAATAAATAACAATAAAAAACCCCCGCATCCCCTTAACCCACCTCTATTTACATACCATAAAACATTGACACCATTATGCAAGAAATATATCTATTTGTAAATATACAGATGTAATTACCTGCGATAACTTGTGTCACACTTCAGCGATATTTCGATTATATAATCTTTCTGGGTAAAATTTCAAGAGCATTAATGTGGATTTTGTGACAATACGGATGACTAAGAGGAAATATAGTAGTCCGTAAGCTATGTAGAAAGAAAATGACAAGCTTTGAACAATGCTTCATACGCTTTACCATCTTTCATGAAATAAAAAAAGATACTGTCCATTTGTCGAAATTCGATTCTGATATAATTTTACGAACAAGCGCTCATTATTTAAATCGCAATCGCTGCTTAAGAAATTTTTAAAAAACCAGGTCGAGGCTGATCAGTATGACGAATGAATCCAAATCCGTTCAATTCGCAACCATGACGATCCTGCACGCGGGCAACGCGCGCAAACTGATCGCGGATGCCTACGCAGAACTATATGATTTCAACTTCGACAACGCCCGGCAAAAGATCAAAGAAGCCAAGGAAGAAGCCCTATTTGCCCACCGGGAACAATCTAAGATCATCAAAACCGAATCGCAGGGAGATACGCTGGAATTTTCGCTGTTGCTGACACACGCGCAAGACACGTTGATGTCGGCTGTTTCGGAAATGTACATCGCCAAAAATATAATTAAACTCGTCGAGCGCTTATACACGGAAATTCACAACGAAAAACCTTGATCCGCTGCCTCTTGGAATTTTCGATAGAATAAATCGGCTAATCCCTCATCCAATATAAATCCTAATCCGCCCTGCTACTTTTTACCGGGTTTATCTTCGCCGGGTTCCGCATCCCGCTGCGCAAACAATCCCTGTAAATAAGCGTCCGCGAAATAGTCAAAGCCGCCTTCCGAGAAAGGTGAATCCGCATCGGTCGTTGCTTTGTCCGACATGATATATCCAAAAAACAACCCGTTGATGGCGCGGTAGAGCAGGTTCAGGTTGGCTTCCTTCAAGCCGGGTTCTTCGGATTGGACGATCTCAACAGTTTCCGCGACCTTGGTGAAGGTCTTTTCAAAAAGCGCCGGTAAATGCTTGCCGTTGAATTCAAGCATATCGATCAGGTGCAGGCGCATCAGCTCCGGTTTTTCATCCCACATCTCCAAGAGCAGGCTGGAAGCATTGCGGATATATTCCGGCATGTTGTTGCCTTTGGCGTTGCGCAGCGCATCCGGGATCTTGTACCAGGGATGATATTCTTCTAAAACAGCTTCAAAGACGGATATCTTGCTGCTGAAATGGTTATACAGCGCGCCGGGCACCAAATTGATCTTTTCCGCAATCTGGCGCGTGGTAGTGGCATGAAATCCGTTCTGGATGAACAATTCGCATGCCGCCTCGATGATATCCTGTCTTGTATTTTCTCCACGCATTATTTTTTCTCTGTTTTCGTTTACAGTAATATATAAATCTTATACTGTTAAGTTTACATTGGATTCTAAAATTGATAAATGGATTTGTCAACAAATCTCAAATTACGCACCTTTTCACTGAGGGGCAGACCAGAAAAAAGCTCGTGCTTTAGCGCACGAGCCGCAGCAGCCAATTTATCCATCCATACTGCCAGTGATTAGATAAACGCCAATCAGTCCTGCTTGCCCCCAAACTTTTGGATCATACGGACCAGTTGTTTGGCCAAATTCAATTCCGTCATAGCGGCCATGAGCGTATCCTGGGCGTGGTTCATCAGTAATGAAATCTCAAGTTTTTCACCTCTGGCTTCCGATTGGATCACTTCGGTCTGTGTGCGGTGCGCAGCGCGCAATTCGTTTTCCGCCTGATCCATATACTCTCTGGCTGTTTCAAAATCTTCGTCATAAGCCGCGTTGAGGGCTTTCATTATCAGATTACGGGCGTTTCCCGCAAACACGATGACATTCGTAGCAATTTCAACCATGTTGAAATGGGTTGTTTTTTCCATGAAAACAGATTAACCTTTCAAAATATGCGTGGATTCAGCTATCTGGTTCAAAAATGATTGCAGTTGACCAGGGATCTTGCTGACACGTTATTTTATTTCATTATAAATAATTCTGAAGTTTTATTTTTCCCGAGCTTCTACCTGTCTGGCATGCAATCTCAAGAACGGCACCCAGATCAGCCCATCCAGGATGACCAGCATTATGACCAGGATAACCGCTTTGGGATCTTCGGAAAGGATGAACGCGTTGATGAAGGCAGGGATGTGCATGGAGAGTGCCATTGACGAGGGGATTTTGATCCAACCCAAGAACAGGACAAAATATGTGATGACATAGTTTATGATCGGCACAACAAAGAAGGGCAGGAAAAAAATTGGGTTGAGCATGATCGGCAGGCCAAATATCAGCGGTTCGTTGATATTAAGGAGACTGGGGAAGATTGCCAATTGCCCCAATTTCCGTTGATATTTATGTTTGGAGAACAGCAGCGCGAAATTCAATCCCAATGTGGATCCGGCGCCGCCCAGATCCAGCAAAAAAGTTGTAGCCAGGTTGTTGATCACAAACCCGTTGGCAATTGTGGGCGCCAGACCATGGGCCAGCAGCTCGGCGTTTTGTGCCGTGGCGGTCATATACATTGCAAGTACCGGTGTAAGTACAGAAAGGGGATGGATGCCGAAGTAGAATAACAAGGGGCTTAAAGCATTTATCAGTAAGCTGCCTCCAAAAGATGTAAAAACATGAACGACGGGGGTGAGCAGGGAACTGAAAAGGGTGTGCAGATCAATGTTGAGCAATCCGGTAAAAGCCCAGGCGCCCAGCGTCACAGCAGTGCCGGCGATCAAATAATCAAACCAGGTTTTGATGATGTCCGGCAGCCCTTCGGCATTGATCACCCAGCCGCGTTTTTTAAAGAAATTCGAAACTTCGCCGGCCCACAAGCCCGAGACAATGGCGACAAAGATCCCATTGGCGCCGAAACGGCTGAACTCGACGCTGAAATAGGTAGTGCCGGCCGCGTCCACCACAAATTCCGGGCGCATAAAAATGAAGTAGGCAATTACCGCAAAGAAACCTACTGATTGCTTGTCGATCTTGTTATATTTGGCGTTGGATGAAGCAATGCTGTAAGCGAAGAACATCCCCACAATCCCAAAGACCAACACTTTGAGATCGGCCAGTTTTAAAGCAAAGGAAGTTTGGTTTAACCCGGGGATGGCAGAAATTATTATTGAAATGATGGTCAGAAAGGAACCGATGAGGAGAACGTTCACTCCCCCATTGATGCCCCCTGTGATACTTTTGATCAGCCGGTTGGCCGCATACTTATTGAGCGGATCGATAAAGTATTTTTCGTACCACAGTTTTTTTTCAACCATCATTTCCTCCATCTTGTGAGTTAATGATAAAAACCCGTAAAGCTTCCCCATCCATACGGCCGTAGAGTTCCATGGGGAGAATGACCGGGGTGATCCCGTGCTGCGTGCAGGTTTCGCGGATGTCTTCTATTTCGTACAAAACATTGGGGGCAACCAGAACGATATCCGTTTCGTCGATGTAATCCACAATTTCCATGGATGCCTTCGAAATGATGTGAACACATTCGCCTTTATTCTTAAAAGCTTCCTTGATCTTCTTCACCACAAATGAGGAGGACATGCCGCCCTGGCAAACCAGTAATATATTCATCATGCTAACCTTTAAATTGAATTAAAAGAATTCACATATCCTTTCCTACGGGTGCAATGCTGACGTTGGCAATACGACACAGTTAAAAAGAGCGCTTGTTCATTTAATGAATACATGATTTTAGAATATAAACTAAAATCTGACAATTCTTTTTCTTCTATCTTAATCACACAAGTGAACACGCAAAAAATTGAAAAGATATAATTCACTTGGGAGGAACGCCAGTATGAATGATGTGATCATTACCGCTATCCAACAAACCCTGATCGAAGGCAATGTCGAGACCGCCGAAACGGCCGCGCGCGCCGCCCTGGAAGCCGGGGTGGACGCGCAGACCATCCTCAACGAGGGCTTGATGCGCGGGGCGGACATCGTCGGGCAGCAATTCGAAGCCGGCGAGGTCTTCCTGCCGCAGTTGATGTTCACCGCGCGTGCCCTGAAGGCCGCCATGGCCATCATCACACCCGAACTGAAACGCCTGAGCGCGGAAAGCGGCATCAGCAGCAGCAAAGGGCGGGTGGTACTGGCCACCATCCAATCGGATATCCACGATATCGGCAAGAACATCGTCTCGACCATGCTGACCACTGGCGGGTTCGAGGTGATCGACCTGGGCGTGGATGTGCCCATTAAACGCATCATCTCCACCGCGCTGGACGAAGGCGCCGACATTATCGGCTGTTCCGCCATGCTGACCACCTCAATGCCCTTCATGAGTGATCTGATCAAGACACTGGAAGCCATGGGGCAGCGCGAACGCTTCAAGGTGATGATCGGTGGGGCATCCGTCACACCAGCCTACGCCGAGCGCATCGGCGCAGACGGCACCGCCGCCAACGCCGTGCAGGCGCTGCAGCTGGCACGCCAATTCATGCAAAACGCTTTAGCCTAGGAAACCACCATGGATTATCTGGAAATCATCGACCGTTCCGACTCCGGCGAGTATATCTCCGAGGAGAATTGGGATTTGGAAAAAGTGGCTATGACCTGCATGCGGCTGGTCAGCCAGTACGACCTGAAATGGGACAGGCAAAATCTGGTGCCGGACGACCCGGCCCTGGCTGACCGCGTCTTTGCAGCCGGTCTGGCGCTGGCCGTCGAGATCGGCGCCTACAACCGCAGCAGTGAACGCATCCTGCGCTTCGAGCGCGACGAACTGGAAAGCGCGCTGCGTGACATGAAGCAGACCTTATCCATGGGCCAGGGCGCGGATGAACGCGTGCTGTTCGCGCGCCAGATTGAGGACAGCCGCCCGCCGCTGGTATGGGCCGGCAACCCGGGCGCGCCCCATCCGGAAGCACTGTTCCTACCGGCTGTGGTGAGCTGGGCGCAGGAGCCGATTGTGGACCTGATCACCTGCGGCACGCTGGCCGAGGTGGACGGGCGCGAAGTGCGCACCGGCGAAGCGCTGGAGATCACCGCCACACGGCGCGAGCTGACTTACCTGCACCAGGCGCTGGCACACGTGGGCCGGCCAGGCATGGGTATGCTGGCGGCGCAGAGCAGCGTTTCGGAACTGGGCGACCTGGCGGCCGCTAACCCGGATTACCTGCGCACCTGCGACGCGCACCTGGTACCCATGCTGAACGAACTCAAGATCGACAACCGCAACATCGCCCGCGCGGTCAACTCCATCGAGTACGGCATGCGCAACGGCGGACTGTACTGCGCCATTTCCGGCGGCCTTGGCGGCGACGCGCCCGGCTGCGCGCTCATTTCGGTGGCCTCCATGATCCTGGGGCTTTTGACCAACCGCGCAGATTACCACATCCTGCATCCCATCCACATCCGTCACGTCGCCACCAGCACACGCGAGGTGCTGTGGGTGGAAAGCGTCGTACTGCAGGCCTTCGCGCGCAACGCGCCGGCCATCATTGTGACGGACGTTTATCCCAAGAGCGGTGCATTGACGCGCGAACTGCTTTACGAAACGGCCGCCAACGCGCTGGCCATCACGGTCAGCGGCGGGCACCTGGAAGGCTGCGGTTCGGCCGACGGGCTGGTGCCGCATGCCACCGGCCTGGAACCGCGCTTGATGGGCGAAGTCGGGCATGCCGCCTGCCGCCAGGGTGTGACCCGCGCGCAGGCCAACCAATGGATTCTACAATTGATGGAAAAATACGAGCACGTCTTCCGGATGCCGGAGGGCAACCCGGGCGCGCGTTTCGACCAGGCTTACGACCTGGAAACGCTCCAGCCCCTGCCGGAATGGACGCGCATGTACGAGGAGGTCAAAACCGAATTAAAAGAAATGGGCCTGGATCTATCCGGGTAATTCGATTACGTCTATTGATATGCTTCCCAAACACATTCCCCAAAACGGAAGTCTTCAAACTGGGCCTTGAATGAGGATTGCAGCGGGCTGCAAGCATAAACACCGACCTGTATAGGGCCATCCGCCTTCACCAAATGAAATATTCTCATTTGATGGAAGGTTTTGCCGTCCGCGGCACTTTCGATCAAAAAATCATTTTTCCTTCTGCTCAACCGGTAGGTCATTTGAATTTCCTGACCGCCCTTAATGTCCGCAGTTGCCCAATCTGAAAAACCCAAATTGGTTACCACACTGCCCAACTTCGAAATTTCAGCCGTCTCATATTCAACGGATGCTTTAAACCAATTTTCACTATCCAGATAAATAACAACCCCAGCCTGATCAAATAATTGACTGGGTGAATAGCGCGAGGCTACAGAAAATGTAAATTCCGGACGATCTGCTTGCACTACACAAGCATGCGCATTATCATTTTGAAAACCATAATAAGTACGCTGCCAAAAATCGGTCCCCGGTTCAGTTTCAAAAATTAAGGCGTTCTCACCAAAAGAATGATTTTCCGGTTCATTGATCCAAAAGAATTTATTTAAATCCATATCTCTCCCTTACAACAATGCACTTCGTGATGTCTAAAATATTCTATACAGCTGGTGAATAAGATAACCTATTTTATTAGAAATGGCTATGTTCTTTACATAACTTTATCCATTTAACAATCCGGATCAACAGCGCCCGCATCGCGGGCGGTTCAGGGAACAATAATTTAAATAAAATGGAGCCGGACCTCGATAACTGAGGTCCAGCCCCATAGGAGTTAGCGAGACTTTATTCACCCACAATTTGGAAGTGAACGTTCCGTTCGCGCGCGCGCACCTGGTCGAAATCGGCAAAGTAAATGCGTCCGAATTCGCCCAGTTCGAGCTTGCCATCGATGATCGGTATGGATTCCGAACGCCCCATGATGATGGACCGTAAGTGCGCGTCCGTGTTCAGGCTCCAGGACGGCAATTCATTGCGCCGGGTGGCATCCGCGATGTGCATCGGGCCGGGGTGCAGGTATTGGCCCTCGGAAGTGCAGGTTGGAACGATCTTCGACAATACATTCAGCAAATCCTGCATCAGCGATTTGATCCCCCAGAAATTCTCGTCGTGGGCTTCTTCCTGCAGCATCACGCTGCAAGTGGTGTGCTGCGAGAAAACCACCAGGATGCCGTTCTTGACGCCGGATTTTTTGAGCGCTTCCTGCGCATCGTTGGTCACATCATGGAACGTCGGGACCAGATTGGATTGAACTTTAACTGCTTCGTGATAAACAGACATAATTAGACCTCGTTATTATTTTGTATTAATGGGTTTCATCCCAAGCCATACGCATGGCGCTGATCATTTCTTCCAGCATTTGGAAGGGATCGTCGGCCAGGATAATGCCGCTGGTGGATCCGCTGCCCTGGGCGCCGTGCCGGACGATATCGTAGATGTCCTTGCCATTTTTGATGCCGGCGCCGTGCAGCACCAGAATGTCCGGATCGACTCCCCATACCAACGCATTGGTCGCAGCGATTTCCAGCTGGGCCGCCTCATCGCGCACACCCACGCCGATCAAATTCGGCGATTCCGCCAGGACAATATTGGGCTTCATCCGGGCAATTTCCAACGCATCCTGGGGCGTATCCGCGCACACCATGGAAATCAGCCCGACCTCATCGGCGCGGGCGATGGTGCGTTCGATTTCCGCCATGCCAAGTTTCTTCTCGGCGTGATTGAGCAAGACACCCTGCGCCCCGGCTTCTTTGATCGCTTCCGGCAGCACCGTGCCGATGCCCCGCCCAACCGGGATGGCATCCATATGTTGGGCAAAGACCAGGAGGTCCTGCGTATTTTGCGCGATCAGGGGGATATCCACGCATTGGGGCGTGAAAATGATGCGCACGTCATATTTCCGGCTCATGCGGTCGGCATGTTGGGCCAACTTTAAGGCCGCGGCTCCATACAGATAAGCCTTCGGGCCAATTTCAAAAAATGGCGGTTTGATCTTCAAACCAGAATACATGACTTAACCTATTCAGTATTTAATTCATTACTATGACAGAAGTTAAACCAGGACTACCTCGACGCCCATATCGCGGATGGCGCTGACCAGGTCGGCCGGTGCTTCGTTATCCGTGATGATGGTGTCATAGCTGGCCAAAGGCTTGACCGGCACAAATCCCATGCGTCCGAACTTTGAGCTGTCGGTCACCAATACGGTCCTGCGGGCGTGGTCGGCCATCATGCGGTCGACCTCGGCCATCAGAATGTTGGCCGTGGTCGCGCCGCCTTCCAAAGTCAAGCCATCGGTCCCCAGGAACGCAATATCAGCAGTCAGTTCATTCAATTGGTTCAAGGTCTGGGGACCTACAGTAGCCTGATAATCCGGCAGGTAGATGCCGCCCAATACGGTGACGTTAGGAGAAGGCCAGGTGAGGACTTCGTGCGACACCGGCATGGAGTTGGTGACCATGTTGATCATATTGCTCACGCGCAAAGAGTGCGGCATGTTGCGAATAACCTGTAAAGTAGTTGTGCCGGAATCCAGCAGGATGATGTTGCCCTGCTTGATGAGGCTGGCAGCCACCCGCCCGATGCGTTCCTTGGCGTGAATGTGCAGCTTTTCCTTCTCATCGAACGAATCCGTGCGCAGGTTGCCGGGAATCGGTACCGCGCCGCCGTGGACACGTTTCAGCCTTTGGTTTTCTTCCAAAATCGTTAAATCGCGGCGGATGGAAACCTCAGATACGTCAAACATTTCCACCAGGTCCGATACAAATACCTGACCGTTTTCAATTACCATTTGGGCGATTTGTGAGCGCCGTTCAGCTGTACTTATCGTATTCATTTCCATCACCACGATTTTTATAATTTCACGCAAGCATTGAAAGGTTAAACCTCAACCACTTCCAATCCCTGCATTTCTGCATAAATTTTAATTAGATCGCTCAAGTGCCCAAAAGCCAGCGCCTGGTGGTGGGGCGAGCCGGCTTTGCACCAGGCATTGCACCACTCCGTGATCGGCAGCGATTTCGGCTTGAACAACATTTGCGGCGCAGCCACCGGGCGCGGCTTTATTGCGATGGATTCACCTTCCGAAATAATCAAGCGCCATTTGCCCCGCACCGGAACCAACGATAAATTGGTGACCGGACCGGGCGCGTAAGCAAACTCGAGGCCGGCACCAAAACCTTTGACACCTTCATAGTATATACTGTGCTTGAGCGCGACGTCCGCGGGCTTGGCCGCCATGGCCGGGTTGCCGTGACCGTCATGGGAGAGAATGATAGCATCTCTTTTGTAATCCACCACATAATTTTCCAGGAATGTAGCCTTGCCGGCAATAGCCTGCAGGATCAGCATGGCGGTAACGGTGGTGATGTCGGCTTCGGTGGAGCAGGGAATACCCAGCTCGCACAGGCGCCCGGTTCCGTACGAAGGGATGATGCCCACGCGGGGATCCGTCATCCAAATCTGGTCGAAGGACGCCACTGCGTCAAAGTTTCCATCCCGGGTCACTTTCTCAAGCGCCAGGGCCAGCCGGCAAGAATTCTCGAATTGTTCTTTGGCGATATCAATTTGGTAACGTCCAGATTCCTTATCCATCAGGGCTTGCACTTCCGCATCCGGAATTTCACCCATAGCCACAGCCACTTTTTCAGGTTCGACCGGCCAACAGACCGGGCCGACATCCTGGCGCAGGCTGAGCTGGTCGATCATCAGGTCGGTCATGCCCTCGAACGCGTGTCCGAAGACCGCGATGCGGGCTGTTTTGAGCCGATGAATTATACCGGCTGCGTTAATATAATCCGCCAATTGCTGGTGTCCCTTGGGATCGTCCATCAGGGAGGTGACCATCCAGAATGGACGGCCAATGCGCAGCAGTGCGGAGGTCATTTCCGGCACGCCAGCCATGCCCGAGTTGACCATAATCAGGTCAAAATCAGCGTCCTCCGGCAGGAATTCAATTTGCTGGGTATTCCACACCACCACCGGAGCGGTCGTATTGAGGAAACAACGGGTGGGAACAATGCCCTTGGTGTAGGCAATTTCAACGGCGACGATCAAATCCACACCGGCCGCGTTGAACATTTCCGCCGCCTTTTCCGCCTGATGCTCCTCCTCCACCAGCGGCGGGCAGACCGTTTCGGCATATTTACCGATAATTTCCGCGATACGGTCAGCCACCTTCTGAGCCATTGGCCGGACGTGGGCAGTCTTGTTGTAATCGTCCTCCAACAAAGCCATAGCCAGGATGCCAACTTTCGGTTTATTCGACATATCTTCTTCCTTTCTTAATAAATATTTCTGTTTATTTCTCTGTAAAGTAGTTCGCGTAATAATCGGATAATTCCCGGTCCAGCGCGCAGTAGCGCCGGTAGGCCGCCTCGTATACAGTCACATCTTTTCCGGGAGTAAATGTCTCTAAAGCCGCGCTCATCTTCCCGCAGCCTTCCGCGATCGAAGCGAACGCGCCGCAGGCCACACCGGCCAGGATGGCATCGCCGATCAAAGCGGTCTCTTCGTTCTGCAGGGTCTTGATCGGTTTGTTGCAAACGTCCGCCTTGATCTGATTCCACAGCCGGCTGCGCGACCCGCCGCCGGTCGATACGATCTCTCGTACGGAAATGCCGACCTTTTCAACGTATTCGATATTCCTGCGCAGCATGAAAGCTACGCCTTCCAGCAGCGCCCGCACAAAGTGGGCTCTGGTGTGGCTGAGTGTGAAGCCGGTGAAGGAACCGCGCGCGGCCGGATTGGTATCCGGGCTGAATGCGCCCATCAGGTGGGGCAGCATGACTAAGCCGTCCGAACCGGCCGCTATGGCAGCCGCCGGCTGAGTCATCAGGTCATAGCTGTCCAGTCCCTGGCTTTCCGCTTTTTCAATTTCCACCTGCCCGAATTGGTCGCGGAACCACTTGAAGGCCATGCCGGCAGTCGGGCAAACTGGCACCAACAGGTATTTACCCGGCACGCTGTGGAAATAGACCGGCATGCTGCGGTTCGCGTCCAGCAGCGGGTCATCCACAGTGACCTGGATGGCCAGGGCCGCGCCGGTTGTCTCCGAGACCACCCCGGGCTGGATATTGCCGGCCCCGATAGCGCCCACTGACTGGTCCATACCGCCGGTCACCACTTGGGTATGGGTCGAAAGGCCCAACTCAGCAGCTGCTTGCGAACATACCGTCCCTACAGCTGTTCCCGGGGCTACAATCTCGGGCAATTGGTCCGCGCGAATGCCCACCGCGGAAAGCATCTCTTCCCACCAGGCGTTGGCGGTGATGTCGAAGAACAGCGTCGTGCAGGCAACCGAACCGTCCGTAGCAAAGCGGCCGGTCAGCCGGTAGATCAGGTAGTCCTGGACCAACAGGAACTTGGCGGCCCGGGCGAAGACATCCGGCTCATTTTCCTTCAGCCAAAGCACCTTGCAGGCCGACCAGGTGGGGATGATCTCCGCCACGCCGGTGCGCTCGTAAACCGCGTTCTTGAAGCGCTCTGCCAGACGCTCGGCCTGGGAAACCGCCCGGTTATCCAGCCAAACCATGGCTGGATAGATCGGTTCGCCATCCTCGTTCAAGGTCAGGATGGTTTCCCCCTGGCTGGATACAGCCAGAGCAGAAATCTTCGCGGGATCTTCCCCCACTCGCTCCAATAGGCTGTGGACAGTCTGCACACAGGCCTGCCAATAGCGTTTGGCGTCCACCTGCGCGCGTTCTGCCGAAGGCGTATCCAGTTGGTATTCCTGACGTTCGATACCCAGACAGCGACCGTCGCTTGCGAACAAGCCGGTTTTCAGTGAGGTCGTCCCGACGTCAATTCCCAGTAATAATTCCATATCACTCAAGTTTATATTTGCTCGCGACCTTATCCGGCGCCTGGAATTCCTTGACAACTTCCTGCAGCGCGTCCAGCAGTCGTTCGGGTTCCTTGGATTGAATGACATTGCGGCCGAACACAATACCGCGCGCGCCGGCTTCTATAGCTTTCGCCGCCAACGCCAGGGCATCGCTTTCTTTGGGCAATTTCTTGGCGCCCAACGCCAACACCGGGACGGGTGTCGCGGCAATGACCTTGGAAAAGCCCGCGCCCGTGTAGAAGGTCTTAACCATGTCCGCACCCAGTTCCGCGATGATGCGACAACCGATAAAGACTTCCTCTTGTAAATCTTCCGGTTGATAATCGTCTCCACCGGTGGGGTACACCTCGCCGATCAGCGGAATACCCAATTCGCGTTTTTGCGCAACGCAATCGGAAAACACTTCCACGTTCTGCGCATCCTCAGCCTCTTCAGGGTTCTTCAGGGTCAGGCTGCCGATCACGACATCCGCGCCCTGCATGACCGCGTCCGCTACGGTGGTCATGGGTACGCTGTAGGAATGCTTGTAATGCCACATAGCCGGATAGTTGGAGCCCCAATTCAGGCGGATGATGCAGGCCGGGGCGCCGCGTTTGGAAAAAACGCTCTGGCAGTGCGCCGGCATGCCCGGGGACATCAAGATCCCGTCCGCACCGGCCACGCGATCGATCACTGAAGGAAGGTCAATCATGCCCTCCAGCGGCCCGAAATACAAGCCGTGATCCACCGCCACAATAACCACGTTCTTCCCATCTGTAAAAAGTCGGTTCAATCGAATACTTTCACCTGTTGATGACATAAAAACTCCTTTCAAACTTCCGCATTTAAATTTGATGAATAATTTAATAATTCCTGGCTAACTAATACGTTAAAATTTCAGTGTGGGGATGGAGTAGGTGAATCACCTACCCCATCCTCCCAAACATCGCACTACTTACTGTGCAATCAACTCCCAACCATCCGAAATAGCGGTACCCGCGGAATCCAAGGCAACGTAATCCTTCGGGAACGTGGCTGCTTCGTAGTCCTTTTCAGGCGGGAACTTGGCCAGCAGTTCATCGGGCAGGGTCACGCTGGTGCGGACCGGATGCACGAAGCCGTTCGCATACGCGATCTGGCCTTCATCCGAATATTCCAACTCGATCATCAGCTTGGCCGCATTGGCATGCGGCGCGCCGGCGGTAACGAATTGGATATACATACCGGCAACCGTGCCCTCGGAGGGGATCACAACCTGCAGGTTCATATCCGGGTTCTCTTCCTTGCTGCTGAGGCCGTCAAAGTCCCAGAATAAGGAGACGGGGCATTCACCCTTCTGAATGGCCGCGGTGGAGGGTTTCACACCGTTGAGGATGCCCTTTTCGATCATCTGCTGGAAGAAATCCAGGCCGGGTTGGACATTGGTTTCGTCTCCACCCATACCGTAAGCTGCTCCCAACACGACCATGTTGGCGGTCGAGGATGAGCGCGGGTCCTTCATGCAGACCTTGCCGACGTATTCGTCGTTCAACAGATCGGTCCAGGTGGTGGGAACGGTGGTGACCGCATCCGCATTCACGAGGAAGGCGATGGCGCCCCAATAGGCAGCCGACCAACGTCCGTCCGGATCCTTGGCATAATCGGGGATCTCATCCCAATAGGCATTCTTGTAAGCCTGGGAAAGGCCCTCATCCTCAACGATCTTAGCGAAGTTCAAGCCGAGGTCGGTGATGTCGGCAACCGGAGCGGTGGCTTCGGCTTCCAGGGCTGCGATGATCTCACCGGAACCCATGTCGGTGTCTTCCGTAGGAATTCCGTACATGTCATTCAACAGTGTTTTCATTCCGCCGTAGTTGACCCAACTGTCCGGCAGGCCGTAGGAAACCAGTTTGCCTTCGCCCTGCGCGGCCGCGATCAAGGCTGCCATCGGGTCTTCCGCCGGAGCGGCTTCTTCTGCAGCAGCTGGTTCTTCCGCAGCAGGTTCTTCAGCGGCAGGTTCCGCCGCAGCCGGTGCCGAGGTGGCACATGCCGACAACCCCAATGAAACCACAACCAAAAGGCCTAACAAAATCTTTAGATATTTAGACATTTCCTTTCTCCTTCATATTTATTCTTTTTCTAATGATCCTTCCCATTACAAGTCTTTTCCTCAGCGCACCTCCTTAACCAATATCGATTATTCTCTGGCCCAATTCGTCAGCTCCAATTTCCAGTAAAGGCCATTTATTTTTTTTTTCATCCGTAAATACACACCTCTTGGGCGCCCGCCCGAACGTCGATAACATACGGGACGTCTCCTAAAACCCAACCGGGTTCACCGGATAATTGTCCTTTTTGCTTCAATTCCAACTTACCGGCCGTGATTTTCTTCGGTTTGAAAGTCATGCGCAAGCGCTGCGTACCCTGTGCATCGGCTGTGCGATAACAGACCTCGTTAGGCCGGTAATCGATGTGCCGCACAATCGAAGTGGAGCGCAGCAGGTGGTCTTCATTTGCCGGCGCATATTCCGGCATGGCGGCCATGCCGTCGATAAAATGCGGCACGTAATCGAAATAACCGTCAGTAAACCAGCATTGGTTGTAATAATCCGGCCGGTCCACACCCACCGTTACCAAACCATCCTCATTCGCCATGTAACTGGCCCAGTTGAACGAACCGCTGGCCCATTCGCTGAAAGCGGAATCGCCAGTGGCTTCAGCATACAAAGCGCACAGGCCGGCGAAACGGGCTGTATGGCTGCCCATCCAGAAATTGCAGAATTTCTGCTCGTGGATCGGGATGCTGGAGAAGAAGGGCTGGCTGCCCAGGGTCTCTTTCACCCATAAGATCAACGCTTTGACCGAAGCCTGCCAATCCGGCACCGCTTCCCGATGCTCCAGAATGTAACGGGCCGTCTCCAGGGGAGAAAGCTGGTCGCGGTTCTCATTATTCGGATCCAGGCGGATATCCTCAAAGTAACCCTTCCATAGGTTATTGGTGAGCGGGTACCGGCAGATCCAATCCCACACGCGGTCGCGGCCCTCCTGATAGCGGGTTTGCCCCAACGTGATCAGGCTGTCGAACAGCCGCACCACGGCGATCATGTGAGCGGTGTATTCCTCGATCACCTTGCCGTCGCGCACGTCCACGCGGAACGGCAGCGGGGAATGTTCGGCGTCCCCGGGGCGCATTTTTTCCAGCAGGACCCGCGCGCAGTGTTCACCCATGCGCAAATAGCGTTCGTCCTGTGTGAGCTGGTAGAAATCCAGATAGGCGCGGCCGACCTGGCCGATCTTGTCCGGTTCGGTGGCATATTCGCCGTCCGCCCGTGCGCCATAATAAACGCCGGTGCCCGGATGCGCGGAGGCATAAGGCACCCCGCCCCAGGCAAAATCTTGCGGAGTGCGGCTCTGCCACAACCTGTCCAGCATCTCGCCCACAATTTGGATGTGCGCTTCATCGCCCGAGTAGGGGTAGTATTTCAGCAGCGTGGTAACAGCCCAGGCAAATTTGCCGGCCGGATTATCCGGCCAGTCAGCCGGCCGCAGCGGGTCGGTCCAGAAGCAGGAATACTGCAAATACCAGGGCAGCCCATTGGCGGGGTCTACCGGACATTTTTTAATGAAATTCATGGCAATATCTACAATGCTCCCATAATCGGTCCAGGCTTGCAGCTTTTCCGCTTGATCAAGAACGATCTCGTGAGCATTGATGAAGATCATTTATCAACCGCCATCACTTTGCAGGCATTTGATCCAAACAACAGCCAAACTTTCTGGTTCAGCCCAATGGGTTCAGTTTCTGACACATTGATATCGGCCACGATGCGCTGGTTATTGGCGTTGACCCCCAGGCGGGTCACCGCGCCGTGGAAGGTGATGGTCTCCACCACACCCGAAACAATGTTGCAGCCGCTGCGTTCCGGTTTTTGCGTGGTGACCTGGATGTATTCGGGACGCACCAGCACCACCACCTGCTGGCCGGCTGCGCAGCCTTCCAGATTCTCGACTTCCAAACTCAATTCGTCCACGAGCACGTGCTGTTTGTCCTGCACCTTGCCGAAGAATTGGTTGGCAGTGCCGATGAAGGTGGCCACAAAACGGGTCTGCGGAGCGCGATAGATTTCCTCGGGCGTGCCGACCTGCTGGATGACACCGCCTTCCATGACCACAACCTTGTCCGAAATGGACAGGGCTTCTTCCTGGTCATGGGTCACGTAAACGGTGGTGATGGCCAGTTCGGATTGAATGCGCCGGATCTCGCCGCGCAGCACAACGCGCACCTCAGCATCCAACGCTGAAAGGGGCTCGTCCAGCAGGAGCACACGCGGCTGCACCGCCAGGGCACGCGCCAGTGCGATGCGCTGCTGCTGCCCGCCGGAAAGCTGGTGGGGGTAACGTTTGGCAGTCTCGGAAAGGCGCACCATTTCCAGAACTTCATCGATCCTTTTATCCATCTGGTCTTTGGGCGTATTCTTCATCTTTAAACCAAACGCAACATTTTGGCGCACGGTCATATTGGGGAACAAGGCATACGCCTGGAAAACCATACCGATATCGCGCTTGTTGGGAACAACCTGAGTGATATCTTCGCTATCCAGTTCGATGGTCCCGCCGTCGGGCGTCTCAAAACCGGCGATCATGCGCAATGTGGTCGTCTTTCCGCAGCCGGACGGGCCAAGGAATGAAACCAGGGTACCCTTATCGATATCCAGCGTGAAATCCCTCACGGCAGTGACATTCGCGAAGGTTTTGAAGACGTTCCTGAGTTCCAGATATGACATTGTTATTCTCCTATACCTAATGGGATCGCACAGCTTCAGCCGAGGCACCCTGGCTTTTCTTGCCCACCCAAAGAATTAGTATTGAAACCAGCCATGCGATGGTGAAGGAAATCACCGAGAACGCTGCTGCAATGTTGCCATTGATGCGGGTGTATTCCACCAGCAATAAGGGAAAAGTCTTGAACCTGGCACCCAGGATCAACTTGGTCAGCGTGAATTCCGCGAAGACAGTCGCGAAAACCAGCAGGCTGCCGCTGATGATGCCCGCGAAGATGTTCGGGATGATTACCTTCAATAAGACCTGGCCGGTGGTCGCACCCAGGCTCTGCCCGGCTTCCGTCAATGTTTGGGCGTCGATGGCATTCAGCGCGTTGGATATGGGCCGGTACATGAAAGGCATGGAATAGATGAACACCGCGCCAATCAGCAGAACCGGCGAATGGCCCAGCGGCGTGGGGTTGTAAACCTGCACCAATGCCAGCGCCAACACCACGGTTGGGATGCCGAACGGCAAAATCATCAGCATATCCAAAATTGGTTTGGCCTGCGGCAGACGAACGTGCACCCAGTAAGTGGTGGGGACGATCAAAACCAGGCTGACGAAAATGGTGGAAACCGACAAAATGATCGAGTTACGCAAAGACGACAGGAAATATGATGCTTCGAAGGTCTTCCCATAGAATTCCAGCGTATATCCTTCGGGCAGGATTGTCCTGTCCCAGCGAGTCGCAACGGAAAACAGATAAGTGGATATGATCGGAATAAACATGTAGAAAAGGAATCCGGCAATCAGGATGATTTGCCACGCACCCGGACGTACTTTTTCTTTCTTCTTTACAATTTGCGTTTTTCCCATCCTTAAATCCTTTTCTTGTCTTTAAAGAAACGTGATTATTTAGACCAACGCCGCACACGCGTTGTGGAGATTTGATAAATGGCAATGCTCAGACCCATGATAAGCAGCGAGATGATAGCCATGACCATACCGATACCGGGATCATGCCGAACCTCACCCGCAATCATGTAGCCGATCTGCAGTGTGACCAATGAGAGCTGCGATTCGACCAGGGTATAGGCGGTGGCATAAGCGCCAAAGGCATTGGCGAACAAAAGCGTCAGGCCGGCAATCAGCGAGGGGGCCAGCACCGGAATGCCGATGTGCCACCAAAACTGGAGCGTGTTGGCGCCCAGGCTCTCCGCCGATTCCTGCCATTGTTTTTTGATGCCCACAAATGCCGGAATGATGATCAGCACCATCAAGGGCAGCTGGAAATAGACGTAAGCCAGCACCAGGCCGGAAAAAGAGTAGATGCTAAAGTCAGGGTATAGCTGATAATTGAAATATTTAATCAGGAATTGCGTGATGACGCCGTTCATTCCCAAGATAATCACAAAGGCAAAAGCCAGCGGCGCGCCGGAGAAATTGGTGGTGACGTCCGATAAAGAGATTAGCGCGTTGCGGAAACGCTCCGAAGGCAGGCGGTAAATGGCGTAGCCAATCAAAGTACCGAATATGACCCCGATCACCGCGGTCAATCCGGAGATCTTGACGCTGTTGAGGAAGGAATTGATGTAGATTGCCTTCCCCATGGCCGCGTAGTGATTCAACGTGAAGCCCTTGGTGGCCTTATCGATAAAACTGCCCCGGAAGAGGAAAATGATGGGGACAAACTCGAACGCGAAGCAGAAAAGCAAAAAAGGCACAAAGCCCAGCCAATTTTTCGCCCCCGCTAATCTTTGGTTTTTTGATTTTTTATCCATGTTAATTGTGATTATAGGGATTAAAGTTTCGTTTGTCAATAGTTTTGGTTATTATATGTTACGTTTGACCGTTCGTTTTACTTATGTTAGAATGTTTTTATAACCAAAACCTAAACAAATGGTGGTTTAACCATCCCAAAGGGAGTGCTGCGATGCCAAAAGACTTGAACTTCTATATGGATCGATATCCAAGCCTGAAGAAATTCCATCAAAATACTGGGGAATTAGCCGAAAAAGGTTATTTTTCCAGGAATGAAGAAATTCTGATCAACCGCACACCCGGAAGGCTGGATTTAATGGGCGGGAATGACGATTACACCGGCGGTCTGGTCTTTGAGAAAACCATCCGCGAAGCAACCATGGCAGCCGTCCAAGCCCGACCCGATGTGGAAATCCATTTTTACAACCCGGACGTGAAATCGTTGGGCTGGGAAGATCACATCATTTTCTCGCTGGCCGACCTGCACGAGAATGGCCGGTTAAAACCCATGGAAAGCGTGCGCAGCTGGATCAACGCGGACGACAAACGCGCCTGGAGCGCATATATCGTCGGAAACATATACTATTTACTGGAACATTTCCCGGAGAAAATCACGCATGGATTTTCTCTCTATCTGGAATCGGATGTACCTCTGGGTAAGGGCGTGAGTTCCTCCGCCGCGCTGGAAGTGGCCGCCATGAAAGCCATCGCCGCCTTATACGGCATCGAGGTCAGTGGCGTCGACCTGGCTTCCTGGACACAGTGGGTCGAGATTGCCCTGACCCAGTCCGCCTGCGGCATCATGGACCAGCTGGCAGTGGTGATGGGAGACGAGAATGATTTCGTGCCCATGCTGTGCCAGCCCTGCCTGCCCTACCCGCTGGTGCAGCTGCCTGAGAATTTATACGTGTGGGGCATTGATTCCGACGTACGCCATGCTGTTTCGGGGATCGAATACGAAGCCGCGCGGGCAGCCACTTTCATGGGCTACCGCTACTTATGCGAATGGGAGAAATTAACGCCCAGACTGGATGAAAGCGGTGCGCTGCCGCGCTGGGTGGAATCACAATGGGACGGTTATTTGGCCAATTTATCCCCTTCCACCTACCGGAAGAATTTTGATGAGCGCCTGCCCCAAACAGAATCAGGAGCGGATTTCAATCAAAAGTTCAGCGACCACCTGGACCCCTTCACGCCGGTGCGGCCGGAAGTGGACTACCCGGTGCGCGGCGCCACTCGCTACGCGGTCGAAGAAAACTGGCGCGTGAAATCGTTTTTCAGTCTGATCTCCAAGCCGGCCGAACGCATCGACGACCTGACCGGCGCCCTGTTGGGTGAATTGATGTATCAATCACATTTGGGGTACAGCGAATGCGGTCTGGGGTCGGAATACACCGACAAGATCGTTGAGCTGGTGCAAGCTGAGCGGGACAATGGCCTGCTGGGTGCCAAGATCACCGGCGGCGGCGCGGGCGGTACTGTGGCGATATTGGGAAAGAACACACAGCAAGCGCAAGAGGCTTTCCGGCGTGTGGCGGAACGCTATCAGCAGTGGAGTCAAAAAGAACCCTACATTTTTGAGGGCTCTTCCCCGGGCTGCGACGCCTTTGGGATCCATAAAATAATCTTCTAAAATTCACGCACACACAATCTCACTTGTCCATCAGGCCTTATGATTCACCAAAGCCTGATGGACGGTGCGGTTTAAGCAATCAATGATCCCCCAGCAGCAGGTTCCGGCGGGTGAGCCATATCCCCAGCAGCAAGGCCGTAAAAATCACAGCGGCCACGCCGGAGAATAAAATCGTCGAACCATACAGCTCATAAACATATCCACCCAGCAGCACGCTGAGGCTGGAGCCGATGCTCATGACGCCGCTTTTCAACGCCTGGCCGGTGGTCTGCATTTCCTGATCCGCGTGGCGGTCGATATAGGCTACCGAAGCCGACCAAATCAACGCGAAAGAAGCACCTCCGAAGAACTGGAGGGGCACCAGCACGATCGGGTCTTTGATCACCGACAGGGAGCACAACCTGAGAAATTGCAGCGTAAAAGCGAAAATAATGATTGTGGATAGTTTCAAATGCTTCAGGGCTTTCTCCACCAACAGGAAACCGATCATCTCACTCAAGATAGCGATTGCCATGGAAAGGCCCATCATCAAAGAGGAACCGCCCAACATCTTGATGTGCAGGAATAAATATCCGGTAATGCTGGACTCCGCCAGGCTCCACACTACGTTTGCCAACAATAAGATTATGGTTCCCTTCCTCTTTAAAAAGGCCCACATATAATTCAACTTAATTTCAGAATGGCTCAAAACACCGGTTTCTCGGGGAATCAGAAATGAATTAAAAAAGAATAATAGCAATAAGGATTGGGAGACAAAAAACATGGCGGCGAAGTTCCAATCGCTGAGCAGGTAGCTGACCGTCAGAACACCCAAGCCCCAGCCCACCGAACCACCAATGCGCACCCGACCGTATTGGGATTTATCGCTCAATAAAGCCAGGGTGATCTTGTCCAGGATGGGGTTCATGGGCGCAGCGGAAATCGCGTAGGTCAGGCAGCCCAGGGCAGTCATCCAGAAGGTATTGGCGCGCGACAGTATCACCAGCGCAGCGATAAAACCCAGCGCGCAAAAGCGCAGAATTACGCTCGGCTTCTTGATCAGATCGGATAAATAGCCAAACAGAAAACTGCTCGCGGCAGTGACCATGTAAGGGATGCTGATCAGTAAACCGATTTGTTTTCCAGCCAGGCCCCTGCTTTCATAATATACGCTCATATAGGGCATAAATGCAGCTGCCGCGCACCAGTACAGAAAATAGGCATTCACCAGCGAGAAATTACGGCCTTTTACTTTGCTTGTTATCATTTAAATTCCGGGTTGAAGGTTCCTTTCGTAAATCTGCCAATAGAAGAAAAAAAGCCCCAAATCAGATTATTTCGGGGCTTCTTCTGTTGATGAAAAAATCTAGCTTTTACAGCTTACCGGCGCACCACATCGCGATACGCTGCCAGAAGGTTGCATAGTCCGGCCATTCCAGGAAATTGCCGGCCCAGTGCGGGCCTACGTCGGAGGTGAACACGATGCTGCGGCCTTTGCCGGAAGAGCAGGTTGCGATGAGGGGGTCGCCATTATAGGAGGCCACCAATTCGCTGCCGGGTTTCAGGAAAGTCTTATTATAGCCCATGTACATATAGGGCACGTCCCAGGATAATCCCTTCAGGATGGGGTGATCGGGCTGTTCGAACTTCATCGCGAAGCCCTCGGTGACTTCCACACGATCGTCCGCGCCGCGCGGTTCGCAGGTCACAGGCATGACTTCTTCGATCTTCGTTCCGCCGTAAAGGCCCTTGCCCTGCAGGCCGGAGAAGGAAAGCCAGCCGCCGATCATCATAAATCCGCCGCCGTTTTTCACGTAATTGTAGAGCGCGGTTACGCGGTCAGGCCCCATTGGGGTCTTAAAAGGCGGGAGATTACCCGGCTGAAATACGATGTTGTTGTAACCAAGATCGCTGACCATTACCGCGTCATATTGGTTGAATTCTTCCACTGTTGAAGGCATATCCACGGTAGCGTTGCTGCCGGGGATATGGACACATTCGATATCTTTGGACGCGTTCAGCGCATTGCGCAGATAGCGAGCGGAATCAGAATAGTAAGCATACGACCAGGAATCCATACCTTTCATGGAGGTTGTCAAATTAACCTGGGTATCACCTACATACAATACTTTTATTCCCATTTTTTTCCTCGATAAAACCTTATTATGCTTGTTACGTTATAATTCTTAATGGAGGGGGTGTCAGATAGGGGTAATCCCTATCTGACACCTCTGCGGTTTCTTTACTCAACAATTACCGGGCAAAGATTAACATCCCCTACGTACTGGTACTTCAATAAATCTGGGTCTTCGATATTATCCTGCGTTAAAGCAGCCATACCGACGGTCACATGCTGGGTGATTTCTTCCTTGGTGATTTCACCGCGGAGATATTTGGCCAACGTCTCAACAGCCAACCAACCCATTTGATAAGGATCCTGCGCAATCAAGGTGCCGTAAATGCCTGCCTTGAGGTCTTGGACCTGCTGAGGATCGGCGTCGTAGGACATCAAAACGATATCGCCGGCCTTGCCCTGTTCAATAATCGCGGAAGCTGCGCCTGCGGCAATTGAAGAAACTGCCACATACACACCCTTGAGGTCCGGGTTGCCAATAATTGCGGCAGAAACGCATTCGGCCGACTTGGTGGCATCGTGATTGGCATAGCAGGTTTCCAGGATGTTGGCTTCCGGATTCAGTTCTTTCATGGTGTCGATGAAACCGGCCAAACGCTGGCCAGCGCCATAAGAACCGGGGGTCGTTCCAACTGTGTAATATGAACCTTCCCCACCGGTGATTTCGAACAATGCTTTCGCGGCGGCCACACCACCGGAATACTGATCGGATTCAATGCCCATCAGCTCAACCGGATCCGACAAGGTCACATCGGCGGTTACTACCGGAATTCCATCATCCATCCAGGTCTGCACATAGGTTACCAGCGCATCCGGGTCAGTGGGCACAATGATCATGCCATCGGGTTCCAAAGCCAAAGCACCATCGATGAAGGGCTGCTGCTTATTGAAATCCCACTCTGCCGGGCCGGCCCAGTTGAGTTCGACGTTATATTTTTCGGCGGCGGCGATAGCACCGCAGTGCATGGTCGTGAAGTAAGGAATTCCAACTTCCGCAACAACCGCGGTGATAAGCAGGGGTTCCTGTTCAGCAGCGGCCGCTTCAGCGGTGTCCGCGGCTTCATCTTCAGCAGCAACAGCTGCTTCTGCCGGTTCTTCAACCGCAGCTTCAGTGGCCGCAGTGGTCGAGCAGGCATTCAATACCAATAATAGGGATACCGCTAAAACTATCAGTAAACGTGTTTTTTCTTTCATCTCTACTCCATATTTATCTATTTCTTGACGCTAAGAAACCAATAAAAAGATTATTTTGTGTTCCACCTCCTTCCAGCCTCTATCTCTCCTAATACAGTCGTCCTCAATCAAGAAGACTTGCGTATCTTTTCTGATCCAGATACACAGCAATAACCAGGAAAACGCCGGTTGCAATCATTTGATAGAAAGCGCCCACGCTCATGATGACCAGACCGGTCTGAATAATGGTAGGAATCAGCGCGCCCAACATGGCTCCGGGAATGGATGCCCGTCCGCCCTTCAGGCTGGTTCCGCCCATCACTGCCGCGGTAATTGCCAGCAAACCATCTGTCTGATGGCCCTGCGGGTTGGTCGTCGCAAAACGTGCCAGGTCAAAGAAACCAGCGATACCCGCCAAGACACCTACCAGTACGAAAATTGAGACTACATATAAATCGGTGTTGATACCCGATCTTTCTGATGATTCTTTGGAAGATCCGATTGCGCAGGTATATAAGCCAAACTTGGTATAGCGCATCATCAGCCACATAATCCCGCTGATAATCAACGCCACCACCAGCGGCAGGGGAATCAGATCGAGTAATTTTTTATGTCCAAAACCCAACTGCAGCGCGCGCGGAATACCCACTTCGGAAGCGCCCTGGGTGATGACCAGGGAAATACCCCAATACACCATCATGGTTGCCAGAGTGGCAATAAACGCTTCCATTTTCAGCTTGGTGACGATCAAACCATTGATCATCCCGAACAATCCGCCGAACACAATCGAAGCGGCTACCGCCGCAACGATGGCCATACCCAGATTCGGGTATGATCCCGCCATGATCTGTTCGGGTGTCCCGGCGACCATCTTCAAAATCTTGGCTGCCAGGGTCGAGGTCAGGATCAAATTGGTGCCGACTGAAAGGTCCATGTTCTTGGAAGCCAACTGGATGGTTGCGCCTACTGCCAAAATCAACATTTGGGAAGCATTCAAGCCGACTGTGAAAAGCGTTCCCGGTTTCAGAAATACATTATTGGGGGTTAAATACCCGAAAATTGCAACTAAAACCACGAGAATTACCAATATCCAAAAAGCCGTTGAACGTAAAACCATCTGAATAGGAGTCAGGTCTTTTTGCTCAATGCTCGACAAATGACCTGCAGCGGGCTGAACGCCATTCTCCCCGTTCTTTAATTTCTCAACCGCTTCTCCCTGAATTTGATCACTCATTTTTGCTCTCTCCTTTGCCACCTAACATGTAATTCAGTACTTCCTGCAAAGTTGTCTTTTTCGCTTCCAGAGAAGCCACGATTTGTCCATGACGCAGCACCACAATGCGGTCTGCAAAGGAGACCATTTTTGGAATGTCATGCGAGATGACCAACACAGCCAGTCCGCGTGCGGAGGCTGCCCGGATTGTGTCGTAAACAATAGAAGATTGGCGCGCTCCCAGAGCCGCGGTGGGCTCATCCATGATCAAGGCTGTATTGGCCCAGGTAACGGCCTTGGCCACTGCCAGGGCCTGCCTTTCACCCCCGGATAATGCGCGGGTATCTACGGATATGGATTTCAGCCCAATTCCCAGAGAAGCCAAAGCTTTCTTGGATTCGGCGCGCATAGCCTTCCTGTCCAAAACCCCCATTCGTCCCAAAATTCCGGTTCTCATAATCTCTCTTCCGAGGAAGAGATTATCCGAGACAGGTAAATCGGGCGCCAAAGAAAGATCCTGATAAACCGTAAAAACGCCGATCTTATGCGCGTGATTGATGGATTGGACTTCCGTTTTTTGACCCCAGAAGAATAAATCGCCCTCGGTTTTTTGAATCGCCCCGCAAATGATTTTTGCCAGGGTCGATTTACCTGCTCCGTTGTCTCCAATCAGAGCCAGAATTTCACCCTTGTAAACCTTTAAATCTACCCCTCGTAGTGCCTGTAAGTGACCGTAATTTTTCTTGATACCCTTTACTTCTATTGCAACTTGCTCATTCGTACCACCTGTATCCATAAGCTACTTTCCTTTCCATTATTTTCAAACCCTAAGTTTTTGGGGCATTTCGATGAGGTTGGGGAGGAGCAGTACTGTCTCTAACAATAAGCTTTGCTTTCAGCTCAATTACTTCAGGAGAAGGTTGCTTTTTATTGCGCAGCCGCATTACTACGCGTTTGGCAGCAGTCTGGCCAATTTCATAAGCCGGTTGGTCAACAGCCGTCAAGGATGGCTGGTTGATTGAGTACCAATACATATCGTCAAAACCGAGGATGGAAATATCAGAAGGAATGGATAAACCGGCGTCTTTGATGGCACCCAGAGCGCCGACCGTCATCAGGTTATTTGAGGCAAAAACTGCCGTGGGGATTTCAGGCTGCTGAAGCAATTCAGCCATGCATCTGTAGCCGCCCGCGATTGTATGATCGCCTCGTTTGAGCAAGGATGGTTCCAGCGATCCGAATTCTTCCTCCATGGCGCCCACAAAGCCCTTGGTCCTCTGGTCGGAAGATATGCGATTTGCCGGGCCGGCGATGAAGGCTATTTTTTTATGCCCTAAAGAAATCAGGTAGTCGCAGGCTTCCTTTGAAGCTTCGTAGTTATTCACGATCACCGAATCAACATTGCAGCCGGGAACGTAATTATCAATAAATACAACGTGGGTCTGCCTGTCCAGGATAGGCGCATATTGTTTACAGGAGGAGAATCCGCTGGGGGCAATCAGAATGGCGTCCACTTGTTTGGAAAGCATCAGCATGCAAAGGTCGTGTTCCAAAGCGTCGTCATAGTTGCTGTTAGCCAGGATCAGGCTGTAGCCGGAGCTGCGCACAACCTCTTCCACGCCTTTTATCATCAAACCGAAGAAGGGATTTTCAATATCGCCCATCACCAATCCGATGGTGCGGGTGGTGGTGCGTTTCAAGCTGGCCGCGACCTGGTTAGGGTAATACCCCAATTCATCGATAGCCTTGAGTACGCGTTCGACGGTTTCTTTGGAAGCGGCATTGGGGATTTGGTTAATGATGCGGGAAATGGTCGTTTTGGAAACGCCCGTCTTTTCCGCCACATCGTTCATTGTTACTGGTTTATTTTTCATAGTCAGGCAATCGTCTTACTTAATCGGTTTCGTTAATCGTTTTCCTAAATCGATTTCATTATATTGAAATTGCCTATACATGTCAATACCTCCTGATAAATTTTTAAGATTTACACGCCGTCCGCTCCCCTACTGCCATTAAAAGCCACCGTAATTCCAGTCCATCGAAGGATGCTATAATTGGGATTGCCTCTATCTCAAAATTTATTTCCACCTAAACTCCGCAGGGAGATTTTTTGAATTGCCAAGAATGGATATTGCCCGATTTTCCGGGTATTTATACCGTTCTGACCGCAATTCCGGCCATCTTCTTCTGAGTTTGGAGACACAAAAGAAATATATTTGAGGTAAGGATGAGCGAATTATTATTAGGAATCGATATCGGCACGTACAGTTCCAAAGGCGTACTGTGCCGCTCCAATGGAGAGATAATCGCGGACGCGCGCGCCGACCATGATATCTCCATGCCCAAACCAGGTTACGCGGAGCAGGACGCCGACGCAATCTGGTGGGGCGACTTTCAGAAATTAGCCCAAGAACTGGTTGCGCAAATGCCAAAAGGGGACACGATTGCAGGCGTCGGCGTCAGCGCGATTGGCGCTTGTGTACTGCCGGTCGATGCGCAAGGCCGCCCGCTGCGCCCCGGCATCCTATACGGTGTGGATACCCGCGCTGTAAAGCAAATTAATGCACTGGAAAAAGAATACACGCGTGAAGCCTTGGTTGATTTCGGCGGCACGCGGCTCACCACCCAGGCTATCGGACCCAAGATTTTATGGATCAAGGAAAATGAACCGGAAATCTACCAAAAGACCGCCAAGTTCCTGACGGCGACCTCCTACATTATCTATAAGCTGACCGGTAATTATGTGATCGACGCGCACACCGCCACCGAATTCAATCCGCTGATCGACATCCGGACAGTCACGTGGAACGCACGCTTCGCCGAGCAGATCACAAGCCTGGACAAACTGCCCGAGATTGGCTGGTCGGACGAGGTCGCGGGCAGGATCAACACCCAAGCTGCCCAAGCCACCGGCATCCCGGAAGGTACGCCGGTCAACTTCGGTGCGGTGGACGCCCTGTCGGAAGCGGTCAGTGTGGGTGTGATTGACAGCGGGGAGCTGATGATCATGTACGGCAGCACGGCCTTCATGATCTTCCTGATCGAAAAACCGGTAGCCACAAATGAGCTTTGGCTGGAAGCCGGGGCATTCAAGGGCCAGTACGAATATTCCGCCGGCCTGTCCACCAGCGGATCCGCCACCACCTGGTTCCGCGATCAATTCGGGTTGGATTACCTGCGGGACGAACGCGCAGGCGGCGCGAATGCTTACGCGCGCCTGGCCCAGGAAGCCGCGCAGGCGCCCCTGGGTGCCAACGGTCTGCTGATGCTGCCCTATATGAGCGGCGAACGCACGCCTATCTTCGACCCTCAGGCGCGCGGCGTGATCGCCGGGCTGTCGCTCAGCCACACGCGCGGGGAAATGTACCGCGCCCTGCTGGAAGGCACAGCTTTCGCCATCCGCATGAACCTGGAAGCCATGCAGAAAAACGGCGCGCAAATTCACCACGGTGTGGCGGTCGGGGGCGGGTCGGCCAACGACCTGTGGCTGCAAACCGTCAGCGATGTGACCGGCATGCCCCAATACATCCCGGAGAAAACCATCGGCGCGTCTTACGGAAACGCCTTTTTGGCAGGACTGGCCAGCGGGATAATTTCCAGTGTGGATGAATTAAAAACCAACTGGGTCAAGATCGCCGGGAAAGTGCAGCCGATTCCCCAAAATAAGCCGGCTTATGACGAGCTTTACGAAATGTTCAAGGAACTCTATCTGAGCACCCGGCCGGTGGTGCACCGCCTGAGCGACTTGCAAAAATAACTTGTCCGGTTAAGCAAAAACAGCCGTCTTTTGGAGACGGCTGTTTTTATTTATCATCTAGCCGATCAGACCGTGAGCTTCCAGCAGCGCTCGATCCGCCAGAGCCGCTTGGGTTTCGCCATCGTAAACCACGCGCCCGGCATCCATGATAATCACGCGCGGGAAGATCTCGCGCACCATTTCCAGGTCATGGGTGGCCACAATCAACGTCTGATCCAAATCAGCCAGCAGATTGAGGATGCCGCGCCTTCCGCGCGGATCCAGCCCGGCGGTGGGTTCATCCAACGCCAGCACTTCGGGCTGCATGCACAGCACAGTCGCCAACGCCACGCGCTTCTTCTCGCCCAGGCTTAAATGATAGGGTGAACGCGCTTGGCTGTCCGGCATACCCACCACTTCCAACGCTTGCGCCACTTTTTCCCGGATGACGATTTTTTCCTCCCCCTGATAGACCAGCCCATAAGCCACGTCATCGAAAACACTTGAGGAAAATAATTGGTCGTCGGGGGATTGGAATACCAACCCAACTCTGGCTCGGATGGCTTTGATTGTGCGGTCGTCGACTGCCTGCTCGCCCACAACAACGGAACCCTGCCCGCGCAGAATGCCATTCAAATGTAGCAGCAGGGTGGTCTTGCCGGCGCCATTCGGCCCAACCAGGGCGGCTTTCTCGCCCGGCTTGAAATCCAGCGACACATGTTCGATCGCCATGCGGCCATCGTCATACGCAAAACTTAAATCGTTTATTGAGATCATCACGCCGCCATCCCATTCGCCAGCAATACCATCAGCAATCCGGCCAGAATAAAAGCAGCAATGGAAAAATATTGCGCTTTTGTCAACGGGATTGCGGCTGCTTCAGAGCGGATCTCCCCATCATAACCGCGGGCCTGCATAGCCTGATAGATGCGCTGTGAACGATCCAGCGAGCGCAGCATCAACATGCCGGCCATCCCGCCGGTTACCTGCGCGCGCCACCAGACACTGCCGCCGGCTTGTTTAAAGGACCCCTGCAACGTACTGCTGCGTGCCCGGCGCGCCTGGGTCAGGTTGTGCATCTCGTCCAGCAGCACATACAAATAACGCCACATCAGCCCGAAAATGGCGGTCAACATGCGCGGCAAGCCGCAGGCACGCAGGCCCGCCAAAACATCTTCAAAGCGGGTGGCGGACATGATTATCACCGCGAATTGCAGCGAAAGCCAGGAACGCACCAGCAGGCTGGCAACACGTTCCAAACGGGTCAACGACAGGCTGAAAGCAAAACCGGACCAGGGGTTGATTTCGATAAAATTGCCGGTTTTCAGGAAGATCTGCGGAATCAATACCAGCAGGATAGGCACCTCTAACAGCAGCGCTCTTTTCAAAAGAAGGGACGCCGGGATTTCAGAGAGGACAGCGACAATCAGCAGAACGCCGCCCATTAAAAGGTAAACAGCCCACGCGCCTACCGGCAGCAGGGCTGTTGTTATTAAATAAACCATTAACAGCGTAATTTTTATACGGGCATCACAGAGATGCAGGAGACTATCTCCGTATTCATATGATGCCCGTTGTTCAATGTCAACCGGCATTAATGCTTTGCTGTCTGCGATGTTTTTCGCCGTGTTAACAATAGAACCAATGCCATTACGATCACGACACCCACCGCACCGGCCATGATGGTGGCCAGAGCTTCATTTTGGATGCCGGGCAGGACGTAATCGGGAATGATGTGGTAACTGGCGTCCTGGGCCATGATCAGAAAGCCCAACTTCTCCGCCACCCATTCAAGGCCATCCGGTTTTGAGGAAGCCAATGGGGAAATGATCAGCAGGACTACCGTCAGCACCAGACCGGAAATCCATACGAAGGATGAACCCACCTTTTCCTCTGCTTTCTTTTCCAGCAGCTGCGGTTTAGAGCTCATGATCAGGCTGACCGCGCCCAGGGTAATCAGGCCTTCGCCGATACCGATCAGGGCATGAATGCCGCCCATGGCCGGGATGGCAATATTGGCCGGGGAAGTGCCGGAAAAAGCCAATTCCAGCGAAGCCGCCAGGGCTGCGATAAAGATGGAGAACCAACCGGCCGCAAAAGCGGTCAACAGGGTTGCCCAGCGCTTGTCGCCAAACCAGTGTTTAAACAGGTCGGAGACGAAGTAAGCCACCGCCACACCCACGATGGCCATGTTGAACAAATTTGCGCCCAGGGTGAGCACTCCGCCGTCCTGGAAAACCAGGGCCTGCACCGTCACCACGCTGGTCATCACCAGCACCGCCGGCCATGGACCGACCAGCAAGACGGCCAAAGCCGCGCCCAGTAAATGGCCGGAAGTTCCGCCGGCAACCGCGAAGTTCAACATTTGGCCGGCAAAAATGGCCGCCGCCAACACGCCCACCAGGGGCAGCCGGCTTTCGTCGATTTCCTTGCCGGCTTTTTTCAACGCAATAAAGATAAAGATAAGACTGACCACCCATAAAATTCCGGAGACTGCCACCGACAGGAATCCGTCCGGAATGTGCATTGGAACAGGAGCTTTCATAATCACACCTCGAAAATATAATTTATGCTATTGCAATAACTTGCATATTATAAAAGGAAAAGGTGATTAATTCATAGAAAATGGAAGTTTTAAGAATCAACGCGAAACACACCGCGGGCGCTCTATTCCCCTGAGATGATCTCCAACTTCAGCCGTCGCTATGCGGAAATCACGCAACGGTGTCGCCCGGAGACCTCTTGCGCCGATCACTGCCATCTCCATCCTGATCACCGATTCCCAACCCCCCCCCAGCCCACTCTGGAATCAATCCAGAAAGCGGGTGTGCAAGTCATCCAGGTAGATAAAAACAAGTCCCGGTATTTTCCCGGGACTTGCGTCTCTCCCACTTTGGTTGCTCGATATCCGGAACTTTTTTACGGTGGAATAAATCAAACGCGTTTGGTCAGCGCCAGGCGCACGCCCAGGCCGATCATGACGCTGCCGGTGATCCAGCGCATGTTGGCGTTGATGCCTGGCCGCTCGTTCAGCCAAACGCCAATGTGGCCGGAAAAATAACCCACCAGGCTGAGGAAGGTAAAGGTAAACAAGGCAAAGATCAGGCCCAATCCGATCAGCGGCAAAGTGATGGAAGATGGCTCACCCACGATGAATTGGGGCAGAAAGGCCCAAAAGAACAGCGCAACCTTAGGATTGAACACGTTGGAAAGCAAACCCTGCGAATACAGTGCCTGTTTGCGGATGGGAGCGTTGGTCTGGCCGAGAGCCAGTTGGCCGCGGGCAAGAATGGTCTTGACGCCCAGATAGATCAAATAAAAAGCGCCCAGATACTTGACCAGCATGAAGGCCAATTCCGAGGTCTGCAGCACGACGGCGATCCCTAAAGCAGCCAGCAGAGTATGCACCAGAATGCCGCTGGTCACGCCCGCCGCCGAGAGCAGCCCAGCGCTGCGTCCCTGGCCGATGCCGCGCGTGATGACGTAGATCATGTCCGGCCCGGGGGTGAGGATGAGCGCCCAGGCAGCCAGACAAAACAACAACACGTTCACATTTCCAAGCATGTCTTTATCCCTCTTTCATTTACAGTTTGCGTGGATTTTATCATTATTTCAAATATTCCTTTTCCCCCAATTCTCAAAAAAATGCCGGTTCGCAGGTGAACCGGCAGGCACTGGTACGGTTCCCAATTTAGCTTCCCATCGGTTCAGCCGGATAAGTCGGCCATTGATGTGCTTTGCGGGAGTTTTATTTAGCCGTCTCTTTTTTCATTTTGCCTGTAATTTTCGGTCAATTGAGCAAATTAGCGGCATCATTTTTCCTCCATATTCCACGATCATTTAGTATTAATCCGGCTGAATTACCTTTCATTAACAATTGTTTAAATTTTCAATTTTCGTAAACGGATTTCTTGACTGAATGTCCGCGCAATGGTATAGTTGCGCCCAATATGATGTATATGTCCATGCGCACTATGACTACCGGCTCTGGTACTATGACCACATCAACTCCTTCTTTAGGAGAGCGATGGGTTGCGCAGGCACGCATGGATTCCCGTAGATAAGTAACACCTACCAACGGAATAATTAGAAAAAGCCTCGAACCCATCGAGGCTTTTTTCTTATCTGCATACTAATAAATTAATGATGAGGTGAGCATGGCAGGCAAGAAAGTACAGAATGCACAGGAAGCTAATAGATTATTGCTGGTTAAATTCGGCGGAACTTCCATGGGCAGTCCCACCGCCCAACAGCAAGCAGCGAAAATTATCAGCGACCAGGCTCAGCTCTGGGATAACGTCGTGGTGGTAATCTCCGCCATGAGCGGGGTGACCAACAGCCTGATCGCCTGCGCGGATGCCGCGCTGCAACGCCGCGAAGACCAGTACAGCACGATCATTACCGAACTGCAAACACGCCACTTCGAAGCCATCCATGCCCTCGCTCCGCAGGAGATGCAAGCGGATTTATGCGCCGAAATCGACAGCCAGTTGGCCACCCTGAAAGCGTTTTGCGACAGCATCCAGGTAATGGGCGAGGTCACAGCGCGCGGGATGGATGCCATATCCTGCCTGGGTGAACGCATGAACGCGCGCATTTTCAGCGCCTGCCTGCAGCAGGCCGGGCTGCACAGCCAACCGGTGGATGCCACCGAACTGATCGTCACGGACGATAATTTCCAAAACGCGCGGCCGCTGCTGGACGAAACCTGCCAAAAAGTAAAGGGCCTGCTCCCGCCTCTGCTGGAAGACGGCATCGTGCCGGTGGTGACCGGCTTCATCGCCGCCACAGCGCAGGGCATCCCCACCACCTTGGGCCGCGGAGGCAGTGATTACAGTGCTTCGCTTCTGGCGGAATGCTTGGACGCCAGCGAAGTTTGGAACTGCACCGACGTGGACGGCGTAATGACGGCAGATCCTTCCATCGTACCGGACGCGCGCGTTATTCCCCAACTGGCCTACGACGAAATGAGCGAAATGGCTTACTTCGGCGCCAAGGTGCTGCACCCCAAGACCATCCAACCTATCGTTGCCAAAAATATTCCCATGCGCGTGATGAACACATTCAACCCAGAGCACCCCGGCACGCGTATTACCCAGCACTCCAGCGCGCTGCGCGGCAAGCTGACCTGCGTGACCGGCATCAAGAACCTGAGCCTGTTCACGATCGAAGGGCGCGGGATGCTGGGTGTGCCCGGTATTGCCGCACGCACCTTCGGTGCGGTGGCCACCCAGGGCGCCAGCGTGCTGATGATCTCCCAATCCTCTTCGGAACAATCCATCGCTTTCGTGGTGCCTTCCGACATGGAACGCAAGGTACAGGCATCGCTTCAGCATGACTTAAGCGTTGAACTGGAACGCGCCGACATCAACGGCATCCAAATCCAGTCAGATGTGGTTATCATTACCGTGATCGGGTCCGGTATGCGCAAAACACCCGGTATTTCCGCCCGCGTTTTCAACGCGGTTGCCAAAGAAAAAATCAACGTGATCGCCATCGCCCAGGGGTCTTCGGAATACAGCATTTCCCTGGTCGTCACCAGCCAGGACGCGAAACTGGCCATTCAAGAAATTCATCGAGAGGTTATTATCAATGGAAATTAATCACAACAAAATCAAGGTCGCCGTTCTTGGCGCCACCGGCATGGTCGGCCAGCGCTTTATCCAACTGCTGGAAAACCATCCCTGGTTCGAGGTAGCCGCCCTGGCCGGCTCCAGCCGCAGCGCCGGAAAGAAATATAAAGACGCTTGCCGCTGGTACCTGGAAGGGGATATGCCCGCGGCCGTAGCAGATATGCAGGTGCTGCCGGCTGTTCCACCCATGCCGGTACAGTTGGTCTTCTCGGCTTTGCCGGCGGATGTGGCCGCGGATATCGAGGTCGAATTTGCGCAAGCCGGGTATACCGTCTGTTCCAACTCTTCCGCGCACCGCTATGACGAAGACGTGCCCATCCTGATCCCCGAGATCAACGCCGACCATTTGGATTTGCTGGAACTGCAAAAGAGCCACCGCGATTGGCCGGGACGCATCGTCACCAGCCCCAACTGCACCACCACCGGCGCGGTCTTCCCACTCAAAGTACTGGAGGAGCTGTTCGGGGTCGAGAAAGTCATTCTGGTCAGTATGCAAGCTGTTTCCGGCGCCGGTTATCCGGGATTGCCCTATCTATCTATTATCGACAACGTTATTCCTTTAATAGGCGGCGAGGAAAAGAAATTGGAATTGGAACCACGCTTGCTGCTGGGTAAGATGAACGGCGGGCAGCGCATCAGCGCGCCTATGATCATCAGCGCCCAATCCAACCGCGTGGCGGTCAGCGACGGGCACACCATTTGCCTGTCCGTTAAGTTGGCAAAACCCACTGATATTGATGAAGTAAAGGAAGCGTTGAAAAATTATCCCTGGCCGGAGGATATCAAGGAATTGCCCAGCGCGCCGGTGCAACCCATGATCGTGCGCGAGGAAGAGGATCGCCCGCAGCCGCGCCTGGACCGCAGCGCCGGAGACGGCATGTCCATCAGCATCGGGCGCCTGCGCCCCTGTCCCATCCTTGACCTGCGTCTGGTTTCGGTGGTGCACAACACCCTGCGCGGCGCAGCCAGCGGATCCCTCCTCAACGCAGAGCTTCTGAAAGCGCGCGGTTACCTGGATTAAACCAAAGGAGGCACGCGGGTGGTTTATAATTAAACCGTTATGCGTGCCTCATCCGTAACCAACGAGATTCTGGATATCTTAAAAAAGGAACACGACCACCTGACCGAGGTGGAGATTTACGAAGCTGTCAAATTCAAGTTCACAGCGGTCAACCACTCCACCGTATACCGCGCCCTGCGCCGGTTGGTGGACGACGGGCAGGTATCCATCACGGATATCGGGCGCGGCGCGCAGGTGTTTGAGCTGGTGGCCGGTGAGCCGCACCATCACCTGGTGTGCCAGAACTGCGGCAAGATCATCAACCTGAAGGACGGCAGCGTAGAAGAACTCTTTGACAAGATCGAGGACAACCACCATTTTAAAGTGATCACCAAACACCTGGCTTTGTTCGGCTACTGCCAGGCCTGCCAGAAAAAAATGGGGGAGTAGTTTTTTAACCACAGATAAACACAGATAAACACAGATAAACAAAACTTTAATTATTTAATTTTCACAGATGGCCTATCAAGGAAATTTGTAAGTCAGGCTTTCACCTGTACCCTACGGGGCATGCCTGACTTTTTCGGCCAAAACCGTCCTATGTCGCAAAGAAACATAAACGCCGCTCTCGCGGCGTTTATGTTTTTATACCGATAATTCTCTACCGTTAATCATCCAGCAGGCGTTTTTCGCCTTCCAACTTTCGTAAGGCGCTAATCTCCTGCGAGACTTCCAATGTACCACGGTAGTTTCCAGACACATCACGCATGGCGAAATACTGGATGTGAATGAACATGCCGTTCATCTGAATCCAGAATTCGGCGCTGTCGCGTTTGCCGGCGCGGAAATCCTCAACGATCTCCACCACCTTATGCACGCTGGCCGGCGGGTGGCAGTTCTGCACCTTGCGGCCGATGATAGCAGGCGTGCGCTTGAAAATACGCGTGGGCGTTTCGGAGAAATAGCGCACAATATCATTTTCGTCCACAAAAGTGATATCAACCGGTAGATGGGTCAGCATCAGGTTGATTTGCGACAAGGTCAGGTCGCCTGTGGTCAGGGGGAATTCATTCATTTCATTCATCCTTTCTTGCTTCTCTTTATTTATTATTGCATCACCAATCGCGGTTTCAATCTCGACTGGCTGCTCATCGGGCGGCCACTGTGCGCCGCGCACGACAAAAGCAAAACCAAAATCAGGCTCCTGGGCGTGGATGGCACGCCAATCGGATGCATTTAAACGCTCTAATGCATTGGGAAACAGGATGTGTTCTTCCTTATAAAACATTTCGCGCATGGCATTTTCCATGGGAATGAATTTTTCGGACACCGCCGCAAGCGCCGCGGAGGGATCCGCGCCGGCATCCTGCAGCTGTTTGCGCATGCTTTTCCAGGCTTTGCGGATATCATCGTGGATACCCCACATCACTGAAGAAGGACCGCTGAATCCGTACTTTTCCAGGAAGGGGAACAATAGGTTTTCTTTGCGCTCGTAGTGGCAATCGAATTCGGCCAGTTTTTGCAGGGCGGCAGCCAGCTGCGCTAAAGTTTCGGCTTTGGGATTATCCTGTGCCTGCCCCAAAAGCTGGCGGCACTGGTTCAGTTGTAATGCAGCCAATTCATTTTCGGCATTGAAGGTATATACGGGATGGCCGGGCATCATCTGCGGCGGGGTCTGCTGATCCAGCGATTCGCGGAACATGGCCACGTGCACATCGCACAGATATTGAATGTCTTCCACCGGCAGCCCTTCGGCTATCAGAGCCTGCTCGATCTCGGCAATCTCACCCGCGCTGGCCTGCTGCAGGATTTCCGCGAAAGTTTGTTTGACTTCCTCGTAGGGTTTACCGGCGTGGATCTGGCGCAATGCTTCCTTCAACGTCTCCTTACGCCGGGAGACGTTGTTGATAAATTCACTCATGCTCACTCCTTGGTTTATGCCCAGCCGATTTCATATGAACACGCCACAGCGCCATGCGGGCAGCTTTCTTCGCAGGTGCCGCAGTAGGTGCATTCCTGCGGACGGGCGAAAATAACTTCTTCCGCCTGCAGCGCCAGCACGCCTTGCGGGCAAACATCCACACAGATGCCGCACACAACGCATTTCTCCTGGTTCAGTTGTGGAATCTTCCAATCGGCCATGCTGTTTTTACCTTTCTAACCATAAGCATAAACACAAGGCAGTTTTTTCTCTACGACTTAAGTCTCATTCGCGGCCGTCCGCCAGCGATTGTAATTTCTCCCGATCCAGCAATTGGATATGCTCGCGCTGGAAACGGATCAGGCCTTCCTGCTCAAATCTGCGCAGGGTACGGCCGACCACATCCCGCACGGTTCCCAGCCGGCGGGCAATATCTTCCTGTGTCCAATATCGGGCAACGTCTTCTCCAACCGCATCCGCCTGATTGATCAGGAAAGCGGCCAGGTGTTGGCGCACGGGGAACAGGGCCAAGCGTTCCGCCAGGCCCACCATGGACAACAGGCGTTTGGCCAGGTAAGCAGCCAGGGCGTGCATCAATACCGGATAACGATCCAGCAGCCGCAGGAAATCCTCCCGTCCTATCACGAGCAGTTCAGCCGGGCCGATTGTTTTGGCGTCTGCCGGGTTGAGCGGCTTGCCCAGAAAGACCGGCACCAGATTGAAAGCTTCACCCTTGCCCAACCTTTCCAGCACCTGTTCTCGCCCCTGTATCGACAGGCGTGTGATATCCACGCGGCCTTCCAGGATGAAATAGACCGCCGTGCATTCCATGCCTGCCCACAAGATCGGCGTGTCCGGCGGTACCAGTTTCAATTGAGAAAAGCCCTCGATCGCAGTAATCATATCGGCAGGCAAATCTCGAAATATTTCTATTGCGGCAAAATCAATATCCATATATTTAATAGTATATTTACTTTTTCAGCATAATGGGTATAATTGTTGATATTGACATTCATTTTCAATAAGAGCTTATGGAAAAGAAAAACCGTACATCACTCAGTCAAAAATGGGAAAACCAACTCAGCCAGGCCGGCTACCGCATTACCCAACCGCGGCGGGCTATCCTGGACATCATTGCGGAAACGGAACGCCCCCTGACACCGGTTGAGATATTCGATTTAGCGGGCGCACAATCCGCCGGAATCGGGTTGGTGACTGTCTACCGCACCATTGAAAAACTGGAAGAATTGCATCTGGTGGAACATGTCCACCACTTGGGTGATTGCCAGACGGTATTCCGCTGCTCGGAACAACACCAGCACCTGCTGATCTGCACCAAGTGCGGCAGCAGTTATTATTTCGACGGGCTGGAAGTGGAAGAGCAGTTTAACCAGATCGGCAAAAAGTTCGGTTATCGCATCACGGAACATTGGCTGCAGTTGGCCGGGCTCTGCGAGGAATGTCAAAAAAACAATCCAAAGGATAGAAAATGAGCGTATCCAAAGTAAAACCCATTGTCGTCCTGCTGCTCGCATCCGCCTTGTTAGCCGCCTGCAGCACGGGCACCTCCGGAGCAGCTTCCGCTGCGAATAGCAGCGATCAGATCAACGTGACAGTCAGCATCCTGCCGGAGAAATACTTCGTCGAGCGCATTGGCGGCGACTATGTAAACGTCAACGTAATGGTCGGCCCAGGAGAAGAGCCGCACACTTACGAACCCAAAACCGATCAGATGACCGCTTTATCCAATTCTGCCATCTATTTCTCCATTGGCGTAGACTTCGAATCCGCCTGGATGGAGCGCATCTCGGCCACCAATCCGGATATGCAGATCGTGGACCTTTCCGCCGGCATCGAAAAGATTGCCATTACAGCCTCCGACGGGGACGAAGAAGCAGGCAGCCCCGATCCGCATGTTTGGACTTCCCCTGAGAACGTGAAAATCATGTCGCAGACAATCTATGAGACGCTGGCTGCCGCCGATCCATCCCATCAGGCGGAATTTCAAGCCAACCTGGAAAGCTTCAGCGCCGATATTAATCAGTTGGTAGACGACATCAACGCGAACCTGGCCGGTATTACAACCAAGAAATTCATCGTGTTCCATCCCGCCTGGGGTTACTTTGCCCATGCTTTCGGCCTGGAGCAAATTGCAATCGAGATTGGCGGTTCGGAACCCAGCGCGCAGGAATTAGCTGCCCTTATTGACGAAGCCAAAAAAGAAGACGTCAAAGTCATTTTCGGCTCGCCGGAATTCAGCACCAAGGCTGCCGATTACATTGCACAAGAAGTCAACGGACAAGTCATCCTGCTTGATCCGCTGGCGGAAGATTGGTTGGAAAATCTGCGCAGCGTGAGCGCGACTTTTGGAGAAGTACTAAACAATCAGAATGGATAAACAAATCGACAAACAACCTGTAATTGAAATTAAAAACGTCTGGGTATCCTACGATACCCAGACAGTTCTTGAAGATATCAACCTGACCGTTTACGAGTCGGATTTTATCGGGTTGATCGGGCCTAACGGCGGCGGCAAGACCACCCTGTTGAAGGCGCTGTTAGGCTTGTTGGAACCGTCCAGCGGCAGCATCCGCATCATGGGCAAGAGCGTAGCCGAGGGGCGTTGCCACATTGGTTACGTGCCGCAATACATCGAGTTCGACCGCCAGTTTCCCATCCGTGTATGGGAGGTGGTACAGATGGGCTTGTTGGGCTGCCGAAAACCCTTCACGCGGCTTTCAACCGCCGAACGCGAAGTGATTGACTACGCCCTTGAGCAGGTGGACATGGCCGGATTGAGCCAGCGCCCGATCGGCGAACTGTCCGGCGGCCAGCGCCAGCGTGTATATATCGCGCGCGCCCTGACCTCCAACCCGCAGATCCTGCTGTTGGATGAGCCCACCGCCAGCGTGGACCCGCAGGTAGCGGGGATTATTTACGACCTGTTGAAACGCATCAACCAATCCGTCACCATCCTAATGGTCAGCCACGATATGAACGCGGTATCCTCCTACGTTAAAACCATTGGCTGCCTCAACCGGCGCATGCATTATCACGGCAGCAAGGAAGTCACACAGGAAATGATGAACGCTATTTACGAATGCCCCATTGACCTGATCGCGCACGGTCTGCCCCACCGCGTACTTTCCCCGCACGAATCGGAAGGAGAAAACCATGCTTGAGATCTTCCAATACGGATTTATGCGTAACGCGCTGGCCGCGGGCGTTCTGGTCAGCTTTGCCTGCGGCATCATCGGCACCTACGTGGTCATCAACCGCATCGTCTTTTTGAGCGGCGGCATCGCGCACGCCGCATACGGCGGCATCGGCCTGGGATATTTCCTGGGCATCAACCCGATTATTGGCGCGATCGTCTTCAGCCTGGGCGCCTCGTTGGGCATGGGTATGGTGCACCGCAAGACCGGCGAACGCTCCGACACCATCATCGGCGTCATGTGGGCCATTGGCATGGCAATCGGCATCATCTTCCTGGACATGAGTCCCGGTTACAAAGCCGACCTGATGAGTTATCTATTCGGCAGCATCCTGGCCGTGCCAACCAGCGACCTGATCATCATGCTGGTATTGAACGTGGTTATCCTGGTGCTGGTGGCACTGTATTATAAGGAACTGCAGGCCATTTCCTTCGACGAGACCTTCGCTTTCGTTGTCAACGTACCGGTCAACCGCCTGTATTTAATGTTGGTGTGCCTGGTTGGACTGACCGTGGTGATGACCATGCGCATTGTTGGTTTAATCATGGTGATCGCCCTGCTGACCATGCCCCCTGCCATCGCGGGCCTATTTGTCAAGGACATGAAGCGCATGATGGGTCTATCCATCCTGCTGAGCATCCTGTTCACCTTCGTGGGCTTGCTGCTTTCTTATTACCTCAACCTGACCTCCGGAGCGACCATTATCCTGGTGGCCGGTGTGTCCTATTTCATCAGCTTCATGGGGAAAAACCAGCTCAGGAACCGTAAAAAGAAAACGGAAACCAACACGGTAGAAGCTTAGAGAATCCTGCAAACGAATTGGTAATTGGAAGATGAAATATACATCCACCCTGATTGTGGTCAAAGATATGCAGAAAGCCAGGCAGTTTTACAAAGAAGTGCTTGGTTTGGACGCCACCACCGACTTTGGGGCGAACGTCACATTGACAGGCGGATTCGGACTGCAAACTCTGGATACGTGGAGGGACTTCATTCATAAACAGGATCATGACTTGACTTTCAAGAACAACGTTTGCGAATTGTATTTTGAAGAAGACGACATCGAGCGCTTTGCCGCAAAGCTGTCCCAAAGAAACGATATTGAATACGTCCATCCTTTGCTGGAACATGCCTGGGGCCAGCGGGTAGTGCGCTTTTACGATTTGGATAAACACATCATCGAAGTGGGCGAGAGTCTGGTTACGGTTGTCAAAAGATTCATGGAGAGCGGCCTTTCAATAGAGGAAACCGCCCTGCGCATGGATGTGCCCGTCAGTTTTGTTCAATCCTGCTTGAACTAGACCTCAACCGGATTACAAAATAGCCCCATGAAATTCACGGGGCTATTTTTATTTCTTCAATTCATATTATCTCTTCAATCAAGCGGATATCCCACCGCCTGGGTAAACAGTACTAATTGATCCTCCACCAGGCCCGGTGACTTACATGTCCGTGCGCATCCCGGTTTCGGGACGTTGATTCCGAACGCCGCCGTTTTCAGCCAGGAACAACTATTTAAAAGGAAAATAACCTTATTCAGGCTGAAATCTGAAGATGAATTGTATGTTGATATAAAAAGGGGGATAAAGAGTGAATAGTTAAACAAAAAAAGTCTCTAGGCAATGACCTACTCTCCCGGGGGGTCGCCCCCCAAGTACCATCGGCGCTGACGGCCTTAACTTCCGGGTTCGAGATGTAACCGGGTGTACCACCATCGCTCCAATCACCTAGAGACTTTATTTTGACCGTGAATAGTATATAAGATTATGACAAAGAAAATCGAGTTCTCCGCACCACGTATAAGAAGCGCTCGATCATTAGTACGACTTAGCTTAATGCATTGCTGCACTTACACATGTCGCCTATCAAGCAGGTAGTCTTCCTGCGATCTTACTCTCTTATGAGAACAGGGATCTAATCTTGAGGCGAGTTTCCCACTTAGATGCTTTCAGCGGTTATCTCTGCCAGACGTTAGCTACCCAGCAATGCCGTTGGCACGACAACTGGCACACCAGAGGTCTGTCCACCCCGGTCCTCTCGTACTAGGGGCAGCTCCTCTCAAATCCCTTACGCCCACAGCGGATAGAGACCGACCTGTCTCACGACGGTCTGAACCCAGCTCGCGTACCGCTTTAACGGGCGAACAGCCCGACCCTTGGGACCTTGTCCAGCCCCAGGATGCGATGAGCCGACATCGAGGTGCCGAGCGAAGTCGTCGATGTGAACTCTTGGACTTCACCAGCCTGTTATCCCCGGGGTAGCTTTTATCCGATAAGCCACGACCTTTCCACTCAGAGTCGTGGGATCACTAAGCCCGACTTTCGTCTCTGCTCGACGCGTTGGTCTTGCAGTCAAGCTCCCTTGTGCCTTTACACTCTACGGTTGGTTTCCATTCAACCTGAGGGAACCTTTGGGCGCCTCCGTTACCTTTTTGGAGGCGACCGCCCCAGTCAAACTGCCCACCTGGCACGGTCCCCTGTCCGGATAACGGTACAGGGTTAGGGTCTAAACATGTTCAGGGTGGTATTTCACTGATGACTCCACCGAGGCTAGCGCCCCAGCTTCATAGTCTCCCACCTATACTACACAAAACATGCCCAAACTCAATGCCAAGCTGCAGTAAAGCTCCACGGGGTCTTTTTGTCCAGCTGCGGGTAAGCCGCATCTTCACAGCTATTTCAATTTCACCGGGTCCCTCGTTGAGACAGTGCTCCAGTTGTTACACCATTCGTGCGGGTCGGAACTTGCCCGACAAGGAATTTCGCTACCTTAGGACCGTTATAGTTACGGCCGCCGTTCACCGGGGCTTCAATTCAGAGCTTCGCTTACGCTAACCCCTCCTTTTAACCTTCCGGCACTGGGCAGGTGTCAGCCCCTATACATCACCTTACGGTTTAGCAGAGACCTGTGGTTTTGTTAACCAGTCACTAGAGCCTGTTCACTGCGACCTCTCAACGCTCAAGTAAAACTTTCACGTCAAAAGGCACCCCTTATCCCGAAGTTACGGGGTTAATTTGCCTAATTCCTTAACGAAGGTTCTCCCGATCGCCTTAGTATACTCTACTCGTCTACCAGTGTCGGTTTGCGGTACGGGCACTCTGAAATCATCGCTTAGAGGCTTTTCTTGGCAGCAAGGCTCAACTCACTTATGCCTTAAAGGACCGCCACCATACCTCAACTCAGTCTGCGGATTTTCCTACAGACCTCATCGTCTGACGTAAGGTGCACCTGCACAACCAATCGCAGGCTGGCCTACCTCGCTGCGTCCCCCCATCGCTCCTTCAAAGTGGTATCGGAATGTTGACCGATTATCCATCGCCTACGCCTCTCGGCCTCGGCTAAGGACCCGACTAACCCGACGCGGAACAACCTGGCGTCGGAAACCTTAGACTTACGGCGAACGTGATTCTCACACGTTTTACGCTACTCATGCCTGCATTCTCACTTCTGCCCGCTCCAATTGTCTTTACAGTCAACCTTCACAGCAAACAGAACGCTCCCCTACCGCTCCAGAATAATCTGGAACCCATAGCTTCGGTACCAAGCTTAGCCCCGTTGGATTTTCCGCGCAGGATCACTTGACCAGTGAGCTGTTACGCACTCTTTAAAGGATGGCTGCTTCTGAGCAAACCTCCTGGTTGTTGCAGTAACCCCACATCGTTTCCCACTTAGCTTGAATTTAGGGACCTTAGCTGATGATCTGGGCTGTTTCCCTCTCGACTACGAAACTCATCTCACGTAGTCCGACTACAATGCTCTTGAATACCGGCATTCGGAGTTTGATTGGGGTCGGTAAGCTATAAGCCCCCTTGCCCATTCAGTGCTCTACCTCCGGCATTGAACGCATTGCGCTAGCCCTAAAGCTATTTCGGGGAGAACCAGCTATCTCCAAGTTCGTTTGGCATATCACCTCTACCCACAGCTCATCCCCTAATTTTGCAACATTAGTAGGTTCGGGCCTCCACAAGCGTTTAAACTCGTTTCACCCTGGCCATGGGTAGCTCACCTGGTTTCGGGTCTAATCCTTGCGACTGAACGCCCTGTTCAGACTCGCTTTCGCTACGGCTCCGGGTGTAACTCCCTTAACCTTGCCACAAAGATTAACTCGCAGGCTCATTCTCCAAAAGGCACGCCGTCAGGCATAGCGGCGCGCGCCGGCTTTCACCGGAACACCGACCCGCCATTAGCCCTTCGACTGTTTGTAAGCTTACGGTTTCAGGTTCTATTTCACTCCCCTCGTCGGGGTGCTTTTCACCTTTCCCTCACGGTACTAGTTCACTATCGGTCGCTAAGTGTGTTTAGCCTTGGGGAGTGGACTCCCCAGATTCCTGCCGGATTAGCGTGCCCGGCAGTACTCAGGTGTCTAGCGGGAGGTAAATCACTTTCGCGTACGGGACTCTCACCCTCTTTGGTAGGCTTTTCCATACCATTCTGCTAGCGATTTACTTTGTAACTCCCATATGCCAGATCCTACAACCCCGTCACAGCAAGCTGTAACGGTTTGGGCTTCTCCCATTTCGCTCGCCACTACTTTGGGAATAATTTCTTTTCCTCTGGGTACTTAGATGTTTCAGTTCCCCAGGTGCCCGTCCTTCAGCCTATATATTCAGCTGAGGACGCTGTTGGTTCGCAACAGCGGGTTTCCCCATTCGGAAATCCCCGACTCAAAGCCTGTTCACGGCTCATCGAGGCTTATCGCAGTGACCCACGTCCTTCATCGGCACTTAGCGCCAAGGCATCCACCGTAAGCTCTTAGTAGCTTCAACGTGATGCGGAGAAATCGACATTCTTTGTCGTTTTCACTTCATCTTATTAATTGAAATCTATTAGCTTTAATAAATTTGGCTTACATACTATTCACTTTTTAAGGTCCTACAGCATTGCTGCTGTCGCGGTTTGCCCGCGCTCACTGTTTCGAAATTTCTTTCGGAGCACTCAGCGCACTCAAACCTTTCCCATGTTAATTTTCATTTTTAGACAAATCAGCCCGACAAACCGCCGGGCTATTAATATCATCCTACGGTGTGTCTTGTGTATTCTTATAATATTGCGTTACCTAATTCGACCAAAAACGCTCCTATTCATCTTGATGGAGATGAGGGGACTCGAACCCCTGACTTCTGCCTTGCAAAGGCAGCGCTCTCCCAGCTGAGCTACATCCCCAAGTCAAATCTTGAGGTGGGCCTTTCAGGACTCGAACCTGAGACCTCGCCCTTATCAGAGGCGCGCTCTAACCAGCTGAGCTAAAGGCCCTTATGGCACCTCAACAACTCAGGAGTGAAAGGAAGTCCGACATTCTATCGTTTGCCTCTTCTTCGGTTAAGATTGGAGGCGGTAGACCGACTGCCCGAAAGCAGTCAATCGGTTTCTCTAGAAAGGAGGTGATCCAGGCGCACCTTCCGGTACACCTACCTTGTTACGACTTCGTCCCAGTCACCGACCCCACCCTCGACGGCTCCCTCCTTGCGGTTAGGATACCGGCTTCAGGTGTTGCCAGCTTCCATGACGTGACGGGCGGTGTGTACAAGACCCGGGAACGTATTCACCGCAGTATAGCTGACCTGCGGTTACTAGCAACTCCATCTTCATGCAGGCGGGTTGCAGCCTGCAATCTGAACTGAGGCCTGCTTTTAGGATTGGCTCCGCCTCGCGGCTTGGCAACCTATTGTACAGACCATTGTAGCGTGTGTGTAGCCCAAGATATAAAGGCCATGCTGACTTGACGTCATCCTCGCCTTCCTCCGGCTTAAAACCGGCAGTCCCGTGTGACACATGTAACACACAGTGAGGGTTGCGCTCGTTAGCGGACTTAACCGAACATCTCACGACACGAGCTGACGACAGCCATGCAGCACCTGTGTAAGCTCCCCGAAGGGTCGTTCACTTTTCAGATCACTACCACTTACATGTCAAACCTTGGTAAGGTTCTTCGTGTAGCATCGAATTAAACCACACGCTCCGCTGCTTGTGCGGGTCCCCGTCAATTCCTTTGAGTTTTAACCTTGCGGTCGTAGTCCCCAGGCGGTGGACTTATCGCGTTAGCTTCGGCACTGGCAGATTTAACTCCGCCAACGCCAAGTCCACATCGTTTACGGCTAGGACTACCGGGGTCTCTAATCCCGTTTGCTACCCTAGCTTTCGCGTCTTAGCGTCAGAAGTGGTCTAGGAGGCCGCTTTCGCCACTGGTGTTCCTCCGGATATCTACGCATTTCACCACTACACCCGGAATTCCACCTCCCTCTCCCATTCTCTAGTCTAGCAGTATTGAACGACCTCTCCCAGTTAAGCCAGGAGCTTTCACATCCAACTAACTAGACCGCCTGCACGCGCTTTACGCCCAATAAATCCGGATAACGCTAGCCTCCTACGTTTTACCGCGGCTGCTGGCACGTAGTTCGCCGAGGCTTATTCAGAGGATACTGTCCTTTCTCATCTCCTCTAAAAGCGCTTTACAACCCGAAGGCCGTCATCGCGCACGCGGCGTTGCTGGATCAGGCTTTCGCCCATTGTCCAATATTCCCTACTGCTGCCACCCGTAGGTGTATGGCCCGTGTTTCAGTGCCATTGTGGGGGGCCACCCTCTCAGGTCCCCTACCCGTCATAGCCTTGGTAGGCTTTTACCCTACCAACAAGCTGATGGGACGCAGGCCCCTCTCGAAGCGGATTACTCCTTTAATCAACAGGTCTCTAACCCTATAGATACCATGGGGTATTAGCAGTCCTTTCGAACTGTTATCCCCCACTTCGAGGCAGGTCACCAACGCGTTACTCACCCGTTCGCCACTAGGAAACCTCCATCCGAAGACAAAAGTTCCTCGTTCGACTTGCATGTATTAAGCACGCCGCCAGCGTTCATCCTGAGCCAGGATCAAACTCTCCGCAAAAACTAACACCATAACTGGTGTTGTTTACGAAAAAGTGTATTACTCAATAGAACGTCAGGTAATCTTCCTTTCACTCTTCAGTTGTTAAAGTCCCGTAAACATCGAGAGGCAGATTTTATCACAACCCTTGTTCATGTCAAGGGTTTTCGCGGAAAAAAATCCGATGTTCTCCGACTTTCATGGCAAACACCGGCTCTTTTGTTCGCTTAGGCCTCTCCGGCACACTTCAGCTCTTCGGTTGTAAATGATTTGCTTATGGGGCAAATGCTTTGAAGTAACTCTGTACTGTTCCAATATTCTAAGGCTTGTGCGCATATATGTCAAGGCAGCAAAAAATCAAAAACGGATATTTTAAGGTTTGTAAGACAATTAATTACTTTTCCTTATATATAGCACTTGTGATGCTATAATTTTTCCGACATGAGCTCCTCATCCTCTTCCCAATCGTTTTCTTTCTGGCAATTGCTGGTTAAAACCATCACTGTTTTACTGCTCGGGATGGTACTTTTTCTCACGATTGCTTTCACCGTAATCGGTGTTTATCAGGTCTGGTATGCCGGACGCATCTTCCCCGGTATTCATATTGCCGATGTAAACGTTGGCGGGTTGAACCAGGAACAAGCCGCTTTCTATCTTTCGAGTAACTTTAAATTAACTCCGGATGGAAAAATCCATTTATGGTACGGCAGCAATCCGATCGAGGTCGAGCCTGAACAATTGGGGATCCGCCTGGAAATATCCGCTTCCGTCCAGGAGGCTTACAATTTTGGCCGAAAAGGCGCCTTCGGTTCATGGCTGGTCTACCGCATGAATAACAGCTCTTCAGCCAACAACTTGACCCCCACCATCGTTTTTGACCAGCCCACTGCGGTTCGATATCTCCAGCAAATCGGCCAACTATACGACCATCCCGCTATTGAAGCGCAGTTGAGCCTTCAGGGAACCCAGGTGGTATCCCAATTGGGGCAAAACGGGCAACAACTGGATATCGCGGCCAGCCTGGATCAAATCGCAGCACAGGTGGAACAATTGAATCTGGAAAAGGTTATTCTCACCGTGACACAGACCCAACCCCAGATCATGGATGCCAGCCCCTACGCCAACATGGCCCAAAAAATCCTGGATCAACCTTTCAGCCTGGTTTTAGCCGCCAGCCCAACCGAGCCGGCTACCGAATGGAAGATTTTGCCGGAAGACCTGGCGCCGATGCTAACCTTCGAGACACAGCAGGAGGACGGCCAAACCAGAATGGTACCGCAATTGAAAGAGGATTATCTGGATGCTTATCTTTCCAACCTGTCCAGCCAGGTGGATATTAAGACCAAAAACCCGCGTTTTATTTTTAACGACGAGACCCGTCAATTAGATTTATTGACTCCGGGTGTGACCGGCCGGCAGCTTGATTTTGCATCCACCGCCGCAAACGTCCAATCCGCGCTGGCGCAAGGACAGACCAGCGCCCCAGTTTCAATTGCCATCCAGCAGCCGCAGGTTAGTGACTCCGCGCAAACTGCCGACCTGGGCATCACTGAATTGGTCCACAGTGAGAGTTCTTATTTTTACGGATCCAGCAGCGCCCGTGTTCAAAACATCCAGACCGCCGCAGCTCAATTCCACGGGTTATTAGTTCCGCCAAACAGTACTTTCTCAATGGCCGAGGTCATGGATGAGATCACGCTGGATAATGGTTATGCCGAGGCGTTGATTATCTACAACGGCCAGACCATCGAGGGTGTAGGCGGCGGGGTTTGCCAGGTGAGCACCACCCTATTCCGGACCGCATTCTTCAGCGGGTTCCCCATTACTGAAAGACATCCGCACGCATACCGGGTTTCCTATTATGAAAAAACAGCCGGAAACAAACGCGACAATGACCTGGCCGGGTTGGACGCCACTGTGTACGTGCCCATCATCGATTTGAAATTCGAGAATGACACGCCTTACTGGCTACTGATGGAAACTTATGTTGATCCATCCGCAAGCCGCATTACCTGGAAGTTTTATTCCACCTGGGACGGGCGTACGGTCAATTGGCAAACCACCGGACCGACTGACGTCGAGAAACCGGAGAAACCTCTTTACCGGGAAAATCCCGAATTATCCTCCGGCGAAATTGAACAAGTGGAGTGGGAAGCGGACGGGGCAGACATACGAGTGGATCGCTCTGTTTACCTGGGCGATGCGTTGATGTTCCAGGATTCCTTCGACACGCATTACGAACCCTGGCGCGCAGTCTATGAATACGGGCCGGGCACCGAGGGTATTCCCGCGAACAGCAAAGATGAATGATAATCAACTAATCTCGTAGTGGTAAAATCCAATATTGTTTGTGTATCTGAAAGGAGATTAAATGGTCAGCAAGGATTTACTGGACATTTTACGTTGCCCGGCTTGCGTTCGGGAAAAAGAGGGGCGGCTTGAAACATATAAAAATACCTGGTTGATCTGCCAGGACTGCGGCAGGAAGTATCCTATTGTTGAGGATATCCCTGTTATGCTGATTGACGAAGGCGACAAGTGGGTAGACACCAAGAATGAAGATTTACCCATCCCACCGCCCAGACCTCAATCTTAGCCAATCTAATTGGTCCTTTTCTTGCAACAAACCTATTTGTTGATTATTTTAAAAGGATATTATCTGTCCCATGAAAAACTTTTTTAAACGCATATCTCTTAAATTCAAAGCCATGGATAGCCTGACCAAGATATTCTTTTCCTTGTTCGTGGTCCTGGCCCTTGTCACAGGGGTAGTCGCATTTAATTCCGTACGCAATCTAACTTCAACCATGACCATTCTCGACTTGCCCGGTGCTCCGGTGCTCGAGAACCTGCTCAATAATAACGGAACTGCAGAGTCACCTTCATCAGGCATGAGTCAATCGGCAGCGGTTTCCACACCGGAACCCTGGGATGGATCCAGCCGCGTGACGATTTTGCTGCTGGGTCTCGACTATAACGACTGGCGCGCCGGTCAAACACCGCACAGCGATACCATGATGCTGTTAACCATTGACCCGGTTAATAAAACCGCAGCCATGATGTCTCTGCCGCGCGACCTGTGGGTCAACATACCCGGGTTCGATTACGGCCGTATCAATGAGGCTTATTTTGACGGCGAATCCTACAGCCTGCCCGGCGGCGGCCCTGAGCTGGCCCGCCAGACCGTGGAGCAGTTTATCGGCGTTCCGATCACTTACTATGTTGTGATGGACTTCTACACCGTGATAGACATTATTGACGAAGTTGGCGGTGTTGAACTCATCCCCGATCAAGATGTTGTCGTTGAAAAATTCGGAGGCGGTGAAGAACAAACCCTGGTTGCCGGCCAGAAATACGTTCTGGATGGCGCATTAGCTCTGGCTTACGCTCGCGAACGCCACACTTCCGGCGGCGATGTCGATCGCGCTCGCCGGCAGCAGCAGTTGATTCTAGCTTTCCGCAAGAGAATCTTGAAATATCAGGACCTGCCGACCTTCATTTCGAAAATCCCGGCAATTTACCAGGATTTATCATCCGGAATTTCCACCAATATGAATGTTGATGACGCGGTAAAGCTGGGTGTTCTGGCTTTATCATTAAACTCGGATAACATTTCACGTGCTGTGATTAATTACGAAATGGTCATTCAAGCCACCTCACCGGACGGTGAGGCTATTCTGAAACCCATACCAGATAAGATCCGTGCGCTGCGCGACGAGGTATTCGCCGGGGGCGGAACAATGTCACCCATGGCAGTAGCCAGCAGTGGTTCCTCATTAGTCAAAGATGAAGCCGCCGGCGTTGTCATCTGGAACGGCAGCGGTGACAGCAGCCTGGGTACCCGTACCTCCGATTATCTGACCAGCCAGGGCATTAGCGTTATTCAAGTGGCCGATGTGGATTACACTCCCGCCACCAAGATTGAAATCTTCGACGGTAAACCGTATACGGTCAATTTCCTGTCCACCCTGATGGGTGTAGCTTCCGCGAATATCTGGAACTCTTACGACCCGACCGCTGGCGCTGACATCCGCGTCACGCTGGGCGGGGACTGGGCAGCCAACAACACACTGCCCTAAATTCGAACCTGACCCGAGAAAACCGTAGGCTTCGACATGCTCAGCTTGCGGTTTTTTTTATTTAATTTGGGGCTCTTTGTAAATCTGTCATTCTGAGCCGCAGGCGAAGAATCTCAGCCAGGATGACGTAGATAGTATAAAAATAGGGCGCTCATAGAATAGCGCCCTATATGCTTCGACAAATTCAATAAGTTTGTTCTATTTCATCATGGGAATCTTGATGCCGTTGCGTTTGGCCGCTGCAATGGCCTCCGGGTAACCGGCGTCCGCGTGACGAAGGATGCCCATGCCCGGGTCGGTGGTAAGCACCCGCTCCAGGCGCGCCGCGGCTTCGGGCGTACCATCAGCCACCACCACCATACCGGCGTGCTGGCTGAAACCGATTCCCACACCACCGCCGTGATGGAAAGATATCCAGGTAGCGCCGCCGACGGCGTTGATGAGCGCATTGAGGATCGGCCAGTCGCTGACCGCGTCCGTACCATCGCGCATGCCTTCCGTTTCACGATTAGGTGAAGCCACCGAACCGGAATCCAGGTGATCGCGGCCGATTACGATGGGGGCTTTCAGCACACCACTGGCAACCATCTCGTTGAACTTCAGACCGGCGCGGGCGCGTTCGCCATAACCCAGCCAGCAAATGCGCGAGGGCAAGCCTTGGAACGCCACCTGCTCCTTGGCCATCTTCAACCAGCGATGCAGATGTTCGTCTTCGGGGAACAATTCCATGATAGCTTCATCGGTGCGGTAGATATCTTCCGGGTCGCCCGATAATGCCACCCAACGGAAGGGGCCTTTGCCTTCGCAGAACAACGGACGAATATAGGCCGGAACAAAACCGGGGAAATCAAAGGCATTTTCGAGGCCGTTGTCAAAAGCACGCTGGCGAATGTTGTTGCCGTAATCAAAAACTTCCGCGCCGCGCTTCTGGAACTCCAGCATAGCTTTGACGTGTTCCGTCATGGAATCGACCGATCGGCGGGTATATTCCTTTGGGTCGCGCTTGCGCAGCTCGTCGGCCGCTGCAATGCTCAGGCCGGTCGGAACGTACATAAGGAAATCATGGGCGGGAGTTTGGTCGGTGACCACATCGGGGATGACACCGCTGGACAGCAGGGCCGAGTAAACCTCGGCGGCGTTTCCCACCAGGCCGACCGAGCGCGGAATCTGCTTTTCTTTGGCTTCCAGCACCAAGCTGAGCGCTTCTTCAATGTCGCCCGCGATGGTGTCCAAGTAGCCGATCTCTTTGCGCCACTTGGCTTGTTCCGGGTCGACTTCCACAATCAGGCCGGCGCCTTCGTTCATGGTGATGGCCAGGGCCTGGGCGCTGCCCATGCCGCCTAAACCGGCGGTCAGCACAAACTTGCCTTTCAGCGAACCCCAGCCGCGTTGGACTGCCAGGGACGCCAATGTTTCATAGGTCCCTTGCAGGATGCCCTGCGCGCCAATATAGATCCATGACCCGGCGGTCATCTGGCCGAACATCATCAGGCCATCCGCCACCAGTTTGTCAAAATGCTCCTGAGTGGCCCAATGAGGCACCAGGTTGGAATTGGCAATCAGTACCTTGGGAGCATCTTTGTGGGTCTTAAAAATACCAACCGGTTTACCGGATTGAACCAGTAAGGTCTCATCTTCTTCCAATTCCCGCAGCGATTTTAGGATAGCATCAAAGCAATCCCAGTTGCGGGCAGCCTGGCCGCGGCCGCCATACACAACCAAATCTTCAGGGCGCTGGGCTACTTCCGGGTCAAGGTTATTTTGAATCATTCTGTAAGGGGCCTCAATCAGCCAGGATTTACACGTCAATTGAGTCCCACGGGGTGCTCTTACAGTACGCGCTTCGGACATTTTCAACTCCTGTGAACTTTTTCCTGATTATACAATTACCGTGTTGTTTTTATATAATTCTTACGCAAGTTAAGCATATTTGACTTATAATCATGACCTCGAAAAGTATTTCAATATATAATGGTTGCCGAGGTTGCTACTATGCCAGTGTACGTATATCACTGTGACGAATGTGATTTTCAATTTGAACAACAGCAGAAATTTTCAGATAAACCGCTGAAACGCTGCCCTGAATGCGGCAAAGATAGCTTGCATAAGGTCTACACGCCGGTAGGTGTTATCTATAAAGGTTCCGGTTTTTATTCCACCGATCACCGCTCCAGTTCAGGTGCCAATTTTCCAAGCAGAGCTAAAAAAGAAGAAAAAGAAAAAGCCGAGGCAGCGGACAGCACCAAACACGAGGCGGAAAAGCCCAAGAGCAGCAGTAAAGAAAAAATGGACAGCTAATTTTTCGTCTGTCCATTTTTTATAATTTGCATCGGAATATACAGCGCTATTCATAAAATGACTTATCGACACGAGCCAACTCATGAGGGTATTTAATTATGAAACGATGGTATTTTTGGGTCAGTCTTCTGGTAAGTGCACTGTTTCTTTACCTGGCATTACGCGGCCTCCAATTCGACCAGGTCTTTTCTGCAGTGAAATCCGCAAACATGACGTGGCTCTTGGCCGTGGTGCCCATTTACTTCACTTCGGTCTGGTTCCGCTCCCTGCGCTGGAATTATCTGCTGCGGCCCATCAAACACCTGAAAACTAACGAGGTATTTCCGGTAGTTGCCATCGGCTATATGGGCAACAATATTTTCCCAGCCCGTGCCGGCGAGCTGCTGCGCTCGATTGTGCTCAAGCACCGCTACGATATCTCCATCTCCGCATCCCTGGCAAGCATCATTGTGGAACGCATTATTGACGGGGTTGTTATGCTGGGATTCATTTTTTTCAACCTGACTGAACTAAACAAATTAACCGATTCTTCGGGTTTTGTCGGCAGCATTCGCGCACTGGCGCTTTGGGGCTCCGTAGCTTTCATCGGCGCGCTGTTGTTCTTCCTGCTGGCCGCGAAATTTCCGCATAAAACCGAAACATTTATCCGCTGGGTAGCCAAAATCTTCCCGCAAAAATGGCATGAAAAGATCCTCAACATCGGGCTGCGCTTTATCACAGGTATTGAAGCATTGAATTCCTGGAAAAGCCTGTCGATTGTTCTAGGAACCTCAGTGGTTATCTGGCTGCTGGAAACCAGTGTTTATTGGGTAGTAATGCGCGCTTTTCCCATGCAGGTCAGTTTCTTTGGCCTGATGTTGATGAACGGTATCTTGAACCTGTCCACCACTTTGCCTTCGGCCCCTGGTTACATCGGTACCTTCGATGCGCCCGGCATCGCGTTGATGAGCGCTTACGGTATTGACAAATCATTGGCAGCCGGCTACACGCTGGTTTTGCACGCGGCCTTGTGGCTGCCGGTGACATTACTGGGTGCTTACTTCTTCGCGCGCGAAGGATTGAATTGGAGCAAGGAGCTGGAAACCGCCAGAGCGGAAAAGGAAGGATAGGGAAGTATGAAAAACATTGCTGTCATCGGTGCAGGCGCGGGTGGACTGGCCGCCGCATATGACCTGGTCCAAGCCGGGCATCAAGTCACCGTCTTTGAACAAGAAAGCCGTCCGGGCGGATTGGCCGCCGGTTTCAAAGAACCTGAATGGGATTGGGAACTGGAAAAGTTCTACCATCACTGGTTCCAAAGCGACCATGCGATTCTCTCGTTAATCAATGAGCTTGGCTTGAGCGATAAAGTGGAGTTTCACCAACCCACTACCGTTATGTATTACGACGGTGACTTCTACCCGTTTGATACCCCCATTGCTGCACTTAAATTCCCGGGGTTGTCTTTCTTCGGGAAGATGCGCTTCGGATTTGTGACGGTCTTTTTGCGCTACCTGGCTAAATGGCAGCCGCTGGAAAAATATACCGCGCACGAATGGATGAAAAAGTATTACGGTGAAAAGGTTTATTCCACCATGCTGGAACCCATGCTGGTGGGCAAATTCAGCTCGCATTACCAGGATGTCAATATGGCCTGGTTTTGGGCGCGCTTCAAGGCGCGCACTCCCAAGTTGGGAACTTTCAATGGCGGATTTCAGGCTTTTCTGGACCAATTCGCGGAAATCCTTTCTCAAAAAGGCGTACGTTTTTCTTTCAACACCGGTATTCGCGGCATTCAGCCGCTGGAAAACGGCCAAATTGAATTGAGCCTGGAAAACGGCAAAGCGATATTCGATCAGGTATTGGCTACCGTCCCGCCATTCCTGCTGGCCAAATTAACCCCCAGTTTGGATGAGGTCTATAAACAAAAGCTCACCAGCCTGAAAAATATCGGCGCAGTGGTTTTGATCCTGTCTATCAAGAAGCCCCTTTCCAAGAAGGGCTATTACTGGTTCAACCTGCCCAAGTCCTCCGGTTTCCCTTTCCTGGCTTTGGTAGAGCATACCAATTTTCTGGCACCCGAACACTACAACGGAGAACACCTGATCTACTGCGGTGATTACCTGGAAAATTCACACGAGTATTTTTCGCTCACCAAGGAAGAAATGGTCGCGCGCTTCCTGCCCAGCTTGAAGCGTATCAATCCTGATTTTCAAACAGACTGGCTGCAGAAAAGTTGGTTGTTCCGCGCGCCTTACGCCCAACCCGTTCCGGGCGTGAATCATTCGGAAAAGCTTCCTGCCATTCAAACCCCCATTTCCAATCTATACTTCGCAAGCATGAGCCAGGTTTATCCCTGGGATCGCGGCACCAATTACGCAGTGGAGCTGGGGCGCAGGGCAGCCGGGATAATGTTGTCTGCCAGTTGAATTTTCTAATTCCAAAATTTGTAAATCCGCTTGATATGAATGTCCCGATTTTTTTCCGGGACATTTTAATTTTTTAGATTCG